>JBCCKF010000003.1:0-290337 GCA_039027435.1 Pseudomonadota bacterium | reverse complement strand
CCAAGGGAGTTCGGCACGCCGATAGTCGAGGCCGCCACCGTGCTGCGGGTCGACAGCTTTTTCAGGATCTGTGCGTTTGCGTAAGGAGAAAACTCGAGGCCGCCATATTCTTTCGGGATGATCATCAAGAAGCACAAATTTTTCGCGATGATCATCCCGAAAGAATATGGCGGCCTCGAGTTTTCTCCTTACGCAAACGCACAGATCCTGAAAAAGCTGTCGACCCGCAGCACGGTGGCGGCCTCGACTATCGGCGTGCCGAACTCCCTTGGACCTGCTGAGCTTCTGTTGCACTACGGCACCGACGAGCAGAAGCAACGCTACTTGCCTGGCCTGGCATCAGGCGACGAAATTCCGTGCTTCGCGTTGACCTCACCACAGGCGGGCTCCGATGCCGCCTCGATCATCGACTCGGGCGTAGTCTGCAAAGGCGAATGGGAAGGCGAAGAAATCCTCGGCATCCGCCTGAACTGGGACAAGCGCTACATCACGCTTGCGCCGATCGCCACGGTGCTTGGACTCGCGTTCAAGCTCTATGATCCCGACCAACTGATCGGTGAAGAGAAAGAGTACGGCATCACCGCCGCGCTGATCCCAACCAGCACACCTGGCGTTGTCCATGGCCGGCGACATAACCCCCTGAACGTGCCGTTCCAGAACGGACCGACCAGCGGCAAGGACGTCTTTGTCCCGCTCGATTACATCATCGGTGGACCGGAAATGGCGGGCAAGGGCTGGAAGATGCTCGTTGAGCTTCTGTCGGTAGGCCGTGCGATCACACTGCCGTCCAGTGGCGCCGGTGGTGGCCAGGCGGCAACCTTCGCGACGGGTGCTTACGCGCGCATCCGTAAGCAATTCAACATGCCGATCGGCATGTTCGAGGGCGTCGGTGAAGCGATCTCACGCATGGCCGGTCACACCTACATCATGAATGCGGCGGTAGACGTCACCTCCGGTGCGATCACCGAAGGCGAGAAGCCCGCCGTGCCCTCCGCCATTTTGAAGTACCACTGCACCGAGCTCGCGCGGAAAGTCGCGAACGATGGTATGGATGTGCAGGGCGGTAAGGGCGTGATGATGGGGCCGAAGAACTATCTCGGCCGCGGCTACATGGCTTTGCCCATCGCGATCACCGTCGAAGGCGCCAATATCCTGACCCGCTCGCTCATCATCTTCGGACAGGGCGCCATTCGCTGCCATCCGTTTGTCTTGCGCGAGCTGCACGCGGCGCAGGATGCCGATGAGGAGCGTGGGCTGGTCGAATTCGACAAGGCGCTGTTCGGCCATGTCGGCTACGCGGTCAGCAATGCGGCGCGATCCTTTGTGATGGCATTGACCCATGCGCGTTACAGCGAAGTTCCACTGCATGGGCCCACCGAGCGTTATTACCAGAACATCAACCGCTACAGTGCCGCGTTTGCACTGACTTCGGATTTCGCGATGCTCACCCTGGGTGGTCGTCTCAAGATCAAAGAGCGTCTGTCTGCGCGTCTCGGCGATGTCTTCAGCTACATATACTTGGCCAGCTGCGTACTCAAACACTACGAAAACCAGGGCCGACAGCCACAGGATTTACCGCTGGTCGAATGGTCGGTACGTACGCTGATGTATGAGGCGCAGGAACAGCTGCACAAGTTTTTGCAGAACTTCCCGAACCGACCGGTGGCGTGGTTGCTGCGTGCTTTGATCTTCCCAAGAGGTCGCACCTACTCGGCGCCATCTGACCGCATCGGTAAGGACATCGTTGAGCTGATGATCAACCCAACTCAGGCACGCGACCGTCTGTGCGCGCAGGTCTACCGTGAGCAGCAACCGACCAACGCGCTCGGCATGTTGCAGTCCGCACTCGAACAGGCCGTGTTGATTGAGCCACTCGAGCGACGCTTACGCGACGCTGCCAAGGCCGGCGAGATCACAGCTGACTATCTGCCTTATCAGGTAGAGGAAGCGATGGACAAAGGTCTACTGCTGCCGGAAGAAGGCGCCCAGTTGATGCGCTACCACGAGGCAGTCGCAGAGCTTGTGGCTGTCGATGACTTCGCCCCCGACGAAATCGGACGTGGTGGCGCTGCTGCTAAGCCCGCGCGCAAGAAGACCGCGAAGAAAAAGCCGGCCGCAAAGAAAGCGACTGCCAAGAAACGGACCACCAAGAAACGCACGACCAAGAAATCGGCATCCAAGCCCAAGCCTGAAGAGGCCTAACGCTGAAGCCGCAGGTCGTCTATGAAGTCAGTCTCCGGGTCCCTGCGGCCCGGAGCGCTGAGATGGCCGAGTGGTTGCCAGAGCATGTGAAGCACATGCTCGAGCTTCCGGGGTTCGTAGAAGCGCAGCGCTTCAAGCCAGAGCAATCCAACAACGGCGATCTGACCTATACCGTCCACTACCTGATGCGCGATCAGGAGGCGCTGGACACCTATCTGCTCGAACACGCCGACCCGATGCGACGGGCGGGGCGAGAGCTGTTTGGCAACGATCTGCATGCAAGCCGCGCAGTGCGCAAGATCGATGGCGCCGAGATGGCAACCTGCCCGAACTGCGGCGTTTCCTTTGATGGTCAATACTGCTGGAATTGCGGGCAAAAGAACCGCGCCCGCGTCATCACGCTCGGCGAGTTACTACGCGACGGCTTCGGCGAGTTGTTCGATTTCGACTCGCGACTTTGGCGCACGATCTGGCCGTTGATGTCGCGGCCGGGGTTCCTCACGTCGGAATACCTGTCGGGTCGACGTATGCGGTATATGCCGCCATTCCGGACCTACCTGGTATTGAGCTTTCTATTTTTCCTGGTGATGCAGGTGACAGGCGGATCATCGATCGACTTCGAGGATGAGGGTCCGAGCACCGAGGCCGACGTGGAGCGGCGCATCGCCCGTGAACTGGCGAGTGTTGCGCAAGAAATAGAAGAATTCAGTCCGGAAAAGGCCCGCGAGCTGTTGGCAAGTGCCGAGCAACGCGCGGACCTTGCGCAAGCACTCGAGGACGCTGCCAGAGAAGAAAAACGTAAGAAAGCGCAAGAACGTGATGAAACCGCAAGCGATGCGGCGGTTGAAGACGCGCAAGAGGACGAGCCGGAAACAGACTCACCAGTGGTGGATAGCACTGGCAGCGAAATCGACTCTGAGGTTGAGCCCCCGTCTGCGTCAGATCCTGAGGAATTCGATGAAATGCCGGGTCTGCAGCTGCGCAGTGATCGCTACGGCAACACCGGCTGTGATATCAACCTCGATTTCGGGATTCCGATGCTGCAACGACTCATGCCGCCGGAGCGCCAAACCGAGGTCTGTCAAGATCTGACCGAGACCAAGGGAAGACGATTATTCGAGCGCATGGAGCAATCCGCGCCGGCCGTGGCACTGCTGCTATTGCCGGTAATGGCATTGGTCCTGAAGTTGCTCTATCCCTTGACCGGCAAATACTACGTGGAACACCTACTGACGCTGATACACTACCACGCATTTGCGTTCACGGGCTGGCTTGTCATCACACTCTACGAGTACATCGCCGATGCACTTGGGTTCCATGAAGCACTGATGGTCATCCCGGCGGTTATCGGGGGGGTCTATATCTGGACGTATTTGTACCGAGCGTTAAGACAGGTTTACAGTCAGGGGCACCTCTGGACAATGCCGAAATTCGTCGTCATCAATGCAGCCTACCTGTCTTCTTTCGTGCTTTTACTGCTCATGACGCTCATCTACATCGTGATTACTTACTGATCGCGGCTTGAGGGCTTGTCAACTTCGCTTTACAATGAAATTTGGGGAACGAGCCTTCGCTTCTGGCAGAACCGCGCTGCCATCGGCGATCCGAACACACCCGGTACGGGTGTGTCAGCACGTCCCGCTGTCACTAACGACTCGCGGTAATATAAGAATATGAACATCGGAATCAGTGGTCTCGCTACGTACGTACCGCCTTACCGGGTGGAGCTTGAACAGTGGTGCCAATGGACCGGGCAGCAGTGGTCCAAGATGCGCGAGGTTGTCGGGCACAGCTTCCGCATGCGCGGCCATCAGCACAGCATGTACACCATGGCGGCGACCGCAGTTCTGCGGTTGATTCGCCAATACGATATCGACCCACAACGTGTGCGTTTCCTTGGGCTCGGTACCGAATCCAGCCTCGACAATTCCGCAGGGGCGATCATCATCAAGGGCATGGTCGACTCAGCACTCGTCGCTGAGGGCAAAGCGCCGCTGTCGCGTGCCTGCGAAGTCCCCGAGTTCAAACACGCATGCCTCGGTGGCGTCTATGCCATGAAGAGTGCACTACGTACGCTCGCACTGGACGGACGTGGCAGCCAGGCAATCGTGGTTTGCGCAGATATCGCTGAATACCAGCGCGGCAGCAGCGGCGAGCCGACGCAGGGCGCTGGCGCCGTGGCCATGCTGCTCGAAGAAGACCCCAAACTCGCCGTGGTCGACCTGCCAAGCAGTGGTAGCGCATCTGACTACCGTGTGATGGACTTCAGAAAGCCGATGCTGCGTTTTTGTAATCAGGACCGTAGTGAAACGCATCAGGTGCAGGACTTCCCGGTCTTCAATGGCAAGTATTCAACCACCTGCTATATCGATGAGACGATCCAGGCATTGGCCGACATGTATCGACGGCGCGATCTGGTGGCCGCTGATCACCTGGCGAGTCTGAATCACATTTTCATGCACCGGCCCTATCGCCGGATGCCGGAGAATGGGCTCGCCGTTGCGTATCTGTGGGCACTCGCGACGGGCGGTGATGCTCATAGGGCACGTCTGGCTGACTTGGCTCTGGGCAGCGACATCGATGTGCAGGCGCTGGTTGCTGAACTCACCGCGGTCCACGACGTGGCGGCGCTCGCCAGTCGCGAGCGGCTCAATGAAGAGACGATGCCACTGACCATGGCACTAGCTCGCTTGTTGAGAAAGCACCCGGATTACGAATCCATGGTGCCGAGTAAGCTCGCGCTTGGCAGCGAACGTATGCGTGATCTCGGCAACCTCTACACTGCAGCATTGCCGGCCTGGATGGCAGCCGGTTTCGAAGAGGCTCTGGAGCGCGATCTCGACCTGACCGGTCAGGAAATCCTGACATTTGGCTACGGCAGCGGTGACGCAGCTGAAGTCATTCCGATGTACATCGTCGATTCATGGCGTGAAGCCACCCGCCGCATGCGATTCACCAATGCGCTCGAAGGTCCGATCGATCTGACGCAAGCGCAATATGAAGCTTTGCATGACGGCCGTCGGGTGAACGATCTGCCAGCATCACATGCCGATGAGTTCGTCATCAAGGAAGTCGGCAAAGAAACCGATCACCGCTTTCAAGACATCGGCATCGAGTACTACCGCTTCCAGGCGTAACTCGGGCTTTAGGCCTGCACCGGCGATGCGAGCGCCGCAATATCGTCGGCGTGGTCTCGGCGCAGTCGCTCCCACTCCATCTTGAACCACGGCGTGAGCGTGTCGGGCGCGTTCTTGAGCATTGCGTCCACCGCCTCGGGCGAAACAAAACGCCAATCGGCGATCTCCGTCTTATTGGGCCGGACCTCACTAGCCAGTCGTCCGACGTAGACCGAGCACAATTCATGCTCGCTGCCCTCGGGCCCGAAATTCGCCTGATATTCAAACTTGTAGAGATACTTCAATTCGGCCGTACAGCCGAGTTCTTGTTCGAGGCGTCGATGGACCGCGTACTCCATAGTCTCACCGCGACGCGGATGAGAGCAGCAACTGTTGGACCAAAATCCACCCCACAAACGCTTGTCATGCGAGCGTTGCTGCAGCAGTAATTCGCCCTCGTCGTTAAACACGAACAATGAGAACGCGCGATGCAGAGTGCCTTCACCATTGTGTGCTTCCGCTTTGCTGAGATAGCCGGTGGGCTCATCGTTGCTGTCGACGAGGATCAGCTCCTCCCCCTCGAATGAGACGATCGCATCCGCAGCATCAGTAGGCGGAATATCGATCACTCGCGCCTCGAATCGCGCTTTGCGCAATGCCTCGGCTACCGCATTTGCGGTTTCGGGCTGGCAGACAGCGACCACCGAACCGCCGCCACCCGCGCCGGTCAGCTTGGCACCGAGTGCACCGGCATCCCGAGCGACACTCAGCATCTGTTCGAGTTTCGGGTGACTGACACCCAGTGCATTGAGCAAGCCCTGGTTGACGTTCAGCGCATCGCCGAGAGCCCGGTTGTCGCCGGTCGCCAGTGCATCAAGACAACGATCGACCTGCAGATCGATTTGATCGAACAGCTGGTCGAATACCCCCGGCTGACGCTCACGCCGCTGCGCCACTCGCGCGACAAGCTCGGAGGTCACGCCCTTAACACCGCTAAACGCGATCACGAGCTGTAGCGGTTTGCCAATTTTCAGATCACGCCAGCGCTGTTCCGCAGCCGGCGCGAATACCAACGGCTTGGCGAAGGTCGCGAGCGTGTTGTCGACACCAGATGGCGTGCCATGTGCCAGTTTTTCGCACTCGAACGCGACCTTGTTGATGGTCTCGTCGTCGAGCGTCAGTTCAGAAAGCCTGGCCAGCGCGCGGATCAGCACCACAGCCAGCGCCGCGGAGCCACCGAGACCCGCCGCAAACGGAATCCGCGACGCAACTTCGATATGCCCTTTAGCAGGCGGCAACTCGAGCAGCCGAGTGATGGTCTCGACCAACATCCCCAGCGGACTTCTGAGATCGGAGTCATCGGCGGCATCAAATCTTAACTGCCAATCCGGAACATCGATCGTCAAAGACTCACTGGACGCAAAAATCTCGGCCCGTAATGCTCGTGGCATAGGCAGGCCGAGGGCACGACGGCCGTAAACCACAGCATGCTCACCAGCCAAGATAATCTTTGCCGAACTGCTGACCGAGGCGATCTTGGATCGCGGTACCGCAGCTGGCGATTTCGCACGTAGTGCGTCGAGCAACTCGCGCGCACGCCAGGTTTTGACCGCGCCTTCGCTCACCATGTCTGCAACGACTGCGTCCACTTCCTGCTCTCGCGCGCCAGCCTGGATGGCTACGCTGCGGGCATGCAGCGCCATATGACCACGCTGGATGCCATCGGTGGCGAGCGCCTTGATCGCCGAGAAATTCTGAGCAAGGCCGACCGCACAAGCGATTTCGTCCAGTTCCCGAGCACGCTCAATTCCTGCCAATCGCAGACTGAGCTGTGCAACCGGGTTAACCCGCACTGAACCGCCGACAATACCGAGCTTAATAGGCAACTCGAGCGTCCCGACGAGATCCCCCTCATCGTTGGCAACCCAGCGAGTCAATGACCGGTACTGGCCATCACGCGCCGCATAGGCATGTGCGCTCGCCTCAGCTGCCCGCCAGTCGTTACCCGTCGCAACAACAACAGCGTCGATACCGTTCATGATCCCTTTGTTATGCGTTGTCGCCCTATGTGGATCTAGCTCTGCAAATTCATTCGCCGCGATGACGCCATCTCGAATTGAGGCCGCACGCGCCGGATCGGTATCCAGCGCCTTCAACGGTACGCGCATTGTCGAGCGCACCAGTGCACGGTCAGCCAGGTTCGAGAGAATGCGCAAATGCGCGCGGCCTTCGACGATCCGCGCGAGCATCGGAGCCACCTGCTCACAAATCGTGTTGATCAGGTTGGCGCCCATCGCGTCACACGTATCGATCAACAGATGGACGATCACCATGTGACCGCCCTCGGTGCGTGCATGCACATGGCACTCCATGCCGCGCACACCGCCGCCACGAGCGGTCAGATTTGGATGTACATCATTGGCTGCCTCCAGGATGGCCTCACGCTCGGCTTCCAGGGCCGCGAGCGCCGCATCAGGGTCGGCCACATCGAGCAACTGCACCTGACCGATCATCAGCGCCGGATCACTATCGACGCGGAAGCCGCCCGCCGATCGTGCGATCTTTGCGGCCGACGAAAGCGCCGCGACAATCGAGGGCTCCTCGACCACCATCGGCACCAGGCGATCGACGCCATTGATCCGGAAATTCAGGGCGACGGCAAAAGGCAATCCAGCCACGCCGATGACATTCTCGATGAGATGCTCGGCAACATGGCGGTCGAGCGTCACATCCCCACTCGATAATGCGGCGAAGTCGGCGGTGGTAATCGCACCCGCCTCGTGCAATGCGGATAGCCGCTCGCTAACCGCGAGTCGATAGAATCCGCTGAATACTGAGGTCAATGTACCGCTCCTCTCACCGCGTCCCCACGCGGTGCTACTGTGCCGACCGGCCATACTGGCGCCGTAAACCCCGCATCCTCAGCCTGGCGGCGGAATCGCTGCATTTGCTCGGCGTCGAGCGCCACCGCAAATCCCAAGTCACCACCGCCCGCGCCGCAGGGTTTATAGGCGACGCCGCAGTCTTGCGCGAGTTGTACCAATTGGGCGTGTCCACCGCCCAGATAATCCAACCCGGCCGCATCGGATACCTCGCTCATCTGAGCCAGATAATCCCTAAACCCTTGCATTATCGCCGGGTTATCGCCGGCCTGCCACCAGCGGACGAGTTCGCGCGCACAAGCGCCGAGACCCTCGAGCCGTCCGTCCGCATCTGGTGCCACCTGCTGCCACGAACGAAATCTGGCGATTCGGTCAACCGTGGAGACTGAAGCCATCGCAATGATCGGCTGAATCTGCAATCCGTTCCCGGGTGCCGGGAGCGAGGTGGCCGCGCCTTGTTCGAACTGCACAACACCGCCGGTTGCGATCGCATGCACATCAGCGCCGCTGCCGCTGCCACCCTGAAACGCACGATGGGCAGACGCCATCTTCGCGACAGCCTCTGCATCAATCGCAGCGCCCAGCGCAGTACCGACCGCGACCGCTACAGCGGCGCTGGATCCAAGACCGAGCTTTCGACCTTCGGCAAAAAACGCACTGGAATCGACGCTGAGACGGCAAGGCTCCAGCGGCGGGAACTCCCGAAGCAACGCATCGATCAACATCGGAGGGTTCGGTTTGGCCCAACGCAACTCATCGTCAAAACTGAAGTGCCAGTACTGATCGGTATCGAGTCGGGTTTCAACAATGCTGGGCGAGTGCTCGATGGCTTCGAGTCTTGCTGTCACCATCGGTCCTGCGCACGCCAGCACGGCCGGTGCGCCGTCAAGCACAGCATACTCCCCGCACAACATCATCTTGCCGGGTGCCTGCATCATGCGGGCAATCATCGTTCGAGATTCACGACCGGCGCACCGCCGAGTCCCGAGCGGATGATGCGCTGCACACCGTCGACCTCGGCCAATGCGTCCGCTATATCGGCGGCAGCATCGGGCGTTGTCACAACCTTGACCTGCGGTCCTGCATCCATGGTGCAGCATGCCGGCAGACCGCGTGAGCGCAAATCCGCGACGGCACGCACCACGCCAACACTGGCCGGTAGCCAATACAGCAGTGCCGGTTGTGACGACATCATCACCGCGTGCATCTTGAAGAAGCTGTGTTCGGTCACCTCCGCCAATGCAGCAAAATCGCGTTTCGCCACTGCGTCCGTCGCCACGTCAAGATCGCGAGCATGGGAGTCGATCCAGACCGGGTAGTACGGCGATGTTGCGCGAGTGCGCTCCATACCTTCGGTCGAGCCTACCGCCTTCGGACCTTCGTCGATCACCGCGGCCATGACTTCCAGTGGCCAATCGGATGGGTCTGCTAGTGGCTGCAACCGTATGTCATCGTTTTCCACGCTCGGCGCATCAAGCCTCACAATGCCGCCATAGAGCGAACGCGCTGCCGACCCAGACCCCCCGCCGGCCAATTGCGCCAGTCGATGCTGCGAGTGGGCGGACTGCAGCAATCCATCGACAGCACAAACCGCTGCCGCAAATCCCGATGCGGACGAGGCAAGTCCGGCAGCCGTCGGGAAATCGTTTTGGGTATCTATAGAAAGCGCAGGTCGATCCGGAAAGGCCGAGTCCAGAAACCGAAATAGTCGGGCGGCCATGTCTGGCCGGGGCATGCCGTTGACCAGCAAGGAGTCGGCCGCGCCACGTGCGACTGTGGTTTGTGTATGCAGTGCACCCAGCGTGAGCGACAGTGAGCCCGTCGCGGGAAGGTTTCGCCCGGTGTCGGCCTTGCCCCAGTATTTGACCAACGCGATGTTGGGATGCGCTTGCGCGGTCGCGCGCGAAATTTGCTCTTCTTGATCTGTCAAATCACTGTCCGCGCGCGCACAATAGCGGCTCTGTCACCGGGGTTGTCTCGTATCGTGTCGTTCGAAAACGCTATTCCTGATTATATCGCTCGGGTCGATCTCGCGCTTGCCCAAGCACTACCGGCGGCTGACACGCCGCCCGTTCGACTACATGAGGCAATGCGCTATGCCACGCTGAACGGCGGCAAGCGTATCCGACCGTTGCTGGTGTACGCCACGGGGGAAGTGCTCGGCATCGACGACCGCCAAACGCTGGACGATGCCGCGGTTGCTGTCGAGCTCATTCATGCGTTTTCACTGGTGCATGACGATTTGCCCGCAATGGATGACGATGATCTTCGGCGTGGCCGTCCCACGGTGCACCGCCAGTTCGATGAGGCCACCGCTATTTTGGCGGCCGACGCATTGCAGCCGCTGGCGTTTGAGACTTTGGCGCGAACTGGGGGACCCGCCGCACCTGCACGGCTCACGATGGTGCGCCTGCTGGCGGAGGCCTGCGGATCGCTCGGCATGACCGGCGGTCAGGCTATCGATATCGAATCGGAGGGTAAGCAAATTGACGGTGCTTTGTTGCAGCAAATGTTTGCACAAAAAACGGGGGCGCTCATCCGGGCAGCGGTCATGATGCCCGCCGCTATCTCTGCACAAACCTCGGATGCACACGGTCAAATGCTGCAGCAATTTTCGGAGAACCTCGGGCTCGCGTTCCAGATTCGCGACGACATTCTCGACATCGAAGGCGACACCGAGACGATCGGAAAACCGGCGGGATCAGATCTCATCCATGACAAGGCCACCTGGCCCGCGATTTTTGGGCTGGAGAAAGCCAAGGCGGATTGCGAACGATTGTACGAAGAAGGGCTAGCCCTGCTCGAGCCGTTCGGTGCTGCGGCTGAGCCGCTCGCGGTTCTGGCGCGTCGCATTGTGCAGCGTATCGACTGAGAAATGAGCGACCGCGCGATCCTGCACGTCGACATGGACGCGTTTTTTGCCAGCGTCGAGCAGCGAGATCATCCCGAACATGCCGGATTGCCCCTGCTCGTCGGCGGAACAGGGGGTCGCGGTGTCGTCGCGGCGGCGAGCTACGAGGCACGCCGTTTCGGCATTCACTCGGCAATGCCCATGCGCGAGGCCCTGAGGCGATGCCCGGACGCGATTTGCGTACGGCCTCGCATAGAACGCTACAAACAGGTGTCCCGGCAGGTTTTCGAGGTGTTTCATGAGATTACACCGCAGGTCGAACCGCTTTCCGTAGACGAGGCGTTTTTGGATGTCACGGCGAGTCAACGCCTGCACGGTGAACCGGTGCATATCGCCCAGACCATCAAGGTGCGCATTCAGGAACGAACCGCGTTAACCGCTTCTGTCGGTGTCGCTGCCAACAAACTAGTCGCCAAGATTGCCTCTGACCTCGATAAGCCCGACGGGTTGACTGTGATCGGCGCGGCAGATGCCCGCAGCCGTCTCGCATCGCTGCCCGCGAGCGTCCTGCCGGGCATCGGCAAGCGCAAACAAGCGGAACTGTCGGAAGCAGGTCTCACCACGCTCGGTGACCTACAGAACGCCGCGGAGCCGATGCTGCACCGACTCTTCGGCAAATACGCCCTCAGAATGCGTGAGCGTGCGTCAGGCCGAGATACCCGTGAAGTCATTCCCGACCGGGACGAAAAGTCGGTGAGTAGCGAGCGCACGTTCGATACCGACCTCTCCAGCAGCGAATCGCTAAAGCGCGCGTTGAGTGGCCTCGCCGACAAAACCGCGGCACGTTTGCGCAACAAATCGCTCGCTGCCGGTGTCATACAGGTCAAGATTCGGCAAAGCGACTTCCAGACCTTTACGCGCCAGACCCGGGTCAGACCGGCAACCAACAGCAGTCGCCAGATTTACGATGCCGCATTGGAGCTGTTGCGCGAATGGCGCGCGGCGCATCCGGGTCAAGCGGTGCGGCTACTGGGAGTCGGCGGACAGTCGCTCGAAACCGAGCAACAGCTCGATATGTTTGACGGCGACTCGTCAACACAATCGGTTGAAGTGGATGGCGCTATCGACGAGGTGCGCGAACGCTTCAGCGAGCTCGGCAGTGCGGCGCTGCGCCCAGCTCGCACGCTGGAGCATGACGACAGCGATTAGATCAGTAGCGGGCGCCGCGGTTACTATAGGACGGCTATGTACCTCGATTTTTTCGGACTAGAGGAACGTCCGTTTAACATCACGCCGGATCCGCGTTACCTCTTCATGAGCGCCCGGCATGCAGAAGCGTTGGCGCATCTGGTCTACGGCATTACCGAGAGCGATGGATTCATCGTGCTCACCGGTGAGGTCGGCACCGGCAAGACCACGCTTGTGCGCAGCCTCCTGCAGCAAATGCCGGAAGAGGCCGATGTTGCGCTGGTCCTCAACCCGCAGCTCACGGCGCTCGAATTCCTCGCAACTATCGGCGGGGAGCTCGAGATCGAACCGCCGGAAGATACGAGCAGCTGCCGCGCCTACATCGAAGCGCTCAACGACTATTTGCTCGATGCCCATGGGCGTGGACGACGGACCATCGCGGTTGTCGACGAGGCACAGAATCTCTCCGCAGAAGTGCTCGAGCAGATTCGCCTGCTCACCAACCTTGAGACCACGCGCAACAAACTGCTGCAAATCGTCTTGATCGGACAGCCGGAACTGCGCGAGGTGTTGGAGCGCCAGGATCTTCGCCAACTCTCTCAACGCATCACCGCGCGCTACCACCTGCAACCGCTCGACAATAGCGAAGCGGCTCAGTATCTGGAGCACCGACTGAAGGTCGCGGGTGCGGTTCGCGAGATCTTCACCACTCGAGCAATGAACCGGATTCACCAGCTCGCCTCGGGGATACCTCGCCTGATGAACCTGATTGCGGATCGCGCTTTGCTGGGTGCCTGGAGCCGCGAACAACGACGCATCGATCGTGGCATGATCGACACCGCTGCCAATGAGGTTCTTGGTCGCGCCCCCCAGCGCAGTGCGAACGTTGCCGGCCGTCTTCTGGCGGTGGCTGCAGTATTGATGCTGGGCGTGACCGCCACCCTCATTCTGCGCGAGTGGCGAGGTGACGCCGAGACAGAAACCGTCGCAACCGCGGCCGGCCCCATCGCGCGCCCCGCCATGGCTGTGGAGCCCACCGTCGAGCAACCGGTCGCCCCGGTGCCAGCATCTCCCAAGCCACCATCACTCCCTGAATGGCTTAGAGAGAACGCCAACACCACCGGCACACGCGACGCCTTTGGCGAGTTATTTGCCACATGGGGTCTTACGCTGGCCGATGCCAGCGCGGCCCCTTGCGAGCAAGCGGTGTCGAACGGACTACGTTGCTACACAGCAACCAGTGCTTTCTTGCCGCTTGTGTCTTTGGATAGGCCCGCGATCGTCAATCTCATTATGCTAAATGGAACCGAGCATCAGGTGGTGCTGAGCGCATGGGATGGCGACGCGGTGACGCTAAGCACGCCAGGTAGCGAAATCACTCTGGCGCCGGGTGAGCTTGCCAACCACTGGTACGGAGAGTTCCTCCTGCTGTGGCAACCGCCACCCGCGAGCCCCAACACCGCGCTATCGCCGGGCATGCGCGGACCTGCCGTATTGTGGCTGCGCCAGAGTCTCGCCGCCATCGTTGGCGAGCCCATTCCGCCGATGGATTCCGATCGCTACGATGATGGGCTGGAAACACAGGTGCGCGCCTATCAGGCAAGTCGCCGTCTGGTGGTAGACGGTTTGGTCGGCGAACGTACGCAGATGATGATCAACGCTGAGGTCGGTCAGCCCGGTGCGCCGACACTCGGTGCGCCAGAAGGTCCGGCACTGGCGGGAATAGGAACGCGCTAATGTCGCTCATACTCGATGCTCTGAAGAAGTCCGATGCCGAGCGCAGTCGACACCGTGCACCAGAAGCGGCGGCTGCCTTGCGTCCTGTTGGCGAGTCGAATGCGAACCGATGGTGGATCCTCGTTGCAGTACTACTCGTCATCAACACCATTGCGGTGCTCTGGCTGGTTACCCGGCCCGAACCCACCGCTGCCATCGTTCCCACTGAGGCGCAGTCCGCCGAGCCTGAAATCGTGGCCGCTAACCCTCAGCCGGTCGTCACGGCGCCCGCAATACAGGACACGCCGCCCGCCGCAACACGAAGCACCAGAGTGGAACGTCTATCCGCGCAGGTTGCGGAACAGGACACCGCACCTGCATCTGAAGTCGGTCGAAGCATCGAATCCACCGACGAGAGGCCTGAGACTCAGACCGCGACAGGGGCGAGCACCGCACCGCAACGGTTAGTCGAGTACCCGACGTATGCCGCTTACGCGCTAGAGACCGGCAAAAACTTCGGCGCGCTCGCAGTGAGCCTGCATGTGTATGATGCCGACCCCGGTCGGCGCTTCGCATTCGTCGATGGTCAACGGGTAACGGAAGGCGCACGTGTAACGAGCAATCTGAGCCTCGTGGAGATCACGCCCGAGGGCGTTGTTTTCCAGGATGGCCGTAACCGATTCATCGTGCGCGTCGACTGACGCGACAGCGATCACTGAAAAGACGGGGTAGCGATGCAATATCTGGATGGGGCCGCAATGCAGAACGCGCTGAAGAACGGCGTGCAGCAGGTAATTGCCAGCCAGGATGGCCTGAACAAGATCAACGTGTTTCCGGTTGCTGACGGGGATACCGGCACCAACATGGCGCTTACGGTTGGCGCGATGGGTGGCGTGCTTACCAAAGAACCTCCACCACTGGATAAGCTCCTCGCGCATGCGGCGGATGCACTGCTCGATGGTGCACGTGGAAACTCAGGCGCCATCCTCGCGCAGTTTTTCCAAGGGGTCAGCGACACAGCAGCCGAGCTCACGCGTTTTACGACAGAGTCCTTTGCCAATGCGGTCACCGCTGGCTCGCAGTACGCAAGGGATGCGCTGTCCGAGCCTCGCGAAGGCACGATCCTTTCGGTCATTGACGCCTTCGCCGACGCGCTGACTCGACACGCAAAACTGGACGATTTTGGATCGCTGATTTCGCACGGCCTAAGCGCCGCGGAGACGGCCTTGGCTGCGACGAAAAACCAGCTCGCAGAATTGCGTAAAGCCGACGTGGTTGATGCAGGCGCAAAAGGATTTGTTGCGATGATCCACGGCATGCTGGCGTATGTTCGCGACGGGGAAGTCGTCGAGAAGCTGGACCTGCCAGAGGACATCGACAGCTCAGTGATGGCCGGCGAAGAGGTCGATCTGGATTACCGCTACTGCACAGAGTGCATCGTTGTTGGTGACAACATCGATCGTCGCAAGCTTCGCGAAGCACTCGGCCAGATGGGCGGCAGCCTCGTCCTCGCTGGCTCACACAGCAAAGCGAAAATCCACATCCATGTAAACGAGCCGGAAGCGGTGTTTCGATTGGCGCGTGACTTTGGCACCGTCAAGGGCGAGAAAGCCGACGACATGCACCGTCAGCAACACACGACCCATGGCGACAATCCTCGTGTCGCTGTTATCACCGACAGTTGTGCGGACCTGACCGAAGAGGAAATGGACCAGCTCGATATCAATTTTGTGCCGCTTCGGGTGCAGTTCGGCGAGCAGGGCTACCTCGACAAACTCAGCATCAGTCCGGACGAGTTCTTTGATGAGCTTGCGACCAATCCGATTCATCCGACGACGTCGCAGCCTTCACCCGGTGATTACCGCCGTCAGTATCAGTTCCTGGCGAGTCACTTTCGCAATGTCCTCGCAATCACGCTGTCGGGCCATGTTAGCGGTACCTATGTCGGCGCTGTGAGCGCTGCGGAGCGGGTTAGCGCCGGTGGTGATATCCACGTGATCGATTCACGCAATGGCACGTTGGGGCAAGGATTGGTCGTGCGCGAAGCTGCCGAGATGGCGGCACGTGATATGTCCATCGATGAGATCAAATCCGAACTGACCAAGGTAATCGCCGATGCGCGCACCTATGCGCTGGTCAGCGACTTCAAGTACGCGGTACGTGGTGGACGTGTACCACCAGCGCGCAAGGCGCTGGCCGATCTGTTGAATCTAAACGGCGTACTGCAGACATTGCCCAGCGGTGAGGTTAAAGCCAAAGGTGTGATTTTCGGTCGGCGCAACCGAGTGAAGAAATTCGCGAAGTACATCGCGAAACGATTGGATCTTTCACGACCCGTGCGCCTCGCTATCGGTCACGGCAGAGCCGCTGAAGATGCGGCAGCACTTGCCGAGGCGCTCAATGCACTGATTCCCAATGTGGTCGACTGCTATGTCACCGAGGTCTGCGCCGCATTTGGCGTACACGGTGGACCCGGCATGCTCGTGGTCGGTACGCTGGAGAGATAACGCTCAATCCCCGTCCCCGTCTTGTTGCGGTTCGATCAATGCTTCGCCGTCGTTGCGGGCGTTGTTTACCGCCTTGGTGACGGGCCACGCGCGCAGTGGCGTCGCGGCGGAAGCGCTCAGAATTTCGCGTAGTACCGGCGGGTTATCGCCATCACCGGCGAGCCAGTGTTCGGCCGAAACATCATCCAGCATCACAGGGCTACGATGGTGCAGATCAGCGATCGCGCCCGTCGACTCGGTCGTCAATACCGTAAAGGTGTCGAGGCGCTCTTCACCATCTTTTGACTTCCAGTGCGACCACAGCCCTGCCATGCCCAGTGGCCGATCGCGCTCATCGCTAATGTAATAGGGTTGCTTGCCTCCCGCGGTGGCAACCCACTCGTAATAGCCATCTGCAGGAACGATGCAGCGCGCCGTTTTGAACGCATCGCGGTAGGCCGGCTTTTCAGCAACCGTTTCGGCTCGCGCGTTGATCATCCGCGAGGCCATCTTTTTGTCTTTTGCCCAGAATGGCAGCAGACCCCAATGCATCATCGAAAAACCGCGCGCCGACTCGTCGGAGCGAATCACCGCCGCAAGATCGGTCGGTGCGATGTTGTACTGAGGTCGGATCGACAACATTGCATCGTCGACCCCAAACAACTGAGAGACGGCTTCAGCTGCGGAGAAAAATGCGAATCGGCCGCACATACCGAGCTAGTCGCGAATACCTACGCCACGGTTCATCAGGAAAACACACGCGCTGAACAACAAGGCCACAAAGAACAATACGAGAGCGAATGCGGTGCCGACGGGAATATCGGACTGTCCCAGCATGCCGTAGCGGAACGCGTTCACCATGTACAGAATAGGGTTGGCGAGTGATGCCTTTTGCCAGAATTCCGGCAATAAAGAGATCGAGTAGAACACGCCTCCGAGATAGGTGAGCGGGGTAAGCACGAAGGTCGGGATAATCGAAATGTCGTCAAACTTCTTGGCGAACATCGCATTGATGAATCCGGCCAGTGAAAACACGATCGAGGTGAGTACCACCATCGCGAGTGTGATCAGCGGATGCGCTACGGTCATGTCAGTGAAGAACAGTGCAACGATCGACACAAGCCCGCCGACCATCAGTCCACGAACCACACCACCCGCGACATGGCCCAGAATGATGATCGAGTTCGGCACCGGTGAGACCAACATCTCCTCGATGTGTCGCTGAAACTTGGCGCCGAAAAACGACGATACGACATTGCCATAGGAGTTGGTGATCACCGACATCATGATCAACCCCGGCGCGATGAATTGCATGTAACCCACGCCATCCATGGTGCCGATGCGACTGCCGATCAATGAACCAAAAATCAGGAAATAGAGCGTCATCGTGATCGCTGGCGGTACGATCGTTTGCACCCAGATCCGAATCACGCGCAAAAATTCCTTGCGCACAATCGTCTGGAACGCCACCCAGTTCTGCATCACCACACTGCTCATGCCATCGCCTCGTTGCGCGATTTCTCATCTACCAGATTGAGAAACAACTCTTCCAATCGGTTGGACTTGTTGCGCATTGAATCCACGGTTACGTTCGCTTGCTGCAGGGCTGCGAAAATCTCGTTCAAGCTCTGACCGCGTTGCATGGCAATTTCCAAGTCGCCATCGGGCCGCAGTTGCGTTTCGAAACCGGTGATTTCAGGCGCCGCATCCAGGGGCTTTGTGGGACTCAGCACGAACACCTCTCGCTGCAACTTACGCAACAACTGATTCATGGAGGTGTTCTCGACAATTTCACCTGAGTCGATAATCGCAATGTTGCGACACAGGGTCTCTGCTTCCTCAAGATAGTGGGTGGTAAGGATGATGCTGGTGCCCTCGGCATTGATGTCCTGCAGGAATTTCCACATCGACCGACGGATCTCGATGTCCACCCCCGCTGTCGGTTCATCCAGAATCAAGAGCCGTGGCTCATGGATCAGGGCTCGAGCAACCATCAGCCTGCGCTTCATTCCGCCCGACAGGTTGCGTGATATGTCGTTGCGGCGATCCCAGAGCTGCAACTCAGTCAGATAGCGCTCGGCGCGCTCGTGGGCAACCTTGGGCGGTAAGCCGTAATAACCCGCCTGGTTGACCACGGTGTTGATGACCTTGTCGAAGAGGTTCAGGTTGATCTCCTGCGGCACGATGCCAAGACAGCGCTTTGCCGCCGCCTTTTCCTTATCGAGACAGTGACCGAATACTTTCACGCTGCCGCTGGACTTGGTCACGAGCGAAGTAACGATCCCGATGGTCGTTGTCTTCCCGGCACCATTCGGACCGAGCAGTGCAAAGAAATCGCCTTCGGCGACCTGGAAGTCGACACCACGAAGTGCCTGGACACCATTGGGGTAGGTCTTTGTGAGACCTTGAATATCTAGCGCGTGCATCCCGCCATTGTAACCAAATGTCTGGCGGTGGCACTCGCTTCATGAACTAGGGTTGGGCTCATCTGTAGCGTCCGCAACTCTGGCCGCGGCGAATCTTTGGCGTGGAGCCAACGATGACAGTCGATGCCGCCGCGACAGGATAAGTTGCAGTCCCGTGGCGCCGAGACTCGCGCGTTGCAACCTCGACACCGAGCGCGACCTCAGCAAGTCCTGCCAAAAGCCAGGCACATCGACCAGACGCGGCTTGAGATCGCACGACTGCACGAGCTCAAGCAATGCGTCGGGGCGCAAAGCGGCGAGTGATTCGCACCATTTGGCATCTCCACCAGCCAACAGACACGCCGCCGGGAGATCCTCGCGAGCCACGCTTCGCAGCAACGTGAGCGTGGCGCCGACGAGTCCTGCGGCCTTATCGCCCTGCGCGGAAATGGTCGTCCCTGCAGCCACTGTGGCGTCGCGTCGTACGGGACGGAACAAGAGAAACGGGCAACGCGGCAAAACAAATCCGGGCACTCGCAGTGCATCAGCAAGGCCATCATCGAGAGCGAAGCTACCGCATTCCGATGCGCGCAACATCTGCTCTACAAACAATTGATTTAACGAATGAATTTCTTCCAAAAGGTCACGATTGAAGCGTGTATCAGACATACGGGACTCCCTCTGTTTTTCTTTATATGTTCGATTTTCTACATATTTATTTTTCTTGGACTTAACGGTAGGTTAGCACTCGAACGTTTTATATGTTTATTTTTTCTCAATTATGGAAATTTGGAGGAGTCCCCATGAACGAGCGTTATATCCGCGAGCGCGCTCAAACCGACCTTGCATTGACGATGATCCGGTTCGAGGCACGCACTAGCACCATTCGATCGTGCACCGGCCTGTCGGACGACCGCATCCGCAAGCTGTGCCAGCGCTATTTCACCGGTCGCAACGGTTCAACCGTGCGGCGACGCCGAGGAAAGTCACCAAGACAGCTGTCTCGATTCGTCAAAAACCCTGCCCACCAATTGGAAGCAACCACACTGATGCATCTCTTCGTTGCCTATGATCTCGTCACAGTCGACGATGACGGCACACTGACAAACCGTTGGCAGACACCCACGGTCACTTGCGGACACCGATTCTGTGCCGCCTACGCGGCCTACCGAGAGGTACATGAACAACCGCTGTTCAGTTTTGAGTGGGCGTGGACCTTGATGCTGGCCGTTGAGAGAGACGATACGCTCGCACTCGTTGCTTGCGGAAGTTGCGATACGCACTACCTACATGATCGCTATGCGTTGGACTTTCACGTGTGCCCCGCTTGCGAAATCCGTACGGAAAAAAGACGCCGACCCGGGGCACGTCAGTTCGTCTCCAGCTAGAACACCGACCCTTGCTTCGACTACACTGCGCCGCAACGCGCCACCAAGAGCGCGCTTTTTTGGAGAGAGGGAGAGAGAATATGTTGTCAGAATTCAAGAAGTTCGCGATGCGAGGCAATGTCGTCGACATGGCCGTGGGCATCATCATTGGCGGTGCGTTCGGCAAGATCGTCAGTTCATTCGTCAAGGACGTCATCATGCCGCCGATCGGCCTGTTGATGGGCAACGTCGACTTCAGCCAGTTATTCGTCAATCTGACCGGCGAAGACTATGCAACGCTGACGGAAGCGACAGAAGCCGGTGCGCCTGTGATCGCGTACGGTCAGTTCATCAACACGGTACTCGACTTTCTGATCGTGGCCTTTGCGATATTCATGGCGATCAAAGTCATGAACCGACTGAAGAAAGAAGAGGAAGAGGCGCCAGCGAAACCACCTGAGCCCTCTGCCGAAGAGAAGTTGCTGACAGAGATTCGCGATCTTCTGAAGCAGCAGTCCTGACCGACACAACGGGGCTGCGACTCGCGGCCCCGGTGTTTTTTCCGGAACACCCATTCAATGTGCCTGATCATGCTGGCGTGGCGAAAACACGCTGATATCCCTCTGCTACTCGCAGCAAACCGAGATGAGGCGTTTGCGCGACCCAGCACCGAGCTGCATGAGTGGCAGGATCCCGACGGCATTGTTGGCGGCCGCGATACACTGGCCGGTGGCGCCTGGCTCGCGATACACAAGAACGGTCGTTTTGGCGTAGTCACCAATTTTCGCGAGCCTGAGCCACCGACGGCAGTCAGAAGCCGTGGCGAGTTGATTCCGATGTGGTTGTCGGGTGGTCACAAACAGCCCGAATTTGCTGCCAAGCTGGAGGCCGCGGGTCAGCAATATGCTGGTTTTAATCTGTTGTACGGTGATCGTGACTCGCTCTTCTACGCGACCAATCGTGCAAAGGACTATGCGCAAGGCCCTTTGCCCGCGGGCACCTACGCATTGAGTAACGCGCTCCTCGACACACCGTGGCCCAAGGTCACGGCGGCTCGCGCTTATACGCAATCCGCAATTCTGCTGGGCAGTGATGACGCGGATCACTACTTCACGTTCTTGCGCGATCGCACCCAGGCTCCGGACGAAGTGCTACCCGCCGAGCCCGGCGCGTTGGAGCGACGACGGCTGCTATCGGCACCGTTCATTCTTGGCGAGCAGTACGGGACTCGATGCTCCACACTATTGAGTGTGCGGCGTGACCATCAAGTCACCATGACCGAGCAACACTACTTGCCAGGAGGCGCTGCAGCGCAGCGTGTATCTCTGAACTTCGGCCTCGACTAGTCCGACGATTCGGTAGGCGCCAGAAGGCTCACTAACCAGGCGCGCATCGCGACAATCTCCTCAGCGCACACCGAGTGTGGCATCGGATATTCGTGCCATTCGATCTTGTAATCGAGCGACCGCAGGAAGTCTCTCGCCTCTTCGGCGAGGCCAAGCGGCAGAACCGGATCGTGAACCCCGTGTGCCATGAAGATCGACAGGTGCGCCTGGCGGCCGGCATGAGCTGTAGCCAATTCCTGCTGTTGCGGCAGGTAGGTGGACAACGCCATCACGCCCGCCAACGGCTGGGTTTCGCGCAGCGCATAGTTCAGCGCAATCACCCCGCCCTGGGAAAACCCGGCGACGACGATGCGCTCGCGTGCGAAACCGTCGGCTACCGCCTCGTCCACCCACTGGCCAAGTTGTCTCGTTGACGCCGCGATCCCGGCTGCATCGACAGCAGTGCTCCGATCGAGACCGAGAATATCGAACCAGGCGGGCATGGAGATGCCACCGTTGATCGTCACCGGGCGGGACGGTGCATGCGGAAACCGAAATCGGATTGGCACCGACGGCGGTAACGCGAGTTCCTGCACGACCGGCGCAAAGTCATGGCCATCGGCGCCAAGACCATGCAACAGGATCACGATCGCGTCCGGCGATGGCGCCGAGTCCATTACTACTGAATCAGACATGGCAATCCTCGAAAAGCGCGCAGCATACCCGAATAAGTGCTTGCATTTTTATGCGGATAAAAATAAATTTATGCGCATTGTTATCCTGAAGACGATCAATGCCAGTTGATGTCCACCAACAAACCGCGCGCCGTGAGGCGATTCGCGACCTGCTCTCGCGTGAGTCTGTCAGGACTCAGGCGGCTCTGATGCGCCGTCTGCGTGAACACGGACATAGCGTCACACAGTCGAGCATCAGTCGCGACCTCAGGGAATTGCGCGTTGTGAAGAACCCCGACGGCTATCAGCTGCCAACGCCATCCGATTCGGCTGAGGTCGTCGCCGGCGCGTTCGAGTTCGTCAAGAAGGTGTCGATGGCGGGAACCAATCTCGTGGTCGTGCATACCGCCATTGGCGCAGCACAGCGCGTTGCCGTTGAACTGGACCGCACGGGTTGGCCTGAGATTGTGGGCACGGTCTCCGGTGATGACACGATTTTTGTTGCGACAACCGGCACCGCCGCCGGCCGGATGTTGCAGGAACGATTAATGAGCAGCGCGGCGGAGCTCGCGACATGACCGATGCATCACAACCCATCCTGCTAGCCTATTCGGGCGGTCTGGATACCTCTTTTTGTATCCCGTGGCTCAGTGCTGAATACGGCCGCCCCGTGATGACGATCACTGTCGATACGGGCGGTATCGATAGTGAGACCGCCAAAGAGCTGGAATCACGCGCACTGGCACTCGGCGCGATCAGTCACCAGTTGGTAGATGCACGAAAAGCGTTCTTTAATGACGTGCTGCGATATCTCATCGCCGGCAACGTGAAGCGTGGCCAGCGCTATCCTTTGTGCGTCGGCGCAGAGCGCGGCGTACAAGCGGCCAAAATGGCGGAACTCGCGGTTTCGGCAGGCGCCAGCGCGATTGCGCATGGGTGTACGGCAGCCGGCAATGATCAGGTGCGTTTCGAAGTGGCGCTGGCAACGCTGGCACCAGGCATCGAGGTCTTTGCACCTGTGCGGGACAACTCGTGGGCACGTGAAGATCAAATCGAGTACCTGCAATCCCGAAATCTGCCGTTGCCGGTCAGTGGGGGTGCCTACTCGATCAACCGTGGGCTGTGGGGCGTCACGATCGGTGGACAAGAGACGCTGACGAGCGCCGGCAGTATTGCCGAAGACGCCTGGGTTTTGTCGCCGGGCGTGATGGAGGCTCCTGCGCCTGCAGAGCCACTCGATATCGACTTTGTCGGGGGTGTACCGGTGGCTGTGAATGGTGAACACGCGAGTCCGGTCGAACTGATTGAGACTCTGGAAAAGATCGGTGCACGACACGCAATCGGGCGTGGTATCCACGTGGGTGACACCATCCTTGGCACCAAGGGTCGCGTCGCTTTTGAAGCGCCGGCGGCAGAACTACTGATTGAAGCGCATCGGGAGCTGGAGAAACTCACGCTGAGCGCAGCGCAGCAACGCGTCAAGGATCAAGTGGCCGCGGTGTACGGTGATCTGGTTCATGAAGCTGGTCAGCTTGACCCAGCGTGCCGCGATATCGAGGCGCTGCTTTTGAGTGCGCAAGCCCCGGTCACCGGCCGCGTCAAAATGAAACTGCGTGCCGGCAATGCATTTGTTGAGGGTGTCGATGCACCGCGCTCCCTGCTGGCGGCCAGCAAGGGTGTTTACGGTGAGGCTGCCGGCGAGTGGACGCCACGCGATGCGCTTGGCTACTCACGAGTGCGGGCGCTGCCCGGCATTCTGCAATCCCGGGCGGGAGCGATCGACTGATGCACGCCAGTCGCACCATCGAGGCTGACAAGATCGCCTCGCTCGCCGAATCTCTGAATCTCGGTCGAGAACTGCGCCTATCCGATGACATCCTTTGTGAAGAGGGTGTGCTCGTTGCGGTTCGCATTCAAAACAATAAATCACGCTACAACACGCTCGAGCTGACCAGCGGGCGAATGGCGGTGCTGAAGGAAGGTGATGTCATCGTCGGCGCCCTCGGCCATCGCAAAGCCCTGTTTGGCTACTCCGGTTCGCTCCCGAGCGAACTCAAGCGCGGTGACATCATTCAGATGCTCAATATCGGCGGGGTGATGGGACACTGCGACTCGGCTAACCCGGAGCTTGGCGTGCCGTTCGATTGCGAAGTCCTCGGTATGGTGCTGGATTTCCCCTATTTAGGTGAGCGCATCGGGGTCGCGGCCCGTGCCGGCGAGACCGAGCTGCCCGACGCGCCTGCGCTGGATGTTAAGGACACGCCGGTTGTCGCGCTGGCTGGCACTTGTATGGATTCCGGAAAAACCGCTGCGGCCTGCGCCATCGTCAGTCGACTGCGGGCTCGCGGGCTGACTGTTGCCGCCTGCAAGGCCACCGGCGTCGCTCTGCGACGTGACATTCTGGCCATGGAAGATGCGGGCGCCACAGAGTCGATGTTGTTCTCCGACTTCGGCGTCATGACCACAACCCGAGAGAATGGCCCGGCGTTAACCCGCAGTCTGCTCACCCAACTGTCAAACGAGAAACCCGACGTGATCGTCATGGAACTCGGTGACGGATTGCTCGGCACCTACGGCGTGGACGCCATCCTTGCCGACACGGCCGTGCGCGACGCGCTCACAGCGGTAGTGTTGTGCGCCAATGATCCCGTCGGTGCCTGGGGCGGTGCCAAAATTCTGCGCGAGCAATACGGTATCGAACCCGCCGTTTTGACCGGCCCATCGACCGACAACGCGGTCGGGGTCAATCTGATCCGCCAGTACATGGACCTGCCGGGGCACAACGCCCTGACGCATGGGCAACAGCTCGGCGATGCGGTCTACGATGCACTCGGAGTGGATTCATGACGACGCCTTGCCTCGTGCTCGGTGCCACCGGATACGTCGGTGGCGAGTTTTTGCGGCTGATCGCGGGACACCCGGAGCTCACGCTGCAGGCGGCGGTTGCACGCAGCAATGCTGGCGAGCCGATTGCTGACCAGTTCGAACATCTGGCAACGACCTTTCCAAGCCAGACTTTTGTCGAATACGACGACGCCATCAGCACACTGCCGGATGGCCCGCTTGCTGTCTTTAGTGCACTGCCGCACGCGCAAGCAGCCTTGCAGCTCGCACCGCTGATCGAGCGCCCGGAAACGCATGTCGTCGATGCTTCCGCTGATTTCAGATTTGCTGATGCGGATGCCTTCGCCAGTATCTACGGACAACCGCACCCGGTGCCGAATCTGATTGATCGGTTTGCACGCGGCGTACCCGAGTTCGTCGCGCAAGGCGAGCACCCACACGCGAGTCAGCCCGGGTGTTTTGCAACAGCGATGCAGCTTGCCTTGGTGCCCGCAATGGCGCTCGGCTGGTCGGATGGCCACTTCTTTGCCACCGGTGTCACCGGAGCTACCGGTGCGGGCAAGACACCGATCGCGACCACCCATATGCCGGAGCGTCACGCGAATCTGTTTGCCTACAAAGCACTCGCGCACCGGCACGCACCGGAAGTCGTGGCACAGGTCACCGCCGCCGTCGATCAGACACCGGCCCTGCACTTCGTACCGCACGCAGGACCCTTTGCACGCGGTATTCATATGACGGTCATGACCACCGCCAAAACCGACAGCGACAGTGCTGCGCTCACAGCAGCACTCACCGATTTTTATGCGTCGCACGCGTTTGTGACGGTCAGCGCAACCGCACCCCGGCTAAAGCAGGTCGTGGGCAGCAATCACGCGCGAATCTCGGTAGCTCGCGATGACCAGGCTATTTGTCTCACGGTCGTTATAGACAACTTATTGAAAGGCGCTGCCGGTGGCGCCATGCAATGGATGAATCGACTGAACAGTTGGCCAGAGTCGCTCGGACTCGATTCCACTGCGGTCGGATGGAGCTGATATGAATGCATCAACTCTGCAGGCGCGCGAACGCGAGCACCTCCTTGGCGTGTACGCTCAGCTCGACTTCGAGCCTGTGCGCGGCGAAGGCGCTCACCTGATCGACGCCACCGGTCGTCGCGTGCTCGACTTGTATGGCGGCCATGCAGTCGCTGCACTCGGCTACGATGATAAGACGCTCGGTAAGGCGCTCTGCGATCAGTGGCAAACACTGCCTTTTCAATCGAATGCGGTCGCGATGGACGTACGCGCCAGCGCAGCAGAGGCGTTAGTGAATTTCGCGCCCTCACATCTCACGCACGCGTTCTTCGTAAACAGCGGCGCCGAGGCAAACGAGAATGCGCTGCGCCTCGCGTTCCTTGCGACCGGGCGAAAGCATGTCGTCGCTGTCGAGCGTGCCTTCCATGGCAGGACGGCGGCTGCCGGTGCTGTGACCTGGGGCAGTCAAAAGCGCTGGTACGGTTTCCCCAATACGCCTTTCGATGTCACCTATGTGCCGCGTGATGATGTCGAGGCTGCGCTTCAAAGCTGTAATGACTCGACTGCTGCGGTGATTTTCGAGCCGGTGCAAGGTGTCGCGGGCGCCTACGACTTATCGGTGGAGTTTGTGCAGGCCCTCGCTGAGGCCGCGACACGTTCGGGCGCATTACTCATCGCCGATGAGGTACAGAGCGGTATGGGACGCAGCGGTGCCGCCTTCGCGTTTGAACATGCCGGCGTCAAGCCAAACATCATCACCTGTGCGAAGTCTCTGGGCGGTGGCTTTCCTTGCGGCGCTGTCCTCACATCGTCGGGCGTCGCCGACTACTGCCAGGTCGGCGATCTTGGTACCACGTTCGGCGGTGGCCCAATGGCAAGCGCGGCCATCCGTAGCGTCGTGGAATCGATCACCGAGCACAAACTCATCGACAACGCGCACGCACGCGAGCAACAAGTGCGCACGCAATGTGTCGTTGGACCGATCAAAGGTGTACAGGGGAAGGGGCTGCTTCTCGGGCTTAAGACGCTACCGCCGGCACGCGAGGTCCGCGACGCGCTCTTGAAACACGACATCCTTGCCGGCACCAGTGGCGACCCGCACATTCTGCGTCTGCTGCCACCATTGAATATCACCCCTGCCGATATCGAGTTACTCGCTAGTGCATTGCGTCAGATCGACGCGGAGACCGCATCATGAATCGCTTCCATCATCTGGGTGAACTACCCACCGAACACGTGCGCGCGTTGGTCAAACTCGCTCAACGACTCGAGCATCACCCGGAACCCACGGCGCTGGCTGGCAAAGTCCTTTCCTTGCTGTTTCTGTCGCCATCGCTTCGCACGCTCGCCTCATTCCAGGCAGCAATGGCACGACTCGGTGGCGGCGCATTTGTTATCTCGCCGGACATGTCGATCCACGGACTGGAATCTCGCGATGGCATCGTAATGGACGGCAGCGCGGCCGAGCACATTCGTGAGGCAATTCCGGTGATCGCGTCTTACGGTGACGCGATGGGTATGCGCGCGTTCGCAGATCGCAAGAACCTCGACGATGACCTGGCTGATCAACGGTTTCTTGAACTGACGGAATTGATCGACAAGCCATGGATCAACATGGAGTCTGCGGTTCGCCACCCGTGCCAGAGTCTGGCGGACTGGAAGACCATGGATGATTTCGACATTCCGAGTCAGGGCGGTAAGTTCGTCCTGAGTTGGGCGTGGCACCCGAAAGCGTTACCGCTCGCGGTGCCGGCGAGCACGGTCCACATGGCCGCAATGCGCGGTATGGATGTTACCGTTCTCGCACCGGAAGGCTTTGCACTACCAAAACCGATCATCGATGAGGCGCGCACTACCGCCGAGGCGAATGGCGGCTCGCTGACCGAAACCAGCGACCGCGCTGTCGCCACCGAAGGTGCGCATATCCTTTACGCAAAAAGCTGGTCATCGACCACGCACTACGGCGACAAGCTTGGTGACGAGGCAGCCCGCGCTGACCTCAGGGACTGGTGTATCGACGAACCTTGGTTCGCCAACGCGCAGGAAGACTGCCGGTTCATGCACTGCCTCCCGGTACGCCGCGGTGTCGTAGTGGCCGACGAAATTCTCGATGGCCCTCGCAGTATCGTCATTCCGGAAGCGCGCAACAGAATGCTCGCGCAGATGGCGGTGCTCTACGACATGATGGGAGCGGGCGCATGAGACAACCCAAAGAACGTGCGATCGTCGTCTCCGCGCTGAAGCACGCAGCACCCTATATCCGGTTGTTCAAACGCAAGGTGTTTGTGCTCAAGGCGGGTGGCGCGGTGTTCGCGAAACCGGAGTCAACTCGGGCGTTGATGGAGCAGGTTGGCATCCTGCATCAGGTCGGTATCCGAGTTGTGTTGGTTCACGGCGGAGGTCCACAGTCGACCGAGCTGGCCAACGCGTTGGGTGTCGACAGCACATTTGTAGAAGGACGTCGAGTTACTGACGCAGGCGCACTCGCCGTGTCGGCGATGGTCCTGAACGGGCAAATCAACACCCGCATACTCGCGGCCTGTCGTGATCTTGAGATTCCTGCGGTTGGGATCAGTGGCGTTGACGCCGGCCTGATCCAGGCACACCGCAGACCACCGGTCGAAACTGACGGTGGTGAGGTGGATTACGGATTTGTCGGTGACATCGACGGCGTGGACATCGATGTCGTTAACAAGCAACTCGATAACGGGTTGATGCCCGTCATCAGCCCCCTGTCTGCCGACGATCAGGGTGAGCTGTTGAATATCAACGCCGATACCGTGGCCGCTGCGATTGCGGGTGCGTTGCAAGCGGAGAAGCTGATCCTCGCGACGGGCGCGCCCGGCATCCTTGCGGATGCCACCGATCCAGGCTCTCTCGTCAGCTACGTTGACCGTGCCGGGCTCGCAAAGCTGAAAGCCGATGGCAGCCTTGCGGACGGCATGCTCCCTAAAGCCGCTGCGATCGATGCAGCGCTTGAGGGCGGCGTGCAGCGCGTACATATGATTTCGCACGCTTTGCCTGACAGCCTGCTACTCGAAGTCTTCACCAACGAAGGTACGGGTACGCTGATTGTCGATTCTATCGACGCACTTACCCCTGCCGAACAGCAATCCGGCAGCACGTCATGACGCGACTGTGGGACAAAGGGGCGAGTCTCGATGATCGCGTGCTGCGCTACACCGCGGGCGAGGATCATCTACTCGACGAACGTCTTGTCAGTTACGACGTCACTGCATCGACCGCACACGTGAATATGCTGCACGCACAAGGTCTGCTGGACGACTCGGATCACACCGCAATTGTCGACGGCCTGAGCCAGCTTGGCGCATCGCATGCAGCCGGCGAATGGCATATCGCACTCGAGGATGAGGACGCACACACCGCCCTGGAGTCGCGGCTGACGGCGGCGATTGGACCTGCCGGCGGACGCATGCACCTCGGCCGCTCTCGCAACGACCAAGTGTTGGCTGCACTGCGCCTGTATTTGCGCGACGCGGTCGAGGCGCTGACGGAAGGCGCCAACGATATCGTCAGAGCACTATTCGAACTGGCGGGGCGCGAACCGGAAACCGCGCTGCCCGGCTACACGCATATGCAGCAGGCCATGCCGAGCAGTGTGCCATTGTGGTGCGGCGGATTCGCGGCGAACCTGCAAGACGATGCGCTCGCGCTGAAACGCTGCCTGGCGCGGATTAACGTCGGGCCTCTGGGCAGTGCAGCGGGCTACGGCACACCCGGCATCCCGATCAACCGCGAGCACACGGCAGCCGCCCTTGGTTTCGATACGGTTCAGGAACCGGTCACAGCCGTTCAGTTGGCGCGCGGTAAGGCCGAGGCCACCGTCTGCTTCGAGCTGACCGTGTTGCTGAACGATTGCTCAAGAATTGCCGCAGATTTGCTGTTGTTCTATACGCAGGAGTTCGCTTACGTCACGCTGCCCGACACGCTCACTACTGGCTCATCGATCATGCCGCAAAAGCGCAATCCCGATGTGCTGGAGCTCATTCGTGCAGCCCCGGCCACAGCGCAAGGCTGTCTGAACGAGTGTCTCTCAATCACGACGAAACTGTCTTCCGGCTATCACCGGGATCTACAACGACTGAAGTCGCCCCTGTTCCGCTGCATCGATCTTGCTGGGGACACCCTGGCAATCCTGAAAGCCATGCTCGAGGGGGTGCAGTTCGTTCCGGAAAATATCCAGATGAGCGATGGCTTGTACGCGGCGGAGAAAGCGAATCGACTGGTGGTCGAAGAAGGCATCAGTTTTCGTGAGGCCTACCGGCGCATTGGCAAGGAATACGGCAAGACTTGAGACGAACGGGTTATAGTCTTCGCCCCCGGCGCAACAGACGAGACCCCAATGATCTGGCATTCCAAAGTCATCCCAACACTGGATGCAATGAACGCGATGAGCGCGAACACGCTGGTTGCACATCTGGATATTCAGATCGTCGACGTCGGCGACGACTACATCACCGGCACCATGCCCGTGGACGCTCGCACACACCAGCCCTACGGCATCTTACATGGCGGCGCGAGTGTCGTTCTGGCGGAGTCTCTCGGTAGTCTTGGTGCAGCGCTGTGTGTCGATCTCGAGCGCTACCGGGTCGTTGGGCTCGATATCAATTCCAACCATATTCGTGGTGTCAGGAGCGGTCGGGTCAGTGCAACCGCAACGCCGGTGCATATCGGTCGACAGACTCAGGTGTGGTCCATCCGTCAGGTGGATGAGAACGACAAGCTGACAACCATCACCCGCCTGACCATGGCAGTGCTGGAGAATCCTTCGTGAGACTGCTCGTCGCCCTCTGGTTGCTGGCCGGACTGACCGCCTGTGGACAAACGGGAGATCTCTACCTGCCACCCGCAGCGCAAACCCCGCCTCCCGAATCGCCAGTCGATGCTGAAGAGAACGAAGAAGATGACGAAGAAACTCCTGCTGGTTGACGGCTCCTCCTATCTGTTTCGGGCGTTCCATGCGCTGCCGCCACTAACCAACAGCAATGGTGAACCAACCGGCGCACTGCACGGCGTACTGAACATGCTGAACAAACTGATCCGCGAGGAGGAACCGGACTACGTCGGTGTGGTTTTCGATGCGCCTGGCAAAACGTTTCGCGATGACATGTTTGCCGATTACAAAGCGCAACGCCCTCCCATGCCGGACGATCTCAGAAGCCAGATTCAGCCGCTGCTCGACATTGTCATCGCAATGGGGTTGCCACTATTGCGGGTGTCAGGCGTCGAAGCGGATGACGTCATCGGCACGCTCGCTGTACAGGCGGCCGAGAAAGGCATCGACACTATCGTCTCCACCAGCGACAAGGACATGGCGCAGCTTGTGTGCGACGGCGTCACGCTCGTCAACACGATGAGCAACACGACACTCGACCGTGATGGGGTCAAAGACAAGTTTGACGTTTGGCCAGAACAGATCATCGATTACCTTGCCCTCGTCGGTGACAGCGCTGACAACATCCCCGGCGTACCTCGTGTCGGCGCAAAGACGGCGGCCAAATGGCTCGCAGCATACGAATCGATCGAGGGCATTCGCGAGCACGCGGACGAGATCAAGGGCAAGGTGGGTGAGAGCCTGCGCGAGCACATGGACAAGCTGCCGATGTATCAGGCACTCACCACCATCAAGCTAGACTGCGAACTCGAGCATGCGGCGGATGGACTGAGCCCCGGCAGTGCCGACGTGAACGCGCTGCGCGCGCTATATCAGCGCTGGGAACTCAACACGCTACTGCGCCAGTTGGAGGAAACCACGGGAGACACCCCCCCGGCTGCCGCGCCACCCGAAACGCCTGCCGAGTACGAGACGGTCCTGGAAGAGGCGGCTTTTAAGAAGTGGCTCAAACTGATCGAGGCCGCATCGCTTGTCGCCGTCGACACTGAAACCAACAGTCTCGACTACATGAAAGCGGAACTGGTTGGTATCAGCTTGTGCGTGGAACCCGGCACCGCGGCTTACATCCCGGTGGCGCATAACTATGAAGGGGCGCCGAAACAACTGGCGCGCGAGTTTGTGCTCGACGCCATGAAACCGTTTCTCGAGAGTGACAAACCCAAGCTCGGCCATCACCTGAAATACGATGCGCATATCTTTGCGCGTTACGGCATATCGCTCGGCGGTATCCCTGAAGACTCGATGCTGCAGTCCTATACCCTGAACTCAACGGCCTCGCGTCACGACATGGACTCGCTCGCGCGTCACTATCTCGGTCGAACGACCATCAAGTACGAGGACGTGGCGGGCAAGGGTGCGAAGCAAAAGACGTTCGACGAAATCGATCTAGAGACTGCAGCGCCCTATGCGGCCGAAGATGCCGACATCACACTGCAGCTGCACCAGCACTTGGCACAGTCACTCGCGGAAGTTCCGAGCCTGCAATCGGTATACGATGATATCGAACGCCCGCTGGCACCGGTACTGCTGGATATGGAAGAGCAGGGCGTATTGATCGACCGTGGGCTGTTGGAGCAGCAGAGCGAGGAGCTCGCGGAGAGCATGGCACAGCTTGAAATGCGTGCGCACGAACTCGCGGGCCGAGAATTCAATCTCGGATCGCCCAAACAGCTTGGCGAAATCCTGTTTGAGGAGCAGGGGTTGCCTGTGAAGCGAAAGACTGCAAAAGGAGCACCTTCGACCGCCGAAGATGTGCTTGCTGAGCTCGCCGCTGAGTTCGAACTGCCGGAAGTCATTCTGAACTACCGATCGGTATCGAAACTGAAAAGCACCTATACCGACAAGCTGCCAACGCTGATTGCCAACGATGGCCGTGTACACACCTCCTACCATCAGGCGGTCGCGGCGACAGGTCGACTTTCCTCATCAGATCCGAACCTGCAGAACATTCCGATTCGAACGCCGGAAGGCCGACGCATACGACAGGCGTTTGTCCCGGCGGACGGTTACACGTTGCTCGCAGCCGACTACTCTCAAATCGAGTTGCGCATCATGGCACACCTGTCCGGGGACAAGGGTTTGTTGGACGCGTTTGCAAATGATGCGGATGTTCACCGTGCGACCGCAGCCGAAGTCTTCGGCATGGCACTCGACGATGTGACGGCCGATCAGCGTCGCTCGGCGAAAGCGATCAACTTCGGGCTGATCTATGGAATGTCAGCGTTCGGTCTCGCGCGCCAGCTCAATATCGGTCGCGGTGAAGCACAAACCTATGTGGACACCTACTTCGAACGCTATCCCGGTGTGCACGATTACATGGAACGCACACGCCAACAGGCGCACGATGATGGCTATGTCGAAACACTGCATGGACGGCGCTTGTACCTCCCGGAAATTCGCTCGCGCAACGTCCAACGCCGGCAGTACGCCGAACGCAGTGCGATCAACGCACCGATGCAGGGCACCGCAGCCGATATCATCAAGCGCGCGATGATCGACGTGCACGGTTGGTTACGCGATTCGGGCGCAGACGCGCGGTTGATTATGCAGGTGCACGACGAGTTAGTACTCGAGGTGGCATCACACAACGCGGGAGACCTGATGCAGGAGGTGGTCACGCGAATGGAGCGTGCCAGCAAGCTGAACGTACCGTTAAAGGTGGATGCATCGCTCGGTGCGAACTGGGACGAGGCGCACTAACGTATTCAGTTTTGGGGAACTAAACACAGCGGCTGTGCTCAAACCTTATGAGTGCAGTGTGTACTCGCCCGTTTTCTCCTCCCTGGACGGGCTGGTAACAGGCTTTCCCCAAGGCTTGGTTGCAATGCTTCCCCGATACGGTCGCTTACCGTATCGGGGATTTTTTTGCCGCTAGTCTTCGAGGCAGCGGCGGCGTACACAGCAGGAGAGAAAATGTGCGCCACCACCACCTCGGAGCTCTAAAGAATCTCCGCGCCCTCAAACGTCGCTTTACAAACGGTTTCACTATTGGGCTGCTGAGTTTCCTCCTCGTCTCCCAGCTGCGGATACAACATGCCACTGCTGAGGTCCGTGCCCTGGCAATCCCAACGCCAATCGCGGAATTGGGCGTTGTTCTCCGGGACGGCGATGAAGGTCGGTGCTTCGGTTTGCGCACCCGTCCACGTGCAGTGTCGATAGCCGATAAAGCGCGGCGTTCTCTCGCACGTGAGTCGCTCATCCATCGACTCAACACGACCGGGTCCGACGACATAGATGTGGACAACGTGGCCTGCGGTCTGTGACGCACAGGTTCCGACTCCGCCGACATGGGCGACCGGCTCGCCGGTAACCACAAGTTGCCCACCGTCGAACACGCTGAATGCCATATCCGTTCGCCATAGTCGGTTGCAAGCCGCATCGATGACGAAATTCCCAGCGATATGGGCGGGTTCACCGATGGCGCCAAAATCCACCTTGATCGCGCTCAGCGGTTGATCGCTACCGAACGACCATGCCCACGCTACATACTCACCGTTGGTGCGCCGCGCCATGTACTGACGAGAGTCCGGGAACTCGACTGCATCGGTAATGCCGGGAACAAGAAATGGCGTGCTGGAGCCGGCGTTGGTGTCTGTTGGCTGCCACGCCAGCACCTGACCATTGCTCAAGAGGGCTTTACGTCCTGAGACCGCGACAGCATTGTTGATCTCAGGAATTGCTGTCGGCGTGGTTAGTGCGTTTGAAGAGGACGCACTGCTCTGGCCGAGCTCACCCATTTCCCACACGGAGCCATCTGCGCGCAGGAAACTGACGTAGTCACCCTGCATCGAAATGTCGGTGACGCTGTCGATACCCGCGAGAATCGACACAGAACTGCTGAACCCGGGAATCCCGGATGCAGATACGTAGCTCCACACAGCGACCCGACCGTTGCTGAGCAACGCAGCGCCAGTGCCGCCATCCTGCCGGACGCCGACGCCAACCCCGCCCTCATATCGATCCTGTGGCACAAGGATGGAAGTGACCGTCGCACCTTGCGCAGCAGCCAAATCCATCAGCGCGGTAAACCGGCGCGGGGTTCTACCGCCCTCGGCGTGCCCGTCCCACCATTCATAAACAGTCCCATCACCCGCCAGGGCGAGACCGTAGTCTGCGGAGATCGCAGCGACCTCAACAATGTTCGTCAGCGGAGCACGATCGACAGTCTGCAGAAAGTGAGGCGTGTACTCGGGTTGGATGGCATTCACGTAAGTACGATCGGGTTGATACCGGTTATGCAGCGGTCCATATCCCTGCACCATCAACCGGCCGTCCTCAGTCAAGAGGACAAAACCATCCGACGTGGTGCCGAAGGACTGTCCGGAGAAGTTGGTGACGCGCAGGCTGTCGGAGGCTTGCGGCACCGCGTAAACACCCGCCTCCGTTTGTGACTCAGTGTCGCCGGGACCGATGGCACCCACTGTCCAGTAGCCCGATTCTGCGTTTCGAGCGGTGATGCTCCAGACTTCGCACGCAGCGAGACCACCGTTACAGCTACCCGAGCTCGGTAGGGATACGTCGATATCGATACCCGATGTCACTTCATCAAGCACCGTTCCTGCCGAAGCGGTGAAGCTCTTGTTGAGCAAAAGGGTTTCCGAATCGTCGCGAACCATGACGGCACCGGTCTCGAAGTACAGCGTAGTTCCCGACGCGCTGTTGTCCGATCCAGAATCAAACCCAGTATCAAACTCTGTGAAATTGTAGTTCGAGCTTGAATCATCCTCGCCGAACCAAAACCAGCATCCCGAAAGCGGAACAGTAAGTGCTAGTACCGCAAGTGACCTAAACATGATGAGAACTCCTTGTGAAAATTTTCTTGAGCGCGATGTGCTGTTGCGCTGTTGTCAGTTCTCATTACGCGGTGCCGTGAAAAAACCGGTCAAAAAAAAGCCCGGCGCTAAAGCGCCGGGTCGTAGGGTGTGGTTCTTTATTGTGTGTTTGGAATCAGCAGAAGTCGTTCGAGTAATTGCCGGCAACGACATAGGTACATCCGTCTGACGCGGTACCAGCGTGCAGACCGGTACGCCCACCAGTGCCTGGCAAATAGACCGACGATGAGCCGCTGTTTCCGCCAGCGGCGCGTCGACTTGCCTGCGCCATCGCATCCTGCACGCTGAAAGTCGCAGGTCCGCCGACATAACCACCCACGCCTTGAGCATTCATCCAGAATCGGCCCGGCAGCACCTGACCGAAAATGCTTTGGTAGAACAGATATTCGATAGTGTGAATCTCGCGTCCGTTGATAAAGACGCCAGTGGTCCATCCATTACCACCGCCAGACGCGGAGGCTCGGAGCTTCCCACCGATGGCAAGACCCGGATGCAACTGACCAATCGGCGGGCCCTGGTCGAGGCCATAAAGCCCGGAGACGGCGTCATACCAGTACTCTCCGGATTGTGCGGAACCGTAGAGCGCGACGATACCGTCGACCTGCTCCTGGCTGAGCGCCTCACCATTCACGATGATGCGATGCGAGGGTTCAGTGTCCTCGTCAGCCAAAAGCTGAGAGGAAAACGAGAGCAACAACAGTATGAAAAACATACGTAGTAGATTCATGAGCTTGGCCTCAATGGGTTATTAGATTCACCTGTCCTTACGCAGCTAGGTCAAAAAACCGGCCAACGTCATTGGAATTGGCGACAACCGCCAGTTGACAGGCGTTATCGCTGTTGCAGACTGGCGCAAACCATTCGAGGTATTCCGCGGTGAGCGAAGAGTTCGAAGACGTCACGATGACCGAGTACACGCGGCATGATCGCGATATGGCGGATCGGTTGTTCCGGGAGAACTACGACGCGTTGATGAACATCGCGCGTATGCGGCGGCGACGCGCGCAGCTCGACACGATGAACACCGTCGACTTGTTACACGAGAGCTACCTGAAACTCGGTAAAGGGTCCGGTTACCAGTCCGTGCAGCATTTTCAGCGGACGGCCTCGCTCGCCATGCGCCACGTGATTGTGGACCACGCGCGCCGCCGAATCAGTGAGAAGCGCGGCGGCGCGCAGCGCGATGTGCCACTGGATGCGGTGGAGGAAATGCTGCCGGGGTTCAGCGAAACACCGGAACAGGTGGTGCTGATCGCAGAGCTCATGGATCGACTCGGCAAGGTTCGCGAACGCTGGATGCATATCGTGGACGCTCGCTACTTCGCGGGAATGACGGAAGAGGAAACCGCCTACCTCTACGGCATTTCCGTACGAACGGTTCGGCGCGAATGGGCAGAGGCCCGTAAGTGGCTTGCCGAAACATTAGACGAAAACGCGACAGGGTCAGTCACTTAGCAGGCCAGGACAGCATGCGCTGGAGCGCATCCCGGGCCGTTTCTTTGCCTTCACCAGATAAAGAGGAAAACCGCTGGATATCGGCGCGCTCACCCAACTCCCGGGCCGCCTTCAATTGCGCTGATTTGGCCTGACCGCGCTTGAGCTTGTCCGCCTTGGTCAGGAGTACGTGTGCGGGTATCTCCAAGCTCTCCGCGTAATCGAGCATCATGCGGTCGAAATCCAGTAAACCTCGACGAATGTCGACAATCACAAATAAACCTGCAAGTGATTGTCTTTGTTCGAAATAATCGGATATCAGCGTCTGCCAGTGATCGCGCATCTGTTTTGAGACACGAGCGAATCCATAGCCAGGCAGGTCGACAAGGCGCCGCCCGTTCATGAGGTCAAAGAAGTTGACCAGCTGGGTCCGCCCCGGCGTTTTGGACACTCTTGCGAACTGCTTACGCTGGACAATGGTGTTGATCGCGCTGGACTTGCCTGCATTCGAACGTCCCGCGAAGGCGACTTCGGCGCCCTGATCTGGCACGAACTGGTCGGCTGCATTGGCGCTCAGCAGAAATTTGGCATGTGGAAAAAACGACATCTTTGGGCTCAGAGAAAAGCTGGACGGCCGCTAAGGATGTTAGACGATAAGGGCTACGTGTATAATGGCGGGCTCGAGTGACACTATCATGGGCGACCATCAAACGCCCTTGGAAAGAGGATAGCACCTTGAATCTTAGAGTATTGTTCGACGCACGGGGTTGTGCGGCGGCGTTAGTAGTCTTCGGTCTGGCGAGTGCCAGCGCATTCGCGGCAGATACGGTTGAGGCAGGTGACCCGGAAGCAGGTAAAGAGAAATCCACGATCTGTGCCGCGTGTCACGGAGCGGACGGCAATAGCCTGAACCCGGTGTGGCCGAGCATCGCAGGACAGCACGTGAAGTACCTGACGCAGCAGCTCGAATACTTCAAAGGCGGCGATCGCAATAACGTATTAATGAGCGCACAGGCAGTGGGCTTGTCCGAGCAGGACATCCAAGACCTCGCCGCCTACTACTCGTCGCAGACCGCGGTGGTTCGCGAAGTCTCTGACCCGAGCAGTGTGGCCGTCGGCAAGCGGTTGTACATCGGTGGTGACAAAGAACGCGGAATTCCGGCGTGCATCGCCTGCCACGGGCCGCAAGGCGCGGGTAACCCTGGCGTTCCGTATCCGATCATCGGCGGCCAGCACGCGGCCTACACCGCCAGTGCGCTTCGCACCTATGCGGAAGACGGCGACAAGCGGTCAAACGTCGAGACCCAGCACATCATGACCACCATCTCGCTTAAACTTGAGCCTGCGGAGATCGACGCACTCGCGTCCTATCTCCAAGGCCTGAACTAGAGAGACCGGAGAGAACAGCATGACTGCCATGCGCCTGAAGCTCATCATCCTGATTGCCGCAGCACTGGCTGCGTGTGGCAACGACACACCTGAAACCACGGCAGATGCAGCGGTGGAAACCACACCGACCGTTGCTGAAACCGCGCCCGAGCCGACCTCAGCAGCACCGAGCTCAGGCGAGCTTGAGGCCGTCGAGGAATCCGATGGCAGTTTTGATGCCGAAGAGGAAGCGCGCGAGGTGACGCTGCGTATGGCGCAGGAGCCTGCGGCAAATACACCCCAGCGCTTCCGTGTCGGTGAGCACTTCACGCGCTATCAGCCCACCAAAACCACAATCACAGGCACCGATGGTATCGAGGTTGCAGAAGTGTTCTGGTATGGCTGCAACCACTGCTACGAACTCGAGCCGATGCTGAATCGATGGTCCAATGATCTGCCGGCCGACGTCACGTTCGTCAAAATGCCTGCCGTCTGGAATCCGCTCCTCGAAACGCACGCACAATTGTTCTACACCATCGAGGCGCTAATCGGCGCTGGCAAAGTGCAGGAAAATTTCGATCTGCATGGCGCTGTGTTCAATGAAATCCATGTGAACAAAAAGGGTCTGCGTACCGAACGCGAGATTCGGTCATTCCTCGCACGCCTGGGCATCGACCAGGAGACGTTCGAAGGTGGCTGGAACTCGTTCGAGGTGAACACGCGTATGCGCCAGGCGAAGTCACTCAATCGCGCATACCAGATCTCGAGCGTTCCGACGATGGTCGTGAACGGCAAATACCGCACCGATGAAGTGCGTGCAGGCAGCAAGCCGCAGCTGATCGCGGTCGTCGACGAACTGGTTGCCAGCGAGCGGTAGACTGGCGTCAGTTGCCCTGCTCGGCGATGATCTCCCATCCCGAGGGCCCGTTACGCCAGTAGAGTCTTCGAGTCAAAGAGACCGTCTCACTGGCGCCCTCGATCTCAAGATCGAAACGGGCAAGATAAATACCTCGCTCGGTATCCGCACGAAACAGCGCCAGGTTCGACACGCGCACCGCCGCTACCTGTGACGAAGCAAAACGCTGCGCGATTGCGTTTCGCCAAACCTCCGGCGAGTTTCCAAAGCGTGAGTAGTCGCGCGCATACAGCGAAGCGAACTCGAGGGCGTCGGACCGCGCCCACGCATTCGACCAACGGCCAACGGCAGCACGCAGGCTAACGACCTCATCCGGTTCGCTCGAACCCGCTCTCCAGCGGAGACTCGCCGACATCACAATCGGCGTTTCAGACAGACGTAAGCGATCGGCGAGTTGCTCGATTTGCGCATTTCCGAACGCGACGCAACCGTCTGTGTCCAAGGGGGGACGGATATTGGCATCGGGGTTGATGCCATGCAGCCAAATGCCGTCACCCGTGCGCTTGAGCATTCTGTCCAGCGCGTTCGGATAGTCGAGTGTGATCGCACGATTGCCATATCGAGGCGGCAGCTTGCTGGTGTCCAATGCCTGCAGCGGGAAATACAAACCTACCGGCGTTTTGCGATCGCCTCGCTTCCGCTTTCCGGAGCCCGCACGACCACTCGACACGTAGAAAGTACCGGCAATGTTCCAACCCCCGATGGGGTCACGCACAACCTCAAACGCAACATGACGCGTCAGATCAACGGCAACCACACGCTCGACTTGCTCCGGCAATAGCAGCACAGCGTCGGGAATCTGGCCGTTTGCGATTCGATGGCGCGATAGGAACGAAGATGTCGCCTGGTCCCAGAAAGGTGCAAGCGATGAGAACGCCCGAATGTCTTGTGTCGCATACCCGCCACGCTGCATATCCGAAAGCTCTGTCGCGAGCATCGCTTCGAGTGACTCCTCGGCATTGCCCGCGGCATCCCGCGCGTCTACCACGGCGGCGTCCAGCCTTCCTTCCAGGACTCGGGTCATGGTGTCGATAATCCGTGACTCGTCGGCAACCGTTTGCCTTGCGATCAGCAGTAAGCAGATCGCAAGCATCGACCGCAACATCTTCAACCGAATAGCGCGCCGGGCTGGATACCAAATGCGCCGATCGGATGTCCGCGGACAATCCATAACGCCTTCGGTTTCGAGGGATCGTGTTTGCTGGACTTGAGATCGACCTCGCGAACCGATGTCGGCTGCTTGTTCGAATCTGCGACGACATGGAGCACCGGTCGCAGTCTGCGTTCCGGATCACTCAGACTGATGACGCCGATCTCCCCACTGCTCAGCTCCACAATGCTACCGCTCGGGAAACGACCGACAGCCTGAATGAACTGCTCGACGAGCAGCGTGTCACGAGCGCTCGCCTCGGATGCGCTGAGCAACTCCCCCATAGCCTCGGACGGTGCAAGGGGCGCACGACGCGCATTACCAGTGATCATGACATCGAACTGGTCGACCAGGCCGGCCAGCATGCCCGCAGCACCGCGCTGTTCGTTGTCCTTGCGCGCAGGGTAGCCGATGCCACCAGGACGCTCCTGGTGCTCGCTCACCATCTCAATCGCGACTTTGGGGAAATCCTGTATGCGCTCCAACATGTCGAGACCAAGCCTCACATGCGCCTGAACTGCGAGTTTCTGGCGCTTGTTGTAAACCGCGTCATCATCCAGCAGCGTCGGCGCCAACTTCTGCATGCCGATATCGAGCAACAACCCACCGACCGCGAGGTCGACAAGCTGTTGCGGCGGTAGCTGCAAGTACCGCGCGAACACCGCGCACCAGACCGCCGTCGATATACTCCGCTCCGATCTGTCGTCCCGCGACTTGCTCAGCATCGCCGCGTTGATCACCGAATCTGGATGGTCAGCGACGCGCACGGCAATCGCCTCTACAACACCCCGGCAATGTGCGGCCCGTACCGGCTTATTGTTGCCAAGCGCCCGAAGCAGACGATCACGCTGCGCGATTGCATATTCATACGCGCCCGCAGCCGTTTTGAAATCGCCGCGCGACATTTGCGGCTTGGGGTAATGATGCGGGTCTGTGTTGGTCAGCATCCGGCGCAGGCGCAGTCGATTGTGCTCGAGCGCCTCGGTCGAATCGACTGACGAAATGACCGGCAACGACTCCCGCGTGATGGTGACGGTACTTGTGAAATTGGGATCGACATAAACCGTCTTACAGAATGTCTGCAACAGGTCGATTTCCGACTGCGAGAGAATTTCGAAACCTTGAAAACGAAAGGGTGTCTCGGACCATGGCCGATCGAGCTCTACGACAAACATGCCGAGCTCCAGTCGCTGAACCGCGACCGCTAACAACTCCTTATTGACTGAGGTTTCCATGTATCCCCAGAGACTCCCGCGTGGCACCATTCCGTGGATCGTCCCTGATAATAAGGCACTAGCTGCCGCGAAACCGAGATTTATCCCATGATTCTCAACAAAAACCCCTCTCAGATGGGGTCTAGAGGTCGGAATGTCGACTGATTTCGACGTGATCGTAATCGGCGCGGGCCACAACGGCCTCACGACCGCAGCCTATCTCGCCAAAGCAGGAAGACGGGTGCTGGTCCTGGAACGTCGCAACGTCATCGGTGGTGCTGCGGTGACGGAAACCTTCCATCCCGGGTTTCGCAATTCCGTCGCAAGCTACACCGTCAGTCTGCTGCACCCCAAGGTGATCAAAGATCTCGACCTTTATGCCAACGGACTCACGATCGTTGAACGGCCCTTTAGCAATTTCTTGCCGCTGCCGGACAACAACTATCTCGCGACCGGCAGTGACCTCTCTGAAACACAGGCGCAGTTCGCCCGACACAGCACGCATGACGCCAAGCGGCTTTCGGAGTACTACACGTGGCTCGAAGGCGCTGCCGACATACTTCGCGCGGAGTTGCTCGAGTGCCCGCCGGATCCCAACGGCGGGTTAGCCGAACTCTGGCGATCGGGGAAACTGGCACTGCGCATGCGCCGGCATGGGCAGCAAGCACAGCAGGCATTGCTGGAACTCTTCACACGAAGTGCTGCGGATATTCTGGAGTATTGGTTCGAGAGCCCGGCGATACGCGCACTATTTGGCTTCGATGCCATCGTCGGCAACTACGCCTCGCCGTATGACGCGGGGAGTGGCTATGTACTTCTGCACCACGTGTTCGGCGAGGTCAACGGTAAGTCCGGGGTTTGGGGACATGCGATCGGCGGTATGGGCGCGATCAGTGAGGCGATCGCTCGAGTTGCAAAGGCTCATGGGACCGAGATCCGCTGCGACAGTCCAGTAGAGCGTATCGTTACCCGCGCGGGGAAGACTCACGGCGTTGTGGTAGCAGGCAAAAACATCACAGCGCCGGTTGTTGCGGCGAATTGCACGCCCAGACACTTGTTGCTCGATTTGGTCAGTAAATCAGACATGCCGATTGAACATCGCGCAGCAATCGAGCGAACGCGCTACGGCTCCGGCACGTTCCGTATGAATGTCGCTCTGAATCAGCTTCCGAAGTTTCCAGCGCATCCGGATGGTGACGACTACCTCTCCAGCGGCATCATTATTGCGCCGTCGCTCGACTACATGGATGCTGCCTACCGCGATGCACGGCAGTTCGGTTGTTCTCGCGAACCGGTTGTCGAGATGCTGATCCCGTCGACTCTGGATGATTCGCTAGCACCGCCAGGCCAGCATGTGGCAAGCCTGTTCTGTCAACATGTTGCACCCGTACTGCCAAACGGGCAGCAGTGGTGCGAGCATCGCGAAGCGGTCGCCGACCACATGATCGCGACGGTTGATCGATATGCAAGCGGATTTGCAGACAGCGTGATTGCACGGCAGATCCTCTCGCCCAAAGACCTTGAACAGCAATTCGGTCTTACCGGCGGTGACATCTTTCACGGTGCGCTTTCGTTATCCCAGCTCTACAGCGCAAGGCCCGCTCTCGGCATGGCGCAATACCGGATGCCTATTGATGGCCTCTTTCTGTGCGGTGCCGGTGCACACCCCGGCGGGGGCGTCACCGGTGTCCCCGGGCACAATGCTGCCCGCGAAATACTGCGCGCTTCCTGACCATCGAGCCGCGCTGCGATAGAATCCAAAACGTGGATGCTGATGCACAATTCGCGCGCGCGGGGCAGTTGATGCAGCGTGGTCAGGCACAGGAAGCGGCCACCGTGCTGCAGGAAATCGTCAATGTCGAGCCGACGCATTATCGAGCGCTTTGCGGCCTTGCGCAGATCGCCTTGCAATCCCAGAGACCCGATATCGCGCAGCATTTTGCTGCACGCGCGGCGGCGGCGGATCCGAGCGGTTTCGAAGCACTGGCGTTGCTCGCCCCAGCAGCACAAGCCACTCAGGATTTTCCAGTAGCCGTCGACGCGATGCGTTCACTGGTAAAACTGCAACCGGAAAATGATCGAGTGCACTACAACCTGGGTGTCTTGCTGGAGCAATCAGGCAACGCCGCTGAAGCAGCGCGCAGTTATGAACGCGCAATCGAACGGAACCCAAATCACCTGGATGCACGATCAAACCTGTGCATGATAGAGCTGTCCGCTGACAGCGATGTGGCCATCGATCAGATCGTGGAAATCGTTGCACGCAAGCGTGGTCAACCGGGGCCCCCGACAGCACATGCGCCAGAGCTGCCCAGAGATGAGCAAATTTCCAGTCGCTTCAAGATTCGGATGGATCTCGAACAACTGCGCTACCTTGCGAAAACCGAACGACTGCCCGGGTCCCTGTACGCCCTGCCCAAGGCCCTGGAAGCGGTTCTGGAAGATATCGCCGATGAGGACGAACTGACAAGTTTCCCGGTACGCCATCCACGACACGGCTGGAAGTCACACTGGCAGACGATGGCGGACCATCACAATCGTCCGTTGTTCAGTCCCAAGGTCGTGTTGCCGGATGGACCATTGATCAATCCTGATCTCGATAGGAGTGCGATTGAGCAACAGTACTTCGATAGTGACCCGCAGCATGTAGTCGTCGACAACCTGCTGACTGAGGAAGCGCTGGATGCTGTTCTCGAGTTCTGCAGAAGCGCAACGATTTGGTATGACGTCCGTCAGAACTACCTGGGAGCCTACCTCACGGAGGGGTTCGGCAACCCGCTGACCATCGGTATTGCTAAAGCGCTTGCCGAGGCTTTGCCGGGCATTTTTGCTGCCCACCCACTCACTCAGGCCTGGGGTTACAAGTATGGGCCTGCACTTTCGGGCATTGGGATGCACGCGGATGCCGCCGCGGTGAACTGCAACTTTTGGATCGCGCCTGATTCGGCGAACCTCGATCCGGACCATGGTGGCCTGCGCATCTTCAGAAGGCAGGCACCACTCGAGTGGAACTTCAACACCTTCAATAACGACGAAGACGCCATGAAAGCGCATCTCGGCGAAGACCTGAACACGCCGATCATAGTCCCTCATCGCCAGAATCGCATGGCGATCTTCAACTCAAACCTGATTCATCAAACAGATCGTATTCATTTTGGCGATCGCTTTGAGGATCGCCGCTACAACATCACTTTGCTCTACGGGCGCAGAGGTAATCCATGACTCAGCTAATCGCTGGACTGATCCTGTTTCTCGGAATTCACAGCATCAGCATCTTTGCGATCGACACCCGGGACGCACTGGCTGCCAAGCTCGGACCTTTGAGTTGGCGCGCCGTCTACAGCATTGTAGCCATCGTTGGATTCGTTCTTTTAATCAAAGGCTACGGTGCCGCCCGCATGGAACCCACCCTGCTGTGGCAACCGCCGCGCTGGCTGAGCCACGTCAACGCTGTGCTCATGCTGCCGGTCTTCGTTTTCTTACTCGCCGCATACCTGCCCGGGCGCATCAGTCAGGCGGTCAAGCACCCGATGCTCTTGGCCACCAAAATCTGGGCTTTCTCACACTTGCTGGTGAACGGCATGCTCGCCGACGTTCTGCTCTTCGGTGGGTTCCTGGCGTGGGCAGTCGCTGACCGCATTTCTCTTAAGCGTCGCAAACCGAGGCAGCATCTTACGCTGCCGAAACTCGGAGTGAACGATGCATTCGCTGTGATCGGCGGTCTCGCGTTGTACGGCGCGTTTGTTGCCTATCTGCACCGAGCGCTCATCGGCGTCGCGCCGTTCGGATAAAAAAGGGGAGCGACCTTGGTCGCTCCCCATCGCAAAAATGCGTTCGGTGTCCGAACCTATTTGAAGGTAGCCCTAGCCGGCATCTCCAGACCACGTTCGGTCAAAACCACCTCAAAGCTCACCCTGTCGAGGACCGCTTCGTAGGCCTCTGCCATCGCACGCATGTTCTCTTGCTGGCTCTCCAGCATCTTGCGCTGGTCCTCGGGAAGCGAATCTGACTCCATCATCGGGCCCATCGCACTCTCTGACATCTCAGCAATGAAGTTGAAGTACGCACCAGCGTCGAAGTCCATGCGCGTGAGCACAGGCGACTCTCCGTCGATCGTTGCTGTCGCGCGCGCTTCCGAGCGTGACTCTGCATCTTCACCAATACTCACAGAGATCAAATCATCGGTCATCGCCATGAATCCCTCTAGAGGAATCGGGCCGGTCAGACCGTCGGGGATCGGAACGGCTTCACCGTTGGGTTCGAGCGCCAACTCGGCCAGTTGCGGTGCCATCATCTGACCCATCATCAACAAGCCCTGCACATTCTTGAATCCAAGCGTTACATCCAATTCGAGGTTTTCCGGCATCTGCTGCTGCGCAATACCCTCCATACCCTCGAAGCTACCGATCTCGATGCTGTATCCCTGCAGGTTGTAGGCAATCGGCGGCAAGGGCTGCTGCGTCGCCTCAACTGCCTGAACCACCATCTCATTGAGCGGGACGAGCTGCTCGCATTCGAAAGGCGATTCGGCCGCTGCGCCAAGTGAGGTCTCCACCCACTCGCGTAGTCCGAGCAGATTAATCGCGCCGCCCAACTTAAGCGCGGCATCCGTGCTGGCGGAGAGGCCTGCCATCTTGCCCGCAATCGGCTGAAGTGCCGCCGCTACGTCTTCGCGCATTTCAAGCACCAAAAGCGTGTCGGTAGCCTCTTCGTCTATACGCGTTGCACCGACCACCATCCGCGGCATGATCTGCACAATACCCGTCATCTCCTGACTGCAGACCTCATCCAGCTCAAGCGGCAGCGTCGGCGCCAGGCCGAACAAAGCGTCATTAATCGGGTTGCCACTCGCCTGCAGCATGCCGAAAACCTTAGTGAAATCGACGAATCCCTGCATCTGCGGCGTGAACCCATAGCGCTCCGAAACAGCAGCAAGCGCTCCCGAATCGACAATGGATTCAGCCGGCTTGGTCGCGCCCATCAACTCGCCGATCACCGCAGGCTCCAGATCAGCCGGTCCGAACGACAACGCGACCGTACCATCCTGCTGCGCAACGAAAATCTGGGCGGGTGCTTCGCCACCGAACACGTCGATATCCAGCCCATCGACCGTGATGGTCGTCGGTGCGTTCTCTAGATCGGCGGTCAATCGGGAGTAGGTGCTGGCCCAAGCGTCCGGATCAGAAATCGTCATCCGAACGACGGGAAGCAAGCCGTGGCCGTAGATCACCGGCACATCTTTCTTGGAGTCGAATCCGAGACCGGCGAGGTCGCCGTCTTCCGTTTCTTCAATCAGCACATCAAGCACATTGATCAGATCATCAGATGCGGACTCGTCACCACCTTTGGTCATCGCAGTACGTGCCTGCAGAAACAGGTTGTGATACTGATCAACCGCCATCTCGAGCATCGGCTCGAACTTCTCCTGCAGCGCGGCGGGCTGCGGCTCCAGTGCCGCAAACACATAAGGCGTGTCGCCAGGCACATATTCGAGTAATGTCGTACTGATCTTGGCACTGGACGCTGCCGGCGCCGACTCATCGTCACCGCAAGCAACGGTCGCTACACCCAGCACGAGTGCAAACACGGAAAAACGCAGTGTTTTCACAGATTAATCCTTGGAATAGTTAAATAGGTCCCACGGCGAAGCATGCCGTAAAGCAGACAGAAAAACAGCTAACCAGGGCTCGCTATTCGATAAATGTCGTGAATTCCGTAAGTGCCTTGCGCGAAATCACAGGTACCTCGGCATCTGAAGCCGGATAACCGACCACAAGCAGCAAATACGCACGTTCGTGCTTCGGCCGCCCGCAGATCTCGTTCAAGAAGCCCATCGGGCTCGGCGTGTGTGTCAGCGAGGCCAGTCCGCACTGGTGCAGGGCGGCTATCAACATCCCAGTCGCAAGACCCACCGATTCCTGTGGGTAGTAATGCTTGGTTTTGTTGCCCGCCTCATCAATCGCAAACTTCTGCATGAAAATGCTGATCAGATAGGGCGCGGTCTCAAGAAACGGCTTCTCTGCATTCGTGCCGAATTTTTGAAGCGCATCCAACCATTCGTCCGAGGCGCGATGCTCATAGAACTCTCGCTCCTCCGCCTCGGCCGCTTCGCGCACTCGCGCCTTCACCGCGGGGTCCGAGATGACCGAGAAATGCCAGGGCTGCATGTTTGCGCCGCTCGGTGCTGTATTCGCGACCTTCAGGCAGTTCTCGATAACAGCGCGCGGCACAGGTTCGCTTGAAAAATCTCGCACGGTGCGGCGGCGATTGAGATCCTCGAACAGCTCGGCAGAGCGCTCGACCATCGCATCGGGAGACAATCGAAGGTATTGGTCCAGTGGTTGGAAAGCGGGCTTATTCATCCGTGGCATCGTCCTCGATATCTATCGGGTTGTGAGTTTGCCACTGCGTAAGCCTGACGTCATCGGGGTGCGGCGGTCGACTGGCATCGCCAGCGCGCGCGAACAGGCCAGCGCTGATCCCTGCAGCGACTACCGAATCGCGAGTGCCGGAAATCAATGGATGCCATGCGGCAAGTCCGCGCCCCTCCTCAAGGCGTCGGTACGCACAGGAATAGGGCAGCCACGATAAGCTGCTGACGCTCTCGGCGGAAAGCTGGACACAGTCGGGCACCCGCGCGCGTCGGTTGGGATAGTCCGTGCAGCGACAGGTTCCGAGGTCCAATAAGTGACAAGCAACGTCGGCATAGTAGACCTCGCCATCCGAATCGTCTTCGAACTTGTGCAAACAGCACAAGCCGCAGCCGTCGCACAGCGACTCCCACTCCTCCGCATTCATCTCACCGAGCGATTTGTGCTCCCAGAACGGTGTCTCGCTGTTGTTCATGCGCAGCGACTCCCATGGTCCGCGCTACAATATGCGGATGAGTATGACACCTAGAACGGCGCTCGTTTGGTTCCGGCGCGATTTGCGGTTGGATGACCATCCCGCGCTCCTGGCTGCGGTCGCAAACTGTGAACACGTTTTGCCGGTCTACATCGACGATCGGGAAGCGCAGAGCGAATGGGCGCCCGGAGCAGCGAGCAACTGGTGGTTGCACCATAGCCTCGCATCGCTGAAAGAAGCGCTCGCGGCCAAAGGGTCGTCGCTTGTGATTCGACGCGGCGATGCACTCGAGGTCTTGCACGCACTGGTTCGAGAGTCAGGCGCAAGTGAGGTGCACTGGAACCGGCTCTATGAGCCTTGGACGCGAGAGCGCGACACAGCGGTCAAGCAAGCACTCGAAGCGGACGGCCTCACTGTGTGCTCCCACAATGGCAGCTTGCTCACTGAGCCGTGGACAGTGATGACCAAGACAGGCACACCTTACAAAGTGTTCACCCCCTACTGGCGCGCGGCGAAACCGATGGCAGCCAAGGCAGAGCCGCAAGACCCGCCAGAGACGCTATCTCCGCCAACGACCGAATTGCATTCCGAAACGCTTCAGTCACTGGAGTTGTTGCCTGACATTCGTTGGGATAAAGGCATCGAAGCCGCGTGGCAACCCGGCGAGGACGCCGCTTACGCACAAGCGAAGAAGTTTGCTATCGATGCCGCCAGTAATTACGACGAGGCGAGAAACCTGCCGGGCGTAGCGGGAGTATCACGGCTCTCACCCCATCTGCATTTCGGAGAGATCTCTATCCGCCGGTTGTGGCAGATCATTAACTCGCAGACGCCCGAAAGCGACGGACGTGAGATCTATCTGAGTGAGCTTGGTTGGCGCGAGTTCTCGCACTATGCGCTGTTCCATTTCCCCGACACCACCGACCAGCCGATGAATCCCAAATTCCGCCACTTCGAATGGCGCGAGGACACGCTACAGCTCAGGGCCTGGCAGAAAGGACAGACCGGCGTTCCGATCGTGGATGCGGGTATGCGTCAGCTTTGGCAAACCGGCTGGATGCACAATCGTGTGCGCATGATCGTGGCATCGTTTCTCGTCAAGAATATCCGCACGCATTGGCTGCACGGTGCTCGCTGGTTTTGGGACACCCTTGTGGATGCGGATTTACCCGCCAACACACTCGGCTGGCAGTGGTCGGCGGGATGCGGTGTGGATGCTGCACCTTATTTCCGTATCTTCAACCCGGTTTCGCAGGGAGAGCGCTTCGACCCGGAGGGCAACTACGTTCGCAAATGGGTGCCCGAGGTTGCGAATCTTCCGAAGAAGTATGTCCATGCACCATGGACGTTGCCGGAAAAAGAGGCGCAGCGACTCGGATTTGATCTCGAGCGCGACTATGCTGCACCGATCGCTGATCTGAAGACCAGCCGCGAATCGGCGCTGTCCGCGTTCAAGGCACTAAAGGAAGTTTCATGAGCGCAAACCTGCATTTCAACCTGCGCATGTTGAGTTATCTCGTGGCGTTGGATGAGCACCGTCATTTTGGCAGGGCGGCCGAAGCATGCTTTGTCACCCAGCCGACGCTCAGCACCCAGATCAAGAAGCTCGAAGAGCAGCTGGGTGTCACGCTGGTCGAGCGCCATAGCAAGGGAATTCAGCTGACCGAGACCGGCGAGGCAATCGCGAGTCGCGCACGGGGGCTGCTCGCCGAAGCGCATAGCATCAACGAGCTGGCTCAGGTGCATCAGGACCCTGAGGCCGGTCGCATCAAGGTGGCGCTCATCCCGACACTCGCGCCCTATCTGCTGCCCTGTATCGCGCCGGACATCAAATCGCGGTTCGATCGCTTGAAGTGCCTATACCTTGAGTTGCAGACCGATCACCTGATGGCGGAGATTCATGCCGGCGATGTGGACCTCGGTGTGCTCGCACTACCGCTGAATCTGCAGGGCTGCGATTCAGCCGAGCTTTTCAAGGAACCGTTCCGACTGGCCGTAGACCCGCAGCACGCGCTCGCCAGCCGTGAATCCGTTGCTGAGAGCGATATTGCCGATGAGCACTTCCTGTTGCTCGAGGACGGTCATTGCCTGCGCGATCAGGCTCTGGAAGTCTGCAGTCTTGCGGGCGGTGTTAACGAGGACGAGTTTCGCGCTACCAGCCTCGAGACACTCCGGCAGATGGTTGCCGGTGGCGCTGGCGTAACGCTGTTACCGGAACTGGCGATTCGCGATGACGATGGCCTGGTATCGCTCCCTTTCAACGCGCCGGCGCCGAGTCGAACCATTGTTGGCGTGTGGCGATCGAGCCACCCGAGAGCGGCATTGCTCAGATCCGTCTGCGACACAATTCGAGAGGTCTCGGCAGACTTCCCTGGTCACTGCCAACACGCATGAAGCTCGTCCATCTCTTCAGGACCGCTCGTGATGGGTTCGCTGATATGGGGCCCGCGCTCAATGCGGCATTCAACCAAAGCCGCGATGATGACAACCTCCCGGCGATGCTGGGTGCCCGCCCCTTCATCACGCTGGCGGGGCTGACCGCTGCCGGTCTGGCACTGGGCGTTGCCGGCAACCTTTACTTTGCCGAAAGCGAGAATGGTCTCTTGAGTGCCATCAGCTGGCCAGTGGTGTTGATTGCGGTCTTTTTGGCATTACCGATTCGGCGATATCTGTTTCGAACAGAGCTTGCCGGTGCCGATGATTTTCCGTGGATTGCTGCAACCCTGATTCCTGCGGTCATCTTGCTCAGCATGATCGCGTTAGTCTCGGGTTTAGTTGATGGCGAGGTCGCCATCATTGCGGAAGGCCCCTGGTGGAGTGCCGCAGCCAGCCTCATGCTGTTGATTGCACACGCCACGTCGCAAGCAGCCGTGGTGACACTTGCTGCGGCGGCACTTTGCTATAGCAAGAACTGGTTCCAGGCGCTCACCGAGCTCGCGGTACTGGTATTCCTCTTGAAAATCACACTCTGGTTCTTCGAAAACGTACTGCTCGAAATTGAGATCGTACAGAGGATTCTTGGCGCCTTGCTCGACGCAATTTTCGGAATTCAGCTGCCTGACTGGCTCGGCGATTTCTCCGATACCATCAGTATTAGTGCGCTGATGCTCGGCATCAATCTCGCTGTGATCGGCGCCACCTGGAGCATCTGTCGTGGTCGCTTTGATGAGCTCCTCGCGACTGGTGAGGTGAACGTGATCAAAGCCGTTCGTGAGGCTGTCGATCCACCGAGCGAAAAGACACTGCAGAAGCGCCAGGCAAAGGCGGAGAAGAAGGCTGCCAAGAAAGCCGCCAAAGCTGCCGCCAAGGCGGCAAAACAGGCAGATCAGTGACCGCGTAGAGTATTCACCGGCGGTGCTTTTGCAGCGCCTTGAGCGGCGAGGGTGCCGCTGATTCCCACTAGCAGCAATCCACCGATAGTGCCGGCAAACCACAAGACCGGGTTCAAACCCATCGGCAAATCGAACAGCTCTCTGGCAACCACGATACCGATGATGCTCGCACCGGTGGCAGCGCAGATACCGGCCAGTAAGCCCAGCGCTGAGAACTCAGCCAGAATGCCGGTCAACACGACACGCCGTGAAGCACCGAAAGTACGCAGCAGGGCGCTCTCGAACCGACGTTCGTCGAGCGTCGACTGGATCGCGGCGAACAACACGACGACGCCCGCCGCGAGCGTGAACAAGAATACGTATTGCACTGCGAGCGTGGCCTTTTCGATGATGCCTCTAACCTGCGCGAGTGCCGCGTCGATATCGATTACCGATACGCTCGGATGTTGGCGCACTAGTTGCCGCAACACTCCGGTCTGACTTTCCGAAATATAGAGTGAGGTGATGTACGTCTGCGGTAGCGCCTGCATCCCGTCGGGACTCAAAACCATGAAGAAATTGGGTTTGAAAGAGTCCCAGTCGATCTTCCTGAGGCTGCTGACGGTCGCGGTGCGCTCCACGCCAGCAATGTCGATTGCCAATTGATCACCGATGGTGAGTCCCATCTCAGCCGCAATGTCCTCATCGACCGAGACCTCCGGCGGGCCCGCATGTCCGGCAGACCAATACTCGCCACGAACGATTTCGTTGCTGGGGTCGAGCGTTGCAGACCAGGACAGATTCATCTCGCGACCGGCACGCCAGGAGCCGCGACCCTGCTCGCGCCACTCGCTGGGGGTGAGTCCATTGATCGTGTTGATGCGACCACGTACCAAGGGCACAAATTCAACTTCACCGAGCGCAGCTTCGGTGAACAATTCACGGATGCTTTCCCGCTCGTCCGGCTGAATATTGATCAGGAATTGATTCGGCGCGTCGGTGGGTACAGTCGCATTCCAACCGTCCAACAGATCGTTTCGGACCAAGGTGAGCAGTAACAACACCATCAGTCCGAGACCGAACGCCACCACCTGGACCGCGCTGTCACCGCCGCGCCGTGCGACGTTAGCCAGTCCGTAACGCCACGAGACACCGACCTGTCCGCGCAGCTTGCCGAGCAATGCCACGAGGCCACGCCCACCCAGCACCAGTACGGCGGAGGTCGCGAGCGTACCGCCGAGAATAATCGCCAGCAGATTCACCTCGGGCACCGCCCAGAACACGATCAAGCCCAAAGCGCCCAGCGCCGCGCCGTAGGTCAACCAGATCCCCGGCGGCGGTGGTTCGAGGTCGTGACGCAAGACTCGCATGGGAGGCGTATCGCCGAGTCGCAACAATGCAGGCAGCCCGAATCCAATGAGCAATACCATCGCGGTAGCGACACCCGGCAGCACCGGTGCCCATCCCGCAGCCGGCAAATCGCCACGCAGCCACCCCGATAGCGCGCTCGATAGCAGGCGCTCTGCGGCATAGCCGATACCGACACCAATCGCACTGGCCAGCACGCCGACGACCAGCAGATGCCAGACCCCTACCTGAAGGACGAATGACTGTGGCGCACCGAAGGTCTTCATCAACGCAGCGCTGTCCAGGCGGCGGTCAGCGTAGCGGCGAGCCGCCATCGCGACGGCTACTGCGGAAAGGATCAGACTCACCAGCGAGGCGAGCGACAGAAACCGCCCGGCACGATCAATTGCGCTGGCAAGCTGGCTGCCGGATTCGGCCTGATCCTCAACACGCACGCCTTCCGGACGATTCTCGCGGAGCGCCTTCGCAAACGCGGCAATCTGATCAGGATCTCCCGCAAACAGCTGCGAGTAGTTCGCCCGACTGCCCTCGACAAGCAGACCGCTCGGCGTAATATCGTCAACGTGCATCAGCAGCGTGGGCGCCAACCCACTGAAACCTGGGTTCTGATCGGGACGATATACGAGCACCTGGGTGACCGTGAGCACCAGCGCCCCGACCTCGATTTGCGCGCCAACATCGATACCCAGTCGGGCCAGCAGCGCCGCATCGGCGTACACAGTGCCCGGCTCCGGGATCTGCTCAGCAAGACGCGGTGTTTCGAACAAGCGATCGGCAATGCGCAACTCGCCACGCAGCGGGTAATCGGCTGACACAGCTTTTAGGGCGGCTAGTGTACTCGTCTGCTCCGAGAACACGACCGATGGAAAGTTGATGCCATAGGAAGTCTCTAAGCCCGCTTCCTCTGCCTCAGCCAGACGTGCTGCCGCCAGAGGTCGTCCGCCCGAGAGTCTGAGGTCAGCCGCCAAAACCTCGGTTGCCTGCAAAGCGACCGCGCGGGAAATGCGATCTGTGAGAAATCCAATCGCCGTCATGCTCGCCACGGCGATCGAGAGTGCTGCCATCAGCACCAGCAGCTCACCGGCGCGAAGCTCACGCAGGATGCCGGACAGGGCGAAACGAAATGCACGCATCAGGAACGCTCGTCCTTCACCAATCGGCCACCGTCGATCGACAGTCGGCGCTGGCATTGAGCCGCCAGTGCAGGATCGTGAGTCACAAGCACCAGCGTCGTTTGCAAATCTCGGTTGAGATCGAACAGCAAACGCTCAACGGTTTTCCCGGTATCGCGATCGAGATTACCTGTTGGTTCATCCGCAAACAGGAGTGAAGGCCGGGTTGCGAAGGCACGCGCGATCGCTACGCGCTGCTTTTCGCCACCAGACAACTGCGCCGGATAATGCGTGAGTCGCTGATCAAGCCCCACGCTGCCAAGAATATCCCGAGCCAGTTCCCGTGCCCGTGGCTCGCCCGTGAGTTCGAGCGGCATCATGACATTCTCCAGCGCAGTCAGCGCGGGAATCAGATGAAACGACTGAAAGACAAAACCCACACGCCCGGCGCGCACCGTCGCTCGGCCATCCTCATCCAGACCTTGCAGCGAGTGTCCATCCAAAATGACTTCGCCACGTGTCGGGGTATCAAGGCCCGCCAACAATGCGAGCAGCGTCGATTTGCCCGCGCCGGAAGGCCCGATGATCGCAAGGGTCTCGCCACGGCCCGCGGTGAACGAAACATCATCGAGAATGGTCAGAGTGCCATCCACGGTGGGGACGGTGCGGGTCAGCGCGCGCGCTTCAAGAACAGAACGGGTCGCTGGACTCGCGTCCTCGTTTAATTGAGACTTCGTCATTTATGGTCCGGCAGCGAACGATGTCCGCGAGAAAATCGGTGTCAGTTGTGATCGGCGTGGTCGGCGTGCTTGCCGCCGTACTCACGTTCGTACCTATGTCGTTCGAGTCGTCAGCGACAACGGATGCGCCTGCCGCTGCACAGAAATCCGCCACAGACGACCAACGGCCAACGCTGGTGGTTGTGGGCGACAGTCTTAGTGCGGGTTACGGTCTCGCCGATGTCGCCGATGGCTGGGTCGCATTGCTGCAAAGCCGCCTCGATGAATTAGATTATGGGATTCGCGTGGTGAACGCGAGTATCTCCGGGGATACGACGCAGGGCGGCGCGGCCCGGCTTCCGGCAGCGCTCGAGGCCCATGTGCCGAGCGTGGTCGTCATCGAACTGGGCGGCAATGACGGCTTGCGCGGTATCGCCATCGATGTCACGCGCCGAAATCTGCAGTCGATGGTGAATGCCGCTGAAGGCAGCGGCGCCAAGGTTGCGATGCTCGGCATGCGAATCCCCCCGAATTATGGTCAGCGCTATACCGAGCAGTTTGAGGCTACCTTCAGAGAGATCGCAGACGAGAACGCGCTGCCTATGGAGCCGTTTTTTCTGGCAGGCGTAGCGCTCGACCCCAATCTGATGCAGTCTGACGGCATTCATCCGAATGCCGAAGCACAACCGGACATGCTGGAGCGTGCCTGGCCAGTGATCCGTGACGCCATCGAGCAAGCAGGCGTCTCACCCGAATCCCGATCCGAATAGAACCGCGAGCTATTGACAAACATGACCGAGAAAATCTGGCTTTCCTCCTACGTCCCTGGCGTACCCGAATTCATCGACAACGCGGGCTACAACTCGCTGGCCGACCTCATTGACGACAACGTCAGCAAATTCGCAAGCCAGCCGGCCTACGCCAATATGGGCACTGAGTTTAGCTTTGCCGAAATCGATGCCATGTCGCTGTCTTTCGCCAGCTGGTTGCAAGCAAAAGGTATGAACAAAGGCGATCGTATCGCCCTGATGATGCCGAACATCCTGCAATACCCGATCGCGCTGTTTGGTGCTTTGCGAGCCGGTCTGGTCGTGGTCAACGTGAACCCGCTCTACACCCAGCGCGAGCTGCAGCATCAAATGAGTGACTCCGGTGCACGCGCCATTGTGATTGTCGAGAATTTCGCGCACACACTCGAAGCGGTTCTCGATAAGACCGACCTCGAATTTGTGATCACCACGAAAATCGGCGACATGCACAGCACAGCCAAGCGCATGTTGACCAATTTTGCGGTAGAGAAGGTCAAGAAGATGGTGCCGCCGTTTTCTATCCCGAACACGACCGCGTTTCGCGACACGCTCAAGACCGAAACCAGTGCTTTCAAACGCCCCGAGCTGACGCTCGACGATTTGGCGTTTCTGCAATACACCGGCGGCACCACCGGGGTGGCTAAAGGTGCGATGCTGTCGCACGGCAACCTCGTCCACAACGTCCAGCAATCCAACGCCTGGCTCGGCGATCATCTCGACGACGGGCCCATTGTCGGCATCACGGCGCTACCGCTCTATCACATCTTCTCGCTGGAGGGGAACTGCTTCTCCCTGTTGCAGCAGGGCGGGCTCAACGTATTGATCAGCAATCCACGCGATATGAAGGGCTTTGTCAAGGAGCTCGGCAATTACAAGTTCAGCTATTTCACCGGCGTGAACACACTGTTCGTGGGATTGATGAATACACCCGGTTTTGCAGATCTCGATTTTTCGAGTCTGCGAATCACCATCGGCGGCGGCATGGCGGTACAGCGTGCGGTAGCCGAGCAATGGCGCGAGGTCACGGGCACGCCCTTGATTCAGGCTTACGGCCTGACCGAAACGTCGCCGGCGGCGGTCATCAATCCTTTCGTCGAAAATGCAGAGTTCACTGGTGCGATCGGGCTACCGATTTCCTCAACCGAGGTCTCGATCATGGACGATGACGGCAATCAGTTGGCCGTGGGCGAAGTGGGCGAAATCTGTATCCGTGGTCCGCAGGTAATGCAGGGTTACTGGCAGCGTCCTGAGGAAACTGAGAAGGTCATGGAAGGCGACTGGTTGCGCACCGGAGACATCGGCCGTCTCGACGACAAAGGTTTTGTCTTCATTGAAGACCGCAAGAAAGACATGATTCTGGTGTCCGGCTTCAACGTCTATCCCAATGAGATCGAAGACGTTGTGGTCCAGCTGCCAGGGGTCGTCGAAGCAGCTGCCGTTGGCAAGCCGCACCCGAAATCCGGAGAGGTTGTTCAACTGCATGTCGTCGTCAGTGATGGCACTACAGCAGAGGACATCCTCGCTTACTGCCGCGAAAACCTGACCGGCTACAAGCAACCTCGCGAGGTGATCTTCCACGATGAGTTACCGAAGACGAATGTCGGCAAGATTCTGCGCCGGGAGTTGCGCCCAGACTAGGCGATAAACGCGTGCCAGAGGGTGTAGAGCGTTAGACCTGCAAGACCGCCAACAAGCGTACCGTTGATACGTATGAACTGCAGGTCACGCCCGACACGCAGTTCAATGAGATCCGCCGCAGTGTCCGCATCCCAACCGTGAATAGTGTCGGCGATGACATGGGTAATTGACTCGCGATAGCGCGTGATTACATACAAGGCCGCATCGCGTAGGGATTCGTTGATGTCGTCACGCACTGTTGGCTGATTAGCCAGTGCACCGCCGAGTCCCGCCAACGCTTCGGTAATTCGATGGCGGAATTCACTTTCCGGATCCTCTGCCTCGCGCGTCAGATATCGAGAGATATCGTTGACGACTCGGGACAAATACACGGCGAGCTGCGGATGATCCAGCAACTCCTGCTTCAGGCGTTCACCGCGTTCGATCAAAGCCTCGTCGTCTTTCAGGGCCGTAACGATATCCAGCAGCACGCGCCTCAGATGCTCGCGTGCGCGTTCCTCGCCGTCCGCCTCATCATCCGACAATACCTGCTCAATCTCGGTGACCAACTGACGATAGATGCGTTCGTCGACAAACCCGGGCAACCACCAGGGGGTGCGGTCGGTGACCGTATCGCGCAAGTTCAGACGGTTATCGTCGAACTGCTGTTGCGCAAGGCTAACCAGACCCGAGAGCAAAGTGTCCTCGGGGTCATTGCGGATCAGCATCTCAAGAACCTGCCCCAACAGCGGAGTGATTTGCATACGCTCGAGCGTTGAGCGCAGGTTGTCCTTCACCAGATCGCGCAGCGCGCGGTTGTCACCTGTGCGCACGACACGCTGCAACACCCTCGCAACGTCATCGGTAAGCTGGCGCGCATTGTTCGGGCGCGACAACCAGTCGGTCGCCACACCCGCAGGGTCGATACGGTCCAATCGAGGAGCGAGCGTCTCCCGCGTGAGGAAATGCGTTGCGATGAAATCAGCGAGCGTATCGCCGATATCGTTCTTGCGGCGCTTGATAATCGCCGTGTGAGGAATTGGCAACCCCAGTGGTTCTCGGAACAATGCCGTCACCGCGAACCAGTCGGCGAGTGCACCGACGGTACCCGCCTCCGCAAAAGCGCGCACATAGCCCAACCAGGGGTACTCGGACATCCACAACCCGCTGAGCACGTAGATCGCCAACATGCTAATGAGCAGCGCGTGCGCTACCCACTGCATGCGTCGCAGACGACGTCGACGGCGGCGTTCGTCCGCCGTGAATCCGGACGCTCGCCGATCGGTCATCGCATCAACCGTTACCGTGGTAGGCCGGACTGAACTCGCGTACAGCGTCGACCATGACACCTACTTTGGCCGGATCGATTTCCGGGTGGATGCCGTGCCCCAGATTAAAGACATGCCCAGGGCCATTGCCATACGAGGCGAGCACGCGGGCCACGCCATCGCGAATCGCCTCATCGCTCGCGTAGAGCAAAGACGGGTCCATGTTGCCTTGGAGTGCAACGCGATCACCGGTCAATCGACGCGCTTCTGCGAGATCGGTTGTCCAGTCGACGCCAAGCCCGTCGCAGCCGCTCTGTGACATGATTTCAAGGCGAGTCCCGGCACCCTTCGTGAACAGCACGACCGGCACACGACGCCCGTCGGCTTCGCGCTTTAGCCCATCGACAATCATTTGCATGCTGGCAAGCGAGTGACGGCGATAGAGTTCTGGCTCAAGTACAGAACCCCAGGTATCAAAGATCATCACTGCCTGCGCGCCGGCTTCGATCTGAGCGTTCAGGTAATGGGTCGTTACTCTGGCAATTTTCTCCATGAGCAAATCGGCAATTTCCGGTTCGCTGTAGAGCAGGGCCTTGATGGTGCTGTAGGTCTTGCTGCTGCCACCCTCAACCATGTAGGTCGCAACCGTCCACGGACTGCCGGCGAAACCGATCAGCGGCACGGACCCCTCCAGTGATTTGCGGATGCGACTCACCGCACGCATCACGTAGCCGAGTGAGTCAGCAACATCAGGCTCTGGCAGGTTGCGCACATCGGCTGCGCTACGGACTGGTCGCTCGAACCTCGGCCCTTCGCCCGTCTCGAAAAACAGACCCAAGCCCATGGCGTCAGGCACGGTCAAGATGTCGGAAAACAGGATCGCGGCATCAAAGCCGTAGCGCCGCAAGGGCTGCAATGTCACCTCACAAGCCAGCTCGTCATTGCGGCACAACGACATGAAGTCGCCGGCCTGCGCTCGGGTCGCACGGTATTCGGGCAGATAGCGCCCGGCCTGTCGCATCATCCATACGGGCGTACGCTCGGTCGGCTCGCGCATCAAGGCGCGCAGGAACAGGTCGTTTTTGAGTTCGGTCATGGTCGTGTGTCCCCGGGATCAAGCGAAGCTTTCGTGAATGGAGGCGACAATCGCCTCAGCAGCGGCACGTGGATCTGGCGCGTTACGGATAGGCCGTCCGACAACGATGTAGTCAGCGCCGTTGGCAAACGCCTGTGGCACGCTGACGACCCGCTTCTGGTCATCCGCAGGCCGATTCTCTACAGGTCTGATGCCCGGTGTGACGACCAGCAACCGGTCATCGACCTCCGCACGCAACCTAGGCACTTCAAGCCCGGAGGAGATCACTCCATCACAGCCCGCCTCAAGGGCGCGTCGCGCGCGGGAGATCACAAGATCGCCGACATCACAGTCGAAACCAAGATCATCCATATCACCGCGATCGAGGCTGGTCAGCACCGTCACGGCAAGAATCTTGAGTTCGCCCTTAGCTTCAGCAGCCGCTTCCATCACCGCCTGATTGCCGTGAACCGTACAAAACGTCGCACCGCGCTCGGCGAGATTGCGCACAGCGGCCGCGACGGTCGCCGGTACATCGAACAGCTTGACGTCCAGAAAGACCTGTTTGTTTCGCGCCAGCAACCAATCGAGTAGCTCGAAGTAGCCCTCGCGCATCGCGAGCTCGAGTCCGATCTTGTAGAAGCGCACACTGTCGCCCAGCGTCTCGACTAACGCCTTCGCCTGCTCGGCGTCCGGCACGTCGAGCGCAAAGATCAGCCGCTCTTCCGGCGGGATCTGGTGAGTGCTCATCGTTATTTCGTTTCCTAGTCCCCAGCGACCATTTTAGCGCAGGCGCGCGCCGGGATCAGGATTGGATTTGCTCAAATCGCGACATCGCGAATCTATCGGTCATGCCGGACAGATAATCGGCTACCAGCCGCATCTGTTCATATTCTTGCGTTTCGGCATCGACGCCTCGACGCTCTCGAAACGCCTGTGGCACGCGCAGGATATCGCTCGCGAAATAGTGAAACAGGGTATCCACCACCTCGGCCGCCTGCTGCTGCATCACGACGACATCCGGGTGGCGATACAAATGCTCCATCAGGAAGCGTTTCAGCGCGAGGTGGGCTTCTTCGGTCGCCGTTGAAAACGCGATCACGCGCACTTCGTGCGCCCGGATATCATCGGCGTGCCTGGGTTCCAAAGCCGCGACGCGCCTACGGCTCTCTTCGATCAAATCACCGACGATGTGATTGATCATCCTGCGCTTCACCTCATAGATTAACCGACGCCGTGATAGCCCGGGGTAGCGCGCAGTCACTTCCCTGTAGGGCACATCGAACAGCGGCTGCGTGCGTAAAGCATCGATATCAAGAAGCCCCGCCCGCAGCCCATCATCAACATCGTGATGGTTGTAGGCGATGGCATCGACGAGATCCGCCAGCTGCGCCTCCGGGCCCGGTCTCGTGCGATCGAGAAATCGCTGGCCGAGCGCGCCCAGCAATCGCGCATTGCGTTTGGAGCAATGCTTCAGAATGCCCTCGCGAGTCTCGAAGGTCAGATTCAGCCCGTCGAACTGTGCGTACTTTTCCTCCAGCTCATCGACGATACGTAACGACTGTAGGTTGTGCTCGAATCCCCCATGCGCTTGCATGCACGCATTCAATGCATCCTGCCCGGCATGTCCAAACGGCGTATGTCCGAGATCGTGTGCAAGGCATATCGCCTCTGTAAGCGTCTCGTTCAATCCCAATGCCAATGCCACAGTGCGACCGATTTGGGCTACTTCCAGCGAGTGGGTGAGACGGGTGCGGTAGTGGTCGCCTTCGTGATTCACAAACACTTGTGTCTTGTACATCAGACGCCGAAAAGCGTTCGAGTGCACGATGCGATCCCGATCACGTTGAAACTGAGTGCGCTCCGACGGATCTGGTTCAGAGAACCGCCTCCCGCGGCTTAAGCGCGGTCTCGAGGCGTAGGACTTCAAGGCGTCTTCAGGATGCCCAGTCATTGAGCACCTTATGCAGGCGTTCCTGATCGAAGTCGCGCACCACTCGGGCGTCTCCCAATGCATCAAGCAAAATGAGCGTGATAGCGCCGGCTGACACTTTCTTGTCGTGCCCCATGGCATCGAGCATGTCTTTGGCCGACAAAGCGCCAGGGCGGGACGGTAAGCCAGCGCGGGTCAACAAATTGCGCAGCCGGTCCACACTCATCGCATCGAGACCGCTCATTTCGGCCGCCATCTGCATACCGAGACCTACCGCCTCACCATGCAACCAGCGCGAGTACGCGGTGCATGCCTCAATCGCATGACCGAACGTGTGTCCAAAATTGAGTATGGCTCGGCGACCGCGCTCGCGCTCATCCTCTGCAACGACAGCCGCTTTAATCCGACAAGAGTGGACAATCGCCTCTGTGAGCGCCTTGGGATCGCGTCGCATCAACGCGTCGATATCGCGCTCAAGTCGCTCGAAATAATCAATATCTACAATCGCACCATGCTTGATGACTTCGGCCATGCCGGCCGAAAACTCACGCTCCGGCAACGTATCCAGCGTCTGCGTATCGATCAGCACACACCGCGGCTGATGAAATGCACCGATCAGATTCTTGCCGAGCTCATGGTTAACGCCGGTCTTGCCGCCGACCGACGAGTCGACCTGCGCAAGCAAAGTGGTCGGGATTTGAACACAGCCAACGCCACGCATGAAAATGGCAGCCGCAAAACCCGCCATATCACCGACCACACCACCGCCCAGTGCAACGAAGGTGGCGTCACGGCTGAAACCGGCTCGGACCGCGGTATCGACGATCGCTGCAACTTGCGTGAGCGACTTGTGCTGTTCGCCATCAGGCAACTCATGCACCGCGTAACGCCGCTCACCCAGTGCGTCCCGAAGCGCCTGGAGATAGAGTGGTCCGACCGTGGTGTTGGTGACTAGTACAACGTCACGCCCCACGTGGTCAGCAAGCAATTCGCCTGCACGTGCGAGTAAACCGGCTCCGACCAGGATCGGATAGGACCGATCGCCCAGCGCTACATCTAGAGTTTCCACCCGCGCATTGTCGCGCGCATCAGCGTCGCTGCCTAGTCCGGCTGCGTGCCGTCGAGCTGTTGCTCGATTCGACGGGCGACGCGTTCCACTCGCTCACCGTCGGTATCGATCAATATATCGGCGACCACGCGGTACACGGGATCGCGCATTTCGAACAATCGGCCAAGCGTGCCTTTGGGATCTTCTCCTGCCAACAGCGGTCGGTGTTTCCCGTGACGGACACGCTCAAACTGTTGAGCAACTGACGCGTGCAGATACACCACGGGTGCGTGTGCTGCGAGCAGCTCAACATTCTCCGGCGTCACGACAATACCGCCACCGGTGGCGAGCACGGTGCCGGGCTTTCCGAGCCAGTCGGAGAGCACCTGGGCCTCACGCTGACGAAAACCGGACTCACCTTCTCGCTCGAAGATATACGGGATATCGACACCTGTGCGGCGTTCGATCTCCGCATCGGTGTCTGCGAACTCAAAACCGAGCCTCGCCGCCAGTCGGCGACCGACCGAAGACTTTCCTGCGCCCATCGGGCCGACCAGAACGACGGTATTGCTCACAGAGTGACACTCCAAAAAAAACCGGCAGGCTGCAAGAGCAACCTGCCGGTCTATTTTAAGCGCTTGAAGCCTTACTGCGTAATGAACGATCCCTCTTCAAGAATTTTCGGTGTCACGAAAATCAGGAGTTCAGACCGGTTGTTCAGGCGTTGCGTGTTGCGGAACAAGGCGCCAATACCCGGGATATCACCCAGAAGCGGAACCTTGGTGACGTTGTCACGCTGCTCCGTCTCGTAGATGCCGCCAAGCACGACAGTCTGACCGTTGCTCACGAGTACCTGCGTTTGTACTTCACGTTTGTCGATACTCGGAATCGCTGCAGCACCACCGTTACCCACAATCGTAAAGATCTGGCCGATGGTGTCCTGCGTTACCTGAAGGTCCATCGCGATGTTGCCGTCCGGTGTGATCTGCGGTGTCACCGTCAAACTCAGCACCGCTTCCTTAAACGCAACCGCTGTCGCACCCGAGGCCGCTGCCTGCTGGAACGGAATCTCAACACCCTGTTTGATCACCGCTTCTTTCTGGTTCGCGGTGACAACACGTGGACTGGAGACAATCTCACCACGACCCTCTGCTTGCAGCGCCGAGAGTTCAAGATCGACCAGGTAATCGGAATCCAGAATCGCCAGTGCGAACTGTCCGGCCGGGCTTGGTACCGGCAGGTTCACGTTGTAGCGACCATCGATCGGACCGATATCGACCGGGAACGGTTGACCCGTATCCTGAACGTTTTCGAGTGCTGACGACACGATACCGCCGGCGTTGGCGCTCGTTCCAGTAATCGCGAACAGGCCATCGTCGCCGTTATCTTCGATGGCCGTCAGGCCCAATCGCATTCCGAGCTCACGGTTGAAGTCATCGTTGACCGTCACGATGCGAGACTCGATCAACACCTGCTGTACCGGGATATCCAAAGTGGTCACCAGGCGTCGGATGTTGCGCAGGGTTTCTGCCGTATCGTTGATCAGAAGCGTATTGGTCCGCTCATCGATGCTAACGCTGCCGCGTTCGGTAAGAATGCCCTGGTTGATCAAGTCCGCCATATCGGCGGCTTTCGCGTAGTTCACTCGCAGGAACTCAGAGAAAATCGGTTCCAACTCCTGAATCGCCAGTTGCGACTCGAGATCGGCTTTCTCACGGGCTGCGATTTCGGCCGCAGGAGCGACGATGATCACGTTGCCGTTCTCGCGCATGTCCAACCCACGGGTGGTCATCACGATATCCAACGCCTGGTCCCAAGGTACGTTTTTCAATCGCAGGGTAAGGCTGCCAGCGACCGTATCGGACACGACGATGTTACGCCCTGAAATTTCAGCCAGTACCTGCAGAACAGCGCGCGTTTCGATGTCCTGGAAGTTCAGGGTGACACGCTCGCCAAAATACTCTTTCTCTTCGGAGAAGATCGTGCCGGAAGACTCGTCTTTCTCAACAGCGCTAATTTCGATCGCGAAAGTGCTGTCGGACTGGTAAGCCAACTGTTCGTAGGCGCCTTCGGCGGTGATCAGCAGTCGCGTGTCATTATTAACGCGCAGGGCATCGACCGTCGTTACGGGCGTTGCGAAATCTTGTACGTCGAGGCGGCGAAGCAACTCACTCGGAAGTTCAGTGTCCTTGAACAACGCAACAACACGGCCACCTTCCTGGCGAATATCGACAGGCGTGGTTGGGTCGGTGAGTTCAACGATAATGCGACCACCTCCCTCGCGGGTCCGACGGAAATCGATGTTCTGAATCGCGCGTGGTCCAGACGGCGCTGCCGCTGCGGTTGTACCGCCACTGCCGATGCTCTGTGCGCTCGGGAAGCCGGATGATGCCGTAGCGATGCCCGTACCGCCGCTCAGCGTCACGTAAATAGTGTTGCCCGATACTCGAGTCGAATAGTCAACCATGGAGCTCAAGTTCAACACGGCGCGAGTACGACCCCCCGCCTCTGCCATCAATACGGTGTCGAGTGGGCCGAGATCAACCTGCTGGCGACGCGTCGACATTTCCAGCGCTGAGTCCGGGATATCGAGCACGATGCGCGCTGGGTTATCGATGGTGAAACTGAGTGGCTCTGGCGCACTCTCACGCATGACCAGTCGCAACTCGATACCACGGTCAGGCAGTGAATTGATCTGAATGTCCTGCAGACCGTTGCTTGGCTCCTGCGCTGCGGCTGAACCGCTCAGCAGAGCAAGCCCCGTGATTGCTGCGGCCATTACGCTAGTCAGACGACCAGTGACTCCACGCCAAAACAGGTTTGCCGGCGCCGATTGTGTCGTGCGCGTCATTGTGTGTACTCCCGATGCCATATGCGTAGGCCTCAATTCGCCAGCGCGATTGCTACTTCGCGCTCTATATATCCACCGATCCCGTTGGACACGATTTCGGTCAATGTGATTTCTGATTCTGTGATGTTGGTGATGCGACCATCGTTCTGCCCGACGTAGTTCCCTGGCACAACTCGATGCACTTTCCCTTCCTGGTCGCGCAAGAGGCCATAAGAGCTGCCGCCGATGCTGAGCGTGCCGACCATGTCGAACGCATCAAGAGGAAACTCCTCAAGGTACTCACGACTGCGGTTGCTGTCAGGGCGAACACTGCTGCCCCCACCGCCGTCCGCAACGCTGGGCACATCCGGCTCGAAGGGTGAGCGAAGCTCTTCGGTGTCAGCAACGTAGGTAAACGTCACGTAGGGCTTAACTTCGGGCAGCGGATCCGGGCGCTGGCCTGGACGGCTTTTCACCTCATCAACGTATTCCTGCAAATCACGCACATCGCTGCCGCAACCGGCTGCAATCACGCAACAGAACGCGACTGCGATCCAAGCCGCCAGACGTGGGCGTGAACCCGTGGATGTTGGGGCGTCGTACATAGCCACTTAGCCCTCTTCCTCTTCGAGATAGCGGTAAGTCTTCGCGGTAACGTCGAGCACGAGCAAATCTTCGTCGCTTCGATCACGCGCGATATTGATATCGTGCAGCGTCACGATCCTCGGCAACGCCGCAACGCTGCTCGCGAAATTCGCCATCGAGTGGTAGTTGCCGCTCAGTCGAATCCTGATTGGCTTTTCTGCGTAGAAATCCCGTCGAATCTCCGCCTCAGGCTGGAACAGCTTCTCTTCCAGACCCGCAGCGAGACCGGTCTGAGAGATATCGATAATCAGGTTGGGGATCTCTGTCTCGCCCGGTAGCTGACGCAACATCGCACCGAAGGACTGTTCCATCTCAGCGAGCTGGTCCACATATTCCTGAAAGTTCGCAGCCTTGCGGTGGAGGTCTTCGAACTTACTTTTGAGCTCCGTTTCGCGCGCGACCTCGCGGTCAAGCAGAAGCTGCTTGTCCTTAACAATGGTGAACCAGATACCACCGGCGGTCACAAGGGCGAAGATAATGACGATCGCTGCTGCACGAACCGGCAGTGGCCAGCGGCCGACGTCATTCGGGTCCAGATTCTGGAGGTCGTCCATCAGGCTCATTGCAGACCCTCCTCTTCAGCATTCGGATTGACTTGGGTCGCACGCAACGTGAAGTCGAATCGCTCCCGGGTCTGACCGCCGTCGATCGTCTCGATGCGCTCAAGGTCAGGATCATCCACCCACTCGGAATCATCGAAGTTGCGCATCAGCGACGATACTCGCGTGGAGGACTGCGCTACGCCATTGAGGCGGATGCTGCGGCCTTGCTGCGTGATCGCGTTCAACGTGACGCCGTCGGGCAAGTTACGTGTGATCTCGTCAAAAAGGTGCACGATCTCGGGGCGACTCTGCTGCAGCTCCTCGATCACCTCCATACGCGCGATCAGACGCTCCTTCTGGCGATCGATACCTTCGATCTCCTTGATGCTTTCATTCAGCACCTTGATTTCGCGGTCGAGCAGGTTGTTGCGATCTTTCTGGCCATCGATGCGACTGCCGTAGACGAGGTTCGCACCCCCAACCACAATCACCGCAGCCAGCATGGCTGCACCCACCGAGATCAGGAAATACTTCTGACGCTCTTTACGTAGCTCTTCGCGCCACGGCAGCAGATTAATCTGTGGCATTAGTCAAAGCTCCTCAATGCCAGGCCGAAAGCGGTAAGCAGCGCATTGGCGTCGCGCTCGATACCTTGTCCTTTCGCTCGGGCAGAAACCTTCATCTGACCAAGCGGATCGCCAATCTCTGTCGGGATGCCGACACGACTGGCAATGACGTCAGCGATTCCAGGAATGTTGGCGCAACCACCACACATGATCACGAGGTCGGGCTGTTCACGGCCGCCGGCAGATGCGAGGTAGAACTGCAGCGAACGGCTGACCTGCTGGGTCACATCGTCGATGAACGGATCCAACACTTCAGGTTCGTAGTTGCTGGGCAGGCCGCCCTCCTTCTTCGCACGACCGGCGTCTTCGACCGACAGGCCGTACGTGCGCATGATCTCTTCTGTTAGCTGTTGACCACCGAAAGCGAAGTCGCGTGTGTACACGACTTTCATATCCTGCAGGACACCGAACGTCGTGTTGCTGGCGCCCATATCAATGACGGCAACCGACTGCCCGATACCGTTGTTCGGAATCTGATGCGCCAACAGGCGACAGGCGTTTTCCAAAGCGAACGCCTCGACGTCGACAACCGAGGCCTTCAGACCCGCCGCCGACACAGCCGCCTCGCGTTGATCGACATTGTCGGTCCGTGTTGCCACCAGCAGAACGTCGTTCATCTCACCGTCGGCCTCGTTGGGCCCGATGATTTCAAAATCGTGGCTCACCTCTTCCATCGGAAACGGTATGTACTGGTCAGCCTGGATCTCGACCTGGCCTTCCATCTCCGCCTCCGATAGCCCGGATGGCATCTGGATTGTTTTCGTAATCGCCGCATCGCCGCTGATCGCGATGGCGACGTCGCGTACTTTCGTACCGGAGCGCTTGACCGCTCGACGTATCGCCTCGCCGACCGCCTGCGTATCCACAATGGCTTTGTCGTTGATCGAATTGGCTGGTGTTGCCTCCGCAGAGTAGGACTCGACACGGTAGCCACGACCGGCTTCGGCAAGCTCCACGAGCTTGATCGACGAGGTCGTTATATCAAGCCCCAATAAATTGCGATTTTTCTTGCCGAATATCACCCAATATTCCCTTAAAAATCTTTGAGTTATCGTTGTTTTGTGGGCGGTCGCCTGAACAAACGAACTCAACTATATATCAACAAAGTGTTAAATAAAACGTGACTGTGTACCGCTTTTCGCAATTCGTATCGTAAGCCACGACTTGACACTAATTCTGTGAACCACGTATCGCGCTCGAGAGTCATAAACGAGACGGAAGTCTCAGCCCATATCTCCACGCAACCGGAATGTCTTGGAATGAGTAGTTTGAGAGAAAATACCGGCGCCCCACTGCCGTAACTCCCCGTCAATATGCATAATACGTCGCGACCTGACAAGGAACAGAACAGCACCTTGAATAGAAAAACGCTGCTGCGCGTAGGACTGGTCTGTGGGGCTCTGGGCATCTCTGCTGCGGTAGCAGCCACCGGTGCTGTCCTCGCCGCTTACCATTACGCCAAACCGGGCCTGCCCGACGCCGCAACCGTCAAGGACATCCCCTTGCAGGTGCCACTGCGCGTCTATACTCGGGACGGGCGGCTGATCCAGGAAATCGGCGAACAACGTCGAGTCCTGGTTGCCTACGACGATATCCCGCTTTTTGTGGTGCAGGCATTCCTCGCGGCGGAAGATGATCGGTTCTTCGAACATCCCGGTATCGATTATCAGGGTGTACTGCGCGCGGTCATCAAGAATGTACTGGCAGGTCGCCGCGGCCAGGGGGCCAGCACGCTGACGCAACAGCTGGCCCGCGACTACTTCCTTTCGCGCGAGCGCAGTTATGTGCGCAAACTGAAAGAGGCGTTCCTGTCCTACAAGATCGAGCAGGAATTCACCAAAGAGGAAATCATGGAGATGTTCCTCAACAAGATGTTCTTCGGCCAGCGCGCATACGGCGTGGCCGCAGCAGCACAGGTGTATTTCGGCAAGGAGCTCGCCAATCTGGAAGTCGCCGAGGCGGCAACGCTCGCCGGTGTGTTGCAGCGACCGTCTTATTACAACCCCGTCTCCGGGCCGGAGAGCGCCAAGCGTCGCCGGGCTTACGTGCTGCGACGTATGCACGAACTCGACTTCATCGATGACGCGACTTACGAGCGCTCCATGGCCTACCCCATGCAGTCCTATCTGCATGGCCCGGACATCGAGCTTGAAGCGCCCTACCTTGCAGAAATGGTCCGTCGCGAGGTCACCAACCGCTTTGGTAAGGAAGTCACGACGCGCGGTTACCGGGTGATTACGACCATCGACAGTCGCCTCCAAGCTGCGGCCAATCACGCTGTGCGCGATGGTCTGATGGAATACGACCGCCGGCACGGTTTTCGTGGCCCGCTGACCACGCTCGATCTTGAGAGCGTCGACGACGCAACGATCGAACAAACCCTCGAGGACTATCGCAGTCCAGGCAAGCTCCGGACCGGCTTGGTCGTAAACATCGACGTCGAATTGAACCAGGCAAGCGTGCGCCTGGCAGCCGGTGAACTCGTGACGCTGCCTTGGAGCGGTGCTGCCTGGGCCGCGCCTTTCATTGAGCGCAGCCGCGTGGGCAACGCACCGGAGTCCATGGCCGAGGTGCTCAAGCCGGGCGATGTCGTGCGCCTCTACCTCACGCTATCCGGCACCTTTGCGCTGGGCCAGATTCCTGAAGCTCAAGCGGCACTGGTTGCGCTCGATCCGACCGACGGCGCCATCGCCGCGCTGACCGGTGGCTTTGACTACAGCTCCAGCAAATTCAATCGGGCGGTTCAGATCAAGCGCCAGCCAGGATCAAGCTTCAAGCCTTTTATCTACTCCGCGGCGCTCGCCAACGGATTCACGCCCGCCTCCGTGATCAACGACAATCCAGTCACGATCTCTTCATCCGAACTTGAAGAGGTGTGGAAGCCCAAGAACTCCACTGGCAGGTTCTACGGCGAAACGCGCCTGCGCGATGCATTGGTGCGCTCGCTTAACCTCGTTTCTGTGCGCATGATGATGAAGATGGGCGTCAGCGCAGCACGTCGTCATTTGCGCCAATTCGGCTTCGCTGATGAAGCGTTACCCGCCAACCTCTCGCTGGCACTGGGCAGTGGCGCTGCCAGTCCACTGACCATGGCCGACGCTTACGCGACGCTCGCGAACGGCGGATACGACATCCAGCCCTATTTCATTGATCGCATCGAACTGGCGGACGGCACACTCATCGAGTTCGCCGATCCACGCCGAGTCTGCCACGAGTGTGAACTGGAGCCAGAGCCGGACACACAGATGCCAGAAGAGCCAGAACGCGTCGAAGCGCTGGTCGATCCGAATCAGAAGCACGATGCACCGGTGGGAGAGGCACTGATCGAGTTTCTCGATCCCGAAACCGTCGCACAACGCACGATACCCGCGAGCAACATATGGCTAATCCAAGACATGATGCGGGATGTCATTCGACGCGGAACCGGCCGGCGAGCGAGAGCGCTGGGACGTAACGATCTGGCCGGTAAGACCGGCACATCCAACGATCAACGTGACGCCTGGTTTGGCGGCTTCAACCCGGATCTCGTAGCGGTGACCTGGGTTGGATTTGATACCGACGAACCGCTTGGCCGCGGTGAAGAGGGCGGTCGTACGGCACTGCCGATCTGGGTGCATTTCATGCGCGATGCGCTGCTCGGTGTTCCGGAAGGGCGTTACCCGCAGCCGGATGGATTGGTCACCGTGCGCATCGATCCGAAAACGGGCACGCTCGCCGGCGCCTCGGCCTCCAATTTCCTTTTCGAGACGTTCGAGGACGGCACGCAACCACAAACGGTTACAGAGAGCAGTCCGTTCGACCCTTATCAGGAGTCGCAACCCGAAGTCGACGAAGACGATGTTTTCTGAGCTCTGGAGAATCCGTCATGACGATGCAAAACGGCGATGATCGCTCACGCACCAGTGTGGCTCAGGAAGCTGCAAGGATCATGGTCGACCACGGTATCAAGGATTTTCATGTAGCCAAACGCAAGGCTGCAGCGCGCCTTGGACTGGATCAATCCGGTACTTTGCCGAGCAATGTCGAAGTAGAAGCCGCGCTGATCGAGCATCACCGGCTCTACGCTGAAGATGACCATGACCTCTCACTGCAGGAGCGTCGCTCCAAAGTGCTTGGCCTTATGGAAACGATCGAGGAGTTCGAGCCACGTTTGGTTGGCCCGCTACTGGCCGGCACCGCCGCCGTGGATGCGCCCGCGAACCTGCATTTATTCGCGGATGCGGCGGAGGAACTCGTGTGGTTTCTGGAGTCGCAGTCGATCGAGTACCGACCGTTTGATCGGCGCGTGCGCATCCAGCGCGGCCGCAGCCTCACCTATCCCGGATTCCGCTTTGCCTGGGATGAACTCGTTATCGAGGCGACTGTGTTTCCTTACGACGGTTTACGCCAGGCACCGCTGAGTCCGGTGGACGGCAAGCCAATGCAACGCGCCTCGATCAAGAAAGTTCGCAAGCTGCTCGCGGCCTGAGGCCGCGGCAGCCCACCGGACAGCCTAGCGCTTGGCGATCTCGGTGTAGTCGCGACTGTCGTAGCCCGTGTAGAGCTGGCGCGGACGGCTGATGCGCGTGTTGCTGGAGATCATCTCGTCCCAGTGTGCAACCCAACCGACGGCACGACCGATGGCGAACATCACCGTGAACATCGAGGTTGGGATACCAAGCGCGCGGTAGATGATGCCGGAGTAGAAATCGACATTCGGATAGAGGTTCTTCTCAATGAAGTACTCATCGTTCAACGCTACCTGCTCAAGCTCCTGAGCCAAATCGAACAACGGCGTATCCGTGCGGCCAAGGTTTTTCAGAACCTTGTGGCACATCTCACGGATGATCGTCGCGCGCGGGTCGAAGTTCTTGTAGACACGGTGACCAAAGCCCATCAGGCGGAACGGGTCATTCTTGTCTTTGGCGCGGGCCACGAACTCCGGAATCCGATCGGGCGTGCCGATTTCCTCGAGCATGTCCAGAACGGCTTCGTTCGCGCCGCCATGCGCCGGACCCCAGAGTGCAGAAATACCGGCGGCGATCGCGGAGTACGGGTTGGCGCCCGAACTTGCCGCCATGCGCACAGTTGACGTCGAGCAGTTCTGCTCGTGATCAGCATGCAAAATAAAGAGCAAGTCCAGCGCTTCAGCGGCAACCGGATCGATCTGATAGGGCTCCGCAGGGACACCGAAGAACATATTCAGCATGTTGCTGCAGAAGTCGAGGTCATTGCGGGGATAGATAAACGGTTGACCCAAGGAATGCTTGTAGGCCGCCGCTGCGATCGTCGGCAGCTTCGCGATGATGCGATGCGCGAAAATTTCGCGGTGGCGGGGATCATGGATATCCGTCGAATCGTGATAGAACGCAGACATTGAGCCAACAACGCCAGAGACCATGGCCATCGGGTGCGCGTCATGGTGAAAACCGTTGTAGAAGCGCAGCAGGCTCTCGTTCAGCATCGTGTGACGTCGGATCGAATCGGTGAACTCGTCCAGTTGCGTTGCCGTCGGCAATTCACCGTGCAGCAGCAAGTACATGACTTCGACGTAATGCGAGTGCTTGGCGAGCTGTTCAACCGGATAACCCCGGTACATCAGCACCCCTTCGTTCCCGTCGATGAAGGTGATTTTGCTGTCGCAGCTGCCCGTCGATACGAAACCCGGGTCGTACGTAAACACGCCGAGATCGCGATACAGACCGCCGATGTTGATTACGTCGGGACCGGTTGTGCCAGTGAGGACGGGCAGTTCGGTCGTCGTGCCATCAGGCGCGGTCAGTGTGTAGGCTTTATCGGTCATGTCCCTAGGTCCCTTTTTTGTTGGGTTGGCCTTGCCGCTGTGCGGCCTTAACTACGCTCGGACGCTCGCAATCGCCCGTATGCTGAATGATTTGCCGTAACGTTGAAGAAAGCGCTCGACCCTGCCGCCGGAGTCAACCTTCAGCGCTGGTATTTCCCGCGCGCGTGCGCGCGAAAAGGGCCGGAATGATACGGCGAGGCCACATTTTTAACAAGGCTATGCGGCAACACCGAGACCGTGCTCGACTTATCCACAATTCCTGTGGATAAGTCTGTGGAACAAACTTGGTTAACGAACGGAAACCCTTGATAACGCCGGGTCTCTTTTAAAATGGCTATTTTTTAGCCAAATCTTTTTTATTTATAAAAATCATGACTTTACGCTGCTATTCGGAGAATGAGTACGAAGCAACATGCATGAAACATTACAAATCCAGTGACGCTTCCGTACTTGTGAATAACCGTTCGACACGCTCGCTCATAATGGCAATGGAAAGTCAACGCCAATCAAGACAAAAAGTGCGCCTGTAAGTCATTGAGAAACCGTTTTCCGAGGGGGGTGGTTGACCAGCGACCCGTCTCATCAGAAACCATTAGCCCCTTTCCGACAGCAGACTCAATTCGCGGGCGGATCAGCTCGAAAGCTCTGCCGGTGCGCTGTTCGAACACGTCACTTGAAAAGCCGTCGTTCAGACGTAGCGCGTTCAGCATGAACTCAAAACTGATCGCAGAATCATCCAATGCCTGTAGCTCGGGAGGCCGGCTCGCGACATCCATGTAGCCACGCGGATGTGCTGCGCGGGCATATCGATACGTGCCATCCGGGAAGCTCAGTTTTCCATGAGCGCCCGCGCCTAACGCGAGGTAATCGCCGAACAGCCAGTAATTCAGATTGTGTCGACAAGCCTGTGCGGGTCTGGCCCACGCGGAGACCTCGTATTGTTCGAACCCCGCGGCGGTGAGTCTCGCGGCACCTGACACGGCAATGTCTTCGAGTACGGACTCTTCGGGCAATTGCGGCGGAAACGCGTGGAATCGAGTATTCGGCTCGAGCGTCAGTTGGTAGTAGGAAATGTGATCCACATCCAAAGCGAGTGCAGCATCTACGTCTATAAGCGCCGCGCCCAGATCCTGGCCGGGCAAACCGTGCATCAAATCGAGATTGATTCTCGTAAAACCCGCCGCGCGTGCTTGCTGCACCGCGTTCCGGGTTTCCCGAGGGCTGTGCAGGCGGCCGAGGCGCTTCAGCGTCGCTGCATCAAAACTCTGCGCACCGATGGAAACTCGATTTACGCCCACCGCCCGATACTCGGCAAGGCTACCGTGCTCCAGCGCGCCCGGATTCACCTCCATCGTCACCTCGGTATGAGGCTCAAACGCGACCGAATTCATCAGCGCCTGGAGAACCCAACCAACCTCATCAGGAGTGAAAAGCGACGGCGTGCCCCCGCCAAGAAAGACAGAGTGCGCGATTCGTCCCTGCACCAGCGCTTGTTGAGACGAAAGATCCTCCAGCAGCGCCTGCACATAAGCTTCGCGTGAGGCTGCGCGCGTCGCCTGCGCTGGCGCGCGATGCGAGTTGAAATCGCAGTATGGGCACTTGGCCAGACACCAGGGCCAGTGAATGTAAACCGACAGCGGGATATCGCCCGGATTCACCCGGTCAGCCAATCCTGAAGCTGAGGCAGCAACAACTGCATTGCGCGACCCCTGTGGCTCATCGATTGCTTGTCGGCCGGCGCAAGCTCAGCGGCCGTGCAACCCAGATCCGGTACGACAAACACCGGGTCGTAACCGAATCCGCCGTCGCCGGAGGGTGCATCGGCGATCGATCCGGCCCAACGACCGGTGGCAATCAATGGCGTCGGATCGTCTGCATGTCTGAGCGCCACAATCACACTGATGAACGCTGCGCACCGATCCGTCTTGCCGGACAAAGCCTCGAGCAACTTGGCGATGTTGTCCACATCCGTTGCCGTTTCACCCGCATATCTGGCCGAGCGTACACCCGGCATTCCACCGAGCGTCGCTACCTCCAGACCAGAGTCGTCTGCGAGTGCGGGAAGACCCGTGTGGGCAGCGGCGTGACGCGCCTTCAACAAAGCATTCTCAACGAAGGTAACCGCAGGCTCCTCGGCCTCCGGCACATCAAAGTCCGATTGTGGTTTGACCGAGATATTCATCGGCGCAAACAACGCCCCCAGCTCACGCAGCTTACCCTTGTTGCCGGAGGCGAGTACCAGCGTTGTCACGCGAGTGCCGCCTGCTGTGCGGCCATCAGCTCGGTGATTCCAAAGGCCGCCAAATCGAGAAGCTGATCGAGCTCCTCGCGTCGAAATGCATGTCCTTCGGCGGTGCCCTGTACCTCGATGAATGCGCCTGCATCGTTCATCACAACGTTCATATCGGTCTCGGCTTCGGAGTCCTCGGGGTAGTCCAAATCCAGCACCGGCACGCCGCGGTAAATGCCCACTGAAACGGCGCCGACCGCGCCATGCAAAGGATCACGCTTGATCGCTCGGGTTTCAGCAAGGCGCCTCGTAGCCAACGCCAGCGCGACGTAGGCACCCGTAATCGAAGCCGTACGCGTGCCGCCGTCTGCCTGCAGCACGTCACAGTCGAGTGTGATCGTGCGCTCACCGAGTGCCGACAGGTCGGTAATCGCACGCAGCGAGCGGCCGATCAGTCGCTGGATTTCCTGGGTGCGGCCAGACTGCTTACCGCGCGCGGCTTCGCGTTGCCCGCGAGTGTGCGTGGAACCGGGCAGCATGCCGTACTCAGCGGTCACCCAGCCCTGCCCCTTGCCACGAAGGAAAGGCGGCACTCGATCCTCGACACTGGCCGTGCAAAGCACGCGGGTCCCGCCGCAGCTGATCAGTACTGAGCCTGCGGCGTGGCAGGTGTAGTCGGTTTCGATTCGGACCTGACGGAGTTCGTCGGCAGCTCTACCACTGGGGCGATCGGTCATAGCAGGTTCGTCGGAGGTTGCAAAACACGCGCGGAGTATAGATGACCGCGCGCCCGGACATCACTCCAGCCAGCGCAGCGCAGCAACCGTCGTGTTGTCCGCTCGCTTGCCGTTGTTCTTGACGGCAACGTCGCACATGACCCGTAGCACCGTATCCAGCGGGATGTTGGCCCGATAGGCAATATCGACCAAGGTTTCGCTGTCGAGCCCGGACCAAAGTCCATCGGTACATAGCAGCAAGATGTCCCCAGGCTGCAATTCACGCTTGCGCGACACCGTGATGCCGGGCAACGCATCGTCACCGCCCAGACAGGATTCGACGTAATTGCGCATCGGGTGAGTCTGGGCTTCCGAGCGCTGGATCACGCCTTCGTGGATCAAGACTTCCACATGTGAGTGATCGCGCGTCTTTAAAAACACACCGCGGTCACGCAGCAAGTAGATTCGCGAGTCGCCCACGTGCACCCAGTAGCACGAGTCATCCTGCACGAGGCACACCGCGCAGGTCGCCCGGGGGCGATGGTCGACATCGCGGTCAGAGCCGAGGCCAACCACCGCGTCGTGGGCGGCGCTGACCGCCCGATACAGGAACCCCTGCGCATCAAAAATCGGCTGCGGCGTGGACTCGAAGAATGCTTTCATGGTGTCGCGCGCGGTCTCCGCGGCTAGCGCACCATCTGAATGTCCGCCCATGCCGTCAAACACCATGATCAACGCTGCCTCGTCACCAATCGAGATGGCGACACGGTCTTGATTGTCTTTGCGCTGCCCGATGACACTCTGGCTTGCGTAGTCGATATTCACACAAGGTACCTGCTGGCGTTTCCTGTCCAGCTATTCTTTGACACGGTATCATGCTGATCGCGCGGTCGCGGCGCCATGATTTAGCGCACACTCTCGGCGGCCACAGCGATCTCCCGATCGCAGGATAAGGACACTTCAGCAGAAGACAATATGGGTAAGTTGCACAGCATGACCGGGTTTGCCCGCAGTGAACAGTCGGGCGAAACGGGGCCTTGGCTGTGGGAGCTGAGGGCAGTCAATCACCGCTATCTCGACATTCACCTGCGCATGCCAGAGCGCCTGCGGGTCCACGAACATACTCTGCGCAAACAGATCTCCGGCGCACTCTCACGTGGCAAGGTCGATTGCGTCCTGACGCGGGCGGACCAATCCGAGGAGGATGTCCGCCTTGAGATCGACGCCGGCGTGGTGCGCGGGCTGCGCGATGCGGCGAATACGATTCGAAAACTCTACGACGGTGTGGCACCGCAATCCGTGAACGATGTGCTGCGTTGGCCAGGCGTCATCGCACAACCGGACGCGGACGAAAGCGCCGAAGGCAAGGCGATCAGCGCAGCGCTCGCCAGTGCGCTTGAGCGCCTGAAAGCCATGCGCGCTCGGGAAGGCGGGCACCTCGGCTCACTCTTACTCGCTCGTTCGAACGAAATCGATGAACTCGCCACGCAGGTTCGCGCGAGACGACCGGAGGTCATTGCCGGCATTCGAGAAAGGCTCCAGGAGCGCATCGACAGGGTCGGCGTTGATATCGATAGCGGGCGCATGGAAGCAGAGCTACTGCTACTTGCACAAAAACTCGACGTCGATGAGGAGCTCGACCGACTGGACGGCCACCGCACCGAGCTCGGCCGGATTCTCGAAAAGGGCGGCCCCTGCGGACGCAAGCTCGACTTCCTGATCCAGGAGTTCAATCGCGAAGCCAATACGCTCGCATCAAAGTCCGGCGATGCTCAAACCACACGCGCGGCGGTCGATATGAAGGTCGCAATCGAGCAGATGCGTGAACAGGTGCAGAACATTGAGTGAACCCCGAGGTCGCCTGGTCGTGGTCTCAGCACCCTCAGGGGCGGGCAAAACTACGCTCGTCAGAGGGTTACTCGGGCGTGATCCGCGTTTCGTGTTCTCGGTGTCATACACGACGCGGACCATTCGACCCAACGAACGCGATGGCCAAGACTATCATTTCGTGACTCCCAACCGATTCCAGGAACTGGAGCGCGCGGGCGCATTTCTGGAGCATGCCGAGGTATTCGACAACTTCTATGCCACCGGCCGCGATGCCGTCGAACACGAACTCGAACGAGGTAAGCACGTTATCGTGGAAATCGACTGGCAGGGCGCACGACAGGTGCGCGAGAAAATGCCCTCATGCCGCTCGATTTTTATCGTCCCGCCTTCGGTTGCGGCGCTGCGCGAACGCCTGACCCAACGCAAAACCGATTCGGTTGATGTCATCGAGCGTCGACTGCGCGATTCACTCGACGATCTATCGCACTGGTCCGAGTTCGACTACATCGTGGTGAACGACGATCTGGAGACCGCACTCGAGGAACTGGCGGGGCTCGCGAGCGGTAGGTTCAGACGTAATCGCGTCGGGACACAACGCGTTGCTCGCATCATGGGCGACATTCTTGACAGTTAGCCAAGTTTTTCGCGCAATTTGCTGGATCAACTGGCAAATTTGACGCTATCATCCTCGACCGGCCACGATTTTAGGTAGCGGCGCCTGCCGCACCTCGCACTTACGGAACCTTTATCCAAAATGGCACGAATTACAGTGGAAGACTGCCTCGAGCAGGTAGACAACATTTTTGACCTTGTCCTGATCGCCGCAAAGCGCGCGCGCCGCATCGCGAATGGCGCCGAGCCGACCCTGCCCTGGGAGAACGACAAACCTACGGTGGTCGCCCTGCGTGAGATTGCTGAAGGCAATATCACCGCAGCGATTCTCGACGAACCCGATCAGCCACCCGAAGAACTCATGCGCGCCGAGCAGATGCAGGAAGACATCATGCCTTTGCGTGCACTGGGGCTGGGTGACTGAGTAACGGATGTCAGTCCCGCGGTGTTGAGGCGCAAGCGACACCTGACCCTGACTGACAGGTCACTATCGTGGCCAGCGTAAGCGAGCGCGGCATCGACTATGCCGCCAACCTTCTCGGCAGATTCTCCGCCAATAGCAAATGGGCCACGGGCTTCACCCGGCTGCTCGAGGAATGCCGTGCCTACATGACCGAGGCACAACTCGCCGAAGTCCTGAAGGCCTACGAATTCGGAGCGGCAGCACACCACGGCCAGAAGCGCCGATCCGGTGCGCCTTACATCAGCCACCCGGTTGCGGTGGCGACCATCCTTGCGGAAATGCGGCTCGACTCCGAGACCATCGCGGCAGCGATCCTGCACGATGTGATCGAAGATACCTCCGCTGCGGCGAGCGAATTGGAATCAGAGTTCGGGAAGGCTGTCGCCGTGCTGGTCGACGGGGTCACCAAGCTCGATCAGGTCCAGTTCAAGAGCCGCGCCGAAGCGCAGGCCTCGAGCTTCCGCAAGATGCTGCTGGCTATGATCGAGGACATCCGCGTGATTCTCGTGAAACTGGCAGACCGACTGCACAACATGCGCACCATGGAAGCGATGCCGGTCGAAAAACAGCGGCGCATCGCCCGCGAGACCCTGGAGATCTACGCACCGATCGCGAACCGTCTCGGCATCAATACGATCAAGTCCGAGCTCGAGGATCTCGGCTTCCGCTATCTGCACCCGTTTCGATACCAGGTGCTGAAGAACGCCATTCGCAAGTCTGCAGGCGATCGCAAACAGACGATCCAGGAACTCTCCGAAACGCTGGGCGCGGCGCTGCACAGCCACAACATCCCGGGCGAAGTTCTGGGACGCAGCAAGAACCTCTATTCGATCTACCAGAAGATGCAGCGCAAACGCACGCCGCTCAGTGAGATCGTCGATGTCTTCGGGTTTCGTATCATCGTCGACAGCGTCGATACCTGTTATCGCGCACTCGGCCTCGTGCACAAGCTCTACAAGCCGATGCCAAACCGCTTCAAGGACTACATCGCGATTCCCCGGATGAACGGGTACCAGTCGTTGCACACCGCCTGCTTCGGTCCACGCGGCATGCCCATCGAATTTCAAATTCGCACGACGGCGATGGATATGCTCGCGGAAGATGGCATCGCCTCGCATTGGCAGTACAAGGCAAGCGAGAAGGAGACCAACGCGTCTCAGCAACGCGCCCGCGAGTGGCTCGGCAAACTCATGGAGATGGATGAGGCCGGCAACACCGAGGAGTTTCTCGAAAACGTCAAGGTCGATCTGTTCCCGGACAAGGTGTACGTCTTCACACCGAAAGGCGACATCCTGCGTCTGCCGCGCGGTGCGACACCGGTCGACTTCGCGTACGCCATCCACACCGACATCGGACATCGTTGCGTTGCCGCAAAGGTGGACCGTCGCCTTGTGCCACTGCGAACGACGCTATCTAACGGCCAGAGCGTAGAAATCATCACCGCTAAAGGGGCCAAGCCGAATCCGAACTGGGTCAACTATGTGGTGACCGCAAAAGCACGAACGGCACTCAAGCAATATTTGAAGAACCTGCGTCATGAAGAGGCGCGCGAACTCGGCAAACGGATGCTGAACCAGGCGCTCGCAGATTCGGGCACCAACATTCGCAAGGTGCCGAAACGCAAGATGAATGCGCTGTTGGACGAATTGGGTCTGAACAACACGACCGAGCTCTACGAGCAACTGGGCCTCGGCGAGCGGCTCGCATCGCTCACCGTGAAACAGCTGCTGGCCGACGATGACAGCAAACCGCTCGACTCAAGCGACGCGCCGCTGACGATCGCAGGCACGGAAGGCATGGTCGTTAGTTACGGGCGCTGCTGCAGCCCGATTCCAGGTGACACGATTATGGGTTACCTGAGTTCGGGACGCGGGATCGTGATCCATCGCACCCAGTGCGGCAACCTCGCGAGCTTCCGCAAGCACACCGATAAATGGGTCGATGTGGACTGGGTGGAAAATACCGAAGGTCAAACTTTCCGGGTGCTGCTCACCGTGGAAGCAGTCAATCGGATGGGCGTACTCGCCGAAGTCGCTGCAACGATCGCCGACGTCGGCTCCAATATCGATCAGGTCGAGGTTGGCGCGCGCGATATCGACACCTCAAATCTGACGTTCGGCATCGAGGTTCGAGATCGCCAACACCTCGCCGAAGTGCTGCGCAGCATCCGGGCGATGAAGAGCGTACTCAAGGTCAACCGAAACCTCGACTAAAGCGCGCACACCACAGGTATAGTGCTCGCCGTCATTCACGGAGTTCGGACCATGCAACGTCAACCTATCCACACCGATACCGCTCCTGCCGCAATCGGCACCTACTCACAAGCGATCCGCACGGGTTCACTGGTCTTTCTGTCCGGTCAAATACCGCTGGATGCTGCAACAATGGAAATGGTCGAGGGTGATTTCCGTGAACGCGCCCGGCAGGTGTTCCGTAACCTCGAGGCCGTTGCCAGCGCTGCAGGCGCGGAGCTCAAGAATGCCGTTAAGATCAACGTTTTCCTGACCGATCTTGCGCAGTTCACGGTGGTCAATGAGGTGATGGAAGAGTTCTTTACTGCACCTTACCCGGCGCGCGCTGCGGTCGGCGTTGCCAGCTTGCCAAAAGGCACTGACGTGGAAGCGGATGCCATCATCGCCATCGAAAGCTGACGCCACGCCGTTGCTGCTCCAACCCACCCTGAAACTCCGCGGGGTTGGACCTGCGTTGTCGGAGAAGCTGGCAGCGATGGGTGTGCACCGCATCGAAGATCTGCTGTTCCAGATGCCGTTGCGTTACGAAGACCGCACCCGCATCACACCAATTGGCGCAGCACAGCCTGGCACGCGCACGTTGGTCGAAGGCGAAGTTGCCATCGCTGAGGTCGCTTTTCGCCCGCGTCGCACTCTGCTCGTGCGCATCATGGACGGCACCAGCCAAATGACCTTGCGGTTCTTTCATTTTACCAACGCGCAGAAAGCGGCATTCGTTCGTGGTCGGCGGCTGACAGCGTTCGGCGACCTGCGCGTGACGAAATCCGGCAGAGAAATGGTACATCCCGAGTATCGACTGCTGTCCGATGGCGAGTCTGCTAACACGGAACAGGGCCTGACGCCGATCTATCCGACAACCGACGGCGTTCACCAGCAACGCATGCGCAAACTCGTCATGGGCGCGCTCGACCTCCTGCGACGCAATGCGCCCGAAGAATTGGTCCCCACCGCTGTTTTGGAGCGACTGCGATTGCCAACGTTGTCGGAGGCTTTGCACACGGTGCACCAGCCGCCACCGAATGAGGACACCGAGCCGCTGCTCGCTGCGAGTCATCCTGCACAGCAACGACTCGCACTGGAGGAATTGCTAGCCCATCAGGTGAGCCTGCGCCTGCTGCGTCGCAGTGTGCAGGAAGAGGCCGCACCGCCGATTCCGCCGGGCGCAACACTCGTACAAGAACTGCTGAGGTCATTGCCGTTTACACCGACCGAAGCCCAGCACCGGGTGTTTGCAGAAATCGTGGGCGACATGGCAGCGCCGCATCCGATGCTGAGACTCGTGCAGGGCGATGTAGGCTCCGGCAAGACGCTGGTCGCCGCACTCGCAGCCGCGGCGGTAATCGATGGGGGATTGCAATGCGCGATGATGGCACCGACCGAGCTGCTGGCAGAGCAGCACGAACAAAGCTTCAAGCGATGGCTGACACCGCTCGGCATCCCGGTGGTGCGTCTCGCAGGCAGCCTCAAGGCGGCCGAACGGCGTGCTGCGCTCGCTGCTATCGAGGGTGGGAGAGCGAAGATGGTCGTCGGCACGCACGCCCTGTTTCAGGAATCGGTGACCTTCGCGAACCTTGGTTTGGTCATCATCGACGAGCAACACCGCTTCGGTGTGCACCAGCGGCTAGCACTGCGCGATAAGGGCGGACGCCACGGGCTAGCGCCACACCAGCTGGTAATGACCGCGACACCGATTCCGCGGACTCTGGCAATGACTGCCTACGCCGACCTCGACACCTCAATTATCGATGAGCTCCCGCCGGGGAGAACGCCGGTCACGACTGTCGTCATTCCGGAGTCACGGCGCGACGAGGTGATCGAGCGCGTGCGCACGGCCTGCCAGGAGGGTCGTCAGGTTTACTGGGTCTGCCCATTGGTCGAGACCTCCGAGCAACTTGAAGCCCAGGCTGCAGAGGAAACCGCCGAGGTTTTGACCGAGGCGCTGCCTGAGATTCCCGTCGGGCTGGTGCACGGCCGATTGCGCGCGCAGGACAAAGCGCAGGCTATGGCTGCGTTTTCTGACGGGCAGACGCGACTGCTGGTTGCCACGACGGTCATCGAAGTGGGCGTCGATGTGCCGAATGCGAGCTTGATGATTATCGAAAACGCAGAACGTATGGGCTTGTCGCAACTGCACCAACTGCGGGGGCGCGTCGGACGCGGGGCCGCAGCCAGCACCTGCGTATTGCTCTACAAGGCACCGCTGTCCAATGCCGCGAAGGCCCGTCTTGGTGTGATGCGGGAGACCAACGACGGGTTTGTCATCGCGGAGAAAGACCTGGAATTGCGTGGTCCTGGGGAACTGCTCGGCACTCGCCAGACCGGGTCTGTAGCGTTTCGATTGGCGGACATCAAACGCGATGCCCATCTACTACCCTCGGTACAACAGGCCGCGAGCGCGATCCTTAGTCAGTCTGACCGCACCGGGTCGCGTATCATCGAGTTGTTGCTCGCCCGCTGGATTGGCGACGCAAGCCGCTACGGGAACGTGTAAACGTTTAGAATGGCGGCGCCTCAAGAGACAACAGCTGCATGACCACCCAACCCGACACTGCCGTGACGAACCAGAAATTCGATGATGACCAGTGGCGTCCGATCGCGGACGTCGATGGGCATTACGCGGATTGGCTCGTGCGCCGAGGACTGCTGACACCGGATCTTAGAGCCAGCTTTGCCGACCCAGTGGTCGTCGATCTCCTGAAAGAGGGCACGCGCGCGGCGCCGTCGTGGGCGCTGAGTCTGCTGGGCGCAGCTGACCGGGACGGCTGGTATCGGGAAATCACGCTCGGCGTGGGTGGCACGGTCCTGGTGCATGCCGCTTGCTTTGCACCCTCACGAACGCTGCGCCAGCATCCGTGGATACAAGAACTCGGCACGCAGCCACTCGGCAGCACACTAGCTCGGATTCCGGATACCACTCGAGCCGAAATGTTGTTTGCACCCGGTAGCGCGCTTGGCGACTCGGCCGCGGACGGCTGGTCGAGACGCTCGGTTTTTGATGTCGCTGGCGCCCCACTCATGCTCGTCGAACACCTTGCCGCCGAGCTGGGTGGTGTAGCACGGAAGCACCCCTGACGGTGGAGCGGCAGGCACCTGGTATCGGGCGCGCTTTGCTGCGCCAACTCGATATTTACGTTCGACTGATGCGCCTGAATCGCCCGGTTGGCATCTGGCTATTGGCGTGGCCCATGCTCTGGGGACTTTGGGTCGCCAGTGAGGGGCAACCAGACCAGCAGGTATTGATCGTATTTATGCTGGGCGCACTCGTCACTCGATCTGCAGGCTGTGTCATCAACGATATTGCAGACCGAGACTTCGACAGTCAGGTCAGACGGACACGCGAGCGACCCATTGCAAGCGGTGAGCTGGGGGTCGTTGAGGCGATCGCATTGTTCATCGCGCTCGGGTTCATAGCCATCGGACTGGTGGCGACACAAAACACCTTGACCCAGCTGCTCGCGGTCGGTGGTGCCGTGCTGATGATCGGCTATCCGTTCATGAAGCGCTTCGTGTCGGTACCGCAGTTCATACTCGGGCTCGCCTTCGCGTGGGCCATTCCCATGGGGTTTGCAGCCCAGACCGGCGAGATCCCCATCGTTGCCTGGCATCTGTTCGGCATCACCGCAGTGTGGGCGGTGATCTATGACACGATGTACGCGATGTGTGATCGCGAGGACGATCTGGTTGCGGGCGTGAAGTCGACGGCGATCCTGTTTGGCGACGCCGATCGGTTCGTTGTCGGGGCGCTGCAGTTCACGATGTTGCTTGCGCTGTTCTTGCTATCCGGCCGACTTGAACTCGGGCCCTGGTATCTCGCAGCACTCCCCGGTGTCGCGGCATTTATGGGCTACCAGCAATACCTCATTCGCGATCGTGATCCGGATGCCTGTTTCAGGGCGTTCCTGAACAACCAGTGGATCGGACTCACCGTGTTCGTCGGGCTCGCCCTGCACTATCTTTACGCCTGAATTTACGCCCGCATAAAGCCGAGGTCTTCGTCGTTGAAGTTGGCGAGATTCGGCAGTGCTGAACGCAACTCCCCGGGCGTCAGACCGAACCATGACCCCAACGTGGCAGCGTACTGCTCAACCGACACCGTCGGAATGAGTCGACCTCGATCATCCGTATAGTCCTGCGACGCGATGTCGGAATTCGGGAATCCGCCGTAGACGCGCTGCCCACGTACACTGCCGCCGGCGACAAAGTGGTGACCTGCCCAACCGTGGTCACTCCCGTCCCCGTTGTCGTTCATCGTGCGGCCGAAGTCTGCTGCGGTGAATAGCGTGACATCGTCCCATACGCCGAGCTCGACCATTGCATTGCGGAACGACTGGATGCCACCGGCAATCTGCTGTTGCAGTCCAGGCAAAGTGATCGCTTGTGCGCTGTGCGTATCGAAGCCGCCAATACCCACAAAGAAAATCTGTCGCGACATACCGAGGACATTACGTAGCGAGATCGCTTCGGCTACCGCGCGTAGCTGTCCGCCTGCCTGATTTGGCTGGAAAGTAGTGGTTAGTGTTGCGCGTTGGTCATAAGCAGCACCGTATTCGTTGCTCAACGCGACGCCCAGCGATTGGAGCGATTCAAAGTCGTCCGCGAATACGTTCGAAGACGCGCCCCCATTCGAGATCAAGCGCGAATTGATCTGCTCGCGAGTCGTATCGAATGCGGCATTGGTGCCAAGGATGCCGCGATTCTGGATCAAGGTGAGTGGAAGCGCGCCGCTGCCTGAGAGCGAGAACGGGGCATCGCCGCTACCACTCAGAAATACGGTGTTACCAAAGGTTGTGATACCGGAGAGATCGGTTCGGAAGGATGGGTCAGACGCTCTGAACTGATCAAGAAATCTGCCGCCCCAACCCATGCGCTCACCTTCGCTGGCGAGCGCCATCCAGGTTGATTGCTGATCATTATGGGAGAACAGCTGCCTCGGCAGCGGAACGGATCGATTATTGAATTGCGTCCGGGTCGTCGGCTCAATGAGCGGCCCAACACCGCCAACAACCGCTAATTCACCATTGTTGAACAAATCGACAACGGGTTCGTACTCTGCACCGAGTCCAAACTCAAGACCGCCCAGTGACCCGGCATTGTTGGGGTTCAACGGTAGTAGGTCAGCACGCGCCCGACTGGCCGCCGCAGGATTGGCGGCGTATGCAGCCAGCAGATCGGAGCGCGTCGATGCAAAGCGGTTGTAAGAGGCGGTATCGCGAGGAATCAAGACATCGTTGTTGTCGATTCCCCCGAAAAAGAACAGACATACCAGCGCTTTGTAACCGCTGGTGTCGGCGGCTCGAGCAGAGTTGGCCAACATGCTCGGTAGCACACCGGCAGCACAAGCGGCGCTGACGCTGCTACTAAGGAAATCGCGACGAGTCTTTTGATACTTCATTTCAATCTCCTTACTGAACGACGGCGAATGTCTGACTGGTCGCCAGCAGATAAATGGCCACCTGCGCGCGCTTGCGAAGATCGTCGTCCATCGACCCGCTACGCATCGGCATGTCGCCGACGATCCTCTCAAACTCGGCAAGGTCCGGTTGTGGCGTACGTCCCCCGGTCAGTAGATTATCGACGTAGCTGACAAGCGCCGCAGGATCGTCAGCCACTGCGGTGAACGCTGCGTAGTTGGGGTCGTAGCCATTTGTCGTACGATCAAAAATGAAGTCGCCGACGGTGTTGATGTATCCGATGCTGCTCGCGCCGTTCACAATCTGTAGCTCCGGCGCCGTCAACCCTTGCGCTCCTGAGGATGTATTCGGCGCGATGTAGCCCGGTCTGTAGAAGTTGAACACCGAGGGTGGGCGAAACGGATGTTGGCCCAATCGGGTGCCTGGCGTTCCGGCATTGTTTAACCGAAACTCGGTCGATGCATCGACATTGGTCATCTCCATGGCGCGGATCAGGTGCACCAGCCGCAATACCGGCTCACGGAGTTTTCCGGCCACAACGTCCTGGAACATCAACTCATCGAGCAATACAGCCGCGATAGTCGCCTGCAGATCTCCGCGGTCACCTGAACCAAACGTCCTGCCGTTATCCGCAGTGTACGAACCGGTGACAAACGCCGTCGCTACCCTTTGAACATAGGCGGCCGGGGGGCTGCTCATGGTGAAGCGCTGGATGAGCTGCCTCGCAATGAAAGGCGGCACGTTATCGTGTGCAAAAATCCCCTCAAGCGCCAATCGAACGGAGGTAGGGCCGTCGGTATTTTCAGGAATAAATACATCCAGAAAGTCTTTTGATTCCGGCGAGTGACGATTGGCGAAGTGCGCCATGCGAATCGTCCACATTTGCCACTCAGGGTCAATCGTTCGATCAAAATCCAACCCGGTAAAGACACGCGACAAATTCACGATGTCGTCGTTGTCGTAGGTCTCGACCGTCTCTCCGCCGACCAGTACCGGGGTGCCGTCCATGTTCAGTTCGATCAGCCCAATGGTGAACAGCTGCAGAATCTCGCGCGCATAGTTTTCGTCAGGCAAGCGGCCTGTGTTTGGGTCAGCGCGACGGCTTCCACGATAGGTCAGATAGTTACCCATCGTGGGTGTATAGGTAATCTCGGTCAGTAGGTCGAGATAGTTCCCGAAAGCGTTTTCATACAGCGCATCCATGTAAGTGGCATGACGGTGCGTCGCCGCCGAGTTGATTTCGCCCACAACGATAATTTGCGAGAGAGCGAACAGCGCGCGCTGGCGCAGCTGATCGTCAGCACCGACCATCGCGTCCCAAAACATATCGGAGTGATGAGCACGATCAGCACGCGCGTTGAAAGGTTCGTCCAAACGCCGGTTAACGAGCGGCAGAACGCGCGGCGTGTACGACACCGCAGGTCTAGCAAATTCGTCGGCAAGCCAATCCGCAGCATCGGTACCGACCATCGCCGTGATCTCTCCAGCGGAAGCACCAAATGTTGCTGTGCTGAGAAAGCGCTGCGCCTGAGACTCGGTTTCGATCAGCGAGTAGGACGTGGTGGGAGTTGGCGGCGTTCCTGTCGGCGGTGGCGCGATCGTGCCGTCGTCTGTGCCGCCACCGCCACACGCGGTGATCAAGACAATCGCTGCCAGAAAACTGAAACCACGAAACGCTCTACGCATCACTAACATCGCCGTCTCTCCACCGTCGACTGAGGTTGCGCCAGCACCATAACGCAGCGACTGTCGCCATTCGACGTCAACAACAGTGTTTTCGGATACCTACCTCTCGAAGTGTGCGACAGGTCACGAGTCACGGCGAATGGGTTTTACATAGTCTGGTTTCCGTCAGGTGTCGTGGCGGCGAGCACTACACAGTCGACCTGTTTCGCACCGGCATCCAGCAACGCCGCGCGAGCTTCCAACAGCGTCGCTCCAGTGGTCATCACATCATCAACCAGCAAGACATGACTTCCCGCGCAGTGTCGTCTCGCGGCGAACGCGCCTTTTACGTTCGATTGCCGCATGTGCTCATCAAGCCCGACCTGAGGGCGCGTCCGACGATGCTTGCGCAACCAATGAGTGGCCATCGGCAGTCCCATTGTGCTGGCGAGGCCTCGCGCCAGCAGCTCGGATTGATTGAACCCGCGCCGTAAGCGTCTGTGCCAATGCAATGGCAACGGGCAAACACAAGACGAACCCTCGGGAATATCGCCTTGCAGCTCCGCGAGCAGCAATCGGAGCACCGGGAGATACTCGAAACGCCCCTCATACTTGAAGCGCGACATTACTGTGGTCAACGGCGCGCAATAAACGAACGGCGGCGCAACCAGTGGGGCTCGCAAGGGCGCACGCCTCATATGCTCCCGACAGCGCATACAAACAACGGGCGACCGATCGAGTCCGCACAAAGTACAATTGGGTGACCGTAGCCAGCGTCGATACCGGGGTTCGCCGTTCATGCGTTAATCGTAGTGAGTCGGCAATCCCGCTGTTCGCTGAGAAACCGCCTAAATGCCTGAACAACCGCCACCGATGAACCAAGCCCAGTCGACCCGCGCAGAGTCTGATGCTGCCGTCCAGCGTGTGTTGGCGAGGCAGCAAGGTGGATTTGTGTTCCAACACACAGGAGCGGAACTCGCAGAGCGAATTGAGATGCTGGCGCTTACGCCTCGGAGGCTGTTGTGCGTTGGCTGGGATCGCGAATTGACCGAGGCGCTTCTCAACCGCTGGCCCCAAACCCGACTCACGATCGTAGAATCGAATCATCGACTGGCGACAGAGGCCCAAAGCGCTGCGACCCGCTGGCTGCGCAAGCCGCGGTTTGAAGTTGCAGAGATGTCATTCGCGGGGGCCGAGCTACCCGCTGCGAGTTTTGATCTCGCTGTCGCCAATCTCACACTGGCCCGATCGGCGACGCCCGACGGCGCACTGAAAACCCTGGCCCAATGTCTCCAACCTGGTGCCGGACTGCTGTTCGCCATGCCGGGGCCAGACACGTTGAAAGAATTGCGGTCTGCCTGGTCGGATGACGGTTTCGCGCATGTCGCCGTGTTCCCCGACATGCACGACCTCGGGAGTGCGCTGTCACGCCATGGCTTTACGGAGTCGGTGCTCAATACCGAGACGCTGACGGTGCAATACGAGCGAATCTCGCGTTTTTGGGAGGACTTAACGCACCAGGGTGCGCGCAACTGCGAACCTCGGAGACGTAAGGCATTGACGGGAAAGGGCAGATTTCGCGAGATGCGTTCGCGACTCGAGGATGCAGACGGCGCGTTCACGGTGACGATTGAACTCGTATATGTGCAGTGCTGGCGCGCCACGTCACAAAGCCATGACCGCAACCTGCCCGACGGTGAAGTTCGAATTAGCCTCGACAGTCTCACACGGCGATAGGCTATCGCTTGATCAGGTCTCGACAAGCGCGTTAGCGTGTAGCCATGCCAGCCGACCACCCTTCTCATGAGTTCACATTGAGCGCCAACTGCTCGCTCAGTGCGCGTCAGGCTGTTGGCTTTTTCTGCGCCATTGCCGGCGTCAGCCTCACGATTGCCATTGGTTGCGCGTTACTCGGCTACTGGCCGATTCTCCCATTTGCGGGTCTGGAGCTCGCACTGTTCGGCTGGGCACTGCGCCACACCTGGCGGCGTGGACAGCACCGTGAGTACATCACCATCGATGCTGAGCATATTGAACTCGAGCGGGTCGATGCCGACGGGGAGCCGATAGACCAACTCAAACTGCCCCGAGCGTGGACCCGTGTAGATCTGATTGCCGATCGAAAACGCCCCGGCGACAAGCAGCTGGCATTCGGACGTGAGGGGCGATGGACGCCGTTCGGTGACTTCCTGATCGAGGCAGAAAAGCGGACATTGCTGAGACGCCTGAGACAAGTGCTCTCTGAACAACCTTAGTCAATGATTTACCGGCCACAAAGCGTGGTCCAAGTCTCCTTTTCCCGCGCTGCAGCAGGTACAATACTGCGTGGGAAAAGTGTCGGGACGCGCTGATGCCCTGAGTGATTCTGACCGCCGGTCTGTCGATTCCCGACCTCGCTAAATTACCTGATATCAGGACTGACTGATGAAAATGCAAAAGATATTGCTGGGCGCGTTGGTGACGCTGCTGCCCAGTGGCGCCGCGCTAGCGGACTGGGAACTCAATATGCGCGAGGGCGTTACCGCCATCAGCCGCGACATTCACGGCTTGCACATGCTGATTTTCTACGTGTGCTGCGCGATCGCGGTATTCGTGTTCGGCTGGATGATTCTGGCTCTGGTCCTGCACCGCAAGTCACGTGGTGTCGAGCCAGCGCAGTTCTCGCATAGCACCAAAGCCGAGATTATCTGGACACTGATTCCCGTGCTGATCCTTGTCGGCATGGCGGTTCCGGCCACCCAAACCATGCTCGACATCGAAGATGACCGGAACCCGGACATCACGATCAAGGCAACCGCTTACCAGTGGAAGTGGCAGTACGAATACATCGATGAGGAAGTCAGCTTCTACTCAAATCTGGCGCGCACCAGCAACGACGCCCGTCGCCTCGACTCCGGTATCGACCCCACAACGGTTGAAAACTACCTCCTCGAAGTCGACAACCACGTGATCGTGCCGGTCGACAAAAAGGTCCGCGTTCTGATCACCTCCAACGACGTGTTGCACGCCTGGTGGATGCCCGACTTCGGCATCAAAAAAGACGCGATCCCGGGCTACATCAACCAGGTGTGGTTCCGAGCTGAGGAGCCGGGCATCTATCGTGGCCAGTGCGCCGAGTTGTGCGGTCAGGATCATGGCTTTATGCCGATCGTGGTCGAAGTCCTCGCACAAGACGAATTTGACGCTCGCATGGCGGCGCTGCAGGCAGAACAGGGTGTTGGAAGCGCTCAGTTCGCCGACAACACCGCGTCCGCAGAGTAAACAGAACAAGATATCGGGAGCTAACACCAATGAGTGCTGCCACAGAACACCACACCGACGACCACCACGATCACGGACCGGAAATGACCGGCATCAAACGCTGGTTGTTTACGACGAACCACAAAGACATCGGGTCCATGTACCTGATCTTCAGCCTGATCATGCTCTTCGTCGGCGGTCTCATGGCCCTGGTGATCCGCACCGAGCTCGGTCAGCCCGGTATGCAGTTCGTGTCACCCGGCTTCTACAACCAGATGGTCACGATGCACGCGCTGATCATGATCTTCGGTGCGGTGATGCCCGCATTCGTCGGTCTTGCCAACTGGATGATCCCGCTCATGGTCGGCGCGCCGGATATGGCACTGCCGCGAATGAACAACTGGTCGTTCTGGATTCTGCCGGCTGCGTTCACAATTCTGCTGGCAACGTTGTTCGTGCCGGGCGGAGCGCCTGCAGGTGGCTGGACCATGTATCCGCCGCTGGTACTGCAAACCGGAGACGCATTCCCGATGTTGATCTTTGCGGTCCACTTGATGGGTATTTCCTCGATCATGGGCGCGATTAACATCATCGTGACCATCATGAACATGCGTGCACCGGGCATGACGCTGCTGAAAATGCCGCTGTTCGTCTGGACCTGGCTGATCACCGCTTACCTGCTGATCGCGGTAATGCCGGTACTCGCAGGCGCGGTAACCATGCTGCTGACCGACCAGTTCTTCGGCACGAGCTTCTTCCGGGCTGCCGGTGGCGGCGACCCGGTCATGTTCCAGCACATCTTCTGGTTCTTCGGGCATCCGGAGGTCTACATCATGATTTTGCCGGCGTTCGGCATCATCTCGGAGATCATCCCGACGTTCTCGCGCAAACCCCTGTTTGGCTATGACTCGATGGTCTACGCGACCGCGAGCATTGCGTTCCTGTCGTTCATCGTGTGGGCGCACCACATGTTTACTGCAGGCATGCCGTTGACCGGTCAGCTGTTCTTCATGTTCACGACCATGCTGATCGCCGTGCCGACGGGTGTAAAAGTCTTCAACTGGACCGCAACGATGTGGAAAGGGGCCATGACTTTCGAGACGCCGATGCTGTTCTCGGTAGCGTTCCTGTTCCTGTTCACGATCGGCGGGTTCTCGGGCTTGATGCTCGCGATTGTTCCGGCCGACTTCCAGTACCACGATTCCTATTTCGTCGTTGCCCACTTCCACTACGTACTGGTTCCGGGCGCGATCTTCGCGATCATCGCGGGCGTGTACTACTGGCTGCCAAAATGGACCGGCCACATGTACAACGAAACGCTCGGCAAAGCGCATTTCTGGCTGACCACGTTCTTCGTGAATCTGACCTTCTTCCCGATGCACTTCCTGGGTCTGGCGGGTATGCCCCGACGCATCCCTGACTATGCGACTCAGTTTGCCGACTTCAACTTCATCGCAACGGTCGGCGCCTTTGGCTTCGGTCTATCGCAGCTGCTCTTCGTCTACATCATCGTCGCGTGCGCGCGTGGTGGTAAGAAGGCGACTGCTGAGGTCTGGGATAACCCGAAAGGGCTCGAGTGGACGGTACCTTCGCCGGCACCGCACCACACCTTTGACGAAGCTCCGGTGGTGAAGTAGGTCGTGATGACTGATCCAGCGGCGCAGAAGCAGATCCGGCGCAACGCCCTCTTGTTGGGCGTTGTCGCTTTTGCTGTGTTCGTCGCCTTCATCACAATCACTGTTGTTCGTGGCGGCGCGGTCGGATAGTCAATGGGTGATCGCTGGTTACCACTGAAGCTGGTTGCGATGGCCGCCTGTGCATTCGGTTTCGCTTTTTCGCTCGTACCTTTGTATGACGTGTTTTGCGAAGTCACCGGGTTTGGCGGGCGCACCAACGAAGCGCCGCTTGAGCTAACCGCCGTGGCGGGCGATGAGCGCGTCATTACGATTCAGTTCCTCACCACCGTTAACCAGTATGCGCCTTACGACTTCGAGTCGTCCGTGCGCAGCATGGAAGTGGTGCCTGGTGAGATCTACGATGCCGTGTTTTTTGCGAGCAACCTGACGGAAGATAATAAGGTTGCGCAGGCGATTCCAAGCGTCTATCCAAACAAGGCGGCCGGCTATCTAAACAAGACCGAGTGTTTTTGCTTCAACAACCAGCCATTCGAAGCTGGGGAGCGCAAGGAAATGCCAGTGCGATTCATGATCGATCCGGAGCTTCCGGACTACATCGACACGATCACACTGTCATACACATTTTTTGATATCGAAAACGTAGCGGCTCTGTAAAATACAGCCGCGTGGGACATCGCTCGTAAGTGACGAGCAAACGAGACAAGCCTAATGGCACACACCAACGACAAATATTACGTACCGCACGGCAGCCACTGGCCGATCGTCGGATCTATCGGACTGTTCATCATGATGCTCGGCGTCTCCGGGTGGCTGAATGGCGGCAGTATCGGACCCTGGATGTTCGCAACTGGGGTTGCTGTGGTCGTCGGCATGATGGTCGGCTGGTTTGGCGACGTCATCGACGAGAGCGAAAAGGGTATTTACTCGGCGCAGGTCGACAAGTCGTTCCGCATGGGAATGAGCTGGTTCATCTTCTCCGAAGTCATGTTCTTCGCCGCATTTTTCGGCGCTCTGTATTACACGCGGAATATGGCGCTACCGTTTCTGGAAGGTGGCAGCAACAACTTCTTCACAGGGCTGCTCCTGTGGCCGGGCTTCGAGGCAATGTGGCCTAGCAACGGACCTGCCGGTGTCGGTGGCGAGTTCGAGGCCATGGGCCCACTGGGTTTGCCGGCGATTAACACGGCGATCTTATTGACCAGTAGTGTCACGATCACAGTTGCCCACCATGCACTACGGGACATGCATCGCAACACGGTCTCGATCTTCCTCGGGCTGACGTGGCTACTCGGCGCGATCTTCGTGTACCTGCAGATCATTGAGTACATTCACGCATACCACGAGCTCGACCTTACACTCGGCAGCGGCATTTATGGCTCAACCTTCTTTATGCTAACCGGCTTCCACGGGGTTCACGTGACACTTGGTGCGCTGATGTTGTTTGTGGTCTGGGTCCGCGTTCTGCGCGGCCACTTCACGGCTCGCAATCACTTCGCGTTCGAGGCATCGGCCTGGTACTGGCACTTTGTCGACGTGGTGTGGCTTGGTTTGTATATTTTCGTGTACTGGTTCTAGACCCGCCCGAAAACGCAATCACGAAGGGGCGCCTGTATGGCGCCCTTTTTTTGTCAACCGGATCCAGGTTCGATCCAGCCCATGAACCCAGCGAGCAAGAGGCCGCCGAACAACAAGACGCTTAAACCAATGCGCCAGGTTAAGGCGCGCAACAAACGCCCCGAATCCATTTGGTCACGAGTAAGATAGTAAAGGCCTGAGCCGAGAGAAAAGATGATCGCACCAAGGATCAACAGAACAACTATTCGCATGTCACAAGACACTCTTTCGCGGACGGAGAGTATAGCGTGACTGCGGTGAGTTCGCGCTTACTCAACGCTTGGCCTGTGCTGTTGTATCTAGTGCTTATGCCAACGATGCTTTGGCTGGGATTCTGGCAGCTCGACAAGAGCGGACAACGAGCGCAGGCACTGGCGCGATACGAGACCCAGCTTGAAAACAGCGAAACACAGGATGCGGCCGAACTGATCGATCCTGAACCGTTCAGCCCTGTGAGTGCTACCGGTGAGTTTGTCGCCGATCGTCAGCTACTCATCGACAATATTGTGGTTGACGGCCAGGCGGGGGCCTATGTGATCAGTCCGATGGTGCTTTCCGGTGGCCGGACTCTGCTGATCAATCGTGGGTGGATTCCCCTAACGAGCGAGCGCACGTCGGCGGTGCCGTTAACCGTTCCTACGGAGGTCCAGACCGTCGTCGGACGCGTGGGAAAACTGCCGGTAGGGGGGCTTAAACTCGGGGAGAACCCGACGACCACTGAGCGCTGGCCACCCTTACTTGTGTTTCCAACAATGGCGGAATTATCCAGCCTGCTGGAACGCGAACTTGTGGGTTGGGTGCTATTGAGCACTGACCCACTAGCCGACGAATCAGAACGTTTTGTTCGGCGTTGGACACCCGGTGGCTTACCGCCCGAGCGCCACATGGGGTATGCGGTGCAATGGTTCGCTATGTCCATCGCGCTTACACTATTGATGATGGGTGCTTGGTGGCGCACCCGGAGCAAGAATAACCGTGAATGAAGCCATGAAACCGGATCGTAGAGGGCGTGTGCAGCTGCTGCTGCTCGCGCTGGTTTTCTTTGGACCTTTGGTCGTTGCCATTGCGCTCTATTTCGGTGGCGGCATGAAAGACGCGCAGGTCAATTACGGCACATTGATCGAACCGCCGATCACATTGGAAGCGAAACAGCACTTCGACCTGGGCGTCCGCGGCCGATGGACCCTTCTTTATGTGGGTCGGCAAACGTGCGACGAGGAATGTCAGAACGCCCTCGTCGACATCCGACAAATTCGTCTTGCAACCGGTCGGGAAATCGACAGGATTGAGCGAATGGTCTGGACCGAGGTGCCACTCGGGTCGACGATTTTGGATGAGCATCCGGGCTTGGTCGCACTGACACCGACGTCCGAAACTGCAACGGCGTTGGAGCGCGCACTCTTACAACTGGATGCAGGCCACATCTACATCATCGACCCCATCGGAAACATCATTCTCGAATACACGACCAACCCGGATCGCAAGGCCCTTCTCAAGGACCTGCGCAAACTCCTGAAGCTCTCACGGATCGGCTAAGCATAGATGTACGACCTGCCCTCCCGTCGAACGCTGTTGTGGGTGGGGTTTTCCGGATTTCTGGCGCTGCTTCTGGCAGAGCGCACGCTTTTTATTCAGGAGTATCAGGTAGCGGTGGCATGGCTTGGCACTGGTTGGCTGGCTGCCTGCATCGTGGTGCATCGACAACGTGACTGGCTTGCAGCACTAGGGCCAGCAGCACTGGCTGGTTTGATCGTCTATAAGTTTGTGTTTGGCTTCGTATTTGCCGATGCACTTTGGGCGATGACCGCCACGCTCTTCTCGGCGTTGTTCATTGGCGGCAGCATCGAAGTAGTACTGAAGCCGCAGGTCCGTGGTGCGCTGGCGCAACGCATTTTCCCAATCATGTCAGTTATGACTGTGTTGGTGATGGCGGGTTACGCCGTAGGCTCAAGTTTGATGTTGCGCTACCAGGGGGACGACCTTAGCTTCCCCATCGCAAACGCAATGGCAATCGGTGTCGGGGTTACAGCAACTGCCGGTCTCGGCATGCTACTCGGTATGCCGGTGCGACGAGTGATAACCCGATCTGCACCACGAACCATCGCTGTAGTCTTCATTCTGTTTGCGCTGTTGATTTTGTCTTTGCTGGGGGTCGCGAAGTACCCACCGGCATGGTTCGAAGCGATGCAACCCTACCAATACACCAGCCGTACTTTGGCTGCAGTGGCCGGGGTCTCTCTCACCGTCTTTGTCGGTCCAATCTTCGTGGCCGCGGCGGTTCTATTGCTGGTAATCATCGCTGGCATCGTTCTAAAGGCTCAAGTCCTGCAGCTACCTCAGGCCGAAGGAGTGGTCATGTTGGTCGAGGGTCAAACGCTATTGCTTGGCATCGCAGCAATCATGCTGCTGTGCACCGCAATGATGAACTCACAGCGACGAATCCGCCGACTGGCAGCGGCGAATCAGCATATCGCCCAGTGGATCCAGCGCGCGCACGCGAATATTCCGCGCCACGTCATGCATGCACGCATCACGCAGCTGGAAAAAGCCCTGGAGATAGCGGGTGAATATTGCGATGCGTCGCTTTGCGCCATCTATCTGGCAGAACAGATGAGTCGAGAGGAGTTCACACTCAATGTTGAACAAATTTGGCATCGCCAGGATTCCGATGTGACTCAGAATACGCTAGCGCCTGCGGTTGACTCTCGTTACCACCCGGAACTACGAAGCATGATGACGAAACGCCGGTCGTTCTATTTTCCGGCGTCGGCGGATGAGCGCCCCGCCTGGGCTTCGGCTTTTGTTTCGGACATGAGTCTGCAAGTCAGCATTATGCCGATGAGTTTCGAGGAGGAGATCGCGGGTGCGCTGGTCATGGTGAGCAAGCCGCAAGCCCGGATTCGGGACTCGGATGTGGAATCACTGCTCGGCACGATACGAGATCACTACCTCGGTTACCAAAACCATGCAGTGGCGGTGCGTTCGATGTTTGTCTATCAGCGCCAACTTCGCGAGCTAGCGGCAAGACTGTCCGACGCTGCCGAACGTGTGCGCCGGCAGACTTCTGTTGAACTGCATGATGGGCTGGTGCAGCGTCTCGCCGTAGCCCGGATGAAACTCGGTGAGGTCAGCAGACGAAGAGTATCGGCACCGGAGACCATCGACGCGATTACGAATATTGTCGACGACGCGCTTGCGGCAACGCGAGGCATTATTCGAGACCTCTCGACATCGGTCCTGTATGAACTCGGCTTGATTCCGGCACTCCAGGAGTTAACCCAGAATCTGGATCAGGTCGGCGATATCGCGATTTCCCTTGAGGAGCAGGGGGAGCGCGTGGCGCTCAGCGAACCACTGCGTGTGATGATCTTCACCACCATCCGCGAGCTCGTCGAAAACGCGCGTTTACACGCCGACTGCCACAACCTCTGGATCAAAGTGCGATGGGATCACGTTCGTGGCATTGCAGCGATCGAGGTCAGCGACGACGGCGTTCAACAAGGCTGGTGGCTCGGCAAGGATCTCTCATCCGATCTCGGCCTGGGTCTGGCCGGCATCAGTGAGCAGCTCAGACGCTTCGGGTATGAACTCAAATTTGACTTCCGGCCCGGCGGTGGAACACGGGCCATGATACTCTGATCATGCGTTTGGAGGCTTCAGATAGCGTTTTCAGCCGGACTTTGCCGGGGGGAGGTACGCCATGAGCATCAGGATCGCGATTATTGATGACCATCAACTCGTCCGCGATGGTCTAGCCTCTTTATTGCATGACCTCGACACCGATATCGAGATCGTAGGTCAGGGGGCGAACGGCGCCGAAGCCGTGCTCATCGCCGAGCAAGAAAAACCTGACATCATGCTAATGGACGTTGCGATGCCCGACATCAACGGTATCGACGCTACCAACACCATACGCGAGGTGGCGCCGGACGTCAGAGTGATTGCGGTTACCATGCACGCCGAGCGGAGCTTCGTCACAGGCATGCTCAGTGCCGGCGCAATGGGCTACATCCGCAAAGAGTCCGCATTTGAAGAAATCTCCACCGCAATCGAGGAGGTCATCGACGGACGTATTCACCTCGGCGCCGGTATCAAGGAAATTGCGAACACCGGCGGGCGGACGGACACGCTGAGCGCGCGCGAGACCGAAGTATTGACGATGATCGCAGAGGGCAAGAAAACCCGCGAAATCGCCGCAGAACTATTTTTGAGTGAAAAGACTGTTGAGACGCATCGACGTCAAATCAGCAGGAAGCTCAAGATCTCCTCGGTTGCAGAATTGACGAAATATGCAATCAGGCGAAATCTAACTTCCGTCTAAGTAGAAACCCTGATAAAAACTTGTTTCTGGTGAAATTGGACTATATTGAACATAATTAAATATTTTCTATAACAAATTCAGTTACTTAAGTTTTTCTAAGAGTAATTACTCGCTGGTTGCTCCGTAAATTCCTGTTTTTCTTTATTTTTCTGTAATCGATTATCAGGGTTTTCCCCCATACCGAACCCCCTCGTCTAAGCGTAGCCTAATAAGCCTCGGGAAAGGTCAGCCCATGGATTGGGCGCAAACTTTAGGGAAGAAAGCTTGGCAACGACTGGAGCAATGCTCTTTGTACCGCAAGGTACCCGGCATGCCGGAACGCCGCAGACCAGACAGCGGAGTGTCCTGATCTGCGATCCGTCCCGCGCGTTGTGTAGAACCATTGCCCAGATAGTGAACGGTCTCGGGGTCCAGGCGGTCGCTGCCACGGATGGCAGCGCCGCAATCCGCCTGGGGGCCATGCATGCACCGGACCTGGTGCTTCACGCCGAGAATATGCCCGGACTCAGGGCTATGGACTTCCTGGATGCCGGACTCGGGCACCTTTTGAATCGACGTGCTTTGTTGGTCGACCGACGATCGCGTGGCCTTCCACGCTGGCTGCCAGTGATCAAAACCCCATTGGAAATCTCTCGCTGCCAGCGGGAAATCCTTGAGCTACTGCACAGCATGGATCAATCAGGCTAATCCTCTCCCTTTCCGCCTGATTGGACTCCTCAAGCCCCGGCAACGGGGCTTTTTTTTGGCTAAAATTCATATCCTACTTATCCGATTCTCACGGGCCTCCCATCGATCCATGGACGTCACTGCACTCCTTGAAGGACTCAACGACGCGCAACGCGAAGCCGTAAGCGCAGCACAAGAGCCGGTGCTCGTCGTCGCAGGTGCTGGCAGCGGTAAAACGCGCGTACTGGTGCATCGAGCCGCGTGGCTGATGCAGGTCGAACATATCTCTCCACAAAGCCTGCTCGCTGTGACCTTCACCAACAAGGCTGCCAGTGAAATGCGCGCCCGCATCGAACAATTGATTCGAATGCCGGCCCGACACCTTTGGATCGGCACGTTCCATGGTCTGGCGCATCGACTCCTGCGTCGCCACTGGCAAGAGGCAGGTCTGCCACAAAATTTCCAGATCCTCGATAGCGCAGATCAGGATCGTCTGATCAAACGCCTGATGAAAGAGAGCAGTGCGGCAGACAGCGAGTGGTCGCCACGCGAAGTGAAGAGTTTCATCAACAGCGCGAAAGACGAAGGACTGCGCGCAGACCACATGGATGCGGGCGGTGATCCAAACCGTAAACGACTGATCGAGTTCTATGCCGATTACCAGGCCGCCTGTGAGCGCAGCGGCGTGATCGACTTTGCTGAGATTCTGTTACGGGCACATGAGCTTTGGCGCAACAACACAGAGTTGTTGGGGCACTATCAGAGACGCTTCCGACACGTACTGGTCGATGAGTTCCAGGACACTAACGCCATCCAGTACGCATGGATTCGTATGCTGACAGCAGGCGGTAGCATCCCTTTCGCTGTCGGAGATGACGATCAGTCGATCTATCGCTGGCGCGGTGCGCGCATCGAGCACATCAGCGGTTTCGAACGGGACTACCCCGGGACTCGTGTGGTCAAGCTTGAGCAGAACTATCGATCCACAGGCAATATCCTGAATGCCGCCAACGCGATCATTGCAAACAACGGTGGCCGGCTGGGCAAAAACCTCTGGACCGATGACAAGGATGGCCCGCCGATCCGGTTGTACGCGGCCTTTAATGAACGCGACGAAGCCGACTTCATCGTCAATCGACTGAAAGACTGGATCGCACAGGGCAACCGGCGCGATGACGCCGCAATTCTGTACCGCTCGAATGCACAGTCACGCGTGCTTGAGGAAATGTTGCTGAATTCACGCATCCCTTATCGGGTGTACGGTGGATTGCGGTTCTTCGAGCGCGCAGAGATCAAGGACGTGCTCGCCTATCTCAGACTGATCAGCAACCGTGACGATGATGCGGCGTTTGAGCGGGTGGTCAATGTACCGGCACGCGGTATCGGTGCGCGCAGTGTTGAGGCGATGCGCAGTTATGCGCGCGCCAATGCCTGTTCCCTATGGCGCGCCGCGGGTGCGGTGGTGTCAGATCCGATGGCCGGGCGCAGCGCCAAAGCGATAGGTCGTTTTCTCAATTTGATCGAAACCATGGCTGAAGGCTGCTCGACGCTGGATCTGCACGAAAAGGTGGACCATGTCATCCACGCGAGCGACCTGGCATCGCATTACCGCAAAGAGGGCGAAGAGAAAGCCGCGACCCGTATCGAGAACATCGAGGAACTGGTCAGTGCAGCGCGCGGGTTCGCACCCGACAGCACCGAAGAAGCCGAGGACATGTCCGAGCTCGATGCGTTTCTTGCGCATGCAGCGCTGGAAGCGGGTGAAGGCCAAGCCGACGCCTGGGAAGACTGCGTGCAACTCATGACGCTGCATTCTGCGAAAGGTCTCGAGTTTCCACTCGTGTTTATTTGCGGCATGGAAGATGGGCTTTTCCCGCATCAGCGTTCGGTGACCGATCCGGCCGGCCTGGAGGAGGAGCGCCGGCTCTGCTATGTCGGATGTACGCGTGCAATGCAGGAGCTCTACATTACCTATGCCGAGCAGCGCCGCCTGCACGGTATGGACAGTTTCGCAGCACCGTCACGCTTTATCCGGGAGATTCCAACGCAGCTGATCGAAGAGATTCGCCCTCGCGCGAATTTGCAGCGACCGGTTGCGGCACCCAGAAGCGCGAGCAGCGGCGGACGGCTCATCGACGACGCGCCTGCTGTCCAACTCGGTCGCCCCGTGCGTCATGCCAAGTTCGGAGATGGCGTTATCCTGAATTGCGAGGGTCAGGGAGCCCACGCACGGGTATGGGTGAACTTTGAGTCCGCCGGCACAAAATGCCTGATGCTCAACTACGCCAACCTTGAGTTAATGTAGAATCCGAAGCGATGAAGATCCTGATTCTAGGCGCAGGACAGGTGGGTGCGAGTGCGGCGCAACACCTGTCGCGAGAAGAGTCGAACGACGTCACCGTTGTCGATATCAATGCGGAAGTACTGCGCGAGCTACAGGATCGTCTCGATATCCGAACGGTCGTAGGGCACGCCAGTTATCCCGATGTGCTGGAGCGCGCCGGAGGGCGTGACGCCGACATCATCATCGCCCTGACCGACTCCGACGAGACCAACATGGTGGCCTGCCAGGTGGGTTACTCGATGTTCCGCACCCCGACCAAGATCGCGCGTATTCGGGCCGCTGAATATATGACGGCTGAGAAACTCTTTGCGCAAGAGTCGATGCCCGTCGATGTGCGCATCAGCCCTGAGCAATTGGTCTGCGAGTATGTCGAGCAATTGATTCTCTACCCCGGTGCATTGCAGGTGCTGGAGTTCGCCGATGATCGCGTGAGACTTGTTGGTGCGCGTGCTGACCGCGATGGTCTTCTAGTCGGCCAGCAATTGAAAAATATCAAGGAACACCACCCGAATACCGAGGCACGAATCGCGGCGATTTATCGAGATGGTCGTTCTATCGAACCTCACGGAGACACCGTGATTCGAGAAGGCGATGAAGTGTTCTTCATTGCGGCACGAAAAGATATTCGTGTGTTCATGAGCGAGATGCGCAAGCTCGAAGATCCGGTACGGCGGGTGATTATTGCGGGGGGCGGTAATATCGGTCTGCGACTCGCACAGACACTGGAGCAAACCAACCAGGTCAAGATCATCGAGCGCAACCCGGAGCGCGCACGGATCATCTCGGAGCAGCTCTCCAAAGCGATCGTCCTGAATGGCGATGCCGCTAATGAAGATTTGCTGCTCGAAGAGAATATCGACAGCGCCGACGTTTTTTGTGCGCTCACCAATGCCGAGGAGGCCAATATCCTCTCCGCGATGCTGGCTCGGCGCCTCGGTGCCAATAAGGTCATGGCGCTGATTAATCGGCCGAGCTATGCCGAGTTGATGGAATCCGGCAGCATCGATATTGCACTGTCGCCGCAGCAAATCACGATCGGATCGCTACTGGCGCACGTACGGCGCGGAGATGTGGTGAAAGTGCATTCGCTGCGACGAGGCGCCGCGGAGGCGATCGAAGCCGTTGCCCATGGCGCCAGCGGAACCAGCAAAGTCGTCGGTAAGTCGATCGAGAGTCTCGCATTGCCAAAAGGCGCCTCGATTGCGGCACTGGTCCGAGGGGATGAGGTGATCATCGCGCATCACGATACGGTGATCGAGGCCGATGACCATGTCATCATTTTCTTGTCTGATCGACGCAAAATCGACGAAGTTGAAGCACTTTTCCAAGTAGGCGTGTCGTTCCTCTGAGCGACGTTGCACGATGAACTGGTCGGTCATCCAACGCATCCTCGGTTTGCTCTTGACCATGTTCAGCGTGGCGATGCTGCCTCCGATTGCCGTCTCTCTGATCTATTCCGATGGCGCCTGGCGGGCGTTCCTTTACTCTTTCCTGCTGATCCTTGTGCTCGGCGTGCTGCTTTTTCTGCCGGTGCGGCGGGCACGAAAGGACCTGCGCCTGCGTGACGGATTTCTGGTGGTTGCATCATTCTGGATGGTGCTGGGCACGATCGGCGCGATGCCGCTATGGCTCTCGTCTGAGCCGAGCATGACGCTGACCGAGGCCGTGTTCGAATCGATCTCGGGCCTGACCACCACCGGCGCAACCGTCATCATTGGCTTGGACGGGCTACCCGAGTCGATTCTGTTTTACCGCCAGCAGCTGCAGTGGCTGGGCGGCATGGGAATCATCGTCCTCGCCGTGGCTATCCTGCCGATGCTCGGCGTTGGTGGCATGCAGCTCTACCGCGCTGAAACACCAGGGCCAGTGAAAGACACTAAGCTCACGCCTCGAATCACTGAGACAGCTAAAGCACTTTGGTATGTCTACCTGGGATTCACAGTGCTATGCGGTGTCGCCTACTATTTCGCCGGCATGAGCGTGTTCGACGCGATCTGCCACAGCTTCTCGACCGTCGCCATTGGCGGTTTCTCCACCCACGATCTCAGTATCGGCCACTTCAACAATGCTGCGGTTGATGCTGTTGCGATTGGTTTCATGCTGCTGGCGGGCATCAATTTCTCGCTACACTTTTTCGGCTGGCGCAACAATTCGATCCGACACTACTTCGAAGACCCGGAAGTACGCGCATACGCTTTTATCATCGGCTCGTTGACCGTGATTGTGAGCGCAGTCCTGCTGATGACAAATCCGATTGGCGGGCCTGGTCAGACAGTACTGGACAGCGCGTTCCAGGCGGTGTCCATGGCGACGACCACCGGCTTCACAACGGCGAATTATGCGGCGTGGCCGGGTGCGATCCCGGTGTTGCTCATTTTCTCGAGTTTCATTGGAGGATGCGCGGGGTCGACTGCAGGTGGCATCAAAGTCATGCGTGCCCTGCTCCTGTACCGCCAGGGCGCGCGCGAAATTGCACGACTCGTACATCCGAGCGCAGAGATTCCCGTCAAAATTGGCAAGAAGGCGGTGTCGCGTCGAGTTGTCGAAGCTGTTTGGGGGTTCTTTGCCGTCTATATCGTGGTTTTTGTGGTCATTTTGCTGGCATTGGTCAGCACAGGTCTCGATCAGGAAAGCGCTTTTGCTGCGGTCGCGGCGACCCTGAACAATCTGGGGCCGGGCTTAGGTGAGGTGACCAGCGGCTTCATGAACGTGTCGCCCGCCGGCCAATGGATCTGCATCGTGGCGATGGTTCTGGGGCGCCTGGAGATCTTTACCTTGCTCGTGCTGATTACCCCAACGTTCTGGCGGCGCTAACCCATGGAAGCTCTGGATCGCTTCAATCGGTGGATCGGCCGGGCCATAGCGTGGATGACGGCACTGATGGTGTTGAACACCGTGCTGGTGATCGCTGGGCGAGACCTTTTTGGCTTTGGTCGAATCTGGATGCAGGAACTGACCACCTGGATGCACGCTGCCGTATTTCTGCTGGGCGCGGCGTACACACTCAGCCATGACGAACACGTGCGTGTCGATATCATCTATCAGCGCCTCAGCAAACGCGGGCGCGCGATCGTTGATGGCCTTGGCACTCTGCTGCTGCTGATTCCGACCTGTCTGTACCTGCTGTTTTCCACCTGGAACTATGTATTCGGACCGTTAGGCAGCTGGGCGACCCGTGAGGCGTCCGGCCAGGCTGGGGGTTTGCCGTTTCCCGCGCCTGCGATCCTGAAGACGTTCATGATTGTGATGCCCTTACTGCTTTTGCTGCAGGCCGCCATCATCATCGCCCGCAGCATTTCCGATCTCCGAGAGGCCAGAAAATGATCCTCTGGGCGATCGGACTATTCCTGGCGGTCGTCGCCGTTCTGATGAGCGGCTACCCGGTGGCGTTCGTGCTGGCAGGTACGTCGCTTGCTGTGGCCTTGCTGGGCACGCTCGCGGGCACATTCGACACCGCTTTCCTGACCTCACTGCCCAATCGACTGGCCGGCATTATGGGGAACGAGACCCTCATCGCTGTTCCGCTGTTCGTGTTCATGGGCATTACGCTTGAGCGCTCCAAGATCGCAGAGGAGCTGCTCACCACCCTCAGCGAGCTCTTCGGCGGGCGTCACGGCGCACTGGGTTTCGCGGTGCTTTTGGTCGGTATGCTGCTGGCAGCCAGCACCGGCATCGTCGGCGCAACCGTCGTCACCATGGGACTGCTCTCGTTGCCCGCGATGCTGCAGAGGGGCTACTCCCCGGCCCTGGCTAGCGGCACAATCTGCGCCTCGGGGACACTCGGCCAGATCATTCCGCCCTCGATTGTCCTCGTCCTGCTGGGTGACGTGTTGTCCTCGGCTTATCAAAAGGCGCAGCTGGAGCAGGGCGTCTTTACACCGGATACCGTATCGGTCGGAGATCTGTTCGCTGGTGCCCTGATCCCGGGCCTGCTGCTTGTTTTGCTCTATTTCGTCTGGTTACTCGCGGTCGCACTGGTGCGACCCGACGCAATGCCACGAGCAAAAGAACCGGTCGCGCAACAGTTGCGTGTTGCGAAATTGCTGCGGTCAATTGCTGCACCTCTGCTGCTGGTACTCGCGGTTTTGGGGTCTATATTGACTGGAATCGCTACACCTACAGAGGCTGCGGGTGTCGGCGCGGCCGGGGCTCTATTGCTGGCTCTGCTGCGCGGCGAGCTCGATTTTGCTGCACTCCATGACATCGCAAAACGGACGACGCGCGTGACCGCGATGGTTTTCATGATCCTGATCGGCGCCTCGATTTTTGCGCTGGTCTTCCGGGGGTTCGGTGGCGACGAAGTGGTTCAGGCGTGGCTCGAGCAGCTGCCTGGAGGCGTCGTCGGCGCCTTTATCGCTGTCATGCTGCTCATGTTTATCCTGGGCTTCGTGCTGGATTTCATCGAAATCACATTCGTGGTCGTGCCCATCGTCGGGCCGACACTCCTCAGCATGGGGCTCGATCCGGTCTGGCTGGGTGTCATGATCGCTTTGAACCTGCAGACCTCGTTCCTGACACCCCCGTTCGGGTTTGCGCTCTTCTACCTGCGTGGCGTCGCACCGGATACCGTGCCCACCAGCGCAATCTATCGCGGTGTTGTGCCCTTTATCGGCATCCAGATCCTGATGCTTGCCCTACTAGCGGCTTTTCCGGAACTGGCTACATGGCTGCCTGATCGCATCTATGGATGACACCACTGAACTGAACGCATGGCGCTCCCGACTCTCGGCGCTGTGGCCCGACTGCGGTGCACTTAGAGTCCTGAACGGCGAGCATGACACCAACCTAGCGGATGGTCAGCGGGTCTACAAAGTGGCACCGGCGACCAACGAAACCGACGTTATCGACTTGCAATGGCAGGCACTGCAACACGTCCGGGCCAAAAGTGTACCGGTGCCTCGGCCAGTAGCCACCAGCTCCGGCGAACCGCTGGCATACGTCGATGACAGCGAGCAACAACGCACTGTGTGGGCTCAGGAGTGGATCGAGGCCACCCCGCTGGCGAAGTGCTCTCCTTGCGATGGCGAGTTGTTGGAGGCACTGGGTGGTGCAATTTCGCACCTTCATGACGCTCTGGAGGACTTCGAACACCCGGCGCTGGAGCGGGATCTGCGTTGGCGAATTGAGTCGACGCCAACACTGGCCGAGCGTAGCAAACACCTGCAGCAGCATCCCAAACGCGAGCGGATCGACCAAATCCTGTCGGAGCACAGCGGCCCCGCGCTAAAGCGGCTAGCGCAGCTGCCTACCCAAGCCCTGCATTACGATCTCAACGATCACAACCTGCTCTATCGGTGCAAACCGGGGGCTAAACCAACGCTGGCTGCCATCATCGATTTTGGCGATATGATGCGCGGTGCGCGCATCATCGATCTCTCGATCGCTGCTACCTACCTGCTGCCAAAGTCCGCGCATCCGCTGCGCAGTCTGCGCGCTTTTGTTGGGGGATATCACCAACAGAGCAAGCTCTCGCTCGGGGAACTCGAACTGCTGTGGCCCTTGATGCTGACGCGCATGGTCAGCAGCATGGTGATCGCCTGGGAGGATGAGTGCCGCGGCAATGATGACCCGTATCGTCAGATCTCACAGGCGGCAATACATCAGTTTCTCGAAGGGGCGCTTGATATGCCCTCGAACGAGGTCCTGCGCCATTTGGCTGCGGCTTGCGATCTAGACGATCCCGACCAGGCCACACTCGACTGGATCGCCGATCCCGGCCTTGCACCCAAATCACTGTTCAAAGCCAGTCTCGCTAACGCACCGGTGCTGGATCTCTCGATTACGGGTGCACACGCGACCGACAATCCCGTGTCGCCTGAACTCTCAGAGGTCGCCCAGGCGGTGGACGCGTTGGCGCCAGCCGGCAAGCCAGTGCTCGGACGCTATCGGGAGCCACGCCTCATCTACGGCGCGCCTTTCTATTTGTCCACAACGCATGGCGCAAGTGAACGGCGAACGATACACATCGCTCTCGATGTCTTTTTGCCGGAGGGCACGGAAGTCCATGCCCCATACGACGCGACTGTACTGAGCGCGGAAGTCTGCGATGCCGAGTTCGATTACGGCGGACTGATCGTACTCGCGCATGAGCCCATCCCGGGAATACGGTTTTACACGCTATACGGTCACCTGCAACACGCCAGTGCACGGGCGCTGGCACCCGGCGACTCGATCAAAGCGGGGGAGGCGTTTGCCCGACTCGGTGCACCAGCAGAAAACGGCGGGTGGCCACCGCATATCCACTTTCAGGTCTCGACCACCGAGGCGCCGGGAAGCGAGTGGCCCGGCGTAGTCGACGTGAATGACCTCGATTATTGGATACGTCGCTTCCCTGATCCGTCGCGCCTAGCCGGCTTGATGGATACTCGGGCGCTCTCGCCGATCACCAACGAAGAAGCATTGCGTAAGCAGCGTGCGGCCCACGCACCTGGCAACCTTCGCCTCTCATACGGCGACGATCCGGTTACGATTGTTCGCGGGTGGCGTGCGCTGTTGTTCGACGCTACCGGGCGCACCTACCTCGATGCCTACAACAACGTCCCGCACGTCGGGCACACACATCCACACGTGCGCGCGTCCGTTGATTCACAAATGCGCTGGGTCAACACGAACACTCGCTATTTGCAGCCAATCCACAGTCAGTATTGCGAAGCGCTGCTCGAGCATTTTCCAGCATCCTTGAACCGGGTATTTCTGGTCTGTTCCGGTAGTGAAGCGAATGAACTGGCGGTTCGGCTCGCCAGAGCCGCGACCAGGGCGACCGACATGATCGCGTTGCGCGCGGGCTACCACGGCCACACGGTAACCGCGATAGACCTCAGCGATTACAAAGCGGGAGGTCCGGGCGGCAATGGTGTCCCCGACTGGGTTCACCTCATTGACAATCCCGATACCTTCACCGGTATTCATCGTGACGAAAACGCGGCCGAGCGCTATGCCGCACAGGTTGACGACGTTCTGGACCGTCTGGACGAGCGGGCGCTTGCCGGGTTTATCGCCGAGACATTCCCAAGCGTAGGCGGGCAGGTGGTTCCGCCGCCCGGCTACCTGAGCGGCGTCTACTCCCGTGTTCGTAAAGCCGGTGGGGTTTGCATTGCCGACGAAGTTCAGACCGGACTCGGACGTCTCGGCCACTACTTCTGGGGATTCGAGCATCAAGCGGTAACGCCGGACATTGTGGTGCTGGGTAAGCCGATGGGTAACGGCTATCCGCTCGCCGCCGTGGTTACGACCGATGCAATCGCAACGGCATTCGACAACGGGATGGAGTTCTTTGCGACGTTCGGCGGCTCCAGCGTCGCCTGTGCCGCCGGCAAGGCTGTGCTCGAAGTGCTACGCGAGGAGCGGCTTCAGGAAAATGCTGCAGAGGTCGGGACGTATCTCAAGAGTGGGCTAGAGCAACTCGCGACGCTCTATCCTGTGCTCTCCGAAGTGCGCGGCGAAGGCCTGTTTCTCGGCATCGTCATGGTCGACGCCGAGGGCAGACCAGCCGCGCATCTGACGCGCTACATTGTCCAACGAATGCGTGAGCAACGCGTACTCATTGGCAGCGACGGTGCGCACCACAATGTGCTCAAGATTCGCCCGCCGCTCGTCTTCTCGGAAGCAGACGCGGATCATCTGCTATCGACACTGGACGCCATCCTGCAGGAATCCGCCCTCAGGTCTTCTTGAGCCCGAAACGCGGTCGCCAGACGCCCAAGACCACGTTAACCACAGCAAGCCCGAGCAAAATGTAGAGCGCGACCCACTCGTCGTGGATCAACGTCGCGAGCTGTGCCGTTTCGATTTCTCCTGCAATGGCACGCTCGACCGCGCGCTTCGCGCCGTCTGCCGGTGCATCGATGCTCGCGAGGCTCGCTTCAAAAACCAACAAACCGGTCAGCGCCTTGAACCAAACCCAAGGCGCGCTCATGAACGGATGATGCACGGCCATAGACAGTAGACCGCTGATCAGCACCAGCAACATCGATGGCATGATCAACCAGTTGGAGATCATTGCGATATTGCTGCGCAGTAGTAGATGCTGCTGTAGATCGGTGATCTCGGGCGCGCTGACCAAAGCCACCACATAAGCCGCGATACCACCGGTGTAACCGATGGCAGAGATTGTGTGCAGAATCTTGAGCAGCTTGCGCGCGACCATCAATAGCCCTCGGGCAGCGGATTGTCTCGACAGTCTGAAGGCAAGTACTTCCGCTCGATCGTGCTGCTGCATTGCCAGGTGATATCGCCGGACTCATCGATGAACGGTTCGATGTAGAGCAGACCCACCGTCAGCGGCTCACTCGCGGTCATTGGGTCATAACCGATCTCGATGATGCCGGCGCCCGGGACGATGCGGACATAATCATGGCCTGAACTTTCTACGATTTCGATGGCAGCATCTCTGTCTGGCATCGTCCCATTAACCTCGTAGTAGTCGACGATGGGCGTCTTTAGCATCGCGGCGCGGGAGAGCCCCTCCGAGACTTCGACGCGAATGGTGTAGTCCTGATAAGCCGGAATCGCAATCGCCGCAAGAATGCCGGCGACAGCGGCGCTGGTCGTCGCGTTGCCCGCGAGCAAGAGATCGAACGGCGATGACTCCGACATCAATTCGAAACCGACCGTATCTGGGCCGAAATTGAACGACATGCTCATTGAGCTTTGTTCTGGCAGACGCAGCGCCTGAGCTGTCGGCATTTCAAAAACATCAAACGGGGTGCCGCCAACGTCCGCAGCCAACTGCAAGACCGTGAGATAGGTGTGGTAGAGCCGGCGTGGCAAGTGACGCGAGTTCCAGCTGGCGCCGAGTATCGCGTTGCTCAAGTCGACACGCTGCTCATCTTCGAGCCATGTGCCAACCTCGACGCGCTTTCGCTCTTTCGCACGCGACATCAGGCCCTGCGGGACAAAATCGAGATAGAGGTAGCCATCCTCCTCGACCCAGTAGTAGTAATCCTTAACGTCATTTAACAGACCAACGAGCTGCGCAAACGGCTCGCCATCCTCGGTTTCGATATCGCTCGCCGAGACTTCTTCCAGATCGCGCCGAATCAGACGATGAATCGTCTGGCGGCCAACCTTTTTCTTGTCGTAGTCGAGGTGCGTCGCGCTGTCCACACGTGCAAGCCATTCTTTGTATGCACCCGCGTCGCGAATACGAATCGCGAGATACTCACTAGCCGAGTCGACCATAAAGGTCACATCCGGTCCGAACGCCCGAGCCCAGAGATCAAAATCGACTGCATAGGCATCGGCCAGGCGTGCCATCAGGTACTGATAGTCAACCCACTCGTCCGCATCGATGTTGTCTTCCAACAAGGCGGCCAGGCGCTCAACGTCTTGCGGTGAAGGGAAGGTCAGCTGAAAGACCGAGTCCAACTGTCCCGCCGCACGCGCTTCAAGCGCATGTTCAACGATAGGCAATTTGCTCTCAGCATCGGCCAACAGATTTGCGTGGAACCCGATGCGGGACCGACCTTCGGCGACACCGATACCGAATTGCAACGACCGCACAGTCTCAATACCGAATTCCTGCATCTGCGAGTATTGCTCGGCCGGCACAAACAACTGCGCCATGGGCAGTGCACGCTCTACGTTTGCCCAGACGACCATCCCCTGGCCGCTGGTGTCGATGGATGCGACTTCGCCTGCGATGCCACCGTTGCTATCCATCATGCCGAGCGCCCGTTCGACGCCATCGGTATCCAGTTGCTGACCGAGGAAGAAGCTCACCCGGCCGGCGGCGGCATCATGGGTTGCGAAAACCGGCGTTGGCATTCCGTCGACCGCATAGATCGACTGTGGTTCGGATACCAGCGTCGTGGACAGTCCGGGTTGAAGCAGGCTCAGTTGCCCGAACCACTGTTCATAGTCTGTATCCTCACCAATCGCCATAGAAAACACGCCGATCGGTCCTGGCGTTGCAACAACGGCGAACTCCAGCGGCGACTGAATGGTATTGAGCAAGTCCACCAGCGGCTGCGCCGTTTCCGGGTCGAGGCTGCCGAGCCGTGCAAATGCGCCCGCGATGATCTCCTGCGCCAATTGAGCACGATCCGGGTTGCCAAGCACCGGGTCCAGACCGTTACCCTTGGAGGTCGCCAACAACCCGGTAGGATGCGGCATACGCGCATAGATCAACGTTGACTCCGGCAGCTGGTCGATAAGCGCGGCGCCCTGGAAGCCGCTGTTATCCGCCTTTGCAACGACGCAGGTAAAGAAGGCAAGAATGGTCAGGATGGAAGCTCTGAGCATGAGGACAAGATCCCTGGTGCAGGTCATGGAATTTCAAAGTCTATCGAATGACAGCGCCCCAATCATAGGTACGAGCGCACGTGGATGACTTGTTTCAACAAGAACGTCCGGCTGTCGAATCTGTGTCGGAGGGTGTCACGCTGTTGGCCGGTTTTGCGGATGCAAACGCACTCCTCGAGGCGCTGCCGTCCATCGAGGCAGTAGCGCCTTTCCGCAATATGGTCACGCCGGGCGGCAAGGCCATCGGTGTGGCGGTCACGAATTGCGGCACGGTCGGTTGGGTTTCGGATCGGCGTGGCTACCGTTACCAAAGGCGCGATCCAGACTCTCGGTCGTCATGGCCTGTGATGCCGGCGTCGTGGGAGGCTACGGCCAACGAGGCTGCCAGAATCGCTGGCTTTGAAGCCTTTAGCGCCAATGCCTGCCTGATCAATCGCTATTTGCCAGGCAATCAGATGACCGCACATCAGGACAAAAACGAGGGTGACTTCGGCCCGCCCGTCGTGACAATCTCCACCGGGTTGCCAGCCGAGTTTCTGGTGTGGGGCGAATCACGCACTGGGCGACCGGCGGTCATTCCAGTCTACGAGAACGACGTCATCGTCATGGGCGGTCCCGCGCGACTCCATTATCATGGCGTCAGAAAACTGAAACCGGCGGCGATGGGGCGGTGCGAACATCGCATTAGCCTGACATTCCGACAAGTGGATTTGAGCCATGTCAGAGAACTCGACTGAAACCAACGTCCTGGGGACGCCGCTACAAACCTGTTGTAGCGCGAACAGGACCGGGTTCTTCCGGGACGGGACGTGTCGCACCGGCTCGCAAGACTTGGGGCGCCATGTCGTTTGCGCCGTTGTGACAGATGCGTTCCTGCAATACAGCTTGAGCCAGGGCAACGACCTGATCACCGCACTGCCCGCGTGGGACTTTCCCGGGCTTAAGGCCGGCGATCGATGGTGTCTGTGCGCTTCCCGATGGCGCGAGGCGGCCGAGGCGGGTGTTGCGCCACCCGTCGATCTCGCAGCAACCCACGCGGACGCCCTATTGTCGATCCCGCGAGAATTGCTGGAGGCTCACGCCATTCAGAGCTGACGGGTGTCGAGCGTCGCCGCCTCGGTGATCTCCTGATACCGCGTCGAGCGTTTCTGAAACGCGCTGAGTGACGCGTAGATTCGACGCGCCTTTTCGTCGCGCGCAATCAACTCGTCCATCACTTCCTGCGAGAAGCGTCGCAATGTCCGCAACACATCATCAGGGAATCGCCGTATCTCGACATCCGGGTTCTCGCTGAGCGATTCCAAGGCCTCCGCATTGCGCCACGTGTACTCCGCCAACATGTCGCAATTCACGGATTGGCAACACACCCGGACAATCTCCTTCAGATCTTCAGGCAGCGTCGCCCACGCATCTGCGTTGATCATGGCTTCTAACGTCGGACCTGGCTCGTGCCATCCCGGGTAATAGTAGTAGCGTGCGATACGCGGGAAGCCAAAAGTCACATCGTTGTAGGGACCGACCCACTCCGTGGCGTCGATGTTCCCGGTCTGCAGCGCCGTAAACAGCTCGCCACCCGGCAGCGTTACCGGCAGGCCGCCTGCGCGCCGGAGCGCTTCGCCACCCATGCCCGGGATACGCATCTTGAGGTCTTTGAGATCCTCCACTGAGTTGATCTCGCGATTGAACCAACCGCCCATCTGGGTGCCGGTGTTACCTGCAGGAAACGGCACCAAATTGAACGGCGCATACAGATCTCGCCACAGCTCAAGCCCGTCTCCGTAATACATCCAGGCGTCCATTTCGGCCGCGTTCAGGCCAAACGGGATTGTGGTCAAGAGCTGGGCCGCTTCGACCTTGGCTTTCCAGTAGTAGGGCGCGCCGTGTCCGATTTCAGCAGTACCCTGTGACACGGCGTTGAACACCTCGAATGCCGGCACCAGCTCACCCGCGGCGTACACTTTGATCTTCAGCCGCCCGCCCGATGCCGCCTCGATACGCTTCGCAAGATTCGTGGCGCCCGAACCCAGGCCAGGTAGATTGGGTGGCCACGTGGTGACCATTTTCCAACTAAACGTCTGCTGCGATGCCGCGTCGGCGCCTTCCGCACATTCATTAGTCTGGCCGCAGCCTGCTACTCCTGCGGCGACCAATCCGGCTCCGGCACCCTTCAAAAAACGTCTGCGTTGCACTGCGATTCCCCTATTCGCTGTTGCCCAGCAGTATCCCACAGCGCCTAGCCAGACGGCAGTACCTCCGCTGCCCGCCTCCTTGCGGTTCGCCATTCCCTGGCACAGCGGCAGCACCACCGTCAGTTAAACTACTGTAGCCGGGTCGTTGCTTCTTCGTCAGAATCTCGACGGCTTTGACAACTTTTGTTCGCTTCAAAGGAAACGTCATGATTGGGCTGCTGCAACGTGTCCGCTCGGCGAGCGTCGACATCAACGGTGACCGGGTTGCGGCCATCGATATGGGGCTGCTTGTCCTCGTCGGGGTAGAGGCGCACGACGATCCGGCCTCGGCGAGTGCCTTGGCGCAACGAGTCGCAAATTATCGTGTGTTTGCAGATGACAACGACAAGATGAATCTCAGCACTCTGGATTGCAGACACGCAATTCTTGCGGTTCCGCAATTCACGTTAGTCGCAGAGACCTCGCGCGGCCGCAGACCCAGTTTCTCGCACGGCGCATCTCCCGAACTGGGTGAACAATGCTTCACAGCCTTTGTTTCAGCGCTTCAGGCACTGGGCGTGGCGACCCAAGCCGGGGTTTTCGGGGCAGATATGCAGGTCAATCTCTGTAACGACGGCCCTGTAACATTCTGGTTACAGACACCGGCCACAAAGCAGTGATACCGTCGCGCGTCACAGTTTCGGCGGCCCGCGCTTGCAGGTCTGCTGTGCGGACCTTATCTAAAGTATGATGAACGGCTACGCCGTGTAACCCAACGAGAGGAACACCATGTTTGGACCTGGAGGCATCAGCGTTTGGCAGCTGTTGATCATTCTTGCGATCGTGCTGGCCATATTCGGCACCAAGCGCTTCAAAAACATCGGATCTGACCTTGGCTCGGCAATCAAGGGCTTCAAGAGCGCTATGGATAACGAGAGCGCCAAGTCAGAGCCCACGAAGTCGATCAGTGACGGTGAGGATGCGACCTTCGAAGGCACGACCGAGAAGGCCGAATCCGAAAAAAGCTCCTAGCGTACGCTCGCCACTGGATGACCCAAGATGTTCAGCGGGCCTGAATTTCTGCTGATTTTTCTGATCATGTTGATCGTGCTCGGACCCGTCCGCATGGCCGAAGTCGCGAAGAAGATCGGGAAGTTCATTGGCTACGCGAAACGCACGGCGAGCAACCTGCAATATCAACTCGAAGACGAGCTAGAGTTGCAGAAAATCCGCGAACAGCTGCCAACACGCGTCGATCTGGAGTCATCTCTCGGGATCGACGAGTTGAAGAAAGACGTTAACAAGCTGAAGCAACCGATCGTCGATCTGCCTGCAACACCCGTATCTCCACCCGAAGAGACCTCGGATAAGACCGTCGCGGAATCAGAACCTTCGGCTGATCTCGACAGCTCCGAACCGGCGAAGAGCGAGCAAAAAGCGAAGGCATGAGCAGCGTCGATGAAGACCAGCTGCCGGATGAAGACGACGATCTCGCCGGACACGATGAGTCGCTGGAAGAGGGTACGCTACTCTCGCACCTTCTGGAACTGCGCGATCGCCTGCTGAAAGCGTTCATCGCGGTGATCGCGGTCTTCGTGATCTTGCTCCCCTTCGCGAAACAAATTCTCGAAATCGCCTCGGCACCGGTGCGCGCTGCGCTGCCAAACGGCACTGACATGATCGCCATTGATCCGTTGTCCGTCGTATTCGTGCCGCTAAAGCTCGCCTTTTTCACTGCGATATTTATCGCAATCCCGGTCATCCTATATCAGACGTGGGCGTTCGTGGCCCCGGGCTTATACAAAAAGGAAAAGCGCTTTGCGGTGCCGCTGCTGGCAAGCAGCATCATTCTCTTTTACCTCGGCATCTTGTTCGCGTTTTTTGTGGTGATGCCGCTGGTGTTCAATTTCGTCATTGCTTTCGCCCCGGATACGGTAGCGAACATGCCAGACATCGCGAGTTACGTGAGCTTCATGCTGCCGCTGTTCCTCGCTTTCGGTATCGCCTTTGAAGTGCCCGTAGCGACCGTTTTGCTGTGCTGGGCAGGAATAACAACACCAGAGAAACTGGCGAGCATTCGATCCTACGTTTTTCTGGGATGCTTCGTCGTCGGTATGTTCCTGACACCGCCCGACGTTTTCAGTCAGACGCTGCTGGCGATCCCGGTCTACCTGCTCTTCGAGCTGGGTATCCTATTTTCACGAACCATGCTGAAGAATCGGCAAAAGGCCGAGGAAAAGGACGCCGAAGCGACTTAGTCGCTAGCCGATGCCGCGTCGGCGGAGCGCTTCTTCGATCGTCAGCGCACCGGATTCTTCAAGGTCATCCCGGTCGATAACCGTCTTACGCCGTGGGTCTTCGCGATCACCGCTAGGCGGCAAGCGTGTGCCGGTAGCAGGCTCAGGCTTTTCTGCACCGCTGTAAACGCCGTCGGTGGAAGCGCAGCCTGCGCTGCCGAGGATCAATAGCAAAATCACCTTTTTCATAGTCTAGAGTCTACAGCAAGCCGATATAGTCAGACAGTGAACAAGGCACGAACTGCCGCACAACGGCTCCCGACTGGTAGACTCTGGCAAAAATCCTGGAGGGGGTTACATGTCAGCAAACGCTGCTGAGGCGAGCGGTTCGTCTTTCGGCGGGCACCCACGTGGGCTCGCAACGCTGTTCTTCACTGAGATGTGGGAGCGTTTCAGTTATTACGGTATGCGGGCGCTGCTCGTTATCTACATGACCGATGTCGCTCGCGGCGGCCTCGGCTTAGGTACTGAGATCTCCGGAGCGATTTACGGCCTCTACACCTTCGGCGTTTATGCGCTAGCAGTGCCCGGCGGCTGGATCGCCGATCGGATCATCGGTCAGCAGCGCGCTGTCTTCTATGGTGGCGTGGTGATCGCTATCGGGCACTTCACCCTCGCCTTGCCGATGTTCATCGCCGGGTCCGAGTTCTGGTCGTTCTATCTCGGGCTGTTCATCGTGGTTCTCGGCACCGGGTTATTGAAACCTAACGTCAGTGCGATCGTTGGCGGCCTGTACGAAGGCGACACGCCGCAGCGCCGTGACGCGGGGTTCTCCATCTATTACATGGGCATCAACCTCGGCGCATTTTTCGGTCCGATTCTATGCGGCTGGTTCGCCGAAAAGGTCGACTGGCATGTTGGCTTCGGCCTTGCCGGGGTCGGCATGGTAGCGGGCCTGATCCAATACTCCAGAGGTCAGAAGCACCTCGGCACTGCGGGTGATCTGACCGAGGAGTTTGCGCCTGCAAACAAGGTCTCCGCGGCTTCCCGACAACTCATGATCGGCCTCGCGATCAGCGCCGCGCTCGTGGGTGTGGTCTATTGGCTCGCCGCCAGCGGCGTCATTGCTCTGACCATCATCAGTTTCGTGGATCTGACTGGATACATCGTCGTGATCGCTGCAATCGTCTATTTTGCGGCAATCATCGGTTTCGGTTGTCGGGACCAGATCGAGCGCTCCCGCGTCTTCGTAATCTCGTTGCTATTCATCGGAGCCGCCATGTTCTGGTCGGGGTTCGAGCAAGCGGGATCTTCTATGACCATCTTCGCGCGTGACCTCACCGACCGCGTCTTCTTTGGCTGGGAAACGCCGACGAGCTGGCTGCAGTCTGTGAATGCGATGTTCATCATCATCATGGCGCCGCTCGTCGGCTATCTTTGGGTGGCGCTTGGCGCGCGCAACCCGTCGATTCCTGTGAAGTTCGGGATGGGGCTGGTTTTGCTCGGCGTAGGTTTCCTGGTACTGGCTTGGGGTTCTCTTTATGTGCCGGAAGGCGCAGAAGCAGACGCGGGTCTTGGCGTGTCCATGAACTGGTTGGTTGTCACTTACTTTTTCCATACCGTGGGCGAACTCGCGCTTAGCCCGGTCGGACTCTCCAGCGTCACGAAGCTCTCCCCACCGCGTTACGTCGGTCAGATGATGGGCACATGGTTCATGGGGGCTGCTCTCGGCAACCTCGTGGCAGGTCGCGTTGCCGGCCAAATCGAAAACCTGCCACCGGAGCAGCTATTCCTTGTGGTGACCGCAATCGCAGCGGGCGCCGGACTGATATTCATTCTGTTCTCGCCACTCATCAATCGGATGACTCATGGCGTGAAATAGGCTGAGAGACTGCGTGGACCAACCCACCTCATCAAGTAGCAAAGCGCGGGTGCTGACGAAGCCGGCATCACCGGCACAGGTGTTGGTAGCGGGGTTTTTGGCAGGACCAGTAGCCGGATTCTGGCTGCTGGTGACCAATTATCGGGCGCGTGGCAACCGTGGTGCACTATTGACGGCTGCCGCGACAGGAATTGCACTCACGATTCTGTTGGTCGTGTTGATCATGAAGGCCCCTACGGATGTCCCGAACTGGATCTTCTGGCTGCTAACAACGAGCATGCTCGCCGTCTGGCTAGGCATCGGGCCGGCCTTTAGCGGAAACAGCGACGACGAGGTCACACAGTTCGGCGGGTGGGGCCGGCCTATCGGTGTGATGGCGGTCACGATTGCGTGGATGTTTCCATTCATAGTTGCTGCTGTGTTGTTGCTACCTTCACAACCGCTAAACACCCACGTGTCTGGGGACTCCTACGTCTATTACGAAGGGTACGCGACGCGGAGTGATGCGATTGATCTTGTCGCCGAACTGCGTCGGCAAGGTGTAATCAGTCGCTACGACAATTGGGTGATCACCCTGAGGTTTCCGACCGATAGCGCCGCCCGTATCGAGCTTGAGGTCTACGCACCATTTTCCAATACCGAGACGGCACAGCGCATTGTCAACGCCTTCAAGCCGGTCATCAAGCAGCTGCAAACTGACCTCTACACACCGCGCGCAGTGAGTCTTCGTGTCACGGGGTTTCTGTTCGAACGAACGTTGGCCGAAATCGCGACCTGAGCGTTTTCCAAACATCGCCACGCCACTGAATAGCAACACGTGCTAGGGTCGGATTCACCGTGTATCAGGATTAAAGGATCGATCCGCTCCCGGTATTGCCTGCCATGCACAAAATGAAATCCCTTTGCCTTTGGTTCGCAGTCGCGCTTGGCTTGACGATCGTCGTCACGCCTCCGATTGCGCGTGCAGATGAAGCACGCAACAAGCGCTTTGAGCAGCTCGAGGCCGAGGGTGTGCGTATTCGCAATATCACGATCGTGCGTCAAAAGATTTTTGATCTCGCCAATCCCGACGAAGACAAGTGGCTTTATCGAGCGGCGAACCGGGTGCATGTCGTGACCCAGGAATTTGTTGTCCGCGCGCAGCTGTTATTCGAAGAAGGAGAGGTGCTGTCTGCCCAATCGATCGAGGAAACAGAACGGGTCTTGCGTCGAAACAGCTACATCTTCGATGTGCTTATTGACGCCGATCGTGTCAGCGAAAACGAAGTCGATATCACGGTAGAGACGAAGGACAACTGGACGCTGTTTCCCCAGCTCGGTTTCTCTCAGCAGGGCGGACAGACCGAATACCTCCTCGGCGTTCAGGAGGGTAACCTGCTCGGCACTGGCGGTGAGCTCGCTTTCAGTATCGAAGATGATGGCGATCGCGAGAGCACGCTGCTCCGATATGGCAACCGAAACTTTCGCGGCACATGGTGGCGCTTCGAGGCAGGTTTTCGAGATAGCGACGACGGCGACGCACAACGCCTGCGCCTGATTCGACCGTTCTTCTCACTTGACAGTCGCTGGACGGCTGGGCTTGACGCAACAGCCATCGAACAAGAAGAGCCACTATTTTCACGCGGTGACGAAGTCGCCGAATATCTCAGAGACCAGACCGACGTCACGCTCTGGTATGGATGGTCTGACGGTCTCGTTGATAACTGGTCGAGACGGTGGATGGTCGGCTTTGCCATTCAGGACAATCGCTTTGAGCCGGTTTTTGAACCGGGCCCACTCGTCGTTACACCCGAAAACCGAGAGCTCCGATATCCTTTTGTTCGCTACGAGGCCATTGAAGATCGCTTTGTACGCGCGACCAACTTGACGCGCATCGCTGTCACCGAAGACCTGTTTCTCGGCACTCGTTACAGCGCAACCTTCGGATGGTTCGGTGCGAGCACCGGATCGAACAGAGACGGAGCGATCTTCGATATCGACTATGCCAGCAGCCTGGGCGACCCGGCCCGCTACATCTTCAACTGGCGCGCCGGCGCCGACGGCCGTATCGAGGGCGGCGATCTTCGGAACGGGCGATTCGAGTTTCAGGCGGGCTATTTGCGGCGCCAATCGGAGCGTAGCTTATGGTTCGTTGGCGTAGAGTCAACCGTCGCACATGAAGCCGATCTGGATCGCCCGGTTCAGCTTGGCGGTCTTACCGGGCTCAGAGGTTTCGACAGGGCATTTGCTAACGGCGACGCCCGCGCGGTGTTGTCTCTGGAGCAACGGGTCATCACAGACTGGTATCCCTTCAACCTTTTCCGGGTAGGGGGCGCTGCCTTCGTCGATGTCGGACGAGTGTGGGGGGACGACATCACCGGTTTCTCCGAAGATCGCTACCTCAGCAACATCGGCCTCGGCCTTCGGCTGATGAGTACTAAGGCTTCCAGCAATCGGATGCTGCATATCGACTTCGCATATCCCCTGCAAAGCGGTATCGGTATCGATCAGGGACTGCAAATATCCGTTCAGGGGCGACGCGGCTTCTAGTGATCTTCCGCATCGTCTCGCTTTGCGAACCGTCCGTGCTGCAGGAAGTGAATGATCTCATCGTGAACTTCTGAACGGCGCATCAGAAACGTATGCGTGTAGGGCACAGCAATGAAATCCGTCATGCCCTCGACTTTCGTCGATGCGACGCTGACCTTGCCATCATCAGGATTTGGCAAACTACGCGATAGGATCGGATTCATCGTTGCCGTGCCAGCGATGATGCCAAGGGAGAAATCGACGGGTCCCAGCTTTGACGGGACGCTGTCATCGTCGGTGCCAAGCTGCATGCCAGCAGGCCCATTGAGCAACGCAAAACCTGGCCGATCTGACCAGTCATCGACGACTTCACTGCCTTGGTTAGGCGGTGCCATCATGACTACGTGACCGAGTTTCGGGATGGAGTGCTTCGACAAGTAGTAGCGCACTAAAATGCCGCCCATCGAGTGCGTCACAAAGTGAATGGTCGATGCGTCTTGTGCTCGGCACTCAGAAACGCCGCGACTCACCGCATCCTCGGAAAGCGTCTCGATCGTATCCTTGCGCGACGCATAGCCGATGTTGTGCACCGTGTATCCCACGTTCTCGAGCGCTTTTTCAACCGGTTTCATAGCCCCCGCTGTGCGCGCGAGGCCGTGCAGCAAGACCACACATTCGCCGGTTCGAGTCGAATGCTCAGACGCGTTCGCATTCACGGAAAGCGGTAAGCCAACCAGGGCCGCGAGCAGCGAGACAGAGGTCTTCAAGCCCATGCTAGTCGCCAACCCCTGTTTGCGGATGGTCTACGATTACGGGCTGAAGCTGACGCGCAACCGCCTTTGCGCCCTGCAACAACAACCACAGAAACCCGAGCGGCAAAGCGATGGTCTGCAAGAGAAAAATTACGATCAGACTGACGATATGGCGCGTCACTCCGGACGCACGCTCCTGCAGCGCGGTCATGCGTGCCTCGACGTTTAGCGCACCTAACGACTCACCGATCCGATCTCGCGTTCTTTCAAACCAATTTCGATCATCATCGGCATCATCAATCGCGTTCTGTTCGCTGCTGAGTGCCTCGATGTCGACCGAGGCCTGTTCGAGGGCTGCAGTTGCGGCAACCTGATCACTCGCGAGAAATGCGTCAAAGACCACATGCGTACCGACCACCAGCGTCGGCACAGCAAAGCGCACAAAAAACGCAGCGAGAAACAATCTGAGCACGACAGTGCGTAGTCGCGACCGCTTCTCGAGTGCCGGTACCCAGACGAACAACAACGCCAGTAGAGCTGTGATCCCGAGTAACAGACTGATGCTGTTACTCGCCGTGATCCGTAGGAGGATCTCTTGCAGACCCAATGCTGCGGTGACCGTCAACATCACGGTCGAGAACCGCTCGATCAGGTCGTTGACCGGATCGAGAATCTGGCCAACGGTGAGGTTCAGTCCTACGCCACCTGGCTCCAGCGCGACCTCGGTACCCTGCGCTATCGAGATGACACCGTCGAGTCCGCGGGCCACGGCGAAAGTGAGCAGCGCGCGCTCCAGCGCTCCGCTCGCATACTCAGCGCCAAGGCGATCTGCGTACCCGCTGATGGCCAGCGCGCAGACCGCGAACGCAAATATTGTCCAGAGCCACTTGTTTAGCATTCCCGCTACCAGCGCCACGAGGGATAACTCGAAGCTAACACATCAGCCTGCGCACAGTCGTCGACGCTCTTGCTAAACTGCGCTGCAACATAATAAGACAGGGCTTGCCATGAGCGGTTTCGAAAAGCTGGGTGCTTTCTATCTGGGTAAACGAATCGATGAGGCCAACGATGACCTCACCGACGACATGGTGCTCTACGACTCCAAAGACCTGAATACACACGCGGTCATTATTGGTATGACCGGTAGCGGCAAGACGGGCCTCGGCGTCGGCATGATCGAGGAAGCTGCGATGGACTCGATTCCTGTCATCGCCATCGATCCAAAAGGCGATCTCGGCAGTCTCATGCTGACGTTCCCACAGTTCAAGGGCGAAGACTTCGCGCCCTGGGTCAACGCGCAGGAAGCGTCGAACAAAGGTCAGACGGTCGATCAATTCGCGGCTGATCAGGCCGCGCTCTGGAAAAAGGGCATTGGGCAATGGGGCCAGGACCCAGCGCGTGTACGAACATTCCGCGAACGCGTTGATCTCAATATTTTCACCCCTGGCTCAAACGCCGGGTTGCCCATTTCTGTTTTGAAGTCGTTCGACGCGCCTGCGCCAGCGCTGCGCGAAGACCGCGACCTTTATCGCGAGCGCGTGCAGGTCACCGCCACGAGCATTCTGGCGCTCCTTGGCATCAACGCAGACCCCGTCACCAGTCGCGAACATATCCTGATCGCCAACTTGCTGGATCATTACTGGCAGCAAGGACAATCCCTCGATCTCCCAACACTGATTGCGGTAATACAAAACCCGCCGATCGAGAAAATTGGCGTCATGGCACTCGACGATGTGTATCCGGTCAAAGACCGTTTTTCCTTGGCGATGCAACTCAATAGCCTGCTCGCAGCGCCGGGTTTCGAGGCATGGCTTGAAGGCGAGCCATTGAGTGCAGCCAACCTGTTGTACACCGACAGCGGCAAGCCACGCGTGTCGATCCTGTCAATCGCACATCTATCAGACGCCGAACGCATGTTCTTCGTGTGTATGTTGCTCAACAACCTCATTGCGTGGATGCGCGCGCAACCAGGCACTGGCAGCCTGCGCGCGATGCTCTATATGGATGAGATCTTCGGCTACATGCCGCCCGTTGCTAATCCGCCCTCCAAGCAATTGCTGCTCACACTGCTGAAGCAAGCGCGCGCATACGGTCTTGGGTTGGTGCTCTCCACACAAAACCCTGTCGATCTCGACTACAAAGGCTTGTCGAACACAGGCACCTGGATGATTGGTCGGCTTCAAACCGAACGCGACAAGGCGCGCGTGATGGAGGGTCTGGAAGGTGCAGCTGCCGGTGGCAGCTTCGACCGTCAGGCGATGGAGCAGACGTTAGCTGGTCTGGGCAAACGCCGTTTTCTGCTGCACAACGTCCACGAGTCCGAGCCGGTTGTCTTCGGCACGCGCTGGGTGATGTCGTACCTCGCAGGACCACTGACGCGCGACCAGATTCGCACGCTGATGGACAAGCGGCGCGGCGAACTCCAGAAGGAAGCGAACAAGGCCGTACAAGCGGCAACCCTGTCGGCAAGCGGTAGCAAGTCATTGTCGAAAGCCGCAATTGCTACAACGCCGAAACTCGACAAGAGCATTCGCCAGTTCTGGGTGGAAGGCGCAGGCAACATCGACACGGTATATCGACCGGCGGTCATTGGTGCTGCGGAGCTGGTCTACAGTTCTGCACGCTACAAGGTGGAGACAGAGAGACACTGCCTGGCGAGCGTAGTACCAGAGGAGGGCCCTGTGCCAGTTGACTGGGACGAGTCGGCGATACTCGACATTCAACTCGACGATCTGTTGGGCGAGCGCCCGGACGAGGAAAGCGGTCATGCACCGATCCCGGATCCGCTGACCAATCCGAAGTCCTACGCCAAATGGGAACGCAACTTCAAACGCTGGCTGCGAAAAAGCCAACCGGTTGTGCTCTACCGCAGTGCCGCGATGAAGGTAACCTCAGAAGCACACGAAACGGAAGGCGACTTCCGGGCGCGCCTGCAGGTTCTGGCTTCGGAGCAACGTGATATCGCCGTTGGGAAGCTGAGAAAGCGTTACAACAGCAAGGTCAACACGCTGGAAGCACGTTTGATGCGTGCTGAGCAGGCAATCGAGAGAGAGTCGGAACAAAGCCGCAAGAAAAAACTCGACACCGCGATTTCATTCGGTACCGCCATTCTTGGGGCGGTACTGGGCCGAAAACGCGTGTCGTCGACGTCAGCGCGCAGCATTGGGTCGGCCGTCAAGAACGTCGGCGGGATGCGCAAAGAGGCGGGTGACGTAGCCCGCGCTGAAGAAACGGCGGCGCGTGTGCGTGAGGACTTGCGCGTGTTGCAAGAGACTTTTGATGCGGATGTTGCGGCGCTCGACGCGCGCTACGACGCCCAGGACGAGGAATTGACAGAGGTCGAGATCAAGCCAAAGTCGACCGATATCCAAATCCACTTTGTGGGGCTCGTCTGGTTGCCGCACCAGAAAGACTCCCGAGGACGACTCATCGAGGATTTCTAGCCGTGAAATAAATCGCCCCGCCGGCGGGTCATCGCAGGACACCCCAACCTTCAGGTGAATTCTGCCGTGACGATTGAACCGTTGCAGGAAGAACGTGCTCTTACTCTTCATGATGGGCAAGAATCCACCGAGCGTGCACCCGGACGGGGCACGGAAAGTGATCGAGAAGATGCAAAGCTGCTTAGGCGAATCGGCCAAGAGCGGGATAGGGCTGCCATGCGGATGATTTATGACCGCTACCAGGGCAGGCTTAGAGGATTTCTCCGACGCCTGACGGATGATCAACCACTGATCGACGAAACCTATAACGACGTCATGCTGAGCATCTGGGAGCATGCAGACGGCTTTAGAGCCGAGGCCAAGCCTTCAAGCTGGATATTCGCGATCGCTTACCGTCAATGCGTCCGTGTCCTGAAAAAGGAACAGCGCAAGCGCTCACTGTTAACCCGGTTGTGGCGTGAACCCACCGAGCTTGCGACGAGCACAAACGACCAGTTCGAGGAAACCCAGCTGATCTCGGCTGCAATGCAACAACTCAATCACCGACAACGAATGGTTATTGAGCTGTCATACTTTGAAGGCTATTCCACCAGCGAAATCAGCGAGATCGTGCAGTGCCCGCAAGGCACGGTAAAGACGCGCCTGCACCACGCAAGGACACGCATTCGTCATGTCCTGTCCCGACTAACAGACCCGAATCGCCTTGCGGGAAGGCGGCCAGCGTGAATGCGGACTCCCTGAAAGCGCTGTCGCTCCTGATACCGGACTACCTGGGCGGACACCTGTCTGAAGCGGATCGCGAAGCCGTGGAGGCCGCCATGCGCGAACACCAGGAATTTCGACAACAAGTCGAGTGGGAGCGCGATATAAGAAACGCGATTCGCCGCACGGACGAGCCACTTGAGCAGCGCCCGGATCAGCTCGCTTTTGAACGTATGCTCAACAGTAGAGGGCCCACACCGCGACGGCGCATACGAGCGCTTCCCGTGGGTATCGCAGCGGCTCTGGTCGCTGGGGTGATTTTCACCTACCCGCTGACTAAGCCGTCACCACAGTTTGAGACGCTGACAGATCAACCAGCGGTCACGGCCGAGCCGATAATTCGGCTGGCGGTGACTAGCGACTCAGATATGCAACAGCTGCTCAAACGCTACGATCTCGAATTGGTGACGAGTTACCCGGAGGTCGGTGCTGCCGACGTCAGGGTGCCGCGCTCCGAAGACCTGGCCCTGACAATGAACGCGCTGCGCGAGGAACCGGCTGTACGGTTTGTTGAGACGCTATGATCATGCGTCGGTTGCGGGCTGGCGCCTTGGCCGCGCTTTCGTTGTGGGTAATGGCCTGTTCGGTGTTGCCTGCGCCGGAATCGGACCGGTGGGTTGTCGTCATTGATGACCCGATGAGCGGCGATGGTATGTCGGGTGAAATGTACACCCGCGAGATGAATAGTGAGCACAGAGTTGATGTGCATCAGATCGCGATGGATATCGCGGCTACCTACGACGTTGAGGTGTTGGCAGACTGGCCAATCAATCAGGTCGGTGTTTACTGCATCGAAATCCGAGGCGCCGATTCGAAGACGCTGCAAAAGCTACGCATAGACCCAAGGGTGCTCTGGATTCAGAATGAACAAGGGTTGCGTGTTGAGTCCAGTGCTATGGCACCAACCCCCAACGATCTGCTCAACGATTTCATGGCCACGGTCACCGAACGCGGTGGCGATACCGTCATTGCGGTTATCGATACGGATGTCGACACCAGCCACCCGGACCTACTGGACGCTAAACTCACCGTCAGCGATTTTGTCGGTCAGCAAGGCATGCCGATGAAGGAGCGTCATGGGACGGCGGTGGTAGGCCTGATCTCATCGAGACCTCGATCGGAAAAAGGTATGCGAGGGATTGCTGACGAGGCGCAAACACATCTGCTGCGGGCTTGTTGGGAACACAATCGAGGCAAGGGCATCTGCAGCACACGCACTTTGTCAAAAGCACTGAATGCCGCAATCGATTTGCGCCCCGATATCGTTAATCTCAGCCTTTCGGGAGTTCGCGACCCATTGCTCGATCGCTTGGTTGGCATACTAATCCGCAACGGCAGTTTGGTCATCGCGGCCTATGACGAAGACCGATCACCGGAACGTCGCTTTCCCGCTGCTCGACCAGGCGTCATTTACGCTGTGGGCAGCATGCAACCAATGGCGGCAAACGACTCCATGACAGTTGTCATCGCTCCGCGTTCAGCGATCAGCACGGCGCCCATGGCCTCCTACGATGTAGTCACCGGTCACTCGATCGCTGCACCGATTGTTGCGGCTATGGCCGCATGCCTTATGCATCGTTATCCCGAAGCAACTCATGATGAGATTATCGCCCGCCTGCTGAATTGGTCCGACCGGATGTTGGAACAACAATCCACGGCGCGCAGGTAGAGTGGCCGGGCATACCGTGCCCGACCACTCCGTCGCGATTATCTGAGTCGCAATTGCCCGCGAATCTCTCCCGCAGGATTGTTGGCGGTATGGATATTGAGGTAAACATTACCTGCGGCCATCTCATTCAACAGCGCCAGCATCGGTGCTGGCGAGTCCGCCAACGGGCCAGTGACATCACTCGCGTACACTGCGGCTGAAATGCCGTGATTGCTGACAAACGCTGACAGATCAGCGACAACCGGACCATTCGTCCCCGCCGCGCCGAGATGCAGGTGTGCTGCAGCGACATCGCTTGATAGTCGACGGAACAGCCCTTCAATGCTGACCGAGTCGACACCGTCGGAAACTGCGGTTGCAGTGCCACTGCCCCGGCTATCAACGAGGGTAGAGCTGACTTCCTGGCGTGGATTCAACGTGATTCGAAACTTGTTTCTCTTGCCGAGATCGACAAACCGAAAGCTGACCGTTGCTGCACGATAGTTGGTGGCAGTGAAGTCAGCGACACCAAGAACCGGGTGCGTGAGTACACCGTCCGGAAAGCTGCCATCCAGTCGAAAGCCAGGATGGACTTCAACGACACCATCGGTAGGTACGCCAATATCCGGACCTGCCTGGTTGAGAAAAGCTGTGTTTGACGCGACCTCATCATTCAGTTCTGTTCCCGCATCCAGCACCGCGCTTCCCGGTACCGCGAAAGACTTCGCAACAAATCTCCCGCGTCGATCGAAAATCTCGTGTGCAAAAGGGTTGCCGTTGGCGATGAAAGCATCGTTACTCGGCAACACCATCGAGATATAGCTGAAATACCGATCTAGCTCCGGGTTGACGTTGAGCGTCGTCGACGCGGAGTCACCAGGCGCCAAGGGTCCTGAAGGTCCGAAGACGATCGACTGTGCCGCTCCGGGCTGCGCCTCGGCAAACGCGGCGTTCAGCGGCCCAATGATCCCGTCTTCAGCGACCCGTTCTACGGCATCGCCAGGGACCAGGCCTTCGGCGGACAGTGGCTCGCCACGGTTATACAAATCAAACTGCCCATCATGGAAGCCGATCCAGAACGGTGTCTGGAAACTCCCGCGCGACGGGGCACTATTTTCAATCGTCACAACAACGGATGGGATCGAGGATGCGTCTTCGGCGAGCGCCGTCCCCGTCGTCAACATCGCGCCAGCGCACACTAAGCTGCGGGCAATTGCATTCCTGAGTTTCATCAAGGTTTCTCCTAAGACTGAATTGAGACCAGTTATCAGCCGCGACGCTGCCATCTGACGCGCGTTGCGGGTCGATCGGTAAGAAGCAGTCTCAGGAAAAACGGTTCAAAAAAATCAGGGTTGGAGGTTGATGATTTTCTTCAGGCTGTAGTCTGTGTGGCCGGGTGGGTTGTCCTCGAGCTGGGCATACACCTCGTATCCCTGCTTAATGTAGAAATCGAGCGCCTGGAACGATGTCGTCTGGACGTGAAAACGGTGGACGCCCTCGGACAGGGCCAATCGTTCCAGCCGTGCCAGAACTTGTGCTCCGACACCGTGCGAGCGCAGGTCAGACTCAACCCATAACCGCTCGATGTACAACCATGACCAGAGCACATGGCCATGCGAACCGCCAACTACCCGACCGGATGTATCCCGGACGAAACAACCTAGTTGTTTCTCGTTAAGGGGGCCGGCGAATCGATTGTTGTAGGCACGTAACCCTCGAGCCACAGCTTCGACGTCTTTGGGGTCGGGGTCGACAAGGGCGTCGTAGTTCAGCTTCGGCAACCCATCACCGCGGCGCAGCCAGTCGGAAACCCGACGCCGCAGGCTGACTTTCTTGGAGGTCACTGCGTCGCACCGATACCCGTGGTCGAGCACTCCCCGGCGTACAGCAACCGCTGGCCAGCCGCATCGAGCAGACAACGATTATCGTAAGTGCGACCGTCGCTACCGCAGACGGGTTGGAACAACCTGGGGCAATTGTTACCCGCGCAATCGCCGGGAGCTACGATGCGCACGCCCGCCCGCTCAGCCTGGCACGCGTTGCCGTAGGTCACGTCGTCTGCTCCGCATACCGGCACAAACAACGCCGGGCAACGGCGCTGACCGCATGCGGAATCTCGGGCAACTTCGACGCCAGCCGCGTCAGCGGCGCAGGCATTGGCGTAGGTTTCCCCGTCTGAACCGCACACCGGTGAATAAACATCGGGACAAGAGGCGGTATCGCATGTACCTGAGTACAAGATTCCGACTCGAGCGCGATCAGCCTCGCAGCGGTTCAAGAACGTTTGCCCATTTCGACCGCAAACCGGCAGTCGATCCTGCGGACAGGTCTGGTCGTCGCACAACCCGGTCGATTCGGTTTCAACACCTGCGAGCGTGGCGAAACAGCTGTTCGCATAGGTGTTACCGTCGCTGCCACATACCGGAGCGAATCGGGGCGGGCAGCGATCGTTGGCGTCCGGTTCAGTGGCCAGCTGGTCATCTTCGCCAACACACTCTCCGTCCGCAGCAACCGTTACTTCAGCCTTCTTCGCCTGACAAAGATTGGCGTAGGTGTTGCCATCATCGCCACATACCGGCTGCCACACCTCAGGACAAATGGCGTTATTCAAGAGATCACCGGATTGTGACCAAGCCGCGCCTGATGACGCCATCGCGACAAGCATCGCAAAGCTGATCACAAAACCCTTCATCATGTTCCTCGTCGCTCCAGGCTCAATAACGCCTCATCGGGAAAATCATAACCGCGACCGCGCATCCAGTCGCGTAAGGCATAGCCTGTGCCGCTCGCCCATGGGCGGACCTCCCCAAGTGGGACTTCGCGCCAGTCTTCAAGTTCCGTCTCATCCAGCCGGATATCGCCATCGGGGATCGTTACATGATAGACGATGAGCAGCTGATTCATTCGGTGAAACGGGTACAGCCCCACCAATTCTCCGAGCGTGCCCACGAGACCGATTTCCTCTTCGACCTCCCTAAGCACACCTTCTTCCGGAGTCTCACCCGCTTCGAGAAATCCGGTGACAAGGCCAAACCAACCCGGCGGCCAACCGATGCTACGCACCTGAATGACGGCGTCGTTTCTCTCGGCAATGGCAGCAACCACGGGTGTCGGATTATCCCAGTGCACCCAGCCGCAACTCCTATTCGGGCACGCAAGGCGCATACGCCCCCCATGCTGCTGCGGCACCAGCGCCGTCGAACAGACGGGGCAATAGCGAAAATTCCTGCTCATTAATCCGCCTCGACGGGACTCTCGATGGGTGTGCTGGAGATAAGCTCGCTAGGGGAAACCAGCTCTATCCCGTGCTCTTGCAACAATTGCGGTAGCGCATGCAATGCGTTCAATGTCACATCATGCGGGTGACCGATCGCTAGTGCGTGACCTCGCTGTCTGGCCAACCTGACCAACCGCTGCACCTGATACTCGATGGCCGCAGGGTCCAGATCATGATCGAGGAATACGTCCCGACGCGCCGCCGGCACAGCATGATCTCGAGCCGCTGCAAGCGCAACGCTGCGCTCAGTGGTGTAGCTATCCACAAAGTAAAGGTTACGCTTACACACGATGGTCTCCATCAGCCAGCGCATGTGCGTTGGTTGCTGAGTCAGGCGGCTGCCCATGTGGTTGTTCACCCCGTGCGCAAAAGGCAACTCTTCAAGTGCTGCATCCAGCACACGGCGAACAGAGAGTTCATCGGCATCCTCACTGAGCGAGAGCGGGCCGAGCGAGCGAGGATGTGGCGTCAGCGGCTCCATCGGCAGGTGAATCAGCACTTCTCGCCCCTGTTGTACCGCGGTGGCACCCAGAATCCGGCCGTGCTCGGAACCGGGGATCACCGCAAAAGCAATCTCCGGCGGCAGATCCAGTGCCCGGTGATCAGCGGAGTGCCGATAGCCGATATCGTCAAGAATGATGGCTACTCGCGGGGGGGTCGCCGCTGCGCCCGAATAGGCGAAGCAGGCCAATAAACACAACAGGATTCGCATCAGCGCCGGCGACCGCTCGTCAATTCCAGAAGCGCACGCTCAAGCTGTCGGTCGTCGCCACCATTATCGCGAACCACGATGTCCGGTGTGATGCCGCGATCATGAATATAGTGGCCATCCGGTGTGTAGTAGCGGGACGTCGTAAGCTTGATGGCACGTCCCCGGGACAGCGGCATAACGGTTTGCACAAGACCTTTGCCAAAGGTCGAAGTCCCGATAAGGCGCGCTCGTTCATGGTCCTTGAGCGCGCCCGCGACAATCTCAGCCGCAGATGCGGAGGCTCCGTTGACGAGCACCACCATCTCAGCTTCCGGCAGCAGAGAACCGCGCGTCGCAAGATACTCGAATGCAGCATCGTCACCACGGCCACGTGCGCTGACGATCAAGCCTTCGTCGAGGAACAGATCCGTCACGGCGATCGCGGAATCGAGCAACCCGCCGGGGTTATTTCGCAAATCGAGCACGATGGACCGCAGCGGTGTGAGGTTTTCTTCGGTCAATTCGCGTAGCACCAGCTCGAGCTCCACCGCAGTCCTTGTATGGAATTGGCGAATGACCAAATGCCCGACATCCGGAGCGAGCAGAGTGCCTTTTACACTCTCGACGGTCAGCCGCTCACGCTCGAGGTTGAAGCGCAGCGGCGCATCAGAACCATCACGCAGAACGCTCAGGGTTACCTCACTGCCACTTGGGCCACGCATTCGCGACACGGTTTCCTGCAGGGCCGTCGTCGAGACTGCTGTTTCATCAATCGCAAGAATGATGTCACCAGCACGAATGCCAGCGCGCTGCGCAGGAGAGCCATCAAAAGGCGTGATAACCGTGACGTCGCCCTCGCGCAAAGCCACTTCGAGGCCGACCCCGGAATAACTGCCTTCGGCGCCTGAACGGACATCTTCGAATGCGCCGGCATCCAGGAATTCGGAGTGCGGGTCCAAATCAGCGACCATGCCGCGAACCGCAGCCTCCATCAGCTCACTATCGTCGACAGGATCGACGTAGTCGCGATGCACACGCTCCAGCACCTCGTTCAACAAAGGACTGGGCCGCGCGGCGATTGCGGTGTTCGAATCGCGCTGCAGAATCAGGCGATCGCCCGCCACCAGCGCAAGCGCCAATGTCAGACCTACCATTGCGGCAATACAAACGCGACTCCAAATCGACAAGCGCTTCCTACTCCCTGAACGCCCTGTTTCTTGTGGCTGACGATAGCACAGGGGGAACCCGCCTAGCGCGCTCCATCGCGCGGTTCAGCCGTTTGGTGCGCCACGAAACCACGGTCGGGGATTGACAGGTTTGCTCGCCTTGCGTAACTCGAAATACAGCGCAGGTACCGCCTGGCCGCCGGTATTGCCAACGGTGGCGATGACCTCACCCGGTGCAACCCAATCGCCCACTTCCTTTAACAGAGTCTCGTTATAGCCGTACAGGGACAGCAAGTCGTCTCCGTGATCAATGACCATCAGCATACCCATGCCGGGCAACCAATCTGCGAATGCCACTCGCCCGTGGTAGATCGCTCGGATCTCGGTGCCTGCGTCGGTGGCCAGCACCAGACCTGAACTGCGCATCGTGCCGCCGCGACGTTGACCAAAGTTTGTCGCCACCCGGCCACTGACAGGCCACGTCAGCTCTCCGCGAAGCTCCGCCATCGGTACCTCAGCATCGATGGGGTAATCAGAAAGAATATCGGCGAGCTCCGCCAACAGCTCGGCGAGATCCGTCTCCTGCTGGCGCAGTGAGCCCATAAGACTCTGCTCTGCGGCTAGCTTCTCGTCGATGCTTGCGAGCAGCCTTGCGCGCTTGGTCTGGCCTTTTTCAAGGTCCTTGATGAGTGCGGCATTGCTCTCCGCCAACACCTCAAGCGATGTCCGCTCTTCGCGTACTGTTTCACTGAGCGCTTGCAGCTTCTGCATACCAGCAGCCAGTGCTGTCACATTCGCGAGCCGTGCTTCATTCAGGTAGTCGTAGTAGGTCAGCAATCGTCCAAGCGCAGCGGGCTCTCTCGGGTTGAGTAACAGCTTGAGTTTTTCCTGTCGTCCACTGCGATACGCCGCGGCCAGCTGCCTGCCGAGCTCCTCTCGTTCCCCTTGCATCGCCGCTTGTTGCAGTTCGACGTCCGCTTCCGCGGCTCGAAGGCGCGTCGTGACCTCGCGCTGGCGCTCCCGAACAGCACGGCGCTCCCGCTGTGCGTCGGCCAGCGCCGTCTCTGTCTCGCCGAGCTGACCCACCAAAGCATCGCGCTCGCGGGTCCGTCGCTCCATTTGTTGACTTAATGTTGTGATCCGCGCCCGCACCGCCTGAAGGTCTTGCTCACGTGCCACTCGTGACTGGGCATCAGTACTGGCTGGCCATATCCCAAGGACAACCACACCGCACAGACCCACCAAGAAGCGCATCATCATGCCGCCATCTTCCAAGCGCTCGCGGGTGAAGTCCAGCGCCCTCGATGCCTGCTATACTCCCCGGCCGACCAACCCGGGATTCGCGACCATGGGACAACTCGTCGAGTTCACCAACAACAATCTTCTGCTGACCGCCGGACTGGTGATGTCTTTGTTTTTCGTGCTCTACACGGAGTTTCGTCAGCAGGCGTCAGCCGGCATCGACCTCGGTGTGACCGACGTCATCCGCATGATCAACAACGATGCTGCGGTGGTCGACATTCGGCCAGCGGATCAGTTCGAAAAAGGCCATATCGCGGGCGCCCGCAATCTGACACCGGACCAGGTTACAGAAAGCGAAGACCGCCTCAGCGGTCTCGCGGGTCGTGACATCATCATTGCTTGCCAGAGCGGTTTACAGTGCGGCCGCATGGTCTCGTCACTGCGCAAAAAGGGCTACGACCGGGTGTTTTCATTGAAGGGTGGCATCGACGCCTGGACACAGGAAAAACTTCCGCTGGTCGATTCACTTAAGCGCAAGGGCAAAAAGCGCAAGGACAAGAAGCGCAAATAACCGCCCGCATAACGGAGTGCCGGAGATGGCTCAGATCACAGTGTATTCAAAAGACTACTGCCCTTACTGCGCGGCTGCCAAGGCGTTGCTGGAACGCAAGGGCGTCGAGTTTGAGGTGATTGATGTCTCCTCCGATCAGGCGCAGCTCAACCGTATGCTCGAGCGCAGCAACGGTCGCCGTACCGTCCCTCAGATCTTCATTGACGAACTCCATGTTGGTGGGTTCGACGATCTGAGTGCCATGGATCGCGACGGCAAACTCGACCCGCTTCTGGGTCACTGATTTTTTTACCTTCTCAGGAACTTAAACCATGAGTGAAGAACAAGCCGCCACAGGCGCAAACGGCGAATCGCAACAACCCGCCCGGGAAGTGGCGCTCCGCAAAATCTACGTCAAAGACTTTTCCTTTGAATCGCCAGGCGCACCAAGCATTTTCATGCAGCAGGATTTCAAGCCGTCCACCAACCTCAATCTGAGCACCAAGAACAACAAGATCGAGGACAACCTATACGAATGCGTGTTGACCCTCACGTTGGATGCTAAGTTTGATAACGAAACCGCGTTTCTTGTCGAGTTGCAGCAGGCGGGCGTGTTCCACCTTGCGGGTTACAGCGACCAGGAGCTCAACATGATTCTCGGCACGTACTGCCCGAGCACGCTGTTCCCGTATGCGCGCGAGGCGATTTCAGGTGCGGTACAACGCGGCGGATTCCCGGAGTTGCTGTTGCAACCGATCGACTTCGAATCGCTCTACCGACGTTCGCAGATGGAACAGGCGCAACAGCAACAGGCAGCCGACGCCTAATCGGCGTCGATGGCAACCATGCAATACCCGCCGGTCGCGGTCATTGGTGCAGGCTCTTGGGGTACTGCGCTTGCGATTCAATATGCGCGCGCAGGCTCCGAGGTCCGACTATGGGGCAGAGACACGGCTCAACTCGCCACTATGGCAAGCGCCCGGTGCAATGAGCGGTATTTGCCCGAGGGCCCGTTTCCTGATCAGCTACGAGCGGTGGTATCGCTGGACGAGGCTATCGGCGGCGTTGATGAAGTGCTCGTCAGTGTTCCGAGTCATGGACTTCGCGAAACACTACAGCTGCTGAAAGACAAGCGTCCCGACGGATTGCGTGTTGCGTGGGCCACCAAGGGACTCGAGCTGTCGACCGGCAAACTCCCCCACGAGGTAGTTGGAGAGGTTCTGGGAACCGACGCAGGCCCATTCGCTGTGCTGTCTGGGCCGACGTTTGCGAAGGAACTTGCGCGCGGCCTTCCGACCGCGCTGACCATCGGTTCATCCGACGATACGTTCGCTAGCGATATCGCGGCGCGCATCAGCGATCCGGTGTTTCGAGCCTACACCAGCGACGATATCGTTGGTGTCGAAGTGGGCGGCGCCATCAAGAACATCATGGCGATCGGCGCCGGGATTTCCGATGGATTGGGATTCGGCGCCAATGCCCGAGTGGCACTAATCACCCGCGCACTGTCGGAGATGACCCGATTCGGTGTAGCACGAGGTGCGCGCCAGGAAACGTTTATGGGCCTGGCGGGCATGGGAGATCTGGTTTTGACCTGTACCGACAACCAATCTCGAAATCGTCGCATGGGACTCGCGCTCGCTGCCGGCAAAACCATCGAAGAAGCAGAGGCCGAGATTGCCCAGGTCGTTGAGGGTGTCCTCGCTGCCCGCGCCGTTCGCGATGCGGCCTCCGAGCTTGGGTTGGAGATGCCGATCACCGAGCAGATCTACCGCGTCCTCTATGAAGGCATCAAACCGATCGACGCGTTTCATGCGCTCATGCAGCGTGTACCGGGGGCGGAGTTTAGCTAGCTACTCAGGCGCGCCGTCAAATGCTTGCTGGCGCCACGCTTCGTAGACGACAACGGCCACGCTATTCGCAAGGTTCAGACTTCTGCTTTCAGGTGCCATCGGCAGCGTCAAGGCCGTTTCTGCAAACTGTGTCTTGATGGCGTCCGGCAGACCGCGTGACTCCGGCCCGAACAACAGCACATCACCGGGCTCAAACTCGGCGTCGGTGTAACGTCGCTGGACCTTGCTCGACAGAGCCCACACATTGGCCGGACCGACTTGCTCGAGACAGTCTTGCAGGTCTTGATGCACAGAAATCTCGGCGATCTCTCGGTAGTCGAGTCCGGCACGGCGCAGCCGCTTTTCCTCGAGCGAAAATCCCAGTGGCTCGATCAAGTGCAACGCACACCCGGTGTTCGCACAAAGGCGAATGATGTTTCCTGTATTGGGCGGAATCTCCGGCTCAAACAGAACAACGTGAAACATTCCGCACCGATCGGATAGCGATCAGGAACCCGCGATTCCCGCTGCCGCCAACACGCTAGCGGGTTCCAGCCGTTTTCTGTAGTCAGCATCAGCGTGCATGAACGCCACCTGGCCATCTTCGATCAGATAGACGGCAGGTACCGGAAGCAGGTGATGATCGAATCCCGATGCCGCTTCCAGATCAATGCCAAAACCCTTGTAGCGCTCTACGGTTTCATCATCCACGCGAAACGCAACGCCAAACGCCTTTGACGCGGTCATCGCCGCATCCGACAACAGCGTGTAATCGATGGTCTTATCTTCGAGACTCGAATAGAGCAGCTCAGGCTTGTCGGCGGACAAGAAAAGCACATCAACGCCCGCCTCGCGTAACGCCGGGACAACGTCCCGCAGCGCCGCCAAGTGTCGGTTGCAATAGGGGCACCAACCGCCTCGATAAAAAATCACCATCGTCTTGCCGTCATGGCTGGCTGGATCAAAGACGAAAGTCTCTCCGTCTTTCCCCTGAACCTCGAAGGCCGGCGCGGACTCCCCTACTGTGATTGGGGTGACGTCTTCGGCACGCTCGGGAATATCGGCGAAGGCGGGTGTGGACAAAAGAGTCGCTGCGAACAAAATCAGCGAGCATGCAACACGTTGAAGCATCGAAGGTCTCCGGAAGCCGTTATCTTGGTCACCGGATAGACCGGTCTCTCACTGGGATTGTTACAGATCAAGATTCAATTGGGCGATCTTTCGTGTGAGGGTGTTGCGCCCCCAGCCCAGCAAACGCGCCGCCTCACCACGCTGTCCCGATGCCGCCTGAAGCGCGGCATGCACCAAGGTTCTCTCGAACGCAGGCAGTGCTTCGCTGAGCAGGGCTGCCTCATTACCTGCTGCAAGGTGTGCCTCAGCCCACTGCGTCAGTGCCATTGTCCAGTTGTGGTTATCGAGGGGTTTGCCGCTCGCACCACCAAATTCGGCCGGAATGTCCTCGGCACCGATAACACTGCCGGGCGCTGTGACCGTGAGACGGCGACACGCGTTGACGAGTTGGCGCACGTTACCTGGCCAATCGAACGCATACAGACGCGATAACGCATCCTCGCTCAATCGCTTGGTTTCAACATCCAACTCGATAGCGGCCTGTCGCAGGTAATGCGTCGCCAATGCGCCGATGTCGTCGCGACGGTGCCGCAACGGAGGCGTCTCGATCCGCATCACGTTGAGTCGATGGTACAGGTCCTCGCGAAAGCCCCCATCGACAACGGCGCGGCCGAGATCCTGATGGGTCGCTGCAATTACCCGCACATCGACTTTGATCGCCACCTGGCCACCGACTCGATAAAACTCGCCTTCGGCCAGAACGCGCAGCAATCGGGTTTGTAGCGCAGGCGACATGTCGCCGATTTCATCCAGGAACAGGGTGCCGCCATCCGCCTGTTCGAAGCGACCGACGCGTCGACTCTCGGCACCCGTAAAAGCACCCTTCTCATGTCCGAATAGCTCTGACTCCAACAGTTCGGCCGCGATAGCGGAGGTGTTGAGCGCGACGAAGGGCTGCTCGGCACGCGGGCTATTGCGATGCAGAGCGCGGGCTACGAGCTCTTTGCCGGTACCCGATTCGCCGGTGATCAATACGGTCATGCTGGACCGAGACAAACGACCGATCGAACGAAATACTTCCTGCATCGCAGGTGCTTGACCGATGAGCTCCGGCAACGGCGGCAGCACTTCACTACTGGCGCTCGCATCATTAGCGCTTTGTGTGCTCGCGCGGCGTACCAGCGACACAGCGTCGTCGATATCAAACGGCTTGGGAAGATACTCGAACGCACCACCCTGGTATGCGGAGACTGCGCTATCGAGATCGGAATGGGCGGTAATCACGATAACAGGGACGCCGGGGTATCCCGCGTGCACCCGCGACATCAGCGACAAGCCGTCGATGCCTGGCATCCGGATATCCGTCACGAGCACGTCCGGAGCGTCATGTTCCAATGCGGTCAGGCACGCATGGGCGTCTTCGAATGGGCGCACCTGCATGCCCGCCTGGCTCAACGCCTGCTCGAGCACCCAGCGTACCGATCGATCATCGTCGACGACCCAGACGTTTAGAGCATCACTCATGTTCCGACCCATCAATCGCAATCGGCAACCGGATTTCGAACACGGTCCTGCCCGGCTCACTCGAAAACTCAATCAAGCCACCATGGCGATTGATGAGTTCCTGCGACAGGGGCAGCCCGATGCCGGTGCCACCGGGTCGGCCGGTGATCAAAGGATAGAAAATCGATTCGCGAATTTCCGGATCGATACCCGGACCATTGTCTTCGATCTGTACGACCGCGATGACCCGATGGCGTGACTCACCGATTGTCTCGTTGGTCACCGCTCGGGTACGCAATCGGATTTCGCCAATCTGCTTGTCGCTGGTGGCCGCAGCGGTTGCATTGCTGACGAGATTGAGCACGGCTTGCACCATTTGGTCACGATCCAGCTCCAGGAGTGGAATGCTTGGGTCGTAGTCTCGAGACCATTCGATATGAGGGCCTTGCTCGGCACCCACCAGGTTGACGACATGTTCAAGAATCTCGTGAATGTTGGTGGGGTCTTTCCGCGGCTGTTCCCCCGGACCCAACAGCGAGTCAACCAGGGTAGCGAGACGATCCGCCTCAGCGATGATGACATCGGTGTAAGCCTTCAGAGCGACACTATCGGATTGGCGTGCCATCAATTGCGCAGCACCGCGAAGACCACCCAGCGGATTCTTGATTTCATGCGCCAGCTGCCGAGCCATCATGCGACCCGCATCATGCTGGGATAACAAGGTGTGATCGCGATTGATACGCCGTCGCGACGTGACATCAGTAAACTCGATCAGGAATTGTTGTTGGCCACCGCCGTAAGGCGCGATGCGCACATCGACGTACTGCACTTCGCGGGAGGACTCCTCGCGCAGTCGAATGATACCCGCATAGGTCGCGCTGGACTTACTTGCCAGCTCCAACTCCTGTTGCAGCAAATCGGCGTCCAGGAACCAGTGCGATAGTGGATAGCGCTTCAAGGTTGAGCGACCTGCACGCAGGAGATTCTCGGCCGCGGCGTTGGCCGCCACGATCTCGAGCGCATCGTTTACCACGATGACGCTGGTTGTCAGGTGCTCGATGATATCGTCGTGCCCGATAGGTGCCGGACCGACGCCAGGCGTTAGCGCGCTCGGTTGACGGTCGTCTGCTGCACGTAGAACGTCACCGCATTGCTGCGGAACAGCGTTCGGCCCTGCTCGTCCAGGACGTTCGCTGCTATCGAATGCGTGCCGCGATATACCGGCGTGAGGGTCTGACTGAGGCTCCGCGTCGGGCTGCCCACCGGTTGACCGTCGAGAATCCACTGAATCTCGTGCTCTCCCTGCAGGCCTGGTGTCAGCGTCGCCGCCACCGGCAATTGGGTAGCTATGTTCCATAGCACCTCTCCCGCCTGCGGCTCGAGTATCTCGAGATCCGTGTAGGCGACTGTCGGGCCGGAGCTCGCCGTCTGTGCGTCTGTATCCTGAGCGGCCAACAATTGCTGTGCCGCTTCTTCTTCGGAAACTGTGCCGCTGCCGGCAAACGGATCCACAACCGGAGTTTCGCGCAACTCGCGCGACGGATTACCGATGCCGGGCTGGACGTCCAGCTTGACAGCTTCAGCGCTCGCAGCATCGTCTTCCGGAGGTTGGTCCGAATAATGAACCACGCCTTCGTCGTCGACCCAACGATAGATCTGCTGCGCATTCGCTGCGCTGCCGACCAGCAGCAACGCCACCAGCGCTGTGAGAATCCTGTAATCCATCGATCAAGCATAGCGTGGCTAAAGGGCGGCGACCAGTGCACATAATGCACCGGTCGCCAATAGCTTACAGGCTATAGTACATATCGAACTCAACAGGATGGGTAGCCATGCGCAAGCGCGTCACCTCTTCCATCTTGAGATCGATATAGCCATCGATCAGGTCGTTCGTGAACACGTCGCCAGCCAGCAGGAACTCGCGGTCCGCGTTCAGAGCGTCCAAAGCTTCTTCGAGTGAGAAGGCGACATGGCTGAGTTGCGCCTCTTCCTCTGGCGGCAGATCGTAAAGATCCTTATCCGCCGCATCGCCCGGGTGGATCTTGTTGCGGATACCGTCCAGACCCGCCATCAGCATCGCCGAGAAGCAGAAGTAGGGGTTTGCCATGGAGTCACCGAATCGAACTTCGATACGCCGAGCTTTCGGGTTTGAAATGAACGGAATACGGATAGACGCAGATCGGTTACGTGCCGAGTACGCAAGGATCGTCGGCGCTTCGAACCCGGGTACCAGCCGCTTGTAGCTGTTGGTGGCTGGGTTCGCGAACGCATTGATCGCTTTTGCGTGCTTGAGAATGCCGCCGATGTAGTAGAGCGCCGTTTCCGACAGACCACCGTAGGCATCACCCGTGAACAGGTTATTCCCATCCTTGATCAACGACTGGTGAACATGCATGCCGTTGCCGTTATCGCCGACCAGCGGCTTAGGCATGAACGTCGCCGTTTTGCCATAGGTGTGGGCAACATTCTGAACGACGTACTTCAGAATCTGGACGCCGTCGGCTTTTTTCACCAACGTGTCGAACTTGACGCCGATCTCGCATTGACCTGCCGTGGCAACCTCGTGGTGATGCACCTCGGTTTCCTGGCCCATCTCCTCGAGCGCCAGACACATGGCTGATCGCATGTCATGCAGGGAATCCACGGGCGGAACGGGGAAGTAACCCCCTTTTTGCGTGGGGCGATGGCCGTAGTTACCACCCTCCATTTCCTCGCCACTCATCCAGCAGCCTTCGATAGAGCCGATTTTGTAGAACGCACCTTCGATGCTGTCGTTCCAACGAACGTCGTCGAAGACAAAGAACTCGTTTTCAGGACCGAAATACGCCATGTCAGCGATGCCTGTCGACTTCAGGTAAGCCTCGGCGCGGTGGGCGAGTGATCGCGGGTCGCGCTCATAGCCCTGCATGGTCGCGGGTTCGATGACGTCGCAACGCAGATTCATCGTCGTTTCTTCAGAGAACACGTCGACAATAGCCGTGCTCGCGTCCGGCATCAGAATCATGTCGGACTCGTTGATGCCTTTCCAGCCGGCGATGGACGAGCCATCGAACATCTTGCCTTCTTCGAACAGGTCTTCGTCGCACGTGTGCGCCGGTACCGTTACGTGTTGCTCTTTCCCTTTGGTGTCAGTGAATCGGAAATCGACGAACTTCACGTCGTGATCCTTGATCATGCTGAGTACGTCAGCGCTGCTCATGCGTTGCCCTCCCGGCTATCATTGTTTGAATGCCCGATTATAGTGCATATAGCGTGCCACCCTCCTGTCTTTGGTAAGCCGCTAGAAATACTGAAAATTCTGGAAACCGCATACAAATTACGCACCATGTTGGTGCGATAGCGGTAAAGTACCTTGCCAGTTTGGTGCGGTGTAGCGTCAACTTCCGCAGTCGATACGGATATACTCGCCGCCGGCATTCAATCACTCACACTGAGTAGCGCATGAGCAACCCGCAACTGACGGCCGTGGCGGCCGGCAAACCCGCGACATTTCAGGACCTTTTGCTGACCCTGCAATCCTATTGGGCGCGCCGGGGTTGCGTGATCCAGCAGCCCATCGATTTGCCCGTGGGTGCAGGGACATTCCACCCAGCGACCTTTATGCGCGCCATCGGCCCCGAGCCGTGGAGTGCCGCCTACGTGCAGCCTTGCCGGCGGCCGACAGACGGGCGCTACGGCGACAATCCATTTCGCCTGCAGCACTACTATCAATTTCAGGTGGTCATCAAGCCTTCTCCGCTCGATATACAGGAGCTTTACCTGGACTCGCTGCGCGCGCTCGGCATCGACCCGTTGACGCATGACATCCGATTTGTGGAAGACAACTGGGAGTCTCCGACGCTCGGTGCCTGGGGCCTAGGATGGGAGGTCTGGTTGAACGGCATGGAAATCACGCAGTTCACCTATTTCCAGCAGGCTGGAGGTCTTGAGTGCAAACCGGTGACCGGGGAGATTACCTACGGGCTTGAGCGCATTGCGATGTACTTGCAGGACGTCGAGAGCATTTTCGATATTGTTTGGGCGGACGGTCCTCTGGGACGCGTGACCTATGGCGATGTCTACCATCAGAACGAGGTGGAACAGTCGGCCTACAATTTCGAGCACGCTGATGTTGCTGCACTGTTCCGTGCCTTTGATCAGGCAGAGACGGACTGCCAGCGGTTGGTCGATGCGAATTTACCGCTGCCGGCCTACGAGCAGGTACTGATCGCCTCGCATCAGTTCAACCTGTTGGACGCACGTCAGGCGATCTCGGTGACGGAGCGTCAGGCCTATATCCTTCGGGTACGCACCATGGCCCGGTCAGTCGCTGAACAGTATTACGCACGGCGAGAAGCCATCGGTTTCCCGATGTGCGCCAACGCAAAGTAACGGGTAGTCCCAATGACGAATACGAACGCAGCAGCAGACTGCCTGTTTGAGCTCGGTCTGGAGGAACTCCCACCGAAAGCGATGCAAGCGCTTAGCGAGGGATTCGCCGAGGGTATGCGCGAGGCTCTGGCCACGGCCGAACTGGCCCATGGCGAAATTCACGCCTTTGCTGCACCGCGCCGGCTAGCTCTGTATATCGAATCGGTAGCGCGTCGCCAGGACGACAGCGTCGAAATTTTGAGAGGGCCGCCGCTCAGAATCGCGCTCGATGAGGAAGGGAACCCGACCAAAGCGGCTAATGCGTTCGCGAACAAATGCGGTGTCGCGTTCGCCGACCTAGAGCGTGAAGCCACTGAAAAAGGGGAGTGGCTGATTCATCGGGCAGAGCGATCCGGTCAATCCATCGAATCGCTGGCGCAAGGACTGCTGGAGCAGGCCATCGGCAAGCTGCCGATTCCCAAACGTATGCGCTGGGGCGATTCAGACGAGAGTTTCGTTCGCCCGCTGCACTGGCTGGTCGCGATGGTGGGCGAAAGCGTGTTGGACGTTTCGCTCTTCGGCATTTCTGCCGGCAATGAGACACGTGGGCATCGGTTCCACGCGCCCGCCGCTAAGGCGATTTCGCAGCCGTCGGAATACGCTGGTTTGCTAATGTCGCTGTATGTTGTTGCTGATTTTGACGAGCGACGATCGCGAGTCGCGGCAGCCGTGACGCAAGCAGCTCACAGCCTGAATGGCAGTATTGCGGTGGACGACGCGCTAATGGACGAGGTCACGGCATTGGTCGATTGGCCGGTTGCCGTTAGCGGCACGTTTGACCGTCGATTCCTCGAGCTGCCAGTCGAAGTGTTGTCGTCGACCTTGAAGGTCCACCAGCGCTACTTCCTGGTCCTGGATGAAGCCGGGGCGTCGACAGAGCATTTCATCACGGTGGCGAACATCGAAAGTGTCGATCCATCGGCCGTTAAGTTGGGCAATGAACGGGTCGTTGCACCGCGGCTTGCAGATGCTGAGTTCTTCTGGAAGAACGATCGCGAGCAACCATTGGCGTCACGGCGTGCAGCGCTCGATAAGATCGTTTATCAAAGAGACCTTGGTTCGCTTGGGGAAAAGACGGCAAGGCTCGGTCAACTCTGTGAGCAGGTTGCGTCTCTTGCCAGTCTGGATGCGACGCTCGCAAAGACGGCGGCTGAGCTGTCGCGGTGTGACCTTGTCACTGACATGGTCGGCGAGTTTCCCGAACTCCAAGGTGTGATGGGTGCTTACTACGCGCAGGTGGACGGTACCGATCCGGAAATAGCGACAGCGATCCGAACGTTCTATCAACCGCGTTTTTCTGGCGATTCCATTGCCAAGAGCACGACGGGACAAATTGTGGCGATCGCGGACAAGGTCGACACGCTCGCGGGGATCTTTGCCATTGGCAAACGGCCAACCGGCAACAGGGATCCGTTCGGCTTGCGGCGCGCAGCGCTCGGGCTGATACGCACGATTATTGAGGGACAGATCGAGCTGGATTTGCCAGCGCTGCTATCAGAAGCAGTCGCCCTGCAACCGGTAGACGTCAGCGACCATCCTGAGCTCGTGGATGATCTGTATGATTTTATTGTTGAGCGCCTGCGCAACTACGAATTGCAGCAGCTGTGTGCTGACCAACCTGATTGGTTTGAAGCGGTCGCTGCGAGACGTCCACATTCGCTGCTCGATTTCCATCAGCGCCTTGAGGCCGTTGCAGCATTTGTGGCGCAACCGGCGGCGGCGGCGCTGGCCGCGGCTAATAAGCGCATCGCCAATATCCTTCGAAGTGCCGGCACGGACGCGAATGGCTTGCTGGATCCGGCTGCACTCGACGGCGAAGCGGAGCGCAAGCTGCTTGAAGCGTGGCAGTCGGCAAGCGAAGCCGTGGCTCCCGCAGTGGCGGCGCGACAGTACAAAGAGGTCATGCTCAAGCTGGCCGAGTTGCGAGATCCCGTGGATACGTTTTTCGAGAATGTAATGGTCATGGCTGATGATGTTGACGTCCGTCGCAACCGGCTTGCGTTGTTAGCGGCTGTCCGTGGTTTGTTCCTTGAGGTCGCGGACGTGTCTGAGCTTGCGGTGAAGAGCGATTGAGTAGTGTCAGTCGTTGGCTGATTCTCGATCGCGATGGTGTGATCAACGTGGACAGTGATCAGTACGTCCGTAGCGTCGCGGAGTGGCAACCCATACCCGGGAGCATCGATGCGATTGCCGCGTTTTCCAAAGCGGGCTGGGTGGTTACGGTCGCGACTAACCAGTCTGGTATCGGCCGAGGGTATTTCAGCCGGCGCACGCTTTACGGGATGCACGCGAAGCTCAGAAAGCTCGTGCGACGTGCCGGTGGTGAAATCGCGGAGATCGCGTTTTGCCCACATACCCCGGAGGACAACTGCGATTGTCGTAAGCCCAAACCGGGTTTATTGCATCAATTGGCCAAACGGACAGGTTTGCGCCTCGAGGATGCTGTACTTGTCGGTGACTCGATGCGCGATCTTGAGGCAGGAAAGGCGGTCGGTGCGGGCCTTTGGCTGGTGCGTTCGGGTAAGGGACGCGAGACGGAGGCAGCACTTCAGAAAGCGACGCCATACTGGGCGTCGAGTCTCAGGGTGAGTGACAACCTTGCGAACGTCGCGACAACGCTATTGGGTCCGGCCTATGCGTAACCCTCGACAGCTGGTTGGGTCGTTCGTGTTCACATTCTGGATGTTCTTCAGTGTGGCGTTCTATGCGATTGCCGTTATCGTTGTGGCGCCATTTGGCTACAACGCACGCTACCAGGTTGCGGTTGGATGGGCGCGCATGATGATGCGTTCGCTGCGCTGGCTGTGCCGGGTGGATTACGAGGTGCACGGACGCGAACATATTCCGAGCGAACCCGCCGTCTATTTGATCAAGCATTCTTCGGCGCTTGAGACGATTGCTGAGATTGAGATTTTTTCGGCTCAGACCTGGGTACTGAAACGCGAGCTGCAGTGGGTACCTATCTTTGGTTGGGCGCTGCGAATGTTAAAGCCCATTGCGATTAATCGTAGCGGACGGCGCAACGCAGTGAAGCAAGTTATTCAGCAAGGCAAAGCGAGACTGGGGGAAGGCATCAATGTCATGATCTTTCCGGAGGGGACTCGTGTGCCACATGGAGAGACACGACGCTATGGATCCAGCGGTGCCGCGCTGGCGAAAGCCGCCAATGTGCCGCTGATTCCCGTCGCCCATAACGCGGGGGTGTTCTGGGCACGGCGCGGGGTGCGTAAGTTTCCGGGCACGGTGCAGTTCGTGATCGGCAAACCCGTGTTTGTTGGGGATCGCGACATTCGCGAAGTGAACGACGAAATCCAGCAATGGATGGAAGCAGAGATTTCGCAAATGGGTGGGCGGGAGCTACGCAACCCGGCCGCCCAGTAGACTCGCACCCGTTACGAAAACGAATCTGTTCAGACGTCGAGGTTCGATACAGCGAGCGCGTTTTGCTCGATGAACTCCCGCCGTGGCTCCACGTGATCGCCCATCAATGTGGTGAACAAATCATCAGCTCGGATCGCGTCCTCGACCTTGACCTGAACTAAGCGCCGCGTATCAGGGTTAACGGTGGTATCCCATAGCTGGTCCGGGTTCATCTCACCCAAACCTTTGTATCGCTGAATGTACTGGCCTCGCTTGGCTTCGCCCATCAACCAATCTATGGCCGCGGGGAAATCATTGATCGCCTGTTCTTTCTCGCCCCGCCTTATCGTTGCACCATCCTGAATCAAGCCATCAAGCTCTGCCCCGTGCGCCACCAGGCGCTGGTAATCAGGTCGCTCGAAGAAGTCGCTCGTTACCGGTTCGATTTCGGTCACCCCGTGACGAGTGCGGGCGATATTCACATGCCAGGAATGCCCCAGCTCCTCATCTTCAGTGCGCACGAGCGTGGCCCCATAGTTCGCTGCGCCCCCGTCGATACGCCGTACGGTCGGGTCAAGCTTCGGCAATGCGGCATCCAGTTGCGCTACCCAAGCCTCTAACGCGCCATCGTCACCGACGGGTGCCGACGGCAGCTTGGCGAGGGTGCGCAACACGGGTTCGGCCACCCGTTGGCTCAGTCGCACGATATCGGCTTCTACCTGCATATGATTATTCGCCAAATTCTCGAGTGCCGGGGCCGAAAGCGCCGGAGCATCCGTCGCAACGGACAACCGGGCACCATCCAGGGCACTCGCAAGGAGATAGTCGTTTAACTCAGCATCATCCTTGACATACATTTCCTGCTTACCCCGCTTTACCTTATAAAGTGGAGGTTGAGCGATATAAACATGGCCATTATTGATTAATTCTGGCATTTGCCTATAGAAAAATGTCAGCAACAAGGTACGAATGTGGGATCCATCGACATCCGCATCCGTCATTATGATGATGCGGTGGTATCGTAACTTATTGATATCGAAATCTTCGCGACCGATCCCGGTGCCTAGTGCTGTGATCAGAGTTCCCACTTCAGCAGAAGAAAGCATCTTATCGAAGCGGGCTTTCTCCACATTGAGGATTTTTCCTTTAAGTGGGAGAATCGCCTGCGTACGCCGATCTCTGCCCTGCTTGGCTGAACCGCCAGCGGAGTCACCCTCCACCAGGAACAACTCGGACAACGCCGGATCTTTCTCCTGACAATCAGCGAGCTTACCCGGCAAGCCAGCGATATCCAGAGCTCCTTTGCGTCGGGTCATTTCACGGGCTTTACGAGCAGCCTCGCGCGCGCGAGCAGCATCGATAATCTTCGCAACAATGGCTTTTGCTGCCGCTGGGTCCTCCAGAAGGAAAGACTCCAACGCACCGCCCATGGCACTTTCAACGATGCCCTTAACCTCTGAGGACACCAGCTTGTCTTTGGTCTGCGAAGAGAACTTCGGATCGGGTACCTTGACGGACAGAACGGCCGTCATCCCTTCCCGCGCGTCGTCCCCGCTTGGCGTCACCGACTGCTTCTTGCCACCGACTTCTTTCTCAATGTAGGTGTTCAGCGTGCGCGTCAATGCGCTGCGAAACCCTGCAAGGTGGGTGCCCCCGTCCCGTTGGGGAATATTGTTCGTGAAGCAGAACATGCTTTCCTGGTAGCCGTCATTCCATTGCAAGGCAGCCTCAACGGTTACTCCGTCACGCTCGGTTTCAACGTAAAACACGCGCTGGTGTATCGGCGTCTTATTCCGGTTCAAATGCTCAACAAAAGCTCGGATTCCACCTTCGTATTTGAAAACGTCGCGAGCATTGGTGCGCTCATCGCTGAGCTCGATATGCACGCCAGAATTGAGGAATGAGAGTTCTCGCAGGCGTTTTGCGAGCACATCGTAATGAAACTCCGTGTCCGAGAAGATTTCTGCACTAGGCCAGAAACGAATATAGGTACCGGTGCGTTCGCTAGGGCGCACCTCCGCTAGCGGTGCCTGCGGCTCTCCCAGGGAGTATTCCTGTTCATGCAAATGCCCACTTCGGCGGATTTGGAGCAGCAATCTGGACGACAGCGCATTAACCACGGAAACCCCCACGCCGTGAAGTCCGCCCGACACTTTGTAGGAGTTGTCATCGAATTTACCGCCGGCGTGCAACACGGTCATGATGACTTCCGCTGCGCTCCGCTTCTCTTCCGGGTGCATTCCTACGGGAATACCTCGGCCATCATCTGACACGCTGACCGAACCGTCGGCGTGGATCGTGACGTGGATTTCGCTGCAATGTCCAGCCAGCGCTTCGTCAATGGAGTTATCGACCACCTCGAACACCATGTGATGAAGGCCTGTGCCGTCATCGGTGTCACCAATGTACATTCCTGGCCGCTTTCGGACGGCCTCTAGCCCCTTTAGGACCTTGATATTACTGGAGTCGTATTCGCTCATGAGCACCCCTCATTTGAGGCGTGCATTGTAGCATTTTTGGCAATTTCCCGTGGCGCTCAACCGGCCACGATTGCACCTTGTTCCACGTGGAACACGTTGGTTTTGTAGCGGGTTGGAAGCTGCTCAATGTCGAGAGCGGTGACGATGTGTTGGCCTGGTATTGAAGAGATCACACCCAACAACCGATCCAATGCACCCCGATCGAGTTCAGCACCCGGGTCATCAAGCAGCAGGATCGTGTTGTCCTGTTTAACACCTGAGACCAGCTGAGCCTGCGCGAGGATCAGGGCTGACGCGAGCAGCTTTTGCTGCCCGCGAGACACCATTGGTTTAGCCAGGCGTCCAGACCAGCGGATCGCCATGTCAGCTCGATGGGGCCCTACACTTGTCGTTGCTCGCTCTCGATCGGTACCCCGCGCAGATGCCAGCGCTTCTTCGAACGAAAGCTCACCCTTCCATCCTGGTTGATAACTGAGTTCAACGGTAGGTAACGCTAGGGCATCCACGAGAGCATTCAATGGTTCTTGTAGAAGATTCACGTAGCCTTGGCGATAACCATCGACTGTCGCCGCGGTTTCAGCTAACTGCTGATCCCATATCAGCAGTTGCTGGTCGCTGACTATCTGCTTTAACGCGGCATTGCGTTGCTTCAGCGTATTTCGGTATCGACGCCACGCTGACAAATAGCTTGGTTCCACGTGGAACACGCCGTAGTCGATGAACCCACGTCGTGCGTCTGGCCCATCTGCGACCAGACGATGTACTTCCGGCTCAAGCACCTGAATCGCTATTGCCGTGCTCACTTCGGCTAAGGAAGGTTTGGTATCCCCGTCTACGCGAATCTGAGCGCCACGGGAACGATCGACAGAGACACCAACCTGGTGACTCCCGCCACGCCAATCTAAGGATCCTCTCAATAGAAACCCCGTACCGCCATGCTGAATCAGCCGCTCAGCACGAGATTGGCGAAAAGACCGCCCACGAATCAGAAAATAGATGGCTTCCAGCAGAGAGGTTTTGCCGGCGCCGTTATCGCCAATGATCGCCGCACCCTCTGGTGGAATCGCGAGATCCACTGCCTCCAGGCAGCGAAATCCCTCCACATGCAGCTGACGAATCATGCGCCGCCTGACGCGTTATCCATTACAGACGCATTGGCATGACGACATACTTGCTGTCGGTCTGATCGATCTCTGGGATAGAAATGACACAACTGCTATTCGCGTCCTTCAAGCTCAGACGGACTGCTTCGTTGTCCACCGCACCAATGGCATCCAGCAGATAATTGACGTTGAAACCGATTTCGATATCGTCGCCAGAGTACTCGACTTCTACCTGCTCTTCCGCTTCTTCCTGTTCCGGGTTGTGCGCCATGATTTTGGCCCCGCTATCCCGAACCTCAAGACGAATACCCCGATACTTCTCGTTCGAAAGAATCGCAGCGCGCTGCAACGCTGCACGCAACGATTCGCGATCCGCAATCAGGAAGTTCTCGACATCAACCGGAATAACACGCTGATAATCCGGGAAACGACCATCGATCAGCTTCGAAGTGAAGCGAATATCGCCGATCATGATCCGAATATGGTTCTTGCCCATCGCGAACGTCAAGCTGCCTTCACCACTCAGCATTCGGTGCAGTTCGAGAACCCCTTTTCGAGGAACGATGACCTGTTGGCTGTTCAGCGGATTCTCGGACAGTTCACTCTCGCACAGCGCAAGTCGATGTCCGTCTGTCGCAACGGCTCGAATCGACAATCCATCCGTCTCCAGCAACATACCGTTGAGGTAATAGCGAACATCCTGTTGGGCCATCGCGAAGTAGGTTTTTTCGACTAGCCTGCGAATAACGCTGACAGGCAGCTCCACGGATTGACCGGCTTCGATATCGTCGATCACAGGAAACTCGCCAGCAGGTAGCGTCGACAGACTAAAGCGGCTGCGGCCACTCTGTACGGTCACCCGCTCATTCTTTAGGCTGAGTTTAACGTCTGAACCTTCAGGCAGCGCTTTGCAAATATCGAACAGCTTCCGACCTGGAACCGTGATTTCACCGGCCATATCCACGTCAACGTCAGCACTTGCCTGTAATTCAACTTCGATGTCGGTAGCAGTAATCAACAGTCGATTGTCTTTAGCAGACAAAAGCACGTTTGCGAGTATCGGCATGGTCTGCCGTCTTTCCACAACCCCGATTACGGTCTGCAACGCACCCAGCAATGTCTGCCGGCTCGCCGTCAATTTCATGTGCTATCCCTTAAAGAAAAGAAGGTATGTATAAAACATATTGTTATTGTTATTAGGCTGGTGTCTCGCGGTGTATAACCCCAGAAATCCTATATTAAACAATATCTTAATAAAAAAATTGTTCCCGCAAAGCCGTTTAGAAACGGCCTGCAAGCTGTCAGTATGCTGTGGATAAAATCTGTTGCCAAACTTATCCACAGTTTTTCCACCCTATCCTGTCAAACTCCTCAACAGGTTCTTGTAGTCTTCATCCACACGCGGCTCCGTCTCACGCAGCTCCTTGACCTTCCGACACGCGTGCAACACGGTCGTGTGGTCGCGTCCGCCAAACGCATCCCCGATTTCGGGTAACGAATGCCGCGTTAGTTCTTTTGCGAGACTCATCGCAATCTGTCGAGGTCTGGCGATCGAACGGCTGCGGCGTTTCGACAACATCTCGCTCATCCGAATTTTAAAATACTCGGCGACCGTTTTCTGAATGTTCTCAATGCTGATCAATCGATCATGAGCGACAATCAGATCCCGGAGCGCTTCCTTGCAGCTGTCGATAGTAATTTCGCGACCGGTGAAGCTGGCAGTGGCGATGACACGACGCAGTGCACCTTCCAGTTCTCGGACGTTAGATCGAACCCGCTGCGCAATAAAGAATGCGACCTCATCGGGAAGCGCCACGCCCTCGGCTTGCGCTTTTTGCATCAAGATCGCAACTGAGGTCTCCAGCTCCGGAGGCTCGATCGCAACCGTCAGACCCCAGCCAAAGCGTGACTTGAGCCGCTCCTCCAGCCCATCCACTTCTTTTGGATATCGGTCGCAGGTCAGAATGATCTGCCGTTGGCCTTCCAGCAGCGTGTTGAACGTATGGAAAAACTCTTCCTGAGAGCGGTCCTTGCCGGCGAAAAACTGAATATCGTCGATCAGCAGCGCATCCAATGAGCGGTAGGCGCGTTTGAACTCGCTGATGGTGTTGTGCTGCAGACCACGCACCATATCCCCGACAAACCGTTCCGAGTGCACATAGCAAACGCGAGCGGACGGATTGCGCCGCAGCATCTCATTGCCGATGGCATGCATGAGGTGGGTCTTGCCGAGACCGACACCGCCATAAAGAAAAAGCGGGTTGAAGGCGAGGCCTGGATTCTCTGCGACCTGTGAGGCTGCCGCTCTCGCAAGCTGGTTGCTTTTCCCCTCCACGAACGAGTCGAACGTGAAGTTGTTCATGAGTCGACTTTCCGGCATTGGGACTATCTGGCCCGCTGGACTGACGGCTGCCGGTGCGCTCCGCGGCGCAGATGGCTCGTGCGAGGAGCCGATGGACGCTTCAACGCTGGAGACAGACGCGTCGACCTCCTGCACCAAAAGCCTGATGCGCTCCAAATACTGGGCGTTCAGGTAGTCCACGACGAATCGGTTGGGTGCGAACAGCTTCAGACCGGACGCGCTCCGCTCCGCCTGCAGCGGTCGGATCCACGTGTTGAAAGCCTGCTCGCCGATTTCGGCACGCAAACGCGGCAGACATCGCTGCCAGATATCTTCATGGAAATCGACCACCAGACACACCCTGAACTTGAACTTCGCCTCCCCCAAGGCGGCCGGCTAGCTTATACGTTCACAAGGATTCCTGCCAAGGCAAAAACGCGTCCTCCGGAATCCTGTGAAAACCGCTCTGGATCGTTGACACACACCGCCTCAACCCTTATTCTCCCCGGCCTTTCGAACACAGCTTGCCAACGAGGCATCGCTATGAAACGTACATTCCAGCCCAGCAATCTGAAGCGCAAGCGCACCCACGGTTTCCGAGCCCGCATGGCCACCAAAGGCGGCCGCCTGGTATTGAAGCGCCGTCGTGCGAAAGGTCGTCATCGCCTGAGTGCCTGAACCTCGGCACCCTGCGATATCCGGACGAAGTAATCAGCGGTCCCTCACACGGCCCAATACTCGTCCAGCAGACCTCCTGATTCAGTGAGTGGCTTCGACCGCAGCAAGCGACTCCTAACACCGCATCAGTTTCAACGTGTTTTTCGCCGATCCAAACGGTTCGGTGATGATCTGTTATTGCTGCGCGTCCGCTATGATCGCGACCAGTCGCCGCGGCTCGGTCTCGCGATCGCAAAGAAACACGCTCGGTTGGCGGTACAGCGGAATCGAATCAAACGTCAGATTCGAGAGCGGTTCCGGTTAGGTTTTGATTCGATCCCGGATGGCGATTACGTGTTTACCAACCGCCCTGAAGCAGCACGTGCTTCGAGCGAGGCACTGGGGGCAAGTGTCTCTCGGCTCCTGAAGCTCGCTTCGCAGCGAAAAAGTCGCGAATAACCCCGACTTTTTCCGCATAATAGCGCCGCCGGAGGGACAACCGGCGACGACCTCATAATCAACTGATCCGTTTCTATGCAGAATCAACGCTTGTTCGCGTGGGCACTCTTCGGCCTGCTGCTACTCATGACCTGGCAACAATGGCAGGAAGACTACGGTCCCAAACCGCCCGCGCAGACTGCATTGGCCGATACAGACGTCGACACTACAGTCGGGGACATTCCCGGTGATCTCGACACTTTGCCTGGCGACGAACTGGACGCCCTGCCCGATCTGGATGCAGCGCCGAGCTCGACCAACCCGACAGCGATTGAAACCGCGCCGCAGCTTCAGGCTTTGCCCACCGCGGATCGCACTCTAATAACCGTCAAAACCGATGTACTTAACATCAAGATCGATCCGCAAGGCGGGGATATCGTATCGGCAACCTTGCCGGCCTATCCGGTCGACAAAGATACGCCGGACGTGTTGGTTGAGTTGCTGAGTGACCAGCCTTCCGATTTCGCAGTGTTCCGCTCCGGACTGGCAACCCGCGATGCCGAAAATGGGCCGAACCATCGCGCCCTCTTCAGCGCCGCGCAGACCGAGTATGAACTGGCCGATGGCGCATCATCGATTGAGGTCTCACTCGTTTGGCAGGGTGCGGACGGCGTGGTTGTGACCAAGCGCTACACGTTCCAGGCTGGGCAATACGGCATCACGCTGGATCTCGAGATCAACAACGGTTCAGAGGCGTCATGGGACGCGGCACCCTACGCCCGAATTGTGCACGTTGCCGAAGTACCGAAACGCTCCCTGTTCGACGTCGATAGCTACTCATTCGCGGGCCCGGTGACGTTCGATGGCAGTGAGTACGACAAACACACCATCAAGGATCTCGGCAAATCGTCGTATTCCGCTAGCGGTGTTACCGGCGGATGGGTCGCAGCCATCGAACATCACTTCCTCTCCGCGATTGTGCCGCCATCCGACTCCCCTTCAAAACTTGAGGCGCGATTGTCGGGCGATCAATTTCTTGCCGGGTTTGTCGGTAACGCAGTGCGCGTGGAAGCCGGCACGTCAACCACGATCCCGGTTGAACTTTTTGTCGGACCCAAGCTCCAGGACCAGCTCCGGACGGTATCCGACCGTTTGCCGCTCACGGTCGATTACGGAATTCTGACGCTTCTGGCAGACCCCTTGTTCTGGGTACTCTCCAAGGTGCACAACGTGGTCGGCAACTGGGGTTGGGCCATCGTCCTCGTGACACTGCTGATCAAGCTGGTGTTCTACAAGCTCACTGAGCAAAGCGGACGCTCAATGGCGAAGATGCGCAACCTGCAACCGCGGCTAAAGGCCTTGCAGGAGCGTTATAAGGACGATCGGCAAAAACTCTCCGAAGCCATGATGGATCTCTACAAGCGAGAAAAGGTCAATCCGGCTGCGGGGTGTTTACCGATACTGATCCAGATGCCGTTCTTCCTGGCTTTCTACTGGGTTTTGCTCGAGTCCGTCGAAATGCGCCAGGCACCGTTCATGCTGTGGATCAACGATCTCTCCAGTCGTGACCCGCTATTCATCTTGCCGATCTTGATGGGCGCTGCAATGCTGGCACAGCAGCAGCTGAACCCTGCGCCGGCCGATCCGATTCAGGCGCGGGTCATGCGCATCCTGCCGATCGTGTTCACCGTGTTCTTCGCATTCTTCCCGGCAGGTCTGGTGCTGTACTGGTTTACGAATACGATCCTCGGGGTCGCCCAACAGTGGCAGATCAACCGGGTCGTGACTCGAGAAGGGCTAAAGCAGCGCGCGTGACTTAGCCGACCTCAACGAGGTGGTTTACCACCTCGACGGTGCCGTGAAGCGCTCGATGCACCGGGCATTTATCGGCGATTTCCACCATACGTTCTCGCTGTATCTCGTCGAGATCGCCCTTGATCGCGATGTCGCGGTGAAATGTCACCACCTGATCGTCGCCGCGGCCGGTTTGCTCACGCGTGACGGTGACGCTTACCTCATCGAGTGGCAGCGACTTGTGCCGCGCATACATTTTCAATGTCATGCTGGTGCAGGCGGCCAGGGAGGCGGTCATTAACTCGACTGGGCTGGGTCCAAGATCAGCGCCTCCGACGCTCGCGGGCTCATCCGCGACCAACGTGTGCTCACCCACATGGATCGGTGTGGTGAATCCACTCGCGTCGGTGATTGCCGTGATCGCTTCCCGGCGGCGTTCGGTTTGGGGTTCGTCGGGAAGATATCGACTGGCCCAGCCTGCGAGCACTGTCCCCGCATATGCGGAATCCGCAGCGTTACTGAGCAGGTGGTCGGCATGATCCAGGCTAACGAAGCTCTTGGGATGCATTGCTGCAGAAAACAACTGACTCGCGTTGTCGATCGTGACGGTGTCGTCGATTGGCGAGTGAAGAATCAGCAATGCCTTGCGCAGGTTATGTACTGTCTCGGCGAGCGGATGCTTGCCGAGATCTTCGATGAACTCGCGCCGGATCGTAAATGGCCGACCGGCGAGTTGAACCTCTGCCGCGCCGTCGCGAATAATGTCGGCCTCGTGGTCCGCAAACAAATGCGTTACGTGCTCCGGAGTGGCGGGAGAGCCGATAGTCGCAACGGCCACGGCGGTGTCTATTTCCAGAGACGCCTGCAACATCGCGGTACCACCGAGACTATGGCCGATCAAAATGGCCGGCGGCGATCCCTGTTCAGCGAGCCAGTTCGCCGCATCAACCAGATCCGAGACGTTATTGCTGAACGTGGTTTGTGAAAAATCACCTTCGCTGCTGCCCAAACCTGTGAAATCAAAGCGCATCACGGAAATCCCGGCCGTGTTCAGTGCATTCGCAATATTGGTTGCCGCTTTTAGGTTCTTGGTGCACGTGAAGCAATGGGCAAACAAGGCCATAGCGCGTTCCCCGCCAGGCGCCCGATCGATCAGGCCCGCAAGCGTAATGCCATCGCGGTTGGTGAATTGAACAGGTTGACTGGCCATGGGACGGTTCCTTGAGCGCAATTGATCCACAGGTGGATATACCCGTGCTCGGCGTACTTTATTGCAACGAATCGCGAATTGCGCGACCTTGGCGCGATGGACGCCCCCAGCGATACGATTGCAGCAAAAGCCACGGCGGCAGGACATGCAGGCATTGGTGTCGTGCGGGTTTCCGGCCCGGCTACAGCAACGATTGCAGAAGCGGTGCTTGGCCGCCTGCCCGAGCCACGCCGCGCTGTGTTCAGCAATTTCCGAGACTTATCCGGCTGCACCATTGACCAGGGCATAGCTCTGTATTTTCCTGGGCCGGCTTCCTATACCGGGGAGGATGTGCTCGAGCTGCAGGGGCACGGCGGTCCGATGGTGTTGGAAGCGCTCATGCAGGCGGTGCGAGAGGCCGGTGCTCGTGATGCGCGGGCCGGCGAGTTTTCCGAGCGCGCATTCCTGAACGATAAAATCGACCTTACGCAGGCCGAGGCGGTCGCCGACCTGATCGATAGCAGTTCGATGCAGGCCGCGCGCGCTGCGATGCGTTCCTTGCAGGGCGCGTTCTCGGAAGCCGTCACAGCGCTGCAAAAGGAACTGATCCTCTTGCGCACCCACGTTGAGGCCGCCATTGATTTTCCGGAGGAGGAAATCGACTTTCTTGACGACGCGGCGCTGCGTGACCGAATCGCCCAGGTGAATGGCAGTTTCAGCGCTCTGATGTCGAGCGTGGAATCCGGGCGCAAGCTCGCCGACGGCATTACCGTGGTACTCGCGGGTGCACCGAATGTTGGTAAGTCGAGCCTGCTGAATGCGCTACTTGGCGATGACACAGCGATTGTCACGGAAATCCCCGGCACGACACGCGACCTGATCCGAGCCGATGCGGTCATTAACGGTGTACCGGTGCATTTGACGGATACCGCGGGTGTGCGAGACACCGCCGACGTCATCGAACGCGAGGGCATTCGGCGCAGTTACGCGGCGGCCGCGACTGCCGACCATGTGCTGGTGGTGGTCGATATACGCTCCGACACGCTTGCCAGCGATGCCGAAAGTTGGCTGAGCGATCTTGAGACCGGAACGCCGGCATCGATCATTGCGAACAAGTGTGATTTGTCCGCCGCCAACGATATTCCAGACGCACTGAGCGTGTTGAATCGGGAGTTACCAGTCTTTTCTGTGTCTGCGCTCACCGGTGAAGGTGTCGATGCGGTTGCTGCCTACCTCGCCAGCGAAGTTGCTGGCACAACCGATGCCACAGAAGGTCAGTTCACCGCACGTCAGCGCCATATGACGCTGCTCGAAGCAGCACGTGCCCACTTCGATCAAGGGGTCGCCGCGCTTGAAGCGACACGGGCGGGAGAGCTATTGGCGGAGGAGCTGCGACTCGCACAACAGTCACTCGATGGCATCACCGGAAGGTTCACCAGCGATGATTTGCTCGGAGAGATTTTCTCGTCGTTTTGTATTGGGAAGTAGCGAATCGCTGTCGCTTAGCGCTCTGGCTGATAATCGGACAGTCTTACGATCCCGGTAATTGAGCCTGGGTCCGTTTCCTGATCGGTCGCGAGCACCTGATCTCGCCCGGCGTGCTTGGCGCCGTACAAGGCACGATCGGCACGTGCCAGCAAATCATCGATCGACTCTTGTGCTTCATAGGAAGCAACACCCGCGGAGACGGTTACCTTCAGTGAATGGTCGAACTCGTACTCACGGATGCTGCGCCAAATTCTGTCGGCACACTGTGTGGCGCCTTTCAGGTCGGTGCCTGGCAGTGTAATGATGAACTCCTCACCGCCGAAGCGACCGAGCTCACGCCCACGCCCGCCGACCGGGGCTACCTCGTCTAGTAGACGCAACTCGCTCTTTACACGCTTGGCGATCGACGCCAACACCTGGTCGCCCTCGAGATGACCAAACCGGTCGTTGATCTTCTTGAAATAGTCGACATCGATGATGATGACGCTGAAGGTGCTCTGGTCGCGTTCTGCAGCGCATCTCAATTGCTCCAGGATTTCGATGATCAGACGACGATTGAAGGCCTGGGTCAGATGGTCGCGTTCGGCGAGTCGCGTGATGTCCCGGATTGCTTGTTCGAGCTGACTGTTATGCGCCTTCATTTTTGCGCGCAGTCGACCGACATGATTACCGAAGTATGCGCACCACAACAGCAGCCCTGAACCGATCGCGGAACGCAGTGCGAGCTCAGCATTCGTGTATATCGGATGTCCGACAGTGACCTCGTAGGTGGTCAAGGCCATCAGCGCCACAAAACCTGTCAGTGCCAGCAACGTGAATTCCCTGGCATCCATGTGGAACAAGCCAAACAGAATGCCGATGGGAATGAGTGCGAGCATCAGGTCGCGCCACTGCGGCACAAAGTGCATAAACAGGACCAGCCACGAAAGCCCGAGCGTGCATTGAATGAAGGTTAAGGACGGGTCCTTGAGACGCAGATTAATGCCGCTCACGATCATGAATGCGACAGCGGCGTTGGTGGTCAGTGCACCGAGGCCAAGTACCCACAAGGTTTCAGGTTCCACCGCTAACGCGCCTGCCCGGTAGCCCCCGAGCGTGACCAGGGCGCACAGTACGTACAGAATTAGCGCCATCGCGAAACGCGACAAACGCAGTCGCTGCTGAGCCGGAGTGCCGCGATCAGATGGAGAAATCATCGCGGGAGCTTAAACGTAAAGCCGGTCGCAAAACGCGTCCGGCTTCACGCTTTGTCAATAATCCGTCGTCTTCGGCGCTACATCAGCAGTGATTCGCGCTTGTAGAGCTGAACCGCGAGCAGTGTCAATATTCCGCCGATAGCGAGCGAAGAAAGCACCGATACCCCGATAAACAGGGGTTGCAGCGCCTCCCCTTTCACGAGATCGAGCAGCAGCAGGTGTTGGGACATGCTGGGCACCAACATCCACTCAAGACTCGGTTTGAGGTTCATAACCGCCGCGACCATGATCGGCAGCGTCGGCACCAGCATCGCGATGGTCGTATAGCTTTGCGCTTCTTTGAAACTCTTGGTGAATGACGCAACCAGTGTGAGCAGCGCCGCGCCGATCAGTGCGAAAGGCACCGTGACCACGAAAGCCGTAACGACCTGCCTCGGTCCGAAGTTCACGCTCATCCCCAGTTCCTGAAGCGGAATAAACCCGAGTACCAGGGAAAACGCGGTCAATGCGATCGCGAGCGATGCGCACATGAAGAATATCGTCGCCGTCAATTTGCCGAGCAACAGCGTGCCGCGGCCGACCGGCAGCGTCAGCAAGGGCTCGAGTGAGCCGCGTTCTCTTTCGCCAGCAGTAGAGTCAATCGCGAGATACATGCCGCCGGCGAGCATCGAGAACAGCAGGAAGTACGACAACATCCCAAGCAGCAACGCCGCTCGCGTGCTCGGAGTCGAGGTATCGATTTCGTTGACGGCGATTGGGCTTGCGAGCTGCGGGCTGACGCCGCGCGCCAGCAATCGCATAGTACCGATCTGACCGGCATAAGCGCCGATCATCCCGCGGGCTCTACGCGCTTGTCGTGAAGTCGAATTGTCCGAGTTGTCCAGCACGAGCGATACCCGTGCCGGGGTCGCTTCGGCCCAGCTTTCACCAAAGTCTTCACCGATGATGAGAACCATCGATTCATCGCCGTTCTTCACGGCATCGATCGCCGCTTCAGGGGCGAGCTCGAGACGCTCGATCTCCGTATCCTGTTGCTCGAGAAACGCGATCAGGTTCGGTGCATTCATCGCGCCGACGACGGCGAGGGGCAACGGTTTTTCGGCAGCGCCGGTTGCTTGTTTCAGTGTGAGCGTCATCACTGCCGCAAAGATCACAGGCCCGAACAACGGACCAAACACCAGCGCCGACATCATGGTTCGACGGTCACGGAAGTTGTCGCGAATTTCCTTCAGGAGAACGGTCAGAAAATGGTTCATCGTTTGTCCTCCGTGCGCGAGATGGCTTTCACAAACGCATCCTCAAGGTCGTCGCACCCTGTGTTCTCGCGAATCTGATCGGCGCTACCGACCATGGATACCTGGCCGTTGGCGATAATCACGATGTCGTCGCACAAAGCCGCGACCTCTTGCATGATGTGGGACGAGAACAGCACGCACTTACCCTGAGCGCGCAGCTTGCGAATGACCTCTCGAAGTCCTCGAGTCGCCATCACATCAAGACCGTTGGTGGGTTCGTCGAGAATCACGTTGCGGGGCTCATGCACCAATGCACGGGCCAATGCGACTTTGGTTCGCTGCCCCTGTGAGAAACCCTTCGTGCGCCGATCAGCAAAGTCGTGAATCTCGAGCAAATCGATGATGCTCTGCACACGCTGCTCGCGTTGCTCTTTTGGCACGCCGTGCATCGCGGCGAAGTACGCGATGTTTTCGCGCGCTGTGAGCTGTTGATAGAGTCCAGCGCCGTGCGGCAACGCACCCAAATTCTTACGTGCTCCCAGCGGGTCCTGCATCACGTCCACATTATCGATAGTGGCGGTCCCACGGTCCGGCCGGATCGCGGTGTAGAGCACCCGCATCGTGGTCGACTTGCCGGCGCCGTTCGGGCCGAGCAAACCGGTGATTCTGCCGTTGGGTGCCGAGAAGCTGACATCCCGCACCGCTTCAACCTTGCCGAACGATTTCCCAATATTGCTAACTGTAATCATGCTGCTGTCCTCAAGGCGTCGGGCCGAGCGGCGATACGAAAAACGGCATACCGCCAAGCTTGTCGACGCAGGTGGCATCGATTCCGGAAGGGTCTGCTTCGGTGACGAACTGTGCGATCAATTTCGGCATGCAGCCGAGCCCGGAGATGATGTGGCCCTGCTCGGGGGCAACGATGTGTTTGGCGTTGCTGAGATTGGCCAGCAGTTGTTCACCATTACTCGGCGGGGTCACCGGATCGAATTCGCCGGACAGGACGAGTACCGGTTTGTCGCTAGTTAGTGGATCGTGGAAGTCGGCATCCATAGGTCCTTGCGGCCACTCTGCACAGATAGCGAGGAGCAGGTCGAGCGACGCTGCGCGCATGAATGTGTCATCAATGCCGTCAGGACGATCCGCTTCTGTGAAGAACGGCATGTCTTCGGCACACACCACGGAATTGTGCATCCCACCGGCCATCTCTCCATCGAAGGCGTCCTGAATCAGTAGCGCCTGCGAGGCCAGCAATCGGTAGTCTTTGGCAACAGCCTGCGAGAGCATCAACGGCAAGATCGCTCGCGTTGCCGGTGCATAAATCGATAGCCGAATCACACCACCCAGCGACAACGAGCTCAGCGGTACCGGTGTCAGTTCACCGGTCCTTGGGTGTGCGGTGGTGTATTCGATGGTGCCTTCGTCGAATCTCGTCTGAAGCGTATCGACCATCTCCTGCACGTCGCCAAACTTATCGAAGCACTCCGGTGTCCTGCGGCATCGCTCGTTCAGCGCCTGCAGACTGGCCTGTGCGTCATTCGCAAGCATCGGTCCCAGGAGTTCCTCTGGTGGGGCGACGCCGTCAACAATGACCGTGCGTGTTGATTCGGGGTAGCGACGCAGATAATGCAGCGCGACTCTCGTGCCGTAGGAGCCACCCCAGAGATTCAGTTGCTCGATACCCAGTGCCTGACGAACCTGGTCGAGGTCATTGACCGCGATGCTGGTGGTGTAGAGCGCAGGATCGCCCGGCAGTGTGGCAATGCACTCACGAACTTCTTCAGCGACGAGCGACAAATCCCAATCGGCAACGAGATCGTCCTCCGTTGCTTCGCAAGTCATCAGATTGGAACGCCCCGTACCCCGTTGGTCGATCAGAAGAATGGGATGCTTCTGACGAATCTCCTCGAACATCCCGGGGTTCGCAAGGTAAGAGCTGATGGCGGACTGGCCCGGGCCACCAGCCAGCATGACGAGCGGGTCGGGTGCCGGGTTCACGCTCAGCGCAGGCACCAGTGCAACAGAAAGGTCAATCTGGTTGCCGTTCGGCGCCTCTGGATTCTCGGCAACCTGCAACGTGCCACACTGGGCTTTGGCGGTGCCCATCGCGGGGCCAGCGTCAATCCGGCAGGGCCCAAGAATCAACTCGGCGTGCGGCGAAGTGCTGGCAGTCCAGCCGACGCACACCAGCAACAGTGCAAGAACCAGTCTTTGCATGCGTTTGTCCCATGAATTCGAAGTCGCGGCGAGTATGCATAAAAAAATTCGGAAAAACAGTGCTTTGTGGGGAACGCGTGGGCTGGAGGGTGTTCGGGGCGAAACACACGTTCATAGCGCCACCCTTGCTATAAGCTACTGATTAATATCCTATTTAACTGGATTATCCTATTTTTGCCGTTTGTCGTAGTGGGTTGACGCGGCACGTGCACTAGGTGTGCTGCGCTGTGCTGGTTACAATGCGCGGCTTCTCTAATGTGACGACGCAGCGCGCATGACAAACGCAGCTCAACAATGGGCGGTCATCGTTATCGGTGGCGGCCATGCAGGGACCGAGGCAGCACTGGCTGCGGCTCGGACGGGCGCGCGTACGCTGTTGCTAACTCAATCACTCGAAACGATTGGCCAAATGAGCTGCAATCCGGCGATCGGTGGTATCGGCAAGGGACATCTCGCCCGTGAAGTCGACGCCTTGGGCGGTGCCATGGCACGCGCGATTGATTTCGGTGGTATCCAGTTTCGGACATTGAACGCGAGTAAAGGGCCCGCGGTTCGCGCCACTCGGGCACAAGCCGATCGCGAACTCTATCGCGCGGCGATTCAGCGAATCGTGCACGCGCAACCTAACTTGTCGGTGTTTCAGGGCAGTGTTGCCGACCTTATCGTCGAAAGCGATCGCGTTGTTGGCGTTGAGACCACGTTTGGCCATCGCTTTTTCGGCCGTGCCGTGGTGCTGACTGTCGGCACGTTCCTGGGCGGTCGATTGCATGTTGGTCAGCAACAATCCGAGGGCGGACGGGCCGGAGACCCGGCAGCCAACCGTCTCGCTGATCGCCTGAGGGAAATGCCTTTCAGAGTGGGCCGACTCAAAACGGGTACGCCACCGAGGCTCGATGCACGCACGCTCGATTACTCCAAGATGAAGGTTCAGGACGGTGACACACCCTGTCCTGTGTTCTCATTCCTTGGAAGACGTGCGGATCATCCACGCCAGATTCCCTGCCACATCACGCATACCAACGAGTCGACGCACGACGTCATTCGCGCTGGTCTGGATCAGTCGCCGATGTTCAGCGGTGCTATCGAGGGCGTTGGCCCAAGATACTGCCCGTCTGTGGAAGACAAGATCTTCCGCTTCGCAGACAAGGCTTCTCACCAGATCTTCGTGGAGCCCGAGGGCCTCAACAGCATCGAGGTCTACCCCAATGGCATCTCGACCAGTTTGCCGTTCGAGGTACAGATGGAAATGGTGCGCAGCATTTCTGGTTTCGAACAGGCGCACATCACACGACCTGGCTACGCGATTGAGTACGACTACTTCGATCCGCGCGATCTGCACCGCTCACTCGCCACGCGCTTTATCGGCGGTTTGTATTTCGCCGGCCAGATCAATGGCACGACCGGTTACGAAGAAGCTGCAGCGCAAGGGCTGCTCGCAGGTCTGAACGCCGCTCGCGAGGTCGCGGGCGAAGCGCCGTGGATTCCTGAGCGTAATGAGGCATACCTCGGCGTTCTGGTCGACGATCTGACGACCCAGGGCGCGACGGAGCCTTATCGCATGTTTACCAGCCGCGCGGAACATCGCCTGTTGCTTCGTGAGGACAACGCGGATCGGCGTCTGACGCCAATCGGACGTGACCTCGGTCTGGTCGACGATGCGCGCTGGACGGTGTTCGAAGCGCGCCAGAGCGCAGCAGCAAGCGAGACTCAGCGACTGTCGGAGCGCTCCGTCAGCACCGAATCAGCACGCGCCGCCGGATTGATCGGCGAGTCGCAAACGCTTGCACCGGGCACGCGCGCACGAGACTTGCTGCGCCGTCCGGAGGTTCGCTACGCATCTTTGATCGAGGCGAGCGATGTTGGCGCGATGCCAAAGCCTGTTGCCCCTGCCGGCGACTACCTCGACAGCGATGAGTTCGTTGAACAGGTTGCGCTCCAGGTGGAGACCGACATCAAGTATGAAGGCTATGTTGAGCGTCAGTCCCGAGAAATCGAGGCGCAACGCAAACGCAGTGATTTACGGATTCCAACGGATCTCGATTACGAGAGCGTACATGGCTTATCGCATGAGGCCCGTCAGCGCCTGATCGAAACTCGCCCGGATACCATCGGCCAGGCGGGCCGCGTCCCCGGCGTCACTCCAGCGGCGGTCTCTTTGCTGCTTATTCATTTGAAAAAACGCGAGCTCAAGCAAAGCGCCTGACCCGCATGCTCAGAAGCCTCCTTGTTCTCCTTGTCACCTTGTCTCTCTCGGGATGTGGTGGGGAAGCCGACGCCGTCAAAGAAAACTCGACGTTGAACCGCGGGTTGTCGGCTGCGCCTGAATCACTTGACCCACAGCTCGCGCGCAGTGTGCCTGCCCTCACAGTATTGGCGGACATTTATGAAGGTCTGCTCACGCGCGATGCATCCGGTGGACTGATCGCCGCTGTCGCCAGTGACTGGCAGGTCAGCGACGATGGTTTGCGCTATGAGTTCACGATCGGCGCAGCGGCTCGGTGGTCCGATGGGACACCTGTGACCAGTGCGGACTTTGTTCGTGCGTGGCGGTATCTGGTCGATCCGAAGAACGGCGCATTCTATGGCGAGCTACTTTCGGCGGTCACCGGATTCGATGAGATTCGGCGCGGTGATTCGCCCGCCTCGGCTTTGGGTGTGATGGCACCGAGCGATGATCAACTGATCGTCTCACTCACGGCCCATCAACCGGATTTTCTCGAGCGAGTGGCGATGCCAGCATTGGCACCCCGGCCGCAGACCGAAGGATTGTGCAATGGGGCTTATACCGTCGTATCCACCGATCTTTCGGAGATTGAGCTGCGTAAGAACCGCTCGTACCGAGCGTTTACCGAAGCTGGCTTCGAGACGGTGCGTTATCAGATTTTTGAACAGGAACAGACCGAGCTAGCGGCGTTTGAAAGCGGGGATCTCGACATCACAAGCCGCGTGCCGCGTAGTCTGTTGCGCGATCCTCAGAAGTTTGCATCGACGCTACGTCGGGCACCTTACCTCGGCATTGTTTACCTCAACTTCAACTTGCGTGAACCTCTCGATCCGCGGCTTCGCGAGGCGCTGTATTTGAGTGTCGATCGCGATGCGCTCGCGGCGCGGATTTTAGGACGCGGTGAGCGGCCCGCATGGACCATGGTGCCGGAGGGCACGCGAATGGGTGACACGCCGTATCGTGGCCTAGCGCCCGAAGTCGCGGCGCTGAATCTAGAGCGTCGGATCGCACGCTCGCGTGCACTGGTGGTAGACATCGAATCGTTGCCGATGGTGCAAATCGATTATGCGAGCAATGATGAAAACCGAGTGGTCGCCGCGGCGTTGCAACAGATGTGGCAAAGCGCACTACCCGGGCTCGAAGTCAAACTGAACAACCAGGAGTTTCGCGTGGTCCTCTCGCAGGCGCGGGCTGGCGAGTTTCCGGGATTAGTGCGCAGCAGCTGGATCGCGGACTACAACGATCCGCAGCAGTTCCTCGAGCTGTTTCGCGGTGGCGCACCTGGGAATACCTCAGGCTTTGCCAACCCTATGTTTGATCTGCTCCTCGATCGCGCCGCCGCTTTGCGACTGCCGGACCGCCGCCAAGAGGCGCTGAATGAGGCGGAGTCGTTGCTATATGAATCGTTCGTGGCGATACCGCTTTACACCATGGTGAGCAAGCATCTGGTGCGGGAAGACGTCGCAGGGTGGGAAGGCAATCCGCTCGATCTGCACCTGACTCGCTATCTGCGTCGCGAGGCGAACTGACGATGCTGCGCTTTGTCCTGTCTCGCCTGCTGAGCACGATCCCCACACTGTTCCTGGTTATCGTGGTCGCGTTCGCGATGGTGCGGGCTGCACCGGGTGGGCCTTTCGATAGTGAGCGAGCGTTGCCACCGGAGATCGAGGCTCGCATGGCCGCAGCATACGGTCTGGATGCGCCGCTGCATGAACAGTTCGTGAGCTATGTAGGCGGGCTGCTGCGAGGAGATCTTGGACCTTCATTTCGCTATCAGGGAACGACCGTGGCGGAGTTGATAGCCGGCGCCTTGCCCGTCTCGCTGATGGTAGGTGGGCTTGCACTCATTATCGGCGTGGTATTTGGCGTTGCCGTCGGCACGACAGCCGCGCTCAATCAAAACCGTTGGTCCGATCATCTGTTGATGACGGTCTCTATGGCGGGTATTTCGATCCCAAACTTCGTCATAGCACCCTTGCTAGTGCTCTTGTTCGCCATCAAGCTCCAGTGGTTGCCGGCGAGCGGGCTGCGCAGTGTCGGGAGTCTGGTGTTGCCGGTGTTCGCCCTGTCCCTGCCGATGGTTGCCTACATCGCGCGCTTGATGCGCGCCAGTATGCTTGAGGTGTTGAAGAGTCAGTTTATCCGCACGGCGCGTGCCCAAGGGTTGCATCCGAATACGCTTGTCTTCCGGTACGCACTCAAGCCGTCATTGATCCCCGTCGTGTCATTTCTGGGTCCGGCAATTGCGGGTGTGTTGACCGGTTCTGTCGTGATCGAGCAGGTCTTCAATCTACCCGGTCTCGGGCGGCTATTTATTCAGGGCGCGTTGAACCGCGACTACACGTTGGTGATGGGCCTGGTGATTCTCTACAGCACCGTCGTGATTGTTATGAACCTGGTCGTTGATCTGGTGTACGGCGTTCTCGATCCGAGAGTGCGTTACTCGTGAGCGAACGTTCGGCAAACTGGCAACGCCGCAGCATCGCGGGGAAAGTCATCGAGGCGATGCGTCGTGACCGATTGTTCATGGCTTGCGTGCTGGTGTTGTTGTTGATTGCCGTAGCGTCATTGCTTGGACCGTGGCTATCACCGCATACCTACTTCGATATGAATATGGATGCGATCCTCATGCCACCACAGTGGGAGGGCGGTCATTGGTTCGGCACCGACGACCTCGGCAGAGATCTCTTTGTTCGCACGATGTACGGTGGACGCGTGTCACTCGCCGTTGGTGTGGTGGCGACAGCGGTTAGTCTGGTTTTCGGTGTGGCCTGGGGTGCGACTGCGGGATATATCGGTGGGCGTGTCGATCACATCATGATGCGCATCGTCGATATTCTTTATGCCGTACCGTTCATGTTTTTTGTCATTCTCCTGATGGTTGTCTTCGGTCGGAACATTCTCCTGATCTTCGTCGCTATCGGAGCGGTCAATTGGCTCGACATGGCGCGTATCGTGCGCGGCCAGACGCTCAGCCTGCGCCAGCGCGAGTATGTCCAGGCCGCCGAGATCATGGGGGCATCGACGCCGCGAATCATCGCACGGCATATCGTGCCCAACCTTCTCGGAATCGTGATGGTGTACGCCACACTGACGATTCCGCAGGTGATTCTTATCGAGTCGTTTCTGAGCTTCCTGGGGCTGGGTGTTCAGGAACCGATGACGTCGTGGGGCGCATTGGTCAAACAGGGTACCGAGGTTATGCGCACAGCGCCGTGGGTGTTGTTATGGCCGGGTTCGTTGCTCGCGATTTCTCTCGTTTGTCTCAACTTCGCGGGTGATGGTTTGCGTGACGCGCTAGATCCAAAGGATGCACATCGATGAGTCTGCTGTGCGTCGATGATCTACGGGTTTCGTTCACAACCCCTACGGCGACGGTGGAGGCGGTTCGTGATCTCAGCTTCAGACTGGAACGCAACGAGTCGCTCGGCATTGTGGGTGAGTCAGGCTCCGGCAAGAGTCAGGCGATGTCGGCGATTCTCGGATTGCTTGCCGAGAACGGCACGGCCTCGGGCAGCGTTCGTCTCGAAGGTGAGGAGATCCTGAATCTGCCGGAATCACAGATGCGTCAGATACGTGGGCGACGCATCGCGGTTGTGTTTCAGGACCCGATGACATCCCTGAACCCGTACGTGACGATCGGTTATCAACTACGTCGAGTGTTGATAGAGCAACGCGGACTGGACACGAAGACCGCAGATGCAGAGATCGTTCGGATGTTGGATGCCGTGCGCCTGCCCGCGGCCAGTAGTCGACTTAACAGCTATCCGCACGAGTACTCGGGTGGTATGCGACAACGCGTCATGATTGCTGCGGCCATGCTCTGCCGACCGGACGTGTTGATCGCTGACGAGCCTACGACCGCGCTGGATGTGACAGTGCAGTCGGGCATTCTCGGTTTGTTGCGTGAACTTCAAGAGGCGTTCCACACAGCGATGGTGCTGATTTCTCATGATCTCGGTGTCGTTTCCGGAGTCTGTGACCAATTGCTGGTCTTGCATCGGGGTGAAATGGTGGAACAGGGCGCGACAACGGAGGTTTTTGCGGCGCCCAAAGCGCAGACTACACAAGCGCTGCTGGCGGCGGTCCCCAGACTGGACCACCCATTAAAGCCACGGCCATCGACGGGGGAGACCCGCAAGCCATTGCTCGAAGCGTATGGCATCCGTGTTCGCTATCCGCTCCCTCGACCGGGTTGGTTCGGTCCTCGGCAGTTCACCGCGGTTCGCGATGTGGATTTGTCGGTGATGGTCGGCGAGACGGTCGGCATTGTCGGGGAGTCGGGTTGCGGGAAGTCCTCGCTGGCGCGAGGCCTGCTTGAGATCGGTGGACAGTCCGGCGAGCTGCGCTATCGAGGTGAACCGTGTCATCTCATGGATCGCGAGAGCCGATTGCGGATGCGGCGAGATGTGCAGTTTGTCTTCCAGGACCCACTCGGTTCATTGAACCCGCGCATGACGATTCTCGATATCGTGTCCGAGCCTCTGCTGGTGCATGGTCTTGCACCCGATGCCGCGGAGCGTCGACGCCGGGTTGTCGCCATGTTGGAGCGTGTCGGTCTCGATGCATCAATGCTGTTGCGCTATCCGCATGAGTTTTCGGGTGGGCAATGTCAAAGGATCGGTATCGCGCGTGCGTTGATGACCCATCCGCGCCTGTTGATCTGTGATGAGGCAGTCAGCGCACTCGATGTCACAGTGCAGGCGGACATTCTCTCCTTGCTGAGCGAGTTGCAGAAAGAGTTCGGTCTGGGTGTGCTGTTTATCTCTCACGATCTCGCTGTCATTCGCGATGTGAGCGATCAGGTCGTGGTGATGTATCTCGGACGAATTGTTGAGCGCGCACCGGTGGCATCGCTCTACAGTGAACCGCAACACCCTTACACGGAGGCGCTACTCGCTGCCGCACCGGTTCCCGAACCTGAAGTTGAGCGATCGCGACAGCACGCTGCGCCCGGGGGCGATCTGCCGGCACCGTGGAATCCATTGCCCGGTTGTCCGTATCGCTCGCGTTGCTCCCGGGCAACCGAGATCTGTTCGACAGAGCGACCCGAGTTGAAGCCTCGCACTGAGGCGCACGTGCACTGGGTTGCGTGTCACCACCCTGTGGAGGCTAGTTTGCCTCCGGCGGCAGCGGCATCGGCAGGCCGTTCATCGTAACCAGTGAATCCGCGTAGTCGATGTCTATCACATAGCCATCCCCATCCTCAGCGGGCACGAGCGCGCCGGCGGCTTGCATCTGCATGAATTGCTGCTCCAGCAGCGGATCACGCGCTTGCAGCGCGTCGACCATCGCCTGATTGATGACCATATCCACGGCGCTATTTCCGCGGCGCGCTGAGTGTTCCACCATCCCGGGCAGGTCAAGACCACCTGCCGCGGTGTCGATGCCAGCGAAGGTCAACAACAGGTCTGTCTGCATGATGCCGTCAGGGGCTTCGCTGACCTCGAGTGCCTGATTCATTGTGATCGTGAAGCCGTCTGCAAGCAGCACCCGCATGTCGGCCTCGAGCGCGTTCATAGTCTCGGGGTTCATGACATTTACGCCTGAAAAGCTCGTGCGCATGATCCTCGAGAATGCAGGCAGCGCCGCTACCGCCACTTCCTGCACGCCCACGGCGAGGTCAATTGACATAGAGGGGTTGTCAGCAGCTACAACATCACTTTCCAAGGCGATGCTGGAGGCGAATTGACCGTTTGCCTCGGCGCTGATCCAGTCGACTTCAAGATCGGTGGCGGTGATGGGATTGTTATCGCGCTCGACCTTGAATTCGTCGGCGGTCAACGAGACCGAAAGATTGCGACCGGTTGGCGAGAGGGTGTTCTCAACACTGAGGCCCTTCCAACCGAGTGTCCCGAAGTTGCTTGGAAAGGCGCTGTCCACAACCCGCCATTCCATATCCAGATCACCGCTAAAGCCGACCGTCGTCGTCAGCTCGACCGGCAGGTAACCCCCCTCGGATGTCTCAGTACGAAACGCCGTATCGATCTCCGCAATTGCCGGAGTAAACAAACCGATGAGCGGGCCGTGCGCAATGACGCTGTCGATCAGAACGGCTGGTTGGTCCCCAAAGGTACCGCCGTCAAGAAACTGCTCGAATTGTTGGCGCTTCTCCTGGTCGGTGATGACGAGCCGAGCGCTGGAGCGAGAGCTGAACCAACCTCGGTCGAAGGTTTGCTCAACGAGTTCCAGCCAGGGTGGCAGGCTCGCCTGGATCGAGGTTTCATTGCCCACAACAGCCTGCTCGGCGAGTTTTCCGGTGAAGTAGGGTCCGGCCAGTGCGACCGCGATCAGAAGGACGCCGAGCGTCACGATAAACTTGCGCATGATGTGTCGAAGAATTCCCTGTGTGCATGAAGTCTGCGCGGCTGAGTGTACCGCGTTCGATGCGAATCTGGTCAAAACGAAAGTCCCGCGAAATCGGTCACAGGTCGCGTAGATTCTGTGGAAAAAACCGCATGTAGGCACTACCATACGAGTCCGCAGGTGTAGCTTGCGTCGCAGCACGGGACAACATTAGAGCGCTGCGAGGCTTCGTTAATCGGACACAAATAATGATGAATAATTCATTACGGCTGTTGCTACAGGCAACGGCGATGATCGTGCTGCTTGTTGGGACGAGCGCAGTTTCAGCCCAAACCGTTGGTGATGCGGAAAAGGGCAAGGTTCTGGCTTACTCGTGCCTTGGGTGTCACGGCATCGAGGGCTATCGCAACGCCTACCCCGCTTATCGGGTACCGAAGCTCGGCGGGCAACAGGAAACCTACATCCAGATCGCCCTGAAAGCCTACCGCTCAGGAGAGCGTTCGCACGCCACGATGCGCGCCCAGGCGGGCTCGCTGAGCGATCAGGATATTGCGGATCTGGCAGCCTACTTCGCGAGTCGCGGCGAAGTGCAGGAAGGCGACGTCGTCACGGCGGGCGTCACTAAGGGCAAAGAGAAGTCGCAGGCCTGCGTGGCCTGCCACGGCGAGAAAGGCGTCAGCAACAACGAAATCTGGCCGAACCTTGCCGGACAACACAAGGACTACATCGTCGCCGCCTTGCGCCAATACCGACTAGCGAATGCGGAAGAGAGCGGTGGCGAAAACGTTCGCAAGAACGCCGTCATGGCGGGACTTGCCGGTGCGCTTTCTGATGACGATATCGAAGCACTAGCGGCTTACTTCTCGGCCCAGAAAGGCCTCTACACGACCCAACACGAGAAATAGCGCCGCGCTATTTCTTGTACGGACAAGCATTCGACAGGACAATATCCCCTTCGCGGAACGAGTGAGTTTCGCTTAATTACCGCAAGAGGGAGACCAATGACGAGACGTATGTTCCGGCCAGTGTGCGCACTGGCTGCTGTTTGCTTGATGTCGCCTGTTTTCGCTGGTGACGAGGAATCAACCTACTACATCGCCCCTTCGCTACATCTGGTAGATGACGATCCGGATCGGGTGCTCGAGGATGCGGAAGGGTTTGGCGTGACCTTCGGGGTCAACTACACGCCCAAATGGAGTTTCGAGGGTTTTGTCGAAAGTACCGAGTTCGACGGTGATGCCAACAACGCTCAGGATCAGCTCGAATTCGGTTTCAACGCCTTGCGGGTGTTTAACCGTGAGGGTCGTATCTCGCCGTATCTGCTGGGTGGGATCGGTAGCTTGCGTACCGATTTCGGCAACGATGACGAGGATCAACAAGGTGTCGCGAGCTTGGGCGCCGGTGCCATGATTTCGCCTAGCGAGAACTTCGCGATCCGACTGCAATACCGCTATCGCGCAGAGCTCGGCGGTATGGAGTTCGCCGATAATATTTACAGCCTCGGTTTCCAATTCGGCTTTGGCGGCTCCGGCCCGCGCTTCGAAGATGCGGACAATGACGGAGTCACTGATAACCTGGATCGCTGTCCTCGAACACCGTTGGGCCGAACAGTGGGCTCTGATGGTTGCGAGTTCGACTCGGATAAGGATGGCGTTGTCGACGCGGACGACAATTGCCCCAGCACGCGCGCGGGTGCTGAGGTAGATACGGCGGGTTGTGAAATCGTGCGTGATGGCGATGGAGATGGCGTTGTTGATGGCGTAGATCAGTGTCCCAGTTCACCAGCTGGCGTTACTGTCGATGCCAAGGGTTGCGAGGTCGATTCCGACGGAGACAGCGTTGTCGATAGCAAAGATGCCTGCCCGAACACAGAGGCCGGTGCGCGAGTGGATATTCGCGGCTGTGAAATCAAGGATGTGATTCGCTTGCCAGGGGTGAACTTTGAAACCAACTCCGATCGTTTGCTGCCGGGCGCTGAACGTGTGTTGAACGATGCTGCAGCCACGCTGCGCAAGAATCCGGACCTCGTTGTTGAAGTCGCCGGTCACACCGATAGCGATGGTGCTGCCGAGTACAACGCGTCGCTCTCTGCACGACGTGCGCGTGAGGTTCGCAACTTCCTCGTCAACGCGGGTGCGAATGAAGCCAACCTGTCGGTGAAAGGCTATGGCGAAGCCGAGCCGATCGCCGATAACACAACTCGTGAAGGCAAAGCTGCCAATCGTCGGGTTGAGTTGAGAATCATCGAGTAGCGCGAGATGGGTCCTGGTGCCCGATCGGGCATCAGGACCTTTCTGTTATGAACGGATTCCCTCAACGGCCAGACCCTGCCCTTCAACACACACTCGAGTCTGGGTTGGCGCAGCTGGAACTTCAGCTAAGCGATGCGCAGATTTCAGACCTGCTGATGATCACTACGATGCTGGGTAAGTGGAATCGTGCGTATAACCTGACCGCCATACGTGATCCGCGCGACATGGTGATCAAGCATCTGCTCGACAGTTTGGCGGCGGGACCCGACATTTCCGGCGATCGTGTGCTGGATGTTGGTACGGGTGGTGGTTTCCCGGGATTGCCTTTGGCGATTGCAAAGCCCAATCAGACTTTTGTTCTGCTTGATGCATCGGCGAAGAAAGTGCGATTTGTGCAACGTGTCATTGATGAGCTGGCTATCAACAACGCATCAGCGATCCACGCTCGAGTAGAGGATTATGTTGAGATGCCATTCGATGTGGTGACTTGCCGTGCCTTTGCAAGTCTTTCGGATATCGTCGCCTGGACGCAGCATCTGGTCACGGAGGGCGGAAAAATCGTGGCGCTTAAGGGACAGACGCTTTCCAGCGACGAATCTGGAGCACTTCCGGAAGGCTGGCACGCCGAGCAGCGCCAGGTAGTGGTACCCTTGTTGACCGGCGATCGCCACCTCGTGACTGTTCGCCGCCATCAGGTTTCAAAGAAAGCCGGCCTTTAAGAACTACCGTATATAAAGAGGGCTGACGCATGACCCGCGTCCTCGCGATCGCCAACCAGAAAGGTGGCGTTGGAAAAACCACGACCAGCGTGAATCTCGCGGCGTCTTTGGCAGCGACGCAGCGTCGCGTCTTGTTGATCGATATCGACCCACAGGGTAATGCGACCATGGGGTGCGGCATCGACAAGATGAATCTGGAACGCAGCGCCTGCGATGTATTGCTCAACGATGCGACCGCAGCCGACTCGATTGTGTCGGCGCCAGAGGGCAACTTTGCTGTGCTGCCCGGCAACGACGACCTGACGCTGGCCGAGGTGCAGTTATTACAGGAAATCGGTCGCGAGCTTCGGCTTCGAAAAGCGTTGAAGCCCGTCCTCGGTATGTATGATTTTGTGCTGATCGATTGCCCACCGTCGATCAACATGCTGACGGTTAATGCGCTTACGGCTGCCGATGGCGTGCTGATTCCCATGCAGTGTGAGTACTACGCACTGGAAGGATTGACGGCATTGTTGACGACGATCGAGCAGGTGCGGGATTCGGTAAATCCGGATCTTGAAGTCTATGGGCTTCTGCGCACGATGTTTGACCCTAGGAATAATTTGGCCAATGCGGTCTCTGCCCAGCTGCACGAGCATTTCGGCGAAAAAGTCTATCGAACAATTATTCCGCGTAATGTGCGCCTCGCGGAAGCGCCCAGTTTCGGCCGACCTGTGCTGCTGCACGACCGGCATTCCAGAGGCGCATTGGCCTACCTTGCCTTGGCCGGCGAAATCATTCGTCGCGAGGAGTCACTTGCAGCTGCCGCCGCAGCCCACTAGGGTAGCCGCCCGGCACAGGAAGCGGAAAAGGCATGGCGAACAAGCGTAAGAGTCTTGGCAGAGGATTGGGAGCGTTGCTCGGCGATGCTGCCCAGCAATCCGGCTCAACAAAAAGGAATGACCCTGCGAGTGGCAGCGCGTCTCCGCGTATGCTGGCCATCGATCGTATGCAGCGTGGTCGCTACCAGCCACGCGTAGACATGCGCAAAGATACGCTTGATGAGCTCGCCGCTTCCATCAAAGCCCAGGGGATCGTCCAGCCAATTGCAGTGCGACCGATCTCGGATTCCGGCGATGTCGACTTCGAGATCATCGCTGGGGAGCGCCGCTGGCGAGCAGCGCAAATCGCCGGTCTCGATCAGGTACCCGTGATCATTCACGATGTATCTGATAACGAAGCGGTCGCTATGGCGCTGATCGAGAACATCCAGCGTGAGGACCTGAATCCGCTGGAAGAGGCGCGTGCACTCTCTCGTCTGATTACCGAATTCGAGCTGACGCACCAGGAAGGTGCCGATGCCGTTGGGCGCAGCCGGGCTTCGGTCTCGAACCTGCTGCGACTGCTCGATCTCGATCCGGTAGTGCAAGACCTTCTTGAGCGACGAAAGCTCGACATGGGCCATGCCCGCGCTCTGCTGGGGCTCGAGCGGGGCTCTGATCAGGCGATGTTGGCACGTGAGGTGGTTGCGCGCGGTATGACGGTTCGCGAAACCGAGCGGCGCGTTCGCGCTGCGGGCCAACCCGCCCAGCCTGCTCGCAAAGCAACACGAAAAGACCCGGACGTTGCTCGTCTCGAGCAGGAATTGACAGAGAAGCTGGGTTCCAAGGTCACGGTCAACGCCGGAAAACGCGGCAAAGGTACGCTGTCGATTGCCTACAACAGTCTCGATGAGCTGGAAGGCGTGCTTGACCGCTTACGCGGTGAATAGACGCGGGCAGCGCGATTGATTCAGGCGCGGAGCGATTTGTAGACGCCCGTTGCTTCTTTCAGCACATCGATCGTGTTCGCAGCATCCACCGCGGGGTAGGCGCGCTGGATGATATCGGGCATCACGGCCTCAGATATGAAGAAACCCTGCATCTTGTCGCATCTGATCTCTTTCAGAAATTCGAAAGTTGCCTGATCCTCGACACCTTCGGCACAGACCGTGATGCCGAGCGCGTGCGCCATGCCGGTGACGGCTGCCAGAGCGTGTCTCGTCATGATGTTCTCGCGCGCCTCGATAAGCAGCGATGCATGAATCTTGATTTCATCGAAGTCGAGTTTGCCGAAAGAGCTCAGTGATTCTCTCGCCGCACCGAAGTCGTCCAGCGACAGGCGGAATCCACGGCTGCGCAAGGCCGACAGAACCTGAGCGCATCGGTCTTCAGCTCCGGCGATACCCGGCTGCGCCACTTCGAAGGTAATGGCGTCGCACGGCAGGTTGAATTGGCTGACGATGCGCTCGTAGTGGGATGCGAGGCTTGCGTCTTGTAGCAAGGAGGCGTCGAGATTGACGCAACCATTGAGGTTCAGCCCGCTATCGCGCCAGCGCGTTAGCTGGGTCAGCGTCTTCTCGAGCACGAAGTCACCAATCGCCGGCATCAGACCCACTTCGACAGCCGTCGGGAGGAATTCCATCGGTGACACTAGCCCTTGCTCCGGGTGGCGCCAACGAATCAGCGATTCGGCTTCTGTGGTGACCCACTCCGATTGACCGGTCGGCCGTGCCATTTTGGGCTGGTATTGGATGAAAAGCTGCTCTTCCTCGAGCGCTTTGGCGATGGTGTCGTGGTCAAACTGCGTCATGATCTGTGCACTTCCTTGGGCGAAGTTGACGTCAATGGCCTGTCGCTGCTGTCTTGCGTAGCGGCGCCGGACGACATAACTGTAGAGAAGACGCTTATTGGGAACTGTGTCGAGCCTCTCAATACTCGGTAATTACAGGGTTTTTCGCACCGCTGGGTCTGTGCGTAGCAGTTTCCGGTTCAGGGGTTTACCGCGGTGCCTGAGAACCTTTATACTGCGCCCGCTTTTGGTTTCCGGCCCGGCGATATCGCCCAAGGAGGCGTGCCGTGCGATCCCGCGCTGTCCCTGTCCGCATCGTAATGTGGCAGGCGCTCATCGGAGTTCTGGGGGCCTTGTTTTGGCTGTTCGACAGCCCCGCCGCGGCATTTGCCGGTCTGGCTGGTGGCCTCGGCAGCGCGCTGCTGACCTTGCAAGCAGCAGCCCGGGTGCTTTCCCGGCCAGATTCGGCGCCGCCGCAAGCAATTGTGGCGGCCTTTTATCGCGCCGAGATTTTCAAAATCTTGGGTGCGGCGTTGATGTTCGGCGTAGTCGCCAAATTCTTCGCGTCACAGTTTATTCCGTTCGCGAGCGTGTTTTTCGCGACATTGACGGTTTATGGCGCGGCAATTCGGTGGACGATCAGCGACGACGTCAATGGGGACAAACCGACCGTGAAATAGCAGGCGACCGCCCTTATATACTTATATATAGGGCGCCGTCGTGAACGTGTAGAAGAGTGTAACGAGCGAATGGCAAGCGAGTCCGGCAAACAGACTGCGAGCGAATACGTATCCCACCACCTGGAACACCTTACTGTAGGTGAAGGGTTTATGACGTTGCACGTCGATACCCTGTTCTGGACCTGGTTCTGCGGGTTGTTGTTCATCGGCATCTTCTACATGGCAGCACGACGAGCGACGACCGGTGTCCCCGGTAAATTCCAGGCGTTCATCGAGATGACGATCGAGTTCGTCGACGATTCGGTCAAAGACGGTTTCCACGGGCCGCGTAAATTCGTCGCACCGTTGGCGCTGACCATCTTCATGCTGGTGATGTTCTGGAACCTCCTCGACCTGCTACCGGTCGATCTGGTGCCGATCATCGCGCACGATTACCTGCATCTCGATTACATGCGGATCGTCCCTTCTGCTGATGTGAACGCGACGTTCAGTATTTCGCTGACCGTGTTTGTGCTGATCATCATCTACAGCTTCAAGGGCAAAGGCGCCAAGGGTTACCTTGAAGAGTGGCTATTCCACCCGTTCGGTCCGTGGCTGCTGCCGTTCAACCTTATCCTGAACACCGTCGAGCTCCTCGCCAAGCCTTTGTCGTTGGCGCTCCGATTGTTCGGCAACCTCTATGCTGCAGAGCTGATCTTCATGTTGATCGCGCTGCTCCCAATTTACATTCAGCCGTTCCCGGGTGCTGTCTGGGCGATTTACCACATCCTGGTAATCCCGCTGCAGGCGTTCATCTTCATGACGCTGACCATCGTTTATTTGAATCTCGCTTACGAGAAACACTGATTTTTTTGTTCACGCTTCACGCGTTTTGATTTGATTTAGGAGTCACCATGGAAGCTCTAATCGCTGATATCCAGAGCAGCACCGCCATTGCCGTCGGCATGATCCTCGCATTCGCCGCACTGGGTACCGGTATCGGCTTCGGCCTGCTGGGCGGCAAGTTCCTGGAAGGCGTAGCTCGCCAGCCGGAGCTTGGCAACATGCTTCAGGGCCGCATGTTCATCATCGCGGGTCTGCTCGATGCGCTGTCGATTATCGGCGTTGCATTCGCTGCACTGCTGCTGTTTGCGAACCCGCTGCTGAGTGCCATCGCAGGTTAATTCGTCCGGGTAACCGGTTTCGAGTAACGCATTCGGAGTAATCGCACGTGGATCCAAATATTAGCGTCATCGGACAAATGATCACGTTCCTGCTGTTCGTGGGATTCGTGATGTGGAAAGTCTGGCCTCCGTTGATCGAGACGATTGAGGCACGTCGCCAGGAAATCGCTGACGGTCTCGCGGCCGCCGAGCGCGGTCAGCAGGATCTCGCGAAAGCGGAATCGAAAGTCGACGAATTGGTCGCCGAAGCACGCGCGCAGGCAGCAGACATCCTCGACCAGGCGCGCTCTCGTGCAAACGAGATCATCGCTGAAGGTAAAGACGAGGGTGTTCGCGAGCGCGATCGCCAGCTGACAGCGGCGCAAGCCGAGATCGAGCAGGAAACCAACCGCGCACGCGAAGAGCTGCGCGATCAGGTAGCCGAGCTGGCTCTGGCCACGGCGTCGAAGATTCTGAGTCGCGAAATCGACGCAGGCGTCCACAAGGATCTGATCGGCGATCTCGCCAAGCAGATCTAACTGGCATATCGAGTTGCAGGTAATACCGCATGGCTGACAACGACACGCTGGCACGACCCTACGCTCAAGCGGCTTTCGCCGTGGCGAGCGAGAGCGATTCGCTCGCCACGATGTCCGCCGCCTTGCAGGCGGCTGGTGTTGTGGTCAGCGATCCGCAGGTCGCAGGTCTGATCGATCACCCGGCCGTCAGCCCAGAGCAACTGCTCGGTATCTTGCAGGGCGTGTTCGCCGATATCCCGGAGGCCAAGCCACTGGCAGCCGCGGGTGGTAATGGCGAAAACCTGCTGAAGCTGCTGATCGAGAACGATCGCCTGGCGTTGCTGCCGGTTATTGCGGAGCAGGTTGAACTGCTTAAGCGCAAGGCCGAGCAAATCGTCAACGTGACGATCACGGCGGCCAGTGCGATCGATGACTCTCAGAAAAATGAAATTGCCGAGGCGCTGAAGTCACGGCTGGGCCGCAACGTGGATATTACGACAGAAGTCGACGAAGGGCTGATCGGCGGTGCGGTGATTCGCGCTGGTGATTTTGTCATCGACGGCTCCGTGCGTTCGAAGCTCTCGCGTATGTCTGCGGTGCTGCAAAAGTAAGTTTAAGGAATACAGACCATGTCACTTAAAGCGTCCGAGATCAGCGAACTGATCAAAGCACGAATTGAGAACTTCGATGCAGCCGCCGAGGCACGAGACGTCGGTACCGTTATCGCCGTATCAGACGGCATCACCCGTATCCATGGGCTGGCTGATGCCAAGTATGGTGAGATGCTCGAGTTCCCGGGTAACACCTTCGGGCTCGCACTGAACCTCGAGCAGGATTCGGTGGGCGCGGTTGTACTCGGTGATTACAAGCACATCTCCGAAGGCGACACGGTTAAGACCACAGGTCGTATTCTCGAAGTACCGGTCGGTCCGGAGTTGCTCGGCCGCGTTGTGAACTCACTGGGTGAGGCGATCGACGGCAAAGCACCGATCACGACGTCTATCTCATCGCCGATTGAAAAAGTCGCGCCCGGCGTTATCGATCGTCAGTCGGTCGACCAGCCGGTACAGACCGGTCTGAAGGCGATTGACGCGATGGTGCCGATTGGTCGTGGCCAGCGCGAGTTGATCATTGGTGACCGCCAAACCGGTAAGACCGCTGTGGCGATCGATGCGATCATCAACCAGAAAGGCACCGGCATTAAGTGTATCTACGTTGCAGTCGGGCAAAAAGACAGCTCGGTGGCAGCAGTCGTACGCAAGCTGGAAGAAGAAGGCGCGATGGATCACACCATCGTCGTTAACGCTTCTGCCGCCCAGTCACCGGCGATGCAGTACATCGCACCGTACGCCGGCACGGCGATGGGCGAATACTTCCGCGATCGCGGTGAAGATGCACTGATCATCTTCGACGATCTCACCAAACAGGCCATGGCCTATCGCCAGGTCTCGTTGTTGCTGCGTCGTCCGCCAGGTCGTGAAGCGTATCCGGGTGACGTTTTCTACCTCCATTCTCGTCTGCTTGAGCGTGCAGCTCGCGTCAACGCGAAGTTCGTAGAAGAGCAAACCAACGGCGAAGTCACGGGCAAGACGGGCTCACTGACAGCGTTGCCGATCATCGAAACCCAGGCGGGTGACGTATCGGCGTTCGTACCGACCAACGTGATTTCCATTACCGATGGTCAGATCTTCCTGGAGACCGACCTGTTTAACGCGGGTATCCGTCCTGCGATCAACGCGGGTCTTTCGGTATCTCGTGTGGGTGGTTCTGCGCAGACGAAGATCATCAAGAAGCTTGGCGGCGGTGTTCGTCTGGCGCTTGCGCAGTATCGCGAACTGGCGGCATTTGCCCAGTTCGCTTCCGACCTTGATGAAGCGACCCGGAAGCAGCTCGAACGCGGCCAGCGCGTCACCGAATTGTTGAAGCAGAAGCAGTACTCACCGCTGTCAGTGGGTGAGATGGCGCTGTCATTGTTCGCTGCGAACGAAGGCTACCTCGACGATGTACCAGTCGAGAAAGTGGTCGACTACGAAGCCGCCATGCACGACTTCGCCAACAACTCGCACGCGGAGTTGATCGCCAAGATCAACGACACGGGCGCGTTCGATGACGACATCAAAGCCGGCATGACGGCCGCACTCGACGCGTTCAAATCAACGGGCGTCTACTAGACTACTAACGGACTGAGCCATGGCCAGCGAAAAGGAAATCCGCACCAAGATCAAAAGCGTGAAGAGCACGCAGAAGATCACGCGTGCGATGGAGATGGTCGCCGCGAGCAAGATCCGCAAGGCGCAGGCGCAGATGGAAGCATCTCGTCCGTACGCTGAGCGCATTCGCCGCGTGGTGGCTCACTTGTCCGATGCAAATCCGGAGTATCGTCACCCATGGCTCGAGAGCCGCGAGGTGAAGCGTGTCGGCTACATCGTCGTCTCTTCTGATCGCGGCCTTTGCGGCGGTCTGAACGTCAATCTGTTCAAGAAGCTCATCAACGAGCTGACCGAATGGGAGAGCAAAGGCGTTGAGGTCGATCTCGCGCTGGTGGGTTCCAAAGCCGTCCAATTGTTTAACCGTCTCGGCGGTAACGTGTTGGCCACAGCCACGCAGCTCGGCGATAACCCGCAGATGAATGATCTGTTGGGTCTCGTCAAGGTCATGCTGGACGGCTACACCGACGGCAAGATCGATCGCCTCTATCTCGCACACAACGTGTTTGCGAGCGCGATCAGCCAGAAGCCGACGACCGAAACGCTGTTGCCGATCGCTGAGCTCGATAACGAAGACGAGCTGCAGCAATACTGGGATTACATCTATGAGCCCGACCCTGTTGAGCTCCTGGACGAAGTCCTGATGCGCTACATCGAGTCGCAGATTTATCGCGGTGTGGTTGAGAACTACGCGTGCGAGATGGCAGCCAAGATGGTCGCAATGAAGAGCGCGACCGACAACGCAGGTGATCTTATTGATTCGCTGCAGTTGCAATACAACAAAGCGCGTCAGGCAGCGATTACGCAAGAAATTAGCGAGATTGTTGGTGGTGCAGCGGCCGTTAGCGGCTAGCGGTAAACACGACCGGCGAACGACCGACAGGCATTGAATAAATATCGACGACGGGATCGTCGTCACTTGGATCGAGGATAAACGAATGAGCACTGGTAAGACCGCGCAGATCATCGGCGCCGTTGTTGACGTGGAGTTTCCGCGCGACGCGATTCCGAAAGTGTATGACGCTCTTGTGCTGGAAGACGGCAGCCTGACGCTGGAAGTACAGCAGCAGCTCGGTGATGGCGTAGTTCGCGCGATTGCGATGGGTGCCAGTGAAGGCCTCAAGCGTGGTCTGAACGTCACCAACACCGGTGCTCCGATCAACGTACCGGTTGGCCCTGGCACGCTGGGTCGCGTCATGAACGTACTCGGGCAGCCAGAAGATAAGGCCGGCCCAATCGAGCACGAACAAACGCTGCCGATTCACCGTCCTGCCCCTTCATACGAAGAGCAGGCAGCTTCAACCGAGCTGCTGGAAACCGGCGTGAAGGTGATCGACCTCATCATGCCGATCGCGAAAGGCGGCAAGGTCGGACTGTTCGGCGGTGCGGGTGTTGGTAAAACCGTGACGCTCATGGAGCTGATCAACAACATCGCTAAGGCGCACGACGGTTTGTCGGTATTCGCCGGCGTTGGCGAGCGTACTCGTGAAGGCAACGACTTCTACTACGAGATGGAAGAAGCGGGCGTACTCGACAAGGTAGCGCTGGTTTACGGTCAGATGAATGAGCCTCCGGGCAACCGTCTGCGTGTCGCGCTGACCGGTCTGACGATGGCTGAATACTTCCGTGACGAAGGCCGTGACGTTCTGATGTTCATCGATAACATCTACCGTTACACACTCGCTGGAACCGAAGTATCGGCGCTGCTCGGTCGTATGCCGTCGGCGGTAGGTTACCAGCCGACACTGGCGGAAGAGATGGGCGTGCTTCAGGAGCGCATCACCTCAACGAAGACCGGTTCTATCACCTCCTTCCAGGCGGTTTACGTACCTGCGGATGACTTGACCGATCCGTCGCCTGCAACCACCTTCGCTCACTTGGATGCGACGCTCGTACTGTCACGTGCAATTTCTGAGCTCGGTATCTACCCGGCCGTAGATCCGCTCGACTCGACCTCTCGCTTGCTCGATCCGCTCGTGATTGGTCAGGAACACTACGACTGTGCGCGTAACGTTCAGGCGATTCTGCAAACCTACAAAGAGCTGCAGGACATCATCGCGATTCTCGGTATGGATGAACTCTCCGAAGAGCAGAAACAGACCGTTACCCGTGCACGTAAGATCCAGCGCTTCTTGTCGCAGCCGTTCTTCGTAGCCGCGCAGTTCACCGGCGCTGAAGGTAAATACGTATCGCTGAAAGACACGATCCGTGGCTTCCAGGGCATCGTTAACGGTGATTACGATCACCTGCCAGAACAGGCGTTCTACATGGTTGGGTCGATCGAGGAAGCGGTCGAAAAAGCCAAAGGTATGCAGGCCTAAACAATGGGCACATTGCAAGTCGACATCGTTTCTGCCGAGGGCGAGATCTACAAGGGCGAGGCCTCAATGGTTTTCGCGCCGGCAAAGATGGGTGAGATCGGTATTGCACCGCGTCACGCTCCGCTCTTGACCGGTCTTCGCCCCGGCGAACTTCGCGTGACCGAAGTAGAAGGTGCAGAGCGTTTCTTCTACATCACCGGTGGGATGATCGAAGTTCAGCCGAACCTGGTCACGGTGCTTGCCGATACGGCGCTGCGTGATGACGAACTCGATGAGGCCGCTGCGCTTGAAGCGCAGCAAGCGGCAGAGGAGGCGTTGAAGAACGCCTCTGAGACCACGGACCTGCAACGCGCCCAACAAGAACTTGCCGAAGCGTCCGCCCGCTACCGTGCGGCACAGAGACTAAAAGGTCGTCGATAAACCGCTCGTCCGCTTCAGGCTCGCTTCGGTCGATGATGCGGGCCAACTTGCGCCGTTTGCGGAACAAATTTTCACAGATACGTTTGGGCCGGATAACGATCCGGACGATCTCGCTGAGTATCTGAGCGCATCCTTCAGCGTCGCAGAGATTGCGCGCTTGTTGGAACGCCCTGATACCCGCACCTTGCTGGTCGAGGATACAGATGGCTTGGCGGGTTACTCAATGCTCCGCACCGCCGACACCCCATTGGATGAAATTGATCCAAGCGGTCTCCTGCTGCAGCGATTCTATTTGCACCAGAGGCTGCACGGCAGTGGTGTCGCAGATGAACTCCTGGCCGAGACCTCAAAGATCGCCACTGAATTCGGTGCATCGACGATCTGGCTTACTGTGTGGGAGCACAATCCTCGCGCGATACGCTTTTATGAAAAGCGCGGCTTTAAAACGCTGGGCACATGTGAATTCATGCTGGGGAAAGATCAACAGACAGACGTCGTGATGGCGCTGTCGTTAACGGCCTGATCTTATCGCTCGGCCGTGGTCGATGCGAAACCCCACGATCCGACAATCCGTGTTTGCGGCTTGTGTCTTTTTTTCAGGTGTACTTCGCGCCATTCCTCGAATGCTAGCCGCGCTTCGGGGGCAGCTTCGGCCCAATGACGTTTGCGCAGATACCTCCAGCTATACCCCTCCAGCACGTCCGCCGCGTGCATCTTGGCGAGCGTATCCAGATACATCGATTCTCCATTAGCTGGAACCTCCTGACCCGCCAGCGCGCGGTCCGCTTTGAGTTCATTCCAGCGCTCCGCCAACGCTTGTCGGGCACTGACTTCGCAGTCGAGACTCGAGTTCCTCGCTGGGTTTTCGCCACCCATTTCCAGCTGGCACATACTGCGCGCGAGACTGTAGGCGGCCCAGGCCTGTGTGATCGGGTCGGGGTTCTCTGACAGCGTTGTCGGCAGTGAGAACCGATCGCCGTCTGTCACGCCGTCACGAACATAGACCCGGCCGTCGCAGGCAGCGACCAGAGCGGTCAAAACCCAGAGAATCCTGACGACCATTGATGACGGCATTCGCATATTCCTTCGTGCGCGGCATCACACGAAACCGGGGGTCCCTAAGGTATCATTCGCGAATGTCTGAATCTCAAACCTTACTGAGCGTTGTAATCCTCGCTGCCGGCAAGGGCACGCGTATGCGCTCGGACATTCCGAAGGTGCTCCAGCCGCTGGCAGGCAAACCACTGCTCGCCCACGTTCTGGACCTTACCGACGAAATCCACGCGGATGACGTCGTGGTGGTCTATGGCTTTGGCGGCGACCAGGTGCAGGCTGCCTTCGACAGCCCAAACCTCAAATGGGCACTACAGGCCGAGCAGCTCGGTACCGGCCACGCCGTGCAGCAGGCAATGCCGCAAATTGAAGATGGAGGTCGAGTCCTGGTGTTGTGTGGCGATGTTCCACTACTCACTGCCAGCACGCTCAAAAGGTTGCTGCAGGAAACCCCAACGGATGCGGTGGGTGTGTTGACGGTGGAAATGGACGACCCCACCGGGTATGGCCGTATCCTCCGCAGCGCGGCAGGCACCGTCGATCGGATCGTCGAGCAAAAGGATGCGAACGACGATGAACTCTTGGTCGAAGAGATCAACTCCGGTGTGTTTGTCGTTCCAACCGCGCCACTGCGACGTTGGCTTTCTGCATTGGAACCCAAGAATGCACAGGGCGAGTATTACCTGACCGATATCGTCGGTCTCGCGGTCGCTGATGGTATCGACGTCCACGGTGTTGTATCGGATGACCCCGAAGAAACGATGGGCATCAACGACCGGGTACAGCTGGCCGAGGCGGAGTGTGCTTTTCAGAATCGCGCGGCCATTGCATTAATGAATGCAGGCGCGCGACTTGCAGACCCCGCGCGCGTCGATATTCGCGGTACGGTAACCGTAGGACGTGACGTGTTTATCGATATCAACGCTGTATTTATTGGCGATGTTGTACTCGGCGATCGCGTTCAGATCGGACCAAACTGCATCGTGCAACAAAGTGTGATCGAGGCGGGTACTCAGGTGCTCGCGAACAGTCTGATCGAGTCATCGCGGGTTGGCGAGTCATGCAACATCGGTCCGTACGCGCGACTTCGACCGGGCGCCGTACTCGAGCGTGGCGCCAAAGTGGGCAACTTCGTGGAAGTGAAGAAAAGCACTATCGGCGAAGGTAGCAAGGTCAATCACCTGACTTACATCGGGGATGCAGAGATCGGCAAGAACGTGAACGTCGGCGCCGGCACCATCACCTGTAATTACGATGGCGCTAACAAACACGTAACTACGATCGGTGATGATGCTTTCATCGGTTCGGGTGTTGAGTTGGTTGCCCCGATCTCGGTGGGCACAGGTGCGACGATCGGTGCTGGCACGACACTCTCGAAAGACGCACCCGATGGTCAACTGACGATCGAGCGCACGCGACAAAGAACCATTGATGGCTGGCAACGGCCCGAGAAGAACAAGTAAGGAGACTGCCCATGTGTGGCATCGTTGGGGCGATTGCTGAGCGTAACGTAGTACCGATTCTCGTCGAAGGATTACGCCGTCTCGAATACCGCGGATACGATTCTGCTGGCGTCGCCGTTTTGCAAGATGACGCGAGCATCGAGCTACGCCGCGCAGTCGGCAAAGTGGCTGGACTGCAGGAAAAGCTGGACGCCAATCCGATGGGTGGTCGAGTGGGTCTTGCGCATACGCGGTGGGCAACCCATGGCGGCGTGACCGAAACCAACGCACATCCGCATCTTTCCGGAAACCGAGTCGCCGTGATTCACAATGGCGTCATCGAGAACTTCCAACCGATCAAAGACGAGCTGCTCGCCAAAGGCTACGAGTTCGCATCCCAGACCGATACGGAAGTGGCTGCGCATCTGGTACACGACTACCTGAAGTCTGGAATGGATCTTGTCGATGCGGTTCGTCACGCGACGCAGCGATTCGAAGGCGCTTACGCGCTGCTCGTTTGCGACAACGAAGACCCAGACCGCATTGTTGTGAGCCGGGTGGCAAGCCCGCTCGTGATCGGTCTTGGCATTGGAGAGAATTTTGTCGCGAGCGGGATTCAGGCATTGCTCCCGGTGACACAACGATTCATATATCTCGAGCAAGGCGATCTCGCCGAGATCACACGCGATTCGATCAACATCTTTGACTTGAACGCCAACGCTGTTGAGCGCGAGATTCATGAAACACCAGCGCAACAGGATGCCGCCGATAAAGGTCCGTATCGACACTTCATGCTCAAGGAAATTTTTGAGCAGCCCGCCGCACTCGCCGACACGCTGTACGGCCGTGTCAGTAACAACCGAGTGCTGCCCGATTCTCTTGGACCGCGAGCAACCGAACTGTTGCCGAAAGTTGAGAATATTCACATTGTGGCTTGCGGCACGAGCTACCACGCCGGTTGCGTCGGCAAGTACTGGTTCGAATCTCTCGCAGGAATACCCTGTCAGGTCGAGATCGCGAGCGAGTATCGCTATCGTAAGGTTGTTGTGCCAAAGAACACGCTGTTCGTGACTCTGTCGCAATCGGGCGAGACCGCCGACACCCTGGAGGCACTTCGTCTGGCGAAAGAATCCGGATACCTCGGTTCGCTAACGATCTGTAATAGTGCACACAGCTCCATGGTGCGCGAGTCTGATCTCGTGATGATGACGCAAGCCGGTCCAGAGATCGGCGTCGCCAGCACCAAGGCATTCACAACCCAGCTCTTATCGATGCTGCTCGTGACACTCATGTTGGCGCGTCATCGCGGATTGAGCGAAGCGCGCGAGGCAGAGTTGGTGCCTCACGTGTATCACTCGGCAGCCGCTGTGGAAGAAGCGCTGCAGATGAACGAGGCGCTGAACGACCTCGCAGAAGATTTTTCCGAAAAACACCACACGTTGTTCCTTGGGCGCGGTCCGATGTGGCCGATCGCCATGGAAGGTGCACTCAAGCTGAAAGAGATCTCATACATCCACGCGGAAGCGTATGCGGCGGGCGAACTCAAGCATGGCCCGTTGGCGCTGATCGATGAAGACATGCCGGTCGTGGTTGTTGCTCCGAACAACGAGTTACTCGACAAGCTCAAATCCAACATGCAAGTGGTGCGCGCGCGCGGCGGCAAGCTATATGTCTTTGCTGACCGCGAGACCGGGTTAGAGAATGAAGAAGGCGTTAAGGTGATTCCGATGCCGCATGCTGATCGCTTGATCGCGCCGATCGTCTACACCGTACCTCTGCAGTTGTTGTCCTATCACGTCGCCGTACTCAAAGGCACCGATGTAGATCAGCCTCGCAATTTGGCCAAGAGCGTGACCGTCGAGTAGCAGCCGCTCGGTAGCGTGGTTTTGGTTTCTGTTGATTGGAAGCACCGGGGATCACATGAGCGTCCGGTTTACAATCGAAACCGGCTGCACAGGTATTCGAAGGCCGAATGACGGCCCCTGACCCAAAGCAGCCGGCCAAGAATATCAAATAGTGAGACTAATCCCGCATGCGCGCGAACTGGGTATTGGACTTCTTAACCAAGGGAAAGATGGTAGCAACCTCGGTCCCGGCAAGTTGCGTAGAGAATCTTGCGTGGATTGGTATTTATCCGTTGGACCTATCTAAAACATCAACGCGTACATTCCTAAAGAACCACGGACTTCAAATTTTCCCTCGAAGTGGGCTTGCTTACCACATCCGTTCATTCGAGGTACCCAAAAACTTGATTGATGCCGATGCGTCCATTGCAGAACGGGAGATGGTCTCCAAACGAAGCACTTTCGCCTTTGGGCCAGATGACCTGCGAGCAAAGTTAGACGAGTTGGAGGTGGAAATTGACAGCCTTGAGGCCCCGTTCAAGTCCAATTATCCCATTTAAAAATCACAACTATGGGTGGCCGCTTTTGACCGTGCATCGACGGCTAGATCTCTTCTGCTACGATGACGGTCTCCGATCCAAAGCCGACACTCACCTCCAAGATAGGATGTTCGAGAACATGCTCTTCGCCAGAATATCGCTCACAATTTCGGCCTTCTTGTTTTCGGTCGGACCCACCGTCGTAGATCTTTCGCCGTCGCATGTCTTTAATGATGCTTGGCCACCCCATGCGCGCGTCCACATGGTTTGGTTGCTCTCGGTTCTTGCTGTTGCAGGTCTGGCGACATTTGCTGGCGCCTGGCTCATAAAAGACGATCAGGTAAAGCTATTCAAACTAATTACGCTACCCGGATGGCTGGTGATGATTCCGTTTTTTGCCGCCGTTCTTACAGTTGGAGCCTACGGTGGCTCGCTTTCTGATTTACCCGATGCTCCGAAGGTTTTGGGCGTTGACGGGAATATTGTGGGTTTCTCGATCAGCGCAATATTCCAAGCAATAGCAACTTTTTATGCTTGGCGGAGATAGGGAAAAACTGGTGGCAAGCGCCTTGCGCAGATCCGTTTCCTCTTGGCCCAGTCCAGCAGCTCGATGATCCCCCGCTATCGAGCGGGACCCGTGCGGAGCGCTACTTGCGCAATAGACTAAACGCGTGACCGCCCTGAAAGCCCGTGTTGAAGAAGTGAACGATCCATACCATGGCCATTGATTCCAGGTAGCGCGAGTTTTCGATACCGCCGAGATCGATCGATGTCCGCCAGCCAAGTTCTTCAATCAACGTATTGGCGATCTGTTTGGCATCGTCGTCGTTGCCGCAGATGAACATGTCGGGCTTGCCGTCCGGGAAATCGGGGTTGACCATGTGCGGGCTGCCGATAGTGTTGAACGCCTTGACGATGCGGGCATCGGGCAGGCGGCGTTGTATAGTCTCGCCAGCCGAATCGTTGTGCGGGATGTCGAGCACGGGCGGCTGTCCCTCGGCATCGAAACGCAGCGGGTTGTTTGCATCCAGTACGACCTTCTCTGCGATGTTGTCCTGCCCGGCCAGATCAAGTACGGCCTCGACGGATGACCAGCCCACGGCAAGCACGAGCACATCGCCGAATGCTGCTGCTTCAGCGAACGTGCCCACGGAGATGTCGCTGTCACCACGCCATTCCACGAGTTCAGGCTTGCCCGGATCACGCGTGCCAATCATCACGTTGTGACCAATATTGGCGAGGCCGACCGAAATCGTGCGCCCGACGTCGCCGGTTCCCAATACACCGATTTTCATGACTGCTCCTTCTTCAGTTTCAACATGTCGGCCGTGCCGAACGCCGTGTAGATGCCCAAGGTAACCTCGGCGAGATGCTGATTGTAAGCATCGATCGGCTCGCCCATTCCCATCTTGTCGACCACCGTCCGAAATGGTCGCGCGCCCGCCGGGGTCCCAACCAGCTCTACAATGGCATCGGCAACAATACTCGGGTCTTGTGCTGGATTAGCGGCCAAGGATTCCTCAAATCCAGAAAGCGCGGCGGCAGGAGCACCGGCAAATTCGCCGTATTCAGCATCTCTGGATGTGTCGCTAGGCCTCATCAGCCTATCGATAAAGGTCGTCGGGAAACCACCGGGCTCAACAAGGCAGGAGTCAACACCGAATGCGGACAGTTCCGTCCGATAGTTTTCAGCCAACGCCTCGAGGGCCCATTTGCTTGCGTTGTAGGGTCCGTAGAACGGGATCGTGATGCGACCCAGCAAACTCGATACATGCAGTAGCAGCCCTGACGCTTGTTTACGAAAGAGTGGTAGCACAGCTCTGTTCATTCGCTGAACGCCGAAGACGTTGATGTCAAACAAGCGTTGCATGTCTTCCGCCGTGTAGTTTTCCTGCAAGCCCATGACACCGACACCCGCGTTGTTGATGAGCACATCCAGGCCGCCGACGGTCTCGACGGCCGCTTGTACGCCCGAGGTCACGCTGTCGTCATTCGTGACGTCGATGTCAACGATATGAGCACCCGCGGATTGCAAGGCATCGGCAGCCGGTCTGTTGCGACCCTCAGGATCACGCATCGATGCAATGACCCTATGACCGGCGTCCAGCAGCGCTCGCGTTGTAAGTTCACCGAAGCCGCCATTTGCACCGGTGATCAAGATTCGTTGAGACATTGAAGTGTCCTTATGGAGTTGTTTGCTGAGGCCAGGATTATCAGTATCATCCAAAAAGTGAACAATAGGAGAATAATGAACCAAAGGTTTCAATATTGAGAACAATGAACTTCCAAGAGCTACGCGTTTTTAGCGAGGTGGCGAGAGCTGGCGGCATTACGGCCGCCGCTAGTAATCTTGAGATGGCCAAATCTGCTGTCAGCAAACAGCTCAGTCAGTTGGAAGCGCGACTGAAGGTAAAACTCTTCGCTCGCAGTTCCCGTCGCGTGTCGCTGACTCAGGAAGGTGAGCGTCTGCTGCCGAGAATCGAGTCCATCCTGGCAGAAGGCGCCCGTTTGATCGAAGACGCACACCAAGACACGTTTAGAACAGCCGGAACGGTGCGGATCGCAGGTACACCTGACTTCGGTGGCCTGGTAGCGAGGAAATTCTTGCCCATCCTGCTGGAGCAGTATCCTGAACTGACGGTCACCATGCGGCTCGACTACGGATTCGAAGACTTGCAGGACCCTGCTATCGATCTTGCGATTCGAATCGGTCGTGTCAGCGACGAACGCCTTGTTGCGCACCGGCTCGGAGAATTCAGGCGCATTGTTGCTGCTTCTCCAGCATTCGCTGAACGAAACGTGTTGGCGAACCCCGCCGATCTCTCGTCGGTAAACTGTCTCACTTTCTCGGGGAGTTCGGTTAGCAGCGAGTGGACTCTTGAGCATCGATTCGAACATCAAGGTGCCGAGCAGGTTTCGGTTCAGGGAAACACCGCGGTGCGAAGTTTTGCGGCGCTTGCAGGACTGGCTGAGACCGGTACCGGTGTTTGTTGCGTACCGGAGTTCGTTGTTCGTGGCGCGATCTCCCAGGGCAGGCTGGTTCACTGTTTGCCGAACTGGGCTACGAGACCGACGCCGGTTTTTCTTGCGTATCGCTTCGGTGCTGACCGCATTGGTCGCGTGAGAGCGGTTATTGACGCTGCAAAGAAGACGATACCGACATTATTGGACTCGGGTGCCTAGTAAGAGGGGGCCGCAGATGGCCATGGACTGTACTAAGTCGGTTTACTGCCGATCGTTGAAACTTTTTGCCGTTTTCTACAACAGAAGTGTTTGCTGTCGGTAAGGTTTACAAGTCAGGCTCGCGGTATCGAATTGCAGTTATTAAATATATGTTTTTCTTACGCATAATTGGCGACGCACGATTCTTGCCTCAGTCTGGGGCGTATGCAGGTGGTTTGCCGCTTAGCACAAAACAACAATAATGGAGCGAAATTCATGATCATCGACAGACTACAGCGTCGAAGCCTTCTCGCATTTCTGGCCGTAGCCGTACTTGGATCGCTGGCGCCTCTCGGGTCGGCAAGTGCAGCCTTCATCGAATTCTCCTATGCCTTCGAGAGTGAATCCGACGAGTCTGGCAGCCAGCCGAGCAGTTTAGTTTTGTCCGGAATTGTCGATGGCACTGTCGGAAGCGACGGCGATACGGTGACGATTGACTCTTTTGTTAGCGCCTCGCTTGGTGCTTTCGATTATTCCTTTTCCCCCGCTACAGACATTCGCACGGGCGCATTCGGCGGAATTCCGGCGTTGTCGTTTTCCGGTGCTGTACTCGACTTTTGGGTTTGCCCCGGCGGTTTCACCCCGGAAGAAGCAGACGTGGATTGTGATTTCGGTTCGGGTGGCGGCGGCTTCCTCATCACTAACGACTTTTTCGGTAGCGGTAACGCTGTAGCTCGAGCGGGCGCTCCTGTGTTTGGACAGAATTTTAGAGCCTTCGATCGTCCGCTGAGTCTCAGCAGCTGGTCCGCTCGGCGCGTGTCAGTTGCAGAGCCAGGTTCCCTCTTGTTGCTGTTAATTGGCGTTGCGGGAGGCGCGGCGTTTGCGAGAAAGAGAACGACCGCTTCGCTCAGGGATTGATTGCTGCCATCTGATTCTGGCCAGAAACGATTACTCGTTACTGGCACGGTTTGATTTTCGGTACTTCGCGGGCGACGCGCCGTAGCTTCTAGAGAATGCTCGCGAAAAGGATGCGGTGCTTTGGTAGCCCACCTGATGCGCGATTTGCTCTATGTTGCGAGTGGTGTCGACCAAAAGCCGGCCGGCAATGTTCATACGCCAGCCAGTAGCGTAGGACATTACTGATTCACCGAGCACTTCACGAAAACGTGCGGCGAATCGGGATGTCGACATGTTGACACCTGCAGCTAGCGTAGCGACAGATAGCTCCGAATCAGGCGCAGCATGAATCGCGTTTAATGCCAGACCAATCTTTGAATCATTCATCGCTCTAAACCAACCAGGGTGATCGTGCGCGTGTCGGTCCAGGTACTGTCGGATGGATTCGGCGCATAACAATTCAACAAAGCGCGATGCCATGTAGTCGTGCCCAGCGCCCGTCAGCCGGAGCTCACTAACCAAGAGCTGCGTCAATAGCTCCATAGTCTTGCCACCGTCCCGTCCAGATACGTCCGTGTGCAAAATCCGCGGCAGAGCATCGATTAGCGGGTTGCGTTCCGTGTTTCGCCACATGAAAACGCCACACACGAGTTCGGTCGAACCGCCAATCCCAGATTCTGCTATCGGGTTCATACATGAACTCAACAAATCAGCAAAGGGAACGATACGGTCCGGCTCACCCTGAATCATCTGGTGCTGGCAACTACCTGTGCAGATCGCCACTTCGCCCGCTCGGATAATCATTGGGTCCTGTTCGGCAGTATGGAGTTCAAACGAGCCGCGACGAACAATATGAAACGGGACGATCTTGGTGCGACTCGGCATCGCCAGTGCCGATGACAGTTGCTTGCCGGCTGGAATATCAATGCCCCACGGCGGCTGATATTCATCAACCAGCAACACCTGACCCGAAACCTGGAGCGAGGACAAGATATCGCTTAGTGCACTAGGATTCATATTCACTGTAACTCTTTCAATGCAGTCGATTTGGTAAACAAAATAATTGTTTAAGCGATAGATTCCACTAATGCTCGCCAATATTGTAGCCACTTTAACCCTTAGCAGGAGCAGTGACTATGATTGACCTCTTCGGCACGCCGGCGATGCTGACCCTTGACGCCCTAATGGTGATCTACACCCTTTGGGTTCTTTCTCTCAATCGCGAAACCAACATAGCTCGAGGGCCAATAGCCATCGGGATGTTCGGTTGGATGGCGGTTCTCTACGGCATCTTCTCCACCCAGAGCCTTTTCCCTGAGAACATCTCCAGTGTCGCCTTTTATGTCGCAATTCTCGTTGGCGTTGGCGCTATCGGCGCATTCCTACTCGGCGTTCGCGCTGTCCGCGAGTGCGTGTTGGCGATGGACCAACGTCAGCTGATGATGTTTCAGGGGATCCGTGTCTATTTTGGCGCCGCGTTCTTGATCCAGGGCGGACTCGGTCTGCTGCCCGCGAGCTTTGGGCTCATCGATGGCTTGACACACATCTCCGCCGGTTTCTTTGCGCTTGTCGCCGCCTTTGCCGTATCTACCGGCATAAAGGGACGTCGACACACCTGGTTCGCCAACGCATTTGGTTTGGGTGACATCTTGATCGTTGCAACGTCGCTAGCCTTTGTGCTGCTTGAAGAGATTGGCCCACATCACCCGATGATGTACGCCGTATTTCTCCCTGCGCCATTATGGCTTTGGGCGCATGTCGTCTCGATCTACAAGCTCACCGTTGAGCGTGGTGAGACGAGACAAACCGCACTGAGAATCTGATGCCTATAACTTGTAAGATGATGATTCTCGGATGCCTAGATCATCGATCCGTTAGCACTTACAACTAAAGACTTAGGGAAAACTATGCCAGTCCTCACCACCCACGTTGGATCGCTGCCGCGGACTCAAGAAGTCGTGGATTTTCTTTTTGCACGCGAACGAGGCGAGGACTTCGATCAGGCGCAGTTCGACGCGACGATGGCGAAGGCTGTGGACGAGAATGTGCGTCGCCAGGTCGAAGCGGGTGTAGACATCGTCAGCGATGGCGAAGCCTCAAAGATCTCTTACTCGACCTACGTTAAGGATCGCTACACGGGGTTCTCTGGAGACAGCCCGCGCAACGCGCCCGCCGACCTCAAGCTCTTTCCGAGCTATATGGAACGACTGGCCAGTAGCGGTGGGACAGCGACCTATTCACGCCCCCAATGCACGGGTGATATTCAGTCGCTCGGCCATGATGAACTGAAAAGAGACATTGCAAACCTCAAGCGTGCAATGGAAAAGCACGACGTCGAGCGCGGATTCATGAACGCGGCTTCACCCGGTGTGGTCGCCTTGTTCCTTCCCAATCAACACTACCCATCACGCGAAGCCTATCTGGAAGCATTGGCTGATGCGTTGAAGGCCGAGTACGAGACCATCGTCGCCTCGGGGCTGGATGTGCAGCTGGATTGCCCGGATCTGGCCCTGTCTCGCCAGATGCTGTTCTCTGAGCTTTCCGATGATGAGTTCATCAAGATCGCAGAAGTAAACGTTGAGGTTATGAACCATGCGCTTCGCGAGGTGCCGCGAGAGAAGGTTCGCGTTCACGCCTGCTGGGGTAACTACGAAGGTCCGCATGTTCTGGACCTGCCTATGGACAAGGTGTTTGCCACGTTGATGTCGATCGACGCCAAATACCTGTCGTTTGAAAACGCAAACCCACGCCATGGGCATGAGTGGAAGGTGTTCCGTGATCGGGCGGATGAGATTCCGGACGACAAGGTGCTGTTGCCCGGTGTCATCGACACCACCACAAACTTCGTCGAACACCCCGAATTGGTTGCTGATCGAATTGCACACTTCACCGACATTGTCGGTGAGGACCGCGTAATCGCCTGTACTGATTGTGGCTTTGGAACGTTTGCGGGTTACGGTGCCGTCGATCCCGAAATTGCGTATGCCAAGCTCGACGCCATGTCGGATGGTGCGTCTCTGCAAGCTACCGAGACCACGTAAAGTTCGCGACCGTCGCAGGCCGCGCTGTCGTTGGAGCGTTCAGAAACTGAAACGGAGAGCGTAAGTGATGTGCCAAGTGACCTGTATACGGATTTTTCTATGCGTCATCGCAATAGGTATTTTCCCATCCGCAGTAGCCAACGACGAAATAGCTGCCATCTGTGAGCAAAAACTCTGCAGAGGAGAGCGAGTAATCCAAGTTCAACTTGATCAAGAAAGATATTTCGAAATTGATGTTGAAGGAACGGTTATCGCTCATGAGACGAACATTTCGATTTATCCGGGCGAAGCCTTTTCGATTACCGCGCAGGTCGAGGATTCCGAAATCGTTGATCTGGCGCCTTCGGGTGATAGCTCGAGTTCAGTACCAGCGATTCGTGTGCGGCTTGATCAGGAGGTTGAGGATGACGGATCCATTTCCACCATGCTCGTTGTGCAGAACCAATTGGACCGCACGCTACGTTATGAGGCCTATATGGATATCGATGGCACGAACCAATATCTATATACGTCTTCCTGCCCTGTTCGTTCACAACTTTCTTCGTTTGAACACTGGCCTCATGCGATCGTGCATTTCGTGATGACCAACGTCCGGTTCCTGTCCGAGGAAGACGGGGATTCGATGGCATGTGAGTGAAATGCTGTCGCGACGTCCGAGAGGCCGTCGCACCTGAAAAGAAGAGGCGACTAGTCTGTGAAGAAATCACGAACGCGGTTTCAACTCGTCTATCCAACATAAGCCGGTGAATTTTGTTGTGAGTGTGTTAAAGCATTAACAAGGCCGCCAATTTCCTCGCTGAACGTGTTAAAACTGCAGTAGTTTCTGACGCCAAATCGAAGCACATCATTCCAATACGTGACGACCTTCTAACGACGACACTAGAATCGACGGAAGCTAAGCCGATCCTCCCGGTAGGCGCACTTATCGGCGCAGCATTCTTTGGTGGCGCGATGGCAGTGACCATTATTGGCGCTGACAGCGCTCGACGCCTAGGCCGTCTCAATAAAGACCTCTTTTGGATCCTGTTGGGTTTTGCAGTAGGGCTTGCCGCGCCTGCGATCTGGGTGCTCGTTCTCGAGCCAGATGGCTTTGAACGGAGCAATCTCCGCATTCTGGTCAGAGGCGTCGGTTTTGCGATCGCAGGGGTCTTCTACCTGGCGCATCGCTATGCCTATCGCTCGATGCAATTGACCGGCCGAGAGGGACCCTCTCCCTGGGTACCAGTGATCTGTGCCGTTATCGCCGCTGTCATGTTACAAGCCGTGATCGTCGCTTTCTTGCAGCATGCTATGCCTCCAGCATGAACGAAACTTCAGAGGATCTACGCAGCGCCATTCATGAAATCAGCGGGTTGCTGGATCGTCATCGGTTGCCGTTGGCGCGTGCTGCGCTTGAACGCGCGCTGCCACAACATCCCGATGACCCCGAGCTGCTGCTGTTGGCTGCCTGGCTGAGCTGGTACGAAGATGATGCTGGCGAGGCCAGACACACTGTCCAGCGCATCCTGCAAATACAGCCCGAGCACCGCGAAGCACAATACCTGCTCTCGCGTATCGAGTTGGGGGAAGAGAACTACGTCGAAGCCGAGCGCCTTCTAATTGGTCTGCTCAAGCGCTTCCCTGAATCGCCGAGTCTCTATGCGTCCTACGCGGAAGTCATGCTTGAGACGATGAACATCGAAAAGGCCGAAAAACTGGCCGTCGAGGCCCTTCGACTCGACCCACAAAATGAAGCGGCGCTCAACACCCATACACTGTGTGGGTTTGTGCAGTCCGGCACGGAGGAGCAGCGCGAACGTTTGCAGAAGCTGCTTCGTGAGTACCCTGACCAGATGCAAACGACTATTCGATTGATTCAGCACCTGTCCGATAGTGGTAGAACCAAAGAAGCGTACAAGCTGTCAAGAGAGCTCGTAGTCAATGATCCCTCCAACGAGGGCTTGGTTGAGTTCGCGACGACCCTTAAGCGCGCCTCCCACTGGTCCATGCTGCCCCTTTGGCCCATGCAGAAATGGGGCTGGGCAGGGTCGATCGGCATCTGGGCGGCCACTGTTGTGTTCTTCCGCGTGGCTGGTATAGACAACTCGCCACTGCAGCCATATGCGGGCACCGTCGCCATCGTTCTGATCTGCTATGTGGTCTATAGCTGGGTGTGGCCACCGATTCTAGAGCGATTGATTCGATGACGAGCGATAGTACATTTTTGGAAGAACTCGAAGCGGCCCTGTTACGCGATCCCTTCAATGGGGAGTTGCGCCTCGACTATGCCAATCGACTCCTCGATGCAGGGCGAGTCGATGACGCCAGCAGTCAGTTTGAGCTCGCCCTAAGAGCCGATGCAGATAGTCCAGACGCCGTGATTGGTCTGGCGCTCTGCCAACATCGGTCCGGCAACGACTCAGACGCAATCAGCACGTATCAGCGCGCACGTAAGCTTAATGGCTTTGGACCGAACGCCGAGCTCGAGACCTTACTCTCTGCGGCGCAAAGCACTGGACCTAAGCTTTCCGTTATCGATGGCGGCGGTTCTGTGGTCTCGATGCCCTTAGCAGCACAATCAGACATCAAGTTTGACGATGTTGCCGGCATGGCGGACCTCAAGAAGACGCTGCGTCTGCAGATCATCGAACCGTTCCGAAATCCTGGTCTGTTCCAACGTTTCAAGAAAAAGTCGGGCGGCGGTGTTCTGCTCTACGGACCGCCGGGCTGCGGCAAGACACTCATGGCGCGCGCCATAGCCGGCGAATGTAAGGCCGAATTTCAAACTATCGGCATTAGCGACATATTGAACATGTGGATCGGTGAGAGTGAACGCAATCTTGCGGCCGTCTTCGAGCAGGCGCGCTCGCGCAAACCCTGTGTGTTGTTTTTTGACGAGCTCGACGCACTGGCCTACTCGCGGTCCAAGGCTGCGTCGAGTTCAGCACGTACCATCGTCAATGAGTTCCTGGCCCAGCTTGATGGTTTTAATACGGATAACGAGGGTGTGTTGGTCTTGGCGGCCACCAACATGCCTTGGGATGTCGATTCAGCGATGAAGCGACCCGGACGTTTTTCGCGCCAAGTTTTCGTGCCACCCCCTGACGCGGCGGCCCGCGCTGAGATGATCCGAATGCACCTCGCTGACATTCCTGTCGACAACCTGCATGTAGACGCAGTTGCAGCAGCCACCGAGTACTTTTCTGGTGCAGACATAGACGGGCTGATCGACTTAGCCAAAGAGTCTGTCCTCGCAGATATCCTGTCCAGTGAATCTGAACGAGCATTGCAGCAACAGGATATTATGGATGCGCTCGAGTTAGTTGTGCCGAGCACTATGGACTGGCTCAAGACCGCGCGTAACTTAGTTAAGTTCTCGGGTAGTGACGCCAGTTACAAGCCTGTCGAAAAGTACCTGAAGGGCATCAAGCGCTTTTGATCTAACAGCGCTAACGGCGGATCTCAAGCTCGATACCGGTTTCTTTGCGGCAAACCATCCTGGGCGGAACGAAACGATCAAAGTCCACTAGTCCACTCAGCACGGGCGCGTTGATTTCCAAGTGGCAGGTGTCGCTGATCGGAACGACCGTTTCGCCAGAGGTGTTGATGTAAGGCTGGTTTGTTTCGGTTTGCACGCCCTGATCCTGCGCTCGGACCCGCACCAATTGTCCGACAAGCCGCGGATCAAACACTGAGCTCTCACCGATACTTTGACTTTCGGTCGTCGCTGCAGTCTCTCGTGCCACATCTTGCAGCAATGAATAAAAGTCCACAGATTGCTGTTTCGGTACCGGTTGGCCCGGAGATGCTGCTGAGCTTGCAGTCTCTACTTCGGACGGACTTGCAGAGCGACTCGGATTACCGAGTTCGCTATTGGAAGGCTCGGCCGCCGGGGATATTGCAGCGTCGCTCGCTTGGGGATTTATTTCGGGAAGCAATCGTAATGAGAGCGCTGGGATCGGTGCTTCTGGAGATTTGGCGCCCAGTCTCTGGAAGTATCCGTTTGCTGCGACGACCATCAAGCAGACCACGACCGTCGATAGAAGCACCGCAATGATCATGCGCGACCGGCTGTGGAATGGGAAGCCGTCAAAATCGCTCAGCCCAAACTCGCTAATTGAAAGGTGTGCGCCCTGCATCGTGACTTATAGACCGCATGCGCCGATACAGATTCAATCACTCTGCGTGCTACGCTCGAAGGGCATGCAGCTATGGCGCAGCCTCGAAAGGGTCCGAAACAGTGACCGCTGAAAAACAGGACTAGTAGCACCAATGAGAAGTAGCAGCCCTGAGACCAACAACGCACCACACTCAGCCAGTCGAAGCGGCTTATTGGTGGCGATGGTGTTACTGCTCATCGCCAGTCCTGTATGGGCGCAGAAGCTGGAACCGAAAGTCCGATCGATTGAGCCTGACCATGTGATTCACTCGGAAATCACCGGTCGTGAGTATCAACTCTATATCGCCTTCCCCTCCGGCTACAGCACCAGCGACGATACAACCTATCCCGTCCTTTACATCCTCGATGGCGCCTATTTCTATCCGACCATCAATCAAGTCAACCGACGATTGAGTGCAAGACGGCAAATTCAGGATGTTGTCATTGTTGGTATTCACTCGGGCGGCGACCGAGTATCTTGGTTTGCAAACAGAACGATCGACTACACGCCTTCGTCGGATGTTCAGGATGATCGGAGCGCCGAAAGGGAATTTGGTATCCCGGAAGGGCGATTGGAGTCAGGTGGTGCGGCCCGATTCCTAAAGAGCATCAAGACGGAAATTGGCCCGTTCATAGAAGAGCACTACAAGGTTAATCAGGATAGGGGAATCGCAGGCCACTCTTTGGGCGGCCTGTTCGCTGCCTATTGCCTCGTGAATTCAGATGGCTACTTTACTCGGTTTGGTCTGAATAGCCCCTCGATGTGGTGGCACAACAAGCGCTTCCTCGATGCTTCTGTTCAACAGTTCGAAAACAACAAGACTTGGGATATACCGAATTCCCGAGTCTTTATCTCAGTAGGGGAACTAGAGGACGCGAAACAGGTGCCGACGATGCTGAGTTTCAGCCAGCACTTGCACGGAGCAAGCTATAGCAATGTGGAATTGACTTGGCAGGTCTTCGAACATGAAACGCATCTGACCGTAATGCCAGCCAGTATGAGTCGCACCTTGACCTGGCTTTACTCTAAGGAGTAACAGATTGCTCGGCTATTGAATCGCAGAACTAACCTACAGGAAGGCTCAGAACGAACGTTGCTCCGATGCTCTTGGAGTGGTCCAACAAAACTCGGCCACCAGACTGCTCTACAAACCCCCGGACCATAGGCAAACCGAGCCCGGGATTCTGAGTTGTCTCGGACCCACTGAAAAATGGCTCGAAGATGCGCTCTGCGATATCCGGAGATACGCCCGTCCCATTATCGGAAACGGAAATCTCGATCCTGGGTTTGCCTACATCAAGTGTTTCAGATCGAATCCAGATTTCACTCGCACCAGCCGCCGCCGCATTCTGCAATAGCTCGAGCATCGCGATCTGAAGCTGGTCTCGATCTACTTTGAGCTTGGGATACGGTTTCGATATTGCCTGGTGCACCTTCACCGATCCAAAGCCCAGCTTGGAAAAACTCGTGTGGACGTCCTCCATGACCTCCCCAAGGTCAATTGACGTCGGTCGCAACGGAAACTGATGCGTATAGGCAAGTAGCCGCTCTACATCGGTTCCGGCCTGCTTCGCGGCTTGTAGAGCCAGCGTGAGGCTCTTGGCCGCATCTGTGCCTGTCGTTTGGTTGCGTGCGACATCGATGCCGCAAACCACCGCAGCAAGATGATTGTTAAACGCATGCGCCACGCCACCAGCGACCCGCCCCATCGCCTGCAATCGCCGTTCAGCTTCACTCCGTTGGGCGTTGCGGTCGATGGCTGCAAGCGTTGCGAAAGTCTCGCGCATAGTGAGCGCGTGATAGAGCTGTAAGCCCATGATCGTGATCCCAAGCGCGATATCTGACGTTGTTTGGGCGTTGAGAAATACGGTCGCCCAAAACAGCGTAAATGACGCTTGGATACCGCCGACATAAATCAAACCCAGCGAAGGCACTCGCAGGCGATGCGTCAGACTGTAGATAAATCCTGCAGCAAGCATCAGAACTACGATGACTTGATACTGAATGATGTAGGACAGCCACAGGTACGACACCAGCCAGAAGAATGGCAGTGCATCCAGAATATAGGCGCAAAACACGGCGATAAATCCCCGAATCGTCGGGTGCGCCTTGAAGTTAGAAATGCTCAGGCCAGCAATTAGCGTGGTTATGACTCGCGCAACAAACCAATACGCAAAGGTGATGTCATCGAAGCCGACTACGAGACTAAGCGCAAGTAAAGCGAAGATACCCATCCGAAGCAGTGCATCGAATCGGCTGCGAGCCGCCACAACCAAGAGCCCGTCGCGTTCAGACTCAAATCGCGTGTCGATGAAACGCTGCAGGCTTCCAAATACCATGGCATGTGATCGACTCATTCCCCGACCTTAATTGATCTCGCGCTGATTTTCTCGTAGGCCTTCAATGCTTGCAGCCCGTGTTACGCTCGCGATCGACCAACTTAACCGACTAGTAACCTACGCTCCAAGACATGACCATTTTCGAATACATCATGGTGATGGTATCCATCATCCTCGCTTTGGCTTTGGCCCAATTACTGCGAGCGGTTGCCGAGTTGCTCACTAGCGCCCGCCGCTATTGGGTGCACATGGTATGGGTCATTAGTCTCGTACTCATCGTGGTGCAGTTCTGGTGGGCCTACTGGGACTTTAATGCGGTCGAAACGTGGACCTTCGATACTTACCTCGCCGTACTTCTCGCGCCGACATTGATTTTCTTGCAGGCCAACCTACTGGTCCCGACCAATCGAGGGCCCGACTGGGATTGGAAAACACACTTCAATAATGTCTCGGGATGGTTCTTTGGGATCTTTGTCTTGATGACCCTCGCCGGGGTCGTTGTGTCGGTTGTCTATCTTGCTGCTCCATTGCTGCACCCGTATCGAGGGTTTCAGTTTGTGCTCCTCGGACTGGCCTGTGTCGGGTTGGCCGTGAAATCCGATAAGGCACAAGGCATCGTTGCTGTGACCTTCCTTACTGTGTTCCTGATCAGCCAGGCGCTAGTGCGCATGAACCTCGGCGCGCTCGCTACTGTATAGCTCAATCCAGCAAAAGGGGCTTGTCATGGCCGACTATCCAGAATCCTTTGATCATATGCTCGCTGCGTGGAACGAAAGCGATCCTTCACTCGTTCGCACGCATCTGGACAAGGCACTCTCGCCGCAAGTGCGTTTCGTTGATCCCACTATCGACGTGACAGGCATCGATGGCTTCGAAGCGAATGTGCACGAAGTGCATAAGCAAAACCCCGGCAACGTTTACTCCAGAGCGAGTAAGGTCGATTCTCAACATGGCTTTCATCGCTATCATTGGGCAATCCACTCGCCCGAGGGCCAGCTTTTCTTGCGCGGCTTTGATGTGGTGGAGACCGGTGAGTCCGGACTGGTGCTTTGTGTCATCGGATTCTTTGGTGAGCTTGCTCTTAGTGAATGAGGTATCTGTCGCTACGACGACTAGATCGGCGACGACTGCCGCTAGCATTTGTTCCAATCTGGCGCCTGACGCATACTGCCGAGCGGGTTACTTCTGAGTTCGCGCCTTGTCGAAGACAACAATAAGAAGACTGGCGGTTGGCGTATTCGTGCTCAACCTGCTCGCAGTCACCTGGCCGCTGGCAGAGTATGTGCGCTCGCCGGAGCCACAGGTTCTAGGTATACCTTTTTCCATGGCGTGGCCGATCGCGTGGATCGTAATTGGCTGGATCATGCTGTTCATTCTTGATCGCTCTGAAAAAAGAGACCGGAGCGAGTAGTGGATCAGTGGATTGTCATTTCGCTAATGATAGCGGCGTACCTGGTGTTGACCCTGTGGGTGGGCTTGCGCGCCGGACGAGGAACATCCGCCACCGTTGATGGCTTCGTCGCCGGCGATCGCAACTTCGGCTTCCTCGTCATGTACTTTGTGACCGGGGCGACTGTGTTCTCGGCGTTCGCGTTTCTTGGCGGTCCGGGGTGGGCCTACTCTCGGGGTGCGGCGGCGTTCTATATTCTTTCTTACGGCGCTTTGGGCATGGCGCCGTGGTATGTGATTGGACCGAAGGCTGCTCGCATCGGTCGCCAATTGGGTCAGGTCACACAAGCTCAGTTTTTGACCGGTCGATTCCGTTCACGTGGGCTGTCGGTCCTGATTACGCTCATCAGCATTGCGGCGCTGATTCCCTACATCACCTTGCAGATGCGCGGCGCTGGGATTGTGATCGAAGCGGTAACGGAAGGTCGAGTACCGCTGTGGCTCGGCGCCCTTGCTGCCTACGGCGTCGTACTCGTCTACGTGTTGGTCAGCGGTGTCAGCGCAGTCGGTTGGACCAATACGTTGCAAGGCATCTTCATGGTCATCATCGCCTGGAGTTTGGGGTTATATCTCCCCTATGCACTGTATGGCGGTATCGGTCCGATGTTCGACCAAATCCTGGCGAACCGTCCGGAGCTCCTGACACTACCTGGACTAACCGCGAGCGGTACGCCGTGGAATTGGGCCGGTTACAGCAGTGCGATTGTCGTCAGCGCCATCGGCATTACGATGTGGCCGCATCTGTTTATGAAGGCGTTTACCGCACGCGATGAGCAAATCATTCGTCGGACGGTCGTATGGTTTCCGTCGTTTCAGTTGTTTCTGGTGCCGGCGTTCCTGATCGGTTTCGCTGGTGTGATGTTCGTCGACTCACTGCCGGAGCCAGACTTTATTCTCCCCCACTTGATCCTTAACGTGGATTTGCCCGTCCTTGTGGTCGGGTTGTTTTGTGCTGGCGCGCTCTCCGCATCCATGTCGACCGGAGATGCACTGATGCATGCCACCGCATCAGTTGCCGTTGAGGACGGATTGCGACCGTTCATGTCATTGAGCGAGAAGACACAGCGTCTTCTGATTCGTGTGCTGATTGTGGTGTTTGGGGCCGTTGCCTACTTCTTCGCGGTTTCCGAGTCTGTATCCCTCGTTGTGCTCCTGCTGACGTCCTACGGAATCATCGCGCAGTTAGCGCCGCCGGTCGTCGCTGCATTGTTCTGGCGAAGAGCGACAACACCCGGTGCGATTGCCGGGCTCGTGGCCGGCGCGATCACGGCACTCATTTTCTTTTTTCAGCCCGAACTCAAACCGATCGATTTGCATGAAGGGTTGTTCGGCCTCATTGTGCACGTGCCGGTTTTGATCATCGTGTCATTGCTCACGCCCGCACAGGATCATGACCAGGTCGAAGCCTACGTTAACCCGCCGGTAGTCTCGCCGAGCGCAGCAAATTAAGGACGACCCTGATGAATCCGGAAAGCTCGGTAGACATGCTCGCCCGACTGGTGGCATTCCCCACGGTGTCCCGCGACTCCAATTTGCCGCTGATCGATTGGGTCGAGGCCTACCTTGAGCCGTTTGGCGCTCGATGCCGTCGTACCTGGAATGCTGAAGGCACCAAGGCCAATCTGATCGCCGCAATCGGTCCGGACGCGCCGGGTGGCGTGGTGCTCTCCGGGCATACCGACGTGGTACCGATCGATGGACAAGACTGGCATACCGACCCTTTCTCACTGACTGAGCGTGATGGTTTGCTCTACGGTCGTGGCACTTGCGACATGAAAGGGTTTTCTGCGGTCTTTCTATCGCGACTTTCGACGCTCAATATCGCAGCGATGGATAAGCCGTTGTATCTCGCACTGTCCTACGACGAGGAGGTGGGCTGCCTCGGCATCGCCAGGATGGTGGAGGATGCATTCCAGCATTTCACTAAGCCAGACTACGCGATTATCGGTGAGCCGACGACGATGCAGGTCGTGCGGGCTCACAAGGCGATCAATGCATTCAGGACCGTGGTGACCGGTCAGGCGGCGCACTCGAGCCAGCCACATCGTGGCGCAGGCGCCATTTTTGCGGCGGCGCGCATCATTGAACATCTCGACAAGATCGGCAGATCACGTCGTGCGTCGCCGGACGAATCGGGTTGTGAGCCGCCGTGGACGACCGTACAGGTAGGCATCATCGAGGGCGGTACCGCAGTCAACATCCTGCCATCACATTGTGAGTTCCTCTGGGAATACCGCAGCATGCCGGAGGAAGATCCAGACCTCATCATCAACACGTTGCAAGCCTTCATCCATGAGCAGGTGCTGCCAGACCTTCAGGAGTTCGCGCCGAATGCGAGTATCGAGACTTCGCGTATCGCCCAGGTACCGCCCTTGATCGCCGAGTCAGATGCCAAAGCAGAGCGATGGGTTCGCACGTTGAGCGGCGTCCGCGAGGGCGGGACGGGTGCAGTGTCGTTCGCGACCGAAGGTGGGACGTTCCAGCTTGCCGGCATCAGTACAGTTGTCTGCGGACCCGGGTCCATCGATCAGGCACATCAGCCCAACGAGTTTGTCGACCCCGCGGAGCTCACCCGCTGCGAGGCGATGGTGGATGATGTCTTCCGCTACCTCTACAGATCGAGCTGAATTCACATGATGTGATAGTCTCCGGCACCGGCAAGAGAAGTGAGGGGACGACACTGAACTCACCGACCAAGGCAATCAGGGCCTATCCTGAACTCACCTGGGTAGCGGTCATTGTTGGATGGATTCTCGGCGTCATCATCGCTGTTTCCATCGGATATGCTGCGCTCATTCTCGGCTTTTCGATCGAGGGGTCCGAGCTCGCTGCGATTCTCGGCTTCGGTATCCTGCGTGGTTTGCTGCGCCGGAAGAGCATCATCGAGAACAACATCGTGCAGACGATTGCCTCGGGCGTGAACGGCGCTTCTTCGGGCATGATGTTCTCCGTGCCCGCGATTTTCCTGCTGGGTTACAGCGACCGATTCGATCCGATGATTCTCACCTTTGGGTGTATTGCAGGTGCCTTCCTCGGTATCGCGTTCATCGTCCCGCTACGAAAACACATGATCGATTACGAACGGCTGACCTACCCGGGTGGCGTAGCCGTCGCGACGATCCTGAAATCACCTGGTGCCGGTGTCCGTAAGGCGATTATTCTCGTGATCGCTGCGTTGGTGAGCGCCACCGTTCATGCGATCACGATCAAGACGGGTGTGTCGAATTGGAATGTCGGTGCGCTGATCGGTATGCCCGATTTCATGAATGGCATTTGGTATATCTCACTGATGACCATAGGCGTTGGCTTTATCGCTGGTCGAGGCGGTATCGCCTTCATCATTGGCGGTTTCGTGGCCTACTGGTTCCTGTCTCCTTTACTCGCAGCGACAGGCAGTTTCCCGGTCGACGCTGCCGGTGTTGTGGTCAGTGATCCAAATTCGCTGCGCCTGACGCTATATCGACCGCTCGGTATCGGAATGCTCATCGGTGGCGCGATCATGGGGGTCATACTCGCTGCGCCGTTGATCAAGAGTGCGATCAAGTCCATGCAGAAAGCGGCGGAAGTTGATACCCGCGCTGCGGGCGATGAGATGCCGATTAAGCTGCTCTACATCGCGGTTGCCGGCGCAGTTGTGTTGCTGAGCTTCATGGCCGTGACCGCTGTCGAGTCGATCTCGGTTGCAGGCGGCATCATCATGGCGCTGCTCGGTACCCTGTGGATCTGGATGGCCGGCATCATACTCTCTGAGGCCATCGGCCGTACCAACTGGTCTCCATTGTCAGGAATGACGCTGGTGGGCATCACGCTTCTGATCGTCATGACACAAGCGTTGGGCATGGACCGAGCGGATTCGATCGTGGCCGCGATCATGGTTGGGGCCGCCATGTGTGTCGCAATGTCGCAGGCAACGGATCTGATGCTGGATCTCAAGACCGGTTATCTCGTTGGCGCGACGCCGCGTATGCAGCAAATGGGACAGTTCATTGGCGCCTGGCTTGGGCCGATCGTCGTGATCTTTGTGATTTTCGCGTTGCATGAAGCATACGGACTTGGCAGCGATCGCCTCCCAGCACCGCAAGCTCAGGCATTGGCCAGTACGGTGGATGGCATCATGGGCGGTGACGTCCCAACGCAGAAATACGCTGCCGGCGCTGTACTCGGGGCTGTACTTTCCGCATTGATGGGCGGGCTTGGTATTACCGTAGGTCTCGGTTTCTATCTCCCCTTCAATATTGTTCTGACTTATGCCCTTGGCACACTGAGTCGAGAATTAGCTGATCGGTTTAGGGGGAAGGATTGGTCCGACAATGTCGGCATACCGATAGCCGCCGGACTCATTGTTGGTGAGGCTCTGGTGGGCGTCGGCGATGCGATATCCGTTGTACTCAAGGGGGCAGGAGCATGAAGAATCTAGCCTACTTGTTGCTGGCTGCCGGTTTTCTCGGTGGTGCGTTTGTCACGTCGTTAGATGTCACTAAAGTCGACTGGCTGTGGTTCGCTATTGCGTCGATCGCGGCTATCGCAGGCGTCGTACTCGCAAAGCGAAGCGATCGAGCGGCGGCGATGGATCAGACCTTACTCGATAGCAATCGAACGGAGCTGAATGACGCATTGCAAGGTTTGCTGAGTAATCTCAAACAGGAGACTTCGGGTGAGGTTCGAACTGGCCAGGCATTGCTCGATTGGATCGACACAAAATTGCGCCCTGATCTGCGTCGATTTGCGGAAGCGCGCGAGAGTTTGGTCCACCTCTATGGCCTCCAGGCTTATGCCGACATCATGAGCGAGTTTGCTGCAGGCGAACGCTATATCAATCGGGTATGGTCGTCGATGGCAGATGGATATGTTGATGAAGCCACCACCTACCTGACACGTGCTTTGTCGCAGTTCGAAGATGCGCAGCGACTTTCGCTCGCCGCCAATAGTCAGATTGCATAGTCGCGCCATGAGCGCCGTTGGAGAGTTGATGAACGTCAAGTTGATCGGAATGAAGGTTCCTACTGTCGTGTTGGCAGGTTTTTTTGCCGTGGCGTGTTCCAAGGAACCGGTTCAAGAGCAACCCGCGGAAGACCCGGTCGCCGTGTTGATGGAACGAGCGCTTGAGATTCACGATCGGGTGCTAACGGTAGATACGCACGCGGACACACCATTGCGCATGATTGAACCTGGTTTTGATATGGGTGAGCGCCACGATCCGAACGAGTCTGGCTCCAAGGTCGATTACCCTCGAATGAAGGAAGGCGGATTGGATGCCATTTTCTTCGCGGCTTTCGTGGCTCAGGGTATTCGAGATGATGAGGGTCATTCGCGTGCGAAGGCGCTGGGCCTCCAAATGATCGACGCCGTATTGGCTTCCATTGAGGACAACGCCGACATGGTCGGTTTGGCGTTAAACCCGGAGGATGCGTACGAGCTTGAGAGGGCGGGAAAACGCGCGGTCTACCTCAGCATCGAGAATGGCTATCCCATCGGCAACGATGTCAGCAATGTCGAACTCTATTTTGATAAGGGCGTGCGCTATATCACGCTGGTTCACGCTACCAACAATGACCTCGCCGACTCAGCGACCGATTCTGCCGGCGCTGAACATGGCGGTATCAGTGACCTTGGCGAGGCTGTCGTTGCGGAGATGAATCGTCTTGGCATCATGGTCGACGTCTCTCACGGCAGTGACGAGGTGTTTTATGGCGCGATCGAGATTTCGAAGGCGCCGATTATCGCAACGCACTCCAACGCACGCGGACTCGTCGATCATCCACGCAACATGAGCGATGACATGCTCAAGAAGATCGCAGAGAACGGCGGCGTGGTGCAGCTGACGATGCTCTCCGATTACCTTCGGGTAGCCCCCGAGAATCCGGCGCGCGCACAGGCAATGAAGGCGCTCATGGATAGTCTCGAAAAGCCAGCTATCGAAATGACACAGGAAGAACGTGCAGCGTTCCGAAAGGCGCGTTTTGAAGTGAATCGTGAATTCCCAAACCCTCCCGCCACTGTGTCTAACGCAGTGGACCATATCGACTACATTGTGTCGGTCGCTGGCATCGATCATGTGGGCATCGGTTGTGACTTTGATGGCGGTGGTGGTATCGACGGTGTTTTCGATGCGAGTGAGGTGATGAACATCACTATTGAAATGGTTAAGCGCGGCTATACCGAGGACGAGATTGAGAAAATCTGGAGCGGCAATGTGATGCGTGTTTTCCGTGATGTCCAAGCGATTGCCCAGAAGTTACAGGCTGAAGAAGACGTCTAGGTGAGACCGAAGTACCTTGGTACGAGTCTGCTCATACTGCTACTCCTGCTTCCGTTGCAGGACATTCATGCACACCCTCTGCGATTGTCGCTTAGCCAGATTGAATATTCCGATGAGGAGGAGAGACTGACGATAAGCTTGCGGCTATTCCTAATGGATGTCCGCGAGGCGCTGGTGTTTGATCCCGACAATACCGAGTTGGCGTTTTGCCAGCCGAATGAATCAAAGCAAGCCGAGCCGATGCTCCTCAACTATCTGCGCCAGTATTTTTTTGTTGAGGTCAACGGACAAAACGTTGACTTAAAGATCAAGAGCAAGCAATTGAGTGGCGAGGGGATCAACGTAGCGCTAGAGATTCAGATTGAGTACGCACTCGCACCGCCACTGAAATCAATGCGAATCAAGAACGCAGTATTCACAGATTTGTTCTTTGATCAGAGCAATGTGGTGTATGTCCACGTTAATGAAGAGAACCGCAGTTTGATGCTCAATAAAGAGACGCCTGCGCACGAGCTGGAATTTTGATGTGTCGACTTTTGGTCTGTACCTGAGACTTGGCTTCGAACACATCTCCGATCTTGCCGGGATCGATCACATACTCTTTCTCGTCGCGCTATGTGCGGTCTATCGCCTGCAACAGTGGAAGCACATTCTGATACTGGTCACTGCTTTTACGATCGGCCATAGCGTCACACTGGCATGGGTATCGCTGGGAAGTGTCACCATACCCTCGCAAGTCATCGAATTCTTGATTCCGACGACCATCGTTATCGTTGCAGTCAACAATGTGCTCGGCCACACAAGCACCGCAAAGATGGGTAGAAACTATGCGATGGCATTGGTGTTCGGCCTCATCCATGGCATGGGCTTCTCCAACTATTTTCGTGCATTGTTGATGGATAGCGGGTCCGTTGTTTTGCCGCTTTTGAGCTTTAACCTTGGCATAGAGCTCGGCCAACTCATGGTGGTCGGAATCATTGTGGGGGTGTCGTTCGTCTGTCTGAACGTTATTGGTGCTAAGCAAAGAGACTGGACGGTTTTCGTATCAGGCGGTGCATTCGGCATAGGCTTGACGATGATGGCGGAGACTTGGCCTTGGTAGTCGCATTCAGTCTTGTGGTGGAGTTTTTGCGGTGAAAGAGATTTCCTTTGACGATTTTTTGAGCGTTGAGCTGCGCGTTGGGCAGGTGGTATCCGCAGAGGTTTTTGCGCAGGCGCGTAAACCTGCTTACATCCTGCATATCGACTTCGGTGACGAGCTGGGGGTTCGTAAATCAAGCGCACAGATCACCGATCTCTACACCCCGGAGATATTGATCGGAAAACAGGTGGTTGCCGTCGTGAATTTTCCACGCAAGCAGATCGGTCCGATCCAGTCGGAGTGTCTCGTCACCGGTTTTCATAATGATGACGGCGAGGTGGCACTTTGCGTTCCCGATCAGTCGGTGCCACTCGGCACACGCTTGCTGTAGGAAGTTGCTGCGATGCACGAGCACCATTGTGTACGAGATTGAACATTTCAATGAGGATCGACTGGCGGTCCAACAGGCGTTAGTCGAAAAACACCCTCTGGGCCTATTGATCTGCAATGACGATAACGGGCGTTCGGTGGCCAATCCGGTTCCGTTCACGCTCGATCGCAACAGCGGTGAGCGCGGCACTTTGAAAGCGCACCTTGCCCGACCGAATTCGCAATGGCGTTTGTTGCAGGCAGCGGCAGACTGCCTGGTGGTGTTTCAGGGTGCAGAGGCCTACATCTCACCCAATTGGTATCCGACTAAGAAGGTGCATGGGAAGGTAGTACCCACCTGGGATTACATGATTGTGCAAATCCGCGGTAAGCCAGTTGTACACCAGGACCCCGATTGGCTTCGCGCCCAGATCGAGCACTTGACGGCCCGACATGAGGCATCGCAACCCAAGCCGTGGAAAGTGGACGACGCACCGCCGCGATTCACGAAGGCGATGCTCAACGGGATTGTGGGGATCGAAATCCCGATCACTGAAATTCATGGTAAGTGGAAGCTTAGTCAGAATCGTTCTGTGCAAGACGTCGCCGGCGTTCGCGACGGTCTCACTGAGGTGGGTGAGTTAGGTCTTGCGGCAGAGGTTGCGAGTCGGATTCGCGAAGACTAGGTTTTTGTCATTGACATATTTGCACAAATAAACAAATAATTACCTATGGACGAACCAAATCGTCAAGAACTGGCAGACCTTCTCAAGGCGCTGGGCGAATTCAACCGCCTATCGCTGGTCTATGAGTTGTGTCAGTGCAGTGCTCCGCAAAATGCAATGTGTTTGTGTGATTGCTGCAGCGTGGATTCGTCTGTCGTCTCGCGCCACCTGAAGGTGCTCGCCCAACAAGGCGTGGTCCAGATGGAAAAGAAAGGGCGTGAGCGTGTGTACTCCCTCAATCGTGGTGATATCGCAGATAAGCTGCGTGCCCTCGCCGATCAGATTGAAGGCTAGTTTTGAGCACCCACAGAGGTAACGGTCATGACCGACGAGAAAAAGTGTAAATGCGATTGCGAATCCACCAAATGCTGCGAAGAAAAGCGCTGCGAATGCTGCCGCGAGCAGTGCTGCTGCTAGATCGCATAGTGCTCACGCTGGTTGCCTGGAGCGCAAATAGAGCGCGACAGCAATCAGCGTTGCCGCAACTTCGAAATACAACAACGGCATCATGGATGCCGGCGGCAATCCGACTGCCGCAGAGCTCGTCAGACGACCGATAGCCGCGCCCGACATGAAAATTGCGACAAACGCGAGCGCGTCGCTTCTTCGGCGTTCCACGAAAACGCCTAGCAGAAAGACCAGCGAGGACATCAGAAAGAGTCCGCCGTAGGTCGAGCGCAGCATGTTGTCCATGCCGACGCTCCCTGTCGAGAGTTCGTAGTGCGCGAGTAACAGATTTGGGTCGTACAGGTACAACACGCCAACGGATCCAATGCAAAGTGCAATAAATCCGAGGAAGCTGCGTGCCATCACCGGTCTAATCTCCCGATTCCGATCGATGATGACGTTTCAGCCACTCCGCCTCTTCGCCCGGTTCTGGCATCACCTCACCCCCTTCAAACGCCCAACTCGCCGGGACGTCCGCGGTGATCATGCCGACGGCGTCACTATCGAGTGCCGCATGGGTACGAACTGAATCCTGCATCTCCGCGATGATTCGGGCTTTTTGATCCTCGGTCCTTCCCGCACGAATGGTGGCAAAGAGGACGGCTGTCTTGTCGCCCAGCGGTGGGGCCGTATCGTTCTCGACAAAAAAAGCGTGAACGAATTGCGCCGGTGCACCGGTCACGTCGCAGTGAATTCGGGTGATGTCCGCCGCAATTTTGCGTTTCGCGTCGTCGTTGATCGCGCCGCGCGTGGTATTGCAAAGATAAAGTGGCATACCGGGCTCCTCTTACGCCTGTGGGTCGGAGATGACCCCAACGACTTCATTCAATGACTGCTGAGTCTCGCTTGCCCACAACGTACACATTTGTTCGAGCAGCATGGCGCGTTCGGATTGTGGAAGCGGCCTGTTGGCACTCACTAAGATAATGGAAGAAACGCTTGGACGTGCCGCCGTGAAGCCACTGTTCTTCGGAATGACCCGCCACGTGATGTCTGCCGGCTCACCGAACGCGTGCTCTGCGAACGCTGTTAGTTTGTCTCGTAGGGCCATTTCGGTGTCGGCAGAAAATTGGTTGGCCTGTACGATGCAGTTGCAATTGATCATGGCGCTAACTCCTGTGTGTTGTGCCATGGCAGAGGCGCTGCACCTTCGGTCAGACGCATCCCAACTGCTTCCAGCGGGAGCTCCTGCCCATCTTGATCGCGCGGCCAGATTCTGGGTAGCGGCTTGCCGGTTTCTCTTACCGTAATCACCGATGCGGGACCACGCTCGTGCGAGACCCAACGGTCGCCCCACTGTGCCAGCGCGATAATGACCGGTGCGAGTTCACGACCTCGCTCGGTGAGGCTGTATTCCTCATGAGCGTAGCCATCAATCGCATCGACTTTCTTCAGGATGCCGCTATCCACCAACTGATTGAGTCGACGGGTCAATGTGTTCTTCGCAATGCCCAGGTTTTCCTGAAAGTGCTTGAAGCGCCGAGCGCCCATCATGGCGTCTCGGACAAGCAGCAGAGACCACCACGATCCCACATGATCCAAGGCTTGAGCGATCGAGCACTGCATGTGCGCAAATGATTTGGTCTTCATATGCAACCAAAATACTGAAGTTAGTTTTGTTATGCAACTGTTTTGAAAAATCCAGCAAATTCATGCGGACATTGTCCGACGGGGTAGACTGTAAAGGCGGAACCACAATCGGAGCAGCAACCTCTTGTCAGAGCTCGAAACCCGGATCAGTTTTCATGAGAGTCCGCTGACGCGTGGCGAACAAAAACTGGTCTCGGCCGGGTTCGAACAACACTCTCTGATCAACAACGTGCCGCAATACCTGAAGCGCTCCATAAAGTGGCTCGCCCAAGACGATCACGACGCACTGCAAGGTGTAGCAACCTGTAATGTGCTGTGGGATTGGCTCTATATCGATGAGTTATGGGTTTCCGAGGCATCCCGCGGTCAGGGTCTGGGCAAACTGCTCATGGAGAGAATCGAGCGTTACGCCGCTAGCTGCCGGCTTCAAGGCATCTGGCTTTGGACTCAAAGCTGGCAGGCGGAACACTTCTATCGGCAGCTAGGTTACTGCGAGTTCACTCGGTTTGATGATTTCCCGATTGGCCACACTCGCATTGGATTTCGGAAACGGTTAGCTGTGCGAGGCGCGGACGGGTGAGGTTCCGGCGAGCCTACGCGCTGGTGTTTCTGGCAGTCGCGACGCTGCAGGGCTGTGTGTCGTTCACACCGTATCAACCGGCACCTACAGAGGCCGATTTAGTGATTCGAAATGCGACGATCGTCGGCGCTGGTACAGAGAGCGTTCGGGAGAACGTTGATATTGCTGTTATGGATAGCCGTATCGTTGCGATCACCGAACATCCCAGCCCCTACATTGGCATCCAAACGATCGACGCTACCGGCCGATATGTCATCCCAGGCTTGATCGATGCCCATACACACCCATTTCCGATTGAGCGGTCTTTCTCGCAATTCATGCACTACGGCGTCATGACGATTCTGGTGACCGGGTGTAGCTTGTGCACCAATGAGCGAATGGCTGCGTTGCGCGCACTTGGCAAAGACAACATGGAGGTCGCGCCGAGAGTCTTCCATACAAGCCAACACGTCACGATGGAGGGGCGACACCCGGTAAAGACCTACCCCACACCGAATTGGGTTGAAGGCAGCACCGTGTTCTACCTCCGAGATCGGGAAGATATTGCACCGCTGATCGCCCGACTTGCTGACGACCCGATTGTTGGCATCAAACTCACGATCGAGAAAGGTCCAATACCGCCATTCGTTGAACCTATTTCAGAGGCGTTCGTCACCGAAGTCGTGAGTCAGGCTCACGCTAGAAATGTGAAGGTCTACGCGCATGTGAGTGATATCGCTGGCGCTGAGGTAGCCAATCGAGCCGGAGTAGACCACCTGCTGCACTTCACTGGCGTGACACTGGACTGGGATCAGCATGCAGCGATGATCGAGGGTTTCGTGGATCGCGACCTGCATTGGGTCACGACTTTGATGATCGACAAGTCGTTTCTCTACCCGCTGAACCCGGATTGGATTATGCGGGCTCGCGACACTTCGCTGTTCGACGAAGAGCTCGACCGGTTTGCGGCTACCGGTATGTCAATCGAGGGCGCAAGGCGAGCCGCCCAAATGATCTATGGCGAACCGGATCCGGTATTTGCGAAAAACCCGCTCTTGCAGCAGCAGTTCGATAATCTCTTGTGGCTGCACAAGTCTGGTATAAAGCTTGTGACCGGCACGGACGTTGGCAATCGCTACATCCTGCCCGGTTTCAGCTTGCATGAGGAAATGGAGTTGCTCGAACTCGGTGGATTCAAGCCGCTGGAAATCCTCAAGATGGCAACGATCAACGCGGCTGAGCTTATCGACGCTGACGATTCACTGGGCTCAGTCGAGATCGGCAAGATCGCCGACCTTGTCGTGCTTGCCCGTGACCCCAGGTCATCTATTGCCCATCTGCGGGATATCGACATGGTCATCAAAGGTGGCAATCCTCTACCGATACACTGAGTGTTGTCAGGCGGTTTCGGGGTTCGGCGCACTGCTATGGCTGACCCCAATCTGTGTCACCAGCAATGCAGCCCCAACCAATGCGAAGCCTTTGATGAACTGCGCCTGTTGAATGGCTCTCAAGACTTCGGACTCGGCGTAAAGCATCTCGTAGCCGTGCACCACGATCGTGACGGGAATGAGGAAGATCACCAGTAACCAGCCGCCGAGACGCGGTCGCCAATTGAACAAGATCATCAGCGCCCCTGCGAGTTCCACAATGCCCGAGACGAGGATCCAGAAAACGGGATACGGTGTCGCGTCTGGCATCAGTGCAACGTAGTAGGGAATGTTCGTGAAGTGCGTTATGCCGGAGAGCAGGAACAGAAAAGTAAGGAGAAACCTTGCGCAAATGTTGAGGCTGAGGTGATTGGGCAGTTGATGTTCAGCGAGCATGATGAGGTCTCCTCATGTTGCGTGTGTAGGTCAGACGGCGAGCGCAGCGTTTTGCTCGACCCAGCGGGTGATACGACGTTTCCTGGCCGGGGCAGCGTCCGCTGCGATTTCAGAAACGATCTGCGGCAAGCGAACCGTCGACAACGCTTCTCGGTAACCAGATTCGGCGGTTCTGAAGGCGGCCGCGATGGCACACGGGTGCTTGCACTCGGAAGCAGCAGCCCCGCAGGGCCCCGCACGGCGCACTTCCGTGCAACGAAACAACGGCATAGCACCTTCAACGGCCGCGGTGATCTCCCAGAGTGAGATGTCTTCGGCGGGTCGTGCGAGACGATAACCACCGGCAACCCCACGCTTTGCTTTGACGATGCCGGCACGACTCATCGCCTGGAGCTGCTTGGCGAGATAGGTCGGTTGCAGCCCCAAAAATTCCGCGAGCGCCTCTCCCGACAGCGCAGCCCCTTCGGGGAGCAAAGCCAGAAGTGCGCACGTGTGTGCCGACCATTCAACGCCTTTACCGATTTTCATAACGGATAAAATTTATCCGGTATTGAGTGCTGCGTCAAATGAAGTCTAATGATTTGTGCGGTTGCCTCTGATAGCGTCGCGGTGAGCTTTCAGCATTTCGACGATCATCTAAGGGGGAAAGATGTACACAAGGAACCTGGGAAAGGCGGGTCCACAACTGCCGGCAATTGGTCTGGGTTGCATGGGACTTTCCGAGTTCTACGGCCCGGCGACCGACCAGCGGGAGGCGATCCGACTGTTGCACGAGGCAATGGAGCTCGGTGTTGTGCATTTCGATACGGCGGAAATGTACGGACTGGGCAGTACCAACGAATCATTGCTGGGTGAGGCCTTTAACGATCGTCGTGATCAGGTATTTATCGCGACCAAGTTCGGTCCGACACGCGACCCGGTTTCAGGTGCTTTCACTGGTATTGATGGCAGCCGTGAGAACTGTCGGCGTGCGGTCGAGGGCTCGCTGCGCAGGTTGCAGACTGAGGTGATCGACCTGTATTACCTGCACCGTATAGACCGCAGTAGGCCTATCGAGGAAACCGTTGAGGCTATGGCGGAATTGGTGCATGAAGGCAAAGTACGTGCAATCGGGTTGTCGGAGGCTTCAGCGGACACGCTGCGTCGAGCCGCCGCAGTACATCCCATCGCTGCTGTGCAATCCGAATACTCGATCTTCAGTCGAGATATCGAATCAAAAGTGATACCCGCGTGCCTTGAGGTAGGTGCCAGCCTGGTGGCCTATTCTCCACTCGGGCGCGGCATGCTGTCCGGGCGATTCAAACAGCAAGGGTTAGTCGAAGGAGACTTCCGCAGAAACCACCCCCGATTCTCGGGAGCGGCTTTTGATGCCAACGTCCAGCTTGTGGATGAAATTGAATCGATTGCCACAGCTCATGACTGTCTCTCCGCGCAAATCGCACTCGCATGGGTGCTTTCTCGCGGTGAGCACGTAATGACGATACCCGGCACGACAAAGCTCGAGAATCTAAAGACCAATTTGGGGGCCTATGGTGTTCAGCTAACCGAAGAAGAGCGTGATTTGCTGGACTTACTGGCTGATCGAGTCAGCGGACAACGCTACGATGAACGTGGTATGTCGACGATCAATGCCTAGCTGAGACTTCGACAACTTCGAATCGTTACATCGAAAACATTTGACTACATAGCTCGAGTGTCCAATATGTCGGGGTGTGGTGTAGCGCTTTCGCAACGAAACCGACTGGATTGATGGGGGGTTCAGGCCGAAGTCGTTGCGAAATCGCCACGCCTGAAAAGTATTAGGTGACCAAAAGTGTCGCCAGCTCATCATCCAGGAGAGACACACGATGCCTCATAAGCATGCTACGAGACTGGCCTTAATGGCCTTGCTCGTTCCGGCAGTCACCCTCCAGCCGCAGCCAGCCATGGCCCAGGCAGACGAGGACGAAGCCATCGAGGAGATCATCACCACGGGTACCCGTCGCGCAGCGCGATCCGCTGCAGACTCACCGGTTCCCGTCGACGTGATTTCCGGTGCGGACATTGCCCGTACACCCAGTAACGACGTACAGGACATGCTGCGTACCGCGGTACCGTCATTTAACGTTAACACGCAGCCGATCAGTGACGCGGCCACCATCGTTCGTCCACCGAACGTTCGTGGTTTGTCGCCTGATAACGTGCTGGTTCTGGTGAACGGCAAACGTCGTCACCGCGGTTCTATTATTTCGGTCCTCGGCGGCGGTATTTCCGACGGCGCACAGGGTGTCGACATCAGTGCGATTCCAGCGCTGGCGGTCAAGCAGGTCGAAGTCCTGCGTGATGGCGCATCTTCACAGTACGGTTCGGATGCGATCGCCGGTGTATTGAACTTCATCCTCCGCGACGAAGCGGAAGGCATCGAAGTCATCGCGAACTATGGATCTACCTTCGAAGGTGACGGTGACAACTACCGCGTCGCGGGCAACATCGGTCTGCCACTGGGCGACAACGGATTCATCAACCTGACGGCTGAATTCAACGACGTCGAAGGTACCGTGCGTTCTGTGGTGCGTAACGACGTATTGACTGCCATCGAAGGCGGCTACACGCCGGTGGGTGACTTCCAGGCCATCAACTCTTATACATCGGAAGTACCTCAGTACTGGGGTCAGCCTGATGTCGAGGATGACGTGAAGCTGTTCGTGAACTCGGCCATCGAGCTTAACGACAACGCAGAAGCCTACTTCTTCGGCAACTACGCACAGCGCACCGTTACTGGTGGATTCTTCTATCGCAACATTGTTGGTCCGTCACGTGGTCAGCAGCGTGGCGGTGTGTATCGCGGCCCGTTTGTGGATCCGGCGACAGGTCTGCCTCTAGCAGAAGAGTCTGGCGGTGTACCGTCGATTCTTGTCGGTGATCTCGACGGTGTCGGCACGGGCGGTGACTGCATCGCCGGTATCCCGCTTAACGGCGTGATCCCGGATCCGACCTTCCTTGCGGACGTCACCAACGATGCGAACTGCTTCTCTTTCGCTGAAACCATCCCGGCAGGTTTTGTACCGCGCTTTGGTGGTGACAACGAAGATATGGCGTTCGCTGTAGGTATTCGTGGTGAATTCGGTCTCGGTACCGGTCTGCTGTACGACTTCAGTGCACAGCGCGGTTCTAACCGTACCGATTTCTTCATCCGCAACACGATCAATGCATCTCTCGGACCGGACACCCCGCGTGACTTCGTACCGGGTGGCCAGGAACAAACCGAAACGGTTCTCAACGCCAACTTTTCGTATGGCGTCGATGTCGGTCTCGCGTCTGACCTGAACATCGCGTTTGGTGCGGAATATCGTGAAGAAGAGTTCGACCTGTTTGCAGGCGATCCGGCTTCGTTCGCACTCGGGCCGTTGGCTGACCAGGGCTTCTCGTCAAGCTCGAACGGTTTTGGTGGTTTCCCGAATGACACTTCTGCCACTCAGGACAGCACCGCGATCTACGTTGACTTTGAAGCCGACCTCACCGACGCGTTGACCCTGCAAGCGGCAGTTCGCTACGAGGACTTCAGTGAGTTTGGCGATACGACCAACGTGAAGATTGCTGGTATCTACTCGTTCACCGACAGCTTCAGCCTGCGTGGTGCGTTCTCAACAGGCTTCCACGCACCGACAGCAGGTCAGGCAAACATCACCAACGTAACGACACAGAACGTCAACGGCGTGCTTGTCGATCAAGGTACGTTGCCTTTGTCCTCAGCGGCTGGTCAGTTGGCTGCCGACTTCATCGCGAGCCAGGGCAACGGGCGTCCGTCGCTCGGGCCTGAGGACGCAACCAACTTTGCGTTGGGTGTGGCGTTCGATCTCGGTGATACCAGCTGGACGATCGACTACTACAACATCGAGCTGACCGATCGGGTTGCGCTGGGTGCGAACGTCGACTTCCTGGACGCGCTGAACTTCGCTGATCCGAACGGCAACAACTACACGACGGTATCTGCCGCATTGGCGGGCTTGGATGCTGATGGCGTCATCGATCGCCAGCAATTCCTTGGCCTTGATGATCTGTCGCAGTTCCGCTTCTTCTCAAACAGCTTCGACACGACGACCACCGGCTTCGACATCGTGGGTAACTACGGCTTCGACGCCTTTAGTGGTAGCTCGCAGATCACCTTGGCGTTCAACTACAACGAAACCGAAGTTGATGACCGCGGTACGATCAACCCGATCAGCGATGGTCGTGTACAAGCGATCGAAGACTTGCTGCCGAACTGGCGCGGTAACGTGACCTGGACGCACCTGCAAGGTGACTGGCGCTATCTGGTACGTGGTACCTACTTTGGCGAATGGGATGACACCGGTAACGGCGTTGACGGCATCGGTGCGGAAATCCTGTTCGACGTTGAAGTCGGCTACAACCTGAACGACAACATCGAGCTGATCGCTGGTATTGCGAACATCTTTGATACCTACCCGGACGAAAACCCAAGCGCGGGTTCGTTGGGTCAGCAGTATTCAGAAGCCAGCCCGTTTGGCTTCAACGGTGGTGCATGGTATCTGCGTGCACGCATGTTGTTCGATTGATATAGCTCTCGTCATTGACCTGTCTTGTTGGGCAGACAGTGCGAGTTTATTCACCCGGAGAGGGCAACCTCTCCGGGTTTTTTTTGACGGCAATAACATCGCGCGCCGTGTCGGGTTGCCAGACCTTCACCAACCGTTGATGATCTTGATCCGCTGCCACATGTGGTAGACCAGTAGGCCGAGCAGCCCGAGAATGATGATCGCGGCGATGCCGAACAGCCCGTAGATCACATAGGTCGAAAAGTTCTCGAGCGAATCGCTCACACCATTCACCAATCGCTGTGTACAGAGTCGCCGTCAGGATCATCGATCGTGCGATACCCATGCGCACCAAAAGCATCACGCTGTGCCTGCGTCAGATTTTGCGGCAGCCGTGAGGTCCGAAGGCTATCAAAGTAGTCGAGGCTCGCGTTCATCGCGGGTGTGGGCACGCCAGCCCCTGCGGCCAATACAACGATCTTGCGCAGTGACGGAATAGTCGTTTTTAGAATCTCAGTGACGGTGTCATCGAGGATCAGATTAGGCAGGTCGGCGCGTGTTTCGTATGCGGCCATAATCGTGTCCAGAAATCTTGCCCGAATGATGCAACCAGCTTTCCAAATTCGAGCGATTTCCTTGAGGTTCACATCCCAATCGTAGGCTTCACTCGCCCGAACGATCAGCCGTAATCCCTGTGCATATGCAATCACCTTGGTGGCATACAAGGCGTCATGCATGATCTCGCCAAGCTCGTCAGGCACCGGCGGCAGCTCAGGTGATTCGAACACCGTCGCCGCGTGCTCCCGGAGTCCCTTGGCACTCGACAATACTCGAGCATCTACCGCCGCCGCGATTGATGGGATCGATACGCCAAGCTCAAGTGCAGTAGTTGCCGTCCAGCGTCCGGTGCCTTTTTGCTCCGCTTTGTCGAGTACGCGATCGACCAGATGGCCGTGGTCGTCTTCGCGGTCAAAGATCTCTGCTGTCAGTTCAACGAGAAACGACTCCAAGGGCCCATGGTTCCACTGTGCAAAGGTCTGCGAGAGTTGCTCGTTGCTGAACCCGCCAATCCGATGCAGGACGTCGTAAGTCTCGGCAATAGCCTGCATATCGGCGTATTCGATTCCGTTATGCACGGTTTTCACGAAGTGACCGGCACCGTCAGGCCCGCAGTGCGTGACGCACGGTCCCGAGTCGCTGACTGCCGCAATCGACTCAAGAATTGGCGCTAGATGCTGGTAGGCATGCTCGCTGCCACCCGGCATGAGCGATGGCCCGTGACGTGCACCCTCCTCGCCGCCCGAGACGCCCATTCCGACGAAATGCAGGTTCTTTTCCGCCCACGCTTTCTCGCGGCGCTGTGTGTCGATGAATGCTGAGTTCCCGCCGTCGATAACGATATCGCCCGGCTCCAGAAGCGGTGCGAGCTGTTCCATGACAATGTCGACCGGTCGGCCGGCTGTGATCATCATCAGAATGCGACGTGGCGTCTCCAGCATGCCAACCAGCGTCTCCAGAGAATCTGCTGCTTGCAGGCGGCCATCGCTTTCGGCCACCGCCTCATCCAGAAGGTCACGCTCAAGATTCCAAGCTGCAACGCCGATTTCGTTGTCGAGCATATTGAGCGCCAGATTGCGCCCCATGACACCCGTTCCGACAACCCCGAAGTTCGCCATAAATCAGTCCTCGATCCAAGGACTTCAAAGTGTAGCGAATATCGGTCGCTATCTCCGGCGGGTCTGTCTCCGGTCACTGACAAACAGGTTCAGTTTGTAGTCGATAAGCTCGTAGCCGGCTTTGCTGGCGATCGTATCGAGCTTTTTACGAATCCGGTGGTCGTTGAATTCCGCAATTGCGCCAGACGTGGCATCGATCAAATGGTCGTGGTGCTGTTCTGGTTTGATTTCGTATCGGAACTGATCCCCGCCTAGTGAGCTCCTTTGTACCAGTCCGTGTTCTTCAAACTGGCTCAGAATCCGGTTGCATGCGCTCACCGACAAAGGCTTGTCTTCATGTTGGCAGATGAGTCGGTAGAGCTCACGCGCCGTGAGGTGCTTGCTGGCTCGCCCCAGCGCTCTGCAGACCTGCAAACGTTGCCGGGTGACTGTCAGTTTCGATGCGTCGAGCGCATCTATGAGTTTCTGTGATTTCAATGGGATCTCGCATCAGTGGGGCGCTGCTTTGAAGCGCCGTGCCTAGCGTTTTGGTTTTTTAACCCTACATTGTAATGACGCTTTTGACACCAATAACGCAACCTCTTGGCTACAAAAAAGTGCATAGGAAATAAAAACTTGACTTGGACGCATATGGCAAACGAGACTTATTTCGGGGTCGCTAGGGACGCACTATGCTGACGCCGCTCGAGTAAATCATTGCAGGGTTAATCGTCACACTGCCCCATGGTGGTGGCTTGGCGTCCGTCAGTAATTTGGGAGAGTGCAAATGAGTCCGACCCGACCGCTTGTGTTGTTAGTGTTGTCCGTTGTGGGGATGTTGTCGTTGATCGCGTTTGAAATCATGCGCGGAATGTCCGGTGACAATGCCACCGAAATGTTTACGCCGCTGGTTGTGATGATGTGCATTGCTTCACTGCCAGCACTGTTGCTCACCATTTTCAGTGCCCGTTGGGCGTACTGGGGCGCGTTGGGGCTCGCGGCGCTCTTGAGCCTTTTTCATGCGCTGCACGTCGTCGAGCATGGGATGGGTGGTGACTATGCAATCACTGCGTTAATTATTGTGACGATGCTGATTCCGACCGCTGGCGCTACGGTTCTGCTTTGGCAGCAACGCAAAATTCCAGAGACCGACCCAGGTCTACTCGCCGCGTTGTGAGTTGCCGTCCAAGCTACGAGGAAACCAGACAATGGTGACAGCAACAGACAAGGTGAGCCGGTGGCACGTCGCATCGCGCGTCTTTGCCGCTATCGTGCCTGCCTTCATTTTGGCAAATACAGCGAGCATCACACTGGCGACCCTGTTGCCGCTGGGTGAGTTTCAGTCGGTCGCTTGGTCGATCACCACGGCGTTCGCAACCTACACCGCCATCATCATGTGGATTTTCAGCGTCAAGCGATTGCGCACGGTATGGCTAGGCCTGTTGGCCGGGCTTGTGGTGACCGGCGCAGGCACATGGATGGCCTACATATCAGGAGCAGGTGCATGATCGGATCTTTTCGACAATCAATGACGTGGCTGCACACATGGGCGAGCCTGATTTTCTGCTGGATTCTGTATTTCATGTTCGTGACCGGGACGCTCGGTTATTTTGATACCGAGATCGATCATTGGATGCAGCCTGAAATTGTCTCTCTGGATCAGGTGCCCACTGAAAATCGGGTCAACGCAGCGGTGGCCCACCTTCAAGAGAATGCGCAGGGCGCTGACAACTGGTTCATCAATTTCGGGGAGAGCCGGGAAGATCGGAATTTGAGAGTCTTCTGGCGTTCGCCCGGCGAGACTGAAGATGATCCGCCTGTGAACAATGATGTCCGTCTTGATGCGAGGACCGGCGCGCCGATCAGCGACGTGGCACGCGACACGGGTGGTGGGCAGCTGCTATACCGAATGCACTATGTCCTACATTACATCGATCGGGATATCGCTTTTCGGTTGGTCGGTATTCTGACGCTGCTCATGTTCGTCGGGATGATTACCGGTATCGTGGCGCACAAGAATATCTTCAAGGACTTCTTCACATTCCGCCCCAAGAAAGGGCAGCGCTCATGGCTCGACCTGCATAATTTACTGAGTGTCTCGTCGCTACCGTTTCAGCTGATGATCACCTATAGCGGTCTGCTCTTCGTCTCGGCGTTATGGATGCCGCTAGTGGTTGTCGGCAGCGTCGGTTTCGATACCCAGAAAGCACAGACGTTGTTCAATTTCGCTCAGGTGCAAGTCGAACCGGCGGGCGAACCGGGGCCACTGGCCAATGTTGCCGCTATGGTTGCTGATGCTGAAGCGGAGTGGGGTAACGGTAGTGTGATTCGACTGAGCATCGATCAACCGGGCGATGCTAATGGTCGTGTCATTATCGGCCCTTCCGGGTCGCTCGACATTCTGCCGGGTAATCGAGTCTATGATGCGACCACGGGCGAGTACCTTCGCACTACAGACCGTCCGGAATCTGCACCGCTTACCTTCGCAGCCACTATGCTCGGGCTGCACGAGGGGTTATTTGCCGGACCCATTATGCGCTGGCTGTACTTCTTCTCCGGTTTGCTAGGGACCGCGATGGTGGCGACGGGCGCGGTTTATTGGACTGCGAAACGCCGCAAGAAAGCGGTTGATCAAAAACAGTCGCGCGGTTTCCGATTCGTTGAGATCATGAATATCGGAACGATCATGGGTGTGTTGATCGGTGTTGCTGGATTTTTCTGGGCGAACCGATTGCTGCCTGTCGGGATGGAAGATCGCGCTGAGTGGGAAGTGCACGTCATGTTCATTGTGTGGGGTTTGTGTTTGCTCTATCCGCTGGCACGTTCCCGGCAAATGGCTTGGCGAGACCTGACTTGGGTGGCGGCGGTCGCTTATGGCGCGCTGCCGGTCGTCAACGCGTTGACCACCGACGTTGGTTTGATCAATAGCATCAACCGGGGTGACTGGGTTATGGCTGGGTTTGATTTGACGGCTCTCGCGACGGGTTTTGTTTTGGCAGGCGCTGCAACCTACATGACCCGCAAGAAAGTGGTTGAACCTGCGGTCGAGCAAGAAATAGTCGCTGAGATGGCGACCTCATGATCGTTGGATTTGTCCTGACATTTTGGGGCGCCGCGCTCATCATGCTCTCGATGAAGAGACACTACCGTCAGTTGTTTGTCGGTCAGAATCGGACGGAGAAACAGAAGATCGGTTTTCGAACCGCTGGGTATCTCGGTCTTGCCGCAGGCGCCTATGCCTGCGTCAGCGCGACGAGTTTTGGCATGGGTCTCGTCTGGTTCACGGCATTTTTGAACGTTGCTGTGTTTTCATTGGCGATGGTGTTAGCGTGGCGCGGTAATCCGAAGCGCGTCCGAGCGTAATTTCCCGCCGGCTGGAGGCCAACATGATCCGACCCTTTCTGAAACTCACAGCGCTGTGCGTCATGATGGCCACCTTTGCCGTCGCCCGTGCCGACACGATGACGGTTCAGAGCAACGACATCGGTCACGGCGATTTCATGGCGAAAACTCAAGAGTTTAAGGGCTTCGGCTGCACCGGCGGCAACTTGTCTCCGCACCTTTCCTGGTCAGGTGCACCTGAAGGCACCGAGGCTTTCGCTGTATTCGCGTACGATCCGGATGCGCCGACCGGCAGCGGTTGGTGGCACTGGCAGCTTGTGAACATCCCGGCTGACGTCACGGAACTGGAAGCCGGTGTGGGTACAGCCGACGGTGAAGAACTGCCGGAAGGCAGTCTGCAAACTACCAACGACTACGGCGTTGCGGCCTTTGGTGGCGCGTGTCCGCCTGAGGGCGATGGCGCACATCGTTACCAGTTCACGGTATTCGCGCTCTCGCAGAAGCTCGAAATTCCCGAAGGCGCTTCTGCGGCACTGACGGGTTACATGGTCAACGCGTACTCGTTAGGTTCGGCGACCATCGAAGCGCTGTACAAGCGGTAGTTTGCTACCGCCCGGACAGCGCCATTTCGAAGCCCTAAAACCCTGCGCGGAACTCTAAGCCGACCAGGCGAGGATCGTTGACGGTGAAAAATCCGGCCGGTTGGTTCGCTTGGACCGTGCCGGTTGCGATATCAACGTTAAACAGTCCACGACGGTTTGAGAAGCGCTCATCGAACAGGTTGTCTGCGAAAATCGCAACTTCGTAGTTGTCCCAACGCCAGCCGCCTCGAACGTTCACGAGGATGTAGTCCTCGTTGACGTTTTGCTGAAGGTTGGTGACGTCTGAAAATTGGTCGTCTGAGTAGGCGAAGTTACCGCTCAAGAAAAACCCGTCTGCCGACTCGTACGTCAGTCCTGCTGAGATATTCAGCTCTGGCGCGTTGTTGAAGTTCCGGCCAGCCAGGTTTTCAAATTGCGTCCCGCTGCCAGGTGCGAACGCGAAATCGGTGAACTCAGTGTTGAGGATGCCGAGCGACATGAAACCGCTGAGCTCAGACGAGAAGGTCTTTTTCACCTCTACTTCGAGACCGTAGAGTTCAGAGGTACCGGAGTTCAGGATCTCGGTGTCGAAGAAACCAAACTCACCAGGGATCGATACCTGCTGATCTTCCCAATCGGTGTAGAAAAGATTGGCGTTCAGCGTCAGATCTTTTTCCGGGAATTCCGACCTGAACGCGAATTCATAGTTGGTCAGGAACTCTGGGTCATATTCACGGGTTTCCGGTACACCGCCGAATTCTGCAAACAGGTAAGACCCACCTGATCGGTAACCGCGCGCGACGGTGAACGACAGGGACATCAGATCATCGAATCTGTAGATCGCGGTACCACGAGGCAGGAACGCCTCAAAGTCCGCTGAGTTCGGCGGCTGCGGTTGCACCGGCAAGATGGCGACACAAGGTAAACCGCCAATACCCGGGATACCCGGAGCAATCGCGCAACCAGCCGGGTCGGCGGAGACTGTCGATTCGCGACCATTATCGTCGAATTCCTCTAGGTCGTACCGCGCACCGAAGCTAAGGGTCCATTGGTCGCTGATATCGAAAGTGATGTCACCAAATACGGCGATGTTTTCAACTTTCGTCTCGGTCGATGTGACTAGTGACAGGATCGTGTCAGGTTCGGTCACAGGAAGCCCGAGAATGCTGATTGGCGTGACGAACGTTGTTTCGTTCGCATCGTCGGTCTGAAAATAATAAGCACCGATCCAGCCGCTAACCCGTTCGTAATTGAACGCGGCACGAAATTCACTTGTGAAGGTTTCGGTGAGCGTGTCGCCCTCACTCGCTGGTCCGAAATCCACGATTCGCTCCGTTTCTTCGAAGGTGCCTTATACCAAACAGTGACCAGTTACTACCTAGTGCGTACTGCACATCCGCGGTGTATCTCGTGACGACGTTGTCTTCGAAACGCGTGCGGATACCGAATGTCTCGTCCCCGAACGGGTCGAAATTACTAAAGCTGGGATCGTCGGCGGGAACCGGGGGATTTGCTGCGCCAAATTCACCAAATTGCGTATCGGAGACCTGTGCGATCAATTCAATAGGAAGGTCTTCGATTGCCGAAGGTTCGATCAAAAGCTTCGCTCGGAAGTTTCCCGCTTCTTCAAAACGCGTGTTGTTACCTGTGTCCGGGTTTACAACACCAAAATCGACTTCCCGGTAGTCAGCGGTAAGGCGAAAAGCGACCTGGTCCTCAATGATCGGTGCGTTGACGACAAACGAGCCCTGTCTTTGATCTTCGTTGCCGACCAGGACGCGCGCTTTCCCTGTCCACTCATAGACGGGATCAGCGGTGTTGATAATAATCGCGCCCGCGAGTGCATTACGTCCCTGAACCGTCGACTGCGGCCCACGTAGAACCTCGACTTGTTGCACATCCCAGAGGTTATTGGCGCCCTGGTTGGCATTGAAGCTGTTGGGAGAGCCATCGACGTAGACGTTAGCTGTGGTGCCTACACCTGAAAATCCGACACCAGTGAGAGTGACGCCGCGAATCGACAGATTATTCAGCGAGTTCGGACCGCCCGCTGCGACGTTCGAAGTCCGCAGCAGGATGTCCTCGACATTAAGGATCGCTTGGTCCTCGATATCCCCCGCTGTGACCACTTGCACAGATGTCTGTGTGTCCTGAATGCCAAGCGAACGTTTAGTCCCCGTGACGATGATTTCTTCGATTTCACTTTCATCGTCGTCTTGCGCTTGCGCCAGAGGTGCGACTAGGCTCAATGCGAGAAGCGCACCGCTCCAGTGAATCATCTTCATTGTTGTGTCCCCTTAACTAACTCGAAGTTTTGCGAAAACTATCAGTCAAGGCTTTCAAACGCGAATAATTCTCATTAACAATTAGGTAACACTTGGGTACTGTTTCTTGCTAGAACCCACTACTCTCTACAAAGCAGATATTCAGTGCAGAAGCAGGGGAAATCATGCACAAGAGAATGACTCATGTTCGCCTCGCAGCGGTCTTGGGATGCTTATCCTTAGCGGTACGCGCTGGTGCTGGCGCACCGTTTGTGGATCCGTCCGAGGACATCGAAAATCTTGGACCAGCAACGGGTCTGCTGACCTGGACGCCGGAACAACAGGTTGCCAGTTATCGTAACTCCGACAGGATTTTCCCCACCCGTGTCATTAGCGCGGGGATGAATCCGAGCGAACTTGGGGAAGCACAGAAAGCGCTCGGCAGCGTCGTGCTCAAGCGCGGCGATGAGTCCATGACGGTAGACGATTACTTCGAACGCCAGAGTGTCGCAGGCCTGCTCGTGATCAAGGACGGTGCCGTTGTATATGAGCGTTACGGACTCGGAAATGACGCCAACAGCCGATGGATTTCGTTCTCGGTTGCAAAGTCGGTTGTGTCGATGCTGATTGGCGCAGCAATCCAGGACGGCTATATCGACAGCGTCGACGAAAAGGTCACGCGTTATCTGCCTAGACTGCAAGGGTCTTCCTACGATCAGACTTCGATACGCGACCTATTGCAGATGGCCTCGGGTGTGACCTGGAACGAGGACTACGCCGACCCGGAGTCGGACGTCGCGACCGCGTCCTGGGAAACCGTCGCGCTATATGAATTCCTTCGTAATAAGCCACGGGCAGCTAAGCCGGGAGAGGTGTTCAACTACAACACCGCAGAAACCAATCTGGCGGGCACTTTGTTGCGCTCGGCAATCGGCAACAACCTGTCGACCTACCTGTCGGAAAAGATCTGGCAACCATTTGGCATGGAGTCCGAGGCAAGTTGGAACCTGACTGAGCCTGGTGGCGGCGAATTCGGCGGATGCTGCATTAACGCGACGCTGCGTGATTACGGCCGACTGGGTCTTTTCGCGCTGGCGAATGGGGTACTGCCCGATGGCACTGCCGTACTCCCGGAAGGCTGGATGACAGCGTCAACGCAACCGTCGAAAGGCTACGATGGATACGGCTATTTCTGGTGGCTCGGCGACGAAGGTGTGTTCGCGGCGAGTGGAATTTTCGGTCAGGGCATTCATATCGACCGTGACGAGAATCTGGTGATTGCGCTGCACAGTGCGAGGCCGGATGCGAGCAAGCGCGAGGACTGGGATTGGGAAGACGCGTTGTTCGCAGCGATTACTAACTCGCTTCGAGACTAGTCGAGGTCACTGTTCTACTAGCTCGACGCGGCGGTTCCGGGACCGGCCAGCGTCTTGCGAGTTGGAGAACACCGGTGATAGTGGTCCGACGCCCTGCGGCGTCAGGCGTTCGGGCGCTACGCCGAAATCCTGAATCAGCGTGTCCACCACAGTGCGCGCGCGATCGGCTGATAGCTTTTGGTTGTAAGCAAACGTGCCTTCAGAGTCAGTATGGCCGACTACAAAAAAGCGTTTGTCTGGATTGCTAGCCAGGTAACTCGCAATAGCTTCCAGCGCTGCTATCGATTCGGGCTTCAGCGTCGCACGGTCAAAATCAAAGATCAGACCGTCGAGAACGACTCGTCCGTATTCAGCAATGTCCGAGCCCATCGCTTCCGCATCGACCACTACCAGATCGGACTCAGCAGCACTGACTTCAACAATATCGATTAGTGTGCCGACGTAGTCTTCTGCATGCTGTTCGACGTAGATCACCACATAGGCGGTACCCGCTGCACGCTCGATGGTGGCCACGATCGCGCCGGCACCGCCGGAAGTCGCGGTGCCGCCAGCCACGGTATTGACCTCTCCGGGTTTAGACCACGGGTTGTTTCTCGTCGTGACTTGCGTCCATTGGCGGGAACCCACCGCGACACCATTGCGATCGGACGATATCCCCGTAGCCAAGATTTCGAATCGAGCCGCTTGTAGTGCATCAAGGAAGTTCACATAGACTTCCGAATAGGTTCGTTCGGTTCCGGAGAGCTTGTAGAACGTTCTAGTGACGCGGCCCTCGGTATCAATCCAGTCATCAATCGTGCGATAGCCGGTGACCGGACCCACTGCTACTCGATAGGGTTGGTAGTTTTCGATCTGCTGCCAGAGGATAACCTGCCCCGGATAGCGCTCGATCATCGGATGCTCGATCACACCCTCTATATCTTGCGCGCTGGCAAACATTGGCAAAGCGAGAGGCAAGAGTATTAGCAGGAGTTTTTTGTTCATGTACCGCCCCTTTATGGAAGTCAGTATATTGCACACAGAGGATAGGCGGCGAATAGTGAATTTGGATTGATGGACGAGGCACGCACAATCAGAATCTGGATGCTCTCGCTGGTGCCAAGAGGTCGCTACGGGCGTTGGGTTTCAGGCGCATTGATACTGCTGACCGGATTTCTGTTCTTCGCGGTTGCTCTCTATCTGCGAGTGCGTCACTTAGAAGGCGGGAGCTGGTACTTCGGCGCATGGTCGGTAGCCGCGTTCTTTGTTTGCTCGGTCGCCTATATCGTCCCGGTTTTTCACTACATCACTGATCGAACGCAGCAGACACTGGATTCGCTGCGTGGATTTGCGGGTGGTTCTGCGCCAAGCCTCGAAGTCGATGTCCGCCGGCGATCTGTAGGTTGGACGATACGAACGTTGTCGGTGGGCGTTGGACTGTGGTTAGTGCAGAGCTGGTTTCTCGCCGGCGGCCTGAATGGGATGCTGTACGAGCTGACCGCAAACCCGATTCGATTTTCACTGGCCGTCGGGCCCCTGCCAGTTTGGGTAACGATGTGTGTTGCCATGAGCGCGCTGTTTCGTAACGCGGTGTTATTCCGCAGTGTGTCCCGAGAGCTGGACATACGGATTTTGGAACCAGACAGCTACATGCCGGTCGGAACAATGGCGGTCACCTCGACTCTGGTGGTGCTCGGCGCGCTCGGTTTGCTGTCGATCATGTGGCTTGGCGGGCCCGTTAACTGGTGGACAACGCTGCCAGCACTGGCGTTTTTCTCGCCGCTGGTGATCTTCCTGCTATTGGTGCCTGTGTTACCGGTTCATCGTCAGCTTAAGCAGCAGCGCGCACAGGCAGTCGCTGATGCGCAGGAAGCGTTGCGTCAGGCCCAACAGGGCAGCGTCGAGGCGCGGGCGGCAGCACTTTCTTTCCGTCGAGAGGTCTCCCGCTTGCCGACCTGGCCTTTCGATGTCCCGGCAATCACACGTTTTATTAGCTACGCCATTATCGTCCCGCTGACTTGGACCGGTGCGGCGTTGATCGAGATACTCGTGAACGCGGTCGTGTCCTGACGGCTGAACCCCTCGTCCGGACCATCATTTGCCGGATCAATACCTGTTATTCCCGTAAAGCTGCACGTCAATTCGGTGCCCGCTGGCTGATATAATCGCCGGTCTGGGACAACTTTGTCCGGTTTCTGAAGAAACTGGAGGGACAATCATGAGCTTATATACCGATTACCTCGCTGAGATCGAGAGCCGCAAGGGCCACGGTCTGAGCCCCAAGCCGATTGACGACGCAGCTTTGGTTGCGGAGCTGATCGAGCAGATTAAGGAGGCCGACCACGAGCACCGCTCGGACTCACTGCACTTTTTAATCTACAACACGCTGCCCGGCACCACGAGCGCCGCTGGCGTTAAGGCCCAGTTCTTGAAGCAGGTGATTGTCGGCGAGACAAAAGTGCCAGAAATTTCTCCTGAGTTCGCTTTCGAGTTGCTGTCGCACATGAAAGGCGGGCCTTCCGTTGAGGTACTGCTGGATCTGGCGCTCGGAGATGACGCCGCTTTGGCGGATCGTGCGGCCGGCATCCTGAAGACGCAGGTTTTTCTTTATGAAGCGGATACCGAGAGACTGGAAGCGGCATTCAAAGCCGGCAATGCGATTGCGAAATCACTAATCGAAAGCTACGCACAAGCCGAGTTCTTTACGCAATTGCCGGAAGCACCCGAGCAGGTGCAGGTAGTGACCTATGTTGCCGCTATCGGGGACGTCTCGACGGATCTGCTGTCTCCGGGGAACCAGGCGCACTCGCGCTCCGACCGTGAGTTGCATGGTAAGAGTCTGATCTCCGAGCAGGCGCAGAAAGAGATCATGGCGCTTCGCGAGCAGCATCCCGACAAGCAAGTCATGTTGGTCGCCGAGAAGGGCACCATGGGTGTGGGCTCTTCGCGCATGTCGGGTGTGAACAACGTGGCGCTGTGGACCGGTAAGCAGGCCAGCCCTTACGTACCGTTCATTAACATCGCACCGATCGTCGGTGGCACGAATGGCATTTCACCGATCTTCCTGACCACAGTAGGAGTCACGGGTGGCATCGGCATCGACCTGAAAAACTGGACGAAGAAGCTGGATGCCGATGGAAACACGGTCATGGACGAGGACAACGAGCCGGTACTCGAGCAGTTGTTCTCTGTCGATACCGGCACCGTGCTCACCATCAATCTGAAAGAAAAGAAGCTCTACAACGACGACAGCAGCGAAGTGCTCACCGACATTTCGTCTGCACTGACGCCGCAGAAGCTTGAGTTCATCAAAGCGGGCGGCTCATACGCGGTGGTCTTTGGCAAGAAACTCCAGACGTTTGCTGCCGGTGTGCTCGGCATCGACGTACCTGATGTCTATGCACCTTCACGCGTGGTATCGCACGAGGGTCAGGGCCTGACCGCTGTTGAGAAGATCTTCAACCGCAACGCGGTCGGTGTTGCACCGGGCACCGTGTTGCATGCAGGTTCCGACGTGCGCGTGAAGGTGAATATCGTCGGTTCGCAGGACACCACTGGGCTCATGACATCGCAGGAACTCGAGATGATGGCGGCGACCGTGATTTCACCGACACTGGATGGCGCGTACCAATCCGGCTGTCACACCGCCTCTGTCTGGGATACCAAAGCGCAGCGAAATATTCCGAAGCTCATGGGCTTTATGAACAAGTTCGGATTGATCACGGCGAGAGATCCGGAGGACGAGTACGCCCCGATGACGGACGTGATCCACAAGGTATTGAACGACATTACCGTTGATGACTGGGCTGTGATCATTGGTGGTGATTCGCATACACGCATGTCGAAAGGCGTGGCGTTCGGTGCAGACTCTGGCACTGTCGCATTGGCGTTGGCGACGGGCGAAGCGACGATGCCTATCCCTGAGTCAGTCAAAGTGACCTTCAAAGGCACGCTTAAGGACCACATGGACTTCCGCGATGTTGTGCATGCCACGCAGGCACAAATGCTCAAGGAGTTCGGCGAGAACGTATTCCAGGGCAAGATCATCGAAGTGCACATCGGCACCCTGCTTTCCGATCAGGCGTTTACGTTCACGGACTGGACGGCCGAGATGAAAGCGAAGGCGTCGATCTGTATCTCCGAGAACGACACCTTGATCCAGTCTCTGGAAATCGCACGTGATCGTATCCAGATCATGGTCGACAAAGGCATGGATAACGATAACGCGGTGTTGGTCGGCCTGATCAAGTTGGCGGAGCAACGCATCGCAGAGATTCGTTCTGGTGACAAACCAGCGCTGACCCCAGACGCCGATGCGAAATACTTGGCAGAGTTTGTTGTGGATCTCGATGAGATTATCGAGCCGATGATTGCCGACCCGGACGTCAACAATGACGATGTGTCGAAGCGCTACACACACGATACGATTCGCCCGATCTCCTACTACGGCGGCGACAAGAAAGTTGATCTTGGTTTTGTTGGGTCCTGCATGGTTCACAAGGGCGACATGAAGATCATCTCTCAGATGCTGCAGAACCTGGAGCGTCAGAACGGCGGTATCGAGTTCAAGGCGCCACTGGTGGTTGCGCCGCCGACCTACAACATCGTCGATGAGTTGAAAGCGGAGGGCGACTGGGAAGTGCTGCGTAAATACTCTGGTTTCGAGTTCGATGATGGTGCGCCAAAAAACTCCGCACGCACGAAGTACGAGAACATGATGTACCTCGAGCGCCCCGGCTGTAACTTGTGCATGGGTAACCAGGAAAAGGCTGAGAAGGGTGACACGGTCATGGCAACGTCGACCCGTCTGTTTCAGGGCCGTGTGGTTGAGGATTCCGACGAGAAGAAAGGTGAGTCGCTGCTCGCGTCGACGCCGGTCGTTGTGTTGTCGACGATTCTTGGCCGCACACCCGAGCTGCATGAGTACGAGGCAGCGGTCGAAGGCATCAACCTGACCAAGTACGCACCGCCGCGTCTGTAGCTCGAGACCTGTCTTGACCTCCGACGGAAAGCCAACACGAGTGACCCACGGTGAAACCGACGGGTTTGTTAAGAGCCTGGTCAAGGGATTGGTCGGTTCCTTGGTTCAGGCTATCGTCGCTTTCGTAGTGGGGACAGGTGCTGCTGCCATTGCATGCTGGTACTACGAGCTGCCTTTGGTGCTATCGCTCGGTGGTGGTTTCGTAGTGCTCGCGCTGTGGTTGGCGATTAGCTCGGATAGCTTGCTGGATTGATTTATGTCGCAGATGAGCACCTTTCTGACTCACTCGATTCGGGCCCTGGTGATCACCTGCCTTTGTGCCTGGTCCACTGGCCTGTCGGCACAGATTGCTGTCGGAGAGCCGCCACCCGATGAGATCGGTACTGCCGAAGGGGAACCGGTCTTGCTGTCCAACCAAACAGGCATAGTGCAAGTCGTGACCTTCTGGGCAAGCTGGTGCCCACCGTGCCGCAAGGAGCTGCCGGTGCTCGCGCAGATCCAGAAGCAGGTGGGCACAGACCAGCTGCAAATCTTCGCGATCAATTTCAAGGTAGACCGCCGAACATTCCGCAAGCTGTCGCGAAAGCTCGAAGGCTTGAGCGATATGGTCTTTTTGCATGACCGAAAGGGCATCGTGGGCGATGCGGTTGGTCTTGAGGGCCTGCCATTCATGATCATTCTCGATCGTGAGGGTAATGTCGCTCATATCCACACCGGGTATGCGGACAGTGTCGTCGACACGTTGGTGGACGAGCTCAATACACTACTCGCCTCCCAGTGAAAGACCTCGAATCGAGGCTGCACTTTTTGCGCGAAGCCGAACGGCTAAAGAACACGCTGCGAAGTGCACACACTTCTTCCGGGCGCACGGAGAGTACGGCGGAGCACAGCTGGCGTCTTGCATTGCTGGTGATGACGTTCTCCGATCAATTCCCAGACATCGAACTATTGAAGGCGCTGAAGTTGTGCATCGTCCATGATTTAGGCGAGGCAATAAACGGCGACATTCCGGCACCCGAGCAGATTGCCGGTGCCGACAAGTCGGTCGATGAGCGCAAAGATCTTATGCAGCTATTGGCGCCGCTCCCTGCGGATGCTCAGGATGAATTTTTAGCATTGTATGATGAGTACGAAGCCGGCCTGACTCCTGAGGCGCAAATCGTCAAGGCATTCGATAAGCTCGAGACACTGATCCAGCACAACCAAGGCGCCAATCCGCCGGACTTCGATTACGCGTTCAATCTCGAGTACGGCCGCATGCAAACCGACAAGGTTGAGATCGCAGCGGCCATTCGAGCGATCGTTGACGAAGATACGCGGCGGCGATTAGTCGAGGTCGACGCTACCCCATAAATTGGGGGGCAGCGGAGATTGGCGCTGGGTCTTATGATTCGCTCAATGATGCAGAAAGCTGGTTTCGCACTCGCACTGATTTTGCTTTTCTCGGCACTGCCCGTGGCTGCCTTGTATATGCTCCATGGCGAACTCGATGCCGTGCGCAACGTCCAGGCAGTCGAGCTCGATTCGCCGACAAATCCCTCTCCTCCGAGTACGCAGTGGGAGTCTGTGCGATTGCCCGAAAAGTTGTGTCGCTACGAATGTACCAGCAGCTTCAAACGATACCGGGTGGTTGTGGACGTACCGTCGGATGGATCGCTGTATTTGCCGCTGTTCGATAGTGCTGCATTGGTACACGTGAACGGCAAGCTGATCGCAGAGCTGGGCCGAGTTGAACCACCGGTGTCGGAGCTTGCGTACCGACCTACACTAGTGGACTTGCCCGATACGCCGATACGAAATGCGGTCGTTGAGGTGACCGTTAGCAGTATCACCAAAGAGGGAGGCAGGCTTGCGGCGTTCTACCTAGGTAAGCTGGATCACCTCGAGCCGGCCTATCAGCTCGCACGCATTCTGAGCGTTGAATTGACTTCTTATGTTTCGTTCGTGCTCGCTTTATCGGTGCTGTTGAGTTTGTCCTTGTATCTCGGCGGTACGCGGGATCGAGTCTTTGTTTGGTTTGCGATGCTGTGCCTTGCCGCGATCGCCCGAACACTCGGTGTCATTACCCCGGACTGGCCAGCCGATGCCCTCGTGAGACACGTGATTTATCTGGGTGCAACCTGCGCTGTGTTGATGTCCTCTGTCGGGTTCGTTATTTCGCTCCGCAGGCAAGAGCGGCATCGCATTGAAACCGTCCTTGCTGCGATCATGATTGCTGTGCCGTTCGCTAGCTTCCTCTTGATGCAGCGAGATTTCTATTTCTATTGGTTTACCTTCAATGTGTTCGTACAAGTTCTCGGCATCATTACGATCCCGTATGTGTTGTGGCGGATGAACCGCGTCATACGCGGGGCTCCCTCGTGGATTGTTGGAGGCGTCTTCGGTTGGTTGGGTGTCACCGCCGTATTTGTGTTGCACGATATCTACTTCATCCGGTATGGCGAGACGCTCGTATTTCAGCTCTCTAATCTCGCTGGCTTGTCCTTCGTCATGGCCTTCCTTCTGCTACTTGTCGGTAGGTTCATCAGTCTTCGACAATCTGAGCAGCGGGCGCGTCATCGCCTCAACGACGAGCGCAGACGACTTCTGGCAGATATGCACGATACCGTAGCCGGACGGCTTGCAGTTCTGGTCCAGCAATCCAAGGTGGCATCAGAACCGGACTCGGGTATGACAGAAAGCCTGCGCAGTACACTACGCGATCTGCGCGCTGCTATGGATTCTCTTGATCCGGAACTCAACACGGATGTTGCTCGTGCGCTGAAACAACTTGAAGCGGTAAATCGACCACTGTTTGCCGGTGCGAGTGTTGATTTGAATTGGTCTGTGTTGACCGAACTTCCCGATGTTCAGGCGGAACAAGTGCTGCATATCGTCCGTATTGTTCAGGAGGCGCTTACCAATGCGCTCCGGCATGCCGAGGCTTCACAAGTCGAAGTCGTCGTATCGTACGATAGCACCGGCTTGACGATTTGCGTGTCCGACGATGGGAAGGGTTTTGCGTCAACGGAGATCGAGGGTCGTGGTTTGGGTATACAGCGTCGGCGAGCTCGCGATGCGGGTATTCAATTCGAACTTGAGTCGACGCCAAACTATGGGACGAGGGTCCGGTTGTTGCTGGTACAACCCCAAGAATTGGGGGATTCGCTGGCCCCGCTTCATGCATAGTCTTCAATTATGGTGAAGGTACTTATCGTCGAAGACGATCAAGTCTATGCTCAGGCGCTTCAGCATCAGCTGATGAATGATGATCGATTCGGCCGAATCGTAACGGCGACGTGTCTTTCTGAGGCTCGCCAAACCCTTGAGGCATTCCAGGCGGACCTGATCGTTCTTGATCTGGAATTGCCCGACGGTTCTGGTGTTGATCTGCTTCGGGAATTGAATTCAGGCACTCGGACATTGGTGCTCACCATCTTTGGCGACGAGGCGAACGTACTTTCAGCCCTTGCGGAAGGTGCCAGCGGATATTTGCTGAAAGACGACGTTGATATTCCGAATGCCATGTATGCCGTGGCAAATGGTTCGGTCTCGATGAACCCGACAGTCGCGCGGTATCTTCTAGATGACTGGCGCGATGGTCTCCCTTCGACCTCCAACGATTCGCCGCTATCCGTTCGCGAAACCGAAACATTGGAGTGGCTAGCGCGCGGCTACAGCTATCAGGATGTCGCACAAAAAATGACGATTTCAACTCACACCGTGAGTGATCATGTAAAGCGTATCTACCGAAAACTCACGGTTCACTCGCGCGCAGAGGCGGTGCACGAAGCACTTCGATTAGGTTACATCGTAGCGCCCGACCGCTCACTATCGTGACGCTCCTCGCGTTTTCCCGCAACTTCGTTGAGAGTCATTTCACACTTCCTTAGAGACCCCAAAAACAGGGGATAGGACCAAGCCGCCCCGCTTCATCTACTGCGTTCCTGTCTATTGAATTCATCGATTAGGAGCGCGAACGTGCACAACAAACGTATTCTTCGTCGCAGCCCCTTGGCTGCTGGTTTGGCTCTGGCCTTCAGTCTTGCGGGTTGCAGTGACTCTTCACCAGTGGTCACACCCCTGGTTTCTACACCGCAGGTGTTGACGGGAAACTTTGTAGGACTAAGCCCGGAAGGTCTTACCTACTCTACCGCTACACAGCAAGGAACGACGGGTCCAAGTGGCAGCTTTCAGTACGAGAGTGGCGAGACCGTCACTTTCGCTCTGGGTGGGACACCGCTCGGTTCAACCGTGGCCGCACCCGAGGTCAACGTCTTTGATTTGGTTGGTCTGCCGGATATTCCTACTGGCGAGGCAGCGATCAATCGAGCATCGGTGACGGCGGATAATACAGGTGGCTTCAATGCCGCGGCGCGCATCGTGCAAGTGCTTTTGTCATTTGATGCCGATGCAGACTCCAACAATGGTGTACAGATTCTTGCGCAGACAGCGACACGTTTAGACCCAATCGATTTTCGTGTGCTGGGGGTGAATGCTGAGTACTTATTCGAAGATCTCAAACGCACGGTTCGGATCAGCGTGGGTGCCGGTGAGTTCGCCGCTAGAGTTATTCCCACACAAGCAGAAGCAATACAAGTCGCTTACGACACGCTTGGCGTTAGCACTGGGGTACAACTTCCAGCGCGCGTTTTGTATGACGAGAATGCAGACGGCGTCGCAGACGATATCGATTTGGCTCGCTTCGACTCTCTTGGCGTGAATATCGAATTCTCAAGTGACAGTGATGCCGATGGAATGCCAGAGTTCGTAGAGACGAGGCAGTATTTTTCGCCCGCAAGAGCATCATCCTTTCAACGAGACGCGAACAACGATGGCGTGATCGATCGCTCAACGCTTTACACCTATGATGAGTTCGGTGAACTAACCCGAGAGGAAAGCGACTTCGATGGTCGTCCGGGCGTAGACGAAATAGTGACTATTCAATACAACGCAAACGGCGTCTTGATTCGACGCGAACGCCAAAGCATTGCGACTGGAACCTCGCTAATCCAGCAATTCAATACGGATAGTGCCGGCAATCGGACCGAATATCTGATCGACAATGAAGGAGACGGTCTATTCGAACGTCGCGACACGTTCGTCTACAACGAGTTCCGTGACTGGGTTCGGCGTGAAATTGATGACAACAATGATGGCATTGTAGATTTGGTACTGGAGCGCTCGTTCAACAGTCTGGGCATCCAAACACTCGCGACCACCGATAGCGATGCTGATGGGGTGGTCGATAGGCGGACAGAGTTCGTCATTGGCTCTGATAATCGATTGGCGCGAGCGATTTACGATACAGACGATGATCCCGAAATCGAGTTTACGGTCGAATTCCGTTACAACTCGGATGGGTTCGAAATTCAGCGTGTTACCGACCGAACAGGGCAGAATCGGAGCATCATTACGACGAATACCACGTACGACAATAACGGAAACCGTGTTCGCGTCGAAACCGACTCAACCGGCGATGGACAAGTCAACAGCGTTACGATGTTCGGCTATGACGCAAACGGATTCCTAGCGGAAGAAAGTCGTGACAACGAAGGTGATGGCGTAGTCGACTTCCGGGTGGCGTACACCGTCAATGCTGCTGGAGTACTAACCGAAGAGCGTAGAGATGTTGGTGCAGACGGCACACTCGAGGCAGTCAATCAATTCCTCGAACTCACCGATGTTCATGCAACTGAGTGGTATTAGATTCGTCTAACTGACCGGGGCAGTTAATCTGCCCCGGTTCTTGTTGCAACCTCCACAAGGATCTCCTGCAGCGGCTGGTCAAAGGTAAATGCACCGGCATACGCGTGACTGATGGGGGCGCCGTCATTCGCACCGCAGCGTAGTCCCGCATTGGGCGCATAAATCGGCCACATCTTTGGAAGCTCACCCTTCCCTATGGATTCACTGTCGGCAAACAGCTCAGCATGATGACCTTGCGGATGATCGTGATTGATGCGTAATCCAAGCGATTTCGTGCCGCGCGGAATCGGCGCTGCCGAGGTAACTTCGTAGCGCTGTTCGCGGGTGTACGCATAGTGGAAGTGAACTACCCCGTCCTTTATGAACCACTCATAGCCGGCGCCACCATCGCCGGAGGCAATCAGTACCCCGTTTGCTTCATCATCAATCGAAACCTCAGCCTCAAAGTGTGCATCGAAGTTGAAAATGTCTGGTGCGCTCAAACGATCGATACGCGTCATGCCAGGCCGGAAGCGGTGCGTCGCTCGTGGCTCCGGTACACACTGTTGGTAGAGCTCCAGAAGATTATTCGCCATCGGCAGAATGTTGTGGCGCTCGGCCTCGCGATCCCACATTGCAACCAGCATCATCAGTCGTTCGGTGTGCTGCTCCGCGAGATTCCTGGTTTCCGAAAAATCAACGTCGGTGTGATAAAGCTCCCAAACATCGTCCTCAAAATTCCCACCGCCGTGATGCCGCACCACGGCTTTCCAGCCGTCTGACCAGATCGCTCTATCGCCAGCGGTTTCGTAGTACTGAACCGGCTTTTGATCTTCGGCATCGGCATGATCGAGCGCATACGCAAAACTCGTGCCCTGAATTGGCATTTGTTCAATGCCATCCACGACATCCGGCGCTTTTGCGTTGATCATTTCGAGAATCGTCGGCACAACGTCGATGGCGTGGCAATACTGCGGTCGAATACCGCCATCACCAATCTTGCCGTCAGGCCAGTGCATCACGAGCGGCGAGCGTGTCCCACCACCGTAGGTGTCTGCCTTAAACCACTTCAAAGGAGCATTGCCAGCCTGCGCCCAACCGGGTCCATACATGCACTGAGAATCCTCGGTACCGATCAACTCTCTATGCTCGTACATCCAGTCAATCGACTCGGGCTCTTGATACGACACGCGTCGTACGTCAAACATGCCATGCTGTGGCGCGCCGCCGGCTGCCGCGCCGTTATCGGACATCACTACGAAAATCGTATTGTCGAGGACGTCGGCACCCCGGAGCATTTCCACAAGGCGTTCCACCTGCGCGTCGGTGTGACTCAAGAATCCTGCATAGGCTTCTTGCATCGTCGCCCCAACTGCGCGGGTTTTCTCATCGACGTCGTTCCACGGCGTCACCGTCGGGCCCCGGGGAGACAGCTGCGTTCCGTCAGGGATGATCCCGAGTTCCTGCTGGTGCTGGAATCGCTGCGCTCGAAGGACATCCCAGCCTTCGTCGTACCGACCGCGGTGTGCCGCCATCGCCTCCGCTGGCGGGTGGAACGGGAAGTGGCACGCACCGAATGCCAGATAGGTGAAAAACGGTCTGTCCGGAGCGGCCGCGAGATGGTCATGAATATAGTCACCCGCGCGATCCACCAAAGCCTCGGAGAGGTGGAAGCCGTTCGCTTTGTCTGGATTTACCTGTGTGGTGTTCTCAAACAGTTCCGGGTGGAAGTGATCGATCGCATTGCCGTGACACCCGAACCAATGATCGAAACCGCGACCAATTGGCCAGTGTTCAAACGGTCCGGACGCGTTTTGGTCTTCGATCATCGAGAGATGCCACTTGCCGAGTGCGAAGGTGGCGTAGTCTTCCTCGCGCAGCATCTCTGCGAGCGTCGCAGCGTCCTCGCGAATCCAACCCCGATATCCCGGATGGTTGGGGCGCCCCCACTCCGCGATGTTCCCCACGCCGACGGCATGTGCGTTTCGACCGGTCAGCAGGCAGGCGCGCGTCGGCGCGCACAGTGCGGTGACATGGAAGTTGTTGAATCGCACCCCATTCGCAGCAAGCTTGTCGATACCTGGAGTGAGTCCTTCCGATCCGTAGCACGAGAAATCGGCGAAACCGACATCGTCGAGCACCACCATGACGATATTCGGCCGACGCTGCAGCGCGCGCGGTTGCCATTGGTCAACCGGTGCGGTGCTGGCACCGAGAGCAGACTGGGGAACAAAAGGCACTGTGCTGACCGCTCCCAATGCGGTGGACAGGCGCAGAAAACGACGACGACTCAGCATCTTTTACTCCCAGCGTTGCTGACATCAAACACGCTAAGTTACAACGGTCACTTAGCGCAAGCCCACAAAATCCTCGCAAACGCTGATTACCCGTTATTATCTGGCGCCATGCGCCGCGCAGAGAAAGCAGAACGAATTGTTGAAATCCTCGAGGACTTGTACCCGGAAACTCCGGTACCGCTGGACCATACCGACACCTTTACGTTACTCATCGCCGTGTTGCTATCAGCACAGACGACCGACAAGAAAGTGAATGAAGTGACACCGGCTTTGTTTGCACGAGGCCCGGACCCGTTCGCGATGGCCGAGGTGCCGACTGATGAGATTCTGAAACTGATTCGGCAGTTAGGGTTGGCGCCGCAGAAGGCGAAGAACATCAAGAAACTCTCGCAAATGCTCGTGGCCGATGGAGGGAAGGTGCCCAAGACATTCGAAGGTCTGGAGGCACTACCCGGGGTCGGTCACAAGACAGCGGCGGTGGTCATGTCCCAGGCCTTCGGTGTGCCCGCGTTCCCGGTAGATACACATATTCACCGTTTAGCTGCGCGATGGGGATTGTCGGACGGTTCGAATGTCGTCAAGACAGAGCGTGATCTAAAGCGGCTATTCGATCGTGATCTCTGGAACAAGCTGCACCTGCAGATCATTTTTTTCGGGCGCGAGTATTGCCCGGCGCGGTTCCACGACTTGGAAACCTGCCCTATCTGTTCATTCGCCGCGACGAAGAAGCGGATGCGAGAGGAAGCGAGAGAAAATCTGCGTCTGCGAACTAGTCGCAGCAAGAAAGGTTAGATCACGTTGCCGGGGGTGCGCCCAAGTAGTTCCGGCAGACGATTTTCGGTGGGCACATTGTCTTTGCGCAGGAGCTCCCAGTGGCCGAAAGAGAATGGCGAGAAGTGGAATAAGTCGCATAAGTGAGCACCGATACGGGCCAATAAACCAGGGACGGGAATCGCCAGCGCAGCGCCTCGATGTTGTTTCTGTCGAAGACCCAGGATGTATTCCTTGAAGCCGTAGTGTTGGATTCCACCGAGCTCAAATACACGCGATTTGGAGAATCTCAGACTGACATCATCGGCGGTACATAGCTTTGCCAAGGCTTCCCCAACATCGGTAGCCAGGCAGGCAGCAATTTTTCCTCGCGCGTCAGCGGGCACAGCAAATATCGGTAGTCGAGCAACGCCGCGCAGCCATGCAGCACCAAAGCCGCCTTTACCTTCAAGCAGAGATGGTCTGGCAAGCGCCCAATCGCCACCGATAGATGCGATCGCTTTCTCTCCCGCCAATTTGCTGGTGAGGAAGCGGCTGCGGTGCGGGTGTTCGAGCGCAAGTGCCGAAACATGGATGAATCGCTTGTTTGCTGATCGACATGCCTCAGCAATAGCGGCAGGTGCGAGGTGATGAATTCGGTCGTAGGTTTCTCGACCCCGTTGGCGCAAGATTCCGACGCAGTTCAATACCGAATCGAACGGTGCAACAATTTCATGCCAGTCCTCCGGTTGCAGAAGACTCTCTAGCCGCACGCTGATTTCGGTCAAACCGTCTTCGCGCGACTTTGCGCTTCGTGTCCCGACGGTAACGCTGGACTGCGCCATTAGTGCCATGACGGCATGGCGACCGATGAAGCCATTACCGCCAAGAACGAGCACGTTTTGCATATCCCAATTGTACTCGTCATTGGTAATCTTTGGCGTTGTGTTTATTGGGCGGCCATACGCGAGATTCCGGTGCAATTCTCACGAAGATCTTTCCAGAAGGCTGCGTCAATCATTGCGCTGGTCACTTTGGCCGGATACTCCGAGGGCTGGCCTTCAGAGAAGAACCAAACCCTCCGGCACTTTGAGCGTCACGAGAACGAATTCATAGAGTTGGCCGATCGGATGCGCGCGACCGACTACACGCGGGTGGGCTGGGATCTGTCGTCAAGATCTGCGCACGATGGGATACGAGACCGCATCCTCGACGGAGTAAGAGAAACCCGGCGACGCTTGTGCGAGCCGGGCTCCAATTGACCAATAGCGTCACAAACGGATCAGCTAGCCTTTTTCCAGTCGAAAGCCGTGAATGGCGCGTCAACCGGCGTTTCGGCAAGATGGTTGGTGTAGTTCGACATCACCTTTTGTGCGATCTGGAGCACGATCTCGAGAATCTGCCGCTGATTAAAGCCCGCGGCAAGAAACGCCTCTACGGTCGACGAGTCCACTGCGCCGCGCTCTCGCACTATTGCGAGTGTGAACGTACGCAGGGCTTCGAGCCGCGCATTCGGCAGCGGTGTCTCGTTGCGCAGCGCATCCGAAATCTGATCACTGACGCCCATGCTCTTGGCGATGGCCGTATGTGCCGGTACGCAGTAGTGGCAGTTATGCTCGACGTTGATGGACTGCCAGACCACTGTCAGCTCGTCCTTATCAAAGCTGGACGCCGCGAACAGCGCATGCGCTTGTTGATAAGCGGCTAGCAGTCCAGGCGCTTCCGCCATGACGGCGTGCAGACCGGGAATCATGCCAAAGGCTTTTTGTGATGCAGCCAGCAGTGGTTTGCTCTCGTCTGGGGCAGTGTCTTCCGTATGTAGCGTGAATTGAGTCATTCGAATTTCTCCGGGTAGTTAGACATCAGTTCAGCAAAGACCCGCGCACCTCGATGCATATTTCAGGATCCGTTAAATTCAAACATCCCCGGGATTGCAGTTGATAATGATTAACATTTACACTAAACGATCCGCGATCTACGAGATTTCTTCCTATGTTGGCCAGTGCAAGCTTGGTCTATGCAGCGTGCGTTGCGCTGTTTGAAGCTGATCCCAAGCGATCCAAGTCTGAGTTGTTCTCGACGGATACCAGAGCGCGAGCGTTCTTGCGTCCTGCTGCAACCGCGCTGTTCATCACTGCGCTTGCTCTGCTTTCGTTGCTGTTCAGTTTCGAAAAAGCGGTCGCCATCGTCATTGGCTTGATCGCGTTCGGTGGTATTGCCAGCATTCTGATCGCCACCTTTTTTCCCCAACGACTGCTGGGCAGCGGTATTGCATTGCTGGCGTTCGGCACCGTTGGAGCACTCGTTGCGGTGGTCTCATCATGGTGAAGTGGATCATTCTCGGCCTGGTCGTCGTTGGCCTCGTATTCGCAAGTTGGAAGAAGCCGAGATTAACTGCGAGCATCGTATGGTCGCTGACTGCCACCGTGCTCGGGACTTCCGCGTTCATTCTTGCATCCCCGACCGACCTCAGAGAGACGCTGCTCTGGATGTCTTTGGCAACGCCGCTGGTTTGGATGCTGTTTATTTTTTGGTGTCACTGGGATCGTCGTCCCTACCGCCCCTTGTTATCTATGGTTTCGCTAACTCTCGTAGGTGCTGTGCTGGTCTTTCAGTTGCCTACCCCGGTTGGAGGCTAGTCTCATGAATCGTGATCGTCGAGTCCGTGTTTATAACGCTCACTCCTGGACTGGAATCAGTCTCGGTATTTTTCTGTTCGTTGTGTGTTTCACGGGTTCGCTTGCGCTCTTTGACCATGAGATACAGACATGGGAAGACCCGGCTCGCCAGTTGCCTAATGTCGAGAACCCGGTTCCAGTTCAGCCATTGATGACAGAAATGCTGAACGACTTACCCGAAGGTGAAATCACCTTCGTCGGCGTCAATTATCCCAGCGAATTCGAGCCGTACTACACGGGCATGGTGAACCACCGCGTGGAAGGCGAGCCCATTGACTTCATCCGCAAGCGCTGGGACCCGGCGACGGGCGCAGAGCTACCTGATCGCGGTGACGGTCTGTCAACGTGGTTGCTCGATTTCCACCGTGACCTGATGTGGCCGGACTTTCTTGGCGGTCGCCAGATCGGTCGGGGGCTCGTCGGCATTGCTGGCGTGATCATGCTGCTGTCGATCGTCACGGGCGTGTTGACACACCGTAAGATCCTGAAAGAAGCCTTTACCTTCCGTCGCGAAAAATCGATTCGTGTGAAATGGAAGGACGCACACAATTTCCTCGGCATTTGGAGTTTGCCGTTCTCAACGGTCATAGCCTTTACTGGCGCCTGGCTTGGCATCGTCGCTTTGCTGCTTCCTATTACCGGCTTGTTGGTATTCAAAGGCGATACGGAAGCGGTGGCCGAGGTCGTGATCGGCGAACCGAACGAGGCGACCGGTGTAGCAGCTCCGATGCTGAGCCTCGATGATGTGGCGAAGCGGCCACACTCGGACAGCGGTGAGTTACCGGTGTTTGTCAGTATTGCGAACTGGGGCGATGAGACCGCTCAGTACACGGTGCAATACAAGCCTGACACGGAGCTAATGTACTACGAGACGGAAACGATCAGTGGTGTGACTGGGGAGACGGTTAAGACTACAGGTCTGACACCGGATACCGCTTCGGGTCGGGTGCTCGCAGCGATTGCGCCTCTGCATTACGGCACTTACGGTGGAATTTTGTTGAAGTTCCTTTACCTCGCGTTGGGTATCGCACTCAGCATCATGGTTGCTCTGGGCAATATGGTGTGGATAGAGCGGCGTGCGAATAGTGCTGAGGGCAATAAGTCGCCGGCGTTTTATCAGAGGCTTTCCCGGTTCACAGTAGGTGCTTGTTTGGGCGTCGTAGCGGCGTCGCCAGCGATCTTTTATGCCGATGTCATTTTCGCGGGCGATGAGGCCTCGCGTATCGTCACAATCGGGCAGACGTATTTTGCGGTATGGGCGCTGGTATTGGTTGCAGCAATGCTGATCAAGAATGCGTATCAGTCGACGCGAATCATTCTTGGCTTCACGGGCGTGTTGTTGCTGGGGGTGCCGGTCATCGCCGCGCTCGTTAACCAGCAAATGCCATGGAGCGTGCTTGCGGCAGGACATACCGCAGCACCTGCGGTCGACATGGTGCTCATTCTGTTGGGCGCCGCCTGTCTGATTGTTGCGGCGCGTTTGCCGAAACAGAGAATTGAGCAGGAACGTAAGCGCAAGAACCGCAAGGTTGCGCCGGCGGCAAACGACGCCGACACAGATGAAGTCGACGCGGTTGCCGCTACGCCCGCAATTGCAGGCAGCTAGTTTCCTAGCTGCCGGTTGGTGACGGTGCGTCTACGAAGGCGCGCTCGATCACGAAGTCGCCCGGCACGCCTTGCGAAGGCGACCCATTGAAGCCGAGTTTCTCCAACGCGGCTTCGGTGTCTCGCAGCATCGCCATACTGCCGCAAATCATGGCTCGGTCGGTCGCCGGGTCTAGATCACCAATGTCCATATCGCGGCAGAGTTTGCCCGACAGCATGAGCTCGGGGATCCGGCCGGAAGTCGGGAACGGCTCACGGGTCACGGTTGGGTAATACATCAGCTGGTTAGCCGCATATTCACCGAGATACTCGTGCTCGGGTAGCGTTTTCTCAATGAACTCTCTATAGGCCAGGTCATTCACGCGACGGACTCCATGGACCACGATCACTTTGTCAAACCGCTCGTAGGTCTCAGGATCCTGAATCACGCTAATGAACGGCGCGAGACCGGTGCCAGTGGCAAACAGGAATAACCGCTTGCCGGGTTTGAGGTCGTCGAGTACGAGTGTACCCACCGGCTTCGAGCTCATGATGATCTCGTCACCGATGTCTATGTGCTGAAGCTTCGATGTCAGAGCGCCGTCCTCAACCTTGATGCTGAAGAATTCAAGGTGCTCTTCATGGTTGGGGCTTGCGATGCTGTAGGCACGCATTATCGGTTTCTTCTCCGCCGGCAGGCCGATCATGATGAATTGACCGTTCTTGAAGCGGAAGCCAGTATCGCGAGTCGTGCGAAAGCTGAACAGCTTGTCGTTCCAGTGTTGGGTGGCGAGTACTTTCTCGCTGCGAAATGCGGGCATTAGTTGGCCTCCTGTCCCCGAGATGTGCCCCTGCGGATGCGCATCGTAACAGGCTGAGCGCACAGGCTCTACGGCCTGATGGCGGTAACGATTGTGAATGAATTCGCAGTCAAATCATCATTCCATTGGGTCGGTATTCCCGGTGTGTTCAGGGCGCAACGGCTTGCCAACACCACAGAAATACTGCGTTGTATCCCCGCAACACATCGGGAAATCTGCTTGCATTCGAAGTACAAGCCGATGCAAACTCGCTAGCGAGGGGTCGGTCCGCGCTTGGGCCGCGAAAAAGATGTTCTCGTAGTCAGGGGGAAAACATGACCAGGAATCGACTCGCGTTCGCGGTTCGCACGGCGATTGGGGCGGCAGCGCTCACGACGCTCGCACCATTGGCGCACGCGCAACTTGAAGAAATCGTAGTAACGGCGGAGCGTCGCGAAGAAAGCCTGCAGGACGTCAGTCTCTCGGTTAGCGCGTTCTCAGAGGAACAGCTCGAACTGGGCGGCATCGACGACGTATCGCGTCTGGAATTGCTGGTGCCCGGTCTGAACTATGCGTTTGTCGGTAACGACGCCAAGTTCAACGTCCGTGGCGCTAACTCATCAAACACGTTCGGCGATAATAGTTCGATCGTCGGTGCGTTTGTCGACGGCATCTACATGACCCGTGCCTCACAGCAGACTCGTGCTTTCTTCGACGTACAGAGCGTCGAATTCCTGCGTGGTCCACAAGGCACGCTCTATGGCCGCAACACGTTTGCGGGTGCCTTGAACATCTACACGGCCTCTGCGGATACGACGGAAACCACCGGTTTCGTCGAAGTTAGCCGCCAGGCGTTTGATCGCACGCGAGCCGAAGGTCATATCAACCTGCCGTTGAGTGACACATTCGCGGTTCGCGTTGCGGGATTCTCGGATAAGAGCGACGGCTACATCATCAATGATGCGGGCCCGGATTTGGGTGCGCAGGACGACAAAGGCTGGCGTCTGTCAGCGACCTGGCTGCCGAATGACAGCGCAGAAGTCATCTTCCGCTACCAACAGGTCACTGAGGACGGCAACGAGGCCGGTTTGTTCGGCTACACATTCCTCTGCCGGAATGTCACACCCGACGGTTTGACCGATCCGTTCGGTACCGAGCGCGACTGTGCAAACCCGGTTCGCGGATCTGGTGCCCGGGGTACCGCAGCGAATGGCCCCGGTGGCGACCCCTACCGAATCAGTCAGGACTACGTTCGTCCGGTAGATCTCGAGGACGAGTGGATTTCGCTCGAGGTCAACTACGACTTTGACGCGTTCAGCGTGAAATCGATCACAGCAATCAACGACTACACCAACGACATCAACTTCGATTTCGACTTTAGCCCGACCCCGCACTCAAATGGTGGTTACCTTGAAGAGTCGGAGGCGTTCACCCAGGAAATCCAGATTTCCTCGAACGGCGATGGTCGTCTTAGCTGGACCGCCGGCTTGTACTACTCGGATGTCACCGACTTCTCGAGCTTCTACATCTACAACCAGACCGTTCGTGACGATTCCACAAGACCGGAAATCACAGTGCCGCAGGGCACCTTCACCGGTTTGTTCGGTACGGATATCGTGAGCGACGCGACCAACATTAACGGCTTGTTTGCTAACGCGGTGCAAATCGATACCGAGTACTTCGGTGTATTCGCTCAAGGTGAATACGAGATCAACGATCGGACTCGTCTGATCGGTGGTCTTCGCTACAACGATGAAACCAAGGAAGCGACCTGCGGTGGTTCGAACTTCACTGGCGACACCAACGGTGACGGAACAGTTGACCGTGTTGTGAATGTGATTCCAGGCTTCGAAACGATGCCGACAATCCTGCCGGATAACGCGATCAACCTGTTCTCGTTCAATTGCGGTGCGTCCGATGCCGTCACCAGCGCCAACACGCTGGATGGCACCGATCGTCAGCCGGAATTCGACAACGTCACATGGCGTGCGGGTGTCGAGTACGACCTGAACGACGAGACGATGTTGTACCTGTCTGGTTCGACGGGTTACCTGTCGGGTTCATCCAGCGTCAACACGACGACCGATGAGCAGGAATCACAGGTGATCGAGCTTGGTTTCCGCTCCTTTCTCCTCGACAGCACACTGCAGTTCAATGGTGCAATCCACTTCACCGAGTACACGAACCTGCTGACGCAGCAACAACGACCACTGCCAGACGGCCGTGTCGATACTTTCTCTGCCAACGGTGGTGATATCGAAGCGTTCGGTATTGAGCTGGACGCAGTCTGGTTGCCTATGGACGGCTTGGTCATTACCGGGCAGTTGGCCTACCTCGATTCCGAGTTCGGCAGCTTCGGTCAGCAAAACCCCTACCAGCTGTTGAATGGCGAGGTGGTTTCGTTCATCGACGTATCTGGCGAGCAGACACCTTGGTCGCCTGAGCTGACGTTGGGTGGTAGCGCGTCTTACACCTACGACCTTGGCGACAGCGGTACGCTGACACCGTACATCCAGACGTACTACTCGGACGGCTACAACACGTCCAATCTCCTGGCGATCGATCCTTCGCACGATCAGGATTCCTACACGAAGACGGACATCCGTCTGCTGTGGCGCTCGGCTGACGATCGCTACACGGTCGAAGGGTTTATCGAGAACCTTGAAGACGAAGCGGTACTGGCACGCGGCAACAACAACGGCGATGACATCGTGCAGACGTCGTACCTGTATCCGCGCAACTTCGGCGTGAAGTTCTCCGCCAACTTCTGATGGCGCATCGCCACTCAGGAAAGGGGGCCGTCTGGCCCCCTTTTTTTTCGCGACTTCGATTGCGGCTGATGGCGGTGCTGGTCGTCTTGGGCCTACCCGCGTGCACCAGCAGTAGCGTACCTTCGGATCGTGCAGTGCTTGCCGATTTTTATTTCGGTACCGAGCTGCATGAGGCACCACCACACTACGAAACTGAGCATTTCACGGCGTCACTAGTTCGATACGAACATGACGGGCGTACGCTGTATGCGTTGATTGCGAGGCCGCGTTCGACCATGCCCGATAACGGCTTCCCAGTGCTCGTTGCGATGCATGGATTCGTTCCCGAACCGCCTCGCTATGGCATCTCGGCTGATGGACAGACAAAGCGACCTGGAGACTATTACCGGGATATTCCGGATCTCTTTGCGGCACGGGGGTTCATGGTCGTGATGCCGGATTATCGTGGACACAATATTTCTGATGGCGTTGCCAACCAGGCGCCGGATATTTACGACGATATAGCCGCGTATGCAGACGACGTGACTGCGCTGGTTTCAGGGCTGAATCAACTTGATGCGGCAGACATGAACCGCGTCGCTTTCTGGGGGCACTCGATGGGTGGGCCGGTCGCTTATCGTGCGTTTCGTTCAAGCAAGGTCGCGGTTCGTGCGATTGCGCTTTGGTCACCGATGCAAATTCGCGACGACGTTATCAGCAACCCGAACTTCCCAGTGCCTGTACAGCTGCAACATGGTCGAGACGACCCCGCGACGCCGTTCGCGAACAGTGATGACTTTGCGAAAGCACTCCGTGGCGCATCAATACCGGTATCGGTCTACCCTTGGGATACGGATGCACACCTTTTTGGCGCTGACGACCGGGAGGTCGCAGCCGATCGGGACGTCGAGTTCTTTCAACAACAATTCAAGGAAATTTCGCCATGAGTGTGGGTGCTGCCAAACAGCGCTTTGTTGCCTACCGGAAAATGCTCTACGACCTCGAGCCGGGCACGCTTGCCGACGGACTTGACGCGTTCTACACGAAAGACGCCAATATCCGGTTGCCGCACCCGCTGGGTGATGTAGTCGGCGCAACGGCGCTGCACGAAGTCGGCTACGAACCGCTACTTGAAGCGATCCCCGATCTGGAGCGTCGGGATTACATCTCGGTTGGCGGGATGAACGGTGAGACTGTCTGGATCGGTACGGGTGGATACTACACCGGTGTGTTCGAGCGCCCGTTCCTCGACATTCCGCCAACGCGACATGTTGTCTCTATGCGTTACATGGAGTTCTTCGCATTTGAAGGCGAGCGCATCAAGACGGCGCGTCTGCTTTGGGACATCCCTGCGCTGATGATGCAAGCCAATGCCTGGCCGATGTCCCCGTCTCTGGGCGTCGAATGGCATGTACCTGGTCCTGCAACTCTCGATGGTGTGATCAATGCCGAGTCCGACGAAGGGCAGAGTGCAGCTAGTCTGCAGCTGGTCGAGGATATGGTCGCCGGGCTAGAGCGCTTCGGTGAGGGCGGCGCCGAGGCGATGAATCTCGAGCAATTCTGGCATCCCAAAATGAATTGGTACGGCCCTGCCGGGATTGGCAGCATGCGGCGCCTCTCCGGGTTCAGGAACTGGCATCAGATCCCTTTTCTGAGCGGCATACCTGATCGCTCTGCGAACACCGACGACGGAGACTATGACTGCTATTTCGGCGATGGAGACTACGTCGCCTTTTGCGGTTGGCCGGCGATCGATGCGACAGTGACCGGCGATGGCTGGATGGGAATCGCACCCAGCGGCAAGAAACTGAAGGTCACCAGTCTCGATTTCTGGCGTTGCGAGAACGGTTTGCTACGCGAGAACTGGGTCCTGATCGACATCCTCGATATCTGGCACCAGCTCGGTGTGGATGTGTTGCGGCGTATGCGCGAGACGACGTTTGCGCGCCAACCGCTCGACTTTAAACCCTGACGGAACAAACAACGATGAAAGGATCACGTCCGACTCAGGCGGAACTGACCGCCGATAACGATCTTAGCAAGAGTGACGAGACGCTCTCTGTCATCGACAACATGGTCGATGGACTTAACGACCACGACATCGACAACATGGGGCGATTTTTTTCGGAATCCTTCCGTTGGATGGGCAACGCCGGCTGTGGGTTCAAGCAAGGTCTGAAGGAGTTTCAAGACAACTGGCAAAGACCGTTTCAGGCGGCATTCTCCGACAAGGTGTGTGTCGATGAAGCGCGCATCGTTCAGGGCGAGTGGTGTGCCGCGTTTGGACATCAGACGGCGGTGCACTCGGGCGAATTCATGGGGATCGCTCCTACCGGAAAACGCGTTGAGATTCGCTACATGGATTTCTGGAGAGTCGTCGACGGCAAGATTGTCGACAACTGGGTGATGGTCGATTTCCCCTACGTCATGCGCCAGCTAGGTGTAGATCCGTTCAACGGCCATGGCTGGGAGAAAAACGACTCCGGCTCCTGGCCCGAGCGAGAAGTCTAGTCATAGGGTGGTTTCAAAACGCCCGGTGAGATGTCGTAGCCGGGCGAACACATCGACGCCCATCTGGCGCAGGATGTCGATGATGTCGATCGGCACCCAGTTCTCCGCGAGTTTTCCATCCTCACAACGATAGAAGTCCATCACCCGCATGCCAATGAACTTGCCGGTCGGCGGCATACCCATCCAGTTTGCGCCCGTATGCGTTGCTCGGACGCTGGGCCAACCGCCCGTCACCGAAAATTCGCCGTCTCCCATTCTCACGTAGTGGTCTCCGCCACGCCGGTCGGGAAATGCGTGCAGGAATGGAATCTGGTGATGTGCACGAAATTCAGTCATACCGTGGGTAACGCCGATTCCTGCTGGCCCGTACCAACCAAAGCTGTCAGCCCAGTAGCTATTGTGCGGCATGCTGTCGAGGGAATCGCCGTCAAATTCGCTAAGGGCGCTTTGCATAGCGAGTGTGACATCTAGAGTTTGCTGTCCGGTTTCAAGGTCGACTCTATCCGTCGCTGGCGCCGCTTCTGGTTCAGGCCAGGCTACTTCGCGTCCGGTGCTGGGTGCTAACGGCCAGCATCTAACTTGTTGCATCAGGTCGAGCAGATCGACCAGAATCCATGAATGCTTTATGCGCAATGCTTCAACCGAGTGTACCTCACAGTAGCGCAACTGGACCGACTCTCCGCCGGCAGGAATATCAAACAGGTCGCTGGTGAGTGTGCCGTTCAGCGTGCCGTGAATCGCGACCATTTCTCGAGAATCGTATTCGCCAGATACGATAATGCGATCCTGACGCGATGCGTTGTCGATAGCACCCAACAGCGGCTGCCAGAGCGATTCGTAGATTTCCGTCACTCCGGACAGGTTATCGACTGGGCAGAACGCAAATGTCGTTGCTTCAGGATGGTAGAGCGCCTTGATCAATTCCAGACGCTTGTCGGCAGGGCTCTCAACGATAGCGCGCAGCCCCATCGAGACTGAGCGCTTGTTCTCGCTAAATCGCTCCGCCCGTGCGGCGTCGGTCATCAGGCGGCTGCATCCTTCTTGTAGCGACGCACGCGTAAGTCTGCCTGCGCTTTGTGGCCGGCAAATCCTTCAAGCGCACACAGGCGCGAGCAGTACTCGCCGATCATGGCTGTCGCGTCGGGAGACACCTTCTGGTAGGTGCAGGTCTTGATGAACTTGCCGACCCAGAGTCCGCCGGTGTAGCGCGCTGCCAGCTTGGTCGGCAGCGTGTGGTTGGTGCCGATGACCTTGTCGCCGTAAGACACGTTGGTCTCCTTGCCGAGGAACAGCGCGCCGTAGTTGGTCATATTGTTGAGGAAGTAATCCGGATCCCGGGTCATGACCTGAACGTGCTCACTCGCAATGCGATCGGCTTCTTCGAGCATCTCTTCGTCGGTGTCGCAGAGGATGATCTGACCGTAGTCGCGCCATGCCGCACCGGCGACCTCAGCGGTTTCGAGCGTTTCGAGTTGCCGCTCGATCTCTCTCTGGGTGTCTTCCACCAACTGCGCAGACGTCGTCAAAAGAATTGCCGGCGAGTTCACACCGTGCTCTGCCTGGCCCAAAAGATCAGTCGCAGCCATTTCGCCGTCGCAGGTCTCGTCTGCGATGACCAGCGTTTCGGTGGGGCCCGCAAACAGGTCGATTCCGACGCGGCCGTAGAGTTGCCGCTTGGCCTCGGCCACGAATGCATTGCCAGGGCCGACGATCATGTCTACAGGAGCCATTGTTTCGGTGCCAAGCGCCATAGCACCGACTGCCTGAACGCCACCGAGGCAGTAGATCTCATCAGCGCCGGCCATGTGCATGGCGGCAACAATCGCATCGTGCGGTGCGCCCTGGTGAGGTGGTGCGCACGCAACGACACGCTCAACGCCAGCAACTTTGGCGGTCAGTACACTCATGTGAGCGCTCGCCACCATCGGATACTTGCCGCCTGGCACATAGCAGCCAACGCTATTCACCGGAATGTTCTTATGCCCGAGAATCACGCCAGGTAGCGTTTCTTCCTCAACGTCTCGCAGAGCGGCTTTCTGTATTTCCGCAAAGCGACGAATTTGCGTCTGAGCGAATTTGATGTCGTCGATCGTGCTCGCCGGCAGTCTTGCGATGCAGGCTTCGATCTGCTCCTCGGTAAGACGAAACTGTTCTGGCTCCCACTTATCGAACTTCTCCGAGAGCTCGCGTACAGCGGCGTCGCCGCGCTCCTGAATATCGGCAAGAATGCCTTCGACGGTCGTTTTAACTTTGGCATCGAAGTCGGCTGCGGTCTCCGCATTGATGCCCGATTTGATGGTCTTGATCACGTTGGTACTTCCTGAAATTAAGACTGGTGAGTCATAAGCGATGTGGTGTTATTCGATCGCGTCGCCGCCTCGAACCACAAAAAGGGTCGCGGCTTCGGCGCCGCGGTTGGTCAGTTGCCGGTTGACACCCGCCGGAACGGATAGCGTGTCACCCGACTGGAATCGGATTCGGCCCGCGGGCAGCTCGACATCGATCTCGCCCCTAAAGCCAAGCAAGACCTCCGGCGTATCGAAACTGTAGGCGCAGCCCTCTGTGCCTGGCTGTATTTCGATGCAGCGCACATGAAATCCATGCGGCCAATCGAGCGGTGCGGGCCCAAGTCCCTCTCCCGCCGCACCGATAATCGGAGCTTCGTCGATCGTCCGCTCCGGAATCGACCGATACGCGAGTGCGTCATGCCGAAGTACGCAACGTCTCAATTGGTCGTTATCGAGTCGGTCCAGCTCGGCGACCTCAGCCGCGCTGGTCGGTGTTTGCGGTTGCGTGTGGGTCGGCATCGGAGCACCACTCCCGCTGTCGTACAGACTGCCGTCTTCCATGAGAACGAGGCCATATTCCTCTGCCTGCTCAAAGACATAGGGTGCCCACAACACACGTCCGGGATCATCGCCACCGAGTACCGCGAAGAGAAAGCCAGCGTCCTCCCCGACGTTCTCGAATCCGCGAAACACGTGTGTCGGGATGGAGATTGTGTCGCCGGGCTCCAGAACCACTTCCGCGTCTTCGGCGTTCTCACCCAGCCGGAAAGCCCATCGACCACTATGGACGATGAAAACCTCCGCGGTTTCATGGCTGTGTTGGGAGTTCACACACCCCGGCGGTTGCCGTGCGCCACCGATATTGAATCCGTGAGGCGCCGCGATATGTACGTGTTGGTCGGGGTTCTCAGCAACGCCAGGCCCAATAATGGTGAAATTCTCTTTGCGTTCGCTGCCCGGCGTACGGGTGTCGATAAATGCAGTCCGGCAGGGCACAAGGTCGTCATACCGCACGAGGTGCGCAGTTTCGAATGCGGAGATCGAGCCCACATCTCGCGTCGCTTGTACCATGGCAGCCCCCCGAGCTGAATCGCAGCAGGCGTCCACCGGCCTGCAATCAAGAATGTACTTCGAATTCAAGACTGCAGCAAGCGACTAAATGCCGATTTTCACTTGGAGAAAATAAAATTCAGAGGTCTATAATCAGACATAAGTGATGCAATTCTTGCATTCGAAGTACAACAGCACCACAGGCAATAGCATGGAACACGAACCGGGCGGTCAATACGGGGCCGACGACGACATTATCGACTACATCCTCGGGATTACTTATGAGATATGGGAGGACGGTCAGATCGACCTGATCTCTCGCTATTACAGCGATGATTGTGCAGTGGATGCGCTCGATGGCACGTCAAACATCGGGCAGGTTGTGATCGACGGCACCCGGGCTATGTTGGCGAGCTTTCCCGATCGCTCCTTGCTCTGCGACAACATTGTCGTCGGTCATTGGCCCGATGGCATTGCCTACAGCTCGCACCGACTCACGAGTCCGATGACCCATCTCGGCGATCATCCATTTGCTGCAGCCACCGGAAAGAAGGTCATCATCTCCAATATCGCAGACTGCGTTGTTGAAGACGGCAGAATCGTTCGGGAATGGCTCGTCCGAGACCAGCTGTCGCTGGTGCGCCAGCTTGAGTTGCCGGCTGACATGGCTGCACGAGGTATCAAGGAGCGCTGGACGGAACAGCACCGGGGTTGGCTCGCGAGCGAGCATAGCGAGGTGTGCTCAGGCATTGCCAAAACCCATGAGGAATCCCGCGACTCGGCACAACTTGCCGCAAGAGCGTTCGCGGGGCGCTGGCTCGAGGCGTGCTGGGGCGGCGACGATGATTCACGAAACACAGTCTTTGCCCCTTACGCCACGTTGTATCGATCGCCGATCGAGCGCTACCACGGTCGCAGTGGCATCAACGCCCACTACGCGCGATGGCAGAGTCTGCTAGGCGATCCCAAATTCACGCTGGATCATTGCTGCGCGCAACCGACAGGCAACGGCGGTGAGGACATCGCGGTGCGATGGCGCGTTGCAGGCGCTCTGGCACAGGACTTCGAAGGCGCGTCCGCAAGCGGCCAACCGGTCCTGATTCTGGGTGTTACGCATCTGCGGCAACACGCCGGGCGCGTTACCGCTGAGTGGACCGTATTCGATCAGTTGGCTGTGCTCGCTCAGGTGATCTGATGGCGCGTCAGATCATTGATGCTCATCACCATCTGTGGGACCTCAACGCTTGCGACTATCCCTGGCTTCAAGCCAAAGGCGTGAAACGATTCTTCGGTGATCCAACGCCTATTCAGAAGGACTATCAGGTCGATGACTTCCGCAACGATGTTGCGCCCTGGGAGCTCCTTGGCTCTGTGCACATTCAAGTCGGGGTGGCGGCAGGTCAGGCCGTCGATGAGACCCGTTGGGTGCAACAACAGTCTGAAACGCATGGTCTGCCGAGTGCCATTGTCGCGTATTGCGAGCTCGAACGAGATGATTTGGAAGCGCAGCTCGCTGCCCATCAGCAATCATCGAAGCTGAGAGGCGCGCGTCAGATCGTAGGGCGTGCTGCGGCCGAGGATGCACGGACAGGTACCGGTGCGTTGCTGGCCAACGATCACTGGAAGGCCGGGCTTTCGGAGTTGGCGGCTCGAGGTTTGCGCTTCGATCTGCAACTGGTGCCCGACCAGTTGTATGCCGCCGCGCGGGTAATGAGCGACATACCGGATTTGTCGGTGGCGCTGTGCCATGCCGGGTCACCCTGGGATCAGAGCGAACATGGCTTGGCGGCATGGCGTGACGGTCTTATCGCGCTGGCGGCGCATCCGAAATCGGTCTGCAAGTTGTCCGGTTTCAGTATGTTTGATCCTGACTGGAGCGATGCCAGTATCGGTCGTTTGATCGACACTTGTATTGACGTGTTCGGTGTCGATCGATGCATGTTCGGATCCAACTTTCCTGTGGATAAGTTGCACCGCAGTTTCCGCGATATCTGGAGCAGCTACGAGAAAGTGGTCGGCGACCTGAGCGAGCAGGAACAAGACAAGCTGTTCCGCTGTAATGCTGCGACGTTCTACTCGCTGGGTTTGAGCGATTGACGCGCGGTGTTGGCCAGCGCGTTGGCGCCTTGCAGCAAAAACCCGTGGTCTGAACCCAGCAGAAACAAACTGGCGCCCATCGCTCGCCAGTCGGGCAGTTCATCCAGACGCGGCGTAAACATACCGACAGCCTTGCCGGCTGCAGCAGCGGTCTTACAAATCTGCGCAACGGTATCGATGACCGCTGCGTCGTTCACCGGTTTGTCCATTGCGACCGCCAAATCCGCGCGTCCAATGAACAAAGCATCAACATCCGTATTGGCGATGGCCTCTACGTGATCCAATGCAGCGATGTCCTCGATTTGCACGATAAGCGTCGTCTGTCGCGCGCTGTCCTCGCGGTGCTGCGCCATTGGCTTCGTACCGTAGCCCGCTGCGCGCGGTGAGCCGGCATAGCCGCGACCGCCCTCCCCGAAACGCGAAGCGCGTACCAGCTGGTCAGCCTGTTCCGCTGTACAGACGTGCGGAACCAGCACGCCGGTTGCGCCGGAATCCAGTGCGTTGCGGATGTCGTGTGGCGAGTGCCCTGCGACCCGAACCAGCGAGGGCATGTCGGCCGCACGAGCAGCCGCAATACAGCGATCGGTTTCCAATCTGCCAAAAGGCGCATGCTCGGCGTCGAAACAAACGACGTCGAGATCACTAAGACCAACGACCTCGGTGACGATGCTTGACGGTGTCTTGAGGAACGTGCCGATCGTGAATTCACGCGAACGCAGGTGCGCACGAAACGCGTCGTGTCTCGGTCCGCTCCCCGCGTGCCTGGTATGAGATCGATCAGTGTTGTGGTGCATCGTAGGTCTACTTGTATTTACTGGCTGAGCCACTCGGAAAGCGCTGCGGTGACGGTATCGGGTCGTTCCAGCGTCGGCAAGTGACCGCAGTCGGGAATGACCGTGAGGTGTGCGTTCGGGATTGTTGCAGCCATTTGCTGGTGCAAAGCGACAGGGCACAAACGGTCTTCCTCGCCGCACAATACGAGCGTTTTCGCCGTGATATTGGGTAACAGTGCTTCGTTGCTGCGCCTGCCCATCAAAGCGGAGCTCTGCCGATGGAATACGTCGGGTCCAAGATCGACCGCCATGTCGATGACCAGCTGACGCAATGCTGCATCGTTCATCAGCGAGGTCGCGAGGTAGCCTGGTTTGAGTTCATTCACCACGATGTCTCTGAAATGACCGGCGTCCGCCTCACGCATCTGGTGCGTTCGAGTGTCACGCTTCTCTGGTGTATCCGCGCGCGGCGTTGTGTCCAGCAGCGCAAGGTGCGTGATCCGTTCGGGCGCCAATCGCACACACTCCAGGGCCACGATGCCGCCAAGTGACAGGCCGGCAAGCGCAAAACGCGCTGGTGCGCCGGCGAGCAGGTGTTCGGCCATGCCCGAAATGGAATCAGCCTGCGTCAGGTCCGCGACGGTTACATTGCCCGAAAGCACCTCGATCTGGGGTTCGAACAGTCGCCGGTCGCAGAGCATGCCGGGCGCCAGCACGACATCGGGAGAGCGCATTGCTAGATGCGCGCCGAGCTGCCGCGCACGTGCTCTCCAGAGAACACGCGATGCTCAGGCAACATTTCGGGATCTTCGATCCGGTGCACCAGCATCTCGGCGGCCGCCGCCGTCATCCGGCCGATCGGCTGTCGTACCGTGGTGAGGTCATAGGCGTCGAACCTCGCGGGACCGATACCGTCGAAACCGACGACCGAAAGCTCGTCGGGTACCGATAGTCCGAACTCGCCGCGGGCCGCATCAATGCAACCAATGGCCATGGCATCATTCGCGGCGATCACCGCGTCGTAGCGTGCACCACTTTGCAATAGCGTATGCACAGCGGCTTTGCCGCTGGCGTAGCTGTAATCGCCGCTGAGCACGGTCACTTCGTCGACGCCAAGGTCATCCAATTGGGCGAGCGCGCCCTGAGTTCGTTCGGCGCTGACTGAGGAGTCCTCCGGGCCCGAGATGATCGCGAACCGACGATGGCCTGCAGCATGCAGCGATTGCACCAGCCAGCGCTCACCCTCCGCCTGGTCGCAACGCACACTACTGGTTAGCGCGCCTTCGAAAGCGCGGTTGAACAGCACCAGCGGGATATTGGCGGAGCGGAATACCTCGACCTGAGACTGGTTCAGCATTGCTGCCATCAGAATCCCATCAACCCGGTACTGCAACATTTGCTCTACCACGATATCAATGTCCCGTTCCTGCGCTAGCGTGAACAGCAGGACCCGAATATCGCGCTGCGAGAACTGTTCGGTGAGCTGTACGAGCACCTCGGGGTAGAACAGATTGGTCTGACGCCCGATGACGACCGCGACCATGTTGGAGCGTTGGGTAATCAGACCGCGTGCGATCGCATTGGGTCGATAGCCAAGCTGCTCGGCGGCCTCGAGTACCCTCGCTCGCATCGCCTTGGATGCGCTCGCGCCGCGCTGAAACACGCGCGATACCGCTGATTGCGACACGCCGGCCAACTCCGCGACATCGTATGAAGTTGCGCGCCGTCTGGGCCCGGCGGGTTTTTGGCCGCGACCTGACATCACCGTCTCCACCCTTTCAATTGCCAAGGATGCTAGGCAATATTGACTTCGCATGCAATGCGCGAGGGAGAGGGGAAAAACATGACTGATGCCCTGTCGGGCCAGGTCGCGCTGGTGACGGGGGCGGGTCGCGGAATCGGTCGAGGCTGTGCACAAGCACTAGCTGATCAGGGTGCTCGAGTCATCGGTGTCGCCCGTTCCGAGTCGGATCTCGTCACCTTGGCTGAGCATGCGAGCGGACGTATCGAAACCTGGGTCGCGGACGTTTGTGATGATGCGTTTCATGATCGCGTCCGAGCGATCGACGGTTTGTCGATTCTCATCAACAACGCCGGCGCTAACCGCCCGGCACCCATGGCCGAGGTGACGACGGCGGATCTGGACTTTGTGGTCGATCTGAACATTCGCGCGGCCTATCGCGTATCGCAGGCGGCCGTGCAGTCGATGCTCGGGGCAAAACGCCCTGGCGTCATTATCAATATGTCGTCGCAAATGGGGCATGTTGGTTCACCCAACAGGACGGTGTATTGCATGACCAAGCACGCAATCGAGGGTCTGACCAAGGCGATGGCGGTCGAGCTCGCGCCTCAGGCAATCAGGGTCAACTCGGTTGCGCCAACGTTTGTGGAGACTCCACTCACGCGCCCGATGCTCGATAACCCGGAGTTTCGCGACTTTGTGCTCGGCATGATTCCTATGGGCAAGTTGGCCAGCATCGACGACGTGGTGCAGGCGGTGATGTATCTGGTCTCCCCGGGCGCTGCCATGGTCACCGGTCATAGCTTGGTCGTTGACGGTGGGTGGACGGTCCGATGAACGGTTTCGGTGCGCTCAACTGGGCCATTGTGGGGACGTACCTGGTCGCTAATCTGGCGCTTGGTGCCGCATTGAGTCGACGCGTCACGAGCGCGCAGTCTTATGCGCTCGGCGACAAGAAGACACCCTGGTGGGCCATCGGCATCTCGGTGGTGGCAACCTATGTCAGTGCTCTGTCATTCCTCGGTGGTCCGGCGTGGGCCTATGGCGATGGCATGTCAGCGCTTGCCATCCACATCAACTATCCGCTGGTGATCTTTGTCGTCATCACCGTGTTCCTGCCGTTCTTCTATAACAGCGGTGTGGCCTCGATCTACGACTACCTCCAAAAGCGTTTTGGACGGGCTTCGCGCAGCGTAATGGCGATGCTGTTTCTTGTCAGTCAGTCGATCACCGCAGCGACCATTCTGACGGCAACCGCAGTGGTCATTACCTTTGCGACAGGGATCGACGCCAAGCTCGCCATTGCGATCATGAGCGTGGTCGTCGTGGTTTACACCATGCTGGGCGGCATGACCGCGGTGATCTGGACCGATGTGTTCCAGGGCGTCATTTTGTTTATTGGTGCGGGTGTCGTGTACGCCAACTTACCCAGCATCTTCGACCCTGTATCCGGTGCGCTGGAGACACTGGCGGCGGCAGACAAATTGAATCCGCTCAATTTCGATCTGGATTTCTCGATTGCACCGACGGTTTGGGCGGGCGTATTCGCAATGACGCTGTTCCACATCACCGTATACGGGGCAAACCAGATGATGGTCCAGCGAACGCTGGCTGCGCGTACCATTGGCGATGCGAAGAAGTCGTACCTCTTGATGGGGTATGCCGCGTTCTTTATCTATTTCTTGTTTTTCCTGATCGGCGCGTTGCTCTACGTACACTACGATGGCGAGCCGTTCGACCAACCGAATGAAATCATTTTGATTTTTGCCAAATCGCTGGCGATCCCTGGGCTGATGGGGGTGCTAGCAGCGGCGGTACTGTCCGCATCGATGTCGAGTCTGTCCTCCGCGTTGAACTCACTGGCGACGATTACGGTTTCAGATTTCTACAAACCGATGAGCAAAGTTGAGAGTGGGCATGGCCACTTCCTCCGGGCTTCGCGGTACGCAACGATTCTTTGGGCGATTCTGATCGTCCCAATGGCCATTGCATTTATCGAGAGCAAGGGTTCGATTCTCGAGACGCTGAGCGCCGTCGGTTCATATTTCGTGGGTGCCAAGCTCGCGATGTTTGGTATGGGCTTTTACTCTAAGCACACGAGTGAACGGGGACTCCTGGTGGGGGTCGTTGGCGGCTTTGTCGCGATCTATCTGTTCAAGTTCGGCATCCCCGAGTCCATCCCGATCATCGGGTTTACACCGCCAGACATCGCGTGGCCATGGTTTGTGGTCATCGGCGGCGTCGGCAACATCATCATCGCGTGGGTCAGTAGCGTACTGCTCGATGGCTTCCAGCCCGAGTGGCACGAATACAGTGTGCCTGGTCAAATCCGCCGGTTCCGTGAGTCAGGCGACGCTGAGCGAGTTGATGGATGGTATCGAGTGCCCGGTAAGGTCGACCCGTCCAGCTATGGCCTGCTCGCGTTTTTCGCACTGATCATGGTCGGTCTATACCTGTTCGGGCAGATTTAATCTTCGGAGCATCCGCCCGCCGGTTTTTGCAACTTAAGTCTCTGTTTCCGGGGCCGCTAACCCTTAGGGCCCTGAACGAGATCGAGATTCGTGCGAGAACTGACCTGGTTATTCATCAGCGCATTGGCTGCGCTCGCGTTGCCAGCAAACGCCTTTGAACTACCCTTGCAGCCGGAACCGCCGTTCCGTGTCTATACGGTCGCCGATGGCCTCAACCAGCGCACCGCGCTGGCAATCGAACAGGACCATGATGGTTATCTCTGGATCGCGACATTTGGCGGCTTGAACCGCTACGATGGCCGCACGTTCGAGGCATACACCACGCTTCAGGGGCTTCGCCAGAACTTGATCCAGGCATTGCTGGTCGATGACCAGAACCGCCTCTGGGCGGGAGACGCTGCTGGTGGGCTGACCATCATCGAACAGGGTGTCGTCACGCGGACCTACGAGCCGGACGCGAATTCGCGAGGTGTTGCCCGGGCGCTGCTTCAGGTCGATGACACGCTCTATATGGGCACTCAACCGGGCGGCATGCGCAAGCTCGATCTCGCCAATCCGGAAGCGGTGTTCCAATCGATTCCCGGTGCTCCAGAGGAAACACTCGTCCTCGTGGAAGAGATCGCCGGGACCCTACTTGTTGTCAGTACTGACGGTTTGCATCGTTATTTCCCCAATCGGGAAGGTGCGTTCGAACTTATCGACTCCGACGTCACCGCGATCGGCGAATCACCGAGCGGACCGGTCTACGTCGGCAATCGCTCGGGCCAGGTAGGCCGGGTCAACGGTGACGAAATCGAATGGTTTGATCGACAGTATCCCGAGTCGATCAGCGGATTGACGGTGCGTGACGGGAAGATCGACTGGGTGTTCCTCGAGGGCGCGGGTATGGTGCGTTTCGAGGGCGACAACCAGAATCGATGGGCATCGGCGTCGAGCGCTGCGACACCCAAATACGACTCTGATGGTGTGCTTTGGCTGCCAACACGCGTGGGTCTGCTGCGTTATCTCGGAGAACGCTTCAGGCACTACTCACTTGAGTTCGAGGGCCTGAGCCCCGAGGTTTTCTCTATCCTCCCGGGTCGCAATGGCGATGCCTGGTTCGGCACCAACAACGGCCTGCTGCATGTGACCGAGGACGGTGCGATCGAGAACATCTCTGATCGCCTGGGCATCATCCGCCGCGAGGTGCGTGATCTTCGATTCTCCAAAGACGGCAAGACACTCTGGATTGGCCATGTGCCGAGTCCGCTGTATGGCGTCGATCTCGACTCAATGCAAATCGTCAAAACGATCGGTGATCAGAACACACTCACCGTCAGTCTCGAGATGGATGAGCAAGGTCATCTCTGGGCAGGTTCCTATCTCGGCAACCTTACTCAATACAATGCCGAGACAAACACCCTGAAGACGTATGAAATCGGTAAGGGCGCGGCGATCTATGGGCTGGATCTCGCGGCCGATGGCACCCTTTGGTTTGCAGCAAACTACAGCGGGTTGTATCGATTAGACACACGGAACCCGGATGCGAATCCGGAGCAGGTGCTCAAGGCTGATGATCTGTCCGAAGAGTTTTTCACGCACGTGGTTGCTGTGGGCTCAGGCGCAGAGACGACGGTCTGGTTCACCAGCACGCAGGGCGGTGTCTATCGCTGGCGCGACGGAAAAACCGATCGTGTGATCCCGCAGGCAGAGCTACAGAACAACACGATCTACGCCGTACAACCGCTGCCGGACAACACCGTGGTCATCGCCACCAGTCGCGGCGTATATCGCTACGATGAGACCCGGGATGCGATCGAGCAATACAGTTCAGAGGACGGCTTTACGTCGATCGAGTCCAAGGCACATGCCGTCTATTTTGATGCGCCCGATACCCTGTGGATTGGCACAACCAGTGGCGTGACGGCGATGAACGTTCTGGAACCCATGGCTGGAGTTTCAACGCCTCGGACTGTGATCACTCACCGCTTCATCGACGAGTTTGCGGTGGACCCCAATGCCGAGCTGCCGCAGGACGTGAGCTTCGCTCGTGTTTTGATCGAATTCGGGTCAATTTCAATGCGACACTCACAGGGCGTTCAGTTCAGCTATCGCTTGATCGGTAGCGACGATACCTGGAGTGCACCCACAGCCAACGCGTCCATCAGCTACTCGAACCTCGCGCCACGTGAGTACACGTTCGAGGTTCGATCCCGCCTCTCGGGCGGTGCCTGGAGCGATCCGGCCACCTGGACGTTCACCGTCCCGACCCCGTTCTGGCGGACACCCCTTTTCATTGCAGCCATGATTGCACTGGCCTTTGCCATTACCTGGTCTGGCGTACAGCTGAGGTTGCGTGCGGTCGCGAACATCAACCGACGCCTTCGAGACGAAGTCGCCGAAAGAACGCGCTCACTGGAAGACGGACGCAGAGAGCTTGAGAAGATCAACGATCAGCTCAGCAGTGAAATCAGTGAGCGACAACGTGCCGATGAACTGCGTGCTGATGTTGAAGCGAGATTCCATCAGGCATATCAAAACTCACCGGTGGGTATGGCGCTCGTTAATACCGAGGGTCGCGTCTACGATTCCAATCCAAGCATGAAGCGATTGTTCTGGCCGGAATCGAGTGTCGACCGGCAAGAGCCTTTGATCGAGATCATCGCAGAGCATGATCGACCGATGTTCTCAGACTACTTCGAACGATTCGCGGCACTTGCGGATTCGTCGAAGGTCTCGAGCATGGAGGTTGACTGTGTGAGCGCGGACGGCAGTATCCGCCGCATTGACTTCCACCCTTCCGCGGTCCGCGACAACGATGGTCTGCTCAAGTACATCGTACTGCTCGCCAACGACGTCACCGAAAGTCGCGCAATGACCGACCAACTGGCCTACCAGGCTCGCTTCGACGAACTCACCGGCTTGTACAACCGTCGCGCATTTGCAGAGCAGCTAGAGCTGATCACCGACACCGGCGAATCGGAGGGTGATGCGTTTCTGATGTTCCTCGACCTCGATCAATTCAAGGTCGTGAATGACACCTCCGGGCATGCCGCGGGTGACGAGCTCCTGAGGCAGGTTTCGGTGCTCATTCGAGAGGGCGTGCGCAGCCACGATGTGGTGGCGCGTCTGGGCGGCGATGAATTCGGTTTGATTCTGCGCGGTTGCACACACGATGTCGCCAAACAACGCGCCGAGAACATTCGTCAAGGCATCCAGGACCTTGAGTTTCTGTGGGGCGCTGAAGTTTTTCGTATAGGTGTCAGTATCGGTGTTGTGCCGGTTGGCACGGGCGACACGGATTTGAACGAGCTGCAGCAGGTTGCCGATGCTGCCTGCTACGCCGCTAAGGAGGCAGGGCGCAATCGTGTCCATATGGTGGATAGTGAAAGTGATGCTGCTTACGAGCATCGTGGCGAAATGCGTTGGGTGCAGCGCCTGAACCATGCTATCGATACGGACAGTTTCATTCTCTACGGTCAGAGAATCGTGGCACTCGAGGGCGGTCCCGAGCAGCCGGAGCGCATTGAAGTCCTGCTGCGCATGCGCGATCGCTTGAACGACCGACTGGTACCGCCCGGTGCATTCCTGCCCGCCGCCGAGCGCTATGGAATGCAAGGGAGGCTCGATCAGTGGGTCGTGCGTCAGGTAATTAGCGTTCTGGCGCAACAAGAGACGCGAGAGGTTGAACGCCAGGAAATTTGGGTCAACCTGTCCGGTGGTACGGTCGGAGATGCAAAGCTCTCGAAAGATCTGATCCGTCAGGTTGAAGCGGCAGATCTGCCACCGGGGAGTCTCAATTTCGAAATCACCGAGACCGCCGTCATCAGGCGGATTGATGAAGCGATCCGGTTGATTGCAGCATTGCGCGCAATGGGTTGTCGCTTCGCGCTGGATGACTTCGGCAGTGGTTTGTCTTCCTTCGGTTACTTGAAGCGTCTGAACGTGGACTGCTTGAAGATCGACGGACAGTTCGTGCGTGACATCGCAACCGATCCGACTGACCGAATCTTTGTTAAGTCGATTATCGATATCGCACATACGCTTGGCATGCGAATCGTCTCCGAGTTTGTTGAGGACGACCGTATTCTCAGCGAGGTACAGGCGCTCGGCAGTGACTATGCGCAGGGCTTCGGCGTGCATCGACCTGAGCCGCTCGACAACATGGTGACCCTCACGACCGTGATCCGAAACGCGGGCATCTGAGTCACTCTTTCGGTCGCGTCGGGCCTCGACTACACTCAGATCTTCGATCGCGCTTGCTGGAGTCCGTCATGTCGAACCGCACCATTCCTATACTGTTAGGCGTCTTGGCTTTGACGGCCTGTGGCGCAGAAGAACCAGCCGGTACCGAAGTCGCCGAACCAGAGGGTACCGTTGAGGCGGAGGCACCTGCTGCAGCAATCGCGTTGCCGAGAAGCGCTGCTCCGGAGGGTGCGCGGGCCTTCATTGTCGAACCAGCCGATGGAGCAACCTTAAGCTCACCTTTCAAGGTTTTGTTCGGTTCGGAGAACATCGAGGTGCTCAAGGCAGGTGAGCAAAAGGATGGCTCGGGACACCACCATCTGCTGGTCAATGCGCCGCTACCCGATTTTGGGATGCCGATTCCGGCATCCGATCAGTATCGCCACTTCGGCGGTGGTCAGACGGAAACCGAGCTGGAGCTGGAGCCTGGCACCTATTCGTTGCAGCTGTTGTTCGGCGATTACCTGCATATCCCTCATGATCCACCCATTTATTCCGAGGTGATCACCGTCACTGTGGAGTAGGGAAACGCTTTGCAGGGGTCATGCAGATGGTGATGAGGTTAGCGGGCTCCACGTGTCGTCACTCGACTGCGCGACGCTGACCTGATTGCGCCCCTGGTATTTGGCGCGATACATCGCTCGGTCCGCCCTGGCGATCAGCGCCTCGATGTTGCGATCATCTGCGAGCAAGCTGGCGACTCCGATGCTGGCGGTGATCGATAACGTTCGCTCGCCTACCTGAGCTGGCGAGCGTTCAATCTGGGCTCGCAGTCGCTCCGCGACTTCCTCGGCAGTCGGTTCGGGCTTGTTTGGCAAGATAAGCAGGAACTCCTCTCCGCCAAGACGCGCAACTACATTCCGCCCGCCTTGCTGATCGGACAAAAGTTCCGCGATGTGCACGAGAACCCGGTCACCGCCCGCGTGCCCAAAACTGTCGTTGACCTGTTTGAAATGGTCGATGTCGGCGACCAGCACCGACAGAGGCTGGCCAAGCTGCCGCGCCTGTTCAAAGGCACGCTTTCCAGACTCAACCGACCCATGGCGATTCAGTAATCCTGTGAGTTGATCGTGGATCGCCATGCCACGGAGTTTCACCGACAGGTCAGAAGAGAACACGAACAAAACGAGTGTCCCGATGCCGATGTACGCGATCGGCAAAGTGAGCATGCCGAAGTCGGTGTGCGTTTGCAGGACATCAGGCGGTGGATTGCGCCCAAGATCGAATGCGATGACCGCAGAGATGGCTTGGACTAGCGAGAACAGGCCGAGAATACCGGCGAGCGCGTACTCTGCGATCTGTGTGCCACGGCGCTTCCTGAACACCATGGCGGCGAGAAGGAACGCAGAAATCGCTGCGACGGACGGTACCGCGGCTTCTCGAAGACCAGTGTGTGGACGGACTAGAGTGGCAGCGACTAACACCGCAAACCCCAATCCTGCGGCCACCATCAGTTGCACCAGGGTGCGGTTATCGCGAACGCGAAGACAGTGCCCGAAGGATGCGAACACGATCAAAAGAAGCGCGAACAGCTCTACGAAGAAGTAATAGGTGGTCGCCCCCAGGGTTCCCGGGCCGAGGCACTCAACGCCCCATCGCAGCGTCGACGCCACAAATCCGATCGTCCAGCACAACGTATACGCCTCGCGAATAAAGAGCCGCCAGGCGGTGAATGCGATTCCCGTGTACATCGCGCAAGCGAGCGTGAGGGTGAAGCACAGATAGTCGACGTCGAGTTGCATGCGGAGCAGTCTGCCTCAGGCGGTTGATGTGAGTCAGGGACTAGTGCACGTTTTATGGTAAAACCAATATTGACAAAATGTAGTATTAATACTATTAATTGTTCCATGGTTAGAAAGAAACGTAGCGAAGAACCTCCGGTGTTTAATCGTCTTGCCGCACTTCGAGCAGATCACGGGTTGTCTCGGCAGCAAGTGGCGGAGGCGGTGGGTGTGCACTACCAGACCATTGGTTATCTGGAGCGCGGCGAGTACCGACCGAGCCTATTGCTGGCGCTGCAGATTTCAGCGCTGTTCAAGTTACCTGTGGAAGCCATCTTCTCGCTCGAGCCGATGAGCGCAATGAGCGAACAACTGTTTGATAGGAGCAACGGATCATGACCAACGACAAGGCACGCGAACTGCGTCGAGAGGTGATCGATGAGGTGCGCAGGAAGGCGGACCGCGACTTCCATGACACACGCTACAACTTCGTGCGGCCACTGGGTCGCCGTCGGGCGCTGGTTGTCACAACCTTTATTCTGTTACTCGGCTATGGCGTACTGAACTACTACGATTATCCGGAGTTCGTGCTCCCCATACTGATTTTGTGGGGCATCTGTATGTGGCTTTTGAGGATGTCTACGCGGGGTATCACCGATTATCCCGACGAAATCGTGGATGAGCGGATGCGACAAGTGCGGGGCCTGACCTACCGTTACGCGTTCATGGGTTCGATTATCGTCATGACGAGCTTCATATCGATCTACATGATCAACCAGCTGTGGGCGAAGTTTGGATCAGCGATACCAATGACCGCAGATCAACTACACGACATGGCGTTTTGCATGTTCTTCGCGTGCATGAGTCTGCCGAGTGCGATTTTCGCCTGGAACGAGCAGATCGTTTGATCAGCGTGACAGCGTGATCTTGCCGATGGTGTCGCCTCGCTCCAGTCGACGGTGCGCTTCGCGAAGATTCGCGGCTGTGATGCCGTTCATAGTCTCCGACCGGGTGGTTTTGAGCCGACCGGCGTCAACCTCCTGGGAGATGTGATTCAAAAGCTCTTGCTGGCGGATCATGTCGGGGGTTTGAAACATGGAGCGGGTGTACATGAACTCCCAGCAGAACGTCGCCGACTTCAACTTAAGCACCGACATATTGAGTGGGCGTGTGTTCTCAACAATGCTGACGATACGACCCTGTGGTTTGATCAGGTCACACACCGTATCCCAGTGGCTGTCGGTGTCATTGAACACCGCGATGCAGTCAACGTAATTCAATCCCAGTGCTTCGACCTGAGCACGCATGGGTTGATGATGGTTGATGACATGATCTGCACCTAGCTCGTTCACCCAGTGAATGGTCTCCTCGCGCGATGCAGTGGCAATGACCGTGAGACCGGCCGCTTTCGCGAGCTGAATGCCGATGGACCCGACGCCACCGGCTCCGCCGATGATCAGGATGGTCTGGCCTGCATTGGCTCCATTCACATCGATCTCCAGGCGCTCGAAGAAAGCTTCGAATGCCGTGATCGATGTCAGCGGCATTGCGGCGGCGTCGACAAAATCGAGCGTTGCGGGTTTACGACCCACGATCCGCTCATCAACGGCTTGCAGCTCGGCATAAGCGCCTTGGCGCGTGATATCGCCCGCATAAAAAACCGCATCACCGACCTTGTAGTGGGTGACCGATCCACCAATCGCTTTAACAATGCCGGACGCATCCCAGCCCAGTACCTTGGGCGGATCCTCAACACCGTCCTTGGGTGCGCGGACCTTCGTATCCACCGGATTCACTGCGATCGCTTCGATACGGACCAGCAAATCATGCGGCTCAAGATCAGGTGTTGGGAGCTCGACGTCGATCAACGATTCCGGGTCATCAATCGGCAGATAGCGTCTCAGTCCTACGGCTTTCATGACTTTTTCTCCCTCAAACCATTGGGTACGACGATATAGCCGGTTTCGCGATCGCCATAGCGTGTCGTTGGAAGACTCGCCTGATAGTGTGCGGCAATCAACAGACAGACGATGGCGTCCAGCTGGTCTTCGTTCGCCTTCAGCGCCTTGCCGCGCAATGCGGCGATATGCTCTGGATCAAAAATTGGCGATAGTGATTCCGTGAACTCCACCGCGAGTCCGGTATCCGAAGCCCGTTCCTGAATCAGCTGCGCCAATCGGATTTGCCCACCACGTTTATGTTTGACGCTTCCCTTTTTGTATCGCAATCGTTCCGGTAACGAAAATAATTCGATGATCGCCGGGTGCGGATAGCATTCGATCTGCCAAGGCTCTGCCGGTCGGCCATGGTGCTTTAGCCCTCGGGTGCTTAGCGTCTCCCCGAGTTTCACGCTTGCCGCATCCGGATACAGCGTCAGGTTAGAGGGGTGGCAGCCCGCACTGCGAGATCGATAGTCCTTGTTGAGGTCCCGCTCACACGCCCTCTGCCCGGTTTTGTTGCGGATAATGAGCGCCGCATCGACGGCCACCCCATGTGGCTGACCTTCCCGATCGATCGCGGACATGACTTCAGCGAGCGAGACGAGTGACCCGGTAACGGCGTCGACCGAAAGGCGCTGTCCGTGCACGGAACCGAGCGCCACGGCGGACGGATTGCGCTCGGGCTGCCACGCGAGATCAACGCCGGCGAGCCTATAGCTCGTCATTGGAGGAATGGCTTCGACACATCGCACGAGCGTAAACGCAGATGAGAAAAAAGCCATGGAAACACTTGCAATGCAAACGAGAATCATTATTATTTGGATGTGGATGCAAAACGACAAACTCAAAAGCAAGAGCGCGGAATCGCTCCCGTGATTCCTGCCGAGGATCTGTTCGGAACGCACCGTGAGATTCGAATCGAGTTTCGCGGCGAGCATTACACATTGCGCGTCACCCGCAATGAGAAGCTTATCCTGACCAAGTAACTCGAGCAGCCAGCCAGCAACAACCCCTGCGGACCGATTACTGCAAGCCAGCCAACTCGAACTCGTCGCCCTCAGCTACCTATGGTGAGTGATTCCACCAGGCGAGATCCGAGTGAGATCGTAGGTCGAGTTCATGCGTCCACGCAGACCGATGCTGATGAGCGACGTGAAAATAGGTCTCGGCGACCTCCTGAGGCAGCAATAAACCATCTTTATCGCCACCGCGCATTTCCCGAAATTGTTGAAAGCGCTCTGCTCCTAACATCTTGCCGAGCGTATCGGGCGCATCGACGGCACCGTCTATAACGATATGCACGACATGAATCCCTTTGGCCGCGAACTCTGCGTTCAGGGTCTGACACAGCATACGCCGACCGGCCATCGCAGCCGCGTGAGAGTGCTGGCCCGCGTTGCCGCGCATCGCAGCGGTGGCGGAAGTGACCAGCAGCGTGCCACCGCCTCTCGTCTCCATGACGGGAAACAGCGAGGCCGCGAGTCGAAATAGACCGAATGTCGCCATGCGCCAGCCGAGTTCGAACGCCTTATAGCTGGTATCGCTGAGCGCACGATTCCCAATCTGGGCGCCGAGATTGTAGAGCGCGACACGAATCGGTCCGACGTTCGCTTCCGTCTCTCGCACCAATGTCTCCAGCGACTCGGCCTCGGTTGCGTCGATCAATCGTCCAGTGGCGTCGCCGCCAGCCTCGTGTCCCGACGCTTTAGCGCTTTCCACCAGTCGATCCAGACCCTCCTGATCGCTGCGGCGACACAAGACGGCGTGGTAACCGGCCGCTGCGAAACGCTTGCCGACATGACCCCCAATTCCGCCCCCGGCACCGACGACCAGACAGACCTCTCTCTCACTCATTTTCGCCCCCGGTTGCGCTCGATTTGACGCTATTTTCGCGCATTTGGTCAGGATAACGCATTGGTTACAAACAAAATCATAGAATTCAGTTAGTCGTTTTGCATAACGTAATGCCCAGATATGGTAGGGAATTCTCCTGAAATGTCATAAATGGGCGACAAATAGCAATAGATGCAGAGTTGATCCGGTTTTGCGCGCTAGCGTAGCGTCGAGGGCGGTGTTAACCGGAGCCAAGTTGGCGCAAGACCTTCGACTCCGAATTCGTTTAGGAGTGATCATGAAGACGAAGGGCATCTTTGCTCGGGGCCGTCTCGCAACGGCGCTCATTTTGGGGACTTTGCTGGCATCGCCGGTATCCATGGCGGGCGGGTCCGATCCCGCTACCACTTCCACAGCGCTCGCTGAGTCGCCACCGACTAACCAGTTCATTGTGAAATACAAATCGCTTGCGGTGAGTCAGTCGCCGATTGGCGCCACGATCGCGTCTGGGAACACTGGCGATCAGGCCAGAGTGCTCTCGCAGGCAATGGGCATGCAGGTGACACTGAAGCGCCGCGCTGCCAGTGGCGCAGCGGTCTACCGGATCGCGCAGTGGCGCAAGCCGGTCGAGTTGAAGCTCATGCTCGCCAAGATTCAGGCTGACCCGAATGTCGAGTACGCAGAACCGGACCTGCTACTGCAACCTATGGCCACGCCGAACGACTCACGCTACAACGAGCAGTGGCACTACTTCGAACCGACTGGTGGCCTGAATTTGCCGCTGGCTTGGGACAGCACTACGGGAGCCGGCACCGTCGTTGCGGTGATCGATACCGGTTACCGTGCGCATCCGGATCTCGCGGGCAATCTGCTGCCCGGTTACGACATGATCAGCGACACCTTCGTGTCGGTTGATGGTAATGGTCGCGACTCAGACGCAACCGATCCCGGCGATTTCTCGACTGCGGGCCAATGTGGCGCAGGTCAACCGGCTCGTAGTTCCAGTTGGCACGGCACGCACGTCGCTGGCACCGTGGCCGCGGTAACCAATAACGGCACGGGTGTTGCCGGTGTCGCCTACGGCGCGAAAATTGTGCCACTCAGAGCACTGGGCCGTTGTGGCGGCTACACCTCGGATATCGCAGACAGCATTATCTGGGCGTCTGGCGGCAGCGTTGCCGGTACCCCGGCAAACGCCAACCCGGCCGACGTGATCAACATGAGCCTCGGTGGCGGTGGCGCCTGCTCGACGACAACGCAATCCGCGATCAATGTCGCACGCGCTAATGGCGCAACCGTGGTCGTTGCAGCGGGAAACTCCAACCAAAATGCGGCGAACTTTAACCCCGCCAACTGCACGGGTGTGATTACGGTGGCGTCCACCAATCGCAATGGCGGTCGAGCGTATTACTCAAACTTCGGTGCAGCAGTCGATGTTGCAGCGCCGGGCGGTGATGTGCGCGCGAGTGCCTCGAATGGCGTCTTGTCCACGCTGAATAGTGGCAGCACAACGCCAGGCAGCAACAACTACGCGTTTTATCAGGGCACGAGCATGGCAGCGCCGCATGTCGCGGGCCTTGCTGCATTGTTGAAGGCGCTTGACCCGAGTCTGACGCCTGATCAAATCGAGTCGACGATCACCTCCACAGCGCGCGCGTTTCCTGCGACCTGCTCTCAGTGCGGCGCTGGCATCGCGGATGCGGCTGCAGCGGTTGCAACGCTGACAGGCGGCGGTGGTGGCGGTGGTGGATCGGGCGATCCGGTACTTGAGAATGGTGTCCCCGAAACAGGGCTAGCCGCCAGTACGGGTGCCGAACTACGTTTCACTATTGAAGTGCCTGCGGGCGCGAGCAACCTGTCGTTCCAGATTGCCGGCGGGTCCGGAGATGCAGACTTGTATGTCCGATTTGGTGCGGCGCCGACGACCTCTACCTATGACTGTCGACCGTATTTGAATGGCAATAACGAGACCTGCGATATCTCGAGTGTCCAGGAAGGCACCTACCATGTGCTGGTGCGCGCCTGGAGTACGTTCTCCGGCGTCACGTTGACCGCAAGCTTCGACGAGCCGAGCAGTGGCGGTGGCGCAGAAGGCGGATCGGCCGGCTTGAACGACCTGTCGGCCTCACGCCGCAATTGGTTGCGCTACACCGTGGATGTTCCGCCCGGCATGTCCACGCTACGTGTCCAGATTTCGGGTGGCAGCGGCGATGCAGATCTCTATCTAAGATTCGGCAGTCGCCCGTCGACGTCACGCTACGACTGTCGGCCTTACCTGAATGGCAACAACGAGGTGTGCACCATCACCAATCCACAGCCAGGAACCTGGCATATTGGTATCCGTGCCTACCAGTCATTCTCGGGGGTCGATCTACTGGCCGAATGGTCGCCGTAAGACAAGTTTCCTTCTGAGGGGGAGGAGCGGGGCACAGCGTTTCGGCGTTGTGCCCCATTTTTTTAAGTTGACCGGGATCGGCCGGTGGCACAAGCTCATCCGCATGGCTGAGACAGAGCATCCCGCGCAGATCGATTGTGTCCTGATTGCCGCCGGCAGTTATCACGACATTGATTTCGCAAGGCTCGAGATCATGAAATTGCTCGCCGAGGACACGAATATTCGTGTCCGCGTGTTTGAGGACTACGAGCAGTTGGATGCGATCCAAAAGGCTGACTGCCTGATCACCTATACGTCCGATGTGGTGCCCTCGCAGGGGGCACAAGAAGTGCTGCGCGCCTGGTTGATCGCTGGTGGACGTTGGTATGCATTACACGGCACCAATTCGATTCTGCAATTGCGCGAAGACCGGCTGTGGGATGCACCGCGCTGCGCGCCGTTGTTCATGGATCTCGTAGGTTCGCAGTTTGTCAGCCATCCGCCCATCGCGCCGTACCCTGTAACGGTGGTCCAGCCAGAGCATCCACTGGTCGCCGGGATCGGAGATTTCGAGACCGATGATGAGCTCTACCATCTCGAGCTGCATGGACCGCTCGAGGTTCTGATGGAAACTGAGTGCACCGTCGAAAGCCCTGGTTTCGTGGAGGGCAAAGACGCGCCCGGCAAGCACCCGATTTGTTACATCAAGTCGCACGGTGAAGGCGCCGTGCTGTATCTCGCGATTGGTCACGCCCGCGGGCACCACGACATGAAGCCGCTGATTGATTGGTGGCGAACCGAAGATCGCGGCGCCTGGAAATACCCGGAGTTCTATGAACTCCTGCGCCGCGGTATCCGCTGGTTGAAACGCGAAATCGCCTGACCCTTAAGCGGGCGCGGGTTCCTCGTCGCCGTCTAAGTCGTCCCCACCGAGAGTGCCGCGTCGGGACTCGAGCTCGGCTCTGATCTCGTGTGCACGTTCTTCGGTAATGGAGAATGATGCGACCGCCCAGATGGCAATGAGCGATGCAGCGGCGGGGATCACAGCGTCGGAGAGACGCATCAACATAATCGCGTTCTCCGTCTGGTTACCCTCAAGTTCGACGTTGAAGCCCGTAGCGTTCAGCAAAATACCGCCGCCGAGAATCGCCACGGATTGTCCCAGTTTGACGACCCACCAGAAGATCGCGCCGAACATGCCCTCGCGGCGTTCACCGGTGTTGAGTTCATCGGCGTCAACCACATCGGCCACCATCGATGGCATCAGGGTAAACAAGCCTGCCAGACCGAATGCCATCAAAGGCGCTGGAATCAGGCACAGCCACGGGTTTTCCGGTGTGTAACAGAACCACTTGAGCAGATATCCGACAACAGATATGCCAATTGCCACGAAGAAGGTCTTACGCTTCCCGATTTTGGTACCGAGATAGGTAATGAGGGCGATGGCGCACAGGGCGGCAATGGTCTGCACAAGTCCGGAGTGTCCGACGAAAGCGGCGCCCGCTTTCTGATCGCCACCGAACACGTAGTAGATGATGACGTAGGACTGGAATGCAGCGATCAGGATAAAGCCGTTGAAGACAAGGAATGTCGCCGCGCAGAGCTTCAAGAATGGTTTGAACTTGAGCGTAATCAAGAACGCCTTGAAGAAGCCAAGGATCACGTCGCCCAGGCTTTGCTTTGGCGCATCCTTGTCGACTTCGGGTGGCACGTATCGTTCCCGAAGCACAATCGCGGGGACGACCCCAAGAGTGATGGCGACCACGCCGATAACAATCGCCAGTCTGGAGGCGCCAACCATGACATCACCGCCCCAAAGGTCGGCGTACATAATCAAGAGGAAGTACGGCGAAATGATGTACGCGAGGTTACCCATGAAGTTCTGGACACCCATGAGACGCGTGCGCTCGTAGTAATCGGGCGTCAGCTCATAACCCAGCGCGACCCATGGCGTTGCGAAGACGGTGTAGGCCGCAAAGAAGATCAGCGATCCAATCAGGAAGAAATTGAAATAGAAGGCCTCGCTCTTGCCTACGGGGAGTTGCCACAATAGTGCGAAGCAGATGCCGACCACGATAGCCCCGATCAACATATATGGCCGTCGACGACCCATACGCGATCGTGTGTTGTCCGAGATATAGCCCATGAGTGGGTCGGTCAGCGCATCTACCAAACGCGGTAGCGACCCCAGCAAACCCACGAGTGCCGGGTTCATACCCAACCCCAGATTCAACACGATCATCATGCGGCCTATGGCATCAGCCAACGTGTTGTTGACGAACGCGCCCAGGCCGTAGGCGACTTTGTGCGTTAAAGGTATGCGGTCTTCAGGCGCAGTCGAGTGCGCTTCTTGATTTGCCATCTGGTCGATCCCCCCCGACGAGCCAAGGCATATGTAGGCATGCGATACTGACGGCCTTTGACAGCGCTGTCAAACGTTGCTAGAACGGCGATCCGTCAGCGCTGTGACAAAGGGGACAAGCGATAAGCGCCAATCTGCACGACACAGGGCAGAGCGTGGACATACCGAAAAAGGTGGCCGCGCTACTCGACCAAATGACCGTCGCCGAGAAGGTGGGACAACTGGTTCAGCTGGATGCCAGCTGGGGTTATCCGCCAGAGTATCTCGGCGATCGTTTGCGTGCCGGTGAGATCGGCTCGGTGCTCAACAATGCCGATAGAAGCGTCGTCAACGAGCTTCAGCGGATCGCTGTGGAAGAGAGCCGACTTGGCATTCCCTTGTTGGTCGGTCGTGATGTCATCCACGGATTTCGCCATGTTATGCCTATCCCACTGGGTCAGGCCGCGTCCTGGAACCCGGATTTGGTGGAGGCAGCGGCGAGACTGTCGGCGGAGGAAGCGGTTCACGCTGGCATCAACTGGACGTTTGCGCCGATGATCGACGTTGCTCGTGATCCTCGATGGGGCAGGATTGCGGAAAGTCCGGGCGAGGATCCGGTGCTTGCGAGTGCGATGTCGGTCGCGATGGTCCGCGGGTATCAAACCGATGACCTCAGCGCGCCGGGCGCAATCGCGGCCTGTGCAAAACACTTTGCCGGCTACGGCGAAGTCGATGGTGGTCGCGACTACGCAACGACCAACGTGACGCGAAACGAATTGCGTAACACCTACATGCCACCGTTCAGGGCGGCGGTCGATGTGGGTGTGGCAACACTGATGACATCGTTCTGCGATATCGACGGTGTTCCGGCGACCGCAAACGATTTTCTGTTGCGTGATGTGCTCCGTGACGAATGGCATTTCGAAGGCCTGGTCGTCAGTGATTGGGACTCTGTAGCACAGCTGTCGATCCACGGGCTCACGTCGGGTGATCGCGAATCTGCTGCCGAAGCGTTTGGTGCTGGTGTCGATATGGAGATGGCGGGTCGTTGCTTTGCCGAACACCTTGCACAGCTTCTGGCGGACGGTGAGATCGATATGACGGCCGTGGACCGATCCGTCGCTCATGTGCTGACCACCAAGTTCAAACTCGGTCTGTTCGAGAATCCGTGTATTGCCGAAGCCCAACTGCCCGTGCTGGACGTTGCTCGCACGCTTGATGTCGCGAGATCGCTGGCGCGCGAGAGCGTGGTGATGCTCAAGAACGAAGCCGACACGCTGCCGCTTCAGCTGGACTCAATATCGCGAATCGCATTGTTGGGGCCGCTTGCACATGCGCCTTATCAGCAGCTGGGCACCTGGGTGTTTGATGGCGACGCAAACCTGAGTGTCACGCTTAAGGATGCGTTAACCGACGCATTGCCGGAGCATGTGACACTCGACTACGCACGTGTCCTTGAGACGTCGCGGTCCAAAGACATGTCCGACTTCGAGCAGGCGCTAGAGATGGCTGAACGTGCGGAGGTTGTGATCCTCGCGCTTGGCGAAGAGTCCATTTTGTCGGGCGAGGCGCATTGCCGCGCCGATATTGATTTGCCGGGCGCACAGATGGCGCTGGTGCGAGCGGTCAAAGCACTCGGCAAACCGGTTGTGGGGATCGTCATGGCCGGACGTCCATTGACCCTGGGCAGCATCATCGATGCGTTCGATGGGCTGCTCTACGCCTGGCATCCCGGCGTTCAGGCGGGGCCCGCCTTGAGCGACCTACTGCTCGGTCATGCGTCGCCTTCAGGCAAGTTGCCAGTGAGTTTCCCTAGTGTCGTGGGCCAGATACCGATTCACTACAATCACAAGAACGGTGGTAAGCCGCCTTCTGATGATCAAATCGCACACATCGATTCTCTGGATACCTATGCGCCTCAAACCTCCGTCGGTATGTGTTCGTATCATCTCGACGCAGGATACCGACCGTTGTTCCCGTTTGGGTTCGGTTTGTCTTACGCCTGCTTCACGTATGAACACTTGCGGTTGTCGACGGATATTCTGGCGCCAGGCGAGACGCTTACAGTCACTGTGCAGCTGGTCAACCATAGTGATCGGGACGGTGATGAGGTGGTGCAACTCTATACGCGCGATCTTGTCGGCAGCGTCACCCGACCGGTGCGTGAGCTCAAGGATTTCCAGAAGGTATCGGTGCCGGCACACTCGGAGCGGGAAGTCGCATTCGAGCTGCCAAGCACAGCGCTCGGCTTTTATGGAAGGCGGGACCGTTGGGCGGTTGAGCCCGGTGAATTTGAATTATGGGTCGGCGGAGACTCGTCGGCATCGCTCGGTGCACGATTTGAAATCGTCGAGAGCAAAGGGTCCCAGGGGGAGGGAAGTTCATGAAATCTGTAAAACACTGGATAGCATTTATGGCCGCTACAGCAGTTGTCGCGTGCGGCGACAAAGAACCGCAACAGGTGGAAATCACACAAACCGAGGAGCAGGTTTTGATGCAGTCTCCCGATGACCTGATCGAAGGACAGGTCATGGCGGTTGCCTACTCCGGCTTCCGCGAAGGTCAATATCCGGACCGAGGCGAAGGCGCCAACAACCCGACCCCTGAACAGATCGTTGAGGATTTGAACATCCTCATCGATAACGATTTCCGTCTGATCCGTCTATACGACGCTGGTGAAAACTCGCGGACCACACTGGAGCTCATCCGCGATAACCAGCTGCCGATGAAAGTCATGTTGGGTCTCTGGCTCAATGCAGAGTTCTCGAATCATGAGGGATGCCCGTGGTTGGATGCGCCGATCCCTGAAGAAGAACTCTCTGCCAATATGATCGCGAACGATGAAGAAGTCGCTCGTGGTATTGCGCTCGCTAAAGAATTCTCCGACATCATCGTGGCGGTAAACGTCGGCAATGAAGCACTTGTGGACTGGACGGATCACATGGTGCCGCTGCCGGCCATGATCGAGCACGTAAGAACGGTGAAGTCAGCAATTGAGCGGCCGGTCACGGTCGCGGAAAACTACGAATGGTGGATTTCCGATGGCAAGCCGCTGGCGGCTGAACTCGACTTTGTTGGTGTGCATACCTATCCCGCATGGGAAGGCAAACCTATCGAAGAGGGCGTGAACTACACCGACGAGAACATGCAGCGTGTTTATGAAGCGCTACCGGACGCCAAGTTTGCGATTCTGGAAGCCGGCTGGGCGACCACGGCGACGGAGTTCGGAGGGCGCGCCAGCGAGGAGAACCAGGCGATCTACTACGATGGTCTGTACGCATGGGGCGAGGAGAAAAACGTCACCGTGTTTTTCTTTGAGGCATTCGATGAGCCGTGGAAAGGCAATCCGAACAATGCCGAGGGTGCAGAAAAGCACTGGGGATTGTTCTTCGTGGATCGCACCCCAAAAGCGCGGTTCCGTCGCTGAGGTCCGTCGAACTTCGATGAGTAAGCTCGGCACCACGTCACTTCGAGGCCTGCGTACGTTCTGTGTCGCTGCCCGATACACCAGCTTTCGCGCGGCGGCTGAAGCTCTGTATGTGACGCCGTCCGCGGTGAGCCATCAGGTAAAGGGTCTTGAGGAGCATCTCGGCATTGCGCTTTTCCTGCGCAGTAGCCGAGATATCAGCCTCACCGAGAACGGCAAGGCGCTATATGCCGAGGTGTCGCCGCTGATTGAGAAGATCGATGACATCGTCAGTCATTACCGCTCGGGCGAGCGACGCACCACCGTTCGTATCTCGGTCCAGCCGTTCTTTGGCAGCGAGTACTTCGTGCCGCGATTGTCTGACTTCACGGCGCAACACCCGGAGATCGACATCCAGGTCGGTACGAGTGACGAGGCGTCCGAGAAGCATCCGGCTGACGCCGACCTTTCGATCCGTCTGTTCAGCACGCCGCCCGCAGGTCTCGCCTCAAAGCCGCTATTTCCGTTACGGTTGGTGGCTGCAGGATCACCGGCGTTCAAGAAGGCGCTGAAGGTCAAGCAGCGCGCGATTGCCAGTGATTTTCCCTTGATCGTGCATGAGACTTTAGCCAAGGCCTGGCCGCAATGGTCCGAGCAATCGGGAATCGCATTGCCTGAAAACCCAAAGAGCACGCGGTTTGACTCCATGATTGCCGTGGTGAGAGCCGCGCAACGCGGCTTGGGGGCTGCGTTGGTGCCGATGCCGATGTCGGAGCTTTGGTTTGACGAGGGTAGCCTTGTGCGTCTGTTCAAAGACGAACTGGTGATGGGCAGCGCCTACTTCCTGGTTTGGAAGCCGGATGAGAACGAGCGCCAAAGCGTGCGCTTGTTGAGGGAGTGGATCCTCTCCACATTCAGCGCGAACGCGTGAATTTTTCTCATTCTCGGCACGAAAAACTTTCGTTTGTGTAGGTCTGGTGCCGTCCCTATCTTACGTCGTGTCTGGAAACACAAGTGCGGGTCACCCCCCCCCTTCCCGCCATCGTTTTGGAGGACATGAAAATGAACGTAAAACGCCAACAACGTCGCGACGACTTTGCATTTAGCCTGCGTGGGTTCACCGTGGTTTCATCTCTCGGCATGCCGATAGCGATCTCCGATGAACGCTTCCGTAAGGTGCGCAAATCCGAGCAACCGAATCACCATAATTCAACGACATCACATAATTGGGCACCAGCGCCTCAAGCTGGCTGCTAACAATAACTCTGTGAGGTAAGCCTCTGAGCGTTGTCGATTTGTCGTCTAGAAAACGGCAAATTGACAACGCTGTCATGGTTTGTTACTTCTACCGTCGCACTAACAGCGGGACCGCGCCTGCTGACGTGTGTCCGTTAGGGGGGGACAATTCATGAGTTCGTTGAAGCGTGTCGCAAGACACACCGCAGCTGCCGTTGGCGTTGCGTTCGTTGCTGTTTCCTGTGGGGGCAGTGACCGCCCGGAACCGCTGAGCAATGTGAACATTGCGCCACCGGTAAACGTGGCACCTCAATCCAACGTGAACATCGCGAATCCGACTCTGACGGTCGAATTCAACGATGAAGTAGCGCCCGGCGATCAGCTGACCATGGTGTTCAGCGAAGAGTTTGACGGCGCGAGTATCGACCCCGAGACCTGGTTCTTCGAGGAAGGTGACGGTACTCAGTACGGCATCCCTGGCTGGGGCAACAACGAGTTGCAGTACTACCTGCCGGACAGCGCACAGATCAACAACGGTGTACTCGAGATTACCGCTCGAGAAGAGCAGGTCGGCGCATTCAACTACACATCGGCACGTATCAACACGCGCGATCGATTTGCGTTCCGCTACGGGCGCATCGAATCGCGCATCAAGCTGCCGGGCGGTCAAGGCTTGTGGCCTGCATTCTGGTTGTTGGCCCAGGACAGTCCCTACGGTACCTGGGCGGCCAGCGGTGAGATCGACATCATGGAGGCCATCAATTTAGGTGGCACCGGCGGCAACCGCGTTTTTGGCACGATTCACTACGGGGCTGAGTTCCCGGGCAATCTGTCTACATCAGAGACCTACGTCGTTCCATCCAACGCTCAGACCGAGTTCCACGTATACGCCGTGGAATGGGACGCTACGGAAATTCGCTGGTACGTCGACGACGTGCTGTACGCGACCATGAACAATTGGAATTCGAGTAACGGCACTTATCCGGCGCCGTTTGATCACGAGTTCTACATCATTTTGAACGTCGCAGTGGGTGGCAACTTCCCGGGCTCACCGGATGCCACGACTGTGTTCCCGGTCACCATGGAGGTCGACTGGGTGCGCGTTTATTCAGGGGAGCCCTGATCCGGAAGGCGGTCACGCAAAAAATATAGCGGGCCGATCAGGGGGGAGCGGCGCGACGTAGCATCGGGAAGGGAGCTGCGTCGGTCGGATAAAAATAACCGGAACCAGCGTGAGTAGCGCTGGCACATCATGGGACACGACAACATGTTTGCATCGAGAAGCCGACGCCTGGCCAAGGCGTTTAGCGGCCTGCTATTTACGCTGGCGCTTTCGGGGTGTTTTGGGACTGGAGACGGGCCTGAGCAGATCGCGGGTACACCCGCTCCGCCCCCGCCGCCGTTACCACCGGGCTTCTGCGATAACATCAATTTTGAAGACCCTTGCCCACCGAGCAGCATCAACAACTTTGCGGGCGGCGCGACGACGATTGTTGAAAACCCGAACATGACGGGCATCAACACCAGTGAACGAGTCGCACAGATGCAGAAGTTCACGGACCAGCCGTTCGGTGGTACGACAATCGATACGCCAAGCGGTATCGATTTCACTCAAGGTCAGTCGTACCGCATGAAGGTGTTGTCACCACGGGCTGTGCCTGTGCTCTTCAAGTTCGAGGGTCTGGACCGAGAGCGCTCCGAGTCCCATACCGGCAGTGGTCAATGGGAATCACTCTGCTTCGACTTCACCAACGACACGATGGGGCCGGCGGTCACTGGTATCACCATCATTTTCGATCTGGGCGTCCAGGGTGACGCTGCGAACGATCCGAACAACTGGACCTTCTACTACGATGACATTGAGCAAGTCTCTGATTGCTCAGGTGGTCCTGTAGGAGTCAACCTGCCCGTCGACTTCGAGCAAGACCCGACCGTTTACAACTTCGGCATGGATGGCGGCTTCGGTGGCGGCGCTGCATCGGTGCTGGCCAACCCGGTCTCGGGTGGCATCAACACGAGCGCACAGGTCGCGCGCATGCAGAAATTCATGGGTGAAGTCTTCGGCGGCAGCACGCTGGCACTCACCGGCAACGTCGACTTCAGTCAGGGTGAGGCATTCCGGATGAAAGTCTGGTCGCAGCGCGCTGTGCCTGTGCTCTTCAAGTTTGAAGGTCTCGACAAAGAGCGCTCTGTCAGTCACACCGGTGGCAGTGAATGGCAGGACCTGTGCTTCGATTTCACGGGCGATACCGCGGGACCGGCGTCGAACGCGATTACGACGATTTTTGACCTGGGCGTGGTCGGCGATGCGATGAATGATCCAGACAACTGGACCTTCTACTTCGACGATATCCAGCAAGTCGCCAGCTGCTCCGGTGGCGGTGGCGGTGGCGGCGGCACCGGTTCGTTGCCGACGCTCGATTTCGAGAGTGCTGCTGGCGGGACGGGTTTCAACTGGGCTGTCTTCGAGAATGCCGATAATCCGCCGCTGAACTTCATTGCGAACCCGGACATGAGCGGCATTAACACGTCCGCCACGGTTGCCGAGTTCACTGCGCGTCAGGCCGGCCAGCCTTTCGCGGGCACGAACACGACTGATCTGCCGACATTCACGCTGGACGCGTCCAACGCGATCGTCAAAGTCATGGTTTGGAAAACCGTGATCAGCGACGTTGGCATCAAGTTTGAGGATGCGAACCTCGGCTCAACAGGCGAGATTCTCGTGGCGAATACCGTCACCAACCAATGGGAAGAGCTGACGTTCGATTTCACGTCGGTGATCGGCAATCCGGTCAACGTCGACATTACAGGCTTTGTCGTCTTCCCGGACTTCGATGCGCGTGGTCAGGACAACGTCATCTACATCGATAACATCACTTTCGGTGATGGCAGCACCGGTGGCGGCGGTGGTGGTGGCGGTGGTAGCACCGGCACGATCGTGGCCGACTTCGAAGCGGGCGGCACGTTTAACTTCGACGACTTTGGCGGCGGTGCCGCGAGCATCGAAGCCAACCCGGACACTTCGGGCATCAACCCAAGTGCACAGGCAGCTCGACTGCAGAAATTCAACGGCGAGGTGTTCGCAGGCAGCACGTTGCTGCTCGACAATAACGTCGATTTCTCACTGGGCACCGCCTACAACATCAAGGTCTATGCAACGCGTCCGGTAGAAGTACTCTTTAAACTCGAAGGACTGGATCAGGAACGTTCGGAGTCTCACGGTGGTACCGGTTGGGAAACACTGTGTTTCGACTTTACGGGTGCAACCACCGGTAACCCGGCGACGGCGTTCACCTTTATCTTTGATTTGGGTACTGCTGGCGATGCCGACAACAACCCTGACGACTGGACGTTCTTTGTCGATGACATCGAACAGACCAGTGGCTGTGGTGGCAGCGGCAACAGCGCAACGTTCCCGATTGATTTCGAAGCGGATCCAATGAGCTTCGACTTCGGCCCCGATGCGGGCTTCGGTGGCGGTGCATCGGTCGTCATCGCCAACCCGGTATCGGGTGGCATCAATACGACCGCACAAGTCGCACGCATGCAGAAATTCATGGCTGAACCATTCGGCGGCAGCACGCTCGCGCTGGACGGTAATGTCGACTTTACGGCGGGTTCTGCCTTCCGCATGAAAGTGTGGTCGCAGCGCGCCGTACCGGTGCTCTTCAAGTTTGAAGGCCTCGATCGCGAACGTACCCTGACGCATACGGGTGGCAGCGAATGGCAGGATCTGTGCTTCGACTTCACTGGCGATACGGCAGGCAATTCAACCGACGCAATTACGTTCATTTTTGACAACGGTGTTGTCGGCGATGCGATGGGCGACCCCGATAACTGGACGTTCTATTTCGATGACATCACGCAGGTCGCCGATTGCGGTGTTCCGCCAGCATCGTTCCCTGTCGATTTTGAAGCCGACCCAACGACGTATGACTTCGGACCAATGGCTGGATTCGGCGGCGGTGCATCGGTCGTCGTTGCTAACCCGGTTTCGGGTGGCATCAACACCAGTGCCCAAGTCGCTCGCATGCAGAAATTCATGGCTGAGCCTTTCGGCGGCAGCACCTTCGAGCTTGGAGGCAATGTGAATTTTGCGGGCGGCCAGGCGTTCACTATGAAGGTATGGTCGCAGCGCTCCGTGCCCGTGCTCTTCAAGTTCGAGGGCCTGGATCGTGAACGCACTGTTACCCATACGGGTGGTAGTGAGTGGCAGGATCTATGCTTCGACTTTACCGGCGATACAACAGGTCCAGTAACCTCTCAGATCACGTTTATCTTTGACAACGGTGTTGTCGGCGATGCGATGGGCGATCCGGACAACTGGACGTTCTACTTTGATGACATCACGCAGGTCGCGAGCTGCCCAGGTGGCGGCGGCGGTGGCGGCACAAGCTCATTGCCGACACTTGACTTTGAAAGCCCTGAAGGCGGTACCGGCTTTACCTGGACGGTTTTCGAGAACGTCGACAACCCGGCGGTCGCATTCATCCCGAACCCGGACCAGTCCGGCATCAACACTTCAGCCACGGTAGCGGAGTTCACGGCGCGCGCTGCAGGTGCAGAGTTCGCTGGCGCGAACACCACGGATCTTCCGACTTTCACACTCGACGCGTCTAACGCGATCGTCAAAATCATGGTCTGGAAAACCGTGATTAGCGACGTTGGCATCAAGTTCGAGAAAGATCTTGGTGGAGGCAACGGAATCGCATCAACGGGTGAGATCCGAATTCCAAACACCGTGACCAACCAGTGGGAAGAGCTGACGTTCGATTTCACCTCGGTGATCGGCGATGGTGCGAACGTGGACATCACGGGCTTTGTGATTTTCCCGGACTTCGCAGCACGTGCTGGCGAAAACGTGATCTTCTTCGACAACATCACGTTTAGCGATGGCGCTGGGGGCGGCTCCGGCGGTGGGGGTGGCGGTACGTCCGCACCGGTACTCACCGACTTTGAGAGTGGCACATTCGATTTCACCGACTTCGGTGGTGGCGTCGGCAGCATCGAAGCTAATCCGGACGCGAGTGGTATCAACACCAGCGCACTCGCGGCGCGTATTCAGAAGTTTGCTGGAGAGCCGTTTGGTGGGACGACCTTAGGGCTGCCTAGCGCGGTCGATTTCACCGCGGGTGAGGCGTACAACATCAAGGTTTATGCAACGCGTTCTGTGGACGTGCTGTTCAAGCTTGAAGGTCTGAACCAGGAGCGCACCGTGACGCACGGCGGTACCGGTTGGGAGACGCTTTGTTTCGACTTCACCGGAATGACCAGTGCCGCGCCGGCAACCGCGTTTACCTTCATCTTCGATAACGGTACGCAAGGCGACGCGGCTGGCGCGCCGAATGACTGGACGTTCTTTGTTGATGACATCGAACAGACCTCAAGCTGCGGTGGCGGCGGCGGTACGAGCGCACTGCCGGTGCTGGACTTCGAGAGTTCGGCAGGTGGTACGGGCTTCACCTGGACCGTTTTCGAGAACGACGATAACCCAGGCGTTGCGTTTATCCCGAACCCGGATCAGTCGGGCATCAACACTTCGGCGACGGTGGCGGAGTTCACCGCTCGTGCCGCCGGTGCGACGTTCGCGGGAACCAATACGACGGACCTGCCAACGTTCACGTTGGATGCATCGAAT
>JBCCKF010000002.1:0-412757 GCA_039027435.1 Pseudomonadota bacterium | reverse complement strand
GCCTCCTTAAGTACCTGAAAAATCACGCTCTCGGAAAACTGTCCCTTCTTCATTCGTAGAATCTCCTGCTCGATAGAAAATTCTACTCACAACCGCCATCTTTTTTCGGGGGGAATACACCTAGTAACAGTTTTTCCGGCGCTGATCGGCGTGATCATCGGGTGGTTCCTGCTTCGGGGGAATCGGGAAATACCATCATGGTTCTTGAAGTACTCATCCGTGATGAGTTGGTTCTGGCTAATCTTCTTGCCATTCGGTACTTTCATTGGGGCCGTTCAGCTGCGGGTACTAAAGAAGCAGAGAGATAAGGAGAGAATCGGCCGCATGAGCAAGACCGTCTAGGGAGCAAGTGTGGAGAAACTGCTTGTCCTTCTGGTTGTTTACTTCGGGTTGTATTGGTTGGCGTCGGTTGCCATTAGTCGTGATCGCGCGAAGACGTTCTCAGAGCGTATCCTTTGGTATAGCTTGATTTTGCTACTGCCGATCCTGGGAGCCATTGTTGTTCTCCTTATTACGCATTCACGCCGAAGACGGGAACGCGCCATACAAGCGGCGGCGTTGGACGAGAAAATGCGCAATGCGATTGTTGAGGCCAAGGCCCAAGCGATACAAACGGAACGGAAGTAAGTGTTTCCGGCAAGCAGGAGCCTGTGAGCCAACATGCAGGGTTTTTCTTAGGGGAATAGTTGTGCTCCCAACGGTTTATGACGTGTGCAATATCGGTGAAGGCCGAGTGGCAATAATGGCCAAGCCAGTCGCTGGTGAATATCTTGAAGACGAAATCGCTGGTCTGGCGACGCTTGGGATTACGGGAATAGTTTCTCTGCTTGAGGTGGATGAGGCTCGAGAGCTGGGTCTGGGGAACGAAGGCGCTCTTGCCAAGTCGTATGGTCTGACGTTCGACGCTTTCCCGATCCGCGATAGAGGTCTGCGAGATGGCATTGAGTCCTTTATTCAGTCGTTGACGGATCGGATATCGTTGGGCGAGTGTTTGGTGGTGCATTGCAGAGCAGGGATTGGTCGGTCAGGAGTTGTGGCCAGTGCGATCCTGATAAATTCCGGTTATTCGCCGAATGACGCGATTGCGCGGGTATCGAAAGCGCGGGGGATCAGCATTCCTGACACTGACGAGCAGAGGAGCTGGATCCTTGGGTTCAGTCCAAATATGGAGCAATGACATCCTCTATGAAACGGAGCGCTAGACCCACCATTCTAATACTGGCTTCGATCGTTTCTTTTGGGATGGTCGTTCTCTATGTTTTCGGGCGTGGCTATTGGTATCCGATCTACATGAAGATTGCAGGAAAACGGACTGTGGCCGAGGTGATCGCGGATGTCGGTGTCGATGCCAGAGGGAGGATGTCGGCGGCGTTCGCAGAATCGTCTGTTTCTTATCCACCGGAGCGTGTCACGCTCTTGGCGACTAAAGACACAGCCAAGCTGGAGGTTTGGGTAGACTCCGACGCCAGCCCGCAATTGGTCATGTCCTACGACATTAAGGCGCTGAGCGGCAAAGCTGGGCCGAAGCTGCGTGAGGGTGATAGGCAAGTCCCTGAGGGCATCTATCGAATAGAGGCATTGAATCCCAACAGCAGTTTTCATCTGTCTATGAAACTCAACTACCCCAACGCCTTTGACCTGGAACACGCGCAAGCCGAAGGTCGGATGGAGCCTGGCACCAATATTTTCATCCACGGGAAGGCGCTATCGATCGGTTGTCTAGCGATGGGTGATGAAACTATTGAAGAATTATTCGTCCTCACCCACGATGTGGGTAAGGAAAACGTGAGGGTTGTTATCGCCCCGAGCGATCCGAGGTCAGCGGGATTACGCGCAGTGGGCCAACCTGCGTGGGTTACCGAGCTGTATCGTGCGATTGAGAACGAGTTTCGAAGATATGTCAGCCCACATTTGGAGGTGAGCAGATGATTAGGTCGGTTATAGTTTATTTTGCTTTATTGATCGTGCTCTCAAGTTGTTCCAAGACGGATCCAGGCGTGATGTACCAGGTGTTGGTACTAAAGGACGGATCGGAGCTGGCTTCTCCTAGTCTTGTAGGAGAGTTTGACCAGATGGTTGCTTTTTCTGTTGGCGATGAAATCCGAGTCGAGATGATGACGATGAATGACAATCAGCCTCGTCATATGGTTTCGGCATCGATCTACTTTCCCGAGCGTTGTAACGCGTGATGATCGACCGTAGTGCGAGAAACCGACTAGCCCAGTGCATCAGACACTACTTGATCGGTCGAATCTCTAACTTCCAATTCGATGATCAGATGTTCGATATCAAGTCGGAGGACTTTGCGATCTCCGATATTCGTGATGCGCTATGGATGGCCTACGATGATTTTTGCGAGCACCGAAATAGTGGTCCCTATGCCATTTCCGAACAGGGCAGACCTATAGTGCTTCGCTGTATCCTATTTCTGAAGTCGGATTTCGAATACGCTTGGCCCAGAGCTCCACTCTGGTACCGGTTGACCCGACCATTGCTGTGGCTAGTATCGCTCGGTGCTATTCCTCGTTCGCTGGACAAGCGATATCGATTGACGGATTCGGAGGATGTTTGGCCCTTTCAGACAGTGATGGAAATAGAACAAGCAATCGGATCTCCGAAATACCTCGCCGGCACGCCGCAACTCTCGCTTGAACCAGTACGCTAAATGGGCGATCTCAAATCCTTGCTCCTGTCGTACCAAGGACGCATCAACAGAGCGCAATTCTGGGCCGGATTTGCGATCTATCTGATGGTTACTTACTCGGTAGGGCACTTGATTTGGGAGGTTTTGGATTCAAAGCTCTACTCGGTAGCGAGTGCAGTGCTCTTCTGGCCGTTTCTGTTTGCACTGACAACGAAGCGATATCATGATCAAGGCAAGTCGGGGTGGAACAGTCTGCTGTGGCTTATTCCGTTTGTCGGAACGTTGTATGTCTTGATTGAGTGTGGCATTTGGAAAGGGAGTCCGTTACGCAATGAATACGGTGATCCACTCTTTGGACCGTTGGTTGAACGCCCCTAGATCCATCACTGCCTTCCTTCTGATCGCCGCATCCTGCGTTCTGGGTACGGCCAGCCTCCTTGCTGCCGAAGACGCGAGCGATAAACCTAGAGCGCGAGATCTTGGCATTCCGTTTGACGGGCAGACCGGACCCTTGAACGCGATCACCGATGTGGCCGGCGTACGAGTTGGCCATCAAACGCTGATCGAAGGTGAAGGTGCCTGGGTTGCAGGACAAGGTCCGGTGCGCACAGGCGTCACCGCGATTTTTCCGTTTGGTGATGACCCCTCTGCCGTTGCTTACGCCGCTTACCATGCGCTTAACGGCAATGGGGAAATGACTGGAACGATCTGGATGGACGAGAGCGGCACGTTATCCGGCCCCATCATGATCACGAATACCCACAGTGTCGGTGTTGTTCGAGATGCGGTCACAGAATGGTCGCTCATGAAGAGCGGCGGGCAATTAGCCTGGTCGCTACCCGTGGTCGCAGAGACTTGGGACGGACCCTGGCCGCCATACGGTGGGCTGAACGACATCAATGGGTTTCATGTCAAAAAGGAACATGTGTTCGCGGCGCTCGATGCAGCTAGCGACGGTCCGGTGGCGGAAGGCAACGTCGGCGGGGGCACCGGCATGATCTGCAACGAATTCAAGGGCGGCATCGGAACTGCGTCCCGCCGTTTCACAGCCGGCACCGATCAATACACGCTCGGAGTGCTGGTGCAGTGCAACTACGGACGTCGTGATTGGCTGCGAGTGGCAGGAATTCCGGTCGGTCGAGAGATCGGTGCACGCATCTGCTACGAAGGGGAGGTGCCGCCGGGGCGGATAGAACCGCAGTGCGATGCCGAGGACTTATCGTCCGACCGCCCCGAACTCGGCTCTATCATTGTGGTCGTCGCAACGGATGCACCGTTATTGCCTCATCAGCTGAAGCGGGTTGCGCAACGGGTGACACTGGGTCTGGGAAGGCTCGGTAGCGCCGCAAGCGATTCGTCCGGCGATATCTTCGTAGCGTTTTCAACAGCCAATAAAGTCGCATTCGATGAAGAGCCCGCTCTTGTCGAGACGCTAGCTAATCCATACCTCACGCCTGTATTCGTGGCGACTGTGGAGGCAACCGAAGAGGCAGTTGTGAACGCGATAATCGCTGCTGAGACGATGACTGGCGCCGATGGGTATCGTGTCCCGCGCTTGCCGCACGATGATCTGATGCAGGTACTACGGAGGCATTCGATAGCAGAGTGACGCAGTGTTGGATCGGCAAAGCCATAGGTCATCTTCAATACTGATCGCAGCAGAGTGTAGGAGTTCAGACAATGGTTTTTCAAGCAGGCGAGGACGCGATACATCATGAGCTATGAAGCACTGCTCGAATTGCGGCAGATCAAGTGGCTGTTGGCGGCTCTCGTGTTTTTCTTCGTGCTTCTTATTGTGATTTTAGTGCTCGGGATGCGTGCACTAGGAAGAGCGCAAAGGAATTCCTCGGTCATTTTCGAGAAGAATAACTTCATCGGCGAGATGCAGCGATTGGAAGCGTCCGGGAAGTACGACGAGATGATTGAAAAGGCCGGGGCACGCTCCTTAACCTACCCGAATGAGCCGGAACCCTACTGGTACCTGTCGAACGCCTACTATCGAAAAGGCGAATACGGCGTTGCGTTAGATAAGATCGCGCAGCTGAAGGCGGTCGATCCGATATGGTTTCGAGAGGGGATCGATGAGTACGTCGAAGAGATACAGGGCTTGATGAAAGGGCCTACACGTGACGGCGTTTAGCGAGCCGTATGGTAGGCATACAATTGAGCTGCTCAGCACGCTGATCGCTATCGCACCGTCCCGAATTGATCGAAAAAGGAAGTTCACAAGGGCGGCTGTCTTGGTTGGACCATTACTATGGGTTTGGTTGCCGTTTTTCTATTTCGAGCTCATGGTGCCGTGAGGACCAAGGTTACGCGTACGTTTCGCTGCGGAAACTGCGATACTGAGTTTACGCAGTCAAGTTGAGAATAGGACACTGGGCTCTGAGATGGATATCGCTATTTTCCTGAAGGTTACCGCCGCGGTTCACTGCATTTTTGGACTAGTTGTTTTGCGTGCATTGGTTCGCGACCATACGCTGTATCTGAGTCAAAAAATCGCTCAGTCATTAATCGTGGTTCTTGTGCCTATTTTGGGCCCCATAGGAATTCTCGTGCTCCTCGCTAGCCTTCACGAGAAGAGCGAATTGCGTGAGTTGCTGCCATTTCCGCTCTATCACTTGGCCCAAGATCATGCAAAGTTGGATGCCGCTCGTCAGAGCGCTGATGGATTGGCAGACGGTTGGATTGGGGACTCCGGTGGCGGAGATGCCGGCGGGGACTGAGCTTGTACAAAGGCAGCAGTGGCAGCTTCCAGTGAAGCGCTTGGAAAGTGTGTTGTTGTCGCTATTTGCGCGCAATCCCGCATGTACGACCTTTCAACGGAGAGGAGTGTCTCGATGAGAGCCTGGGTCGCTGTCGTATCCCTCATGATGAGCGCGAATGCCGTCGCATGTCTGACCGCTTTCGAACTCGCTCAGTTCGTTTCAAAGGAATCGCAGATTCCGGCGTTTATAGAATCAACGCCTTTTGGGGGGCGATGGCACAGAGTCAGTGATTCGAATTTCCTTATTATTGAGATACAAACGAGGTCTGGCCCTTATTTGCGCGATATCTATGTGTACGCGGGCGATGAGAATGCTCTGGAATTGCGACTTGCGCTTGCCGGAACCCCCGAGGTAGAACGGAAGTTCGAAATCAACGACAGCGTTCTGTCGATTTACGAGCGAGCCAGGGGTGCAGAAACGTGGGATCTCGAAACGCGGTTGCTGAACTAACGCCGCCTGAAGCGGTGCGATAAAGCGGAATGACCACGAGGACCTGTCCGCATTGCTCGAACGATAGCGTCGATCTTGGCGATCTTGTCTTTTCCGATGCGACCTGTGCTAGCTGTGGTGCAGTTGTCAGAGTTCATCCAATGGCTCGTATCTTCTGGAACCTGCTTATTGCCGCTGTGGCGATTCCTAGTACGTTCGTTGTTGGCGGAACGCACGGATACTTCGCTGCGATTGTCTGGTTCCCCTTTCCTGTGGGATCGATCAGCTACTTAAAGGCCTGGTTTTCACCTTTGGTATCGGATAGCGACAGTGCCAGGATGAATAACTCGCATGTTGCGTAGGAAACTGGCTGACGGCTTAGTCGGCATGGCAAGACAGTCTCGTCTCGATAGGGAGTAGCGAGGTGATGGCCGCGAACACTTCAGTCGTCCTGGTGCTGGTTGCCGTCGCCATGGCGATGACGGCGTTATCCAGCAAGCCTTCAAGCGCTTTCCAACGTCGCCCAGTATGGACTGGGTTCGCCATTGGTTGTGTCGTTGGACCCTTCGTTTCGTTGTGGCTCGTAGGCCGTGCCGGTGGGGATGGTTTTTTGGTGCTGACTGTTTGGGCGCTCATCATCATTCTCTTTGTGCTGTTGGCAATGCTGGTGAGACTGTTACTCTCCAAGAATGGGGATGCGCACTCGTAAGCGACTTGTCAGTGGCAGTACTCTGCGGATGCTCCTCGCGGTATTTGTCCATGCAGCACTGACACTTGGAGCCTTCTATTGGGTGGCGGGATGGACAATGACTGTTTTGGATACTCTGCCTGTCACCGAGGCACCTTTGGGTTTGGTACTCCTAACGTGGGTTTTTCAAATCCTCGCTTTCCCTTTTCTTTGGCTGTTGAAATCTCTTCTTGGCGGGTGGGTCAGGGAAGGTGGGCTTTCGTTTTGGGAGGCGATGACGATCACAGTAATTATCAACAGCATTCTCGTCGTGACTTCGACACGCTTTTTGTGGCGATATCTCAAAAACCGTAGAGGCTTAGAGACGAGCACCGAGCAATGACGAGAAATGTAGTCCGGCTACAGCGCTGCCGGAAACTGACGCTTTCTTTTGGGCTTGCGTTGTTCTCGATCGTTGTTGGGTTCACCCTAGATCGCCTGCTTTCGGACAGGAACAAAGACTTAGTCATCGATGTTCTTGGTACCGTATCGAGTGGAGAGGCTGAATCGGGGGCTGCCTCGATGAGTGCGCCGACTTGGACCGTCGTGAATGAGCCGATCATTTTGAAGGTGTTGTTGATCGCTGGGACACTTACCGGCGTTCTAGCGACTGTGATCGGTTGGCGGGGTGTGAGGCGGGGGCGCAATGACTATTTCATCGCTGCAGCAATATGCCTCGGAATTCTGGGGGTGCTGTTGAATGCTCGGTACTTCCGTTACGGAATTTGACCGGCAAGAATGGACGAAGTTGTTTATCGTGTCGTTGGCAGAGCGTTAGCTTTGTCTGCTAACAGGCGTAACTGAGCGAGTTCGATAGAAGTTTCCATACGATGCGTATCCTATACCCCTGCGATTATCTTTCGACCAAAAAGCCTGATGAGGCGTTCGCCGATGAGGCGACGAGCTTTAGCGCGAGCGGTAGAGAAGTATCGGTCATAAATATCGATGAGCTTGGGACAAGTGCACCTTTCCCTCCGCTATCGGATAGTGATGAGGTGCTATACCGCGGTTGGATGCTCAACGCCGATGGATATTCGAAACTCGACAGCTTTGTTCGGGAATGTGGGGCGACGCCATTCACTAATTCATCAACCTATATATCGACGCATCACATTCCGCAGTGGTATCCAAAACTGTCGGACCTGACACCAGAGACGGTAGTTTTTTCTATTGATTCGGAACTTGAATCAGCCCTTGCAGGGTTGGGTTGGTCATCCTTTTTCGTAAAGGACTATGTGAAGTCTCTGAAGACATCGTTCGGCTCGAAAATCGATGATCCGAAAAAGATTCGAACTCTGATCGCAGAAATGGAGAAGTTCAGAGGCACCATTGAGGGTGGTCTTTGCGTTCGGAGAGTTGAGGAATTTGTGCCTGATTCCGAGATCAGGTACTTCGTGATCGATGGGGTTGCGTATTCACCATCGGGTAGTGAACCGCCGGAAATCGTGCTTGAAGTCGCCCGTCGAATAGACAGTCGTTTCTTCAGCGTTGATGTCACTGAAAGGACCGATGGTGCGCTCCGGGTGGTCGAGATAGGCGATGGGCAGGTTTCTGACCTGGTCGGCTAGTCAGTCGATCGGTTTGTCGAAATTTTTGAGAGTGTGACCTGACGGGTAGCTTACGCGGATAGCCCCACGCTGAGTTGGTGTATGTAGAGCGTTAGCCCTCTAGGACCACGTTTATGAAATATGTCATTAGATTTGTAGTCGGTGTTTTGGCCGTGATCGGCGTTGCGACAATTGCTGCAAATCTTGTTTTTTCTTCAACGACCGGTTGCGACCGTTTCGATTTGGGGGTGGCGATCTCGGAAGATGGCGTGTATCGAGCCGGTATATTTTCAGAGGTGTGTAGCAACACCGCAGAAGGCGGTGTGTTCCTGTATGTCGGCCCACCCGATAAATCATCATTCTCGGTGATCAGGCTGGCAGAACCTACCTCAACAGACTTCGCGCTGACCTGGGTCGAGGCGGATACTGTAGAAGTCGTATATCCCAGAGAGGTGGATATGAATTCGAGCAGTACGACGGTGGAAGACGTTTTGGTCACGTTCCGATCGAGATGAAGCTGCATCTGGTTGTTGTTTGGCGGGACGGTTGGCGAAGTTGCTATGCGTGACCATGAACTCAATGCCGAATCCATATTTGGCGAAGGTATCATCGGGCATCGCATATTTTACCGATATCCCATTTCACTCAGATTTGAATTAGAGAAAGGCTCGACTCATATCCATCGGTTCACTGAGTCATTTTCGCGCGCGCGTGCGATCATGGGCGACCTTCTGGCGCATGCGCTCGACCTCAGAGTGACGCTACTTTTTCACTCCGAACGTGTTCGTCTGATCGCTAGGCAGCTTCGGGACTTGGAAATACCGATACCCAAGCAAAGGAGACTGGAGAAGGTCGTGTTGGAGTGCGATGAGCCAGGTCGAACGCTTACATTCTCGATAGACAAGATAAGTATGAATTCGCTGTGTTTTGCGAGTTGCGGTACTGAGTTAGGGGTTCGACCGAGGTTGTCCGCCGACGCGTTTATCTGGAGTGCTAGTTTGGGTGTGATCGCCCATCCTTATGATGATCGAGGAATGGATGTGGCAGCGACGCGAGCGGATCTTCTTCATGAGCTCTTGGAAAAACGCGTCGATTGGCTCTTGGACTACGATCTCGACGAGATGCGTAATCGGTTCCCGGGGTTTATCGTTCCAAGCGGGTAATGAAGATGAACTTCGATGCACCTAGCGGCCGCTTTGAGCTTCTCGTGGAGTCTATTGGTGAGCCTGAGGTCAATACTCTGCGAGTTTTGCTGCGCGAATCGTTTTTTGGGGAATCAACCGCCGAGGGAAAGTACGGGGCGAGAAAGCTTCAGCCAATGGCAACAGATCGGTTGTTCGAGGTTACGTGGGACCGATACGTCGCGTATTACGTACTGAACGAATCATTCTCGAAGCCATTAGCGGACGGAACATGGCACGCCAGTTACCCTTTGAAGAGCTCTCGTGATTCGAATTTCTTGGAGTATTTGAAGGCGCATTCCATCGCAAGCGATGATTACCCAGGCGGATTAGTTCATTGGTCTATTGGTTCGGGAAATCACATTGTGGAGGTAGTTTCGACAGACGCACCCGATGTGAAGCAATTGAATGGAGTCTAAGCTGATGGGGCCATCCGTGGTGTATCGCTGATGAAATCTAACCAACTGACTCGCGGACAGGACAGGCGGGTAATGTATCTCGAGAATAAAGACGGCCTGATCGCCGGCGCCGATGCGCGGATTGGGTGGGTCACTTTCTCGAAGTCAGGTAAGTCTGTCTATTACCAAGGCAAAGAATTCGCTCGGCTTAGTGGTGGTGGTATTCGCGGCAACTACTACGACGTCGACACAGGGGACGAATACTGGATTTCAGGCGTGAAGAAGTCGGGTAGCAACACGCATGCGTCGGCATCTGCGAAAGTGGTGATTGACGAGGACGCGAGGGATGCAGTCAAAGCGCTCCGGAATGGGAAGTCATGAAGTGTTACCGATCGAAAAGCGCTGGCACTTGGCAGTGTCTTTATCAGTCTTGGCCTGAGTGCTTATGGGTTGCTGACGGGGAGGGCGTGGGGACTACTCGCATGCATTCTTATGGGGTACGCCAGTCTCAGTTTGTGTGCTGCATCGCTTTGGATCAGTGGCTTTCGTGACATACCCATGGAGCCACTTGTCCTTGTGCCGTATGTTGTGAAGCTGCACAGAATGTGGCCTGAGTGGCGCCGGATTGGTCGCGCAGGCACCGGGCCTTAGATGCGTTGCGGCCTTTTTGTATTTGCAGCGCCCTTTTGTGGTATCGGCTATTGTTTGTTCATTGGGCAATTTGGGAGAGTCCTGTATGCGTCGCGCCTTAATTCTTTGCGCTCTTGTTTTTTCTATGTTCGGAACATGTTTCGCGTCCGAGCCAGCAGCTGAGGAGGCCCACATGAAACATCCGTTTCTGTTTCATCTCGTACAAGCCGATCTGTGGGAGGCAGCGGTCCAAGGCGATGCTACGTATTTCCCACCGACCTACGACCAGGATGGATTCACCCATGCAACGGCGAACCCCGACCTGCTCCTCAATGTTGCGAATCACTTCTACACAGACGTGCCAGGCAAGTGGCTTTGCTTGCAGATGACGATTGATAGCTTGGCGACAGGTGGCACTGAGGTGGTGTTTGAAGGCACTGCGCCGGTCGGTGACAAAGCGCCCGATTTTGAAGGCACGGACGATGAGCTGTTCCCTCACATCCTCGGCGGCATTCACCCATCTACGGTTCTAGAGGTGCATGAGGTGGTAAGAGCACCCGACGGCGCTTTCCTTTCCGTAAAGGGCGTTACAGCAGGCGAGTGAAGCATCGTTCGATACGTTACCCGATTGCGTTTCTTATCGGTATCGCAATCCCCCTGGCTTTCCGGGTCCTCGAATTGCCGAGTTCGGAATCCGTCCAGCGCATTTGGTTCGCAAGCTATCTCGTGTTGTTTCCTTGTGTGTTTCTCGTTGGCTTGTTTGGAACGTCATTAATCGCGTACTTACTGAATGGGCTTTGGTACGCGATCGCAGTTTGGATATGGACAACGCTCAACAGTTGGCATCGGCTTCTGGGGATTGCGATGTTGTTCGTTCCGCCGGCGATTGTCTTTGTGGTCATGGCTCATTACGAAGGCAGTCTATCGTAGTGTTCTCAGTGTTACGCATTGCAACGTTAACGGTCTCGGTAGCGCTTTCGACCGCGGCGTTGGCACAAGAGTCCTCAACGCAGGAATGGCTTTGCCGTGACTCCGGCATCGTTCCTTGCTCGGGTGAGGAGTGTGACGGTTCCAACGTTGCAGAGAAGCGCAAGATGTCCGTGCTCCTGACGTCCGAGGGAAAGGTCTCATTTTGTAATGTGATCGACTGTTGGAGCGGGACCGGCGACATCACTATGAATGACGCGCTCTTCAGCGTGTCACTACGAAACGTCCTTTGGACCTGGGACTCCCGTGTCGACACATTGGCCGAGCGTGTATCCGTCACGCTCGATCCTGAATGGGGTCTCGCCGCAGTCGTTATCGATGATGAGAAACTCGCTTACTTCTGCGAGTTGCAGGAATAGGCGCACACGATGACTTCAGAGTTAATGCCGCATATTGAAGGGTTCCCCAGGCCTAACTGGGAACAGATCACCCGGGAAATCGAAACTGCGCCAGAGTCTGAGTGGCCGAACCTCTGGACGGATTGGGCGCAGCGTTGGATGGCGGAGACTATCTTGGTACTCCCAGTAGGTTATCAGTTGTTTGAATCTGAGAATTTTCTGGTGCTGTCCTCGCAGGAGCGTCGCTTTTCGACACTACTTCTTGAGTTCCTCGAACGAACTCGACGCCGCATTCTGTCCTCGCTTGAGGGTATAGCTTCAGATTCGGGGCATGGGCCGCATGTGCTTCTGATGTTTCATGATCAGGAGAGCTACTACCGCTACATCTCCTACTTCTTTCCCGAGGAAGGAGAGTTTGGACTGAGCTCTGGAATTTTCTTGAACGAAAGCTACGGGCACTTCGTCTTTCCGTTTGTCGAGATGTTTGAAGCGGAAGCCACAGCTGCGCACGAGTTGACTCATGCATTGCTGCGCCATTTGCCGATACCAACCTGGTTGAATGAGGGCTTGGCGGTAACCATGGAAGACGAGATCTGTGATTCGTGGCCGCTCACAATGAGCGATGAACGATTCGCTGAGCATCGTGATTATTGGAACGCCGAGAGTATCCAGGCGTTTTGGAGCGGGGAAGCGTTCTACAAAGGGGACGAGGGTATGCAATTGAGTTACGAACTCGCTCGGTTCTGCGTCCGCTCTTTGGCGCATGAATATGATGTTTTTGCGGCGTTTGCGAATTCAGCCGAATCGTCGAATGCTGGCGAGCAAGCCGCGAACGAGCACTTCAATGGCAGCCTGGGTGGGCTGATCGCACAGTTTTTTGGCGACGGAGACTGGAGTCCGGATCCCTCGCGGTGGTTCCCTTCGCAGGCTTGACCTATTCACGCGAACCGCTACCAATGATCCTGCGGTCGGGGCAAAATGTAGCTGGCTTTTTGAGTTCCAAGGTGACGTAAACAGGATGTCCTACACAAGTCAGAACGCTGCTTTCGATGCGACCGTGATTGTCTTTCTTGATGCCTCGAAGATGCGTGGGAGTCCGGCGTACCGATCCGGTATGAAACCGAATCATCGGATCGATGCCGAAACCAACGATTACTTTACTGGCGAATTGACCTTTCGAGATCGCGAATGGCTCCAACCGGGTGAGAGTTGCGAGGCAACGGGCACGTTTACCGTAGCGAAAAAAGACCTTGAGCTATTCGTCCCGGGGTTCCGATGGGAGCTGTGCGAAGGTCGCATGGCCGTCGGATATGCAAAGCTTGTCGAGCGAGGCGAGGCCAAACCGACGGGATAGTGAGGCAACACATGAAGTATCAGCTGGCGCAGGTGAACATCGCGCGATTCCGGGTTGCACAGGATGATCCAGTAAACGCGGATTTTGTGAATAACCTTGATCGGGTAAATACGATTGCAGAGTCACAACCAGGCTTTGTGTGGCGTTTCACCGGCGAGGGCAACGATGCCATGGATGTTCGCGCTTTCGATGACCCCAACATGGCGATCAATATGTCGGTGTGGTCTGACATCAAGTCACTGGTCGATTTTGTCTATCGAAGTCCCGATCACAAAGACATCATGCGGCGCCGTAAGGAATGGTTCGACAAGATCGATTTCCATATGGTGCTGTGGTGGATAGAAGCGCACCGGCGACCGACGGTTGCGGAGGCAAAGATTCGGCTTGAGCTTCTCCGTCAGAACGGCCCGTCCTACGCCGCCTTCACCTTCAAGACGCCGTTTGCCGCACCAACGGGAGAAGTGTTGAACCCGTTCAAGGACGAGTGCGCCTAGGCATGGTGCTACCGAGCGCTCGTCTTGGGGTATAGTGAAGACAGATACCGAACGCGAGTAAGCAATGACGATCGTTCTGGAACTTGGCTGGGGGGATTACTTCTTTCTGGCTATGGCTATGGTGGCGCTGCTCGCATCCCTGGCGAGCGGGTTCGGTTATCCGCAAGTTGCGATGCGCTTAGCTAAATCTCCTTTGGGGCTGGCGCTCATTGGTGCTGCTTGCCTGGTATTCCCGGTTGCCAACGAGTTGGCGCAACAAGCACCGGTTTTTGTCGGCGTATGTGCGTTCGCATTTTGGGCTGTGTTGCTCATGGGTGGCTCGGTGCTGGATGCGCGAGCCAAACGCGAGTTAGACCAGATGAGGCGCCAGTCCGAAAGCGAGGTGTCTGCGTGAAAGGCTCGAACATCCGCCTCATGGTTTCTAATCACTGGTTCTTGTTCGCGGCCCCTTTGGTCCTGCTGACTAACCTGTTCGTGACGCAGCACGAGGTCATCACACCGCTGGTGGAATTTGGTGTGCTGTTTGATCTCGTGATTCTTGTGCCGGTGTTGTACATGCTCTGCTATCGAGCGAGAAAGCGGGGTATCGGCGCCAAAGCACTGGCGTTGGCATGTCTCGGTGTCTGGGTCGCGACGCAATTGGTGCCAGAGCAAAGCCGGAGTCTTTTGGTCTACCTCCAGCCGCTACGATACGTCGGGCTGGCGGTGTTGGTCATCATGGAACTCGCGCTAATCCGAATGATCTTCACGTCGTTGATGTCGGGTGCGTCCTCAGACTCAGTGGAGAGGCAGGTCGTCGATGAATCCGATGTGCCCGAATGGGTCGCGAAACTGATGGTCTGGGAGGCGAGATTGTGGCGGCGCTTGTTTCCGATGTTCCGAAAGCGCTCACCGGGCGACGAGGACGATACGCGCGAGTGAGCGTATCGAACACTCCGACCGCCCCTGATAGAGGCGGCCGGAATCTTGATGCTTAGTCGTCGCGGCTGTAGCGGCGCTTGAACTTGGCGATACGGCCATCGTTCTGGGCAACGCGCTGTTTGCCGGTGTAGACAGGATGTGATGCGCTGGAGATATCGACAGGCATGTACGGGTAGGTTTTGCCTTCGTACTCCTCGGTGCGAGACGTCGCAACGGTAGAACCGATCACGAAATAAGCGTCTGCGGTGGTGTCGTGGAAAAGCACATCACGGTATTCGGGATGGATTTCGGGTTTCACAATTAGGCTCCGGCCTGATGACAGCCGGCGATAATATTACGTTCTGGGCCTGCTTTCTAGCGGTTTAAGCGCTGTTTTGCCTCTCTCAGTCGGGCTCGATGGTAAAAATCACCTCTTGGGCCCCGAACCTGCTCTTTTTTTGGGCGTTTTTCTGGCATTTCCATGATCCAAAGCGTAGCCAGAGGCCCGATGATCGGGATGAACACGATCAGGCTGTAGCCCGCCTTCAGCAGTCCCGGTTCGGTCGATCGCCAAATCTTGAACAGCAGGAGCACTGCGCATACTGTGGAGATGGCGAAGACGCCCAGTAGTTTTTCGCCGGGGGACAACATAGGGCTCATGATCCGTCAGCTGGGGCACTCAATGCCAGTGCCAATTCTTGAGTGGATTGTTAGCCGGTAAAGGGGAGCGTGCCGTGATCAATCAGTGCCATGCCTGTCTTGAGGGTCAGATCAAGCCAACCCATAAGCTCTGGATGGCCTTCGGCGCCTGGGCACGGTGCATGCACTGTGGGGCTGCCCATCGCTTGAGTCGCGCGCTGCCATGGCGGCTCGTTCGCGGACTTCTGCAAGCACTGTTCGCGATTTCACTGCTCGCGATTCCGCTGTCGTGGGAGTCGACCGTCGTTGTGTTGCTCGTGCCCTTAGCGATTGTCGGATTACACGTTCTGCTACCCATTGAGCTTGCGACATCGGACCCAGTGACAAGATCCCGTACCCTGCGAGCGCGGCTCAAGGAGGCTAAAGATGAGAAATAGTTGTGGCGCGTGCAGAGGAGTCGGAAAGACATGAAGCAACCACCTGCCGGAACTGGAGCGCGTATGGCGAAGATGACGCTCGCTCAGATCTACCCGATGTACGTCAACAAGGTTGAGAAAAAAGGCCGCTCCGAAGCGGAGCTGGTCGAGGTCATCGAGTGGCTGACCGGGCATGGCGAGAAGGCGATCCAGAAAATGATCGATGCGAAAACAACGTTCGGAGAGCTATTCGAACAGAGCACGCTCAACCCCAATGCCCACCTGATCACTGGTGTGATTTGTGGCTACCGGGTCGAGAACCTGGAGGATCCGTTTATTCAACAGTTCCGGTATCTCGACTTGCTGGTGGATGAGCTCGCGCGCGGTAAGGCGATGGAGAAAATCCTGCGCAGCGCAGGATAGGATGGCGAAATGAGTACGGACACCTGGTTTCTGTATGTTGGCACGGTGCTGTTGCTCATGAGCACGCCAGGTCCGAGCCAGCTCCTGATGTTGTCGAACAGCATCAGCAGTGGCTTTCGGAAATCGATCAATACCGCGTTTGGTGACCTTTCGGCGAATCTGCTGCAGATGATCGCCGCGTCTATTGGTCTTGTCGGTGTGATCGCCAATTCACGGAGTTTCTTCATCGCGGTCAAATGGGCTGGGGTGGCGTATCTGCTCTACCTCGGGCTGCGATTGATTCTTAGAAGGCCGGAGGCGTTGCCTGACGGGACCGCCCCGGTGAAGTCAGGGCGTACGCTTTACCTGCAAGGCTTCGTGACATCGGCTGCGAATCCCAAAGCGGTCGTGTTTTTCGCAGCTTTGTTTCCGCAGTTTATTGATCCCGGCGCACCCTTGTTCATGCAATTCGCGATCTTGAGTGCCACCTATCTGATAATGGATGCGACGTTTCTCTGCCTTTACGGGGTGGGGGCCGGATGGATCGCTAAACGGATGCAACCGCGCGCAAGACTGCGCTTGAATCGAGCTTCAGGTGGATTCCTGATCGGGGCTGCGGTCTTGCTCGGTCTAAAGGACCCCGAAGCGCAGGTCTAGTGCGCCCGCGGGTGGGCGAAAACGCCAGAATTTGCTAGATTCCATCTGTCTAATCAGTGTCGAATAAGTGCGTTTATCGCATAGGATCACGGGGGGCGGTATGCAGGTTCACTATCTGGAAGTAGTCACGGCCGATGTCGACGGCGCGTGCGAAAAATACAGCGCGGCCACAGGCGTGGCGTTTGGGGAAGCGGATCCGGGGCTTGGCGGTGCGCGCACTGCGCAGATGGCCGATGGCGGCATGATGGGCATTCGAGCGCCGATGCACGATGGTGAGAAAGCAGTAACGCGCGCCTATCTCAAAGTCGACGATATCGCGGCAGCGGTCGATGCAGTCGAGAAGGCGGGTGGCATGATCGCCGTCCCGCCGATGGACATCCCGAATCACGGCAAGTGCGCGATCTTCATGATGGACGGCATCGAAGCCGGTTTGTGGGAAGTGTCATGAGTTACCTCGTCGCTTCCAACCCATAGTCGAGCTTGGCTAGTTTTATTGCACAAATTGCCAGGAGCAGGCGTGTCTATCCATGCCCGAATCGATGATTTGAATGCGCCCGAGTCGCGGGAGATTGTCGTGGAGCATCTTGCCGACATGCAGGGCAATTCGCCGAAGGGCAGTGTGTTTGCTCTCGCGATAGACGGACTGCGTGAGCCGGACGTCACGTTTTGGACCGCATGGCATGGAGATGCATTGTGCGGCTGCGGTGCGCTTAAGGCATTGGATGCGACCAGTGGCGAGATCAAGACGATGCGCACGCGCGAGGCATATCTGCGCCAAGGCGTAGCTAGCGTCGTATTCGATGCGATTTTAGCTGAAGCGCGCAAGCGCGGTTACGAAAGACTGTTCCTGGAGACTGGGACAGGCGCCGCGTTTGAAGCGGCGCACCAGTTTTACTTGCGGCGTGGTTTTGACTGGTGCGGTGCGTTTGCCGATTATCCCGACACAGATTTCAACGTCTTCATGATGAAGACACTGCGGGACAACTAATCCAATGCATCCATTACTGCCGCCAACCTTCGTCTTGCTGGGGCTGACATTCGCTGTCTGGATACTGCTTTATCTCCGGCGTGTTCGGGAGATGAAAGCCAAACGCATCCATCCGCAAAAAGTTGCCTCAAGAGCTGATGCACAACGCCTACTGGACGACACGTCCGCATCAAACAATTTCCAGAACTTGCTGGAGATGCCGTTGCTCTACTATGCATTGGTTGCGTTGATCATCGCGACCGACACCGCGCCCGGCATCATTACGCTGCTTGCCTGGGCGTTCGTCGCGTTGCGGATCGTGCATAGCGTGATCCACGTAACCTACAACACGGTGCTGCATCGGTTCTGGGTGTACTTCGTCAGCAGTGCGATGCTGTGGTCGGCCTGGGGTGTTTTTGTATGGCGTCAGCTAGGCCTGTGATGCGTTCCGGCTTTTTGGTTCTCGCATTCGCCGCAGCGTTGGCGGGCTGTGTTTCATCTCCCGAGAAGCAGGTTCGTGTCGAGGTTCGCGAGCAATCGCCGGAGGAGCTCCAAGTACCGCTGATGCGCATCGAACTGCCCAGCGATTCGCAATGGCTGGTGGGTGGGCAGATTGTCGGGGCCGATGGTTTGGCCGAACGTGCAACGGCACATATGTCGGAAGCCGTGGCCCTGGGTTTTCAGCCCAAAGAGGTACCGTTCGTGATTGCTGCCGATCAAGAAATCCCGGAAACGACGATTCTTGAGGTGATGTTCGTGTTGCAACGCTCGGGTGTCACTAACGTTGCATTCGAGATACTGTAGCCCCATGACGAGGACACAGCGCATCGACAAGCCACTACACCGCGCTTTCGTGGCGCTTACGCTCTTAACGCTGGCCGTACTACTGGTGCCGTTGGTGGCCATGCAGTACACGACCGAGGTTAACTGGCAGCTGGGTGACTTCGTTGCGTTTGGCGTTTTGTTTTTTGCCGCTGGGAGCTGCGGCCTATTCGTGCTTCGCCGGTTTGCCGGGCGCCAGAAGATCGTTCTGTTCGCGCTCGCCGTGAGTGCGTTCGTTTTGCTGTGGGCCGAGCTTGCCGTCGGCGTATTCACTTCCCTTGGCAGCTGAGCCCGAACATCTGTTTATCTACGGTACGCTCGCTCCCGGGCGGCCCAACCACCACGTGATGGGCGATATCGAGGGTGATTGGGTGGAAGCGTCGATGCGAGGTCGTCTGGTTGAAGACGGTTGGGGTGCAGAGCTCGGCTATCCAGCCATCGTTCCTTCGGATGACGGGCCTGAAGTTTCCGGTTTCGTATTTAGCTCCAGCAAGTTGGTCGAGCACTGGGCGAGATTGGATGCCTTCGAGGGTGACGCCTACGAGCGTGTATCGATAAAGGCAACTACAGCCGCGGGTGATGTCGTCCAGGCGTTTGTGTACGCACTGAAGGCTCGTTAAGCACGCCCGATTGGGTATCGTGTAACAACCGGTAGGGGTGCCGGGTTAGTGGGGAATTTTCATGGCAGCACCGATCGTATTTTTTGATATTGCGGGCGACAACACCGACGCACTGCAGTCCTTTTATGCTTCCGTCTTTGATTGGCAGTTCGACGCGCACGGGCAATTCTCTGTGCCTGTTATGGCGCCAATCGACGCGGCGATTCGCCAGGATCCGGCAGAGAAGCGTTTGTATATTGGGGTCGCCGATGTGACTGAAACCATGCGACTAGTAGAGGCGGCGGGCGGCTCTATCGATCAGCCACGGTTTGAAGTGCCCGGTATGGTCGTGTTGGGCTTGTTTCGGGACCCGGCCGGCAATCCGATGGGGCTGGTTGAGATGGACGGCGATCGACCGCGCATTCCCTAGCGCGACGGAGGCAGAGTGATGAAACCGCGAATGAGCATGATCACGCTGGGCGTGAAAGACCTTGAAGTGTCGATTGGTTTTTATCAGCACCTCGGTTTCACGCGTGAGGGCGATGAAGAAAACGTCGCCTTCTTCCGGCTCAACGGAACGTGGCTAGGGCTCTATGGTCGAGAGGCGTTGGCGGAAGACGCAAACGTCTCGTCGGAAGGGTCAGGTTTCGGTGGATTTGCGATTGCGCACAACGTCGCGAACGAGGCGGAGGTGGATGCGGTCATGCAAGAGGCGGTCGCGGCTGGCGCCACTATTGCCAAGCCGCCGCAGAAGGTGTTCTGAGGTGGATATAGCGGCTACTTCAAAGACCCGGATGGTCATCTGTGGGAGGTCGCGTACAACCCGTTTTCGTGGATTGGTCCGAAAGACGAATGAAGCTCGGAATCGACAAGGGTGCGCGAACTGGAGTGGGGTGAGGGCGCTGTTTTCGGTGAATGGTCGACATCCAGTCAGTCGCAGCTGTCGAATGCATTCGCAAGAAGAAATTCGGAGATGATTGCGTGAGCAAATTTCAATCGTTGGTTGCTGTCATGGTTGCCGTTGCCGGTCTTTCGGGCTGCGCCAGTACCGCTGACCTCGGCCCGATCCGCACCGAGCAAAAGGTCGACCTGGAACGGTTTATGGGTGACTGGTACGTGATCGCCGCGATCCCGACGTTCATCGAGAAAAAAGCGTACAACGCGATTGAAAGCTATGAGCTTCGAGAGCCGGGCATCATCGACACCACGTTTTCTTTCCGAAAAGGTGGGTTCGATGGTAAAGCCAAAAAATATACACCGGTCGGTTTTGTTCGTGACGATGGTTCCAACGCGATCTGGGGTATGCGTTTCGTGTGGCCGATCAAGGCGGAGTACCGCATCGTGTATCTGAACGAGGACTACACCCAGACGGTCATCGGTCGAACCAAGCGTGATTACGTTTGGATCATGTCGCGCACGCCTGAAATGCCACCGCAGGACTATGAGGCGATCAAAGCCATGCTGATCAAAGAGGGTTACGACCTCACGAAACTTCGCGTCGTGCCACACCGCTACGACGACGATCAGTGAGATGATTGCGCGTCCTCTTATTGTGGCTCTGGTGTGTTGTTTCGCACTCACGGGCCGCGCTGAACAGGACGCAAGCGAGTCAACTCAAATTTCCATGATCAGCTGGTTACTGGGTAACTGGCAGCAGGAACGCGAGGAAACGATACGAACCGAGTCGTGGGAAACCGTCGCACCCGGCATCTATCGAGGGCTCGGTCAGTCGTTGTTGAAGGAAGACGGCAGTGTGCGGTTTTCCGAAGCGTTGCTCCTTTATGAAGCGTCGGGCAGCGTCATTTACCTGGCGAGTGTTCCCGAGAACAAGTTGCCTGTGCCGTTCGGTATGGTCAGCGCTTCCAGCAAACATGCCGTTTTCGAAAACCTGAGCCATGACTTTCCGAAACGGCTGGATTACCGCTTGATGTCATGGTGCGAATTGCAGGTGAGAGTGAGCGATGCCGGTGATGAAGGATTCACACTGACATTCGCCCGCATTAGCGCCGACTGTAGTTCAGAACTGGAATCGAAACCCTAGCGTTGTGAGTGTGCCTGCTTCGCGGCGTTGACCGTCGTACCAACGATGATCAAAGCGGGCGCTCCAGTTCTTGCTCAAGCGGTAATCGGCGCCAAGTCCATACGCATCAGCGCTGCCGTCAAAAATCAAGATATTGAAATTCTGGTTAGGGTCAACGTCAGCGTCGTACGAGAAGCTCCCCCAGGTTGCGTGCAGCAGTAATTTCTCATTCACCGGCAGATAGCCGCGTGCATACACGCCAAGGCCGTTGATCTCGATCGTCGTATCGGTGCCGTTGAAGAAATCGGTGTCTTCGCCGAAGGTGGCGATGTTCATGCCGAGCGCGACGTATTCGATGAAGCGCCACTCAACGTCGAAGTTCCAACCGATATCACCGCCGTCGAATTCGTCACCGGGGCCGTCGACATCTTCGATGGTTGAGGGGCCAAACCCGAGCGAGAACGCAAAACCGGTCGGATTGGCTTCTTGTGCTGCGGCTGTTGCAAAGAGGCTTAGCAGCATAATGAAAATCGTCGAACGAATTAGTCGTGTCATCGAAACTCCCCCCCAGAGTACTTTCAACGTTAGTCCCGCTCTCGACGCCTTCGCACGGGCGAGGGCGTTTCCTTGAATAGATCGCCGACCAGTGCAAACAGAAATGCGGTACTCGCACCAAACAGAATAAACCCACTCATCGCTTCAAACGTGCTCAGCAGCTGCCATGCAGGGGTGAGCACGATGTCACCATAGCCAACTGTCGTCGCGGTTGCTACAGAGAAATACAGCGCGCGTGTGAGGCTTTCGAATTCTCCGAGCGCCATGTACAGCAGTGCCCACGACCACACCTCAATGGTGTGCAGTAAGATGATGCCGAGTACTGCGGCGACGATTAGCATGAAGGTGCCCGCAAGATGCTCGAACTGACGCTCGATCCTAGGCGTAATGCGATTAAGCCAATCGAGTAATACGACCAACCCACCAATATGAAACATCACGCATGCAACCGTGACGATTGTCCCGAGTGTGAGTTGTGTAAACACGGCTCACCCTTCCATATGTCCCAGTTGAAGTGTCGGAGAAATCCGCGAAGCGCGCAACTGCAGCAAACCTTTACCCAGCTTTACCTTCATAATGGAATCGATGGCTTCGAAGATTCAGAAAACCGCGTTGCCGACGTTTTCGCTGCTGCGCGCGTATAAGGCACGCGGCTACACGGATGGCTATTGCGCGATAGTTGAGGGCAGTGTCTCACTGGAGCGCTACCTTCGGGCGTTCTATGGAACACGTCTGTTCGCGATCGAGCGGCGGATCTTGATGTATGCGGCCGGTAAACCCTCGACTCAGGCCGATATCGATGCGCTGGCGGCGGGGACATCCGAGCAATTCGCGGCGTGGTCCGTTGAACGGCGAGAAGATTGGCAGATTCTGTTGTGTGACTTTACCGATAAGACCCGTTCCTGGTTGATGTGTGAGCCTCGGGGTGGCGCAACCTATCTTTACTTCGGCTCTGCTGTGGTCGCAAGCAATTCAGGTCATCGCGGAAGGGGCAAGTTTCCGTGGTATATCCGGTGGACGTTTCCGTTCCACAGGCTGTATTCACGGTTGCTGTTAGGCGCAGCCGTGAAGAATCTGCATACTGTGTAATTGAGTGGGCACGTCACCGGTCTTCGAGAGCGGGCGCAAAGATCCACAATCAAAATACGAGGGACAAAACCATGACCGATCAACTCAAGAACATCACCGAGCATCAGTGCGAAGCGCCACCCGCAAAATACGATGATCTGTCTGCGTTGTTTCTGAACTGCACGCTGAACCGAACGCCCGTGCTCTCTCATACCGAGGGGCTGGTCGGTGTTGCAGACAGCATATTCAAGGCCAATGGCGTTAAGACCGAGATCATTCGTCCGGTGGACTACGAGATTGCTGCGGGTCTCGGCAAGAATATGGCAGAAACCGATGAGTGGGCACGTGATGATTGGCCCGAGCTGCAGGCCAAAGTCGATGCCTGTGACATCCTGATCGTTTGTACGTCGGTTTGGCTCGGCGAAAAGAGCTCGGTCTGTAATCGCGTACTCGAGCGCATGTATGGCTACACCCACGATTTCAATGAAAAGGGTCAGTATCGCGACTATGGGAAGGTCGGTGCGACCTTGATCACTGGCAATGAAGATGGCGTGAAGCACTGCGCGATGAATATTCTGTTTTCGCTCTCGCACATCGGCTACACCGTCCCGCCACAGGCGGATGCCGGCTGGATGGGTGAGGCAGGTCCCGGTCCTTCCTATCGAGACGAGGGTTCCGGCGGACCGGAAAACGACTTTACCAACCGCAACACCACGTTTCTGGTTTGGAACTGTTTGCATCTGGCCCGCATGCTGAAAGACGCGGGCGGTATTCCCGCGCACGGCAACCAGCCAGAGGTTTGGGACGCTGGCTGCCACACGGATTTCCAAAGCCCCGAGCACAAGCGCTGAGACTGTGATGCGTCGAGTGCTTGCCGCAATGGTGATGTTTACCGCTGGTGCGATGGCTGCCTCTGCCGACTCCCGGTCGAGCGATGCGGTCGCCGAACGTCTTGAGAAAAAGATGGTCGAGGTGCGGCAGGAGTTCAGCGACGTTGAGCACGTGTCGACAAGCGCGCTCTCGGAAACACTTGAAGACACGTTGGTCATCGACGTGCGAAAAGCCGATGAGTTTGCGGTGAGCCGCATTCCGGGCGCGATTCATGCGCCGAACACCGAGCGCCTTCTCGAAATCGCAGGAACGTCAGGCGATCGTCCGATCGTGGTGTACTGCTCGCTTGGGGTGCGTTCGTCAATTGCGGTTCGTGAGCTCGAATCAGCGGGTTATGGGTCGGTATCCAACCTCGACGGCTCGCTGTTCCTTTGGGCCAATGAGGGCCGGCCGCTCGTCAATGACGCTGGTGAGACCGATAAGGTGCACCCCTTCAATGCCTGGTGGGGACGCTATCTGGAGGGGTTCCTACACGCCTACAAACCGGATTGACATGATCTGCGTCAATTTAGATTGACGCTATTTCCTCTATAAGTGTACATTGAAGTTGACAGTCCTTCTGGGGTGGGACTTCAGCCAACAATATGCAGTCTTAGGGGACTAAAAATGAATGCGTATCAGCGAACCAGGTTTGGCCTGGGCGTCTTGCTTATCTCAGCGGCCTTCGGGCTTTCAACAACCCCAGCCAACGGACAAACCACTGAGGCAGAACCCTCACGAGTGGTTATTGACGAAATCGTCGTGACTGCCCGAAAACGCAAAGAGCGCAACCAAGAGGTTCCCGTCGCTGTCAAAGTGCTCGATTCGGAGCAACTTCGATTGCAGGGCTTTGACACCATCAGCGACTCGGGTCTGCTGATCGCTGGGCTCACCTTCGATATTGGCGGATTCGTGCAGGACACACGTCCGGCGATGCGCGGCATGCAGAACGAACGTGGGCGGCCAAGCGTTGCGATGTTGATTGATCACATCGATGCATCGACAGAAAACCTCAGCATCCCGGGTGGCTCGAGTGCGTTGTCTACCCGGCTGCTCGACGTTGAGCGGATTGAGGTCGTGAAGGGACCGCAAACGCTGCTATACGGGCGCAACGCATTCGGTGGCGCGATCAATGTGATCACTCGCCGGCCGACCTTCGAGTGGGAAAGCCGCGCGGGTGTGGAAGTCGGCAACGGCGGTCGGCAAACCGTTGATGTGGGAGTTTCCGGACCGATCACCGATAAACTGGCATTCCGCACTTCGGTCGCGAAGCACGACTTCGAGGGTTTCTTCGATAACCCGAACACCGGTGAGGATCTGGGTGCTGAGAATTCACTGGCGGGTTCGTTAGCGCTGCTTTGGACGCCGTCCGAGCGACTGACCGTCTATAGCCGCTATCAGTACAGCGATGAAGACTACAGCCAGCCCGCATCCGCGCTGGTGCCCTACAGCGATCGCCTGCCGGTGCCGGGTGGCACGTTTAGCGCCGGCCCGCCAGGCTCACCGCGGCTGCCATGCCCCGAGGACCTTTCCGGCGCGTCACCACAGGTATTCAATGCCTGTACTCGCGGTGTGGTGCTCGGCGAGTTGTCTGCCAGCGAGAGCGATATCGATTACTCGCTCGATCCTGCCACCGGTGCGCCGTTTGTCGGGCTGGAGCAGCGCCAGCAATTCGGTACGCTGCAGGTCGATCTTGAACTTGCCAGCGGCACGTTGACCTACCTCGCGGGCTTCATGGAAAACACGAGCTACGACCGTGCAGATACGGACTACACTGACTTCGCGGTGACCGACCCGTTCGCGTTTTCAATTTCGACGATCAACATTCTCGACTACGACTTCAAACATCAGTCGCACGAACTGCGCCATGCTGGCTCGCGAGACCGCGTGAGCTGGATCGTTGGCGCCACCGCGTATCTTGAGACGGCGAAGCTTCGAAATGGCGCGCAGTTCTGGCTGCGTAATCCGAATTCATTCCTCGCAGGACCGCCGTTCGGACTTTCGAATGCGCCGAACCCTGGCACGATTGCGGACAACCCGCAGCGTCGTGAGACCGATCACTACTCGGCGTTCGCATCGTTCACGTTCGACATCAACGATGAGTGGAGTGTGAGCACTGAAGGTCGCTACTCCATCGACGACATCGATTACACGGTACCGACCTGGAACCGCCAGCAGGTGAGTCTCCTGCAGCAGGTGCCGCTCGAGTTTTGTCCGCCTGAGACCGATGATCGCGATGTGCCGCAGTCACAGCGGTATCCAAATGTTGCGTACAACTGCTTCGTCAGTGACAGCGTTGAGAGCAACGTATTCACACCGCGTGTCGCGGTTGAGTACACGCCAACGGATTTCTCGCTGTACTACGCCGCGGTTACGACGGGCTTCAAACCCGGCGGTTTCTCAGCGAATGAGGCGGTCACGCTCGAGGGTCAGCGCTACAACGAGGAGCGCGTGACCACCTATGAGATCGGCGCGAAGAACGACTTCCCCGAGCGGGGTCTTCGGCTGAATACTGCGATTTACTACAACGACTATCGTGACCAGCAAATCGGTGTGCAACAGCAGCCAGCGGGTAGCATATCGCCGATTCCCGGGATTACGAACGCCGGCCGTGTCGAGGTGTTTGGTGTCGAATTGGATGCTTCATGGCGCATCAGCGACCGCTGGCACCTGACGGCAGGCTATGCCTACACCGATGCTGTGTTCGACGAGTTCATCCAGACCGCGGAGCACTCAACGACGTTGAACAAAGCAGAGGCGGGCAACATCGACGCGGACTTCTCCGGCAACCGTGTGGGCAAGAATCCACGCCATTCGTTGAATGCCTCGATCGACTACCGTCAGCGCCTCGGCGCCACCGACTTTGATCTTGTGACCAGTGCGACTGGCATCTACCGTTCACGTCGCTACATGGACGAGTCGAATCTCAACTATCTGCCGTCGTTCTGGCGTATGAATTTAGTCGCGAGCCTCGAAAGTGATCGCTACCAGATCACGGGCTTCATCGATAACGTGTTTGATGATGACTCGGTGACCAATGGGCAGCGCGTCGTGGATCTCGGCAATCCGGACGGGTTTGCGCCCGGGCGCGGTTATCTGTTGCACATGCCATTGCCGCGCAGCTACGGCGTGCGGTTCGCGGTTAACTTCTAGGATCGATGCAAGAGTGTCGCAGGTCTGAGTTCAGGCCTGCGGCACTCGAAATTGCGAATACACGAATCGACGTGTGACGGGCAGTGGCTTGTCGATATCTTCGAATTCACTCGCAGCGAAGGCGTCCAGTCGCTCCATCACGCGGACGAGTAACTCATCCGGTAGCACCCAGCTCTCTGCATCATCTTTTTCGCGTATCTGATCGAGTACCTGCCGTGGCGTCAGCTCGGTTTGCCACTCGGCGGCGGTGCGCTCGTGTCCTTCATCAATCGGTTGTGCGCCGAGCTCGATCAGTCGCCCGACGAAGGCGCGCGCACCCGGCGGGGCGCTGATCTGTTCGCTAAGTTGCACTGCCGCCATCCGAAATTCGTGACGAATCTTTCCCACAAAGGACTGCGGATCGATCCAGTCTCGTCCGAGCATGATGGTGCCGCCAGGCTTTGTGAGGCGCATTAGGTTCGCTAGTAGTGCTTGCCAGTCGGCGATGAGATGCAGCACATGCACGCAGAGCACCGCGTCGAATACCTGAGGTTTGAACGGCAGGTGATCCAGATCGCAACGCACGAGATGCAATCGACCGGTTTCACGATTGGATCCTGTATTCAGTGCCGAGAGCATCTCGGCAGAGAGGTCTGCCCCTACAACTTCACAGCCTGCGGCCAAGGCCGGCAGGGCAATGCGACCAGTACCTACGCCGGGTTCGAAGAGCAGCGTGCCTTCACCAAACTCGTTGGCGATAACGCGGCCGATTTCGACAGAAACGGCCGGTGGGTGACCACGGACCGCGTCATAGTCGGTCGCGACCCGGCGGTCGAAGCTGAAGTCGAGACGTTGCTCAGGCACTGGTGACGCCCAACGTGCCTGCCATTGCATCATCGGTGTCGGATCTGTCGCGCCGTATGCTCTGCGCTTGTGCCTGGAATACATCCGGTTTCAGTCCGAACAGGAGTGCTGCGGCAACGATGAGCAGGACTGACTCGAGCCCGAATATCGCCCAATAGGCAACTTCTGCTTTCATGAGTCCGCTCGCAATAAGACTGGTATGCAATGTGCCGGCGATCACGGCGGAAAGCCCCATCCCGGCGGCCTGTGCCACGCCCCAGAGACCCATGTACATGCCGGTTGCGCCGTCGACCGTCATGTCCATCATCAATGCGAGCGCGCCGACGTTAAAGATGCCGGCACAAAACCCGAGGTAGAACAGGGTCGGCAGCAGAAGGTTCTCGAGTCCAAAGAATCCGACAAACCCAAGCAACACGAAGCCGATGCCCGCGCCTGTGCAGCCGATGAGCGTAGAGACGTGTTTTGGAACGCTAAACCCTGCGCTAATGGTCCCCATCAGCACCATACCGAACAAAATACCGCCGCCCCATATGGGTTGGAGTCTGCGGGTTTCACTTACCTGCATGCCAAAGACTTCCGCACCGAACACTTCGATCAAATTCTCCTGAAGGAAGATGGCGAATATGGCGAGGCTGATGAAGATGAAGAAACGCCGCGTCTCCGAGTGGGCGCTGATCAGGCGTGCGGCGGAGGCAAGTGGATTGCCGGCGGGTGCGAGCGATCTCGCTTTATTGATCGCGGTCTGAATCTCCTCGGCGTTCATTCGGCGCTCCACGCCGACGAGGCCGATGACGACGGAGAGAATCACGATCGGTGGCGTGAGGTTGTAGAGCCTCTGCATGGTTTCCGGGGAGAACTCCGGTTGCACAGCGTTCATCACGATTGCGGAGAAGATCGTGCTCAGGATCATGACGACCCATACGACTGCAATCACGGTCGGGCGGTACTGTTTCTCGGTGACCTCTGCGATGAGCGAATGGTAACTATCTGCGATCACAGCCATGCATAGCCCGAACATAACGAACAAAGCTACACCTGCGATCATCGCGCCGGTTGATCCACCACCCATCGAAATGGTCACGGTCGGCAGTGCCAGGAATAGCAGGCTAGCCACTGCGCTTGCGCCCAGCAAGTAGGGCGACCGTCTGTACCCCATCACCGGGTGGCAATCGGCAATCCGGCCTGTAACGACCTGAAATGGCGCGAGGAAATAATGGATTGAAAGCAGGGACGACACGATGATTGCGGCAATACCGAACTCCACAATCGCGACTCGATTGAAGTCGATTGTCAGCAACGCAAACATCCAGCCGACTGCCACTTTTGGTAGTGCAATCCTGAGTGTCCACAGGGCCATTTTCAGAGCCTTGAGCACTGCATTTCCCAGTCAGAGTCCCCATTGATGAGTGTCAATTAGTCCTGACTAAGTGTCAAATCGTCTTTACAGTATCAATCGCTCAGTTCGAATCGAAACCGATGCATCATGTTGGGCTCCAGGGTTGGGTTCCCGTCAACGACCCGTGGTCGGAAACGCATCTTCTCCGCCGCCTTGCGAGCCGCCCGTTCGAAACCGCGATGAGAGCTTTCGACGACTCGGATGTTGATGACGCGACCGGTTGGGTCGACATCGTACTGCACATCCACGTAGCCCTCTGTCTTGCGTGCGAGCATAGGCCCCGGGAACACCGGTGCGACGGCAGACACCAGAATCGGTGCGTGATCTGAAGCATTGCCAAGTGGGTTGGGGGCACTCTGTACCGCGCCAACATCTATCCGTATTGAATTGAAAGCAGGCTTGGCAGGCACGACAGGTACTGGTGGGAGCGAAATATTGATCGTCCGAGCGCTGGGCACTGGTTGCGGCGGCGGTGGTGGCGTGGGCGCATCGAGCCGCGGCTCCGCAGGCGGCTCTGGCGGGGGCGCGGTGCTTGCTAGCGAACGTAATGGTCGTATTTCCTGTGGGCTGCTGGCTTCTCCGCGACTGATCAGGCTCGTCATCAGAAATAGCAGGGATACAGTGATCAGTAGGCCAGTGCCTGCCGCTGTGGTCAGTTTGAAGTGCGTCATCAGCATTTACCTTGAACAACGAGGTATTAGCCTAAATTACCTAGAACTAAAAAGTAAATATTGATTTCGCTATTTAGTTAAAGGTATTGTCAGAGGCTGAGCGAGAAGGGATCGATATGACCCGTACGAATCCACCTTTCATGACCGGTGTACCCGAGTTGCTGCTGCTGCGGTTGTTATCGCAGGAGGAGATGTACGGCTATGAGCTGGTCAGGAAGATTCAGTTGGTGACGGGTGAGGCGATCAAACTGGGCGAGGGGGTGATTTATCCCTCGCTCTATGCGCTTGAGAAGGCGGGCGCATTGAAGGCGAAGCGTAAGAAAGTCGGCGCCAGAGAGCGCGTCTATTACAGCCTGACACGCAAGGGTCGAACGCGACTTCAGAAGCTCGAGGCGGACTGGGTGCGGATTCGAGATGCTGTGAATTTGGCGGGAGAGGTGAATGCAGTCTCCTGATCGAGCTGAGTTAACGCGAAGCCTCCTTGACGCCGGTCTCTCGCGCAAGGACGCGGCACGGATGGCCGACGAGTGGATCAATCACCTTGAGGAATTGGTTGACGATGCCGTTGCGAGTGGCACGCAGATTGGTCTGGCGGCGCTTGACGCGCAACAGCGTTTAGGAAGTATAGAGACGCTCACAGCATCGCTCGCTGCAATGCCGGTCTGTGTGCAGGCTCGTCAGTGGCAGCGCAATGCCGCCGCCGTTGCCACTTGGGGTAGTGCCTGCGCCGCCGGGTTTGTTGCTACCGTTTCTATGTTCAGTGTGATGGTGATGGCTGTCGGTTTGTAGCCGAGCGCTACAGCGGCGCGAGGCTAGGATAAGCAAGGTAAGCCTCGCGCTGATCATCGACTTTCGTCTTCATCTCTGCGATCGCGGCTGCGAATATCGGGTTTTCTAAGTCCCGTTCAAAAACAGGTGTGACGAACACCCACCACACAGACAATAGCTTTGGATCTCGCACGGAATTCGCCGCCGCTTCAAAATCGCCCAGCGCAAGTGCTTCCATCGTCGGTGCGAATTCACCACCGGTCAGTTCAAAGGGCACCGCCGCGAGCGCGGTCTTTATCGCGGCCAGGAGTTGACCGGCTTGCTCAATGTCGCCGTCTGCCTCAAGGATTCCGGCAGCGATCAACGCGGTTGTGATCTCGGACAGCTTTACGGCCGGTGCGGGTGTGGCGAACAACTCCGGTCGTTCAGACTCGAGCAACAGTCGCGCTTCGTCTATTCGGCCACCCAGAAAAAACGCCTGCCCCATGCCGATCCGAAGTCCACCCGGCATACCCTCCAGAGATTCTACCGGTACAAGAAAAGACGCGAGTCCATCGCGTTGCGCGCTGAGTATCAGATCGATTTCCGACATACCCGGAATCATCTTGTTCGGAAAGTCGCGGAACACGCGTTCGCTGCACGCCTTGGCTTCCTCGACCATGCCGAGTACCGCCTGCAGTTCACACTCACTCTCGCGTGCATCCGGCGAGCTCGGTGAGAGTCGTGCGGATTCGGTTTGCCACCGTAGCGCTTCATCGAGTTGGCCGCGGATGACAAACAAATCCGCTCGGGTGCCGTACAGATTGTGGAAGTCCGGATTGCGCCGAATGCCGTCGACGATGACACGGTCAGCACCTTCGTAGTCGCCCACCTGCAACAAGAACCCCGCTTCGGCGGTGGAGAGGATCGGCGCCTGTGGATCGATGTCTCGAGCGGTGCGGATCTGTTCGAGCCCTTCCTCGAGACGACCTTCTTCGCTGAGGAGCAATGAATACCAATGGCGCGCAGTTGGGTAGTGCGGCGCACGTTCGATCGCTTGCAAGAAAAACGTCTCCGCTACCTCGTTGTCGTCCTGGTCGCGGCGAAGATCGGCTAGTGAGGTCAGCGCTTCACCGGATTCAGGGTCAAGGAACAACGCGCGGTCGATCGCACGCCGCCTGCTGGCGAAGGAGGTCTCGGCATCGACATCGTCGTAATCGGTGAGTAGTGAATTCGCATCGGCAACACCGACCCATGCCAGGACAAAGGTTGGGTCAAGCTCAACAGCGCGCTCGAAATACGCGAGCGCCCGCCGGATATTGGGCGCCGTGCGCCGGGCTAGCAGCGTCCGACCGAGCGAGTATTGCTCAAACGCTTCCGGGATACTCGTTGGACGTTTGGCGAGCTGCGTTCGATCCTGATCTGACAAGACACCACTTAGCGCCGAGACGATCTCACTCGTAATGCTGGTTTGGGTATCGAACAGGTTCTCGAGGTTGAGTCTTCGATCCCAGGAGTTTGCCCAGAGTGACTGTCCAGTGTCGGCGCGAAACAGTTGCATATTGATTCGGACATTCTCGCCCGCGCGCTGGAAGCCGCCGGTGAGAATTGTGGCAACGCCCAACTCGTCACCGATTTCCGTGAGGGATTTCGTGGTGGCTCGGTAAGTCTCTGCGGTCGGCCTGGCAATCACCTTATCGAGCGTGCCAAGACGAGCAAGCTGGGTAAGCAGATAGTCGTGCATGCCGTCCACGAAGAACGTGTCGTCTTCGACGGCAGTGATGTTTTCAAACGGCAAAACAGCGATCGAGCGGTCGACTGCCACCTGAGGTGCCGCCTCGTTCTTGAATTTGTCGACGACGAGATAGCCGACGGTGATCGCCAGAGCGGCCGTGATCACAAGCTGAACGTACTGGCCCGCGTTGGCCGGTGCGTTGGTGGCCCCCACACTGGTGTCTCGCTTGACGCCTTCAGGTGTGAGCTCAAAAACCCAGGCAAGACCGAGTGCAATGGGGAAGCCGATAGCAATGAGCGCGAGTAGTGCCTTGAACGCCCATGTCGGCAGGTTCAGGTTCTCCAACATCACGTCGGCCAATTGCAATGCGATCCACGAAGCGGCGAGATAACCGATCCCGACTCTGTAGACTTTGCGTCGCTTTAGTTCCTGGAGCAATGACATGCGCGTAAGTGTGTCAGATGACGGCAATCTCGTCCTGTACTGGCAAAAAAAACGCTCGATACCGGATGGCATCGAGCGCATTTTTATGGCGTCCCCTAGGGGATTCGAACCCCTGTTGCCGCCGTGAAAGGGCGGAGTCCTAGGCCTCTAGACGAAGGGGACAAAACACTTCGTAGTCGGTGCTGATCTGGCCTAAAGATCGCGGAACTGGTGGAGCTAGGCGGGATCGAACCGCCGACCTCTTGCATGCCATGCAAGCGCTCTCCCAGCTGAGCTATAGCCCCGACAGAGCGGCGCAATATAAGGCGCGGGTACGGGCGTGTCAACTGGCGGTAACATTGCGGTCACCGCGCATCGCGATGCTTGTCAGAGACTGATCGTGAGCGTGATTTTTGGTATCATACGAAACTAATTTAGTTCCAGCGACCAGGCGTAAACCGCCGGAGACAAGAGATGTCCATCGAGCTCAAACGGATCCATCACGTGGCCTATCGGTGCCGCGATGCGAAAGAGACTGTCGAGTTCTATCAGCGGGTGCTCAACATGAAATTTGTGCTCGCGATTGCCGAGGATGAGGTGCCTTCTACCAAAGAGCCTGACCCTTATATGCATGTGTTTCTCGACGCTGGCATGGGCAACGTTCTCGCGTTCTTCGAGCTGCCGACCCAGCCCGATATGGATCGTGATCGGAATACCCCGGAATGGGTCCAGCATATTGCGTTCGAGGTCGCGGACGTTGATGCGCTACTAGCGGCGAAGGCCCGCGTTGAGGCCGAAGGTCTGGAGGTGCTTGGGCCCACCAACCACGGCATTTTCAAGTCGATCTACTTTTTTGACCCAAACGGTCACCGACTGGAGCTGGCCGCTAACACCGCAACTGACGAACAGATGGCGCAACTGCATGAAGTCGCGCCCGCAATGCTCGAAGAGTGGGCCGCGACCCGGAAGGCGCCGAGGCACGCCGCTTGGTTGCATGAGGCTATTGCCGAGGAGAGCACCGAATGAAGCTTGCGTCTTATCAGTCCGGCCGCGATGGCCAGTTGATGGTGGTCTCCGACGATCTGGCACGGTGCATCAGCGCCAAGGATATTGCGCCGACGCTTCAAGCGGCACTGGATGATTGGGCGACCAATGCGCGGGAACTCGAGGCCCTGTCCGCGCGTTTGGACGCTGGCACGGACGAGGGTGAGGTCTTTGATCAAAGCCGTTGCGTGTCGCCATTACCCCGGGCATTTCAGTGGGCGGATGGATCGGCCTACGTGAATCACGTTGAGCTTGTGCGCAAGGCGCGTGGCGCGGAGATGCCAGAGAGCTTCTGGACTGACCCGTTGATGTACCAAGGCGGCTCTGACAGTTTCCTAGGGCCGCAAGAAGACATCACGATGCCTGACGATCAGACGTTCGGAATCGACATGGAAGGCGAGGTCGCGGTGATCGTCGACGATACCCCCATGGGTGTGTCACCTGCCGATGCGCTTGAGAAAGTCCGGTTGATCATGCTTGTGAACGATGTGTCACTGCGTGGCTTGATACCGGGTGAGTTAGCGAAAGGATTTGGGTTCTTCCAGTCCAAACCGTCGAGCGCATTCTCACCTTGTGCGCTGACACCGGAATCGCTGGGGAATGCATGGCGCGAGGGCAAGCTGCATCTGCCGCTGCTGGTACGCTACAACGGGGATGAGTTCGGCTGTGCGCATGCCGGCACCGACATGACGTTCGACTTCGGCCAGCTGATTGCACACGCCGCGCGCACACGCCCGTTGTGCGCAGGCACGATCATCGGCTCGGGCACCGTGTCCAACAAGCTAGCCGGCGGCCCGGGAAAGCCCATCGCTGAGGGTGGCGTGGGTTACTCCTGTATTGCAGAGATTCGCATGATCGAAACGATCGAGAACGGCCAGCCTTCCACGCCGTTTATGCGCTTCGGCGACCGCGTTGAAATTCAGATGAGGGACGACGCCGGCAGGGACCTGTTCGGCACCATTGATCAGCAGGTGGTTCAGGTTTCGTAGTTGTAGTGCTGTAGCGTGGACTGCACCGCGCGAGTCATGAGCTCGGCCTGTGCATCGGTGACTTGTTTGCGCCACTTGTCGTTGGTGGCGCGAAGGTCATAGGCGGCGAACTTTCGCTCAAAGCTGGGATGCCACTCGAGGTCGGCGAAGCTCAAGATCTTATCCATCGTTGCCTTGGGCTCAGCGCAGAGGTCTTCGTAGCGCAGCTCGAGGTAGTGTTGATCATCCAGGTCCGCAGAGACTTGCCATACGTTCTTGATGAGCTTTTCCCAAAGCAGGACTGCGAGCACATGGAACGACTCGCCTGACTCGGTCCAGGTCGCTCGCTGCTCGTCAGTCAATGGGCCCCAATTCCAGCGGTCGATACCTTTCCAGACCTGACACCAAGGCATGGCGAGGTCGGAGAGTGCAGTTGGTCGCCCATCGCGAACCAGGTGCACAAATTTTGCGTCTGGCCAGAGCTCACGCAGGAATCCGATGCGTGGGAAGCCGGTGATTTTCATCATCACGGTGGGTCGCGACGGTGTTTTCAACGCCTCGAACGCCTGGCTCAGTCCATGACGCGTTCTCTCGTCAACATCTTCAGCAATAAGATCCCGAAACGGTGTTGAGAAGCCGCGGTAATGACTGTCCCAGAATCCGTAAACCTCGCCCACCTGTTCCCTTCGCCAAAGCAGATCGCCGATCACGGGCAATTCGAGCGCATTCATGATTCGGCGGTTGTAGTCGAGCTTACGCGGTTGGCGGTTACATGTCGCTGTCGGCCAGGCGAGGTGAGGGTGGTGACTCAGCACACGATGCAGGATGGTCGATCCGCAGCGACCCGTGCCGATCAGGAAAAGTGGTGCCGATGCCATAGATTGGAATTCCAGTTTTGAAAGCGTCGTTATTGTTCTGGTTGTCTGTATGATAGCGGCGTGACGGGGCAATCGAGAAACAACATGCAGGATCTGTTTGACGTAACGGGTAAGGTCGCACTGGTGACCGGTGGATCACGGGGAATTGGCGAGATGATCGCCGAGGGTTATGTCCGCAACGGTGTGAAGGTCTACATCTCGGCGCGCAAAGCCGAGGCCTGCGATCAAACCGCAGCGCGACTTTCCGAGTTTGGTGAGTGCATTTCGATTCCAGCGGATCTTTCGACGACTGAAGGACTGATGACTCTGGTCGGCGCGATCCGAGAGCGTGAGGACAAGCTCGATATCCTTGTGAATAACGCGGGCGCGACGTGGGGTGCTTCGTTTGATGAGTTCCCCGAGAACGGCTGGGACAAAATCATGAACATCAACGTGAAGTCTCCGTTCTTCTTGTCGCAGCAGCTGATCGATTTATTGGTCGCTGCAGGCACGCACGAAGACCCGGCGCGGATCATCAATATTGGCTCGATTGATGGCTTGCGTGTGTCGGAGATGGAGACGTATTCATACGCCGCGTCGAAGGCGGCAATCATCCATCTCACACGCATGATGGCGAAAAATCTTGCGCGCCGTGAGATCACGGTCAACGCGGTTGCGCCGGGACCTTTCGAGAGCAAAATGATGGCGCACACACTCGCCACCATGAAGGATGCGATCGTCGAGACGATTCCTCGCAAGCGTATTGGCGAGCCGGCCGATATGGCGGGTGTGGCGATCTACCTCGCTTCGAAAGCGGGCAGTTACCTGAATGGGGTGGTCATCCCCGTGGACGGTGGTATCTCTACCACCGTCTGACGGGTCACATGGGTTAGTCGCTAGTCTTAGCTTCTGACTGCAATTGGTTGTAATTCTGCTGGCCGATTTTGTCGATCAAAGTCAGCTGCGTCTCGAGAAAGTCGACATGCTCTTCCTCTGACTCGAGAATCTTCTCGAACAGCTCTTTGCTCACGTAGTCCTTTATGCTGTCTGCGTAGGCAACCGCTTCACGGAGATCGGGGATCGCGTCCATTTCGAGTGCCAGATCGCAGTCGAGGATTTCTTTGACGTCTTCGCCGATCCGGAGCCTTCCGAGATCTTGCAAGTTGGGCAACCCTTCGAGAAACAGAATCCGCTCGATCAACCAATCGGCGTGTTTCATCTCGTCAATGGACTCGTGATATTCATAGGCGCCCAATTTGCTGAGACCCCAGTCATTCAACATGCGTGAATGCAGGAAGTACTGATTGATCGCCGTCAATTCGTTCTTGAGGATCGTATTCAGATGCGCGATGACTTGCTTGTCGCCTTTCATGATTGCTCGTTCCTGAGTTGGTTATAAGGTGGCTCGTCGTGAGCCGATGCGGCGCATCATAGCGACAGGAAAGCCGGATGCAAGCACACCCTACCGAATGAAAATCACTATCATTTTCATTCGGTTACGCGTTTTTGGGGGAGTTGCGATAGAGATCGCGGGGCGGGGGGTATCAGGCGCCCGTAAGCACCTCAGCGCCGGTAGCGTTTGGGCGATAGATTTTCGGCCCGGCTACACGTCTGTGCTCCGCCACGATTTTCTCAGCGTCTTGCTCGCAGCTGCCGCAACAGCTTGCGACGCCTAGAGTTTCTTTCAAGGCTTCTACCGAATCGACACCGCTCTCCACTGCGCTTTTGATCTGGCGGTCGGTAATCGCTTGGCAAACACATATATACATGATGTATACAATAAATCTAAATGAGAATGATTGTCAATTTAATCCTGTGACGAACGTCTCATTTGTGTCTTAATTTTGTGACTGACTGATTTCTCAGAAAAAAACGTGCGCACTTCGCTCCCAAGATCAATGCTTGCGTGGCAAACTGCGCAACTCTTGGAAGGATTCCTGGCACGAGTTGAATGTCGAAACAAGAACGAACCTTGTTGGTCGTTGAGGATGACCCTGGTCTGCAAAGTCAGCTCAAATGGGTGTTCGATGATGTAGAGCTGGTGCAGGCGCAGGACCGAAGCTCTGCGATCGACGCAATCCGCCGTTTCGAGCCCGATGTGGTGCTACAGGATCTTGGGTTGCCGCCAGATCCCGATGGCGTAGCAGAAGGCCTGGCGTGTGTGGAGGAAATCCTGCAACTCGCACCTCACACCAAGGTCATCGTAGTTACCGGTCATGGTGACAAGGACAACGCACTCAAGGCCATTGCTGCAGGGGCATACGACTTCTACCAGAAGCCTCTGGATACGGACGTCCTGAAGTTGTTGGTCGACAGGGCGTTTGTCCTATCGCGTTTGGAGGCCGAAAACCGACGTCTGCGCGAGGCGTCTTCACACTCCCCGTTAGACGGGATTGTCGCTGTCAGTCCGGGCATGCTGAAAGTCTGCAGAATTATAGAGAAGGTGGCACCGACGACAGCCACCACGCTGTTATTGGGTGAGTCGGGTACCGGTAAAGAGGTGCTCGCTCGTGCTGTCCACAAACTCAGCCCGCGCGCCGAGCAGCCTTTTGTCGCGATCAACTGCGCTGCGATCCCAGAGAATCTGCTCGAGTCCGAGCTTTTCGGTTTTGAGAAGGGCGCTTTCACCGGTGCCGCGAAGCAGACTCCCGGGAAGGTTGAGGTTGCCAACGGCGGTACGCTATTCCTCGATGAGATCGGCGATATGCCGATGCCGTTACAGGCCAAGTTGCTGCGTTTTCTGCAAGAACGTGTGGTCGAGCGGATCGGCGGCCGCGTCGAGATACCCGTCGATGTACGTGTTGTCTGCGCGACCAATCAGAACCTGAAGTCGTTGATCGAAAGCGGTGGCTTCCGAGAGGATCTCTACTATCGCATTTGCGAAATCGAGATTCCTATTCCACCGTTACGAGATCGCCAAAACGGCGTGTTGATGCTCTCGCGTGTGCTGCTCGATCAGGCAGCCGAGCGTCACAATCGATCGCTACGCGGCTTCAGCGAGGACGCGAAGCAGGCGATGTTGGCGCATGCCTGGCCCGGTAACGTGCGAGAGCTTTCCAACAAGATTAACGGCGCCGTGATCATGGCGGACGGCAATCAGGTTACGGCAGAAGATCTTGGGTTGGAGGTGCCTGACGACGCGGTGTCTCTGAATCTTCGCGAGGTTCGCGACGCCGCGGAGCGTAACGCAACGCGTCAGGCGATCATCCATACTGGCGGGAATATCTCGCGAGCGGCTGCGTTACTCGGCGTCAGCCGCCCAACGCTCTACGATCTCATGGAGCGTCATGGAATAGACGCCGAAGAGCTGGTGGCAAATACCGCCTAAAGGCGCCGTCTCAGCGTGCTTTGAATGCGTCCGGGTTCAGGTCGTGGCGCGCCAACAGCTTGTAGAAATCCGTGCGATTGCGCTTGGCCAGTCGTGCGGCCTGACTGACGTTGCCGCCCGTAATCTGCAAGATCTGTGACAGGTAATTTCGTGTGAACTCATCGCGCGCATCCGAGAACGACGGTAAGCGCTCGCCATGATCTCCCAACGCTGACCGAACGAGCTCTGCACTGATAACAGGGGAGCCTGCCAACGCCACGTTTTGACGCACGACGTTAAACAACTGTCGGATGTTGCCTGGCCATTTGGCCATGACCAAAAGCTCCAGTGCTTCCGGTGCATATACGCGACGTTCGCTATCGCCTTGTTCGGCGAGTTGGCGCAGGAAGTGAGCGACGAGTAACGGGATGTCTTCGCGTCGTTCCTCCAGTGGCGGCATCTCGATATTGACGACGTTCAGTCGGTAGTACAGATCTTCTCGAAATTGTCCGCTGGACATCATGTCCGCAAGGTCTCTGTGCGTTGCCGACAAGACGCGTACGTCGACGTCGATAGACTCTGTGCTCCCAACGGGGCGCACCTGATTCTCTTGCAGCACACGCAGCAGTTTCACCTGTAGACGCATCGGCATGTCGCCAATCTCATCGAGCAGGAGCGTGCCGCCATTCGCGGCTTGGAACAGACCTTTGTGTTCGGTAGTAGCGCCGGTAAACGCGCCCTTCGAATGTCCAAACAGTTCCGACTCGAGAAGATTCTCGGCCATGGCGCTGCAGTTAATTGCAACGAACGGTTTCTCGCTGCGTGAGCTGGCGCGATGGATGGCTCGTGCGAGCAGCTCCTTGCCTGTTCCGGATTCACCCGTGATCAATACGCGGGCGTCGGTTTCAGCCACCATGCGTGCCTGAGTCAGCCGATCGCGCATCAGCGCATTTCGGGTGATGATTTCGTTAGCCCAGTCTTCACCAATTGCGGAGCTGCCGGATACGCGCAATGCCTTCTCTACGTGCTCCAGCAATTCGTCTTTTTCAATCGGTTTGGTGAGGAAGCCGAACGCGCCGCCCTTGGTGGCTTCGACCGCATCGGGGATGGTGCCGTGGGCCGTCATGATCAACACGTTCAGGCCGGGAGCTCGACGCTGTAACTCATGCAGAAGCCCAATGCCGTCCATCTTGTCCATGCGCAGATCCGATATGACCAGATCTGGCTGAAACCGACCGAGTACGGCAAGCGCGGCCATGGCACTCTCGACGGCCTCCACGATGTAGTTCTCCGCGCGCAAGCGAATGCTCAGTAGTCGCAGCAACCCGGGATCGTCATCCACCAGAAGGATGCGACCCTTTTGCTTTATTTTGCCGCGTTTGGTTGCACTACTCATTGTTGCCTGGCTCATCGCCGCTGTTGCCGTTTGCACCATCTCGTTCTCTGATTGAGCGTTCAATCAAAGTGATTGCACGCAATTTTTCTTCCGCTTCTTCGAGCGCGCCGCGAAGACGTGTGTTGTCGCTGCGCAAAAGCTCAACTTGTGCCCGCGCCGCCGCGAGTTCGCGCTCGCTGGTTCTCGTCGCGCTGTTGCCCGCTTGCCTTGCTTCGGTCTCGGCTGAGACTCGAGAGCGCAGCATGCCTAGTTGCACACGAGCCAACAGTTGCTCGTCTGCCAGCAGTAACTCGGGCTGCAACAACAGCTCGGTCAACATGCCATCAGCTCGAGCCAGATCACTCCATTGATGACCTGGCGTGGCTAGCGCAAGTGCCAAACGCAGCCGATTGGTTGTCGTCGGCGCGCGGGTGAAATCGAGTTGCAGCTCGTCCCAGACACGCGCTTTGCGTGCAGGATCTCCCTCCAACAAGACTTCAATGTCAGCAAGGTAGATTGAAATCGTCGACTGCTCAACCGTAACTGATTGATTTGTCGCGGATTGGCGACGATCGAAGAGTTTTTCGACTGATCCACAACCGGAGATCAGCAGCGTGACAAGCGCCAGCGTATATAACGTAGACCTAGCCATTCGCCACCCGTTTCGTTGTCATGGCCTGTTGCGGTATTTCGATTCTGAAATGCGCGCCACCCAGAACCACTGTGTCGCCGCGACCGGTTCTAACAGCGCGTTGTTCGTCGCAAATTTCCACCACACCATCATGGGCCTGAACACACTCGAGCACAACCGACAACCCGATGCCCGTGCCGGCGACTAACCCGCCGTGTTGCTGCTCTCCCTGGTAGAACGCATCAAACACTTTCTTGCGTTCCGACATTGGAATTCCAGGACCCTGGTCGGCCACTTCGAGCACAAATGCGTTCTCGGTGCGCTGCGCACGAATGAATAAGGCACCTCCTTCGGGAGAGAACTTCACGGCATTGGAGATCAGATTGTCGAACGTCGTGCGAATCATTTCGCGATCGGCGAAGACGGAAGCGTCATCGATGGTCGTCAATAGTCGTATGCCTTGCGAGCGAATGGTGAGCGCGTGCACCTTGAGGATGGACTCCACCATGCGACGCAGCGGAAAGTCGCTGGCGGTCAATACCTCGTTGCGGCTTTGCCAGGCACTGAAATTCAAGAGGTTCTCGATCAGGCGCTGCAAGCGGATGCCATTGCTGCGCAGGATGTCCGTAACCTCTTCCTGCGGCGCATCAAGCTGGCCGACTGAGCCATCCAGCAACAGCTCTGTGCCCTCACGGATGTTGGCAAGTGGCGTTTTCAATTCGTGCGACATATGACGCAGGAAGCGATTTTTCTCTTGTGCGAGTTCAAGCAGACGTTGGCGCAGCCACTCTAACTGGCGCCCCAGTGCTACCAGATCGGCTGGGCCCACAACTTCGATACGCTGTGAGAACCGGCCTTCACCGAGTTGGTTGATCGCGCGGTCAAGAACGCGGATAGGTCTACTCACACGCCACGTTACGAAAATCATCGTGAATACGCTGAGACCACCCAGGACACCGGCCTGCCAAATCAATGCAGTGCGGGTGTCTGCCGCGTCTGCCTTGAGGGCGAATACCTGCCTGTCGATACCTTCCTGGAACTGAACTTCCAAAGCCCGAGCAGCATCGCCGGCGTCGATAAATCGTCCGATCGCTCCGGCAACCGCATTAGATCCTTCAGGCAAGGCGGAAACCAGCTCATCAACGGCGAGATCGATGCGCCCAAGCATGGCGCGCGTTTCCACGTCTTCTGCATACCGCTTAAGGCGCGCGGTGACCTCGGCGATGGTGTCCGAATCCGCTTGTAGAAACTCTGCAAGCTCGGGGTCTTCCGCAACGAGATACTGGCGAGCGACACGCTCCATGATTGAAAGCTGCTCCTGGAGCTCGCGTGTGTTTTGCGTCGCTTCCACACCGGACACGATCAGCGACTGTGAGCGCGTTGCGAAACTGTCTAATTGAATGAGCGTCCAGCCGAGTGCGATAGACAGCGGCAGCATGATCATCGCGTATCCGAGCAACACCAATGCGGTAATCGATCGGGGTCTGGGGATACGCAGTGCCATCTGATTCGTTCCGTTTACGCGGCCCAGTATGCCGATTCATCGCGTGCTGCGATCTTTCGTTCCCACGCAAGTGCTGAGCCGACAATGACATCGAGGTCATCATATTTCGGTGTCCAGCCCAGTACGCTGCGTGCCTGGTCTGATACAGCGATCAGGGCAGGTGGATCGCCTGCGCGGCGTGGCTCTTCGCGCACGGTTAGTGGTTGTCCGTTCGCCACGGACACAGCCGATAGCAATTCTCGAACACTGTAACCGTGTCCATAACCACAGTTGAGTGTCTGCGATTGACCACCCGAGCGCAGATAGTCGAGCGCCTTGATGTGTGCCGAGGCGAGATCCTCGACATGAATATAGTCGCGCACGCCGGTGCCATCCGGGGTGGGGTAGTCGGTACCAAAAATTGAGACGTGCGAGCGTTTGCCGACCGCGGCTTCGCAGGCGACTTTCGTGAGCAGTGTGGCTTTTGGTGTGGACTGACCGATCCGGCCTTCCGGATCGCACCCCGCGACGTTGAAGTAGCGTAATACGACGTGTGATGGCCCGCCCGCGACTTCCAGATCGCGCAACATCCATTCACTCATCAGTTTCGATGTGCCGTAAGGATTGATCGGCGAGGTGGGGTCGGTTTCCCTGACGTTGTCGCCTTGCGGGATGCCGTAAACCGCTGCCGTTGAGGAAAACACCACGTGCTTTACGCCGTGCGCGTGGGCGACAGCGAGCAGCGTGCGCGTGTTGGCGGTGTTGTTGAGGTAGTACTTGAGTGGGTTTGCTACCGACTCAGGCACCACTGTTGCCGCCGCAAAGTGCATGATCGTATCGATCGGGTAGGCTGCAAAGATGCGGCTTAGTGTTTCAGCGCATCCGGTATCGCCCACAATCAGGTCGCCATGGGTAACAGACTTCGAGAATCCCGTTGAGAGATTGTCGAGCACGACAACCGGCTCACCCTTTTCGCCGAGTTGCCGCACGACATGGCTACCGATGTAGCCGGCGCCGCCGGTGACCAAGGTGTAACGCTGACTCATGTCAAATCCCATAGGTTATGTCGCCCAAATTGTACCAGCGCCACCAACGCGCTTTGTCGAACGGTTCGCAGTTTGAACGAGTCGTCAGGTGCATTTTCAACTGGCAGTTGCCTCAACCGCGGGCTAGTCTGCCGGCAACGACGAGAATGAGTTCGGGTAATCATATGGATCGGATAAGACACTGCCGCCGTCTGGCGCTTTCTCTCGGTTTTGCGCTGTTGGCCGGATGCGGTAGCGAATTGCCGGAGTTCGATGCAGACGCAGCCGAGACGGAGACCCCGCAGATTACGGTGTCGTCGATCTCGGCTGAAACCCCTGATCCTGCGCCGATTTCCGTGGTCTATGCCTTCGACACAGAACCTTCCGTAGGCGATCCGGTAACAGTGTCGGTCATTGTTGAGGGTATTGGAGCCGAACCCATGACATTGCGGGCTTCAGTTCGCGGTCCTTTGGCGCTATCGGAAAATACGCCAGAAAACATAGCGCTCGCGGCCGGATCTGCGCCCGCCACGGTGGACATTGTGGTTACCCCAGAGGACCAGGGCCTTGCCTATTTGCATTTGCAATTAACCGGGCAGCGAGAAGCACGTCCGTTTACCCGCGCGATGGCAATTCCCGTCCAGGTGGGCGCAGGCGCTGATGCTGCTGATATCCGCAAGTTGCTAGATGCTGGAGTCGAAGTGCTCTCGTCGCAGCCGGCTGTAGACGAGATACGAGAGGTCAGCGAATCTGTTGTCTCTGAGGAATCTCCCACAGAAGGCTGATAAGGCTAGAGTTTTCTGGCTTTTGAGGCTCTTGAGTAGTTGTCGGGAAAATTTTCCCACAGACTCCGAAAACGAGAGCTGGCTCACGGTTCGACCCTCGTGAACCGAGTAACTTGCTAGACATGGGGAAAGCGTCGACAGAGCGCTATCTCCAAGGCAAGGGAAAGCCGGCGTCCTGCGCAGTCGCGCTGTGACCAATCAATAGGGATCCAATACAACGATTCAGCGCCGGAGGGCGGGAGTGCGCACTGTGCATCCCATTTTGAAATCGCAGTTGGCCCGGGCTACGCAGCCCAATGAAGCCGAGGGTAGTCTGCAGCTCGGTGATCTTCTCGAGATCATCAGCGAATTCTATGGCGCACTGGATGGCGACAACACCAGCATCCATGAGGCGATCTATCGGCATGGCGACACGCCGCCGAGTGCTGCGGCCGAGCCCGCGGTGCCTGATTACACGGAAACGCTGACCTCAAGCAGCGGTATCCGTGCACGCTTTCAGGGGCTGCATGACGACGATCTGAAAGCGGTCTTGGACAATGTCGCCGATATGGTGATCACGGTTAGCCGTGAGGGCGAGATTCAGTTCGCCAACCGGGCAGCGGTGAAGTTCTTTATGCCGGAAGCGCGTAGCCTCGCGGGTCAAATGCTCGATGCGGTTTTGCCGATTCCGGAGGGTGTTGCAGTACCGACGTTTCTGGCGCCGTACCTCGTGTCGTTCGAAGACACACACCCGAATATTCAGTCCGGCACGCTCAAGGCGCGTCGACCCAGCGGAAAGGCATTTCAGCTTGAAGTGACCGCGACCCATCTGAGCGCATTTGCTGCGGGCGACTACGTGTTGTGTCTGCGGGATGTCAGCGCGCGGGTTGCGGCGGATCGTGCCGCGCGAGAGAACCACGAGCGATATCGCGCGTTGGTGGAGCACGCCCCGGAAGCGATCCTTGTTTACGACGTTCGCCAAAATCGATTTGTAGATGCGAACGAGAAAGCGACCACATTCTTTAATCTGTCGCGACAACGACTGTTGACCAACGGATTCTTCGGTTTGCGTGATGCATCTCCGGACGCCACGCCAGACGCGGAGCAGAGCCGCATCGATGCCTATTTGCAAAAAGCGCTAGACGGCGAGCAGCCGATTTTCGAATGGGTCTATCGCCCCCGCGAAGGTCGAGAGCTTGAATGCGAGGTGAGACTGTCAAACCTTCCTGCGGTTGGACGCTCACTGGTACGCGCGAGCATCACCAGTATTGCCGATCGTAAGCAACGTGAGGTGATTGAGTACAGCGAGAAAAAGCTGCTCGAGATGATTGCGACCAACCGTCCACTGACCAAGGTCTTACGCGCGATCTGCCGCACTGCCGAACGCGTCGTACCTGGTTCGCGCAGCACCGTCATGTTGGTCAGCGCGGATCAACAATACCTTGAGCTGCAGAGCGCGCCGGCGTTCGCCAAGCTCGAACTCAATGCGATACGCCGTTTGACACTCGCCGATGCAAAGCTCTCTTGCGGCGTGGCGATGGCGACTCGCAAGGTGGTTATCACAAAGGAAATCAGTGCTCATCACGCCTGGCAGGATCATCTCGATTTTGCCGAGAAGCTCGGAGTCAGCGCTGTGTGGTCCGTGCCATTCGATGACGCGGAAAGTCGCGCATTGGGCACGCTGGATTTGTACTTCAGCGAATTCTGTGAGCCGAATACGGAGCAGCTGGACGCCCTGAACAGCCTTGCGCGCCTCGGAGCACTTGCCGTTGCCCGCGAGCGTAGCGAACTGGCCCTGAACGCAAGCGAAGGGCGTTTCACCAGCTTGTTCAATAACGTGGTCGAGGGCGTGTACATCGCGACACCCGAAGGGCGGCTTCTAGCAGCCAATCCGGCGATGGTGCGTTTGCTCGGATACGCCGATGAACAGGAACTTCTGGATCAAGTCACTCGCAGCTCTGCCTACGTACGCGAGCAAGATGGAAAACGTTTCGAAGAGCGAATTCGCGAATCGGATCGAGTAACCGGATTCGAATCGCAGATGCAGCGCAGAGATGGCGAGGTTATCGATGTCCTCGAGAATGCGCGGTTGGTTGAAGAGCCCGGACAGGCGCCCTACGTTGAAGGCACGATTAGCGATGTCACTGAGCGCAAGCGCGCTGAGCGCGCAGTCTTTGCGGCGAAAGAGCGTGCGGAGGTTACGCTCAAATCGATCGCCGACGGTGTGATTGCGTGCGACGAGGATGGTTGCATTGAATACATGAACCCGGTTGCCGAGACGCTGACCGGATGGCGTTTGCGGGCTGTGGTCGGTCAACCGGTGGAAGAAGTGCTGACGCTGGTGAACGAACACTCACGTGAGCTTCTGGATAATCCGATCGTACGCTGTCTGAATGAAGGGCGGTCGATTGCCAACCACGGTCCGACGTTACTGATCGACCGCGCAGGGAGAGACGTCGCGGTGCAAGACAACACGGCACCGATCCGTGATGACGCAGGCAGCATCGTCGGTGCAGTCATGGTGTTTCATGACGTCACTGCCGAAGGTCGTCTGTCGCGCAAGATGTCCTATCAGGCGTCGCACGACGCATTGACGGGTTTTATCAACCGTCTTGAATTCACCAACGTGCTCGAGCGCGCACTCGCCAGAGCGCGAAGCCATCGCAGCGAAACCTATGCGCTGCTTTATCTGGACCTCGATCAGTTCAAGCTGGTTAACGACACGTTTGGACACACTGCCGGTGATGAGCTGATTCGTCAGCTGAGCGAACGGATTCAGACTTGCGTTAAGACTCACGATACGGTTGCGCGACTGGGTGGCGATGAATTCGCTGTACTGCTCGGCAACGTCGGTATTGAGTCTGCACTCGAGATCGCAGAGGCGCTGCGTCAGAGCATCGAGAGTTTCCGGTTCGAGTGGCAACAGGTGGGCCATACGGTTCAGGTCAGCATCGGTGTCGTCGCACTGGATCAGCATTCCGCATCGGTCGGGGCTGTTTTGAGTGCGGCAGACGTCGCCTGTTTCACCGCCAAGGATCTTGGGCGTAATCGGGTGCACTTGTACGTTGAAGGTGAGACGACCGCGCACCATCAGCAGATGCACTGGCTGACACGTATTGATCGTGCGCTCGAGGATGACCGGTTCAAACTGTTCTACCAGCCGATTGTTCGGATCGGTGATGACGGTGAGACTCGCTATTGCAACCACTATGAGTTGTTGTTGCGGATGGTCGACGAGGATGGTGAGTTGGTCTTGCCGGGCACTTTCATTGCCGCAGCTGAGCGCTACGATCGGATGCCCGCCGTTGACCGGTGGGTGGTCGAGCACGCGCTGGCGCATGCTGACCAGGGCGATCCGAACGAGCAGGCGGGTTACACGCTGTCGATTAATCTCTCGGGTAATTCGCTGAGCGATGATCGTTTCCTGGAGTTCGTACGCGATCAGTTGCAAGCGACGCCGCTTTGCCGTGGTGCCGTGTGCTTCGAGATTACAGAGACGGCGGCGATTGCGAACCTCGCGCGTGTACGCCATTTCATGAGTGAGTTGTCTTCGCTCGGCTGTCAGTTTTCGCTGGATGACTTCGGCAGTGGGCTTTGCTCATTCGGTTACCTCAAGAACCTTTCGGTCGACTACGTCAAAGTCGACGGGGCGTTTGTGCGGAACGTCGCAGCGGACCCCGTGGATCGCAGCGTGGTCGCAGCGATCGCACAGGTTGCTCAGACCATGGGGATCGAAACTGTGGCGGAACATGTCGAGACTGAGGTCATTCGCCAGGCGCTACCGTCGATGGGTGTCAATCTCGTGCAGGGTTTCGATATTGCGGCGCCCAAATCCATGGATGAGTTCTCTCCGTGGACACCTGCGGTGTCGGCTCAGGCCTGAGTGCTTGCAGGGTTGGATCGCCAGCCTCTAGACTCCAAAACATGACGAATTTTCTGGCGGGCCCATGAGTGGCCCCGAACGTGGCGCTGAATCAATTGCTCAAAACGTCGCGGAGATCCTGAACCCGGGCGCGCATAGGCCGACACTGCTCGTGTGCGAACACGCTGGTGTGGGCGTGCCTGAGCATCTTTCCGGACTCTATCCCGACGCTCTAATGCGCACGCACTACGGGTCTGATCTTGGCTCGCGGGCTTTGACGATGGCGCTGGCGGAGCGACTGACGACGCCTGCAATTTGTGCGCATTACTCTCGCATCGTGATCGACTGCAATCGACGCCTTGATGATCCGACCTTGTTTCTGCCGAGTGCCGATGGGGTCAGCGTCGCGGCAAACCACAGCATTACAGCATCAGATAGAGAGCTGCGTGTGCGCGGCATTTATGCACCGTTGCATGCGCTCGTGGAGTCGCAGCTTGAGACGCTGGCGCAGCGCACCCATGACCTGCTCTATGTGGCGGTCCATAGTTTCACGCCGCAGCTGGGTGACGATCCAAGGCCCTGGGATGCCGGCGTCATGTGGGATGTCGATGACCGCGTAGCACTTGGTGCGGCGGATATTCTGCGGCGCGAGAACGGGCTTCACATCGGGCTCAACGAGCCCTATTCGGGTCGTGCGATTCAAGACTTCTCGGTAGATTTCCATGCGGAGCGACAGGGGTTTGCGAATATCTCGATAGAGATACGACAGGATCATTTGTCAGATGCGTCCGGGGTGGAGCGTTGGGCGGATCGTCTGGCCGGCGCTCTTGAGCCATTTATCGATTCGCCACCGTCGAGACTTGCGACGGCGACCGAAGGAGGGGCACCGCGATTTGCGACCAACGCGGTGGAGTTTTTGGAGACTGCGGGGACCTGGGGGGTGCAGCGTGCGAGCTGAATTTCCGGAATTGACGTTGGGGATCGAGGAAGAGTATCTGCTGGTCGACAAGGAGACCGGTACGTTGGTGACCGATCCGCCAGATGGATTGCTCACAGACTGCCAGAACGTGGCGCCGGGCCAGGTCAGTCCCGAGTTTCTGCGATCGCAAATCGAGGTGGGTACCAAAGTCTGCCGCAGCCTTGCGGAAGCCCGGGAGGATCTGGGTGGGTTGAGAGATACCATCATTCGCATCACCGGCGAGTACGGACTGGCACCGATCGCCGCGTCCAGCCATCCCTTCGGGCAGTGGTGGCAGCAGAAGCACACGGATGGGGTGCGATACAACGCGTTGGCCGCTGAAATGCAGACGGCCGCCCGACGACTCGTGATCTGTGGCATGCATGTTCATGTGGGTGTGCCCGAGGACAACATGCGCATCGATCTGCTCAACCAGTTGAGCTACTTCCTGCCGCATATGCTCGCGCTATCGACGTCGTCGCCTTTCTGGGACGGTCGCAACACCGGATTGAAGTCGTATCGATTGACCGTGTTCGACGCGCTACCGCGTACGGGGTTGCCGGAGCGCTTTGCAAGTTATGCAGAATACTGCCGGCATGTCGATGTCCTCACGCAGGCAGGGCTGATCGAAGATGCCTCCAAGATCTGGTGGGACATGCGCCCGAGTGTGCGGTTCCCGACACTCGAAATGCGGGTCACGGACGTCTGCACGCGGTTGGATGACGCGGTGGCAATCGCTGCGTTGTACGCGTGCCTGGTGCGGATGATGTATCGGTTGCGTGCCCATAATCAGCGCTGGCGTATTTACTCACCGATGCTGATCAAGGAGAACCGATGGCGCGCGGTGCGCTACGGATTCGACGCTGGCATGGTCGATCTGGCCAAAGGAAGCGTGATTGCGTTCGACGAATTACTCGATGAATTGCTCGATCTTGTCGCGGAAGATGCCGAGGCGCTGGATTGCGTCGAGGAAGTCACATCACTGCGTAATATCCTGAGCCGCGGCAGCAGCGCGCACCAGCAGGTCGCCTGCTTCGAGCAGGCCATTAGCGAGGGTGCGGATGAGCACACCGCGCTGCGCTACGTGGTGCAGCATCTGGTCGAGGAAACCCGCGCTCATCAAGCGACCGTCGACTGAATTTAGACCCCAATTCTGCGATAATAGCCTGCTATACCTAAGCTTTTGAGGGACGCTATGGCTTTACTGTTGGAACGGCAGGATGTCTGTGAGTTGGTGAGCCGGGTCGGGCTCGATCAGCTAATCGCCGACACCATCGACTGTCTGGCGGCAGACTTTGGTCGCTGGAACGATTTCGATAAGACGCCTCGTGTCGCACACCACTATCCTCACGGTGTGATTGAGTTGATGCCGGTCAGCGATGCCAATCGCTACAGCTTCAAATATGTGACCGGCCACCCGAGCAATCCGCGCGACGGCAAGCTGACGGTGGCGGCGTTTGGTGCGCTGGCCGATACCGATAGCGGCTACCCGGTGTTGCTCTCTGAAATGACTTTACTGACGGCAATTCGCACCGCTGCGACTTCCGTGTTTGCAGCACAGCTGCTGGCACGCCAGGAAACACACGTAATGGCTTTGATCGGCACGGGTTGCCAGGCCGAATTTCAGTCATATGGTTTTCACCACTGCCTGGGTGTACGTGAAATCCGTTATTTCGATGTCGACGCTGAGGCGACCAGCAAGTTCGAACGCAACATGGCTGGCCACCCGGTGAAACTCGTGCGCTGCGAGACCATCGATCTCGCGTGCGAGGGCGCGAACATTATTTCGACAGTGACGGCTGATAAGGCGAACCGCACGGTCGTGAGTCGCAAGCACCTGACACCGGGCGTACACTTCAACGCTGTCGGCGGCGATTGCCCGGGCAAGACGGAATTGGCGCCGGATATGCTGGCGGATCTCAAGATCGCGGTCGAGTACGAGCCGCAGTCCCGTATTGAAGGCGAGATTCAGGCGCTCGATCCTGACACGCCGGTGACCGAACTGTGGCAGGTGCTCAACGGCGACGTGGCGTTGCGTACCTCCGAAGATGATATGACGCTGTTTGATTCTGTGGGATTTGCCCTTGAGGATTATTCGGTGCTTCGTTGCGTATACAAAAAATGCGTGGGCCTGGGAATCGGCCGGGAAAGCGACATTGTGTTCACGCCGGACGATCCTAAGGACCTGTTTGGCGTGCTCACTTCAGCGTCGGGAGAGCACAAACGACGTATCGCATAGCAGGGTAGCGACTTCTAATCGCAGGGAGGAGTCCAGTGAAGTTCGAGTTCAAAGTGAACGGCGAGAGCCGTGAAGTAGACGTGCCTGGCGACAAACCACTCTTGTGGGTCGTCCGTGAGGATCTGGGCCTGACCGGGAGTAAGTTCGGTTGCGGTATCGCGCAGTGCGGCGCGTGTACGGTGCACCTCGAAGGGCAACCCGTGCGTTCCTGTAGTCTGCCGATCAGTGCAGTTGCCGGTAAGTCGATCACTACGGTTGAGGGCGTCGATTCACCCGAGGCGATGGCGATTCGAGAAGCATGGCGCGACCTCGACGTCGTGCAATGCGGGTATTGCCAGTCCGGGCAGATGATGAGCGCAACCGCGTTGCTGGAAAAGAATGCCAAACCGACCGATGAAGACATCGATCGTGCGATGGCCGGCAATCTTTGTCGTTGTGCCACCTATCACCGAATTCGGGCTGCGATTCACTCGGCAGCCGAAAAGCTGGGGGGTTGAGTCATGCAGAAATGGATGTCATTAGCAGTAGCGACGCCCAAGCTCAGTCGTCGTCGATTCCTCGCAGCCACAAGTCTTGGCACGGCTGGCTTGCTGGTCGGTTGTAGCGATCGTGCTGAGCAGCCTGCCGCGACGGAGACGACCGCATCATCCGACGTTGTGTCGACCGACCTGAATGCGTTTGTTCGCATCGGCACCGACGACAAAGTCACGGTAATCGTGAAGCATCTCGACAAAGGTCAGGGTGTGACCACCGGTCTGCCCACAATCGTCGCCGAGGAGCTCGATGCCGACTGGTCGCAGATGGCCACCGAATTCGCACCGGCTGACGTGAAGCGTTACGCGAACCTGTTGTTCGGCGTGCAAGGCACCGGTGGTTCCACGGCGATGGCCAATAGCTGGGATCAGCTTCGCAACGCTGCTGCTGCCGCACGTGAACTTCTGGTTCGCGCCGCCGCAACGGAGTGGGGTGTGCCGGCAACGGAAATCACGGTTGCAAGTGGACGCGTAAGTCATGCCGGTAGCGGCAAGTCGAGCGGGTTCGGTGCCCTCGTTGCAGGCGCCGCTGAATTGGAGCCTGTTGAAAAGCCCACACTGAAAGATCCGGCTGACTTCACTCTGATCGGCACGCGACAATTTCGTCTGGATTCCGCGGCTAAAACCGATGGCAGCGCGCAATTCACGATCGATATCGTGCGTCCGGGTATGCGGTACGCGGCGATCGCGCACCCACCGAAATTTGGCGCAATCGCAGCCAGCTTTGATGACACCGCAGCGCGGGCGATGCCCGGTGTCGTAGACGTTGTCGAAGTGCCGCGTGGCATTGCTGTGCTGGCCGACAGTTTCTGGACCGCCAAGCAGGCGCGCGATGCACTGATTATCGAATGGGATGAGTCGAACGCCGAGACTCGCGGTAGCGATGCCCTGATGGCCGATTTCAAAGCACTGGCAGCGGCAGACGGTGCGCCGCGTGCGCGCGATGACGGCGATGTCGAGACCGCTTTCGCCAACGCCAGTCAGGTCGTTGAACAAACGTTTGAGTTGCCTTACCTCGCGCACGCGACCATGGAGCCTATGGACTGTGTCGTCGAACTTGCCGAGGACCGTTGCGATATCTGGACGGGCTCGCAAATCCAGACGCTTGATCAGGGCGCGGCCGCGCAGATTACCGGGCTGCCCATGACCTCGATTCATATTCACACGCAGTTTGCGGGTGGGAGCTTCGGCAGACGTGCTGTGCCGGATAGCGATTTCGTAGCTGAAGCGGTCACGATCGCCAAGGCGACGGGTGGTGCCTATCCCGTGAAGCTGATCTGGACGCGCGAAGACGATATGGCGGCTGGTCGCTATCGCCCTATGGGCTACCACACCGCTCGAGCTGCCATCGACGAGGCCGGACAGCCGATCGCGTGGCAGCATCGTGTCGTTACGCATTCGTTCATGGTCGGCACGCCGTTTGAGTCTTCTTCGATCAAGGACGGCATCGACAGCAGTGCGGTTGAGGGCGCAGCCCAGGTGCCGTATGCGATCGACAATGTGCGCGTTGAGCTTCAGCTCGCGCGGGTTGGCATACCGGTACTATGGTGGCGCTCTGTCGGGCATACACACAACGGCTGGGTGGCAGAAGTCATGATCGACCAGCTCGCGAATCTCGCAGGTGAAGATCCCGTTGCTTATCGTATGGAGTTGCTAAAGGATCACCCGCGTCATCGTGGCGTTTTGCAACTGGCGGCAGAGAAGGCGGGTTGGGGCCAGCCGGTAGACGAGGGTGTATACCGTGGCGTTGCTGTGCATGAGTCGTTCTCAAGCTATGTGGCGCAGATTGCCGATATCCGCATTGAGAACGGTATGCCGAAGGTTGATCGTGTCGTCGCTGCTGTCGACTGTGGTGTCGCGATCAACCCTGATGTCATCAAGGCACAGGTCGAAGGCGGTATTGGAATGGGGCTCGGTGCGTTCTTACGCGAAGCGGTGCATCTCGATGACGGCGTCGTGCGCGAGCAGAATTTCCACATGTACCGACCACTGCGTATCAATGAGATGCCCGACATTGACGTACACATCGTCGCGTCTGGCGAGGCGCCAACCGGTATTGGCGAGCCAGGTCTGCCACCGGTTGCACCAGCGGTAACCAACGCGATATTCGCGGCAACCGGAAAACTGATTACGCGTCTGCCGCTTGGGGATCAATTGCGCGAGGCCTAGTTCTACGCTCGATTCGAGGTGTTTTCTAAACGTGTGACGGCTGCTTCTAATCTCTGGAGTAGCCTTTCGCTTTTTTGCGTCGAGGGTTTTTCTTTGGTTGTGACCGCGTAGCGTTTCTTGAGTGTTTCGATCAGGTTGTCGACGACGGAAGCTTGTGTGCGATCGCGATGCAGGCGGATCGTGCGCGCGGCATATTCGAGGCTGCCGAAAAAGATATCTCGCGCTTGCCAGTGCACGGCCGTTTCGATGAGTTCACTGCGATCCATACCGCGTCGCCAGATTCGATCGAACACCGCGACGTAAGCTTTCATGAATTCGCGATTCCCGGGTGTGTCGCCGCGCCGGACACGACCCGATTGTGTCAATTCGACCACGTCAAATCGTTCGATCAGGTTTTGCAAATGCATTGCGGCAAGCGCGTCGAGGGCTTCGAATGTCTCTCCCTTGTCGGCGACTGCCTGCTCCGCACGTTGTGTGAGATCGCCCCAAAAGTCGGCGACGAATGCACGCATCAAATCCGTTTTGGTTTTGAAGTAAAGATAGACCGTGCCTTCCGCGACGCCCGCGCGTTTAGCGATGTCGGCCATGCGAGCACCGTCATAGCCACTCTCGACGAAGGCTTCTGCAGCCGCCTCGAGTATGGCGCGTTCTTTTTGTTCTACGCGCTCGCGACGCGTTACCGCTGTCATCGAATTACAGTCCCATTTGACGAACGGCGAGATCGCGCATGATCTCCTCCGACCCTCCGCCGATCGCCTGCACTTTGACTTCTCGATACATGCGTTCGACCGGATTGCCGCGGAGGTAACCGGCGCCACCCAGAATTTGCATCGCTTCCGAAGCACAGAACTCCAGGGCTTTGGAGGCCGAGAACTTGGCTTTCGAAATCTGCGCCACCGGCATCTCACCCTCATTCGCGGCAAAGCAAATCTGGTTCAGGTAGGCCTCGATCATGTCGATGCGCGCCGACATGTCGGCCAGCTTATGCCGGATTACCTGATGGGTGATCAGCGGTTTGCCAAACGTCTCACGTTCACGCGCCCACGCTACCGACTCGTCGAAACACACTTTCATCATGCCAAGCATGCCGGCGACCATGCTCAGTCGCTCGTAGTTGAAGTTGTTCATGATCGCGAGAAAGCTCTTGTTCTCGGCGCCCATGAGGTTGCGCGCAGGAACGCGGCAGTTGTCGAAATGGAGTGTGGCCTGGTCGGAAGCCCACCAGCCCATCTTGCGGGTCAACGGCGTGCGCGAGAAGCCCTCTGAGTCCGCTTCTACAAAGAACAATGACACACCGGTGATGCCTGGGCCTCCGGTGCGCGCACCGACGACAAAATAGTCCGAGGTCATGCCGCTGGTGATGAACGTTTTCGAACCGTTCAGTACGTAGTGATCACCGTCACGCACTGCGGTCGTCTTTAGGCTCGCCACATCTGAACCACCGCCGGGCTCAGTGATCGCTAATGCGGAGCTCCGTCGACCCGCGATGATTTCCGGTAGGCAATGATTGCGAATGTCATCGTTGGCGAGTGTTGCGATGGGGCCTATGGAAATGGAACGGCCTCCGAGTGCGGCGCTCACACCGGTGGCGCCACAGCGCGCCATTTCCTCGGAGTAGGCCGCCCGCATGAAACAATCGTCGAAGCCGAGGCCGCCATACTGTTCGTCCACCCCGAAGCCAAACACGCCGAGGGCGCCAACTTTCTCATGCAACGCCCAGGGGATTTCGCCGGCTTCGTCCCAATCATCCGCGAAAGGAGTGATCTCATTAGCGACGAAGCTGCGGATCGATTCGCGGAATGCTTGTCGCTCTTCGGTTTCGAATGGATTGTTCATGGCGCCTTTATCGCAAAATGAGCTTGACTTGTAAATAATGAGTGTCAATCATTATCTATGTGAGCGAGGAAAATCCCATAAAAAAAACCATCCGAATCGGTGGTGCGAGCGGCTTTTGGGGCGAGTCGGATATGGCGTTGCCGCAGTTGCTCGGCGCCGAGAGTCTCGACTACATCGTTTTTGACTATCTCGCTGAGGTGACGCTCTCAATCATGGCGCGTGCGCGAGCGAAAGACGCCAGCGGTGGGTATGCGGCGGATTTTGTTGACGCTGTATTGGCACCTAACCTGTCGGAAATTGCCCGGCAAGGCGTGAAGATTATTTCGAACGCTGGCGGCATGAATCCCGTGGCCTGTGCCTCGGCCATCGAGTCACTCATCGACGAGCACGGGCTGGATCTCAAAGTTGCGGTCGTGGTCGGGGATGATCTCGTGGACCGTGCGGAGGAGCTTGCCGCGGCGGGCCACACCGACATGTTTACGGGTGCGCCATTTCCTGCGGCCGAGCACGTGTTATCGATCAATGCCTACCTCGGCGCCGCACCGATTGCCGCGGCACTTCGTGCCGGGGCGGACATCGTGGTTACCGGGCGCGGGGTGGACAGTGCGGTCACTTTGGGGGCGTGTTTGCACGCCTTTGATTGGCAGCCCGATGACTGGGACCGACTGGCGTCGGCGAGTCTCGCAGGGCACCTGATCGAGTGTGGCCCACAGGCGAGTGGCGGCAACTTCACCGATTGGGAAGACGTTGCGGATTCGTTGGTCGATGTCGGTTACCCGATCGCCGAACTCTCGGCTGACGGCAGTTGCGTGATTACCAAGCCTTCTGGGACGGGTGGAGCTGTCACGCCGGCCACGGTGGGCGAGCAGATGCTTTATGAGATTGGAGATCCACGAGCCTATGTACTCCCCGATGTGGTTTGTGATTTCTCCGAGGTGACATTAACGCAAGTCGATGCCGATCGCGTCGCAGTGACCGGAGCCAAGGGTCGTTCGGCTCCGGATAGCCTCAAGGTGAGTGTGACGTTTGCGGACGGCTGGCGAGCGGTGGGCAGCTTTTTCTTTATCGGCGAGCAAGCGTCGCGGAAAGCTAGAGCCTTTGCCGAGATGACGCTGGCACGTGCGCGACGCAAGCTGGATTTAATCGACGCACCAGACTTCGATGAGGTCGCGATCGAAGTCGTCGGCGACGGCAGTGCTTTCGGTGCGGCGAGCGCAGCGCCAGACTCAAAGGATGTGGCATTGAAACTTGCGGTTAAGCACGCGAATCCACGCGCGGCGGGTTTAATTCTGAAAGAGTCGATCGGACTCGCATTGGCCGCGCCGCCGGGCCTGACGGTCTTCGGCGGCAATCGCCCCAGACCTTCGCCGGTCGTTCGACTGCTGTCGTTCTTGCTACCAAGAGCCGCAGTGGCACCCGTTGTTCGCGTCGACAATCGTGAGATTACGGTCACGATGGGTGAGGGCGTGGCCGTTGGCGACACAGACGGCGAGACTCCCGCATTGCCGGTCGGCGTTGTGGATGCCCAAGTGCCGCTTCGAACGCTTGCCTGGGGCCGCTCCGGGGACAAGGGCGACAATGCGAATATCGGCCTGTTGGCTAGAGACGCTGCATATATGCCGTGGATTTGGGCAGCACTCGATGAGGACGAAATCGCTGCACGCTTCTCGCACTTTGGTGCACAGCGCATCGAGCGTTTCTTTCTGCCCGGCATGAGCGCGATGAACATCGTCTTACACAACGTGCTCGGCGGCGGGGGTATGGCGAGTCTGCGCAACGACCCGCAAGGCAAGGCCTACGCCCAGATCCTCTTGGAAACACCCATCCCGATTCCATCGGAAATTGCCCGGAGCCTTTAATGAGCGTTATTCAGTCGCGCATCACCCCGTCATCGGAGACCTTCAAGCAGAACCGCAGCGACATGCTGACGCTCGTTTCCAAGCTTCAGGAACTCAACGCAAGAGCTGGCGCGATCTCCGAGCAACGAAAGCCGAGATTCGAGGCGCGTGGCCAACTCACGCCACGCGAACGTTTTTCGCGTCTGCTCGACCCCGGTATGCCGTGGCTGGCGATCGGCAATATCTCGGGTTACTTGCTCGATACAAAGGACGAGGCGAAATCGATACCGGGCTCGACGCTGATTTGCGGTATTGGCTTTGTGCGCGGTGTGCGTGCGATGGTCGTCGTCGACGATAGCGGTATCAAGGGCGGTACGCTCACCGAGGCTTCGGCCTACAAGATTATCCGCGCCGAGCGCATCGCGCTGGAACAGAAGCTGCCGTTTATTCATCTGGTCGAAAGTGGTGGCGGCGACCTGATCAACTACACCGTGGGTGGGTTTGTGGCTGGCGGTAGTCTGTTCGCTGGGCAAGCGCGGTTGTCCAAAGCGGGCATACCGGTGATCACGGTCTTGCACGGCTCGTCGACCGCCGGTGGTGCCTACATGCCCGGGATGAGCGACTATGTGGTCGCAGTCAAGAAGAACGGTAAAGCCTTCCTCGCAGGGCCGCCGTTGCTCAAGGCGGCAACGGGCGAGATCGCGACCGACGCGGAGCTCGGTGGTGCCGAGATGCATGCCAGTACATCCGGCCTCGTTGAATATCTTGCTGACGATGATAACGATGCCATGCTGATGGCGCGCGAGGTGGTACGGCGACTAAAGTGGAATCAGCGTTGTCCGGCGCCACAAGTCGAGGATTTCAACGCGCCGCTCTACGACCCTGATGAAATAGCAGGGGTTGTGCCAGTTGACTATCGCATTCCCTACGATGTTCGCGAAGCGCTTGCTCGCATCGTCGACGGATCCGAGTTTCTCGACTTCAAGCCCGGGTACGGGGTCTCCACGGTTTGCGGGACTGCTGACGTCATGGGCTTTGGCTGTGGCTTTATCGGCAACAACGGTCCGATTGATCCTGACGGCGCCACCAAAGCGACGCAGTTTCTGCAGTTGATGGACCAGTCAAACTTACCGGTCATTTTCCTCTCCAACACGACGGGCTACATGGTTGGCACCCAGTATGAGCAGGGCGGGATGATCAAGCACGGCTCGAAGATGATTCAGGCGGTGACCAATCTCGAGGTGCCGCGCATCACGTTCCAAATTGGCGCCAGTTACGGTGCCGGCAATTACGGGATGTGCGGGCGTGCGTTTGAGCCGGACTTCTTGTACCTGTGGCCAAACGCGTCGACCGGCGTTATGGGCGGTGCGCAGGCGGCGACCGTCATGGAGATTGTCGCCGAGCAGAAAGCCAGGGCGATGGGCGTCGAACCGGATCGTGAAATGCTGAAACAACAAAACGCAGCCCTGACAGGTCTGTTCGATGGACAGTCGAGCGCGTTCTACACCTCCGGACGCAATCTTGATGACGGTGTGATTGATCCTCGTGAGACGCGCAAGGCACTTGGATTTCTGTTGGCAACTGTGTGGGAGGCGCGCCATCGGGATGTGCGAGAAAACTCCTTCGGCATCGCGCGGATGTGAGGCAACTAGCGTGAGTTATTCCCATTCCGACGCAGTACAGACCGAACTCAGCGAGGGTTGGCTCACGATTTGGCTGAACCAGCCCGCCAAGCGCAACGCGCTCACGGCGGAATTGAGCGGTGCGCTACAGAGTGTTCTGGACGCAGTGCGAGACGATCGTTCCGTCAGAGGCATCACGCTGCGCGGCAAAGGCGGGGTGTTTTGTGCCGGTGGCGATCTCAAGGCGCTGAAGTGGTTAGGCGGCCTGAACGGCGAGGCGGCGGAGCAAGAAATCAAACAGCTCTCGCTGTCGGGTGCACGGATTTTTGAAGCGGTAAATTCGATGCCACAGGTTGTGATCGCACTGGTCGAAGGCGCAGCAATGGCTGGTGGGCTGGGTCTTGCGTGTTGTGCCGATATGCTCATTGTTGAGGCCGATGCGAAGTTTGCGTTCACCGAGACCGCGATCGGTCTCACTCCGGCGCAGATTGCACCGTATGTGATCCAAAAAGTTGGCTACGCCGCAGGTCGTCGTTTGATGCTCACTGCCGCGAGATTCAATGGGTCACAAGCGTGTTCGTTGGGTCTGGCGGATCAGTGCGTGAGCGGTGAGCAGGCACTCGTGGATGCGGAAGAGGTCATTCGCGCGCAGGTGCTGCAGTGTGCGCCAGGTGCTGTCGCCGATATCAAGTCGCTGATACTGACCTTGCCGGAACTCTCAGCTCATGAACGAGTGAACGCCGCTGCTGACAATTTCGCACGCCGCGTTCTTAGCGAAGAGGGACGCGAAGGTCTCGCGGCGTTTGCGCAAAAGCGCAAACCTGCATGGGCACAAGGGGCAGAGGAATGAAACGAATCGAAACACTGCTCGTCGCGAATCGTGGCGAAATCGCACTGCGCGTCATGAGAACAGCGCGAGCGATGGGGATACGCACGGTCGCTGTCTATTCTGATGCGGATGCTGATGCGCCGCACACGCAGTTTGCTGATGCCGCCCTGCACATCGGCGCGGCACCGGTCGCCGAGAGTTATCTCAACGCCGATGCCATCCTCGCGGCCGCAAGACTCGCGAATGCCGATGCGATACATCCCGGGTATGGGTTTCTCTCAGAGAATGCGGATTTCGCTCACGCGGTTGAACGCGAGGGGATTGTGTTTGTCGGTCCGGCGCCTGATGCGATTACCGCGATGGGCGATAAGGCACGGGCGAAGCGAATCATGATCGAGGCCGGTGTGCCGTGCGTGCCTGGCTACGAGGGCGAAGATCAGGATGACGCTCATTTTTTTGATGCGGCCGCGCGTATCGGGTTCCCGGTCATGGTCAAAGCTTCGGCTGGTGGTGGTGGGCGTGGGATGCGACTCGTTGAGCGTAAAGAGATGTTGGCCGAGGCGCTACAGCTTGCGCGCTCTGAGGCACTGAACGCGTTTGGATCCCGCGACCTGATTCTGGAGAAGGCGGTGGTTGCACCGCGCCATGTCGAGATTCAGGTTTTTGCGGATACAGAGGGCAATACGATTCACCTGGGAGAGCGCGACTGTTCTGTGCAGCGACGACATCAGAAAGTCTTCGAAGAGTCTCCCTGTCCCGTGATGACACCGACGTCACGGGAATCCATGGGGGCGGCTGCCGTCGCCGCAGCAAAAGCAGTGGCATATCGAGGGGCTGGAACGGTCGAGTTTCTGCTCGACGCTGATAACAACTTCTATTTTCTTGAGATGAATACCCGCTTGCAGGTGGAACATCCGGTCACGGAACTGGTGACGGGTTTGGATTTGGTCGAGTTGCAGATTCGGGTCGCTCAAGGTGAGCCGCTAGGGTTCGATCAGGACGAGGTGGTGATGAGCGGTCACGCGATTGAGGCTCGGCTATACGCGGAGAACCCTGCCGAGGACTTTCAGCCCGCTACGGGTCCCGTGCTGTTTTACGAAGCGCCCGCGGGTGAGGGTATACGCTGCGACGATGGCATTGTATCCGGCGGTGCGGTCACGCCTTTCTATGATGCGATGGTCGCCAAGATCATGGCCTGGGGAGAGACGCGCGAGGACGCTCTGCACAAATTGGCGTATGCGCTGCGATCGACGACGCTGTTCGGTGTTGAGACCAATCAGGCGTTTTTGGCGGCGGCCATCGACAAGCCAGCATTCCGCGAAGGTCGCGCGACCACGGCGTTCGTTGCTGAGGAATTTGGCGAGCATGGTTTTGGGTCTTCGGAGGCGACACTCGAGGATCAGGCTGTTGCGGCCGTGTTGTTGCTGCGCGAGCGGCGCGACACAGCGCAGCATGCGTCGCTCGGCGTGCCTCGTGAGTTGCTGGACTGGTCCAGCTCGTTGCCGAGGCCATCGACCGCTGTATTTGAGCACGGCGTGTTCCAGATCTTACCGATCGGTGGCGATACCTACCGTGTCGTGTCTGATGCGTTCGAGACAGAACTGGTCGTGCGTTCTATCGAAAACCAGACCGTAAGCCTGACTGTCGATGGTCGACCGGTAGAGTACGTAGCGCTGGTGTGCGCTTCACGCGAAGTCTATCTACGTCGTGATGCCATGACGTTCCACCTTCAGGATCTTGCCGCGCAGTTCAGCGCCGACGCGCAAGCGACGGGTGGCGGATACGTTGCCGCCAACATGCATGGCGCGTTGATCGAAGTGTTTGTCGCGCGCGGTGATCGCGTCAAAGCGGGCGACAAGCTTGCGGTGCTTGAGGCGATGAAGATGCAACATCAATTGCATGCGCAAGTGAGTGGTACGGTCAGCGAAATCGCGGCTGCTGCGGGCGCACAGCTTGCATCGGGCGACCTGATCATGGTCATCGAGGAGGATGCCGGTGCAGGAGGCGATTGATTTTCTTGAGGAGTCACGTGCACTGCATGCCCTGATTGCCGAGGTCGGGCGCGAGCGCTTGCACGAGGCGACACAGTTCAAGGGATGGACCCTTCGCGATGTGCTGCAGCATTTGCATGTCTGGAACGAAATGGCGTGTCTGCAAATCGAAGACGAATCACTACTGATGACACGTCTTGGCCAATTGATGTCTAACGGCGGAGATCTTCGCAGGTTCGAACGTGAACTCAGAAAAGACTCACAGGCGGATGCGCTTTTATCGGACTGGCGAGCAGGTTTTGAACGAACTGCAGAGCGATTCGCCAAAGTTGACCCCAAAGCCAGGCTGCAGTGGGCAGGTCCTGCCATGAGCGCACGTTCATCGATCACCGCACGCCTTATGGAGACCTGGGCGCATGGTCAGGAAATCTATGACCATCTTGGGGTCGAGCGTCAGAACACCGATCGGATTCGAGGGATTGTCGTTCTCGGTGTAAACACGTTTGCATGGACGTATAAGGCACGTGGCGCCGAGCCGCCCGGTCAATTGCCAAGGGTGGAGCTCGTGTCCCCCACCGGCGACCACTGGGTTTTTGGGGAAGCTTCGAAGACCAATAAGATCAGTGGTGCGGCGGAGGCGTTTTGCCAGGTCGTGACTCAGACGCGCAATATCGCTGACACTGATCTGGTAGTGTCAGGGTCGGTTGCCAACGACTGGATGTCAAAAGCGCAGTGTTTTGCGGGCCCACCTTCCGTGCCGCCAGCGCCGGGCACGCGGTTCAGGGGCAAACCAGCAGCTATATGAATCTGGAAGTTGCGACTTCAGTCCCCATCTAGCTATGGAACGCAAGAAAGGAGGGTCGAATGTCCGACTACAGCAAATTCGAGAAGACGCAGGATGCGTTAGCCGACCTGACCGAAGAGCAGATTCGTGTCACCCAGAACAACGGTACGGAAATGCCCTTCTCAGGTGAATATAACGAGCATAAAGAAGCCGGCATCTACGTAGATGTGGTGTCCGGAGAGCCCTTATTCGCCTCATTTGACAAGTATGACTCAGGCTCGGGTTGGCCGAGTTTCACGCGCCCGATTGTTGACGGTAACGTCGTAGAGTTATTCGATGAAAGTCATGGTATGCGCAGAGTCGAAGTTCGATCCGCCGAGGGCGATAGCCATCTGGGCCATGTCTTCGAAGACGGCCCGTCAGCGGCTTACCCGGGCGGCCCCGATGCCACGACCGGACTGAGGTATTGCATTAACTCCGCCGCACTGCGGTTCGTCGCGGTTGACGACTTGGAAGACGCGGGATACGGCAGTCTTCTCAGTTTGTTTTCGAAGCGAAAGGAGGCACAGGAATGAGCGAGACCAACGAACGTGCTGTCCTCGCTGGCGGTTGTTTCTGGGGCATGCAGGATCTGATTCGCAAGCGACCCGGTGTGCTGAGAACGCGTGTCGGATATACCGGTGGAGACAACGACCATCCCACTTATCGCAATCATCCAGGTCACGCCGAGGCCATCGAGATCGAGTACGACCCGAAGCGCATCAGTTATCGCGACTTATTGGAGTTTTTCTTCCAGATCCATGATCCGACGACTGTGGATCGCCAGGGTAACGACATCGGCTCGTCCTATAGGTCGGAGATTTTCTACACCAGCGAGGCGCAGCAGCGTGTCGCGCGGGATACGATCGAGGACGTGAACGCATCCGGACTGTGGCCCGGGCCCGTGGTCACCGCGGTATCGGCAGCGCCAACGTTCTGGGAAGCAGAGCCGGAGCATCAGGACTATCTGGAGCGCATACCGAACGGCTATACCTGCCATTTTCCTCGCCCGGATTGGAAGCTCCCGAGACGCGAGGACGTCGCCTCTGGCTGAATGGGCCGCGGCCATGCAAAAAGTTGGCTTCGGCGGTGGCTGTCATTGGTGTACGGAAGCGGTATTTCAGACTTTGCGCGGCGTTTCGAACGTTGATCAGGGGTGGATCGCATCGTGCCCGCCGCACGATGCGTTTTCTGAAGCGGTAGTCATCGCGTTTGATCCTGCTGTCATTTCGCTGGATGTGCTGATCGAGGTCCACTTGAGAACGCATGCGAGTCAATCCGATCACAGTTTCCGCGGCAAGTACCGCAGCGCTGTGTATGCGTTCGATGCCGCACAGCATGCATGTGCCGAAGATGTTGTTGATTCCCTGCAAGCGCAGTTTGAAGCGCCATTGGTAACGAGGGTGTTGCCGTTTAAGGCGTTCAAGCCATCCGAATTGCGGCTTCAGAACTACTATCAGACGGATCCGGACCGACCATTCTGTCAGGTCTACATCGATCCGAAGCTGGTGCTTGTGCGCCAGCGCTTTGCGCGGCATGCCGCCTGATCACCGTGCAGGTTCTATCGTTTCATAAAGCCGTTATCCCGTAAGAAGCGGATGGTCTCCGCAGTAAAACCGGTGTCAGGGCCCTCAAATAGCCAGAATCGACTGCCGTTGCTAAGGGCTAAGTCTTGCTCGTCAAAGTCGTAACCGTGACCGCTTTCTGGTCGCACGACGACCTGGATTTCTGAGCCGGCATCACGAAGCGCGGCGATATTCTCCTCTAACGGCACGATGGGATCTCGTGCACCGAAGATGGCAAGGTACGGTAAACCTCCGAGGCCTTGCAGGAATTGTGTCGGGTCATATCGAAAGCGCCGCAGCCATAGTCGCGACATGTCTTCTCGTTGTCTCGGAATATCATCAGCGCCAAATCCCTGGTCGAGCCATCCCTCCTGCTCTGCGGTACGGCGAATGGTGTCGAGCTTGGCAAAGGCTTGATCATCAGTAAGTGACTCGTCGACCGTGATTCTTGTGACCTCAGCGAGCGTATTCTGCTGAGAAACCGAAAGTCCTACTGTGTCGCCGTATGTCGCTGCTGAACTCAGCTGCTGCTGCACAATGGAAGTTGCCGGACCGATCCAGGTAATCAAGAAGGCGGGCGAGATGGCATTGGGCAGACTTCGCTGGCGTTCGGCGGAAGCCTGGATGACCCATGCGCCCGCGGACTGCGCGATAAACCCGACTTTGTCCGCATCGACATCCGGATCATCTGCCAGAAACTCCAGTGCGGCGATCGCATCCTCGGTCAGTTGGTCAAACGTGAAAGTTGCGCAGTTCCCTTCTGATTTGCCGGAGCCACGCTTGTCGTACGTCAATACCGCTATGCCATAGCGTGCGAAAAAGCGCGCTGTATTGGTGATTCTCGTTGCGCATCCTCTCCCGCGAACAATCACCATTCCAGCCAGTGGCTCAAGGACAAGTGGCTTGACCAACGTGGCGGCCAGTCTCGTCCCGTCGTGAGACTCGAAGCTTATCTCAGTCCGGTTGATCGTCTCGCGTGGCGGCGGTGGCGAGCGCTTGAGGTGAATCGTTCTGCCATCATCACCGACGGTGCCAACCAGCTGCTCAAACCGCGGTTCAAGCAGTAGTTTGGCGTCGCCCTCCAGCAGGTCAATGATCGTCAGCCCATCCGACGTTTGGATCACCTTTTCGAAGCCGAAAGGTTCGTAAAAAAGCCAATCGGGAAATCGAGTTGACGCCGCTAGACCCTCAGCATTTCGTGCGATTTCGATCTCGACCGGAAAAACTGCCCCATCCTTGACGATGGCACCCTTCCAATAGCCGACGGGATCAAATCCGTCTATTGGTTCGGCGACGACCGGGCCGGACGCCAGGTATAACAGTGCGAGCCAAAACCAGCGCATACACTTCCTTGATATGTGGGGGATTGTCGTTATGAGAGTACACTACGCGGGAAATGAAGTGCCTCGACTACACTTTATCGGTTGCCCCCATGATGGACTGGACAGATCGGCACTGCCGGTTTTTCCATCGACTGCTATCTCCATCGGCTGTGCTCTACACCGAGATGGTCACGGCCGCTGCGTTGACTCACGGCGACGCCGACCGTTTGCTGCGCTACAACACAGAGGAGCACCCCGTAGTGCTGCAGCTCGGTGGCAGCGATCCGGTGATGATGGCTGATGCTGCGCGCCTCGGCGCAGAGGCAGGCTATGACGCGATCAATATCAATGTGGGTTGTCCGAGTGATCGCGTACAGAGCGGTCAGTTCGGCGCCTGTCTGATGGCTGAACCCAAGACGGTTGCCCAGTGTTTTCGCCGCATGGCCGAGGCGGTGTCCGTGCCAATCACTGTGAAGACCCGACTGGGCATCGATGAGCATGACAACGATGCATTTTTCTCGACGTTCATCGACACGGTTGCCGATGCAGGTTGCACGCATTTTGATGTGCATGCGCGTATTGCGATCCTCGAAGGACTGAGCCCAAAACAAAACCGCGATGTGCCGCCGCTGAACTACCCGCGAGTCTATACACTCAAGGCGCGCCGGCCTGAGCTCACGGTCTGCCTGAATGGTGGCGTTCGTGACGTCGATGCAGCGCAGCAACATCTGCGCCACGTCGATGGTGTGATGATTGGTCGAGAGGCCTACCAAAACCCATGGTCTCTTACACGTTTCGAACAATTGGTTGATCCCGAATTCACAACCACACGTGAATCGGTCGTTGATGCGATGACGGGCTATGTGGAGCGCACGGTGGGACGCGACCACGTGCAACTCAAGCACATCACGCGTCACATGCTAGGGCTGTTTTCCGGTGAGCCTGGAGCCAGGCGCTGGAGGAGAACACTCTCCGAGAACGCACATCGACCGGAGTCAACGTCCGCGTTGATCGCCTCAGCTGCTGCGAGTGTCGCTGCCGTCTAGTTCGGGAGGATGGGGTCCCATCACATCGTAGTTGGCAGTCCTTGGCGAGGGCACTACACTTCGCGCTGCGTTTGAAACCACTCACGACTACGCGAGCAGCCGATGACAAAACCCATTACCAGTGGCGACCCATACGCAACACTTGCGGAGCAGGCCGACAAACACGAGCTGTATGAAGCATCGGTGCAAGATGTAGAAACCGAGGTCGACTTTCTGCTCGAAACCTGGGAGTCATTGCGCGATCGACCACCTGTGCACTTTCGAGAAGATTTTTGCGGGACAGCCAGCGCCGCCTGTGAGTGGGTGCGTAGAGACGCCGCGCACCAATCCACAGGTGTTGACCTGGATCGACCCACGCTCGATTGGGGCATTACTCATCGCGTTTCAATGCTGACAGCAAGCGAGCAGTTGCGGGTGCGACTGGAGCAAGCAGATGTCTGCACCGTAGAGACGCAGCCCGCCGACATCATCGGCGCCTTTAACTTCTCCTACTTCACCTTCAACACTCGCGACGCGTTGCGCGCGTATTTTGAAAACGCAAGGCGCGGATTGAAATCAGACGGTCTCTTTATCCTCGATGCTTTTGGCGGTGCCGAAGGGATCACCGAGATGAAGGAAAAGACCAAGCTGGATGGTTTTACCTACGTCTGGCATCAGGCGAAATACCATCCGGTGACCGCCTATATGCGTTGCCATATCCATTTCCATTTTCCGGATGGGTCCAAGCTCAAGAAGGCCTTCACTTACGAATGGCGCCATTGGACACTGCCGGAAATTCAGGAGCTGCTTCATGAGGCAGGCTTCGGCAAGGTGGAGGTGTACTGGGAGGGAACCGACGAAGACGGCGAGGGAAATGGCATTTACGAGCCTTCATCAAGCGGCGATGCTGACCCGGCATGGATTGCCTATATTGTCGCGGAGCAGTAGGCCAGGAACGTTGAGGGCGTTTTGATTCCTGCTGACCACTGTATACTGTTAAATATTGGGCATTACGGACTCGGCTTCCATGAGCGAAGACCTTGAGGTTGCAATAGTTTTTGCCGACGTTGTCGGCAGCACGCAGCTTTACGAACAATTGGGCGACGATCACGCGCGCGAGGTAGTGCGAAAGTGTCTCGACATCATGATCGAGGCCACAGATACCGCGCGCGGGACGGTCATCAAGACGATGGGCGATGAGGTGATGTCGATTTTCGATGACGCCGACAGCGCTATGTCAGCCGCTGTAGAAATGCAGCAGAAGATTTCCGCCGGCAAGGGACTCGTGCCGGAGGATCAAACTATCTCCATCCGCGTAGGCTGTCACTACGGTGTCGTTGCGCGCGAGCCGAACGACATTTTCGGTGCAGCGGTCCATACCGCCAACCGAATGACCTCGCAAGCGAAGGCGCGCCAGATTGTCACGACGGGAACCACGGTCGAGTTACTCAGCGAAGACTGGCAACGAATCACCCGCCAGATTGATCTGGCGGTGGTCAAAGGCAAGAAGGATGAGGTCGCACTGTTTGAGGTCCTCTGGCAGCGTGGCGAAGAGGCGACCAGCGTGCTACCCACCATCGGCTGGCAACAGGGCGCGCAACCCGATATTCGCCTGACCTTGTCGTTCGCCGGACACACGATGCCCATCGATCCCGCCCGTCAGCAAATCACGCTCGGGCGCGCCGAGGACAACGATCTGGTGGTGAAAGGCAATCTGATTTCGCGAGTCCATGCGCGTATCGAGCGCCGCCGCAACAAGTATTACCTCGTCGATGAGAGTACCAATGGGTCTTTCATTGCCAATATGAATGGCGACGAGAATTTTGTGCGTCGAGACAGTATCGAATTGACGGGCGAGGGCATCATCGGGCTTGGCAAAGTTGCCAAGCCAGGCACCGCACTGGCAGTTCACTTCATCGTCGAAGGTCCGACTGCCGGTCGCTAAGACTCGCGAGCTGAACTAGCTCGCGAGCGCTTCCAGAATTCGTTGGCGCGTGCGCTTCAAGTCATCGGGCACTCGATCACCGTAGCTATCGAGGTACTCGCCAACCGCTTCAATCTCAGCATGCCAGCCGCTGACATCGATGCTAAGCAGTTCCTCGAGCGTGTCATCGCTGACCTCGAGTTCTGCTCGGTCGATATCGCTCGCCAGCGGTAACTTGCCGATCGGTGCTTTGGTAGCCTCCAGTCGGCCTTCGCAGCGACCAATGATCCAGCGCAGCACGCGGAGGTTTTCCCCAAAGCCAGGCCACAGGAATCGACCGGTGTCGTCCTGGCGGAACCAGTTGACATGGAAAATGCGGGGCAGTCGATCACTGCGCTCGTTGAATGAGAGCCAGTGCGCCCAGTAGTCCGCAAAGTTGTAGCCGCAGAAGGGTTTCATCGCCATCGGGTCCCGACGGACGACGCCCACCGCGCCGGTCGCCGCGGCTGTCGTCTCCGAGGCAACGCCTGCCGCAACCATCACGCCGTGAGTCCAGTCATTCGCTTCGTAAACGAGCGGGGCTAGCGTCTTGCGTCGCCCTCCGAACACGATTGCGGAGATGGGTACACCCTCTGGCGCGTCGGCAAGTTGGCTATAGCTCGGATTGGCTGATGCGCTCACAGTGAAGCGCGCATTCGGGTGAGCTGCCGGTGCGTCGCCCGTGTAAGAGTTGCCGCGCCAGTCTGTAACCGGCACCTCGTCGTCTTTCCCCTCCCACCACGGGCAGTTATCTGCAGTGACCGCTACGTTGGTGAAGATGGTGTCTTTGCGAATCGTATCGAACGCGTTCTTGTTGGTTTTCTCGTTGGTGCCCGGTACCACGCCGAAATAGCCAGCCTCCGGATTGACCGCGCGCAGTTGCCCGTTTTCATCCGGGTGAAGCCACGCGATGTCATCACCGAGCGTCCAGATTTTCCAGCCTGGTTGCGATGACGGTGGAATCAGCATGGCGAGGTTGGTCTTGCCGCATGCTGACGGGAAGGCGCAGGCCAGGTAGCTCGTTTCGCCCGCCGGTGATTCAACACCAACGATCAACATGTGCTCTGCCAGCCAGCCTTCCTGACGTGCCTGCCAACTGGCAATTCGCAGCGCATGGCACTTCTTGCCGAGAAGCGCATTGCCGCCGTAGCCCGAACCGTAGCTCATGATTTCGAGCGACTCCGGGAAGTGCATGATGAAGCGGCGTTCCGGATCCAACTCACCGGTGGAGTGCAGACCCTTGACGAAGTGACCCTCGCGTTCAATGCGGCGCAGGGCTGCTGTGCCCATTCGCGTCATGAGGTGCATGTTGGCAACAACATACGGGCTGTCGGAGATCTCGACACCACAGCGAGAATAGGGCGAATCGATAGGGCCCATGCAGTAGGGAATCACGTAGAGCGTGCGACCTTTCATGCAGCCCGCGAACAGGTCATGCATCTTCTCGCGCGCTGCAGCTGGGTCCATCCAGTGGTTGTTCGGGCCTGCATCGGCTTCATCGTCAGTGCAGACGAATGTGAGATGTTCGACTCGAGCAACGTCGTTGGGGTCTGAGCGGTGCAGGTAACAACCCGGGTATTTTTCCTGGTTCAGCGTCAGCAGCGTGCCGTCGCCGACCATTTGTTCGATGAGTGCTTGATAGTGCGACTCTGTGCCGTCGCACCAGACGATGCGCTCGGCACCGGTGTGAGCAGCGGTTTCGTCTACCCATGATTGCAGGGATGGGAGTGTCGTACTCATGATCTTGGGATCCGCGGAAATCTCGAGACGGCGCGGAGTATAGCGCGCGCTGCTTTTGGTTTCATGAGACACATTCAAAAAAAAGCCGCAGACACCGGGGGGAGGGTGTCTGCGGCAGTATGCGCTGGCCCAAAGGGGGGGAGGGAATTGGACCAGATTGTTTCGGTACCTCAGGGGGGATGAGGTGGAAATGGAATCGTCTTAAGCAGACTTCTCCGCTTCCGCTACCGCGTTCGCAACTTTCTTAGCGGCCGTCTTAGCCGTCGCTTTAGCGCGAGCGGGGGCCTTTTTTGCCGTCTTGCGGACGGTCTTTGCTGCTTTTTTGACTGTTTTCTTTGCCGTCGTGGTGCCACGCAGGCCGCCAACTACGCCGCCGAACTCGCCAGCTGCGCCACGAAGAATGCCGAAGGCATCTTTCACGTCGTTGACGTAGGACCCGGCAACCGCAGGAACCACGTCGCGCTGCATTGCGATCAGTTCGCGCACGCTGTCAACGCGTGAAGCGTCGCGCAAGCGCTTGGCGACGGCGTCGATGCCGCGCTGAATGCTCTTTGATTGCAGCTCGATCAGCTCTTTAGAGGTGCGGAACGCAATCGCGTTCGCGTCCAGCGTTGCTTTCGATACTTTTTGAACCGGCTTCTTGGTATCTGCTACTACGCGACCCGCTTGACCAACACGGTCTTGGGTAGCGTCAACAGCGGTGTTGATGCCGTTGCGTGCGGTGTCTGCTACACGGCTGACAACGTTTTCGATCTGTTCTCTCACGGGTACGCTCCTGGTTGATGTTGCGTTGCAACAATTGTTGCAGCGCACAATAGGCCCGCGTACAGGTGCTGTCAAGTGTTGCAGTGCAAAAAAATGAGGTTTTTTTCCGGTCCGACCACCGTTGCGAAAACTTGAGGCGGGAATATGGAAATTGTCGACCCCATCACAATCCAATTGTGATTATCCTCACAGATTCGGCACCGTAAGTGCCTCATGTATAGGTAAATGTGTGGAGTTTTGAGACCATCTTATGGTGAAAAGCGACGCACGGAATGAAACCGATGCAATCGAACATAAAATTGTCGTTTAAGGCAATTGCGCGGGGAGCGATCATCGTCCTGACCTGTTTTAGCGCGGCCACCGGCTACGCTGCAGGCACCATTGCGGGTACCGATATCGTGAACGTGGCGCAGGTCGACTATGAGCTCGGTGGCACGCCGGTCTCGCAGGCGTCCAATGCGGTCACGATTACCGTCGACGAGATTGTCGACGTGACCAACGTGCTTCAGTCGCCACAACAAACGGTAGCGCCAGGTGAGACGGGTGCCGTGCTCGTCTACACGGTCAGCAACACCGGCAACGGGTCCGAAACCTTCAATCTCACGGTCATCAACAACGATGCCGCCGATGATTTCGATCCGGTGCTGCAAACGCCGGGCATCTTTTTCGATAGCGATGCGAGCGGTGACCTGTCCGCAGCTGATACACCTTACGTGCCCGGTAGCAACGATCCCGTGCTTGCTCCCGACGCCGCACTCCTTGTGTTTGTCGTCAACGATATTCCAGCAGGTCTTGTGAACGGACAGCTCGGCCGCAGCACCCTGCGCGTTGAGTCCGCCACGGGTACAGGCACACCTGGAACCGTCTTTCCTGGGTTGGGAGACGGTGGCGCTGATGCCTTGCTAGGCAGTAGCGGTGGCGCTGCGGAAGCGACCGGCGAGTATCTGGTCTCGGATGTGGATGTTGCCGTGAACAAGGCCGCCGTAGTTACCGATGCATTTGGCGGTTCGGCGCCAACGCCGGGTGCTGTAATCAACTACACACTGACGGTCACCGTGACCGGAACCGGCACGGCAATCGCTGCCGTGATTAACGACCCCATTCCTGCGAGTACGACCTACGTGCCGGACTCGCTGACGCTGAACGGCGCACCGCTCTCTGACACCGACGATGCGGACGCCGGCAGCTTTAACTCGACCCCGCAGAACGGGGCGGTCAGCGTATCTCTTGGTGATCTCACGCAAGCCGATGGCTTGCAGACCATCACCTTCAGTGTGCGCATCGACTAAGACAAAGGAGCGATTGCAATGATGAAACGAATACTGGCGCTCACCGCACTTTGGCTCTTGGGTCAGGCGGCAGTTGCTCAAACCGGCAACATCGAATTGAAGACGGTCGTTGAGAAGGAGACCACCGTGGTCAATGAGGCGGGACAGGAAGTCACCCAACTCGTCCCGGTCGAAAAAGTGATTCCTGGTGATGTGGTGATCTACACCGTTACCTACACGAACATCGCGGACGAACCTGCAGAGAAGGTTGTGATCACTAATCCGATCCGAAGTGACCTTCGCTATGTACGTGATTCGGCTTTCGCGCCTGGCGCTGACGTTGAGTTTTCTGTTGATGGTGGCGAGCAGTTTGCCGCCCTGGAGCAGCTCACCGTTCAGCGTGACGGCGCTTCCGTCCCCGCCAGTCTCGACGACTTAACCCACATCCGCTGGACGCTTCGCGACCAGTTGGATCCGGGTGCACAAGGCTTTGCCCGTTTTCGAGCGCGACTGAACTGATTTTTTTGGGCTGCCATGCGCGGCCCACGACCTGGCAAAGGACTTCCAGGCTCACATAACAAAAGGGACCGCATCTCTGCCGGCGCAGCAGCAGCGATGACACAGAGCGATGACTGCGCGAGTGAATTTTTTTGGAAGTAGTAACCAGGAGTAGCGACATGAAAATCGCTGACAGAATCACCGCAACCTTGCGTGTTGCGGGTGTGGCTGTTGCGGCGTTCGCGCTGGCACCGCAGGCATTTGCCGACGGGACGCTGGCCGGTACGTCGATCGACAACGTAGCCACGGTTGACTTTGAGGTGGGGGGCATCGCCCAGACACCGATTGAGTCTTCACCCACAGGTAACTCAACGCCAGGTGTCGGGAACGGTATCGCAACCTCGTTTGTTGTTGATAACCGTGTTGACCTGACACTGACCGAAGAGTCCGGTGCGCAAACACCGGTCAGTCCCGGACAGACCGACGCTGTTGCCATTTTCCGATTGACCAACACCGGTAACGAGACACAGGACTTCGCCCTGACGCCAGCGAACCTCGCGGCGGGTACGACCGTGTTTGGTGGTGATGCCGACACGATCGAAGCGAGCAACCTGCGGGCGTTCGCCGATACCGACGGCAGTGGCGACTTCAGCGGCGGCGATCAGCCGTTCGTCGACAGCCTCGCGCCAGATGCCGATATTCTGGTATTTGTCGTTGCCGATGTGCCCATCGGTGCCAGCAATGGCGACTATGCAAACGTCAGCATTACCGCAACGACGGCTGTCGCAGGTAGCAGCGGTGCGACGATCGTGACCGCAACGACCGGTGGTGACACCACCGGCGTCGATGTTGTGTTTGGCGATGCCGGCAACGATGGTTTCGAGACGGCTGAAGATGGCTATTTCGTGTCATCTGCGGCGTTGACCGTAACCAAGGCGGAGGCGATTCTCAGCGATCCGTTCAACGGCACGACGGATCCGTTGCACATTCCGGGCGCGGTGATCGAGTACACGATCACGGTGGTTAATACCGGTGGTGCAGATGCGACCAACGTCGGTATCTCGGATGTGTTGGATACAGCAGCACTGGATCTACTGCTGGCGCAGTACGCCGGTGGCACTGCCGATATCGAATACGAAGTGGGCGGCGCAACACTGTCTTGCACGGCCGATGCCGGGGACGCGGACGGTGACAACTGCGGACTGTCCGGTTCCACTTTGGAAGCAGATATCGCAGCGACACTGGGCACGAACGCGGGCGTGGATGACACGCTGGTGGTTCGCTTCCAGGTCACCATCCTCTAATCACTTTCTCTTCGGAAAGAGTTAAGTGATGCAGGTTGCTATAACCAGGGATGCCTGGGGCGCGCGTTGTCGCGCCCCGGGCCTTCTCCGTTGTGGCATGCGTTTGCTCGCCGGGTTGTTGGTTTCCATCTTGATGGTGACGGCAGCTTCGGCAGCGACGCCACCTGGTACCAATATCGACAATCAGGCAATGCTGTCTTACGAGGCTGTGCCTGGCCAGGTCACGACCGTTGCCAGTAATGTGGTGCGCGTCACCAGTGTGTTTGGACGCACGCCGGCCGCGGCGCGCTTCCTGCGGCTCGCGCCCGGTGGCAGTGGGTTCGATACCACCGTTAGCGCTACGGAGTGTTCGCAGGGCGGCGCATTTGTTGCATTGCCAGCGCCGAACGGGCTGGACGGTCAACCGCTCGATCTGGGTCAATTACAATCAGTGTTGGATGCGACACTCTATAACGCGTCCGAAACCGCCTTCATCGAGTTGGATGATGGCGATCAAAATCTCGATCCGCTGTTGCGTGAGTGGGTGTCGGTCACGGTGACCAACCCAACCAGCGGTGATACCGAAACGCTTCGTTTATTCGAAACCGGAAATAACACCGGGGTTTTCACAGGCTACGTGCCCCTTTCCGAGACCGCGTCGACAAGTGGCAATTGCGTTCTCGAAGGGCCGAGTGACTCGAGCATCGAGACGGCCTACACAGATCCTGCGGACACCGCAGACGAAGCGACCTCTTCAGCGCTGGTAGCGCCGCTATCGATCGTGTTCGATTCGATCACCGGTCAGCCGTTGGACGGTGCGACGATTACGTTGATCAACGACGCTACGGGTCAGCCAGCAGATGTGTTGGGTAACGACGGCGTTTCCGAATACCCATCGACAGTTGTCGCCGGCGCCCAAACGACCGATGCCAGCGGCCTTGTATACAGTGTGCCGACCGGCGGGTTCCGCTTCCCGGTTGTCGCTGCGGGTCGTTATCGGCTTCAGGTCAATCCGCCCGCCAGTTTCCTGGCGCCGTCGAACCGAACTCCTGCTGAGCTAGCAACGCTGCCCGGTGGGCCATTCAATATTTCTGATGCATCGTTCCTGTTGCCGTTCGAGCAGCTTGCCGATGGTGCAACGTTGCTGTCGGACATTCCGCTCGATCCTTTCGACGGCGGTCTGTTCCTCGCCAAGACCACGACGACCAGTTCTGCCGCGGTCGGTGACTTTGTTCAATACAGACTTCAAATTCAGAACAGCTCCGAGCGACTGCCTGCCACAGGCGTTGTCGTGACCGACGTGCCGCCGGCGGGCTTCCGTTATGTGTCCGGGTCGTCACGTCTCGATGGCAATCCCGTAGACGATCCGTCGGGTGGTGGTGCCGGTGGTGCTTTCGAATTCCGTTTGCCGGATTTGGCGCCCGCAGCTAGCGCAACGCTAACGTATGTCATGGAAGTGACCGGTGGCGCGCGCGGTCGACGTGCCGTGAACACGGCAACCGCGCTCGCTGATGGTGACGTTGTTTCCAATGAGGCCCGTGTTGGCATTGCGCTGCGCGAGGACCTGTTCCGTGAACGTGCGACCCTTATCGGTCGTGTGGTGGACGGTGATTGCAACGCAGAGACATTCGGACCGGATGCTGGTGTCGCCGGCGTGCGGGTCTATCTCGAGGATGGTCGCTACGCGGTGACCGACGAGTCCGGACGCTACCACCTTGAGGGGCTCATCGCGGGACGTAGTGTCGTGCAGATGGACCCGCTAACGATTCCCGACTGGATGGAATTGGCCGAATGCCCGGCGCCGAGATTCGGCGGGCGCGCCGATTCACAGTGGGTCGAGCTAATCGGTGGCCAGGTTCAGCGCGCGGATTTCTATTTGAAGCGCAAGGCACCCGGTACCGGTGAGGTCTCCCTGAAACTATCGAATGCGTCGGGTATCGCGCCGGACAGCATTGACTACACGCTGACCCTCGACGGTCGCGGCGATGTTGTTGTTGATGATTTGAGCGTCACGGTGCTGTTGCCCAAAGCGGCCACGCTCGATCCGCGCTCGGCGCGCCTCAACGGTCGCAAGATCCCCAGTCTGCGGCAAACCGGCAGCGCGGTTGTGTTCGTAATGGGTGAACGTTTGGAGGCCTGGCAGGATCGACTCACTTTCACCGCGCAAATCGATCCTGCGTTTGCTGGTGAGTTGGTCTCGAAAGCGGTAGCGAACTTCAACACGCCTGCGGCGCGCAATCAGAGAACCCCCGTTGGCGAAGCGCGCATGATGCGTGAAGCGGCGACAACCGAAAACGCAGACTATGTGTTGTCACTGAATTTTGATGTGCTCTCCGCAGAGCTGTCTGCAGATGATCGCGCGACCCTCGACGCGCTGGTGGCGGAGTGGCAGGGCGTGTATGACATCGATCTGGTGGCGACAGGGCATACCGATTCAGATCGTATCGCGGCGCGAAACCGTGACCGCTTCGCCGACAACTATGCCTTGTCGCAGGCACGCGCAAGTGCGGCGGCCCAGTATCTTGCGTCGGCGCTCAATATTCCTGCGGGCAATTTAAGTGTGCGTGGCGTTGGTGCAGACCAGCCGGTTGCCGATAATGCAACCGCAGCCGGCAAGCGTCGTAATCGGCGGGTTGAACTCGTCATGTCAGGTATTCGCCCTGGCAAGCAAAGCGTCGTCATGGTCACGCAGTCTGAAAGTGAGCTGCTGAAAATTGATACGGTCGGTGCAGAACCTGGCCCGGATGTTTCCGAAGACCCAGTCGACATCAAAATTCGTGAGATCAATGACCGTCAAGAGCGTAACCAGTCCGCGGTTGCCGAAGCGCTTGCTGTCGTTCCCGAAGAAGATGGTATTGCGTGGCCAACCGCGGCTCACCAGCCTGCGATCCCGAGTATCACCGTCGCGATTGCGCATGACGTGGACAGCAAGGTCGAATTGTTCGTGAACGATCAGCGCGTGAGTTCGCTCAATTTCGAGGGCTCGAGCGCGAACGACAACAAAACGCGACTGCTCAGTCAGTGGCGTGGCGTGGATCTGGTCGATGGTGAGAACCGAATTGAAGCGCGCATCATTCGTTCGGATGGTTCACTTCAGGGCACCCATTCGCAGGTTGTGCACTTTGCAGGACATCCGCTTCGCGGTGCGTTGTTGCCAGACCAGTCACGTTTAGTAGCGGATGGACGCAAACGCCCCGTGATCGCCGTTCAGTTGTTCGACGGCGCTGGCGAGCCGGCACGCGAGGCCTCGGTAGGTGATTTCTCGATCGAGGCTCCCTATCGCTCGTGGTACGAAGTTGCGCAAGAGCGCGAAAACGCACTGGTAGAACTTAATCAGCGCTCTCCGTTCTATCGCGTGGGACCGTCAGGTATTGCCTACATCGAACTCGAGCCGACGACGCAGGCGGGTGAGGTCACCCTTCGCTTGCAGTTCCCGAACCAGCGCGAACAGATTTTGAGAACCTATCTCGTGCCCGAGCCGCGCGACTGGATTCTCGTTGGCTTTGCCGAGGGCAGTGTTGGTTACAACACGCTCGACGACAATACGGAGCTCGCTACCCGCAGCGGTTTCGAAGAGGATTTCTACGAAGAGGGTCGTATCGCGTTCTTTGCAAAGGGTCGGATCCGCGGCGAAACACTTCTGACTATTGCCTACGACAGTCGCGGCGGCGCTGAAGATCTCAACCAGTTTGAAGCGCCAATTGATCCGGATGCCTACTACACACTCTATGCCGATGGTGCGGAGTCTCGTTTCGAGGCGGCCAGCCAACGTAAGCTCTACGTCAAGTTGGAGCGACGTCAGTTCTCGGCGTTGTTTGGCGACTTCAATACCGGGCTCTCGACCAATGAACTCGCGCGATATGAGCGTCGGTTCAACGGATTGCAGACGCAGTATTTTGGCAGCAACTTGACGTTTAACGCGTTTGCGACCGAAACCGATCAACGCCTGACGCGGGATGACATTCCTGGTGATGGCACCTCCGGTTTGTACAGACTGTCCGGGCAAGACATCGTGCCAAACAGTGATCGCGTGCGAATCGAGACGCGCGACCGATTCCGCGCCAATGAGGTTGTCAGTACGCAGACACTGACGCGATTTGTTGACTACGACATCGACTACATCGACGGCACTCTGTTCTTCAAACGCCCTGTGCCCGGTCGCGATAACAATTTGAACCCGCTGGTCATCGTTGCCGAATACGAATCACGCAGTGGTGGTGAGCAGGATCTCGTCGCCGGTGGTCGTGTTGCCGTCAAGACGAGCGATGACCGACTCGAATTCGGACTGACCGGGGTTCAGGAAGAGAACGCGCAAGACGCCAACACATTGGTCGGTGCGGACCTTCGTTGGCAGGTCACGCCGGAAACGCTGGTCACGGCCGAGTATGCGGATACCGAACGCGACGACCTGGCGGCTCAGACTTCCGGCTATGCCTATCGCGTCGATATCGAACACCGCAGCGGCAACGTCGACGCTCGCGTCTTTCACTCGCACAGCGATGCCAATTTTGGGCTTGGCTTGCAGGCTGCGAGCCAGGTAGGCGTCGAACAAACGGGCGCCGATTTACGGCTTCAGTTTGCCGAGCGTTGGTTCCTGCAGGCTCAGGCAGCCTGGCAGGAGAACCTTGAGACTGCCCTTGAGCGCGAAACCTATCAGGCGGACCTTCGCTATGAGGATGAGCGCAACAGTGCGTTCATCGGATTGTCGAGCGTCAGCGACACCGCCGCCGATGGGCAGGGCAGGGAGTCCGAGCTCGCCAGAATCGGTTTCGCTCGTAAAGCCTTCGGTAATCGAGTGACGCTGCGTGCGTCGGCGGAACAGTCATTGGGTGATGCTGATGGCGTGGTTGATTATCCGGCGAGACAGGTCGTCGGCATGGACTTTAACCTGCGCAACGCGACGCTGTTCACCGAGCATGAGTGGGCGCAGGGTGAATCCATTGACGCACAAACCACGCGTATGGGCTTGCAGACGGCGCCTTGGCAGCGTGCGCAGTTTACGACGTCACTCGATAACCAGATCACCGAATTCGGGCCACGACTGTTTGCCAACTTCGGTTTCGTTCAGGGTTGGCAAGTGAACGAGCGCTGGACGCTGGATGTTGGGGTGGACCACAGCAACACATTGATCGAATCGGATGCACTAGTGTTCGACAACGATCGTGAACTCGCCAGTGGCTCATTGCGTGACGACTACGTCGCTGGGTACCTCGGTGCCGCCTATCAGTCGGAGTTGTGGTCGGCGAATGCGCGCGCAGAACATCGCAATGCGGACAATGGGACTCGCGATACTTTGCTGTTTGGCTGGTTCCGCGAACCAGTGGCGGGCCATGCGTTGTCAGCGGGGCTGCAATACACCAACGATGACAGAGTCGATTCCGGGCAGCAGGTGCGCGGCGACTTCCGTGTGGGTTGGGCTTACCGAGTCGCCGACAGCCGCTGGTCGTTCCTCGATCGTCTCGACATCATTCATGAAGAGCAGGACGGGCTGTCGGGGCGGCGCGAATCACGACGCTATGTGAACAACTTCAACGCGACGCGGCGCATCGGTCCGGCCGGTGAGCTGACACTCCAATATGCGGCCAAATATGTCAGTACCGATTTCGATGGGGTGAATTTCAGCGGGTATACCGACCTTACCGGTGCGACTTACCGACGCAGCTTCCGACCGCGGTGGGACTATCTCCTGCAGGCCGGCATTCTGCACAACTGGGACAGTGGCACTCAGGACTACAGCGTCGGTGCAGCGCTCGGTTTCAATCCACAGGACAACGTGTGGCTGACCCTGGGATACAACTTTGCAGGTTTCCGCGACGCGGATTTCGACAATGCGAGGTATACCGCGAGCGGGCCCTACCTCAGGGTCGCCATCAAGGCTGATCAGGAGACTCTAAAGGCGATCGCAGGACGAATTCGCAGCAATCGGTAAACGACCAAACGCGGTATCATTCGCGCATGATCGATATGGACGCCTTGCTGGGCGCCGATGGTCCTGTCGCCGGTGCCATCGACAACTACCAACCCCGACTTTCACAGCGCCTAATGGCACAGGCGGTTGCCGATGCCATTGAAACGGGAGATCGACTGGTCGTGGAAGCAGGCACCGGCACCGGGAAGACGTTCGCCTATTTGCTACCAGCGTTGCTCGGTGGGGCTCGGACGATTGTCTCTACAGGGACTCGCGCACTTCAGGATCAGTTGTTTCATCGTGACCTACCGACGATCAGTAAAGCGGTAGGTCGACCCGTCCGCACCGCGCTGCTCAAAGGGCGTGCCAATTATCTGTGTCTGCATCGGTTGGAGCTCGCCCTCCAGGACGCCACCGCGGTTACGTCAGCGCAGGCGCATGTCCTGCGCGACTGGCGAGACACGACTCGCGATGGTGATAAACGAGAGGTTACCGAGATCCCGGAAGACGATAGTGTCTGGCCGCGCGTGACTTCGACCGCAGACAACTGCCTCGGGCAACAGTGCGCGTATTTCGATGATTGTTACGTGGTGCGTGCCCGGCGTGCGGCGCAGCGCGCGGATCTCGTCGTAGTGAATCACCATTTGTTGCTTGCCGATCTTGCATTTCGTGAAGGCGGCTTCGTGGAGTTTCTGCCCGACTCGGACGCCATCATCATCGATGAGGCACATCAGTTGCCTGACATTGCCCTTGAGTTTTTCGGGACCTCGATCTCGCAGCGCCAGTGCCTCGATGTCTTGTCGGAACTTGAAGTTTCGCTGGCCGGATTTGCGTCAAACGATGTCGCCGAGGCCTTGCGCGTAACACGACGGGCCGCATTGGTCGTGCGCGAGGCGGCGCCAACAACGCCGGGTCGCTTCGAGGCGGAACGCGTGCCTGATGCGATGCACGATGCGCTGACGCAATTGCTGGATGCCTTAGCCGGTTTGATTGAGGCGGTCGACGCGCTCGGCCATCTCGAGCCGGCGCAGACCCAACATCTGGATCGCTTGTTGCGAGTGTCGGACCGGTTGCGCATCGTCGCTGCTGATAGCGATGAAGAGGGTATGCGCTGGGTGGATGTCACGCGCCGAGGATTGCGCTGGCATATGACACCGCTCGATATTGCGCCTCGCATGCGCGCGGCCATCGATGCGACTGAGGCGGCATGGGTTCTGACGTCAGCGACCCTCGCGGTCGGGGAAGACTTTGGGCACATCCTGGATCGATTGGGTCTTCAGGATGCGCGCGCTGTGCAGTTCGCGACGCCGTTTGCGCTAGATGAGCGCGCGCGGTTGTTTTTACCGCAGCACCTCCCGCTGCCACAGTCTGGCGACTACACTCCAGCGTTGCTGGAAGTCACGACACCGCTATTGCAGCAGACGCGCGGTGGCGCGTTTTTCCTGCACACCAGTCATCGTGCGCTGCAGGCCAGCGCGGAGTGGTTTGAGCAAAGACCTGCGATTCTGGGAGACCGGCCTTTGCTGGTGCAGGGCACGCAGCCACGCGACCGACTGCTTTCCGAGTTCCGTCATGCGGGCGATGCGGTGCTGCTCGGCACAGGAACGTTCTGGGAGGGAGTTGATGTGCGCGGGGAGGCGCTGACGCTCGTCGTGATCGATAAGCTGCCGTTTGCGGTCCCGGACGATCCGCTACTCGTGGCGCGTACTGCGCATCTGGAAAGGCAAGGGATGAATGCGTTCCGCTACCACCAATTGCCCGAAGCCGTGCTTGCGCTGAAGCAGGGGGCCGGACGTCTGCTGCGTGACCCCGATGACTATGGTGTGATCGTGATCGGCGACCGCAGGGTCGTTGAGCGCAGTTACGGAAAGACCTTTCTTGCCGCGCTTGGCCCCATACCTGTCGTACGCGATCCGCGCGAAATTGCCAGTTTCTTTGAGCAGATGGAGTCCGACACCGATTTGTTGAGGGCGAGCCAATGACAGATCCGAGGGTGCTGCTCGCCATCGATACGGCCACGGACGTGTGCAGCGTCGCAATCAGCGTTGACGACCACGTCGAATCTGAAGCGAGATCGGGTGCACGATCTGAGGCCCGATCGTTACCGTCTATGGTGGATGCATTGCTGGATCGGTTGAAACTGGATTCCGGGCAGATCTACGGCTTTGTCTTTGGTGCGGGCCCAGGGTCATTCACTGGCCTTCGCATAGGCATCGCTCTGGTTCAGGGCATGGCGCTTGGCTGCGGCGCTCCGGTCGCGGGTATTTCCAGCCTCCGGGCGCAGGCGCAGGCAGCGATGGATGCGAATCCTGCGTCGAACACGGTTTTGGTCGCCAACAACGCCTATATGAATGAGATTTACGTGGGTCGCTATCGACACAGTGCGGGCGTTGCGGTCGAGAGTGCACCCGATCGCTTGATCGCGCCGCAGGATGTCGAGGCTCGCGATGCGGACCTGATTATTGGTGATGGCGTGAGCCTGTGTCCCGAGCTCGCAAATTCAAATCTGCCGCGCGTATTGGAGACCATGGCGTCAGCCGAAGCGCTCTTGAAGATCGCGCAACTGGATCGGTCGATCGAATGGGGCCGAGCAGAGGAGGCTCGTGCGCAGTATCTTCGCGCAGACGAGGCGATTGCGCACAAACCTCGCGCCAAAACTTGAGATTTCTTCTGGTGTAACATGCCTGTAACGCCATGTCGTTGTAATTCGACCGTCACAAATGGCGAGATGTTATGAGCGGTCCGCGGATAATTATTGTTGAAGACGAAGTCGCGATCAGCGACATGATCACGTTTCACCTGTCACGTGCCGGCTATGACGTGACGCAGGCCACCGATTGCCAGGAAGCGCGCGAGCGGCTTGCTAATCAAGGTGCTGATCTTGCGATCATCGATTGGATGCTGCCGGATATGAGTGGTCTTGAGCTGGTCAGGTCGCTGAAGCGTGACCCACAGCATGAGGACCTCGCGATCATCATGCTCACCGCAAGGGCCGATGAGCAGGACAAGGTGCGTGGGCTCGATAGTGGCGCGGATGACTACATCACCAAGCCGTTTTCCTCGCGGGAGCTGATCTCAAGAATACAGGCGGTGTTGCGCCGCGCTGCACCGGCGGCAAACGAAACGTATTCAGCAGGCACGTTGAAGATCGATGCAGTGGGTCACCGAGTATTTGCCGGTGACCATGAGGTCTCCCTCGGGCCAAAGGAATACCGACTGCTGAAGTTCCTGGTTACCCATCCCGAGCGCGTCTACAGCCGCGCGCAGCTACTGGATCGAGTCTGGGGAGCCAATGTGTACGTGGAGGAGCGCACCGTTGACGTTCACATCCGCCGCCTTCGCAAAGCCCTTGAGACGCATGCCGCCGATCGGTTTATACAAACGGTCCGCGGGGCAGGCTATCGTTTTTCTGCACGGACCGCCTAGTGCCGAACTCGTTCCGTAACGCCCTTCTGAGCAATGGATTCGTACTGCTGGTGGGTCTGGCCGTTGGCGCATATTTCGGTTATGCCGCCTACGGATTGTTGGTTGCGATGTCAGGGTTGTTTTTCGTGCAGTTGGCGCGCGTCCTGCGACTCGAAAAGACGCTTGATAGAGGCCGACGAGTCGAAGTGCCGGACGGCGACGGGGTGTGGGCGCGTGTGCTTGCTGGCATCCACCGTCAACAAGTGCGAGTTCGCAAGCACAAGGGTCGCTATCGACAGTTGATGAAAGAGGTTCGTCAATCGAGCAACTCGCTACCGGACGCGATTGTTGTGCTGAATCTCGACCATGAAATCCAGCGCTTCAACGAGGCGGCTGAGCGCATTGTCGGATTGCAAAAACGGCGCGATCGAGACCAGCGCATCGACAATCTGTTACGCCACCCGGATTTCGTGGCCTATCTGCGGGATGGCAAATTTGATGTGCCGATTATCATCCCGTCTCCCAAGGGTGAGGACTGCTGGATTTCTGTGCAGCTGGTGACCTCAGGTCCGGCAAGTCGTTTGCTGATTCTTCGCGACGTGACCGAGCGCACGCGCCTGTCACGGATGCGGCGGGATTTCGTGGCCAATGCTTCGCATGAACTTCGAACGCCACTGACCGTCATCAGTGGCTATCTCGAGGCGATGGAAGCGGATTCTCTACTGCGCGACGAGTGGGGTAAACCGCTCGATGAGATGCATGTGCAGTCACAGCGGATGCGTCGGATGTTGGACGAGCTGTTGGCGTTGTCGCAACTCGAGGCGAATACGCAGGCGAGTCTGGAGCAGACCGTGGACCTCGCAACGGTTGTGCGCGACGCTGTCGCTATGCTGGAGACTGCGCACACGGTAACCATCGACCTTGATGATGACCTGTTCCTGCTCGGCGAGTACCCGGACATTACGTCGGTGGTCACTAATCTGGTGTCCAATGCGATGCGCTACAGTGAAGAGGGCACCACGATCTCGGTGAGCTGGTCACTGACTGCGAACGGCGCGGCACTGTGCGTCTGTGATCAGGGTGAGGGGATCGCCGCAGACGACATTCCTCGATTAACAGAGCGTTTCTTTCGCGTGAATCGCGGTCGCGGTCGCGATACGGGTGGTGTCGGGCTTGGTCTTGCAATTGTGAAACATGCGCTGGCTCGGCATGACGCGACGCTATCGGTGGAAAGCGAACTCGGCGTCGGGAGTAAATTCCGATGCCATTTCCCGATGGAACGAATTGTCAGCAGCCCGGTCGTAGTAACAGAAGCAAGCGGTGGGGCCAGTTCACACTTCTAGATGACGCCAATGCACTGGCTCCGACGCTGCTATACTCTGCCCATCTAGAGTTTTTCTGACTTTCGATGGAACCGAAAGAGGGACAGCAGATGAATACGCTGGATTTGAACCACCATATCTCCAAGCGCTTCAATAAAGACCTTGAAGACCTGAGAAACAACGTCCTCGCCATGGGCGGGCTCGTTGAGACGCAGCTTGCCAAAGCCATCGATGCGGTGGTTTCGGGTAACAGCGAACTGGGTTTGCGGGTTGCTCACGATGACTACAAGGTCAATAGTTTCGAGGTCTCAATCGATGAGGAATGCAGCCGCATTCTGGCGACGCGCGGACCTACCGCCTCTGACCTGCGTCTGATCATCGCGATCGTCAAGACCATCACGGATCTGGAACGCATCGGCGATGAGGCCGAGAAGATCGGTTTCCTGGCGTCGAAACTGGCCAACATGGATCGTCCCGCGGGCTCCTACAGCGAATTGCGCACCATGGGGAACCTCGTCCGGGCCATGCTGAAGGCGTCGATGGACGCATTCGCTCGCCTGGATGGCAGTGCGGCGCTGGAGGTAGTGAAAGATGATGAAGAGGTCGATGAGACCTACGAAATGATCCAGCGCCAGTGCATTACCTTCATGATGGAAGATCCGCGCACGATCAAACGTGTGATGAATGTGACGTGGGCTGCGCGCTCGCTCGAGCGTATCGGTGACCACGCCAAGAATATTGGCGAGTACGTGATTTACATGGTGCATGGGAAGGACGTCCGGCACACCGCGGTCGAAGACGTCGATCTTGACCTCATCCGTCGCTGAGTCGATTTCTTGAGTCGCAGGCTTGCGAATTTCCTGACCTTTGGAGTCTGTGCCGGGCTGATGGGCTATGCCTTGTACTCCGAGCACGTGCTCGGACTCTACCCGTGCCCACTTTGCATCTTCCAAAGGATGGCAGTGATTGGGCTGGGTCTGATCGCGCTGATTGCCGCGCTCCACAACCCCAAGGGTGGTGGTCGGTATGTCTACGCAGGGCTCGGCGCCGTGATCGGCGGGCTGGGGATGGCGGTCGCGGGGCGCCACGTATGGCTGCAAAGCCTGCCGGCCGATCAAGTGCCCTCTTGCGGTGGTGCATCACTCGAATATCTGATGGAGACCGTAGGGTTCCTGAATGCACTCAGTGAGGTGCTGACGGCATCCGGAGAGTGCGCCGAGGTCACCTGGCGTTTTCTCTCGCTCAGCATGCCAATGTGGGTACTGATCGCATTGGCCGGGTTGGTCAGCTGGTTCTTGCTGGCGAACGTCCGCTTTGGCGGCTCTCGCCGCAATCCCTCGGCGGTACTCGCCTAACTTCCCAACATGCGCACCATGATGCTCTCATAGATATCGGCAAGCACACCGATGTCCACAGTGCGAACGTGCTCGTTCACCTTGTGGATGGATGCATTGATCGGTCCGAGTTCCACAACATGAGTGCCCGTTGGCGCGATAAACCGACCGTCTGAAGTGCCACCTCCGGTCGAGAGTTCGGGGCGCTGCCCGGTGTGTTTGTTGATGGCGTCGCTGACTGTGTCGGTCAGCAATCCCGGGTGGGTGAGAAAAGGCTCGCCTGAAAGATGCCACTTCAGGTCGAAGTCGATATCGAATCGCTCCAGTGTCTCGCGAACCAGCTTCTGTAACTCGGTGTAATGCCATTCTGTCGAGTAGCGGAAGTTGAACCGACAATAGAGCGTCGCCGGTGTCACATTCGGCGCACCGGTGCCTGCTTCAAGCTGCACCACCTGAAATGTCGTGGGCGGGAAATGATCGTTACCGTCATCGAGCGGCAGCTTGTAGAGCGCGTCTAGCACCGGGGCGAAGTCTTGGATCGGATTGCGCGCCAGTTGCTGATAAGCGACGTGACCCTGAATGCCCTTGACCGTGAGCATGCCGCTCATGGAGCCTCGGCGACCGATACGGATGAGGTCACCCAAATCGCTCTGGCTGGATGGCTCGCCGACCACGCACCAGTCGATGTGTTCATCGCGGGCGGATAGCGTCTCCATCACCTTCAGCGTTCCATCACGCGCGGGTCCTTCCTCGTCACTCGTGATCAGGAATGCCAGTGAACCTCGGGCATGTTGGCCCGAGGCGATAAACCGCTCGGCGGCTATGGTCATGGCCGCCAGACTTGCCTTCATATCCGCGGCGCCACGTCCATAGAGCAGACCGTCGGTCTCGACGGGCTGAAAGGGTGGTGTATTCCACTGCGACAGGTCGCCCGGTGGCACCACGTCGGTATGCCCGGCGAAGCAAAGCACCGGAGCCGCGTCGCCAAGTCTCGCCCACAGGTTGTCTGTTGGCGCTGCGGGGTCACCGAAGCGCATGTACTCGCAGTGGAATCCGATTTCCTTCAAGCGATCGCCAATGAGATTCTGGCAACCGGCGTCTTCGGGGGTCACTGACTCGCGCGCAATAAGTTGGCGCGTTAGATCGATTGCGGCTTGAGCTGTCATGCGCGGAACTTCGCACAAAACGCTGCGTTGCACAAACCCTCTGTTCCTTAAATTTCCGGAGCTTAGACGCGACTGAAACAATTTCGTAATGTAGGGGCATTATCTTGCGCCAATACTTAAAGAGGGAGAGTCGCCCAGTGAGAGCGACCGTCGTTTGGCTGGTCCTCAGCACGGTAGTGCTTTGTGGTCGGGCCTCAGCACAAGAAGGACGCGATTACATCGAAATCGTCGGATCCTCCACCGTATTTCCATTCTCGACGGTCGTGGCCGAGCGATTCGGCCGCCGCTCCCAGTTCAAGACACCTAAAGTGGAGGCGACAGGCTCCGGTGGCGGGTTCAAGCTGTTCTGCAACGGCATCGGGGTGAGCTACCCGGACATCACCAACAGCTCGCGGAGAGTCAAAGCGTCTGAGCTCGAGTTGTGCGCTTCGAATGGCGTATTCGAGGTTGTGGAGGTCAAAGTCGGCTACGACGGTATCGTCATGGCTAACGCGGCTGGTGAGGCGCGTCTTGCGCTGACGCGGCGCCAGATCTGGCTGGCGCTCGCTGAGCGGGTACCCGACCCCGATGGTGGCGAGCGACTGGTAGAAAACCCCTATGAGCGCTGGTCGGAAATCGACCCCAGTCTGCCCGACCGCAGGATCGAAGTGCTCGGACCGCCGCCAACCTCAGGGACGCGCGATGCGTTTGTCGAGCTGGCGATGGAAGGGGGATGTTCCACGTTTGCGTGGATCGAGCATCTGGAAGAAACAAACCCGGACGATTTCAAGAGCATTTGCCATACCGTGCGCGAGGACGGCCTGTTTATCGAAGCGGGCGAGAACGACAATTTGATCGTTCAAAAGCTGAATGCCAACCCCGCCGCACTCGGTATCTTCGGTTTCAGCTTTCTCGACCAGAATGCAGAGAAGGTGCAGGGAGCGACGGTCGATGGGTATTTTCCCACGTTCGACAATATCGCCAACGGGTCTTATCCCGTCTCAAGACCTCTGTACTTCTATGTGAAGCGGGCGCACGTCGACGTGATTCCTGGCCTGCGGGCTTTTCTTGCCGAGTTTACAAGTCCACGTGCATCGGGCGATGATGGCTATCTTGCAGACCGCGGTCTGATTCCACTTCCGCTACCGGAGCGTGCCCAAGTGCTTGCTAGCGTACTTGCGCTAAGTCCGGTGCGCTTGTGACAGTCCGTAGCCTCGTCGCATTCCGCCTGGAGAGTTCATGCAACCGTTGACGCTGATCATCATCGCTGCGTTGTCTGGCAGTGCGCTGTATTACGTCGGCAGTCGACGGGCACTGTCGATGGTTGACCATCGCAAACGTCTGTCCTCATTGCCAGGCTACTACGGTGTTTACTCGCTCTTGTGGGTGGTCATCCCAGTGTTGATGGTGCTGCTGTTCTGGTCGATTCTGTCCACGCGGGTTATCGAATTTCGGATGAACCAGATGCTGCCGGCAGAGGTCATCGAGCAGGCCGCCGGCAACGCCAGTCTCGCGCTCAACGAAATACGTAACGTTGCATCCGGTGTCGCTGTAACGGATGACCCGGCAGTTCGTGAGCTAGCGGATCGATACAACAGTTTGAAGGCGACCGCCTCGCGTTTGTTGACGGGATTTGTCTTCGCGTTGATCGCCGCCGGTGCGACGTTCAGCATTTGGCGCATTGGTCCTAAGTTTGCCGCACGACACAGTGTCGAACGATTTGTGCGGGCGCTGCTCTTCGTCGCTTCGTCGATTGCGGTGCTGACGACCGTCGGTATCGTCGCCTCCGTACTCGTTGAGGCCACGCGATTCTTCGGCACCGTGCCGGTCACGGAGTTTCTCTTTGGACTCGAGTGGAGTCCGCAGACTGCGATTCGAGCCGACCAGGTGGGCGGTTCGGGCACGTTCGGTGCGGTTCCCTTGTTCGCCGGGACGCTGTTGATCACGGCTATCGCGATGCTGATAGCAACGCCGGTCGGACTGATGACCGCAGTCTATCTTTCGGAGTACGCGCCCGAATCCTTCCGTTCGGTGGCCAAGCCGTTGCTGGAGGTGCTTGCAGGTATTCCAACGGTTGTCTACGGGTTTTTCGCCGCGCTGACGGTCGCCCCAATATTGCGTGAGATCGGCAGTGCAGTCGGGCTCACCGTCGCGTCCGAGAGTGCGCTTGCGGCCGGGTTGGTCATGGGCATCATGATCATTCCGCTGATTTCCTCGCTATCGGACGATGCGCTTACTGCGGTGCCGAGAACAATGAAGGACGGTTCACTGGCGCTCGGGGCTACCCGTTCGGAGACGATTCGTCAGGTGCTTCTGCCCGCGGCGCTGCCGGGCATCGTAGGTGGCATCCTGCTGGCGATGTCGAGAGCCATCGGAGAGACGATGATCGTCGTCATGGCGGCAGGGTTGTCGGCAAACCTGACTGCGAATCCGTTTGAAGCAGTGACGACGGTCACCGTGCAGATCGTCACGCTTCTGATCGGCGACCAGGAATTCGACAGCGCGAAAACACTGGCCGCGTTTGCGCTCGGTTTGTTGTTGTTCCTAGTGACGTTGGGACTCAACGTGATCGGTCTTCGCGTGGTGCGAAAGTACCGTGAGCAGTACGAATAGCAGGGGCGGTCGATGAGCAATATCAGTATTCAGGCGGCCGTGGACAAGACGCTCAAGCGTCGCTACGCCCGCGAGCGCCGCTTTCGCGCGTATGGCCTCGCGGCGGTCCTTGTGGGGCTCGTGTTTCTTGTGGCTTTTTTCGCGAATATCGTGAGTAACGGCGTGAGTGCGTTCCGGCAGACTGAAATCGTTTTGCCGGTGGTCGTGAGTGCAGCAGACGTTGATCCGAAGGGAGATCGGAGTCGCGAGTCTCTTGAGGGTGGCGACTATGACATCGTTATTCGTGACTCACTGGCCAGATTGTTCCTCGATGTGAAGACACGTGTCGACAAGCGTGCGGTGGGGGAATTGGTCAGCGCGGAATCAAGCTTCCTATTGCGAGAGCGCGTGCTCGAGGACCCTGATCTGATCGGGGAGCAGATAGAGCTGCGCGTGCCTGCCAGCGCCAACATCGACATGTTAATCAAGGGCAATGTCGATCCCAGCCTCGATGAATCGCAGCGCACTGTGAGTGACCGCCAGATTCGATGGGTCGATGAGTTGAAATCCCTTAACCGGATTTACACACGCTTCAACACGGCATTGTTCGTGAACGGCGACTCCCGGGACCCGGAACTTGCTGGTATCCGCGGTGCCTTCATGGGGTCGGTCTATATGCTGCTCGTGACGGTGCTGCTGGCGTTTCCTGTCGGTGTGGCGGCGGCGGTCTATCTGGAAGAGTTTGCACCGCGCAATCGCTGGACCGATCTGATTGAGGTGAATATCAACAACCTCGCTGCGGTACCGTCGATTGTTTACGGTCTCCTCGGGCTTGCGGTGTTCATTAACTGGATGGCGCTGCCACGTTCAGCCCCGCTGGTCGGTGGCCTGGTGCTCGCGCTGATGACGCTGCCGGTGGTCATCATCGCGGCGCGCGCTGCGATCAAGTCGGTGCCGCCGTCGATTCGAGAGGCCGCACTCGGTCTCGGCGCGTCGCAGGTCCAGACCGTGTTCCAGCACGTCGTGCCGCTGGCGTTGCCGGGCATCCTCACCGGTACGATCATCGGAATGGCGCGCGCCCTCGGCGAGACGGCGCCATTGTTGATGATCGGCATGGTGGCATTTATTGTCGATATCCCCGGCGGTCCGCTGGAGCCAGCCACTGCGTTGCCGGTGCAGGTATACTTGTGGGCCGACAGCCCGGAACGTGCGTTTGTCGAGAGAACCTCAGCGGCCATTATCGTTTTGCTGGGATTCTTGCTGCTGATGAATCTCGCGGCCGTCCTGCTGCGGCGACGATTTGAGCGTTCTTGGTAGCGTGTGACTTTAGGATTGAGCGGTAAGCTTCGGTTTTATAGAGGTTTTGGTTGTGACTGAACTGACGATTGATGCACCTGCCGTAGCGGATCTCGCGCTTGATAGCGCTTCCAGCGAAGCCAGTCGCCCGCGAGATGCGTTGCCAAAGAGCACTTCTGTGGGAAGCCCTTTTGTCATCGACCCGTACTTTCAGGCACACAACGTCAACGTGTTCTACGGGGAAACCCAGGCGATCAAGAATGTCAGTCTAGAAATCGCTCGAAATGAAGTGATTTCGCTGATCGGACCCTCGGGGTGCGGAAAGTCGACTTTCCTCCGGTGCCTGAACCGGATGAACGATACAATCGACAGCGCACGGGTCGAGGGTCGAATCATGCTCGATCGGAAAGACATTTATGACCGATCGATGGACGTGGTTGCCCTTCGGGCCAGGGTCGGGATGGTCTTTCAGAAGCCGAACCCGTTCCCCAAATCGATTTACGACAATATCGCCTATGGCCCGAGGCTCCACGGTCTTGCCCAGAATCGTGCCGATCTTGATGAAATCGTTCACACGAGTCTGGAGAAAGCGGGCCTTTTGACGGAGGTCAAAGACCGCTTGCATGACACCGGCACAGGCCTCTCGGGCGGTCAGCAGCAACGTCTGTGTATCGCGCGCACGATTGCGGTGAGCCCTGAGGTTATCTTGATGGATGAGCCTTGCTCTGCTCTGGATCCGATCGCAACCGCGAAGATCGAAGACCTGATTGACGAGCTGCGCGAGAACTACGCTATCGTGATCGTTACGCACTCGATGCAGCAGGCTGCTCGCGTGTCACAGCGAACCGCTTATTTCCACCTCGGTGAGCTGATCGAAGTGGACGAGACAGACAAGATATTTACCAACCCTCAGCACCGCCTGACCGAAGACTACATCACAGGCAGATTTGGCTAGCCGCTTAGTCTAGAAGCGCGGCTGTCCAGTCCGCCTCGGAGAATCCGACCAGGGTTTTCGAATCCAGCGCCAAGACAGGCCGCTTGATCAGCGTCGGGTGCTGCTCGAGTAACTGAGCCGCGGCGTCGCCAGCCGCGTCAGCGCGCTCCGCCTCGCCAAGGCCACGCCAGGTCGTCGATCTCCGGTTTACCAGCTTTGCATTACCCAAAGCAGTGAGCCAGGTTTGAATCTCTTTTACGGATGGCGTTTGCGCGCGAATATCGACAAAGTCGTAGTCGAGTCCGTGACCGTCCATCCACCGAAGCGCTTTTCGGCAGGTATCGCATTGCTTGAGGCCGTAGACGATTGGCTTCATTCGGTCGCTGCCCGCAGCAATTCGTTCAGGCCGACTTTTGCGCGCGTTTTCGCGTCCACGCGTTTGACGATGATTGCGGCGTAGAGCGAATAGCTGCCATCGGCCGATGGCAGGTTGCCCGGTACAACCACACTGCCCGCAGGCACGCGACCGTAAGTGATCGTGCCGGTTTCCCGATCATAAATGCGTGTGCTTTGGCCGATGAAAACACCCATCGAAATGACGCTGCCGGTCTCGACGACGACCCCCTCGACAATCTCCGAGCGCGCGCCGATGAAGCAGTCGTCCTCGATAATGGTCGGTGTTGCTTGCAGTGGCTCCAGCACGCCGCCGATACCGACACCACCGGACAAATGGACATTGCGTCCGATCTGAGCGCAACTGCCGACGGTCGCCCAGGTATCAACCATAGTGCCCGAGTCGATGTAAGCGCCGATGTTGGTATAGCTTGGCATCAGTACCACGTCCTTGCCCACATAGGCGCCTTGTCTCACCACCGCATCCGGCACGACCCGAACACCGTCTCGTCGAAAGTCTTCTTCGCTGTATTGCGCATATTTCAACGGGACCTTGTCGAAGTAGCGATGGTCGCCTTCCTCGATCAGCGCGTTGTCGCGAAGCCTGAACGAGAGCAGAACGGCTTTCTTTAACCACTCGTTGACCACCCAGCCTTCTGGCGTTGGTTCGGCAACCCGTGCGGATCCGTTGTCGAGTTGTGCCAGAGCATGGTCAACAGCTCCGACCACATCCGTGTCTTCGGGAGTCAGCGTCGCACGCGCCTCCCAGGCATTCTCGATGGTTTCCCTGACGTTCATCGGCATCCAACTCCCGTTGCAATTAGCGGTTACAAAACGCGGCAAGCCGCTCCAATGCTTCGCGAGTGTTATCGATATCGGCGACCAAGGAAAGGCGAATCCGGCCTGCGCCTGGATTCACGCCGTCTACCTCACGCGCGAAGTACCGACCCGGCACTGCCGTCACGTGGGTCTGCTCGAATAGATCACGGCAGAACATTCGGTCATCGCCGTCGATTTCCGGCCACAAGTAGAAGGCTGCGGGAGGTGTCTCGGCGTTGAGGCGGCCGCTCAGCGTCTCGGCTGCCATCGCAAACTTTTGGTTGTAAGCACGTCGATTATCGTCGACGTGCGCATCATCTGACCACGCTGCAATACTTGCAGCCTGCACGGCCAGCGACATTCCGCAGCCGTGGTAGGTTCTATAGCGCGCGAATAGATCGATCAGGGATGGGTCCCCTGCAACAAAACCGGATCGAAGTCCCGGCAGGTTGGAGCGCTTCGAGAGACTGTGGAACGCGAGCACATTGGGAAACTCGCCCTTGACCGCGTTCAGTAGCGAGACCGGCGGTTCATCGCGATAAATGTCGATATAGCATTCGTCTGCCACGACGATGAAATCGTATTCGACAGCCAGGTTCGCCAGTCTTTCAAGATAGGCGAGCGGGGCGACCGCGCCAGCCGGGTTCACCGGTGAGCACAGATAGAAGAGCCGCAACGAACGTAACAGATCTTCTGATATTTGATTCAGATCCGGCAGGTGATGGTGCGCCGGGTCAGTCGCGAGATAAACCGGCGTTGCGCCGGCCATGAGGGCAGCACCTTCATAGATTTGATAGAACGGATTTGGCATCGCGACGACCGCATCTTCGGCCGGATCGATCAGTGCCTGCGCAATCGCAAACAAGCCCTCGCGAGTCCCATTCACCGGGTGCAGCATACGTTGAGGGTCGACTTGCAGGTCAAAGCGCCGGTCTAGCCAACCCGCGCACGCGTTGCGCAAGTCGTCGGTGCCACGAATGGGTGGGTACTTGCCGGCCGAAGTTTGGAAGACCGCATTGTGCGCCTCGAGAGCGGCGGCGTACGGCGTGTGTTTTGGCTCTCCGACTGACAGTGGAATCGGACTCAGCCCTGATGGTGGTGTCACACCGGCCAATAGATCGGCGAGATACTCAAAAGGATACGCCTGCAGACGCTCAAAGCCGGGGTTGGCGTTCATGACGGACGTCCGGCTAACGCGCCCAGGAGAGATTCCCGCAGGTTCTCCTGCTCTGATCGTGTTAGCGGTGTCTCCTGTGAACTGGTGAGATAGAACACGTCTTCAGCCTTCTCGCCGATCGTTACGATCTTGGCGGCGCTGATGTACACGTCACAGGCAATCAGCGTCTTGCCCACCGTATGCAAGAGTCCTGGATGATCGGCACACACCAATTCCATGATGGTGCGTCTGGCCGTTTCATCCTCGCGAAAACTGATCCCAGTGGGTGTTTCGAACATTCGCTGAGCTCTTGGAAGCGCCCGCTGCACGCGCAGTATGTCTTCTTCCTCGCCGTTGACGATCGGCGCGAGCCTGCGTTCGACATCATCGATCATCGTTGCATCGAGCTCATCGCCCATCGGGCTCGTCACAATATAGGTGTCCAGGCTGAAAGCGTTTCGAAGCTGTTCAATGCGTGCGTCCAGGACGGACAGGCCGAGTTCATCGAGTCTTGCGGTAACGCCCGCAAAGGTGTGCTGAATTTGCGGTGTGTAGAGCATGATCGCCAGCGTGTTGTCGCGCTGGTTGGCCACCATCGACAGCATCGGTGCCTGGGTACCGTGGGCGCTGAGTGCGCTGGTGTGCCATGCAATTTCCTCGGCGGAGTAGCGGAGAAAGTAGTCCTCGTCGACTATGGCGAAGAAGGCATCAATCGCCTCGGGTGCGACGACACCCTCGAGTCTGTTCCGTGCATCGTCCAGCGTCACATTGACCAACTGTGTGGTGTTCGCCGGATTCTCAAGGCCGCGATCCAAAGCCTGCGCCGTCGCTTCGTAGAGGTCTCGAAACAACTTTGCTTTCCAGGAGTTCCACAGCTTTGGATTCGTCGCGCGAACATCAGCGGCGGTCAATACATAGAGATAGTCGAGGCGCACGCGCGTCTGCATTCGCTGTGCAAACTTCGCGATCACTTCAGGGTCGCTGAGATCCTTTTTTTGCGCCGTCATCGACAGAATGAGGTGATTGGCCACCAGCCAGCTGACAAGTTCCGCGTCGTCATCGCTCAATCCGTGCTCGCGGCAGAACAATAGCGCATCCGTTGCGCCTAGCTCGGAATGGTCGCCACCGCGACCTTTGGCGATGTCATGAAACAAACCCGACAGCACAGAGAGTGACTGGTCGGGCAGTTGCGACATGACATGATTGCAGTGGCTGTCCTCGCTCATGCCGAGTGCAAACTTGCGCAGATGGGACACCAGAAACAGCGTGTGTTCGTCGACGGTGTATGCATGAAAGAGGTCGTATTGCATTCTGCCGACAATACGACCGAACGCGGGAATGTAGTTGCCCAGGATTTCGTATCGATTCATGCGACGCAGGGCGTTTGTGACACCGGTCGGCGAGCGCAACAAATCCAGAAAGAGCCGATGGTTGCGAGGGTGCTGGCGGAACTGCTCATCGATCAGATGACGGTGCTTGCGAATCAGTCCGATGGTACGTGCACTGACGCCCTTCAGTTCCGGGTTTTGCTGGAGCAAACGGAAAACCCCCAGCAGTGCCGATGGATCTCTCAGGAACACGTCATCATCAATGGCTTGCAGATAGCCGCTGCGGCTGACAAAAGACTCGTTGATTGCTTTCGGGGGTTCGTCGACCGAAAGCAGTATGTCTTCTTCGAAGAGTTGCAACAGGATTTCGTTGGCCCTCGAGACCTGCATCACCATCCGATAGTAACGTTGCATCATCTGCTCAACGCCGAGCGTGAAGCGCGAGTCTTCATACCCGAGCATCTCGGCCAGCGCTTTTTGGTGATCGAACAACAGGCGATCTTCGCGGCGTCCTGTCAGCACGTGCAACCCATAGCGAATCGTCCACAAGAACTGGCGCGCGTCCACAAGACGCGCAGCCTGGCCTGCCGTGAGAAAGCCGAATCCTGCAAGGGCCTCGAAGTCCTCGGCGCCAATATGGCGCTTGGCAATCCAGCTCACCATCTGGATATCGCGCAGTCCGCCAGGGCTGCCTTTTACGTTAGGTTCGAGGTTGTAACCGGTATCGTCGTAGCGATGGTAGCGGGCGCGTTGTTCATCGCGTTTTGCAACAAAAAAGGCAGCAGGATCCCAAACATGCGCAGGGCCTGTGACGCGTGCCATCTCTTCATAGAGGCTCGCGTTGCCGACAAGTCGTCGAGACTCCATGAGCGTCGTCGTGATGGTCACGTCCTCGGCGGCTTGTGCCTTGCAATCCGCAACGGTGCGAACGCTATGACCGATTTCCAGTCCGGTATCCCAAAGCGCCGCGACAAATCGTTCCACCGGATCCGTATCGATTTCGCCCTCAGCGATCAGTATCAGGATGTCGATGTCCGATCCCGGATGGAGCTCAGCGCGGCCATAGCCGCCGACCGCGATCAACGTGAAATCATTTTCCGGAACATCGAACTGGGCCCACAGGTGAGTGAGCGCCGCGTCCACGATGCCCGCATTGGCTGCCACCAATAGCTCGACGGCATCTCCATTGCGAAAGCGATCAGCCAGCGCCTCACTTGCGCTGCCGAGCATGCCTCGCATCGCAACGGGACCGGCCGCCGCCGCATCGAGCTGGCTGACAAAGCGCCCCACCGTGGCATCGGGGCCGGCTGGTTGAGCCGTGTAGCGCCCTGTGCCTGCGGGGGTGGCGCCGAGCCGCGCCGTTGAATCAGGCCGCGCTTGCTCGGTCACGCTGTGCGGCACCCAGTGTCAGGATTTCATAGCCGGAAGGGGTGACCAATACGGTGTGTTCCCATTGCGCGGACTGCGAATGATCTCGGGTGACGACGGTCCACCCGTCAGGCAGAAGGCGTGTGTGCCGTTTACCGGCATTAAGCATCGGTTCGACGGTGAAGGTCATTCCGGCCTCCAGAGGCATCCCTGTGCCTGGCTGGCCAAAATGGACGATCTGCGGGTCCTCATGGAACCCTCGACCGATGCCGTGACCACAATACTCTCGTACGACAGAAAAACGATGGCGCTCCGCGTGGCGTTGAACGGCATGCCCTATGTCGCCCAGTGTCTTGCCAGGGGCGACCTGCTGGATGCCGTGCATCATTGCCTCGTGACAGATCTTCGCTAGCCTCTGTGCCTGGATATTGGGCTTGCCCACCATGAACATGCGGCTGGTATCGCCATGCCAGCCGTCCTTGATCACGGTGATATCGATATTCAGCGAATCGCCGTGTCTCAGGACCCGGTCGGATGGAATGCCATGGCAAATGACATGGTTGAGCGAGGTGCAAATCGACTTCGGAAACGGGACGGGGCCGCCGCCGGTATAGTTCAGCGGGGCGGGGATCGCGCCTTGTTCCTCGGTAATGAACCGGTGGCAACGCTCGTTCAGCTCGTTGGTTGTCACGCCAGGTTTGACATAATCGGTGATCATGTCGAGTACATCGGCAGCGAGTCGGCCCGCTGTCCGCATTGCGTCCTGTTCTTCCGGGGTTTTGATTGTGACTGGCATTGTGTTCCGTTGGTTTTCCTGCGCCGATGGCTGGATACCGGGCGCACACCGTTAAAGGATACAATCCCTGTCAAGTGGCGGCCAACCCTTCTACTGGCGGTCGGTTCAGTGGTGTGCTATAAAGCGCGCGCTGCCGGCAAATGCCTGTAGCGCCACTAATTTTTAAAACCACACGTTCACCGTCACCTGGTGCTGGGTGCCCCACCGAAAAAGGGGTTGCGTCAGGGGGTGTTCGGAGGCTCAACCCAGGAGATCTCATGGCTGACGTAACCATGCGCCAGATGCTGGAGGCAGGTGTGCATTTTGGACACCAGACCCGCTACTGGAACCCCAAGATGGCGCCTTTTATCTTTGGCGACCGTAACAAGATTCATATCGTAAACCTTGAGCGTACGCTCCCATTGTTCCGTGAGGCACTCGCATATGTGAAAGGCCTCGCGTCGGACGGTGGCAACGTCATGTTTGTCGGCACCAAGCGCAGCGCTCGCCAAACGATCGGTAAGGAAGCAGCTCGTGCCGGTATGCCGTTTGTGAACTATCGCTGGCTCGGCGGCATGCTCACCAACTACAAGACGATCAAACAGTCGATCAAGCGCCTGAAGGACCTCGAGAGCATGGAAGAGGGCGGCATCATCGACTCTCTGACGAAGAAAGAGATCCTCAATCTGCGTCGCGAGCAGGAAAAGCTCGAGCGTAGTCTTGGCGGCATCAAAGACATGGGCGGTCTTCCGGACGCGCTGTTTGTGGTCGATGTCGGCCACGAAAAAATCGCGATCGACGAAGCACGCAAGCTCGGTATTCCTGTGGTTGCGGTTGTTGACACCAACTGCGAACCGGATGGTATCGACTATGTGATCCCGGGAAATGACGACGCTATGCGCGCCATCAGCCTGTATGCAACGGCGATCGCAGACGCAATCCTTGAAGGCAAGGCATCCGCGCCGGAGACCATGATCGGCGACGATGACTTTGTCGAACTTGATGACCAAGGCAACGTGCGCAAGTCGAAAGCCGGCGGGCGTCGCAAGCCAGCGGCGACCAAGGAAGCTGCAACCGAAGCGCCAGCAGCAGAAGCGCCAGAGGCGGCGCCGGCTGCTGAATCCGGCGAAGAATAAACGGGGATTACGATGGCAATTACCGCAAGTATGGTAAAGACGCTGCGCGAGCGTACCGGCGTCGGCATGATGGAATGTAAGAAGGCGCTGGTGGAAGCTGACGGCGATATGGATGCAGCAGCGAAACTGCTGCGCGAAAAGGGTCAGGCGAAAGCCGACAAGAAGGCAGGCCGCGTGGCTGCGGAAGGTCGTATTGTCGTGGCTCACGGCGACGGTGCATCGGCATTGGTCGAGGTGAACTGCGAAACCGACTTCGTTGCTGCGGATGACAACTTTGTTCAGTTTGCGGCGGCTGTCGGCAACCTGGTGGCAACCGAGCGACCTGCTGATGTCGAGGCGTTAATGGCATTGACCATCGACGACACCACCGTCGAGGAAGCGCGTACCGCGTTGGTGGCCAAGATCGGTGAGAACATCGGTGTACGCCGCTTTGCGTTCGTAGAGTCGGCAGGTGGCGTTATCGCAAGCTATACGCATAACGACCGCATTGGTGCGTTGGTTGCAGTCACGGATGGTGACGAAGATCTGGGGCGCGATATTGCGATGCACGTTGCGGCGAGCTCGCCGGTGTGTGTCGACGAGAACGATGTGCCTGAGGAAACGCTGGCGGCCGAGCGCGAGATCTTGGTCAACCAGGCGAAAGATAGCGGCAAGCCCGACGAGATCATCCAGAAAATGGTCGACGGTCGGATGCGTAAGTATTTGGCAGAAATCACCCTCGTTGGCCAGCCGTTCGTAAAGGACCCGGATGTCACCGTCGGTAAGCTTCTGAAGCAGGCCGGCGCGACCGTTACCGCATTCCTGCGCTTTGAGGTCGGTGAAGGTATCGAGAAAAAAGAAGACAACTTCGCTGAAGAGGTCATGGCTCAGGTCAAGGCGGCTTCAGAGTCAGACGACGAGTAAGCCGATTCGGACTGCTTTACACTGGACTCGGCTCACGATGGGGAGATGACATAGTGGCTGCAACCGAAACACCGACAGCCCGCAGGATCCTGTTAAAGCTCAGCGGCGAAGCGCTGATGGGTGAGCTGAAGTACGGGATCGATCCCGCCGTGATCGGAAGAATTGCGAGTGAAGTCGCCGAAATCGTGAACTCCGGTGTCGAAGTTGCCATTGTTATCGGCGGTGGCAACATCTTCCGCGGCGCGGGTCTTGCCCGAGCTGGTATGGATCGCGTGACCGGTGATCATATGGGCATGCTCGCCACGGTGATGAACGCGCTCGCGATTCAGGATGCACTGGAGCGCGCCGATGTCTATGCGCGCGTGATGTCAGCTCTGGCCATCAACGACGTGTGTGAAGACTACATCCGGCGACGCGCCATTCGACACCTCGAGAAGGGACGTGTGGTCATTCTGGCCGCTGGCACGGGCAATCCTTTCTTCACCACGGATACAGCAGCAAGCCTGCGCGCGATTGAAATCGGGGCTGACCTGATGCTCAAGGCCACCAAGGTCAATGGGGTATTCGACAGTGATCCGATGACAAATCCCGATGCCGAGCAGTTGCCGGAAGTCAGTTTCGATCGCGTGCTGGCCGAAAAGCTGAATGTGATGGATGCGACGGCGATTGTGATGTGTCGCGATAACGAAGTGCCGCTGCGGGTTTTCGACATGACCGAACCCGGCGCGCTGGTGCGCGTCGTCAATGGCGAAGCGTTGGGTACGCTGGTGACAGCCTGAGAGAAGAAACATGATTGATGAAATTCAACAGGATGCTGACGAGCGCATGGGCAAGAGCGTGGACTCGCTGCGAACCGAAATGCAGAAGATTCGTACCGGTCGTGCGCATACCAGTTTGCTCGATCACATCACGGTAGAGTATTACGGTACCGAGGTCCCGCTTTCTCAGGTATCCAACCTCGGGGTTGAGGATGCGCGGACGCTGACAGTCACGCCATGGGAAAAAGACATGGTAGGACCTGTCGAAAAGGCGATCATGAATTCCGACCTCGGACTCAATCCTGCGACTGCCGGAACGGTGATCCGCGTGCCGTTGCCGCCGCTCACCGAAGAGCGCCGCAAAGACATGATTCGTGTCGTTCGCAACGAGGCGGAGAATGGCCGCATTGCGATTCGCAACATTCGTCGCGATGCGTTGGGCGACATCAAGGAACTGCTGAAAGAAAAGGAAATCGGTGAGGACGACGAACGTCGCGCCGGTGATGTGATCCAGGGTATGACCGACAAGCATGTCGCTGCAGTGGACGCAGTGCTGGCGGAGAAAGAATCCGAATTGATGGAGTTCTAGAGCGAACCGATGACGGCCACCGATGATATCCACGCACCGGCAGTTCTGCCGGATCACGTTGCCATCGTCATGGATGGTAACGGTCGGTGGGCACGCCAACGAGGACTTCCCCGACACTTTGGGCACAAGTCGGGCGTTAAATCAGTCCGCGCTGCCGTGCGCAGGGCGGGCGAGCTCGGCATCGGTCACCTCACCTTGTTCGCTTTTTCGAGTGAGAACTGGAAACGGCCCGCTACAGAAATCACGGGTCTTATGAAGCTCTTTCTCGATGCTTTGCAACGTGAAGTTGCGGAGTTGCATGAGAACGCTGTCAGCCTGAAGTTTGTCGGCGATCTTTCGCGCCTTTCTCCGCGCCTGCAAACGGCGATGAGCGAGGCCGAGCAGCTCACGCGAGACAACGATGGACTCCGTCTGAACGTAGCGATGGGCTATGGAGGTCGTTGGGAAATTGTTGAGGCGGCACGCGCCCTCGCAGTGGAAGTAGCACAAGGCTCGATCGCGCCTGAGGCTATCGATGAAGAGAGACTCGGTGCTGCCATGACGCTCGCTGACGGTCCGGACCCGGATCTGGTTATCCGCACTGGCGGTGAGAAGCGCGTCAGCAATTTCCTGCTTTGGCACATGGCGTATTCAGAGCTGTATTTCAGTGATGTTCTGTGGCCCGACTTCGACTCGGACTGCCTTGATGAAGCTATTGGCTGGTACGGCAACCGCACTCGTCGTTTCGGTAACGTGTCCGAGGTCGCTCAGGAAGAAGTGGGCTGACATGCTGCTAGCCAGGTTTATTTCCGCGCTGACAGCGGTCGCGGCGATTCTTGTCGTGTTGTTCGTATTGCCCGCTCGGTTTATCTCGCCGGTGATTCTGGTTGTGGTGGTCGCCAGTGCGTGGGAGTGGGGCGCGCTTTCCCGAATCAAGAACAGCGCTGCACGAATTGCCTATGCGGGATTAATCGGCGCGTGTGCATCCGCCTATTGGTGGTTTGCGACGCCCGCAGTTTTCGTCCAGGTTCTGATCGCGGCGGGTGTCTGGTGGGTAATTGCCGCCGGTTTGGTCATGAGTTATCCGGTTCGAGTGGCGCGCGCACTGGTACTGGTGGGCGGGCCTGTAACGTTGGTCTCCATGTTTGCAGCACTGGACGGGCTTGCGCGGTTCGGCTCGAACAGCGAATCGGTAGGTCCAATCCTGCTCCTGTTCGTATTGGTCGTTATCTGGGCAGCCGATGTCGGTGGCTACTTCGTTGGTAAGCGATTTGGGGGCGCGAAACTGGCACCAAAAGTCAGTCCGAACAAGACCTGGGCGGGCGTTTTCGGTGGCCTTGGTTTGAGTACGGTCGTTGGGTTCGCGGGTACGTTGCTCTTCCCCATCGGGTGGCAACAGATCGTGCCGCTGTGCCTGGCTACGGCTGTGATTTCGATCCTAGGCGACCTCACGATCAGTCTCTTCAAACGGGAGGCTGGACTTAAAGACTCCGGCACCTTGTTCCCAGGTCATGGCGGCATTCTTGATCGTGTCGATAGCATCAGCGCTGGCGCAGCACTGTTTACGGCCGGGTTGGTGTTTGGGCACGGACCCTGGTAGCCCCGGGGTGTATCCAGCGTGATGACTGATATGATGCGCATCGTCAGCTCGATAAACCCGTTGCCATGCGTCGGGAACACCGAGACGTTGAGATGGTCTGACAATCGGATACGGTCAGGAATCGACACATGAGTGTTTTATATTTCGCACTGTCGCTCGCGCTCACCATCAGTCTTCTGGTGGTGGTCCACGAATATGGACATTTCATCGTCGCGCGCATGTGTGGCATCAAGGTCCTGCGCTTTTCGGTAGGTTGGGGCAAGGTGCTTTGGACGCGTAAGGCCGGACCGGACCAGACCGAATATGCATTGAGCGCGCTGCCCATTGGTGGCTACGTGAAGATGCTCGATGACCGCGAAGGTAACGTGCCTGCCGCTGATGCTCATCGTACCTTTACAGCGCAACCGGTGTGGCAACGCATTGCCGTCCTGTTCGCCGGCCCAGCCTTTAACTTCATATTTGCTATTGCCGCCTACTGGCTGATTTTTGTGCTCGGTGCAGCGGCAACACGCCCTGTTGTGGGTGTTGTGACACCGGGCTCCCCGGCGGATATTGCGGGCCTGCAACGCAACGACGTGATCGTCGATATAGGTGGTCGCCATATCGACAGTTGGCAGGATGGTATCCAGGTGCTGGTGGACGAGTTGGTCGGAGACGGCGAGATCCCGATGATGATCGAGCGCGGCACGGCTGACCCGTTTCCGGTGGTGGTCCGAGTCGATGACGAGACCGCAAGACTCGCCAAACCTGGAAAGCTGTTTGATGGAATCGGAATGCGACCCTGGACGCCAAACTCGCGAGTCGGCGTTGTTTCCGAAGGGTCTGCAGGCGCCGCTGCAGGACTTATCCCGGGTGATGAAATTGTCGCTATCGACCAGGTTTTGACTCCGACTTGGAGCGACGTTGTTGATCAAATTCGAGTTAAGGATGCGCCCCGACAACGGGAATTCGAAGTCTTGCGTGACGGACAGTCGTTGTTCCTCGCGGTAACGCCTGATGTGGTTACCGACAAGGCTGGATCACGCCCGCAAGTGGGTTTGTTGCCGGGAGATACTCAGCCCGTCAATCTCTATGGCATCAAGAAGCTCACCGCAGGGGCAGCGATTCCTGAAGCAGTGGCGACGACGTGGGACAAGATCGGCTTCACGCTGGAAATGTTCGGTCGAATGCTGACGGGTTCGGTATCGGCGAAGAACATTAGCGGTCCGATCAATATCGCAGAATACGCTGGAGAAACTCTGAAGCGAGGGTTCGTTGACTATCTCGACTTTCTTGCGATCGTGAGCGTAAGTCTTGGCGTGTTGAATCTGTTGCCGATCCCGATGCTGGATGGCGGACAAATTGTCTACCAGACGGTCGAAGGTGCAACCGGCAAGCCGGTTTCCGAGCGCTGGCAGATCGCCTACCAGCAAGTGGGTGTTGTGCTTTTGCTCGGCTTCATGAGTCTCGCGTTTTATAACGACATTGCTCGCATCGTCGAGCGCGTTCTGAGTTAGTCGGCCAATGAGCGGTTCAATGATCCACTGCAAGATTCGTCAATGTGTCAGCGTCGTTTTGCTGCTGTTGACCGTTTGGTCGACGGCTGCGATTGCGGAACCGTTTGAAGTACGCAATATGCGTGTCGACGGATTGCAGCGTATTTCGGACGGTACGGTTTTCAATTACTTGCCGATCAACATCGGAGATGTCGTTGACGAGGTCCGTATCCGTGAGGCGATTCGCGCACTCTACAGTCAAGAACTGTTTGACTCGATCGAGATGCGACGTGAAGGTAGTACGCTCGTCGTCGTGGTGAAAGAACGGCCGTCGATCGAACAGTTCACTATCGACGGCAACAAGGACATCAAGACCGAAGACTTGACCGAGTCACTGCGTGGTGTGGGACTGGCACGCGGTAAGACGTTTAACCGCTCTGTGCTCGATGAAGTGAGCCAGTTCCTGGTTGAGCAGTATTACAGCCGCGGCAAATATGGTGTCCAGGTCGATACCCGGGTCGAGGATCGAGACAACAACGCGGTCGCCGTCTTTATCGATGTGAAAGAAGGGCAGCGCGCACGGATTCGCCAGATCAATATCGTCGGCAACAAACTGTTCAAGGACAGTGAGCTTCGCGATGAGATGTCACTCAAGACGCCGAACTGGTTGTCTTTTATCCGCCAGGACGATCGCTATTCGCGAGAGGCGCTGACCGGCGATATCGAGACACTGTCGTCCTATTATCTTGACCGGGGCTATGCCGATTTTCGGGTGACTTCGACGCAGGTCACCATATCGCCCGATCGTGAAGATGTGTTCATCACGCTCAATGTTGAAGAGGGTGAGGTCTACACCATCGGCGAGGTGCGCATGGCCGGCAAGATGGTGGTGGACGAAGAGGTGCTACGAAACTTCATTCGTATCAAGCCCGGTGACACCTTCAACCAGCGCTTGTTGACGCAGTCCACCGAGCTGATCGGTTTGCGCCTTGGCGCCGATGGTTATGCCGAGTCGCAGGTCGACTTCATTCCCGAACTGGACACGGAAGACAAGACAGTGGATGTCACTATCTTCGTCGAGCCGAGAAATCGAATGTACGTTCGAAACATCAGTTTCGACGGTATCGATGAAGTCAATGACGAAGTACTCCGCCGCGAAATCCGCCAGATGGAAGGTGCTTATCTGTCGAATCGCTTGCTCGATCGATCGAAGATTCGACTACAGCAGCTTCCGTATCTGCAAACTGTTGAGTTCGAGACGGTTCCGGTTCCCGGCAGTGAAGACCTGGTCGACGTCAATTTTGATCTCGAGTACGGATTGCCGGGGCAGTTCGGTGGTGGCATCGGCTGGTCTGAGACGCAGGGTGTCTTGCTGAACGGCAACTTTACACACACCAATTTCATGGGGTCGGGTAACCGAGTATCCGCGGAGATTAACTCGAGTCAGTTCCAGCGCGTTTACAGTCTCTCGCATACCGATCCCTACACGACCATCGACGGGGTCCGACGAACGGCGACGCTGGCGTTCAGGAATTTCGATCAGTTCAACGATCAATCCTCCGATCTCTCGACGGAGACCATTACTGCGGCGCTTGAGTACGCATATCCGATCACCGAATTTCAGAGCCTAAGTCTCGGCGTTGCCCTTCAGCAGGCAAGACTGGTTGCGACCGAGGGGTTCAGTACCCAGCAGGCGATCGACTGGATCGTTCAGAACGGCGACACCAACTTCAACAACGATATTGATGGTGGATTCCTTGGCGATGAGCTCACCGTTTTCACCAGCGATTTCACGACTTATGAGCTGATTGCAGGTTGGTCGTTTGATTCTCGCAACCGCGCGTTGTTCGCTACGCGTGGGCAACGCCATCGCGCTACCTTCGCCTATTCGGTGCCTGGCTCGGACGTGGAGTACTGGACGGCTAGATATGAAGGTTTGAACCTGATTCCACTGTGGGGTCAGTTCGGACTGCAGGTCTCCACGGAGCTCGCCTTCGGAGAGGGCCTCGGAGATACCACGGCACTGCCGCCGTACAAGCTGTACCGGTTGGGCGGTCCAGGATCGGTGCGCGGTTTCCGAGAGTTCGACCTCGGGCCTCGCGATAGCTTTGGTCGACCCTACGGCGGGAATATTCTCGTTAACGCACAGGTCGAATTGGTGCTACCAGTGCCGGAGAAATTCCGTGGTCAAGGCCGCGCCGTTCTTTTCTATGATGTTGGTAATATATTCAGCAACGGCGAAGTGGCATTCACGGATCGCCTGGGCGGCGACCCCATCGACTATGGTTTCGATGTTGACAACCTGAAACAATCCGTCGGTATTGGCGTGGAGTGGTTGGCACCACTTGGCTTGTTCCGATTCAGTTATGCGTTCCCGCTCAATGACTTCGGCGGAACCACCAGACTCTATGGTGACCGAGTGGAGCGCTTCCAGTTTACAATTGGTAATGCATTCTAAGGGGATTCCTCGATGTACAAGAAAATGATCAGCGCGACAGCGCTTGTGGTCGCGCTCGCGCTGAGTGCAACCGCACAGGCACAGGAGCTCAAGATTGGTGTGGTCAACGTGCAGGGTCTGTTGCAGGCTGCGCCACAAACCAAAGCCACTCTCGAGGCTCTGCAGGAAGAATTCGCACCTCGCGAGCGCACCGTTCGTGCCAAGGAAGAAGAGTTGAAAGCGCTGCAGGAAAAAGCACAGCGCGATGCCGCTGTTATGGGCGAGACCGAACTGCGCAATATGCAACGTGACCTGCGTGATGTTCAGCGTGAAGTGGAACGTCTTGGCCAGGAATACAACGAAGATATCAACCTACGCCGCAATGAGGAGCTCGGAAAGCTGCAGCGCATGTTGCTTCAGGAGATCGAAGCGTTCGCGACGGAGAACGGATTTGACCTCATCGTCGGAGAGGGTGTGATTTTCGCCAGCGGTCGCATGAACGTTACAGGACAGATACTGGAACAACTGCAGGCGAAGCAGGGCAACTGATCGATCGCATCATGCGTCTGAAGGTTGGTGAGCTTGCCGTGAAGTTCGGCTGCAGTATCGTGGGGGACCCCGATGCGGTAGTCGATCACGTGGCCACGCTTCGACGCGCCGGAGAGCGCTCGCTTTCCTTTCTCGCGAACCCCGCCTACAGAAAGTATCTTGATGATTCCGTAGCCACGGCTATCGTGGTTGCCGAGGAGCACGCGGAGGCGGTAGCCGGCACAGCGATAGTTGCACAGGACCCTTATCTGATCTATGCGCGCATGGCGCGCCTGCTGCACCCACGACAATCACCCGCGCCTGGCATTCATAAAGCCGCAGTCATCGATTCCGATGCCAGTGTGTCTGACGAGGCTTCCATTGCGGCCGGTGTCGTCGTTGATGCGGAAGCCTCGATAGGGGCGGGCTCAAGCATTGGGGCTGGCACATACGTCGGATCCGGAGCGAAGATCGGACGCGATTGTTGGATCGGACCTAACGTTACGCTGATGGCCGATGTGCATTTGGGCGACCGGTGCGTGGTGCATCCTGGTGCGGTGATCGGCAGCGACGGTTTCGGCATCGCTCGCGGTCCGGAGGGATGGGAGCCGGTGCCGCAGGTTGGCGGTGTCAGAATCGGCGATGATGTGGATGTTGGCGCGTGCACCAGTATCGACAGAGGCGCGATAGAGCCAACGATCATCGGCAATGGCGTCAAACTCGATAACCAGATACAGATCGGTCACAACTGCATTATCGGTGAGCATACGGTGATGGCCGGTATGGTGGGTATTGCCGGTTCGACCACGATTGGCAGCAATTGTGCTTTCGGTGGCAACAGCGGAACGACGGGACATCTCACGATCACCGATGGCGTGGTGATTACGGCGCGTTGTACTGTGACCTCCGATATCGAAACGCCTGGCACCTATGGCGGGGTATTCCCACACGACGATATCCGCAACCACCAGCGTAGTGTGGCGAGATTCCGCAAACTTGATACGCTCGCGCGACAGGTCAAGGCGCTGGACCGGGCCCTGGCTGATAAGGACAAATCATGAGCGAAAACATTGCCGAGCAGTTGGATATCCGCCAAATCATGGCGTTGATTCCACACCGATACCCGTTTCTGCTGATCGATCGCGTGCACTCATGTGTGCCCGGCGAATCCGCATCCGCGATCAAGAACGTGACGTTTAACGAGCCGTTTTTCCAGGGGCATTTCCCGGGTCGTCCGGTAATGCCGGGAGTGCTGATCATCGAGGCGCTCGCTCAGGCGACAGGAATCCTGGCATTCGCAACGGTAGGCGAGGCACCGGGCGAGGGCACACTCTACTATTTTGTTGGCATCGACAAGGCGCGGTTTCGCAAGCCCGTTGAGCCCGGCGATCAACTTCAGCTCGAGGTAAAACTCATTCGGCGAATTCGTACGGTTTGGCGATTCTCTGCCGAGGCTTTGGTCGACGGGAAAGTCGTCGCGAGTGCGGAACTCATGTGTGCGCCGGGCGAGGCTTGAGGGAATGACAGGCAATATCCATCCGAGCGCGATTGTTCATGACGACGCGGAGCTCGCTGATTCCGTGGTGGTCGGTCCGTATAGCGTCATTGGCGCGGATGTCAGGATTGGCGCAGGTACCAAATTGCACTCGCACGTTGTTGTTGAGGGTCCGTGTGAGATCGGCGAGGACAACGAAATTCATCCTTTCGTCGCGCTCGGCGGTGCGCCACAGGATAAGAAATACGACGCGGAACCGACGAAACTGCGGATCGGCGATCGCAACACAATTCGAGAGTGCACAACCATCAATCGGGGCACGATTCAGGACGCAGGAATCACCGTTGTCGGCAGCGACAATTGGATCATGTCCTATGTGCACATCGCTCATGACTGCATGGTGGGCGACAACGTAATCCTCGCCAACAATGCGACCCTCGCCGGACACGTGCATGTCGGCGACTGGGCGATTTTTGGCGGTTTCTCCGGTGCGCACCAGTTCTGTCGTATCGGGCCACACAGTTTCATGGGTATGTATGCCGGCATTGGCAAAGACGTCCCGGCCTATGTGATGGTGATGGGGACGCCGGCTGAGCCGAGAGGTGTGAACGTCGAGGGTCTCAAGCGACGCGGATTTGACCGTGATCAGATTCGCAACATCCGCGATGGCTATAAGTTGCTCTATCGCAGCCAGCTGAGACTGGAGGAAGCGCGTGAGGCGATTGCTGAGCGTGTGGCTGAGCAACCTGAACTCGCTCCTCTGCTCGAATCGATCACCGACAGCAGTCGCAGCATCGTGCGCTAAGGGTGCTTGCGGTGAACGCAAGCCCGTCAAGACTCAAAATAGGACTGGTCGCCGGTGAGCACTCGGGCGACACGCTAGGCGCGGGCCTTATGCAGGCGCTCCGCGAAGCGCATCCACAGTGCGAATTCGTCGGCGTCGGCGGGGAGAAAATGCGCGCCGCAGGACTTGAGTGCTGGGAAGATGCGGAGGCCCTTGCCGTTATGGGTCTGACTGAGGTCTTGAAGCATCTTCCTCGATTGCTGAAGTTACGCAGGTCGTTGGTCGAGAGGTTCCTCGCAGCTAAGCCGGACGTTTTTGTGGGTATCGACGCGCCGGACTTCAATCTGGGGTTGGCGAAGCGACTGCGCGGTCGTGGTCTTCGTACGGTGCAGTATGTCAGTCCGTCGGTTTGGGCCTGGCGAGAGGGCCGTGTGAAGACAATCGCAAAGGCCTGTGACCACGTGATGTGCTTGTTGCCTTTCGAACCTGCGTTTTACGAAAAACACCGTGTGGCCGCGACATTCGTGGGTCACCCGCTGGCGCAGGACATTCGACCGGTTTCCGATACCGCCGTGCCTCGGCGTGCATTGGGCCTCGACCCCGATAAGCCTGTACTCACCGTCCTGCCCGGTTCGCGGCGCGGCGAAATTTCAAGACTCGGCTCGGACTTTGCGGAAGCTGCACGGTTGACTCAGCAACGCGTTGAGCACTTGCAGGTGTGTGTGCCGCTGGCGAGTGCTTCTGGCGAAGCTGCCTTCCGCGAGGTGGCGGGAGACGCAATCCGCCAAGGCAACTTCCGCGTATCCGTGGGGGATGCTGATGACTGCATGGCGGCAGCCGATGCATTACTTCTTGCCTCGGGAACCGCGACCCTTGAGGGACTATTGCACGGCAAGCCTATGGTGGTTGGTTACCGTGTGTCACCCTCGACGTCGCGCATTGTGCGGATGTTTAACCTGATCAAGCTGACGCACTTTTCGTTGCCCAATCTGCTGACCACAGAGCCGTTGGTGCCTGAATTGGTGCAAGACGCATTGACGCCCGAGAGCGCGAGTGCGGCATTGCGGCCCTGGTTCGGCGATAACCCGGCGCGTACGTCCCTTCTCGCTGAGTTCGAGCAAGTGCGCATACGTTTGGCAGTCGATGCGAATACGCGCGCGGCCAAGGTCGTGAGTGAGCTTGCCCAGGGGCGTGAGGAATGAAGCAGGTGAGCTTAGGACTGTTGCCTGCGACACATGACGGGTGGATCGCCGGCGTTGATGAAGCCGGGCGCGGCCCTCTGGCAGGACCTGTTGTTGTGGCCGCGGTGGTGCTCGATCCTGCGCATGTACCCGTCGGTCTACAGGACTCCAAACGACTCAGCGCTTCGCGCCGAGAGGCGCTTGCCCATACGATCCGAGGACAAGCACTGGCGTATCGCATCGAGATTCGAGATGCGCAAGCGGTGGATGCAGAGAACATTCTGGCGTGTACTCTAGGTGCCATGGCGGCGGCGGTGGAAAATCTCGGTCTGGTTCCTGCCGAAGTACGTGTCGATGGCAATCAGTTGCCCCCGGCGGAGCGGCGGATCGCAGCCCATTGGGTACCATTGGTATCCGGAGACGCACGCGATGCGAGTATCGCGGCAGCCTCCATATTGGCCAAGACCACACGCGACGACATGATGATTGCCTACGACAGCCAGTGGCCTGACTACGGGTTTGCGAGCCACAAGGGATATGGGACCAAAGCCCATATGGCGGCGCTGGCAAGACTCGGACCGTGTCCGATTCACCGTACCAGTTTTGCGCCTGTGCGCCGTGCAATACGCGAGCCGGAGTCCGTCTGATGGTAGCCGAGCTTCAACCGAGCTATCACGACGATGCGGGTGGGTCCCGAACTTTTGTTCACCTGCATCTGCACACGCAGTATTCGATCGTCGATGGCCTCGTAAAGGTGCCGACCCTGATGGACGCGGTCGCGGCGCAAGGCATGCCCGCGGTGGCACTGTCGGATGCGGGCAACCTGTTTGCAATGGTGAAGTTCTATACGCGAGCGCTACGCGCCGGCGTTAAGCCGATCATCGGTGTGGAACTCGCTGTGCGCAGTAGCGCTGAAGACAAGACGCCCAGCATCATGGTGCTGCTGTGCCAAAACGTGCAGGGTTATCGAAACCTCACTCGTCTGGTTACACGTGCGTTCATGGAGGGTCAGCGTCAGGGTCGTCCCGAAGTGCTGCGCGAATGGCTTCAACAGGAAACCTGCGAAGGCTTGATTGCATTGTCCGGTGGGTTTGAAGGGGAGCTCGCGCGTGTCGCCAATGCGGGTGATTCCGATGCACTGAATCAGGCAGCTGCCCACTGGCGCGACGTATTTCCGAATCGGTTCTACCTGCAGGTGTCCAGAACCGGACGTGCCGAGGAAGCCGCATGGCTCGAAGCGGCCGTAACGCTCGGTGCATCGATGGCGCTGCCGCTGGTTGCAACCAATGATGTCCGATTCATCGAGCCCGATGAATTCGAAGCGCACGAAGCTCGTGTGTGTATCCACCAGGGTCGAACGCTCGCTGACAGCAAACGCCCGAAACCCTACACGCCGCATCAGCACCTGCGCTCGCCGGCGGCGATGATCGAGTTGTTCTCCGACCTTCCGGAAGCGATCGACAATACGGTTCGCATCGCAGCGCGCTGCAGTCTCGATCTGGAGCTCGGCAAGAGCTACCTGCCCGAGTTTCCCGTGCCTGATGGCAGTGACACCGGCACTTGGCTCAGGAAAAAGTCACACGAAAAACTGGCAGAGAAGCTCGCAAAAGGCGTCAATTACGAAGGTGATGGGAGTGACTATCCGGCCCGACTCGAGCGCGAACTGGACACGATTTGTAGTATGGGGTTTCCCGGCTATTTCCTGATCGTCGCCGACTTCATTGCATGGGCGCGCAACAACGGTGTGCCGGTCGGGCCCGGTCGGGGGTCCGGTGCCGGATCGTTGGTGGCATTCGTGCTCGGCATTACCGATATCGATCCTCTGGAACACGATTTGCTGTTCGAGCGATTCCTGAATCCGGAACGTGTATCGATGCCGGATTTTGATGTCGATTTCTGTATGGAAGGCCGCGACCGGGTCATCGCCTATGTCGCTGAGCACTACGGACGGAATCGTGTATCGCAGATCATCACTTACGGCACCATGGCAGCCAAGGCGGTGGTGCGCGATGCCGGCCGTGTTCTCGATTTTCCGTATGGTTTCGTCGACAAGATTGCGAAGCTGATTCCCTTTGAGGTTGGGATGACGCTTGAGAAGGCGCTCAACGACGAACCGGAACTCGCGCGTCTGCATAAAGAGGACGACGAGGTTCGCAGCATTCTTGATCTTGCGTTGTCGCTGGAAGGTTGTGTGCGCAACGCGGGCAAACACGCGGGTGGTGTCGTGATCGCACCCACCGAGCTTACCGACTTCACACCCTTGTACTGCGAAGAGGGTGGCGCCAACCTCGTCACTCAATTCGACAAGGACGATGTCGAAGCGGCCGGTCTGGTCAAGTTCGACTTCCTTGGGCTGCGCACGCTCACAATCATCGACCGTGCTCTGAAATCAGTGAATGCCAGGCGCGCGCAAGCGGGTGAAGCGCCTATCGATCTGCAATCGTTGCCGATGGACGATAAGAAGACCTACGACCTTCTGCAACGCTACCAGACGACAGCCGTGTTCCAGCTGGAATCTCGCGGCATGAAGGATTTGATCAAGCGCTTGCGGCCGGACTGCTTTGGCGATCTCGTTGCGTTGGTAGCGTTGTTTCGACCTGGCCCGCTCCAGTCTGGGATGGTGGATGACTTCATCGCGCGCAAGCACGGGCAATCCGGTCAGGAGATCGACTATCTGCACCCGGATCTCAAGGGTGTGCTTGAACCCACTTATGGCGTCATCCTGTATCAGGAACAGGTGATGCAGATCGCTCAGGTCCTCGCCGGCTATACATTGGGTGGTGCGGATCTATTGCGTCGCGCCATGGGCAAGAAAAAGCCTGAGGAGATGGCCAAGCAACGCGAAATTTTCGTGGACGGTTGCGTCGCGCGTGAGGTCGATAAAGCACAGGCCGAATATATCTTCGATCTGATGGAGAAATTTGCAGGCTACGGATTCAATAAATCGCACTCCGCGGCCTACGCGGTGCTGAGTTATCAGACAGCGTGGCTGAAAGCGCACTATCCCGCGGAGTTCATGGCTGCGGTGATGTCGTCCGACATGGACAGCACCGACAAATTGGTTGGCCTTAAAGATGACTGCCGTGCGCTCGGCATTCGCCTGCTCGCTCCGGATGTTAATGCATCGCAGGCGCACTTTAGCGCTACAGATGACGGCAACATCCGTTACGGTCTTGGCGCGATCAAAGGTGTCGGGATGGCGGCGATCGAGGCCCTGATTGCCGAGCGTGAAAGTGGCGGTACCTACCAGGATCTTGCAGAGGTCTGTCAGCGGGTAGATCTTGAGCCTTTCAATCGGCGCATGTTCGAAGCACTCATCAAAGCCGGTGCGATGGATGAGTTACACGGCAACCGTCGATCGATGATGGAGACTGTGCCGGATCTGCTTCGCCAGGCGGAACAGGACGCCAAGGCCGCCGCAGCCGGTCAGAACGATTTGTTCGGTAGTGCTGGTGATGTTGAAGTTCCGGAAATCGCACTGCGCGATGTTGCGGAGTGGCACTCCAGCGATCGCCTGCGCGCAGAGAAGGAGGCGCTCGGGTTATATCTGTCCGGGCATCCGTTCGCGCGCTATCGCGGCTACGCCAAGCAGCTGGCGAGAGCTTCATTGTCCGAGTTGATATCGGCGCGTCCGCCTGCGGGCGCAGATAGCGGCGGTGATTTTTCACAGCCGCGCAGACAGGTCACCGTCGCAGGGCTCATTTTTGATGTTCGAAAACGCGGTAACCGGACCACCGTGACGTTGGATGACGATACCGGACGCATCGACGTGCAGCTCTACTCAGACACGGTCGACGCCGTACGGCATCTGTTGGTGAAGGACACGGTTGTCCTGGCATCGGGCACCCTGAATTGGGATAGCTTCATGAATGCCTGGGGTGTTAACGCAAAGCACTTGCGTGATCTTGATCATGTGATCGAGGAGTGCGCGTCCCGACTCCTCCTCACGCTGGAGCGCCCGCGCGATGATGCGGCTGCGAGGGCGTTGGTGCGCGACCTTCAAACCACATTGCGACCCTATCGCGGCGGTGCCTGCGAAATCGCAATAGATTATCGCGCCGCAGAATTGTCGGGTCGGATGATGCTCGGCGATCTGTGGAAGGTGCGCGTATCGACAGCACTGCGCAGCGCGCTCGATGAAGCCTTCGGCGAAGACAGCTACCGGGTCAAGTTGAGAGCGCAGTCATGATCTGTGGTGCAGGGCGTGCCTGTGCTAGTGTTACACGGTTTTATTGACGGGGCTTCAGGGGATGGATCTCAAATTCCTGGAATTCGAGCAGCCGATTGCTGAGTTGGAAGGCAAGATCGAGGGGCTGCGCTATGTCGGTGACGATTCTGGCGTCAATATCGCTGAGGAAATCGAACGCCTGACCAAAAAGAGTGAGTCGCTGACGAAGTCGATCTTCTCCGATCTGAGCGCCTGGCAGGTTGCACAGGTTGCGCGTCACCCGATGCGCCCGTACACGCTCGACTACATCGGCGGCATCTTTGAGGACTTCCAGGAATTGCATGGCGACCGGATGTACGCGGACGACTACGCGATTATCGGCGGTTTGGCACGCATTGAAGACCTGCCCGTGATGCTGATCGGTCATCAAAAGGGCAGAGATACCAAAGAACGGGTGCGGCGCAACTACGGCATGCCGCGGCCGGAGGGCTATCGCAAGGCTCAGCGATTGATGGAGCTTGCGGAGAAATTTGGCTTGCCGATTGTCACACTGATCGACACCCCGGGGGCCTACCCCGGCATTGGCGCGGAAGAGCGCGGTCAGTCTGAGGCGATCGCCCGCAATCTCAAAGTGATGGCGACGCTGCGCACACCCGTTATCAGTGTCGTGATCGGCGAGGGGGGCAGCGGCGGTGCGCTCGCCATTGGCGTTGCGGATCATCTGTTGATGTTGCAATACGCGATCTATTCGGTGATTTCACCCGAAGGTTGTGCATCGATTCTGTGGAAGAGTGCGGAGAAGGCGGCGGATGCTGCCGAAGCGATGCGCATTACTGCAGATCAGCTGATCGAATTCGGTTTGATTGACGAGGTGCTCGAGGAGCCGTTGGGCGGCGCCCATCGAGACCCGGAACAGATGTCAGCAACGCTCAAGGCAGCACTGTACAAACAGGTCAAAGGGCTGGGCGAAATGGATGTCGACGAGCTGATTCAGCGGCGCTCTCAAAGACTCGCAGGGTTCGGCGACTTCAAGAGCGCCTAAGCGTGTCTGACGCCGCGGCGGTCACCAATGCCGTTGCGAATCTCGTTGCTCGAAACGCTCCGCTGGGCTGGCGGGTAGCTTTTAGCGGTGGTCTGGATTCGACGGTACTGCTCCATGCATTGCAGGCGCACGCGCCCGGTCGCGTCGATGCATTGCATGTGTCTCATGGGCTACAGCCCGATGTGACGGCGCATTGGAAGCGGGCGGTATCCAAGAGCGCGCAAGCCATCGGTGTTGAGGTCCGCATCATCGATGTGGCGGTAGACCCCAATTCGGATCGAGGAATCGAAGCCGCTGCGCGCGATGCGCGGTACCTGGCGCTGGAACCCGAGATTTCGATTGGAGAATGCCTGCTGACTGCGCAGCATGCCGATGATCAGACGGAAACCGTGCTCCTGCAGCTGTTGCGAGGCGGGGGGCCAGCTGGATTGTCAGGAATGCCAGCCACCGCAAGATTTGGTCAAGGTCGATTATTGCGGCCACTGCTCTCTGTCACGCGTGCTGATATCGAAGCCTATGCCGAGTTACACGGCCTGCAGTGGTTTGATGACCCGAGCAACGACGACGAGTCCTTTGATCGAAACTATCTTCGTGGACAAGTCATGCCCATGATCGAGCAGCGGTGGCCAGCCGCATCGAAGACAATTGCACGAGCCGCTGTATGGCAACAGCAGGCACGCACGGAATTGGATCGAATCGGTTTGGCCGATTGGCGGCTTGCACTCGGTGTCTCGCGGTCGGTGGCCTCCTGCGATCGGCTCTCGCAACTGGACGATCGAAGGCTTGGCATTGCCCTTCGTGCGGGCTGCAGAGTGCTCGGCCTGGCGGCGCCTAACCAGGCGCGACTGAAGAGTGTGTTGCAGCTCGTGCGTGGTGAGTCCGGCCGAGGGCTGGTCGCCTGGGATGGGGGCACGGCGCGCCGCTATCGGGATCATCTGTTCTTTTTGCCACCGTTGCCCGAGGAGCCGGAGGCGTTTGTCAGTCTCTGGGATGGTCAATCCGAACTTCCGCTTCCCGCGGGTTACGGCACGCTATCGTTGTCTGCGCGCCCGGAGCGTGCTTTGAGCCTGACTTGTCACTTTCGCAGGCCCGCACTCAGTGTCCTGGATGGCTGCAGGCCCCGTCACAGCTTCGCCGCCTGGTGCCAGGAACGCGCAGTCCCGCCGTGGGCTCGCACCCGCATTCCGTTGCTGAGCATCGACGACGAGTTGGTTGCGATCGGGTGCTACGAGCTCTCGGGCTGGCCGGATTCGCTGCGCCAGAGTGCGCTCATTTGGTCTCGGCGGCCTGAGCTCGGATTGTCTGGACCTGTCGGCTCTGGTATCGTTTGACTCCGTTCTGATGACGTGTTCGCACGCTCGAAGGCCGGAGTAAAGGCTTGGAACCGAACCTTTACTCCGGCTTTTTTTGTTGCCAGACGGATAGCCCATGACTTCATACGTATTTATTACTGGCGGCGTTGTTTCCTCTCTTGGGAAAGGCATCACTTCCGCTTGTCTTGCCGCCATTCTCGAATCGCGCGGGCTGTCCATCAGCATGATGAAGCTCGACCCTTACATCAATGTTGATCCTGGCACCATGAGCCCGTTCCAGCACGGCGAGGTCTTTGTCACTGATGATGGCTCTGAGACCGACCTCGATCTTGGGCACTACGAGCGGTTCGTTAAGGTCACGACCGGTCGTCACAGCAACTTCACCACCGGAAAGATCTATGAGTCCGTCATCGCTCGCGAGCGGCGTGGCGATTATCTAGGTGCGACCGTGCAGGTGATTCCGCACGTGACCGATGAGATCAAGGCGTCGATTCGCCGAGGTGCCGGGGATGCCGATGTTTGCTTTGTCGAAATCGGCGGCACGGTGGGCGATATCGAGTCGTTGCCGTTTCTCGAGGCTATTCGCCAAATGGGTGTTGAGCTCGGGCGTGAGCGCGTGGCTTACGTGCATCTGACGCTGGTGCCCTACATCGCGACCAGTTCTGAGATCAAGACGAAACCGACGCAGCACTCGGTGAAGGAGCTGCGTTCAATCGGCATCCAGCCGGACATTCTCGTATGTCGCTCGGAGCAGCCGCTGCCTGACGAGCAACGCCGCAAGATCGCATTGTTCACCAACGTGCAGGAGAACGCAGTGATCTCGGCATATGACGTCGATGATCTCTACCGTATTCCGATGGTGCTCCACGAGCAGGGGTTTGACGAAATCATCTGCCGCCAGTTGCGTCTGGATGTGCCCAAGGCGGATCTATCCGAATGGCAAAGTGTCGTCGATGCGAAGCGCAATCCCGACGGCGAAGTGAATATCGCGATGGTGGGCAAGTACGTCGACTTTCGAGATTCCTATATTTCGCTCACCGAGGCGTTGCTGCACGCAGGTATCCACACGCACACGCGGGTCAACATTCATTACGTCGAATCGCAGGACATCGAAGACGATGGTACGAATCAGTTGCGTCAGTATGACGCGTTGCTGGTCCCGGGCGGTTTTGGCGATCGCGGTATCGAAGGCAAGATCGCGACAGTGCGCTTCGCCCGCGAGAACGGCATCCCCTATCTCGGCATCTGCCTCGGTATGCAGGTTGCGGTCATTGAGTTTGCCCGACATGTGGCAGGGTTCGAAGGTGCGCACAGTACCGAATTCGATAAAAACACAGACCACCCGGTCGTTGGTCTTATCACGGAATGGCAGAACCTTGATGGGGTTACCCAACTTCGAACCGAGCAGTCGAATCTTGGCGGCACTATGCGACTGGGTGCGCAGCAGGTGGGACTCCAGCCCGGCAGTGCAGTTCGTGAGATCTACGGGGCTGATGAGATTCGCGAGCGCCATCATCACCGTTTTGAGGTCAACAACAACTATCGAGATAAGCTCGCATCTGCGGGTATGCGGTTCAGCGGTCTGTCGCCGGATGATCTGGTCGAGATGGTCGAGTTGCCGGACCACCCATGGTTTGTCGCGAGCCAGTTCCATCCCGAGTTCACTAGCAACCCGCGAGACGGCCATCCGTTGTTCGCGAGCTTTGTGAAAGCGGCGCGTGCCATGGCGGAGCGCGCGCCCACGTCCGTTAAGGCGCAAGCACAGTGAAAATTGGAGATATCAGTGTCGGACTCGACCGGCCTTTTTTCCTGATTGCGGGAAACTGTGTGGTTGAGAACGAGAAGACAACCTTCGAAACGGCAACGCGTCTTAAGGCAATGACCGAGGAACTAGGCATTGGCCTGATTTACAAATCATCATTCGACAAGGCCAATCGCAGCTCCGCATCGAGCTATCGTGGTCCGGGTATGGCGGAAGGGTTGGAAATCCTCTCCAAGGTGCGGCGCGAGCTTGATTTGCCGGTGCTGACTGACGTGCATGAAGACACGCCGTTTGATGAGGTGGCCGAGGTTGTGGACGTCATGCAGACGCCTGCATTCCTGTGCCGGCAAACCAACTTCATCCTGAATGTCTGCAAACAGGGCATCGCTGTCAATATCAAAAAGGGACAGTTCCTCTCGCCCTGGGAGATGGACAACGTCGTCGACAAGGCGAGGTCCACCGGAAACGAAAAGATCATGGTGTGTGAGCGCGGGTTCACTTTCGGCTACAACAACCTGATCTCCGATATGCGCTCACTCGCCATCATGCGCCGAACGGGCGCGCCCGTGGTTTTCGATGCAACCCATTCGGTGCAGTTGCCCGGTGGAAAGGGAACAGCGTCCGGTGGGCAACGCGAGTTCGTGCCGGTGTTGGCGCGTGCTGCTGTAGCGACGGGCGTCGCGGGTGTCTTTATGGAGACGCATCCGAATCCGGATGAGGCGTTGTCCGATGGACCGAACGCGTGGCCTCTCGACCACATGCGTGACCTGCTTGCGCAGTTGAAGCAAATTGACGAGACCGTGAAGTCGGCACCGTTCGCCGAGTCTCAATTTGGCCTTGGGGAGCCCGAATGAGTGACATCAACAACACAACCATCAAGCTGATCGCCGGGCGAGAGATTCTCGATAGCCGTGGAAATCCGACGGTAGAGGCAGAGGTTTGGCTGCAGGATGGCAGCTACGGGCGTGCAGGCGTTCCGTCCGGTGCGTCGACGGGTTCGCGAGAGGCGGTGGAGTTGCGTGACGGCGATCCTGCGCGTTACCTCGGTAAAGGTGTGCTGAACGCGGTGGCCGCCGTCAATGGCGAGCTGCGTGAGCTTTTGGTAGGTCGTGATGCGGGAGATCAGGCGGCACTGGATGCGGCAATGATCGAGCTGGACGGCACACCCAATAAATCCAGACTTGGCGCTAATGCATTGCTCGCGGTTTCGCTTGCGTCGGCACGGGCGATGTCCGTGAGTCGACAACTGCCGTTGTTCCGTACGCTAGGCGCGGGTGTCGACATGCCGGTACCGATGATGAACATCATCAACGGCGGTGCGCACGCGGATAACAGCGTCGATATTCAGGAGTTCATGATTCTACCGGTCGGTTTTGATCGGTTTAGCGAGGCCCTGCGTTGCGGTGCTGAAGTCTTCCATCACCTGAAATCGGTATTGGCAGAGGCGGGTATGAATACGGCCGTCGGTGACGAGGGTGGGTTTGCGCCGAATCTCCCATCCAACAAAGAAGCACTGACCACGATCATGACCGCCATCGAGCGCGCAGGCTATGCGCCCGGCAAGCAGGTTTTTCTTGGACTGGATGTTGCGAGTTCGGAGTTCTACAAGGACGGTGTGTACCGCCTTGCCTCCGAGAATCGCGACTTTGATGCTGACGGATTTGCCGACTATCTCTCGAGTCTGTGCGACGCATTCCCGATCATCAGCATTGAAGACGGCATGGATGAATCGGACTGGGATGGCTGGGCGACCCTGACGCGTAAACTGGGCGATCGTGTGCAGCTGGTTGGCGACGATCTGTTTGTGACCAACACCGAAATCCTGGCCAGAGGGATTCGAGATTCCATTGCCAACTCGATCCTGATCAAACCCAATCAGATTGGAACGCTGACCGAAACGCAGGCGGCGATCGACATGGCAATCGATGCGGACTACACAGCGGTCGTGTCACACAGATCTGGCGAGACTGCCGACGCAACCATTGCAGATCTTGCTGTTGGTTCGCGTGCCACACAGATCAAGACTGGCTCTTTGTCGCGTTCTGATCGAATTTCGAAGTACAATCAGCTTCTGAGGATCGAGTCGTTACTGGGCGAGAATGCGCAGTACAACGCGCGTAGTGCCTTTCCGCCCGCCGTTACTTTGTAGCAGTAAGGGGCGTCTGCGGTCCGCACTTCGTGCATGGGGAATGAGTCATTGACTGGACTTGCAGCACAATCAGAATCGAATTGGGCGATGAACCTGCTCCTCGCGTTGTTGGTGCTGCTATTGGTATCCACGCTCGCGGTGTTGTTGTTGTCGGCGGATGGCCTTCGCCGAACGCAACGTTTGCAGGCGGAAGTGACCCAGACGCGTCAGGAGATCAGCACGTTGCAGGCGCGTAATGCTGCATTGTCAGGTGAGGTGAATAACCTGAAGCATGGTCTTGAGGCCGCCGAAGAGCGAGCGCGTTCCGATCTCGGCCTGATCTCTGAAGACGAATCGTTCTATCAGATCGTCGCCTCCGACTGATCTTGCAACCTCTATCGCCCTGGCCCGTGCCCCCGGCATTGTCCGGTGAGCGTCAGTTCGCTCGCATCAAGCACACGCCAGAGGACTTTCGTGTCATCGAGTTGCCTAACTGGACGCCCAGCGGCGATGGCGAGCACGAAGTCTTGTGGATCGAGAAGACCGATGCCAATACCAAGTGGGTAGCGCGCCAGCTCGCTCGCTACGCCGAGGTCAGCATCAAGAATGTGAGCTTTGCTGGTCGCAAGGATCGTGTGGCGGTGACCCGTCAGTGGTTCAGCGTTCAGGTGCCTGGTCGATCTGTTGATTGGTCCGAGTTTGTGGCAACCGGCGTGCAAATTCTGGAAACGGAACGGCATAACCGCAAGATTCGAACCGGTGCGCTGCAGGGCAATCGCTTCGAATTGCGGTTGCGAGAGATGCATCATGCTCCTGATCCGGAGTTACTCGCGGCGATCGCTCAGGGTGTGCCGAACTACTTTGGTGCGCAGCGTTTTGGTCGGGACTTCAGCAACCTCAGGGCCGCTGAAGGGTTGGCTAGCGGGCGGCGCTTGAGACGCAACGAACGCGGTCTGGCTTTATCGGCGGCTCGTGCTGCGATGTTTAATGTTGTCCTCGGTACGCGGGTTCAAACGCACACGTGGGACACGCCACTCGACGGCGATGTCGTGCAGCTCGAGGGCAGCAATAGCGTCTTTTCAGTCGAGGCGAAGGCGCTCGATGAGGTTAAGGGCCGCGCAAATCAAAGAGACCTGCACCCAACCGGCCCTTTGTGGGGGCGCGGCAACATGGGTGTGGACGGTGCCCCGGCGCGCATTGAATCGAAGGTGATTGAAGACTGTGCGCATTGGGCGTCTGCCGCCGAGCGCGGTGGCGCCAGGGCAGGGCGGCGCAGCTTGCGCGTGGTACCGAAAGGCTTTAACTGTGAGTTCGCTAACGGCGTAGCACACCTAACGTTCGAGCTCACCGCGGGCAGTTTCGCCACTGCGCTGCTGAATGAGCTGCTCCTGCCGGACTAGCGCAAGAGCACGTAGACAGCACCGCTCCCACCGTCGACCTGTCTTGCGGAGGTGAATGCCGCCACACGATCATCACGTCGCAGCCAGCCGTCGACACTGCCCTTCAACTGTGGGCCGCGGTGGCCCGACCCGAGCCCCTTGCCGTGAATGACGCGTACACACCGCCAGTGGTGGTATTCGCAATCTGCCATGAACTCACGCATCACTTCTCTGGCCTCGCGAACCGTATAGCCGTGCAGGTCAATCTCGGCTTCAACCCGAAATTGCCCTTTTGATAACTTGCGCAACACACGCTCGCCGACTTCCGGACGCCGGTATCGCAATGCGTCACCGTTGCGCCATTCCATGGTTTCGATATCGGCGTTGAGGCTCTCATGAAGCACGTCAGCCTCGTCCCGCCGGCGCATAGTCGCACGGGGCGAGGGTGGCGGGCGACGCGAGTGCTCCACAGGCTTCTTTTTCAACGGCCGCGCATCGCTAACCGCTTGGCGAAACAGATCCGTATCGTCGTCAGACTGACTCACATCGTCACTCATCAAGGTGCTCCCTGTGATCTCGTTCGAGCATACGTCTTTGATGGATGCGGTAAAAGTACTCGCTTCGCTACTCGGCATGCCAACGATTGCGTATCATTTCGTCCCGATGTCGGGAACCTACAAGACAAACGAAGCGCACCGAACGCTTAGCGGAGGCCTTGGTCTATGAGCACGACCTCAGGGATCGGCATGACCTCGGCGCGCACGCGCGAGCGTCTGATCGAACGGCTGAAAGCGCAGGGGATCAGCAACGCTCGGGTCTTATCGCAAATTCGTTCCGTACCAAGACATCTGTTCGTGGATGAGGCGCTTGCGAGTCGAGCCTACGAGGATACTGCGCTGCCCATTGGTCATGGGCAAACCATCAGCCAGCCGTATATCGTTGCGCGAATGACTGAGGCGCTACTGGAGGCCGGCCCTCTCGAGCAAGTGCTGGAAATTGGCACGGGTTGCGGCTACCAGACAGCGGTTCTCGCGCCTTTGGTTCGCTACATACACAGCATTGAGTACGTCGGCCCGATTCTCGGCAAGACGCGTGAGCGTCTCGCAGGTATGAAGGTTTATAACGTGCGCTTTCGTCATGGTGACGGCTGGCAGGGCTGGGCCAAGCATGGCCCCTATGACGGCATCATTGTGGCTGCGGCACCGGAGCGAATTCCCACCGCACTGCTCGAACAACTGGCAGTGGGCGGCAGACTGGTGCTTCCGTTGGGGCCGGCGCGCGACCAGCGTCTGATGCGAATCACGCGTGGTGAGGAGGGTTATTCGCAAGAGGACCTCGGACCCGCGAGCTTCGTGCCGCTGGTCAAATCGGCGGATGGGCGCTGATGCGACTGTTTACGCCGTTATATGACTGGGTGCTCGCGCGATCCCGCCACCCGCATGCTACCTACTGGCTGGCGGGATTGAGTTTCGCCGAATCCTCTTTTTTTCCGGTTCCGCCCGACGTCATGCTCGCACCAATGGTGCTGGCGCAGCGCGCACGCGCATTCAAACTGGCCGCGCTGACCACCGTAGCGTCAGTCGTCGGTGGGCTTGTTGGATACCTGATTGGTCTGTTTGTGCTCGAATCAATCGAACCCTGGTTGCTAGCTTCGTCTTATGCCGAGGCCTACACCGAGGCCCGTGTATGGTTCGCTGAATATGGCATCGGGGTGGTGTTTGTCGCCGGTTTCTCACCGATCCCCTACAAGATCTTCACGATCGGTGCCGGCGCTGCGGCCATGAATCTGCCTTTGTTTGTATTGGCCTCAGTCGTCGGCAGGGGCGCGAGGTTTTTTCTGGTTGCGGGGCTGATCTACCTAGGTGGTGACGCTGCCGCCGCAAATCTTCGTCGTTATGTGGATACGATCGGCTGGATTGTTGTCCTAATAGTGGCGGGAGGATTGGCATGGTACTTCGTGCACTGATCCTGGCGGCGCTAGTGGCTCTGAGTGGATGTGCTGGCAGCTGGGATTCCAAAACCAACAGGTCGGGAGGCGCAAGTGGGCGACAAAGCGCGCCGACTTCGGGCATTTATGTCGTGAGACCCGGTGACACGTTCTATAGCATCGCGTTCCGCTACGGCATTGCGCAGGCGGATCTCGCGCAATGGAACCGACTAAGCGATGTCAGTCGAATCTATCCCGGACAAAGATTGCGCCTTACGAAACCGCCTGCAGGTCAAGTAGCAGCACCGCCACCAAGACCTCCTGTTGTGCCGGTCGCGTCGTGGCGCTGGCCGACTGACGGGCGGCTCGTTGCTGAGTTCGATGTTGGCGCCAAGGTCAAACAAACGGGTGTATTGATTGGAGGCAAACGGGGTCAGTCAATTTTTGCGTCAGCCGACGGTGAGGTCGTGTACGCGGGAAGCGGTCTCAAGGGCTATGGGAAGCTCGTGATTATTCAGCACACACCCAACTTCCTCTCGGCATACGGCCACAACGCATCGCTGCTGGTCAACGAAGGGGATACCGTTCGGTCCGGCCAGAAAATCGCCACGATGGGCGAGACCGCAGCGCAGGAGCCGCGGCTGCATTTCGAGATACGTCGCGACGGGCAACCCATCGATCCGATGCCGCTGCTGCGGCGCGGTCGATAGTCAGCGAATTAGCGCCAGAGCGGCTCTTCGTTCTTCCGATAACAGGACATTGAAGGTGCGGATTGCTGCACCGTCATTCATGACCTCGACACCGATGCCGGCGCGCATCAATGGATGCAATACGGTGGCGGCGGGGAACACGACACTGGTGCCCGTTGCGATGACCACCACCTCGGGTTTCAGATCGGCGATGGCAGCCACCAGCTCCTCGTCCAGCGATTCAACGGTACTGCAGGTCCAGTCGGTCACTATTTCGTCACTCGAGACGGCGAGACTGCCTTCGTAGGCGTCATCCGCGATCCAGACCGTCGTGTGGTCATAACGTCGGATGGTGTGGCGTTGAAGCGATTCTCTGGCGAACTGCATTGGCTAATCCTGTGGCAATGGCGACGCGCACGGTACACTGCGCGACCGATGAAAGAGTATGCGAACCTACTGCCAGAGTCACTGCCGCCGGATGTCGTCTGTGTGATCGACGACGGCCAGTCTTTGGGCACGCAACGTTTCCAGGAGCCCGAGTTTACGAGCGCCAGGGAATCGATGACGACGCGTGCGGACAACTCCGATCTTCCGAGCCTGTTTGAGCAGCATGCCGCCATACTGGCGCACCAATACCTGAGAGCTGAATATTCGGTGGTCTGGGCTGCCTTCGCGGATTGGGTCTCGATGGCCGCCGATCTCAGGGACGTTAGGTTGAGCGGAATACCAAGACTCAGCGACGACGAGCGTTCCGCGCTGACCAAAGCCGTCAACGGTCTGCTGGAGAGCGACCGCGATCCACTACTCGCCAACTGTCGGCTGGAACACGTGGGCGATAAGGGGTTTCTCACATCGAAATCCGAATCCCATCTGCAATTCAATGCACCCCCGCCGCATGACTTAATCGGTCAACCGCTGCGCGATCATCCGATGCACGGTCTGGATGTCGGGTTGATCAAACGGATCCAGACCGAAATTCAGATGACGCTACACGCGCATCCCGTGAATCAGGCTCGGGCGGCCAATTTTGAACCGTTGGTCAGCGGGCTTTGGTTGCATGGCGCCGGTGTTGCACCAGGGCCTGTTGAGATGCGGTTGCCGCCTTTGCGGGTCAATGACCCGGTTTGGCGAGCCGTATGGCAGCACGTGGGTGCGGAAATTCGTGACGATGCAGCCGTCGGCGGAACCGTGGTTCTTGCGTCCGAATCGGCTGACCAAGCGATCGAGTCGCTCGACACCGGGATTGTTAAAGCGGTCTTGCTTATCGAGGCGGACGGCGTCTGGCGAATACGTCGACAACCACTCTGGCGTCGATGGCTTAGCGGTTTAGTGGGCAACCGAGATGGATGAGTTTGCACCGCGCGCCTCACGCTTACGCGAAGTGCCAGAGCATACGTTGTCCGAGCCCGATGCATTGCTGGCCAACATACTTGCGGCGAGAGGCGTCAAGTCTGATGCAGACCGTTCGCTTGATCTTGCCAACCTCGCCCCGCTCGGCCAGCTCTCTGGCTTGATGCAGGCAGCGGAGCTGATCGCTAAACATCGAGACGGGCGCGTACTGATCGTTGGCGACTTTGACGCCGATGGTGCGACGAGTACTGCGCTAATGCTGCGTTGCCTGTCTGCCTTCGGCTTTGCGCATGTCGATTTCCTGGTACCGAATCGCTTTGAGTTTGGCTACGGCTTGTCGGCTGAGTTGGTCGCTGTCGCTGAACAAATGCAGCCCAGTCTTATTGTGACCGTCGATAACGGCATCTCCAGCGTCGCGGGTGTGGCGGCGGCCCGAGGCGTGGGTATCGATGTGGTTGTGACGGATCACCACTTGCCACCGGACGTGCTGCCCGATGCGAATGTGATCGTCAATCCGAACCTTGTTGGGGATCCCTATCCGAGCAAGATGCTCGCCGGTGTCGGGGTGGCTTTTGCAGTCATGTCCGCAGTCGCGCGAGTACTCGACAACCCGTCGCTGCATCGTGTGCCGGCTCAGTACCTCGATCTTGTGGCACTCGGCACGGTAGCCGACGTGGTCCCGCTGGATCGCAATAATCGCATTCTCGTCAATGCGGGACTGGAGCGCATTAATGCGGGTCAGTGCTGCGTCGGAATATCTGCGCTGCTTTCAATCGCGGGGCGTGATACTCGGAATGTCCGTGCGGCCGACTTCGGGTTCAGTGTTGCGCCTCGACTCAATGCGGCTGGCCGACTTGAGGATATGTCGCTGGGCATACGTTGTCTTGCGACCGATAACGCTGCCGAAGCGCGGTTGCTTGCTGAGCAACTGCACAGTATCAATCTGCAACGTCGCGACATTGAGGCTACGATGCAGGCCGAAGCGGTGGAGGCGATCGAGCTCAGCGACGCCGAGACCCGCAGCTGTGAAGTGCTGTTTCATCGGGATTGGCATCAAGGCGTGGTGGGACTGGTTGCATCACGGATTAAGGATCGGGTGCATCGACCCGTTTTCGCCTTCGCGGTGGAATCCGCCGGACAACTCAAGGGTTCAGGGCGTTCTGTACCCGGCGTCCATTTGCGCGATGTACTGGCCGAGGTTGATCGCACCGTGCCTGGCATCATGATCAAATTCGGTGGACATGCCATGGCCGCCGGTTTAACGCTGAACGGCAATGCCATCGACGAATTTCGGGATGCATTGGACGCTGCAATGACCCGGTTGTATCCCGGATTTGAATTTGATCCCGCGTTTGAGATCGATGGTGCTCTGGACAGGGACCGACTCAGCATCGTATTTGCAGACCGTCTTGCAGCGCTCGGTCCCTGGGGGCAACGCTTCCCCGAGCCCCTGTTCGAAGGGACGTTCACAGTCGAGCATGCCCGGATTGTCGGTTCTCGTCACTTGAAGTTGAATCTCTCCTGTGACGAACAGCAAATTGATGGTATCGCATTTGGACAGGCTCGCGATGCGCTGCCACAACCGGGGGACCGAGTCGATCTTATATACCGACTCGATGTTAACGAATGGCGCGGTACACGGCGCCCTCAGTTGTTGATCGAGCAGTGGCAACCTGCAGCGACGTGTTAGACTCGCGCTCTTTTTTGGCGAGCTTGAGCCATGGAAACGAACCAGATCGAACAGAAAATCGAGAACTTGCGCGAACGGTCGGAGTCGCTCAGGGGGTATCTTTGACTACGCTGAAAAGCGGGATCGTCTCGATGAGGTCAGTCGTGAACTGGAAGATCCGGACGTCTGGAACGAACCCGAACGCGCGCAACAACTCGGACAGGAGCGAAGCAGTCTCGAGTCGGTAGTCAGTGGTCTGGATCGGGTGGGCGGCGGTCTTGAAGAGGCCAGTGAGCTGCTGGATCTCGCGGTCGCCGAAGATGATGCAGATACGGTCAGTGAGATTGAGAGCGACCTTGCGTCCCTCGAACAGATTGTCGCGGGCCTTGAGTTCCGTCGCATGTTCTCTGGCGAGCAAGACCCATCCCCGGCGTTTCTCGACATCCAATCGGGTGCCGGTGGCACTGAAGCGCAAGACTGGGCGAGCATGCTGTTGCGTATGTACCTGCGTTGGGCAGAGCAGCGCGGCTTTCGGGCCGAGGTTGTGGAGACATCGGATGGTGAGGTCGCCGGTATCAAGAGTGCGACCATTCGTGTGGAAGGAGAATACGCGTTCGGCTGGTTGCGGACAGAGACAGGCGTGCATCGGCTAGTGCGCAAATCGCCGTTTGATTCCGGTAATCGTCGGCACACGTCGTTTGCGTCGGTGTTCGTGTCTCCCGAAATCGACGATAGTTTCGAGATCGAGATCGACCCGTCCGAGCTCAGAATCGATGTGTACCGAGCGAGCGGTGCTGGCGGGCAGCACGTCAACAGGACAGAGTCCGCGGTGAGGATTACACACCTGCCGACGAACACGGTGGTTCAGTGCCAGAATGATCGCTCGCAGCACAAGAACAAAGCGACCGCGATGAAGCAGTTGCAATCCAAACTCTATGAGCTTGAGATGCTGAAACGGCGGGGCGAAGCGCAAGCTGTGGAAGAAAGCAAAGCGGATGTTGGATGGGGCAGCCAGATCCGCTCTTATGTACTCGACCAGTCACGTATCAAGGATTTGCGAACCGGGGTTGAGACCGGCAACACGCAAGCGGTTCTCGATGGTGCACTGGATCCCTTCATCGAAGCTAGCCTGAAACAGGGTTTGTGAACATGTCTGACGAAACAACTATTGACGAAAACAAGCTGATCGCCGAGCGCCGTTCTAAGCTGACTGCGATTCGCGAGCAACGCATCGCCTATCCCAATGATATCGAGCGCAGTGACCTGGCTCAGAATGTGATCGCCAAGTACGACGAGCACGATTCAGCGTCTCTCGAAGCGACGCCGGTACGCGTTGCGATTGCTGGTCGCATGATGGTCAAACGGGTGATGGGCAAAGCGAGTTTTGCAAAACTCGCCGATAGATCCGGTGAGCTTCAGGTCTACATTCAGCGTGACGCGTTGCCCGAGGGTCGCTATGCCGAATTCAAGACTTGGGATATCGGCGATATCGTCGCCGCTGAAGGCGAGTTGTTTCGGACCCGCACCAATGAGCTTACGGTCAAAGTCGATGCGCTGCGTCTGGTGACCAAGTCGTTGCGTCCGTTACCGGAAAAATGGCACGGACTTTCAGACAAGGAAACGCGCTATCGCCAGCGGTACGTTGATCTGATCATCAATGAAGAAAGCCGCGCGGTGTTTCGAGCGCGTACGAGAGTGGTCTCGTATATCCGTGCGTTCCTTGAGGGCCGGGACTTCATGGAAGTAGAGACGCCCATGATGCAGACCACACCCGGTGGCGCTGTCGCGCGCCCGTTCATTACTCACCACAACGCACTCGATATGGATCTGTTTCTCCGCGTTGCGCCAGAGCTCAATCTGAAGCGACTGGTAGTCGGTGGTTTTGAGCGTGTTTTCGAGATCAACCGTAACTTTCGCAATGAAGGCTTATCCACGCAGCACAACCCGGAATTCACGATGTTGGAGCTGTATCAAGCCTACGCGAATTATGAAGATCTCATCGATCTCCTGGAAACGATGTTACGGGGTATTGCAGAGGCTATCGTCGGAACCACCACTCTGACGTGGCAGGACGATACGATTGATCTTGGCGAGCCCTTTGCACGCCTGACGATCGAGGATAGCCTGCGCGCGACCGTCAAAGGTCTGGATGAGCAACGACTGCGAGATCGAGACCATCTTGCTGAGCTTGCCACCGGGCTGGGCATCAAGGTCGTTGACGCATGGGGATCTGGCAAATTGCAGCTCGAGTTATTCGAGAAACTCGTCGAGCCGAACTTGCGCCAACCGACCTTCATGATGTCTTACCCGGCTGAGGTGTCACCCTTGTCTCGTTCGAACGACGACGATCCGTTTCTGACCGATCGCTTCGAATTATTCATCGGAGGGCGGGAGATCGCGAATGGGTTCTCTGAACTGAACGACCCGGAAGAGCAAGCGGAGCGGTTTCAGGCGCAGGTTGATGCGCGTGGTGCGGGTGATGATGAGGCGATGCATTTCGACAGCGATTACATTCGCGCACTGGAGTACGGCATGCCACCGGCGGCTGGTTTAGGCGTTGGCATCGATCGCCTGGTCATGATGGTGACCAATAGCCCGTCGATCCGTGATGTGCTGCTCTTTCCGCATATGCGCCCTGAAGCAACGGATTCGGTTTAATTCAGTCGAGCTGCACCAGGTCACGACCATCGTCCAGCGTCAGATTCGATCCGTCCGGAACGGGATTGCAGACTGCGCTCAGGACGTGACCTGCACCACAGACCACTGTGCCGATCTTGTTGCCATCGGCAAGTACGGTCTGGCCGGCGCTAACACCCAGGTGCTTATCGGTGCGAACGCGCATCAGGCTGGCGCGCCGCTTCACCTGTCCGCGATGTTCTGTTCGCGCCACGATTTCCTGCCCTGTATAGCATCCCTTTGAGAAGCTGATGGCGCCGATCTGATCGAGGTTCAGCATATGCGGGGTGTATTGTGTTGAGCTCGCTAGAGGCAAGTCGAGTACACCGGCTGCCATCCTCAGTTGTTGCCATCGCTCATTGGCCACGCAGATATGACGATGCTGGTCCGATATTGCGATGAGTTCTTCATGCAGCACACCGACGCGCCAGCCGTTGGTGTCCTTGCGCCACATGGCAACCTCGTGGCCGGTGTTCTGTGCAAGTGCGGCGGTTACGGACAGGGTCGGGTGGAGGTCGAGTTTTACGTCCGCGCGAAGCCGGTACTTGAGAAGGTGTTCGACCAGCGCCTCGGCGACCTCGTGGTGCATGATCATCACGATTTCTTCGGGTTGCCAAACCAGCGTCATCGTAGCGATCACCCGTCCTTTCGGGTCGCAACAAGCTGCGGGGAGCGCGATATGCTCCGCGTCGAGTGCTTCAACGTCCTGCGTCAATTGTCCTTGCAGAAAGCTCAGGCGGTCTTTGCCCGAACACCGCACCAAGGCCAGCCAATAGCCGGGTAGGGGTGTGGTGTTGTTGTCCATACTATGCCGTTCTCTGGTTCTCACCAACCGTCTCTATATTGCGTTGCTGACGAGTTCCTGTCGAGTATCTTCGGCCCCGTTTTGTGCTGCGCGTCATTTTGGGGTCTGGCATAATTACCCCTATGGACAAGTCGCTCGAGAATCGCGAGATCGTTGCGTTGGAAGCCGCTGAATCAACAGCGGATTCCGCAAATGCAAACGAGAATCAGCCGCAAGTATGGACTCCTGAGGGTACATCGGAAAAACCTTCCGATTCGACCACCGCAGAGGCGATTGAAAGCAGCACAGCATCAATATCACCCAGAGAAATTGGCGGGCGTAACGGGCCGGAGCCAACACGCTTTGGTGATTGGGAGAAAAACGGGCGCTGCATCGATTTTTGAGCACCCTGAAGAACCGTGAACCGGCGTTGGGGACACCGCCTGATCAGGGGACGGAACGCTGAAACCGCAAAATGAATAGCAAGACGAGACCGCTCTCGCCGCATCTGTCGGCGTACAAATTCAGGATCACCTCGACGTTGTCGATTCTGCACCGCATGACGGGTGTTGCATTGAGCGCAGGGTCTCTGTTGTTTATAGGATGGTTGGTTGCGATTGCGTCGGGCGAGCGCGCTTATGAACTGTTCACCAGCGTCGTCGGATCAATCCTCGGCAAGCTGGTGATCGCAGGGTTTGTGTTTGCGTTGTACTACCACCTTGCAAACGGCATACGGCATCTGTTTTGGGATGCCGGCAAAGGATTTGAGATGCAGCAGGCACGACGCTCAGGTTGGGCGGTGGTATTGGTCAGCGCCGCTGCCACGGTGGGAACCTGGTACGCCACCCTGATTTGAGCAGAAGATAGAGCGGACACTAGCGATGAAATCACTCAAAACATGGCTGCTGTCGTTAGGCGACGAAAGCGAAGGCACAGAGCATTGGTGGCACCAACGGCTGAGTGCGGTTGCAATGATCCCTCTGACACTATGGTTTATTTTTGCGATCGCAACGCTGGGTGATTATTCGTACCCGAGTGCACACGCTTTTGTCTCATCGCCGATCAATGCAATTCTCTTGCTCGTGTTTATCGGCACTCTGCTGTCGCACTCCGCGTTGGGTACACAAGTTGTCATCGAGGACTACGTACGCGGCAAGTCGAAGGTTGTGACGATGATACTGACACGTGTGGCTTACATGGTGCTCGGTGCTGTTGCGGTTTTTTGTTTATTAAGAATTTTGTTTGGTTGAAACATTTATGACGGCTGAATATCAATTTCAGGACCATACCTACGACGTGGTTGTCGTGGGCGCCGGCGGGGCGGGCTTGCGCGCAACGTTCGGGTTGGCCGAGGCTGGATTTACCACGGCGTGCGTGACCAAAGTATTTCCGACCCGAAGCCACACCGTTGCGGCACAAGGCGGCATCAGCGCCGCGCTTGGCAATATGGGTGAAGATGACTGGCGCTGGCACATGTATGACACCGTTAAAGGCGCTGACTGGCTCGGCGATCAGGACGCGATCGAGTACATGTGCAAGGAAGCGCCTCAGGCTGTGATTGAGCTAGAGCACTACGGAGTGCCGTTCTCGCGTACGGAGGCGGGCAAGATTTACCAGCGACCATTTGGCGGCATGACGACCCACTTTGGCGAAGGAACCGCGCAGCGTACCTGTGCCGCTGCTGACCGCACGGGTCACGCAATGTTGCACACGCTCTATCAGCAGTCGCTCAAGCACGATGCGGAATTCTTCATCGAGTACTTTGCGATCGATCTGATCATGGTCGACGGGGAATGCCGCGGCATCGTTGCGCTGAACCTAGCGGACGGCACTTTGCATCGCTTCCGTGCCGCCAAAGTCATTCTGGCGACCGGCGGGTACGGGCGCGCCTACTTCTCATGCACGTCGGCACATACCTGCACCGGAGACGGCGGTGGTATGGTGGCGCGCGCCGGACTGCCGCTGCAGGACATGGAATTTGTACAGTTCCACCCGACCGGCATCTACGGTGCCGGATGCCTGATTACCGAAGGATCACGCGGCGAGGGCGGATATCTGACCAACTCGGAAGGCGAGCGTTTTATGGAGCGCTACGCGCCAAACGCCAAAGACCTCGCCTCGCGTGATGTGGTCAGCCGGTCGATGACCGTCGAGATTCAGGAAGGGCGTGGCGTTGGCCCTGAGCAGGACCACATCCATTTACACCTTGAGCATCTCGGGCCTGAGGTCATCGACGAACGACTCCCGGGTATCGCCGAGACGGCACGCATTTTCGCAGGCGTCGACGTTAATAAGGATCCGATTCCCGTATTGCCGACGGTGCACTACAACATGGGTGGTATTCCCACTGATTATCGCGGTCAGGTCGTTACACTCAAAGATGGCGATCCGGACTCCGTGGTTCCCGGGCTGATGGCCATTGGTGAGGCGGGCTGTGTGTCAGTGCACGGGGCGAATCGTCTCGGCTCGAACTCGTTGCTGGATCTGGTAGTTTTCGGTCGCGGTGCGGCCGGCTTCTGCGCCGAGACCATGAAGCCCGGCGATTCGCAGCCTGATCTGCCGGCGAGCGCGGGCGACTACGCAGTGTCGCGTCTCGACAAACTCCGTCATGCGAATGGCGAGCGAGGTACCGCGGAAATTCGCCTTGAGATGCAGAAGACCATGCAACGGCATGCGGCCGTATTCCGCACAGAGTCCCTGTTGCAAGAAGGCATCGAAAAAATGCAGGCAACGGCTGCGAGCATGGAGGACATCAGAGTCGCAGACCGCTCGCTGATCTGGAACACCGATCTGATCGAGACGATGGAGCTTGAGAATCTTATGATCAACGCGATGTCGACGGTCTGCTCAGCGGAAAACCGTCACGAGAGTCGTGGTGCACAGGCACGTGAGGATTATCCGGATCGCGACGACGAAAACTGGATGAAGCACACGCTCGCATGGACGGATGAGGGTTATGGTATTTCGATTGACTACCGGCCTGTGCACAGCCAGACACTGACCGATGAGGTAGAGGCAATCCCGCCGAAGGCGAGAACTTACTAGGAGACCACGGTCCTGCGACCGAGGAGAACGACATGGCAGAGTTTCGACTACCGAAAAACAGCCGCCCAACGGAAGGCCGTCATTTCGCGGCTCCCGAGGGTGCGACGAATGTGCGACGCTACGTGATCTACCGCTACGATCCGGATAACGATTCGGCGCCCCGCATGGATACCTATGACGTAGACACGGATACCTGCGGACCGATGGTTCTTGATGCTTTGATCAAGATCAAGAACGAGATCGACCCTACGCTGACGTTCCGTCGTTCGTGCCGCGAAGGCATCTGTGGCTCCTGTGCGATGAATGTCGGTGGCGGCAATACTCTGGCATGCATCAAAGCAGCGGAGGATTTGGGTGATCAGGTCACAATCTATCCGCTCCCACACATGCCCGTTATCAAGGATCTGGTGCCGGATCTGACCAACTTCTACGCGCAATACGCGTCCATCAAGCCTTGGTTGCAGTCTGACAAGCCTGCCTCGGCCGACTCGGAGCGGCTACAAACCAAAGAAGACCAGGAGCTCATCAATGAGCCGTCAGCCTGTATTTTGTGTGCGTGTTGTTCTACGAGTTGCCCGAGTTATTGGTGGAACAGCGATCGCTACCTCGGACCTGCGGCATTACTGGCTTCATACCGCTGGCTGGTCGACAGTCGCGATGATGCGACTGAGGATCGACTCGAATTCCTAGAAGATCCGTTCAAGATGTACCGTTGCCACACGATCATGAACTGCACGCAAACCTGTCCTAAGGGTCTGAATCCCGCGAAAGCGATCGCCGAAACCAAGAAAATGATGGCCAAGCGCCGTCACTGAGTTCGATTTGGATACTCATCTCAAAGCGCTGCGCTGGCGGTGCCGACGGGGTATGCGGGAGCTCGACCAGTTGTTGCTCGCCTTTCTTGAGCAACGATACGAGTCAACAGATTCTGCCCAACAGTCCGAGTTTGTCGCATTGCTGGAAGCGCAAGATCCTGAGATTTATGCGTATTTGGTAAAGGGTGTGGTCCCGCGCTCCGAGCCGACAGCAGCACTGGTCCGTGACATTCTTGATAACGCTCGTTCCGTATCGATCCGCACGTGAACTTGGTCTGGCTCTGATCTGGTTGTGGTTGGTGCTGCTGGGCATCGCCGCCCTTACTCAGGCACCCGACGCCCTGGAGCGACACCTCTTCCTCGCTGTTGTATTCGCTCTGGCATCTCTCGAGTGTTGGGCGCTATATCGTCAGCCTGAGCCGCCTGTCACTCTGGCGTTCTATGATGGCGTGTGGTCGGCGCTACTCACTCCCGGCGCTCGTCAGGTCCGCGCTTGCATGTACCCGCAATCCCGTCTGTTCGGGAGCTTTGCGGTTCTCGACATGGATATTGAGGGCCAGAAACATCGCTGCTATCTGCTCAAGCGGCAAAACTCCCGGTTGTGGCGTGCCCTGCAGCATCAGTGGGGTTTGCAAAGATTCGCTGAATCAGGACGGAATTTATAGTAAATTCAGAGTGATAGAGGGCCTCGGCGATAGGCCCCATGGCGATCGTGTATTCGTAGGCAGCCGCAGAACTTTCGTTCTTTGGGCAGGTCACATAAATGGGCGGGCGAACCGCCGCCAAGAAAGAGGCACGCCCGCATGGGCTCGACAGCAAACGACCGATTATTGGTAAAGCGTGTACAGCAGGGCGACAACGGAGCGTTTGATCTGCTGGTGCTTAAATACCAGCACAAGATCGTGAACCTGGTGTCGCGCTACGTCCGCGACCAGGACGAGGCGCTGGACGTTGCTCAGGACGCCTTTATCAAGGCGTATCGCGCCCTGCCAAGGTTTCGCGGCGATAGCGCGTTCTATACATGGCTCTATCGTATTGCCGTCAACACTGCGAAGAACTACCTCGTCGCTGCAAAACGGCGACCGATGGACTACGACCTGGATCTTCAGGATCCCAATTACTACGAGGTGCACGAGCGCCTGCGCAGTGAGGATTCCCCCGAGGCGGTGGCCATGAAGGACGAGATGCAGCTCAAGATCGGTGAATCGATCGCAGCGCTGCCAGAGGACTTACGTACCGCCATCGTGCTGCGCGAGCTGGACGGTATGAGTTACGAGGAGATCGCCGAGGCAATGGAATGTCCTGTGGGCACGGTGCGTTCGCGGATTTTTCGGGCGCGTGAGGCGATCAACAAGGGCATCGACGCGATGGCCGAGCCATCGCAGGCGGCATCTCAACTCAGGAGCTAGGGATGTACCGCGGAAACAACAACAAGAAGAAGATCAGCGCGCACCGATGCGTGCAACGGGATTACTAATGGTGATTAATCGATGAATAGTGAGTTGCGTGAACAAATCTCCGCCTTTGTGGATGGTGAACTCGATAGCAACGAAGCGGAATTGCTGGTGAGGCGTCTGGGTCGCGATGATGAGCTCAGGGGCTACGCGGGTACATTGATGGACGTCGGCAGGATTATGCGTGGCGAGCGGCTGTCGGCCGATAGCGGCTTTGTTGATCGTGTTCGCGCGGGCCTTGTTGCGGATGACGCAGACCGCAGTGCTCGTATGGCCTACAGCCCGCAGTCGCATCGTTCAGGAACGCCGCCGTGGATGCGCGCCGCAGGTGGTCTCGTGTTGACCCTCGGTGTCGCGACGCTGGCGTTGAACTGGATGGATGGCAGTTTCAACGAACAGCCGGTGCTCGCAGAGCAGTCCTCTGAGCAAGCGCTGCGCAACACGGCATCCGAGCCGCAAGTCGACTACGTCGTGCCGGCTGAAGTGGCTCCATCGCGGCTGGTGATTGCCGATCCTGAGCTTGCTGGCTACGTCATGAATCATTCGGCGACCCGGCGAACGTTAGTGCCCGGGGCCGCGATCCCAATGCTCGATGCAAGCTCCGTCGGTCAGGTGCTCGTCGAATCATCAGAGGATTCGCTTGAAGCAGAAGCCAGCGAGGCGGTGGAACAGTGATCGCCTATTTGCGTTGCGTTTATTGCGTTATCGCAGGGCTGGCGCTCACGTTAGGGATTGCTCGCGCCCAATCCGAGCCGGTGCCGCTGCTGCAGCAAATCAACGACGCCATGCAGACACTCGACTACGAGGGAACACTCGTTCGTTCAATGGACGGTCGTTTGTATACCTTGCATGTCGCGCATCTCAATAACGATGGCGTATCGATGGAAAAGCTCGTGTCGATGGACGGCGAGCCGCGAGAGATCGTCCGCGTAGGCAACGAACTCGTTTGTCTTTATCCGAACCGCCAGCTCAAGTTTATTGATAAGACAGCAGGTGCATCGAATGCGTTTACCCGACTGCCTCAGGTAGCGGAGAACGTCGGCCGATTCTACGAGCTGGTCTCGCTGGGTACGGATCGAGTCGCCGGTCGCGAAGCTAAACGATTCTTTATCCGTCCTAAGGATGCATTCCGATACGGGCACAGCCTCTGGGTAGATGCGGAGACACTGTTGCCACTGCGTATGCAGTTACTCAATGGCAAGCGCGTCGTTGAGGAGGTTCGTTTCACCGACGTGCAAATCGGTATCGAGATTCCGAAGTCCGCGCTCATCAGTGACATTGATGATTCGGGATTCCAGGTTATCCATGCGAGTCCATCTGAGCTCGCTGAAAAGTATGCCAACAGCTCAATGCAGAGGGCGGCCAACACGCTGTCGGCTGCCCCGGGTGAGGTGGTCGTCGAGGGCAATAATGCTTCAGGGTTCACCCTCAAGGGGCCTAGGGGCGAGATGGTTCAGGTTAATGGTCGTACCGTTCGGCGCTTTGAATATTCCGACGGTATTGCGACCGTGTCCGTATTTGTTGCGGCGGGTTCGACCGGCACGGGTGGCAAACATGGGAAGATGGGCGCAACGCATAGCTACCAGAGATCCGTGGGTAATCGCACAATGACCCTCGTCGGTGAGGTGCCGCTCAACACACTCAGGATGCTCGCCGAGCAAGCGGATCAGCAGATCGGCGCGATCGATACGCCTGAGGCGGTAGCCACAGAGTGATCGAAACCCGTGCGATCGTCGACGATATCGACGACGAGCGTGTTCGCCTTTTGGTGACGCCGGGCGCGACCTGCGCGCCGTGCATAGAAGGGCGCGGATGCGGCATGGCGCTTTGGTCACGAAATCGCGTTCTGACATTGCCGAGGCACGCGGTCCCGAAAGGCACCGTACGCGGTAGTCATCTGTCGGTTCGATGCAACGCAAGGGATTTACGGATCGCTGCAATGACGGGCTACGGTATTCCGCTGGCAGGGTTGCTCGCGGGCGCATCGATTGCCAGTTTATCCGGTGCGGGTGATGGACTGACGGCACTATGCGGTGTTGCGGGGGTCTTTCTTGCAACCGTGCTGGCCCGCATCCTGACCCGAGGTGCGCAGCGCTCGAGTCTGGTGATCGAGTGATGGCTGAGCTTAGCGTGTACTCACGTCAGGGTTGTCACCTGTGCGAAGAGCTCATCGAGATACTGTTGCCGATTGTGCGCGGAAGGTGCGACGTGCGTGTGGTTGATATCGACGCGGATTCCGAGCTTCAGGAGCGGTATAATCTGCGGGTGCCGGTTTTGGCCGCGGGCGATATCGAAATCTGCGAAGGCCATTTGGATACGGCCCGTCTGTATGCTTTCTTGCGCAGCCTGGAGCCCGTGGATTAGCGGCCGGTCGCTGCGAAAACCGGAACACATTCGCACGTTTTCGCACCATCAAAGACTATAATGAGCGCGCCTGGCAGCGTTGAACCCATCTTCATGCAAAATATCCGTAATTTCTCCATCATTGCGCACATCGACCATGGCAAGTCGACGCTTGCTGATCGGTTCATCCAAATGTGCGGTGGACTTGAGCAGCGGGAGATGGCTGAACAGGTGCTCGACAGTATGGATATCGAGCGCGAGCGTGGCATCACGATCAAAGCGCAGAGTGTGACGCTGCACTACGACGCCGATGATGGCCAGACCTATCAGCTCAATATTATCGATACGCCAGGGCACGTCGATTTCTCGTATGAGGTGTCGCGCTCTCTGTCAGCGTGTGAAGGCGCTCTGCTTGTCGTCGATGCGGCGCAAGGTGTTGAGGCGCAGAGCGTAGCCAATTGTTACACCGCGATTGATCAGGGCCTTGAAGTCTTGCCGGTGCTGAACAAGATCGATCTTCCTGCAGCAGAGCCCGAGCGCGTCTCTCGAGAGATAGAAGAGATCATCGGTATCGACGCCACCGACGCGAGCGAGGTCAGTGCGAAGACAGGGCTGGGCGTCAAAGCGCTTCTCGAGCGCATCGTGCGTGATATCCCGGCACCAAAAGGCGACGCCGAAGCCCCGCTGCAAGCGCTGATCATTGATAGTTGGTTCGATAACTATGTCGGCGTGGTGTCGTTGGTGCGAATCGTTCAAGGCACGCTCAACAAGGGCGACAAAGTGCGTGTGATGTCCACGGGGAATGCGCACATCGTGGATCGACTGGGTCGGTTCACGCCCAAGATGACCGACGATAAGGTGCTCACCCCCGGAGAAGTCGGATTTGTGATCACCGGCATCAAGGAAATCGAAGGCGCACCGGTTGGCGACACGTTAACGCACGAGCGCGCGCAGGCCGAGGCCCCTCTGGAGGGGTTTAAGCAGGTGCAGCCCAAAGTCTTTGCCGGCATGTTCCCCATTTCCAGCGACGACTACGAGACGTTTCGCGAGGCATTGCAGAAACTCAGACTCAACGATGCTGCGCTGCATTTCGAGCCGGAGTCGTCGGCGGCGCTTGGCTTCGGGTTCCGCTGTGGTTTTCTGGGCATGCTGCATATGGAGATTGTGCAGGAGCGATTGGAGCGCGAATACGAGCTTGAGCTGATCACGACGGCGCCGACGGTGATCTACCAGATCGAGACCACGACGGGCGAGCTCGTCTATGTCGATAATCCTTCCAGCCTGCCTGAGCCGAGCAAAATTAATGAGCTGCGCGAGCCGATCATCAACGCATCAATCCTGGTGCCGGAGGCGCACGTTGGATCGGTTATCAAGCTTTGCATCGAGAAGCGTGGTGTCCAGACTCGGATGCAGTATCTGGGTGGCCAGGTGTCGATCGACTACGACATGCCTCTGGCTGAGGTAGTACTCGATTTCTTTGATCGCCTTAAGTCGGTCAGTCGCGGGTTTGCTTCCTTTGACTATCAGTTTGCACGCTACGAGGCAGCCAATCTGGTTCGACTGGATGTCCTGATCAATGGCGATCGAGTGGATGCGTTGTCAATTATCGTACATCGTGATCGTGCGCAGTCACGCGGGCGTGAGCTTGTGGAGAAAATGCGGGAGCTGATTCCCCGCCAGATGTTTGATGTCGCCATTCAAGCAGCGATTGGTAACCAGATCATTTCACGAAGCACAGTAAAGGCGTTGAGAAAGAACGTGACGGCCAAGTGCTATGGCGGCGATGTCAGCCGAAAACGCAAATTGCTCGAGAAGCAGAAAGCCGGCAAGCGACGCATGAAACAAGTCGGGTCAGTAGAAATCCCGCAGGAAGCGTTTCTGGCGGTACTCAAAGTTGATGGATAGCGCGGAGCTCGGTTGATGTTTCCTGAATGGGTAAACCTGCCATTGGTGTTTGTTGTGCTTACGTTTGGCACCGGTGCGGTCGTTGCGCTCGATAAGTGGTATCTGCGCGAGCGCCGCGAAGCCACACTAGGGACTGAGGGCGAGCTACCGATCGTCGTCGATGTATCGCGGGCGTTCTTTCCCGTATTGGCAGTGATTCTCGTCTTACGCTCGTTCATTTTTGAGCCTTACCGCATCCCGTCTGAGTCGATGTTGCCTAACCTGCTTATCGGTGATTTCGTAGTGGTCAGTAAATACAGCTATGGGCTGCGCCTGCCCGTATCGAACACGCTGGTCTGGGAAACGGGCGCACCAGAGCGAGGCGACGTTGCGGTGTTTCGCAAACCCGGTGAGCCGAACATCAATTTCATCAAGCGTGTGATCGGCGTCCCGGGTGACCATATCGTGTATCGAAACCAGCGTCTGGTCGTGAATGGCGAGCTAGTCCCTCTGGAGGAGCTGGGCTTGTTCGAGAACGAGCGTTACATCGGCGGGGTTCACATGGAGACGTTTGGATCGGAGGACCACACCATCCTGTTGCAGGATCCGATTGGCAAGGGTTTTGAGACCATCGTAGGCGACGACTGTTATTTCATGATGGGTGATAACCGTGATGCAAGCCACGATAGCCGCTTCAGAGATGTCGGGTGTATCCCTACGGCGAATCTCGTCGGGCGTGCAACCCGTATCTGGATGAGTTGGAAACTTTGGGACATGCCTCGATGGTCCCGAATCGGCGATAAGATACAATAGCGACTTTGCAGGCTTCATGGGCGTCGGGAAATCATGAACATACGAGCAGCACGAACAAGACATCAGCAACAGGGTATGACGACCCTGGGTCTCATCTTCCTGGTGGCCTTCATCGCCATGTTCGTCTATGCCGGACTCAGGCTCTTTCCGGTTTACATGGAAGACATGAAAATCAAGGGTGCTTTTGCGAGCCTTGAGGATGAGCTGTCGGGTACGGATTTCTCGAGACGCGATGTCCAACAAGGGCTGGAAAAGCGCTTCGATATCGAGAGCGTTCGTATCATCGGCCATCGTGATGTGGAGTTCATCAAGACCAGCTCCGGGTATGACATTTCGGTGAGCTACACCAACAAAGTCGGCTATATCGCCAACGTCTCGTTCGCGGTTGACTTCAAGCATCAGGCGTCGATCGTCCGTTGAATGCCCCTTTCGGTGACCTGACCGAACAGATCGACTACGAATTTCGCGACATGTCGCTTGTGCAACGGGCACTCAACCATCGCAGCGCACGAGGGCGTAGTAATGAGCGGCTGGAATTTCTCGGGGATGCGGTATTGGATACCGTTATTTCACACGAGCTCGTTCAACGTTTCCCACACGCCGATGAAGGCGTCCTCAGTCGACTGCGTGCGGTACTCGTGCGTGATGCATCACTTGCTGAATTGGCGAAGGGATTGAAACTCGGTGAGCGCATAGCGCTGGGTAGCGGTGAGCTAAAGTCCGGTGGGGCACGTCGTGATTCGATTCTTGCCGATGCATTTGAAGCCCTTCTTGGCGCGGTTTTTCTGGACGGTGGATACGCATCCACGGAACGGGTCATTCATCGGATATTTGCAGCGCGACTCGAATCGCTCAGTCTGTCGGATGCAGCAAAGGATCCGAAGACCGAATTGCAGGAGTGGTTGCAGGGCCGGGGGCATGCGCTTCCGGACTATGCGTTGGTTTCGTCTGCGGGACCTGACCACAATCGTGAGTTTGTAGTTCGTTGTTCGATTGCACACGCCAGCATGAGCAGCGAAGCGACGGGCAGCAGTCGCAGAGCGGCGGAGCAAGCGGCGGCGCGCGCGGTGTTGCAGCAACTGGGAGAAGCGTAGTGCAGCAGTTCCGTGATGCGGTCGGATATCGTGCAGGATTTGTTGCCGTTGTCGGTCGACCGAACGTCGGCAAGTCGACGCTGATGAATCACTATGTTGGTACCAAGGTTTCGATCGTCAGTCCGCGTCCGCAAACCACACGTCACCGTATCCTGGGTGTGAGCACAGGTGACGATGCGCAGATCGTGTTCATCGATACACCGGGATTGCACATCGGACAAAAGAAGGCGATCAACCGAGTCATGAACCGCTCTGCGATCAGCGCATTGTCGGATGCAGAAGTGGTGTTGTGGCTCGTCGAGGCAGGTCGCTTCACCGCCGAAGACCGCACCGTCGCCAGTCGACTTGAGTCGGTCAAGGTTCCTGTGATTGCCGTCATCAACAAGATCGACCAACTTGCGGACAAGCGCCAACTCCTGCCGTTCATGGAGAAAATGAACTCGCAGCGTGATCTGAAGGCGGCGATTCCGATTTCGGCCTTGAAAGGCACAGGCACTGATGTGCTTCGTGATGAAATCGTCCCGCTGTTGCCCGAGTCTCCGGCGATGTTTCCGGATGAGATGCTCACAGATCGCGGCGATTCGTTTCGCATAGCGGAAATCGTTCGCGAGAAGCTGACACTGCGTTTGCGACAGGAATTGCCCTATGGGTTGACGGTGCAAACCGAGCGCATGGCGCGCCGCGAGGATGGCAAGCTCGAAATCAACACGATCATTTTTGTTGAGCGTGACTCGCAAAAAGGCATCGTGGTGGGTAAAGGCGGCCAAAACCTGAAGCTGGTCGGAAGCTCTGCGCGGCGTGATATCGAGCGTATGTTGGGCGAGTCTGTGCATCTGGATCTGTGGGTGAAGGTGCGGGACAACTGGGCGGATAGCGAGCAGGACTTGAATCGCCTGGGTTTCGATATGGGTGACTGAGGTTGGAACGTGTCCGCCTTGACCGAGCCTGGGTGCTGCATCGCCGCGACTTTCGTGACTCAAGCCAGATCGTAGAGTGTCTTACAGAACATCATGGGCGCGTCAGCCTGGTTGCGAAGGGCATCAAACGGCCGAAGCATCGACACCGTGGTTTGTTGCAGCCTTTCTCCGGGCTGCGTCTTTCGTGGTCGTCGCGAGGGGAGCTCGGCACGCTGACCGACGTTGAAGGTGACGTGGCGAATACTGTGAGACTGACGGGCGATGCGTTACTCGCGGGTTTCTATGTGTCGGAGCTGTGCCTGAAGTTGACGCACCGACATGATCCAAACCCTGAGTTGTTTGTACTGTACGGTCATGTGATCACCAAGCTCGCCAGCGCGGATCCCGTCGATCTCACCTTGCGACGTTTCGAGAATCATCTGCTGACGGATTTGGGTTTTGGCATTAACTGGGATATGGATATCGACAGCGGCCGACGGGTTCTTGCTGAGCGCATGTATGAAATGATCCCGGATGCAGGACCTCGCGAGGTGTCTTCGGAACTGCAGGGCGAACGTACCGTCGCCGGTCATCATCTCCTGCGGATTGCCGAGGATGACTGGGAGAACCGGGAGACGCGGAAGATCGGGAGATTTATACTGGCGCGGGCGCTGGAGCAGCAGCTGGAGGGCAAGCCTTTGCAAACGCGACGTGTGCTGCGTGAGCTTCGCCACCACACCCAATCCAGCGGGCAAAACGATAAAGGTGACGGATAAGGACGGGCACCTGGCTAGGAAGCATCAATGACGACACGAATTGATTTGGGCGTAAACGTGGACCATGTCGCGACGTTACGTCAGGCGCGCGGTGAATCGTATCCCGACCCTGTAATGGCAGCGCTATTGGTTGAGCAGTACGGTGCGGATTCCATCACCGTTCACCTGCGCGAGGATCGGCGACACATTCAGGACGATGACGTTCGGCGGCTGTGTGAAAGCACCCAGACGCGGGTGAATCTTGAGATGGCCTTAGCGGATGAGATGGTCACGATCGCCGAGTCGCTCGCGCCGGCCGATTGTTGTTTGGTGCCGGAGCGACGTGAGGAAGTCACCACAGAAGGTGGGCTTGAGGTGGCAGGACAACTGCCGCGGGTTACCGCTGCGGTTGAGCGACTGGCTGCAGCAGGCATACGAACCTCACTGTTCATTGATCCGGACCGGGATCAGATCGACGCGACGGTCTCGGCTGGCGCGCCTGTCATTGAGCTACATACCGGCGCATACGCATTGGCGAGAGGGGCCGCGGTAACTGCACATTTGGAAACGCTGCGGTCTGCGGCCGAATATGCGCTTTCGCGAGGATTGAAGGTACATGCGGGCCACGGATTGACGATCCACAACGTTCAGCCCGTCGCCGCCATTGGAGCAATCACCGAGTTAAACATCGGTCATAGCCTGATTGCCGACGCTGTATTCGTTGGATTGCCGGAAGCTGTCGCTCGTATGAAGCGTTTGATGAATGAGGCGCGAGGCCACGCCACATGATTTATGGCATCGGAACCGACGTTTGCGAGATTTCCAGAATACAGGCGTCGTACGAACGCTTCGGCGATCATTTGCTCGATCGTCTGTTACTCGATGAGGAGCGCGTCGCTTTTGAGCGCTATCGCCGAAAGGTGCGTTTTCTTGCTATGAGGTTTGCTGCCAAGGAGGCCTGCGTCAAGGCGATGGGAACGGGGTTTGCGAATGGGATGTGGATTCGCGATGTCGGGGTCGTGAGTGACCCTCTTGGCAAGCCATTGGTTATCTTCAGTGATCGTGGCAAGGCGAAGTGCGAAGCACTCGGCATAGGCGAGGCACATGTGAGTCTGACGGATGAGGCCGGTCTTGTCGTCGCCATGGCAATCATGATGAGGGCATAGCATTGCACTGCATGGTGTTTGATATTGAGACGGTGCCCGACGTTGCAGCCGGTCGTCGACTCTATGGGCTTGAGTCACTTACGGATGAAGATGCGCTGGCCGCAATGCAGGCCCTGCGTCGGGAAAAATCCGGCAGCGACTTTATGCCACTGCATCTTCACAAGATCGTGGCGATCTCTGTAGCGCTCCGCAGTGCTGATGACTTTCGAGTCTGGAGTCTCGGCGCACTTGAAGCCGACGAGGCAGAATTAATCCGACGCTTCTTTGATGGTATCGAACGATTCGTTCCGGATCTCGTGAGTTGGAATGGCACCGGGTTTGATTTGCCGGTGTTGCACTACCGGGCACTTCATCACGGTATCGATGCGGCCACCTACTGGGAGAACGGCGACCAACAACGTGAGTTCCGCTACAACAGCTATCTTGGGCGCTATCACTGGCGTCATATCGACGTCATGGACGTGCTCTCAGCGTACCAACCGCGTGCACGCGCGCCGCTCGACGATATCGCGATCATGTTGGGGTTTCCTGGCAAGCTGGGTATGAGTGGGGACAAGGTTGCGGCGGTATATGCCGACGGAGGGCTGCAGCAGATTCGCGATTATTGCGAAACCGACGTCATGAATACCTATCTCGTCTATCTCAGATTTGAACGTATGCGGGGCCGCCTGGACAGCGTGGGTTACGATCGAGAAATTGCTCGCGTGAGAGACTGGCTACAAACGCAGGAAGCTGCACATTGGAGCGCATATCGCGAGGCTTGGAGTGAAGCCGATGGGTAGGCGTGCGCGGTTCTCTCGTGAACCCGAGACGACACCCATACGTGCGTTAACTCACGACGGTCGGGGAATTGCCGACAGTGATGGCAAGACGGTATTCGTGGAGGGTGCCTTGCCGGGTGAGACGGTGCAGTGGACGCGCAAACGGCGCAAGCGCAACTACGACGAAGCGGTGTGTGATGCGGTGATTACGCCGAGCGTTGATCGCATCGAGCCAGGCTGTGACGCCTTTGGGCGCTGTGGTGGCTGTGTTATGCAGCATATGAGCCTCGAGCTCCAACTCTCGACAAAGCAGCAGGTGCTTTCCGACAACCTTGAGCGAGTGGGCAGTGTGAGCCCTGCCTCGTGGCTTGCGCCGCAGATGGCAGATGCATGGGGGTATCGCCGGCGCGCCCGGCTCGGTGTCAAATACGTCGATGCACGAGAGCGTGTGTTGGTGGGATTCCGCGAGCGCTACAAACCCTACATTACCGATATGGACCACTGCCCGGTGCTTGTGGCGCCTGTCGATCCGTTGATTCGTCCGCTCGCCGATTGCATCGGTGCGCTCAGCATCGCACGGCGATTGCCGCAAATCGAGGTTGCGGTGGGTGATCCGTTGGCACCGGGCGAAAAGCCTGTGACGGTACTTTGCCTGCGTGTGTTGGACGCTCCGGATCCCGACGACCTGGACAAGCTTGCTGAGTTTTCAGAGACACATGATGTCTGGTTCTATCTCCAGCCGGGCGGGCCGGATTCTCTGTCGCCATTGGCGCGCCGGGACGGATCCGTCGCGCCTCAGCTGCGCTATCACTTGGCTGAGTTCGACCTTGCGCTCGACTTTGAGCCCAATGACTTTGTGCAGGTCAATGGCGTGATGAATGAGCGGATGGTGTCCGATGCACTTCGATTGCTAGACCCGCAACCGGAGGACCGTGTGCTGGATCTGTTCTGCGGTATCGGCAACTTCACGCTGCCGATTGCGCGTACCGCAAAGTTCGTGCACGGGGTGGAGGGGGCCGAAGCACTGACCGAACGCGCTCGCGCCAACGCCGCGAGAAATGGTATCGACAACGTGAGTTTCACGGCAGCGGATCTATTCGAACCTGCTTCATGGGAGGCACTCATGGCGCAGCGTTGGGATCGTATTCTGCTGGACCCGGCTCGTGCTGGCGCACAACACTTCGCTGAGATTGCGGGCAAGTTGGGTGCGCACCGGATTGTGTATGTGTCATGCAACCCCGGCACACTCGCACGCGATGCAAAGCTGCTGGTAGAAACACAGGGTTATCGACTGTTGCAGGCTGGGGTCATGAACATGTTCCCGCATACAGCGCACGTCGAGTCTATCGCCGTGTTCGATCGAGTGGTCGACTGATGCCACTTGGACCCTTAATGATCGACGTCGAGGGCGTCGCTTTGAGTCCGGCCGATCGGGATCTGCTCTCCGAGTCCGCGGTCGGGGGTGTAATTCTTTTTAAAAGAAACTTTAAATCAATAGAGCAAATAATTGATTTAAATAGTGAAATAAAAGAACTTAGATCGCCGGAATTATTGATTGCGGTCGATCAGGAGGGTGGGCGCGTACAACGGTTCGGCCCGCCGTTTACCACCTTGCCACCTCTAGGCTGGTTCGGACTGTTATACCGTCAGGATCCCACGAGAGCGCTCGACCTCGCGCGGCTAACGGGCTGGTTGCTCGCCGCTGAGCTACTTAGCTGCGGTGTCGATTTATCCTTCGCCCCGGTTCTCGATCTGCATTATGGCGTCAGTGCCGTTATTGGCGATCGGTCATTGCACCGCAACCCCGATGTGGTCGTCGCACTCGCCACACGCATGATGCAAGGCATGAAAGAGGCGGGCATGGCAGCTGTCGGCAAGCACTTTCCTGGGCATGGCGCCGTGGTCGCGGATTCGCATCACGAGCTGCCGGTAGATCGCCGGGAGTATTCGGATATGTTCGATGACATCGTCGTATTTGAACGCATGGCGGCTGCCGGACTACCCGCGTTGATGACCGCACATGTGGTGTATTCGGCACTCGATCCTATGCCCGCGAGTTTTTCGCCATGGTGGCAACAACAGGAGCTGCGCACGCGTATCGGTTTCAACCGCGCTGTCTTCTCCGATGATCTGACCATGAAGGCCACGGCGACTTACGGGGCTATCGAAGCGCGGGTCGATCTGGCGCTCGATGCGGGCAGCGACATGGTCCTCATTTGCAACGATCGGCCGGCGGCGGAACGAGCGGTGCGGCACTTGTCCGGTGTGTTCAATCCCACCTCAATGAGCCGCCTCGCGAGACTTCGCGGCGGAGCCACATTCGATATCTCTGCGTTGACTTCACTAGACCAATGGCGCGAAGCCCGCACGGCGCTGGATGATGCGCTTGGTCGTGAAGCCGAACCGGTGCTCTGGTGAGTTCGGTGTACGCGGTCATCGGCGGCACCGGTACAGGAGACCGTGATACGACTGCAGTCCTGGAGTCGGTATCTGTCGATACGGCTTTCGGTGAGCCGTCTGCGCCACTGAAGCGGGTTCGTATCGGTGCATCAGACGCGTGGTTCCTGCCACGGCATGGCGAAGGCCATCAGATCGCACCGCATCGGGTGAACTATGCCGCCAATTTGTCGGCATTAGCCACAGTCGGGGTCACTCACGTTATAGCGCTGAATGCTGTCGGGATCATCGGTCAACGAGTACCGCCTGGCGGTCTTCTGTTGCCGGATCAGATCATCGACTACACCTGGGGGCGGGTTCACAGCGTGCGCGATGGGGTGTCAGGACCGCTCGAACACATCGATTTTACGCAACCGTATGATGAGACGCTGCGGCTCGGGATCGCCGAAGCAGCACGGGCTGCATCAGTGCCCTTGGCCATGGATGGCGTCTACGGCGCAACGCAAGGTCCGCGCCTCGAGACAGCGGCCGAGGTTGCCCGATTGGCACGGGATGGCGTCGAAGTGATCGGCATGACCGGTATGCCGGAAGCGTCAATTGCCCGTGAATTGGGCCTGTCATACGCATGCCTTGCACTGATCGTCAATGAAGCGGCGGGTCAGGGAGCGGGCGATATTCATGCTCAACTGGTCGCCGCTATGCAGGCGGCACGCCATAGCGCCGACAAGGTGCTCACCGCGTTTTTCGACTCAAAAGGGTGATTTAGTTAGCATTTTCAGGCCTCTGCGCTCGATTTTTCGAATCGGCACTGCTACACATAATCTCTCGAATTCAATTGCAGCCGATAATTGTGAAGCTACCGTCCAAGAACATCCTCCGAAACATGATCGACGGTCAACCGTCGCCGGTCTGCCTCGTTGATGTTCGAGACGAAAACTGGCGGATTGTGTACTTCAACCCGGCGTTTTTGCGGGCGCTTGATCTACCCTCTGGACAGGTTTCCGGGCAGGACGCGGCACCCCTATTGAGCAAGCTGGGTGGGAGCGGTGTCATCACCGCGATCGATTCAGCGAGCGAGGTGCGACCACAAACCGAGTTCTCTGCTGTGATCGCCGGGCAGGAGACGCCGGACCAGCAAGTGTCGGGGCGGGTGATGCTCGCGGATGCAGGTTCCTCGCTGCGCATCGTGTTCTTCCAAATCAATACGGTGAACGAAACCGCAACAGGAACGACTGCATCGCTGAATACGCTGCCTAGCGATGCGGTGACGGTTTTTCTCAAGAAGGACCCCTGGATCGCGTTGCTGCGACGTGACGCTGCGATAGCGGCGCGAGAGCAGTCTTGGCTATCGGTGATCGTGTTCCGTATCGACGCATTCCAAAGCTACGTTGAGACGTTCGGGCAACATGCGGGTGATTCGGCACTGAAGCGAATCGCACATAGCGTTCGCCGTCGTCTGCAGCGTGCGGGCGATACCGCAGCGCGTGTTGCAAGCGACGAGCTGGCCGTACTTATTCACAGCACGAGTGCACCGTCGGCGCGCAAGTTCGCTGATGCGATTGCGAGCGATATCCAGGCTCTGGCAATCCATCACCCCAAGTCGCCGGTGGGCCGCCATCTTGGCGTAACAGTTGGCGTTTGTGGTCGTGTGCCCCGTAACGAAGACGACGCCACGGCGATGCTCGAGCAAGCTCGTGCCCAGCTGGATGCCCCTGAAGGCGTCGTTACGCTGTATCCAGCACTCGACGACTCTGGCGAAGCCGACAAACAATCATCGCTTAAGTAGGCCAGCCTCGCGCACGGCCGCCACGTAGCTATCGCTAACCGGGACCGCGAGGTTATCTCCAATGACAAGACTCCATCGCCTTGCTCCGCGCTTGGCCGATTGGACCGCGTCTGAACGCACCCACCAGGATCGATGCACTCTAAGACCAATTTCGGGAGCCATGGCGGCTGCTGCATCGCTAAAGCGCCCGTAGATCAGTTCGGAACCCAGCGCCGTGTAGACCCGCACATAGTGTTCCTCGGCTTGTAGCGCCAATACATCTGTAATTGATCTGGCCGACGTACGCTGAAGGAACTCAGGCAGGGAACGGTTTGTCTCGGTGGATTCGGTGGCGGTTGTTGCCCCTCTATTTTCCACAACCAACCAAATCAACAAGTGCACGGGCAGCAGGATTGAGAGGATCGTTGCATATTCGGCTAACCAGGCCAGAACCGGTGATATCGCCCAGAGAGCGCCGTCCTGGTACTCCGGTCGAATCGGCAAATGAGGCTCCACCAGAATCTCGGCTAGCGACAAGGGTATAAGACCTACTATCGAGACGATCAGAACCGGGCCGAGCCACGCAGGGCGCTGCCAGCGATCCGACAGACGGGTACTGACCCACCAGTCAGCCAGCCACAGACCGGCAATCAGCAGACTGAGCCTGACGCACCAATACAGTGCTTCCTGACCCATGGTGGGTGACACGAGCGGGTCATCGACCTGATTTATTGCGACGAATGCCAGGACGAGCGCAGCCAGCCGCAGGTTGCGCGGGTTGCTGAGCGCCGATGTGATGTTGGGGTGACGGTTCACGAGCAGGACCTACCGATTCAAGAAGTTCTCACGCAGTCCACGAAATCGTTCGACACTCCTTATCGACCCGCGCCTAACCTGTCGGTTCCTTATCGTGTGGGGACACGTAATGACGATTAGATTTTTGACGTTCATCCTGATCTCGCTGGCCTTATTGTCTGGCTGCGACGAGGACGGCGCGTCTGGTGCTGCGCCCTCTGAACCTTATACCAATTTCTTCACGCCGCTACCGGCTGAGGCGATTTTCCCAGAGGACAACACGTTTAGCGAGGACAAGCGTCAATTGGGCGAGCTCCTGTTCTGGGATCCGATTCTCTCTGGTCGCATGAACGTCTCGTGCGCCAGCTGCCATCATCCAGACCATGCGTGGGCTGATGGCCGGGATGTCTCCGTCGGAGTGGATGGCGTCGGGTTAGGTCCCGATCGGCGCGGGGCCGCGCTGACGGCAAGGCACTCGCCGAGCATCCTGAACGTCGCATACACGGGTCTCGAACAGACTGAGCCAGCGGACGGTTTTGTCTCAGGAGGGTATTTCTGGGATCTGCGCGCCGGCACGCTTGAGGCTCAGGCCATCGAGCCGATCCTGAGCGAGGTCGAGATGCGCAGTATCGATTTCCTGGAAGCGGAAATCATGGATACGGTGATGCTACGGCTGGAAATGATCCCCGAATACCTAGATCGGTTTCAGGCCGTGTTCGGTGGTCCTCAACCCATCTCGGAGGCCAACATTGCAAGTGCACTGGCCACATATCAACGTTCTCTGACAACTTCGAGGACGCGATTCGACCGATTTCTCGATGGCAACGAAAGTGCTTTGACTCCTGGTGAAGTCGTCGGTCTGAACAAGTTCATCAACGGTGGGTGCACCGACTGTCATTCCGGTCCTATGCTCTCCGATAATGAGATTGACGCGGATAAACCGATCATCGCGGGTTTGCCCGCGGTTCGCACTCCGTCGCTTCGCAATGTGCAGCTTACTGCACCGTATATGCATGATGGATCTCGACCCACACTCAGAGATGCGATCGCGCTTTATGAGGAGCGTGGTGATCTTGGCGTGACGCTGGACGACGATGATTTCGGTGATATCGAAGTGTTTCTGAGAACACTCACTGATCCAGATTTTCCGACGAGTATTCCCGCCACGGTGCCAAGTCAGCTACCGGTCGGTGGCGATATTCAGTAGTCACTCAGAACTCGACTTCAACCAGCTCAGGCTTGTTGATGATGGCGATGGCACCAAAGCGCGGGTGATCAAAGAAATGGGTTTCGCCGCTGCGCATTTTCCGCCGCTCATCGAGTCTGTAGATGACGCTGCCGAGGCTATCGGCGGAAGGCTTTGCCAACTCTAGATCCAGCGTTAAATGCAGAAAGCGCTCGACGTAGATGCTGGCCTCGGCGCTCAGCTCATCAGGCACATCTGCGATTCGCTCGAGTGCCAGCGTGGTAGCGTCTGCCTTGCCGTAGACGGGTTGGCGCCAGCCGGCGTGTATTAGCGGTTTGTAGTCGCGACTATTTCGCATCCGTTCGAAGGCTTCGGCAAGATCCAGCTGTTCTTCCTCGAGTAGTGTCCAGATCAGCGGTTTATCGTCTTCGAGTAGGCCGGCCTCCAGCATCTGTGCCTCGGTCATTGGCAGGCCATCTTCATTCAGCGGCACCGATCCGTCTGCTGGCAGCGTTTCAGCGATTGGCGCTTCGTCAGGTTCCGGCTCCGGGGGGGGTTCCGGAAACTCATTGAATGTACCGTTCAGGATCGCTTCGATGCGTTCCTCCTCGATTCGCTGTGCTTCGAGCCGAGCTTGTACTTCGGCTCGGCCAGTGTCGATGTACGCCCAGTCTTCACGCGCACCAACCGCACCACCGACGTACTCGAATACGATCACCTCGATTTCAAATTCCGGCACTGGCTCCGCAGCTTCCTCGTCGACCAGTGGCGTGTCTTCGGGGATCTCGAGGGGAACCTGCGCGTCGCAAACTGATGTCGTAAGTATGAATGCGGCCAAGCACCAGAAAAAAGGCGTGTTGATGTATCGCATCGCGTAAGTCTACCTCAGCGCCGGCTATTCCGGTGTCAGTCGCTGTAGCAAGCGCTCCAGTACGGCCACTCGATCCGGCCCCGTCTGCATCTCGCGCCGGAACGTCAGCTTATCCGCACCCTGCAATTTGTAGCGGTCGGGTTGCTTCTGCACGAGTGTGATGAGCTTCATTGGATCGATTCGGGGCTCTGCCGCAAATTTGATAAAGCCGTTTTGTGCATTGGCGTCGATCTTCACGATGTCGAGTGCTTGCGCCTTTTGTTTGAGGCGCGTGATATCGATCAGTAACCGCGTGGCCTCTGGTAGTAAACCAAATCGGTCAATCAGTTCGATTTGCAGCTCCCGAAGCTGGGCTTCATCAGCGCAGCTCGCCAGACGCTTGTACAGCATCAGTCGGAGATGAACGTCGGGTACATAGTCTTCCGGCAACAATGCCGGGAGGTGCAGATTGATTTCGGTGCCGGCATTCAGCGGTTGATCAAACGCGGGTTCTCGCCCCTCGCGCAGCGCTTGCACCGCCGAGGTCAATAGCTCTGTATACATGGCAAAACCGATTTCCTGAATCTGCCCGCTCTGACCTTCACCCAACAGCTCACCAGCGCCGCGAATCTCAAGATCGTGGCTAGCCAACGCAAACCCCGCACCTAGATCCTCCAGCGACTCGATCGCGTCCAGACGCTTGATGGCATCCGCGGTCATGGCATTACGCGGTGGCGTAATCAGATAGGCGTATGCTCGGTGGTGAGAACGACCGACACGCCCGCGAAGTTGATGTAGCTGGGCAAGACCAAATCGATCTGCACGGTTGATGATGATGGTGTTGGCGGTTGGAACATCGATGCCGCTTTCCACGATCGTCGTGCATACGAACACATTGAAGTTTCGATGATAGAAATCGAACATCACCTGCTCGAGTTCACGTTCGCTCATCTGACCGTGACCAACGCCGACCGTTGCTTCCGGCACGAGCTTGCGCAAGTCGTTGGCGATTTTCTCGATGTCCTCAACCCGGTTGTGAACGAAGTACACCTGCCCGCCACGGCGAATCTCTCGCAAGCAGGCTTCGCGGATCAACCCATCGTTCCAGCGGCTGATAAAGGTTTTCACCGAGAGTCGGTCTGCGGGCGGAGTGGTGATCAGGGACAGCTCCCGGAGCCCGCCCAGCGCCATGTTCAGGGTGCGAGGAATAGGTGTCGCCGTCAGCGTCAATACGTCGATTTCCGAACGCAGGGATTTCAGCGCTTCTTTGTGCCGCACACCGAAGCGGTGCTCCTCGTCGATAATCACTAGTCCGGGGGACTTAAAGCTCTGCGTATGTCCCAGGAGCTTGTGCGTTCCGATCACAATATCGATCATGCCACTACGCATGCCGGCGAGTGTCTCGTCGACCGCCTTCTTGGAGCGGAAGCGAGACAACAGGGCGACCTCTACCGGCCAGTCTGCAAAGCGATCAACAAAAGTCTGATAGTGCTGCTGCGCGAGCAACGTCGTCGGTACCAGCACGGCGACCTGGCGGCTGTTTTGTGCGCACACGAACGCGGCGCGCAGGGCGACCTCGGTCTTGCCGAACCCGACATCTCCACAGACGACACGATCCATCGGTGTGCCTGCTTGCATGTCCTCCAGAATCGCATCCACCGTGGCGGCCTGATCTTCGGTCAGTTCGAATGGGAACTCCGCACTGAATTGTCGGTAGTCCGCTTGCGGTGTGTGCATGGACACACCCGTGCGTGCTGCGCGTCGAGCGTAGACGTCGAGTAGTTCGGCTGCCACATCACGCGCTTTCTCTGCTGCCTTCTTACGTGCGCGCTGCCATTGGTCTGTGCCGAGCCTGTGCAGCGGCGCCTTGTCAGGCGATGCGCCCGTGTAGCGCGAGATCAACTGCAGCGCATGGACCGGGACGTAGAGCTTGTCGCCGCCCGCGTACTCCAGGGTCAGAAACTCATTGGTGATATCGCCGACCGTCAGTGTCTGTAATCCCAGATACCGACCGACGCCATACGCTTCATGAATCACGGGCGCGCCGACCGACAAATCACTGAGCTCGCGAATGACGGCCTCAGGGTCGCGTTGTCCGCGTCGTCGTCTGCGGCGTGTTCGAACGCGTTGGCCGTAGAGCGCCTGTTCGGTGACCAAGGAGAGGGCCGGCTCGCTTGGCAGTGTCATGCCCTCATTGATGTCTCCAACCGTGACCGCCAGGGAGGCATCGCTATCCAGGAATGCTTGCCAGTTAGCGACCGTTGCCGGTTTCAGATCGAGATCTCGACACAGGTCCACAAGTGCTTCCCGTCGGCCGGGAGACTCTGCCACAAGCAGGACCCTGCCGGCGCGCTCGCGGTCCTTTACGAACCGCACGAACGGTTGTGCTGCGCCTTCTTGCGCCGCACCGATCGCGATGGGCGGTAGTGGGCGTGCCATCGCGTCGATACCGTCCAGCGGCTTCTCACGCGACAGGCTCAGTTGTTGATACTCCGTGATGCGGCGACGCCATTCGTCAGGCGTAAAGAACGCTTCATCCGGACGTAGCAGGGGGCGCTCTTCGGCAACGTTCAACACCTCGAAGCGTTCCGTCGCCTGCTCGAAAGCCGCATCAATTGCGGGGTTCGTATCCGAGTTGCTCGCTAACAAAGCCCGCCCGGGCAGATAGTCGAGCAAGTTGCTCGTGTGGTCGTAGAAGAGCGGAAGGTAGTACTCAATGCCGCCGTGTGCATTGCCCGCGGAGACATCGCGGTAGACTTGCGACTGTGCGCCTTCCGGGAAGCGCTCGCGATAACGTTGGCGAAAGCCACTGACCGACTCTTTATCGAGAGGGATTTCACGCCCCGGCAGCAAAACCACACCTGGAGTCTCGTCGCCAGAAAGCTGGGTTTCGGGATCGAAGAAGCGCAGCGTCTCGATTTCGTCGTCGAACAAATCCACACGAATCGGCGCCTCGGCACCCATCGGGAACACATCCAGCAGTGCACCTCGTAGCGCGAATTCACCGTGTTCGGTGACCTGGGGAACGCGTGCATACCCCGTGGCGACCAGTCGATTGGTGAATGCGTCGAGATCCAGCGTCGCTCCAGCGGTTAGAGAGATCGAACGCGCCGAGACGTATTCGACAGGCGGCAGGCGATGCAGCGCGCACTGTGCCGCCACAATCAGCAGGCCTCGCTGTAGAGCGGGCAACTCTGCCAGCACAGTCAAACGCTGGGAGATGATGTCCTGGTGCGGTGAAAAACTGTCGTAGGCCAGAGTTTCCCAATCCGGAAAATGCAGCACGCGTAAATCCGGCGGTGCGAAAAATCTTGCGGCAGCCTCGAGCTGGTCTGCGACCTGTTGAGATTCAGCGAAATACACCACAGGTCTCGCTTCATTGGCAGCAAGCTCGGCGAGCAATAAAGCGATGCTTGCACCCGATAATCCACCGACCGGTTCGGTCAGTGTTGATGCGGAAAACGGAAAAACGGCCGTGGCGGCCGATATGGCGGTGGCAGTGTTGGATGTCATAGCGGTGCCGGCTCGATGATGCTGAGCCGACCCGCATTATGCCACAGCGGCTGGGGCTGCGATTATCCTCGTGAGATTACGGTGTGGATAACGCGATCGTATTCGAAGTAGACCGTGAAACCCGCGTACTCCCAGCGCGTAATCGGCGGTTCGCCGACGGCAGCACGACGCGCTTGAGGTTCGCCCCAGCTCGACTCCACCCGATCCATGGTCATACCGCGTGTCGGGGCATTTGCGTCCGTCAGAACCGGAGCCGGTTTAGCATCGATTGTCTCGGCGATACCGGTGGGCGCGGCAAAGAGTCCCGCTACGGCGGCAATGGCCAGTACTTGCTTTTTCATCTGCTGCTCCTCCCGCTCACCGGGAACACTCTCTTAACCGGATAATAGCACTGGCTTTTTCGCCGACGACAGCAACCGTGCCCCGGAACCGTGACGAGTGTCTCGGAAACGGGCATCACGACCGAGGTTGTGACAAAATTCAAGGATGCCGAACGCTCTGGAACTCACACTTGCGCTCAGATATCTGCGCGCGCGCCAGGCCTCGCGCTTCGCATCTTTCATGAGTCTTGCTTCGATGATCGGCATTGCGATCGGCGTTTGTGCGCTGATCACCATCTTGTCCGTCATGAACGGTTTCGAAGCAGAGCTTCGCGGGCGCTTGCTCGGTCTGCAGACCGAAGCAAGCGTTGCAGCGCGGTCCGGTGAACTGAGTGATTGGGTGCAGCTGCGCGATCGCGTGCTTGAGCTGCCGAAGATTATTGGTGCGGCGCCTTCCGTGTCGGTTGAAGGTATGGCCAATGCGGATGGTCGCCTCGTGCCGGTACTGGTTGAGGGTATCGATCCCGAGCTCGAGCGTTCAATCTCATCGCTGGATGAATCTATGGTGAGCGGCCGGTTGGATGCATTGGCGGCCGGCGATTTCGGAGTGATCCTGGGTCGCTATCTTGCGTTGGACCTTGGAGTTGAGACCGGTGATGACATAGTGGTGCTCGTACCCCGGCCAACGGTCGCCGGGGTGCAACCGGAGTTGGTTCGACTGCGTGTGGTCGGTGTCTTTAACGCGGGCGTTCCGGAGTACGACGGCGGTGTCGGTTGGGTGCATTGGTCTGATGCGGCGGCGATGCTCGGAAGACCGCCTGCCCCCAGTGCACTGCGCCTCAAACTGGAAGACGCGTTTAGCGCGCCGCAGGTCTCCGCGGATTTATCGAGTTTGCTTGGAGAGGACTACGCGACCACCGACTGGACGCGCGAGAACGCGAGCTATTTTCGTGCGATCCGACTCGAGAAGGCGATGATGGCCCTGATTCTGGGACTCGTGATCGGCGTTGCTGCGTTCAACATTATCGCGAGTCTGGTCATGGTTGTTAGCGACAAATCGACCGATATCGCGATACTGAGGACACTCGGGTTGTCACCCAGACGGGTGGTGCGCGTGTTCTTCACGCAGGGGCTCATCCTTGGTTGGTTTGGCGTGCTATTGGGTGTGGCGCTCGGCGTGGCACTATCGCTCAACGTCACCGAGGTGGTTGCATGGCTTGAGCAAACGCTCGGATTTCAAATCATGCCGGGGGATATCTACGTGATGACGGCGATCCCCTCTGAATTGCAACAGAGTCAGGTGCTTTGGGTCGGTGCCTTGGCGTTGGGCCTTACCGCACTGGCAACGATCTATCCGGCACGCAAAGCTGCGGCGGTTCATCCCGCACAAGCGCTGAGGTACGGCTAATGGCCGGGTTACCGTTCGAAATCGATGTTGGCCTGCGCTACGTGCGCGCGAGAAGAGGCGGTGGCTTCGTCTCGTTTATTTCTGCGATTTCGATGCTCGGCGTGGCGATTGGTGTTGCGGTGTTGATCATTGTGCTTTCGGTTGTTAACGGCTTCGAACGTGAGCTCACCAATCGACTGCTGGCAATGTCATCGCACGCGACGATCGAAGGGATGGACGGTGCTTTGTCGTCCTGGGAGATTCGCAGAGACGATGCGCTAACCAACGAGCGGGTCATCGCCGGTGCACCCTATGTCGAGGCGAGAGCGTTGCTAGCGGGCACCGATACGGTAAGCGGCATTGTGTTGCGCGGTGTATTGCCTGAGGCTGAAAAGGCCGTTGCTGATCTTGATGTGGTGGCGCCAGACGGCAGTGTCGAACAGCTCGCCTCGCGCGGTTACAACATCGTGCTGGGCGATGCGCTTGCACAAGCGCTGGAGGTCGATGTGGGCGACTCTGTTCTGTTGATGGTGCCCACAGGGACTGTGACACCTGCCGGAATCATGCCGCGAATGAAGCGCTTTACAGTCTCCGGCGTTTTCCGAGCGGGCATGTTTGAGTTCGATCGACGATTCGCGTTCGTGCATATGGAGGATGCTCGTCGCCTGCTGCGGTTACGCGATCAGGTCACCGGCCTGCGACTTTCGGTTACCGACATGTTCGATGCGCCCGCGATCGCGCGCGAGGTCGCCATCGCTCAGGGCGGCGGGGTGTTGATCAGCGACTGGACGCGACGCCACCGTGCGTTTTTTCGCTCGATCCAGGTGACCAAGTCGATCCTCTTCGTCATTCTCTCGTTGGTTGTTGCCGTCGCTGCATTCAATATTGTCTCAACGCTCGTGATGGTGGTGCGCAACAAGCGTTCAGATATCGCCATCCTGCGTACACTCGGTGCATCGCGCCGCAGCATACTTTCGGTATTCGTCAACCAGGGCAGTGTGATCGGTGTCCTTGGCGCAGGGATTGGTGTTGCACTGGGAACGCTCGTCAGTCTCAACCTCGAGCGGATCGTTGCCGGCGTTGAGTCGCTGTTCGATATCACCCTGCTGGCGGAGGATGTGTATTTCATCAGCGATCTGCCGAGTGAGTTGCGCGGTGCAGATGTGCTGCTCGTGGTGGCTGTTTCATTAGTGCTGGTGTTCGCCGCAACCCTGTTCCCCGCGTGGCGTGGTGCGAGAACCAATCCTGCAGAGGAGCTTCGTTTTGACTGATCAATCGTCTGGCCAAGCGGTCTTGTCGTGCCGCGGTGTAACACGTGGTTTCAATGAGGGCGCGAATCGCCTCGAGGTGCTGAAAGGCGTTGATCTGGATATCCAGGCCGGTGAAAGAGTTGCCATTGTCGGTGCGTCGGGCTCCGGAAAAACCACATTGCTACAAGTGCTCGGTGGCCTGGATGCGCCGGACGGCGGCAGCATCAGTATCGGCGGTGAGGATCTGGCGAAGCTCAATGACAAGCAACGCGGCGATGTGCGCAATCGACAGATTGGATTCGTCTACCAGTTCCATCATTTGTTACCCGAGTTCTCCGCCGCGGAGAATGTGGCGATGCCATTGCTCATCCGTCGCGAATCGCGTGACAAGGCGCTGACTACGGCGGCGGATTTGCTGGCGCGCGTTGGCCTGGGTGAGCGTCTGACACACCGGCCTTCTGAGTTGTCGGGTGGTGAGCGTCAGCGGGCAGCCGTCGCACGGGCGCTGATTACGCGGCCGGCTTTGATTCTTGCGGACGAACCGACCGGTAATCTGGACCACGCGACGGGCCAGCAAGTCTTGGACCTGATGCTGGAGTTGAATCGTGAGTTTTCCACCAGCCTTGTGATCGTCACGCACGATCGAGAAATCGCGGCTCGGATGGATCGGGAACTCACTCTGGATATGGGCGCGTTGCGAACCCTCAGGTAGTCGCACCAGAAAAACTCCGCGCTTTCGCGATGTTTGATATCAACATTCGCGCGAAATGCCACCGACAATCGTATCTGGGATGAATGCCTGGAGGCGCAACGGATGGTGGTGGCAACGGTTGCGCTCGTGGCTGCCATTGCCTGGGACCAGGGCATATTGCCCACTTCGGTCACCGCAACAATACTCGCTGTGGTTCTTGCGACGCATCGCAGGAAAGGAGCGCGCCGGTATTTGGTTCTGCTTGTAGGCGTTGGGGTATGTCTAAGCGGTCAGGCCAGACAAGTACTAGAGCTTCAGCAGTGGTCAGACGACTCCCACGTCATTTCGGCAGCGACCATTCGATTATTGCAAACGCCGCGCCTGACTGGAGGTTCGACCGGCTTCGTCGCTGCGACTCACGATCGGGAACTCCCGAAACGCCTTCGGGTACGCTGGTTCAATCCACCCACGCTATCGAGCGGCCAGTGTTGGCATGTCATGTTGGAGGTCTCGCCCGTTGCGCGGCAGCGCTCGCTGCTGCGCGAATTGAGCGACCATGTCTGGGGAATTGGGGCCGAGGCGCGTGTACGTGGTCGCGCCGAGCTGGTTGAGTGCGGAACATTCACCCGATTCGTGTCGTCCTGGCGAGGCAAGGTGCGTCATTCACTGCACGGTGCCTTGCCTCCCGGAAATCCACGGGCGGTACTGCTGGCATTGACACTCGGCGAGCGGAACGAGCTGTCAGCGTCTTTGGCCCGTGACTTCCAGCGCACAGGTCTCTCGCACCTCATGGCGATCTCAGGATTGCACATTGGGCTAGCTGCAAGTTTCGGGTTCGTGGTTGCGCGTTGGTGTGCGGCACCACTGGCGAGCGTAAGTCAGGACTTCGGATGGATCGGAGCCTTACTGAGCGCGATGCTCTACGCCTTATTGTCCGGTTTCGGACTACCCGCCCAGAGAGCAGTGCTCGCAACTGTGTTGCTCGCATTGTCGCACTGGCAGCGCACGCGTGTGGATCTCGCCAGGCTGGTGTCACTCGCTGCAGTGTTCCTGCTTTGTATCGACCCAAATCAGTTTCCGAGTGCCAGTTTCTTGATGTCCTTCGGCGCAGTGTCGCTGTTGTCATTGCTGCAGTTAGTGATTCGCAGCCGTTATTGCGCGGTCAGTCGCTGGGGTCAGATGCTGTTGGCGCAGTGTTGCCTTTCCCTGGTGCTTGGTGTGGCGACCGGCGTTGCATTCGGGGTATTCAGCTGGAGTTCGCTGCCGATGAATCTCGTGCTGATCCCTTGGTTTGGGTTCATGGTCGTGCCAGCGATGCTTTTTTGTGCGCTCAGTGCCTTGGTATACCCCGAACTCGCGAGTTTCCTGTGGCCGCTCGTGTCGGCTGTTTTGGAGCCGGCCTTGTATATCGCCACGCGTGCGAGTGCAGCACCGTTCACCGCTAGCGACGTTGCGACACTGCCGATGGGTCTTGCGATCACGATTGTGGCAGCGACGTTGTGGACTTCCGTCAGCGCTATGCCGGGGAGGTGGGTCGCTTTGACGGCACTCGGGCTGCTTGTGATCGCCCGACCGGCGCCGCCGGAACCAGGTTGTGTGATGGTTCATGCCCACTCCGTAGGCCATGGCCTTGCTATGACCGTTCGCGCGGGTCCGGACGCCTTGGTCTACGACGCGGGGCCGCGGTGGCGTGGTGGAGATGCTGGCGAACGTCACCTTCTGCCTTTCCTCCGAACCGAAGGCGTCTCCGCCGTCAGAATGGCAACCGTGAGCCACGGTGACATGGATCACATTGGTGGGTTTTGGTCGCTGCAAGAAGGTATTCCCGTTGAACACTGGCTTGGCACGGACACCTGGCCTTGCACGGCAGGCCAGCGCTGGCAACGCTTCGGCACAGTGTTCTCGGTGCTGTGGCCGGTTCAGGGTCTTTTTCTCGACAACGACAATGATCGATCCTGTGTTTTGCTAATCGAGACCCGCGCTGGGGCTCGCGTCCTGCTGCCCGGCGATATCGAAGCGAGAGCGGAGCGCGAAGTCATCAGGCTCTATGGGTTACAGAGCGATCTTGTCATCGTGCCGCATCACGGCAGTCGAACGTCTTCCAGCAGGGCCTTTGTCGCCGCGACGCAGCCGTTGGAGGGTTGGGTATCGAACGCGCACCGAAAAGGCTGGCAGATGCCACATCCCGTGGTAGTGGAGAACTGGTCTGCCGCGGGAACACAGCTGCGAGAAACCGCCAGATCGGGCAGTTTGATGGCTCGGATGTGTGAATCGCCTCAGCAAACGCTTGCAGATTGAAGACGTCCTATTGTGGTAGCTCGCCGGTCGGCACGGTAGACTTTGCGCTTCTTGTTACCCCGGACGGGAAATGGTCGAAATCGTACAAGCTGGCGGATGGATGATGGCGCCCATCATTCTGTGCGCAATCATATCGACCGGCATCATCATCGAGCGTTACTGGACGCTACAGCAACAGCGCGTGATTCCCAAGGACCTGACCTCGCAGGTTTGGGCCTGGGTCAAGAACGATGAACTGACGCTCCAGCACTTGCAGTCACTACACCAGGGATCGCCGCTCGGTCAGATTCTCGCAGCCGGGCTGTCCAATCGCGACCGCGATCGCAGCGCTATGAAAGAGAGCATCGAGGACACGGGGCGGCACGTTGTCCACGAGCTCGAGCGCTATATCGATACGCTGGGGACGATCGCTGCTGTTTCACCATTGTTGGGATTACTGGGCACCGTGGTCGGTATGGTTGAGGTGTTCACCGAGATCACGGCGGCTGGTGTCGGCAATCCGGCGGTGCTGGCCGGGGGGATCTCGCAGGCCTTGATCACCACGGCAGCGGGGCTGACGGTAGCGATCCCTTCGTTGGTCGGTTTCCGTTACGTTCGCAATAAGGTCGATGCGCTGGTTGTCCAGATGGAGAAAGAGGCGCTGAAGTTGATTGAGGCGATCGGCAGGCGCCAGGAGACGAAGGGGTGAAGCTCTCGACGCGCCAGCGTGAAAAGCCTGAGGTCAACCTGACCTCGCTCATCGACGTCGTGTTTCTATTGCTCGTGTTCTTTATGGTCACCACCAGTTTTCAACGCGAGTCTTCAGTGAGCATCCAGCTGCCGGAGGCCAGTAGCGACCCCGTCGAAGTGCCTGTCGATAGAGAAGTGCTCGAGATCACGATCACGGCGGAAGGGCAGTTCTTTGTGAACAATCGGGAATTGGTCAACGGTGCACCGGAGACATTGCGTCGGGCGATTGAGGAAACTGTTCAAGGCAACACACGCATGCCGGTGACGATAATCGCCGATGCGGATGCCCGTCACCAGGCGGTAATTCGGGCGATGGATGTGACCGCTGCATTAGGGTTCTCGGCAGTCAATCTCGCGACTGTCAATTCGCCGGATGACTAACCCCCAGTCCAGTCCGCAAAATCTGCGTTCGGTTTATGGACGATTGCTGGGCTACTCAGCGCGGCACTGGCCACTCTTCATCCTGGCCGGCGTTGGAATGGCAATGACGGCAGCGGTGGAGGCCAGTCTTTCGCTGTTGATGAAACCGTTGACTGACGAGGCGTTGATCGGTGGGGAAGGGATCGCGAAATGGGTGCCCATCGCATTTCTTGTGGTCTTTATCGCCCGTGGCGTTGCCGGGTTCCTTTCCGAATACGGGTTAGGGTCGATCGGCAGGCATGTGATTTCGCGACTGCGTGAACAGGTCTTCTCTCAGTACTTGCAGTTGCCATCGTCGTTCTTCGACGTGCGCTCATCGGGTCCCTTGCTTTCGCTGATGACCTACAACATTGAACAAATCGCAGAGTCGGCTACCAATGTGGTGACCATCGCGGTTCGCGACACGATGAAATTGTTGTCGCTGTTCGGTGTGATGCTCTACACCAGCGCACAACTCACCTTGCTGGTCGTCGTCGTTGTGCCCGCATTGGCTGCGATAGTGCGTATCCTCGCTCGCACTTTCCGCCGCTACTCGGGGCGAATTCAGGATTCGGTCGGGGAAGTGACGCAGGTTACCGAAGAGGTTGTGCAGGGCCACCGGGTGGTCAAAGTGTTTGGCGGGCAGGCCTACGAAAGCGACCGGTTTGGTCAGGCCAACGAGCGCAACCGTGTGCAGTACATGAAACTGATCACGACCAAGGCACTCGGATTGGCGGTTACGCAAATCTTGTTCGCCGTGGCTGTGGGCGCCGTGATCTGGATCGCAAGTGAACTCGCCGCTGAAGACAAGCTGACGCCGGGGTCTTTTGTCGCGTTTATGACGGCAATGATTCTGTTGCTCGATCCCTTGCGCAGACTCACCAACATCAATGCGGCTATTCAGAAGGGCATTGTGGCTGCACAGAGCGTCTTTGAAATTCTTGACTCAGCGCCGGAGTCGGACGCGGGCGACTACGTCACTGATCGCGTGGATGGCAATGTCGAATTCGATCGGGTGAGTTTCTCGTACTCGAACGACAGCGTGCCGGTTCTGCAAGACGTCAGTATCAAGGTCAAGGCCGGCACGACACTTGCGATTGTGGGACGCTCGGGTAGTGGAAAGTCGACGTTGGTCAGTTTGTTGCCGCGTTTCTATTCACACTCCGATGGTGAGATTCGAATCGATGGCAAATCGATTAATGAGTACTCGCTGGATACGATACGCGCGCAGATTGCGCTGGTCAGCCAGGACATCGTGCTGTTTAACGACACGATTGAGAACAACCTCGCTTACGGCGCTTTGGGCGATGTGTCAGAGGCGGCGATTAATGACGCTGCCGAAGCCGCTTACGTTAGTGAGTTCATCGACGATCTTCCCGACGGTTTGCAGACAGTGGTTGGAGACCGCGGCGTGCTGCTGTCGGGTGGTCAACGCCAGCGCATTGCAATTGCTCGTGCCCTGCTCAAGAACGCCCCCATTTTGATTCTTGATGAGGCAACTTCTGCGCTCGATACCGAGTCCGAACGCCATATCCAGGGCGCACTTGAGCGCTTGATGCAGTCGAGAACAACACTGGTCATCGCTCACCGTCTCTCGACCGTTGAGCGTGCAGACCAGATTATCGTGCTCGATGAGGGGAAATTGGTGGAGGTCGGTACGCACAGCGAGTTGCTCGCAGCTGACGGCCACTATGCCGCGCTGCACCGGATGCAGTTCAGCGACGAGTCAAGGTGAAGCCTCTGTCTCGGTGGCTATATTCGGTTTGGTACGAGAATGGCAGTGGAGGCTGGCTGCTGTGGCCTCTGGAGGCCCTGTTTCGCACGGTGGCTGCGGTGCGACGAGGGTTGTATTCCGTCAGGCTCTTGCGTGCTGGCCAGGTCGATGTCCCCGTGGTTGTGGTCGGCAACATCGCGGTTGGAGGCGGTGGTAAGACACCGCTCGTTGGCTGGATCGCTAGCGCGCTCGCTGCTCGAGGCGTGAAGCCAGCGATTGTGTCGCGTGGCTACGGCGGGGAGGAACCGCAACACCCTTTGAGCGTTACCCCTGAGACGCCAGCCAATATCGCGGGTGACGAAGCGCTCATGTTGGCACAAGCGACCGGTGTACCCGTTGTGGTGTGTAGAGACCGGCTCGCAGCCGCTCGCGCTGCTGCGGATGCTGGCGCGCAAATCATCATTTCTGATGATGGCCTCCAACACTACGCGCTTGGTAGAGACCTTGAAATTGTCGTGATCGATGCTGATCGTCAGCATGGCAACGCGCATTGTTTGCCAGCCGGACCGCTGCGCGAGCCAGTAGGTCGATTGGACTCGGTGGATCTCATCGTGACTGCCGGCAAAGTGCCTTACGAACCTGATGGGCTGTCCTATCGGTTGTCATTGGAGACAGCAATTAACGCCCAGAATTCAACTACAGTCGCATTGGATCGTTTTTCAGGTCAGTCGGTGCACGCGCTGGCAGGCATCGCGCATCCACAGCGGTTCTTTACAGCTCTGGAGGAAAAGGGGATTCGCGTGATCCCGGTCGCCGCAGCTGACCATGAGCGGGTCAGTGCATCGGGCTTGAATCCGGACGACACGCTGCCGCTGCTCATGACCGAGAAAGACGCCGTCAAATACACCGAGCTCGGTGAGCGTCACTGGATCGTACCGGCGTCTGTCGTGATGAGTGACAAAGATCGCGAGAAGCTTCTTGGTAACATCTTATCGCTCATAGATTCGTGACAGCACAATGACCACACCGCTATTTCATATCGTCATTCCCGCGCGCATGGCTTCAACACGACTGCCCGGTAAGCCGCTCCTCAACATTGCTGGCAAACCGATGATTCAGCATGTTTGGGAGCGTTGCCGTGAGGCGGATGCAGCATCGGTGACCCTTGCTACCGACAGCCAGGAAATCGTTGATGCCGCCAGAGCATTCGGAGCGGAGGCTATGTTGACCCGCGAGGAGCATCAGTCAGGGACTGACCGAATCGCCGAGGTTGCTGGCGCAAAGGGTTGGAGTGGTGAGACTTGCATCGTCAACGTGCAGGGAGATGAGCCGTTGATGCCGCCTGCTGCAATCCGGCAAGTAGCCGCTTGCCTTGTTGAGACGCCCGGTGCTCAGCTAGCGACGCTTGCCACTCCAATCATCGACGATGCGGATCAAGCGCGCCCCGATTGTGTCAAGGTGGTTTGTGATCAAGCAGGGCGTGCGCTGTATTTTTCGCGCTCGTTGATTCCCTTTCCGAGAAACAAGACTACCGTGCCTGTACTGCGGCATTTGGGGATTTACGCGTATCGCGCCGATAGTCTGATGACGTTGGTTCAGGAGCCGCCGTGTGATCTTGAGCGAACCGAGTCTCTGGAGCAGCTGCGTGCGCTTTGGATCGGGCAGACGATTGCCGTTGCCCAGGCGGTGGAGGTACCGCCGCCCGGCGTCGACACCCAGTCGGATCTCGACGCCGTTGCAGCGGTGATTGCCAAGGGTCAGCGTTAGCTGGCCTCGGTCGCGAGAGCGGTTTCAATCGACTTGACGATTTTTGCGTCGTATGGTCGCGTGCCCGCAGAGAAGTCGGTGATGAGTTCACCGTCACGTCCGATCAGGAACTTGTGGAAGTTCCAACCCGGAGCATTACCCGCGAGCTTTGCGAGCTTCTGATAAAACGGGTGCGCATCGCTGCCCTTGACTGAGATCTTCTCGAACATCGGGAACTGCACGCCGTAGGTGAGTCGACAAAACTCCTGGACCTTGTCTTCGCTGTCGGGTTCCTGACCGCCAAAGTCATTCGACGGGAAGCCGAGTACAACGAGGCCGTCCTCTCCATACTCGCGGTAGAGTTTCTCAAGACCTTCGTACTGTGGGGTGTTACCACAACGGCTCGCTGTGTTAACCACCAGCAGCACCTTGTCCTTGTAGGTGTCGCAGAGGTTGATTTCCGTGTCGTCATTCAACGCGCGAAAAGTCTGATCCAGAAGGGGTGCATCACATTCAGCCATGGCATTTGCGCTCATCAGTAGTACACACAGTGCGAGTAGGTATCGTTTCATCAGCCAGCTCCTTGGTAGCGTGAGTCCTTGGTTTCGTCCACCTGTCAGGACCGGATGCGCTCAGCGATCAGCGCCTCCAGTTTGATTTGGTCCGCACAGAACGCCCGGATACCCTGCGCCAACTTTTCCGTCGCCATAGCGTTTTGGTTCAGTTGGAGACGGAAGTCTGCCTCATCGCGGTAGTCGCAGTCAGGTGCGTCCGATATTTGGTCGGGACTGAGCTTGCGGGTGAGCTCATCGGAATCGTTGTTGAGCTCGTCGAGCAATCCCGGGCTGATAGTCAAGCGATCACATCCGGCAAGCGCTTCGATTTGACCCGCGTTCCGGAAACTCGCGCCCATCACTACCGTGTCGAATCCCTGAGCCTTGTACATCGTGTAGATGCTACGCACTGACGCCACTCCGGGGTCGTTCTCTGCGGTAAACACCACATCCGGGGATGCTGCCTTGTGCCAATCCAGGATTCGTCCGACGAACGGGGAGATGAGGAACGCGTTGACGCGCGCAGCAGCAAGCGCTTGCACGTCAGCAAACAGCAGTGTCAGGTTGCAATGGATGCCCTCGCGTTCCAACTCGCCGGCCGCCTGAATACCTTCCCAAGTAGATGCGATCTTGATCAGAATTCGATCCTTATCGATGTCGGCGTCGGCGTAGCGTTGGATCAGTTGGTGCGCTTTCGCGATGGTCGCTTGCGTATCGAAGGATAGACGCGCGTCGACTTCCGTCGACACCACGCCGGGTATCAGTTTCAGAATTTCGCGCCCGACAAGGATCGCGAAGCCATCGGCGATCTCCACAATCCTGTCGGACTCCGATTGATTCGGATCCGCAGCGGCGATGGACTCGTCCAGTAACGCGCCATAAGTCGCGTCCTCAGCGGTCTTCAGCAGCAGCGATGGGTTTGTGGTGGCATCCTGCGGACGGTATTGCTCGATGGCATTAATGTCGCCGGTGTCGGCGACGACGACGGTCATGGACCTCAGTTGATCGAGTTTGGACATGAGAGGCGCTCGGGCGTGATTTCGACCGGGCAGGAGCTTAGCACGGCTACTTGCGAGACACCTGATCGCGCCGGCGTTCCAGTTCCTGCATCGCAATCATGCGTGCAGCGGCGTAGTAAAGGTCCTCGCGCATCAGCTCCTCGGTTCGGCGCTTTAGCCAGGCCTTTTCGAACTCCGTTAGCGGTGCCACTGGATGTACCCTCGAGACACGATGGTCCCGAGGGTAACCGATTCCGTGTCAGCGTACGCGGCGGTTGCCAAAGAAGTAGCGCCCGCCAAGGGTGAGTTCATCGGCGTCACCACCGACGTCGATAGTGATTCCAAAGGCGAACTGATCGGTGAAGTAGTAGTCACCAGCGAGCTCCACAAAAGTGTCGCTGTCGTCGATATCGAGGTAATTCAGTGCCGCGCGAACTTCGATCTTGTCGTTCAGGCGACTGCGAATACCGCCAATGAAGCGGAACCCGTCATCGCTTGCGCTGCCGCCTGTGCCATCGACTTCTATGTCCACGTAGCTACCGGTGGCGAACAGGTCGTATTTTGGATCCAATGCCCAAACATAGCCGACGCCAACCTCGAACGCGGTGAGATCGAGATCGAAGTCAAAATCCTGCGAGGTGTAGCTACCTGTGACGAGCCAGTTGTCATGGAAGTTGTAGCTGCCACCGAGTGCAAATCCGTCACCGTCGATATTCTCAATCTCGGTATCGACAAAGCGCACTTCAAGAAAATCGTAGCTGACATCGGTTGCCAATGCCGGTTTACTCAGTGTCAACGCACCCGCAATCGCGGTTGCAGCGCGTAAGATTGTGTTCATCGAAATCATTCCTTCCTAAACGATTGAATTATTGGCGCGTCAAGCGCACCGCCCTAGCCGGGCGGATGGTAGACAGGCCAGTCTGAACGCACAATGAACGAAACCGGCTTTGTCGCATGTTAGAGACAAACCTTCGCACAGAGTGCATATGTGCCAAGTCGGTTTTTCTTTCAGATGAAACGATGGAGCCTGTCATTTGTGCCTGCGTGTGTCACCGGTCACAATGTCGCGGGGGGCGCGGTTTGCAAGGAGTTTTGAATGACTAGAACCTCCCGACGGCGCTTTTTGGCTGCGGCAGGGGCATCGGCGCTGGCTGCCGGTTGCGCAACACACACCTCAGGAAGTCGCGCGCAGGCCGAGGCTATTGGCGCGTTTCCGACACTACCCGGTGGTGCTGACCTGATTGGGCCGGAACCGGGTGTGGCTCGGTTGCACAGTAATGAGAACCCTTATGGCCCTGCGCCTTCCGCTATCCGCATGATGGATTACGCGACCCGGAAGGGTGCTTACTATTCTGGCCGAATCGGTGATTCACTGGTCCGTGTTCTGGCCGAACAACACGGAGTTCTTCCAGAGCAAATCACGCTATCGACCGGCTCTGCAGAGGCGCTGAACGCGATCGCGATTCGCTATGGCCAACAAGGGAAGATTCTTACACCGCGCCTGTTTTTCGACGCAACCGTGATGTACGCAAAACGTCTGGACCTTGCAGACGTGGTGCGCGCGCCAATGGCGGCCGACCTCGGTACCGACTTTGCTGCGCTTGAATCGATGATCGATGACGAAATAGCGCTTGTGCAAATCTGTAATCCCAACAATCCGACGGGCCTGTTGAGCGATACCGATACGCTTAAAGCCTCGGTAAGGCGAATGTCGTCGCGTGTGACTGTCGTTGTGGATGAGGCCTATATGGAGTTGACGGATCAACCGGAGCGCCACAGTTGTGTCGATCTGGTTCGAGCAGGTCACGATGTGATCGTGTCTCGTACGTTCTCCAAACTGTATGGCATGGCTGGGATTCGCGTTGGCTATACCATCTCTTCGTCGCAAGCTGCCGAGGAAATCCGTCGAGCCCGAATGACCTGGATGTCTGGCGTTGGTATCGCTGCAGCCTTGGGATGTCATGATGACCAGACCTTTATCAGACGCTCAAAGACCATGATCGTCGAAGCAAGAGAGATGGTTCTGGACACACTCGCGAAACTGGGTGTGCCCGCGCTGCCGTCTCAGGGGAATTTCGTCTACTTCAACAGCGGTCAGGATGCGAATCTGATCCAGCAGCGATTCGGGGATCAGGGCATCAAGATTCGGGGCACTTACATGGACTACACGACCTGGAGTCGTGTCTCGATGGGGAAACTCGAAGACGTCTCGCGCTTCTGTCGTACCCTGCCGGATGTACTCGAGGCCTAGGCTGTCTGATTGTTGAGCATCCCCGGTTTTTGAGAACGCGTGCTAGCTTATCCACCTCCTATTCAATCCGAAGACGCCGTCTTTCTCGATGTTGACGGGACGCTCATGCCGATCATCGACGACCCTGCGGCAGTGGTCGCGCCAGAGGAATTGCGGGCGGTGCTCGCGACGCTAAGTAATCGAGTGGGCGGTGCACTCGCATTGGTCAGTGGTCGTAATCTTGAGAGCCTCGATCGCGTGTTCGCACCACTGAGGCTACCTGCCGCAGGTTCACACGGCGCCGAATTGCGCCTTAGCAGTGATAGCGAGCCAATGGCGCCATCCAACTCATTGCCTCCGAGTGCGCTCGACACACTGCAAGCGTTCGTACAATCGCATCAGGGCTTGCTCCTCGAGTCGAAGCCGTCAGGTGCGGCTCTGCACTACCGACTCAATCCCGATATGGAAGCGGCCTGCCGCGAGCAAGTTGAATCCGTTGTGCAGACGCTCGAGCCCGACTATCGATTGATCGCGGGGAAGATGGTGTTCGAGATTGCGCCGGTTATGCACGATAAGGGTGTCGCGATCGGACAGTTCTTGCATCGCCAGCCGTTCGAGGGTCGTCGCCCGGTATTTGTTGGCGACGACGTCACCGATGAGGACGGGTTTAATGCGGTGCGCACCCATCATGGTGTCGCCGTTCTGGTGGGTGACAGAGCAGCGACAGGCGCCGAGTTTGCACTGCCGGATGTTCAAGCTGTACGTGATTGGCTGCAGCGTGCTTGTTTGGATCAATAAGGGAGCAATATGCCGGACCTTAATATTGGATTAATTGGCAACTGCCAAATCTCGGCGCTGATCGACACAGACGCTACGGTAGTCTGGGGTTGTCTCCCGCAATTTGATTCGGATCCCGCGTTCTGTCGACTGTTGCGACGCGAAGACGAAAGTGATCTGCCCGGCGTATTCGATATCGAGTTGATCGATCAGGTGAGCAGCGAGCAGGTCTACGTGCAAAACACGGCGATCCTCACAACCACTCTGACGGATGCGCACGGTGGCAGTGTTCAGATTACCGACGTCGCACCACGCTACGAGCATCTCGGCAGGATTTTCGCGCCGGTAATGCTGTTGCGCAGGGTGCGAGCAATCCACGGGAGCCCCAGAATTCGCATTCGCTTGCGACCCGCGATCAACTACGGCGCGGAGCAAGCGCCATTCACTATGGGCAGCAATCACATCGAGTATCGATGCAGCGACGTCGATATGCGTTTGACGACCAATGTGTCTCTGACACATATCGTCGATGAGAATGCCTTCATCGTCGATCGTGAGTTCTACCTAATCCTTGGACCCAATGAGAGCGTCCGTGAATCCTGCGGCGACTGCTTCTACCAGCACTACAGAGCGACGCGCCAGTACTGGCAGCGCTACACACGAACCCTATCGATTCCCTTTGAGTGGCAGGAAGCAGTCATCCGAGCGGCGATCACACTCAAGCTGTGCACCTTTGAGGACACCGGTGCGGTAGTCGCGGCATTGACGACGTCGGTGCCGGAAGCCGCCGACAGCGGACGCAACTGGGACTATCGCTACTGCTGGCTAAGAGACAGTTACTTCGTGGTACAGGCGCTTAATCGGCTCGGTGCTACCAAGACGATGGAGCGCTATATCGGCTATATGATGAACATCGTCGCAGAAGCCGAGGACGCACCGCTCAAACCGCTGTACGGTATCAGTGGCCGTTCGTTAACCGATGAGCGTATTGTAGAAACTCTGGCTGGCTATCGGGGCATGGGGCCTGTGCGGCGCGGCAATCAAGCCTACGAACAGATCCAGCATGACGTTTATGGTGCGGTCGTACTGTCGGCGACACAGTTGTTTTTTGATAAGCGCCTGGTACACGAGGGCGCGGCCATTGAATTCGAAAGACTTGAAATGCTCGGCGAGCACGCGAAGCGGTTCTTCAATGCGCCGGATGCCGGTCTTTGGGAGTACCGCGGGCGCAAGCGAGTGCATTCGTTCTCCAGCATGATGTGTTGGGCGGCGTGCGATCGCCTTGGGCGCATTGCGGCACAAATGGGCAAGTCGTCTCGACAGGACTATTGGAAGCGAGCAGCTTCGGACATCAAAGCGCATTGGCTGGAGGCGGCATGGGATGCCGATCAACAGGCGTTCACAGAATCGTTCGGCCGGCCGGAGTTGGATGCCAGTTTGCTGACTATTGGTGAATTGGGTTTTCTGCCCGCAGATGATCCGCGGTTTGTCAGCACAGTTGAACGTCTTGGTGAGCGCCTGAAGCGCGGACAACACATGTTCCGCTACGATGCTCCGGATGATTTCGGTGCGCCGGAGAATGCGTTCAACATTTGTACATTCTGGTACATCGATGCGCTTGCGCGGATAGGTCGGCGCGATGAGGCTCGCGAGATGTTCGAGAACATGCTGTCGCTGAGAAACCCGCTCGGCATGTTGTCGGAGGATATCGAGCCCAACACGGGAGAGCTGTGGGGGAATTTCCCCCAGACCTACAGTATGGCGGGCATCATCAATGCCGCCGTCCGATTGAGCAAGCCGTGGGAGGAGGCGATTTGAGTTCGTCACCTAAAGGCCGGCTCGTGATCGTCTCTAACCGGGTTGCCGTCCCGGAGGCGAATAAGCCCGCGGCGGGCGGGCTCGCAGTCGGCGTCTTGGCGGCACTGAAAGAGCACGGTGGCGTCTGGTTTGGTTGGAACGGTGAGCTGACCCATACTGATGCGTCGAACCCGACAGTGGAGCGTATCGGAAACGTCGACTACGCAACGATTCCTTTACCTGCCGTTGACTATGAGCGCTATTACAACGGCTACAGCAACAAGGTGCTGTGGCCGGTTTGCCATTACCTGTTGGATTTTCTGCGTTACAACTCCGAGGACTTTGATGGCTATCTCAGAGTGAACTCGTTGTTTGCACGCAAGCTGGCACCGTTGCTCGAGCCCGATGACCTGATATGGGTACATGACTACCACTTGATCCCGTTGGCCGCCGAGTTACGCGCGGCGGGCGTGAAGAACCGTATCGGGTTCTTTCTGCACGTCCCGTTTCCCGCGTTCGAAGCCTTGCGGGCTGCACCCGGACACGAGTATCTGCTTCGCTCATTGTGCGCTTACGATGTGCTCGGGTTTCATACGCCGGGTGATCTGGCGGCATTCAAAAGTTGTATTCGTGAACCGATCGTTGGGGCAGAGATCGATGAGAAGTCGGTCATTCGTGCTGGAACGGGACGTCTCGTCGCCGATGTCTTTCCGATTGGGATCGACGTCGATGAGATTGCGGCAATGGCGGCAGTGGCAGCGGATACCGATGAAGTGAAGGAGATGCAGGCAAGCCTTGCAGGGCGACAACTGCTGATCGGTGTCGATCGGTTGGACTACAGCAAAGGACTGATGCAACGATTGCTGGCCTACGAACGGCTTCTTGAGCGCTACCCGAACAGCCAAACCCAAGTCACGTTAATGCAGATCGCCCCTCCGACGCGTGCCGGCGTGCGTGCCTATGAGGAAATACGTGAATCACTGGAGCAAGCCTCCGGTCGAATCAACGGTCGATTTGCGACCAGCAACTGGGTGCCTATTCGCTATCTCAACAAAGGTGTCGCGCGGCAGCCGCTCATGGGCTTTTTCCGAAGCGCCGCCGTTGGACTGGTTACGCCGGTACGTGACGGTATGAATCTGGTCGCCAAAGAGTTCATTGCAGCGCAGGATCCCGACGATCCGAGCGTATTGGTGTTGTCGAGTCTCGCAGGTGCAGCCGCTGAGTTGCAGGATGCGGTCATCGTGAACCCTCACGACAGAGACAATGTGGCGGACGGCATTGCGCTCGCATTGAACATGACCCTGGAGGAGCGGCGTGAGCGACATAGCAGATTGCTGGATGTGCTGCGCAAGAACGACATCACTGCTTGGCGTACTCGCTTCGTGGATGCCTTGATGGCGGCGGCGATACCTTGACCGAACTCCGTCGCCTGGCGCACGCCAATCCAGTATTCTAACCAAGCAGAATTTGGGGATAGCGGGACATGCGTTTTAGGGCGATATCGCAAATTGGGTGTATTGGCTATTTCGCATTGCTGCTTTGTGCCTGCGGTGGCGGTGGCGGTGGTGGTGCACCAATACCGCCGGTGGCAGGGCCACCGCCAGCACCTCCACCGCCACCACCGCCAGCACCTCCACCGCCGCCAGTGTCACCGGACCCCATAACACCGCTGGTGTTCACCGCGGAAAACTCACCAAGAGCTCTAAGACCTGTAACGAATGCAATGGACACGTTGCTGCGCGAGTCACACGCGGCGGCCCAGTTGATCGACAGACTGAATCGCGACAATGTGCTGGCGCTTAATGGGCCTTGCAGTCCCGGCGGCAATATCGATCTGAGTGTTACCGATAACGGTGACGGCCGGGTGTCGGCTGGTGACACAATTCGCATTGAGTACACCAGTTGTCGTGCTGTTTACTTCGACGCACCCTTCAGTGGCAGTGTCCAAATCGAACTCAACGGTTTTGAGACCAACCCACTTGGAGAAATCCAGTTTCAGGGTAGTTACACCCGTGATGCGGAAACCTGGGAGTTCGCCTATTTTGCCGGGGCGAACGGAGACTCAATCGTCGCGCGGAGTAGTCCACTAGACGCGGTCGTTCGACTGGATGACTTCCGGGTTTCAGATTTCGAGTTCAGGCGAGATGTCCTTGAGTACGAAACCGGACGCGTGTTTTCCGTTACCGCCGACGACGTGATGTTATCGGTCAGGGCGAACGTCGCAGATGTGTTTGTCGACGGCACTTACACCTGCGGTGTTGTCAGTGCGCTCGGTACCGTCCAGCAGGGCGGACGACGTGGCGAGATTGATTGTTTTGGGGCACAAGGGACTCGCGCCAGAGCGGAAATTCTTGGCGAGCAAGTCCTGATCAGTGTTTCTGACGATGACGGTCAATCGTACTCGGAGGTTGGCAGGCTAGAGCGCAGCTCATACTTCAGCACTTACTGGTTTCAGTCATTCTTCCGGGAGAGTTTTCCTGAGCAACTCAATCCGGTGGATGCGCTCCAGACTATTCCTACCTCTGTGGCTGAGATAGCCACAGTCGCGATGATCAAACGACCCAATACCGATCTGGTGTTGGCTTTGTCCGCGTCTGCTGTAGGGGGATTGCCAGATCGGATAGTGGAGATTAACCCGGTCTCCGGCGAAATCGTAAGATCTCGTGTGTTCGATGCCGAGCCGATATCGTTCGCCGCGGCGCGCGACGGCTCAATAGCCTACGTTGCCTTTCGATCTGAACCGATAGTGCAAAAAGTCGATTTGGCCAGCTTTGAAATTATCGAGACGATCGACTTGCCGCAGGAGGACAGTCAATTGGAATCGCGTGCAGGTCGAAAGATCAGTGTGTCTCCAGTGAATCCCGATGACTTCATCATCGCGCTTTGGCGTCCTGCGGTGCCTGGGATCCCGAATGACGGCTATCGTGAAACCGTACTCTACAGCGGCGGCCAGTTTCAGCCGCGACAGCTCGGGGGTGTTCGGGAGGAATTTCCTTTGGTTGAATTCCTGGGAGCTGATGGCACGCGCGCTATTGCAAGCGAAGGAACCTTGGGCAGGGCGTTTGCTGCGATCGAGGTCGCCGTCGATGGTTTGATTGTTCAATCAACCATTGAAAGTGTTGCAGACCTGAGGGGCGCCTTCCACGTTACCGAAGACTCGGCGATCGGATTGGACGGCGCGGAGGTGCGCGGGGATACCGGCAAACCTATCGGTCGGTTTGAACCATTTTTTGAATCTGGGCGAAAGAACGACGCGCCGTTCGTCGATCAGAGTCGCACCTTGGTGACTTCCGATGCAGGCAATGATCGAACATACTTTTTCAATACGATTCTCGAGACGTATGAGTCATCTACTTATTCCTATCTGTCGGGCACACGTATTGATCTCGTAGGTACGCCGCATTCGATTGTGGACTACGACTCGCAGTCTTTAATTTTGGCTTCAGATCGCGAGTTTCACCTCATTAGAAAGACGGATATTCCTGATTCTGGCGACCGACTCTGTATGCGACAACAGGTCGCAGACTTTGCCAGTGGAGACGCATTCGATGTGCTGCCATGTGCCATTAACGATGCAGTCTATGTGCCTTCTACCGATGAGATTGTGGTTGCGTTGGCGGGTGCGAATGGTCGAGATGGAAATTCCATAGCAACCTATGACGCGACTGCGCTGACTCGGACGGGCCGGATCGGGGTTGGTTCGGAGCCAAAACGCTTTGATGTTTCGGATTCTGGAGCGCGACTATACGCCAGTGTGCGGGGAAGCGCCGAGTATGTGTGGGTCGACCTGTTGAGTCAGTCCGTACTCGCCAGTCAACGTGTGCCACTGAGTCAGGCAGGGTTCGAGCGTCTTGAGCAGCTGCGAGGCGGCCCAATTGCCTTCTTGCCTGCCAGTGATTTAGAGGCCGTCGCGGTTGCTTTGCGACCGCCCCGTACGTCTCCTGTTTTTGACCGCTTGTCCCTGCTGACCAGCGGGCAACTTGCTGACGTCGATACTGCGGACTTTCCGCAGAGCGTCGACGATGCAAATGCCATCGAGTTTGGCTCGGACTCTGGGCTGATCTACGGTTTGGATAATTCATCCACCGGCTTAAGGTTTACTCAGTTTGAGGTCACAACATCCGGTATCACCGGCGCCACGAACGTAACGGCGGGCGTCGGCGAGCCCTTGGGTGAGTTCGAATTCTCAAACGGTCAGTTCTTTTTCTCGAACGGTGAAGTTCTCACCGAGAACGGATTCTTGGTGGATACGCCGTTTCCGATTAGCGCCGACACTGAGAGCCGGAATCCTCAATTGCTGGCGGTCGACCCAGCTGGTGAGTTTGTTTTCTTCTACTTCAGGGCTGGGAACCGAGGGTCCGCGCTACGGGTAGAGAAATACGATATCAACACGCGACAAAAGGTGAGTCGGGCAATCGTCCCACGGTTTGGGAATGGTCTAGGGGAGCCTCTAAAGCTCCTGAGCCTGGGCCAGGATCGTGTTGCTATTGTGTACTCCAGCAGACTGGTCGTCCTGGAAGCCGGTGAGTTTGTGCAGTTCTAACGCGTCCTCAGGCGCGGCATGCTTGATACGACCAGAGTTTTCCCTCAGCATCGCGACCCATGACAACACCCAAGAAAGTGCTATTCGTTTGCATGGGCAACATCTGCCGTTCGCCAACAGCGGAGGGTGTGTTTCGGCATCTCGTCGAGCAGTCCGATTTGTTGCCTGAATTCGAAATCGACTCCGCCGGGACGCATGCTTACCACGTCGGCGATTCACCAGACCCAAGGTCGCAAGCGAAAGCGGCGGAGTATGGTGTTGATCTTTCGACTCAACGCGCAAGACGCGTTAACGAATCTGATTTTCGCGAATTCGACTATATTCTCGCGATGGACGGTGACAATCTGTCTGCGTTACAGCGCATTCGCCCGGAAGACGCGAGCGCTAATCTTTCGTTATTGCTCAGTCACGGACCCGATCATGGCTACGCCGAGGTGCCGGACCCTTACTATGGTGGTGCGCGAGGATTTGAGCTTGTTTATCAGCTCGTGCACGACGCCTGCCAAGGGTTGCTCGAGAAGCTGAGCGCGCCGCGCTAGGCGACGCGCTCATTTCGCTGACTCAGTCGTCGCTGGACCAGACCGTATAGGTTTTGTTGGAAGGCTTAGGCGCCTGGGTCTCCCACGGCAACAGCTCGGGCTTCGCGTCCGGTTTTTTCTCGGACTTTTGCTCCGGCTTCTTTGGGGCTTCATCTGGCAGCGCCTTCATTCGAGCAGTATCGCCGGCATCCCCGCCATTCGATGATGATTTCGGTTTGGACGGTTGTGCCTGAGATTTCGGGTTCGCGGCAGGTTTAGGCTCTGTGCTTTCGGACGCCTTCGGCGCGTCGTCCCGTGGCGGCTTTTTCTCACCAGAAGCAAGACGAGTCCGTGCGCCGCCACCTCGAGGTTTGCGATCGCCTTTTGGCGCGTTGTCGTTGTCTGATTGCGGTTCGCTCGATGAACTCTTGCTCTCCGCACCCTCACTGGAGGTTGATTTTGCGGCGTCAGCTACGGGTTTCGATTGGGCCGCTGCAGGCTTGCCTTCTGCCTGTGTTGGTTTGCCCTGTCCGGATTCTGGCGAAGCGCCTTGCCCGGTCTCCGCAGAGTTTTGTTCAGTGCTGCTCTGTGCGGCATTCGTCTGTTCGCCCTGCGGCTTCTTGCGACGGCGACCACGTGACCGCCGCCGCCGCTTGCGAGGCTGCTCTTGATCGTCTGCCGAGGCTTGCGTATCCGCGTCTTTCGGTGACTGCTGGGCCTGCTGCTGCTTGTCATCTGCCGCGGCTTCGTTCCTGCGCTCGGCCTGCTGCTTTCTGCGGTTTTGCTGCGCAGGTTTCTTGCCGCTATCTTCCGCGGGCTTCTTGCGATTGTCCTGGCGCTGGTTGCGTTGCGCCGATTTCTCATTGCGTTGTTGCTGATTTCCACGTTTCTTGCCACGGGCGTTGTCGTTGCCGCGCGAGTTTCGCTTTTTGTTTTCAGCTTGCTTGCGATCGGCAGCACGCTTGGCCCTGCGTTCCGCGTCGCGCTTCTTGCGTTCCAGGCGCTCTTTCTCTTTCGCCTTGCGCTCGATCTCTTTGGGATCCGGTTCACCGAACAGCCAGTACCAAATGCGCACAAAGATGCCAGGCCGCGGTCCCGTGCGCTCTTCCTGAACCAGTCGCTTCGGTGTGGGCGCGGGCGTTGCCGGCGCGGCAATCTGGACAGCAGCCTGTTCAGGCTTGACCTTCTCACCACCCCATTCAGTAATCGATTCGTCAACCACGGTTTCCGTTAGCTGTACGCTGTTGCCGGTGTTTTCAGCCAACTCCACCTGGTCATCACGCACTCGACGGATTTCGTACTTGGGTGTCTGAAACGCGGCATTTGCACACAGGATGAACTGGGTGCCGTGTCGTGCTTCGAGCTTCTGAACCCAGTCGCGTTTCTCGTTAAATAGGTAAGTGGCAACGTCGACCGGGAGCTGCGCGATGACTTTTGAGGTGCGCTCCTTGCGAGCTTCCTCGCCGAGCACGCGGAGAATCGCCAACGCGAGTGATTCGATTGACCGGAACACTCCCATACCATCACAGCGCGGGCAGACTTGATGCGTTGATTCACCGAGTGATGGGCTCAGACGCTGCCGCGACATTTCCAGCAATCCGAAACGTGAGATCTTACCGATCTGGATGCGCGCACGATCGGCCTTCACCGCCGCACGCAAACGGTTTTCCACCTCGCGCTGGTTTTTCGATGCATTCATATCGATGAAATCGATTACAACCAAACCACCCAAGTCGCGCAGACGCAGCTGTCGCGCAATCTCATCCGCAGCTTCAAGGTTGGTGTTGAATGCGGTGGTTTCGATATCCGCGCCCTTGGTCGCACGCGCCGAGTTGATGTCGATAGAGATCAACGCTTCGGTGATATCGATAACGATGGAGCCACCCGATGGGAGACTCACACTATGCGCATACGCCGTCTCGATTTGAGATTCGATTTGGTAGCGCGTGAACAGCGGGACCGGATCGGAATAGCGCTTCAGCTTATTCGCGTTGTGCGGCATCACCGATTCGATGAATTCCTTGGCTTGCTCGTAAGGGTCCTCGGCATCGATAAGGATCTCGCCGATCTCGTTGGAGAGGTAGTCGCGCAATGAGCGAATCACTGCGTTGCTTTCCTGATAAATCAGGAATGGCGATGCCTTGGCAACAACCACCTTCTTGATGGCTTCCCACACCGAAAACAGATTGTTCAAATCCCACTCGAGTTCTTCGGGGGTTCGGTCGATGCCGGCGGTGCGCACGATCACGCTCATGCCGTCAGGAATATCCAAAGAAGAAAGGGCTTCGCGAATCTCCTCGCGATCTTCTCCGGTGATCCGACGAGATACGCCACCCGATTTCGGTTTGTTGGGTTTCAGAACGAGGAAGCGACCAGCGAGGCTGACGAATGTCGTTAGCGCCGCACCTTTGTTGCCGCGTTCTTCCTTCTCGATCTGGACGACGATGTCCTGGCCTTCCTTCAACACATCGCGAATCGATACGCGATTCTTGTCGGACGGCTCTTTGATGTAGTACTCGGGAGAGATGTCCTTGAAGGGCAGAAAACCGTGGCGCTCTGCGCCATAGTCGACAAACGCCGCTTCGAGACTGGGCTCGATGCGGGTGATTTTGCCTTTGTAGATATTGGCCTTTTTACGCGCCTGAGAGGGTAGCTCTATGTTGAGGTCGTAGAGCCGCTGGCCATCGACCAGCGCCATGCGCAACTCTTCTTCCTGAGTTGCGTTGATTAGCATTCTTTTCATTGTGCCCGTGATTCCGTAGGAGTGCGGGCGAAGCCAGTGGTTGCCGAATGCTCGGCTGCGAGACGCCAGAGAGCGCTGCTAGCGATGGAAGCTCCAACCACGCGCACTCGGACGACGGTCGTCGGACCACGTCAAAGGCTTGGGAGATCATTGCTAGCAGTAGTGGCATTCGATATTCGAGCTTTGTGCGAAAAAGACGCAAAGGCTAGGGAGCATACGCTCCGGGCTTCGCCGCATTGACCGATGCCGAATGGCAAGCGGCCCAAATTGATAAAACATCCTGATCTGCCGGTGAACCGCCAGATCGTGATTCGGGTTGTCCGTGGAGAGAATCGACGCGGAGCGAAAAAAGCGTTCGCGATTGGTCCGATTCGACGACGCCGGCTGAGAAAAACCAGCCGGCGGCGCGCCGCGGTACTGGCATAATATAACAATCGGAGCAGGTGACAGCAAACGGGTAAGTACTTGTCAGAGAAAGAGAACCCTCAGCAAAAGGGCAGAGGTGTGGCACACGTCACAGTCGACGAAGGTGGTGCTGGCCAACGGATCGACAATTTCCTGATCGCGCACCTGAAATCGGTGCCACGGACGCGCGTATATCGCATGCTTCGCAAAGGTGAGGTCAGGGTCAATAAAGGCCGCGTCAAACCCACTCATCGACTGGCGATTGGCGACTCTGTGCGGATTCCGCCGGTCTTTGTCGAAGAATCCAAGACGCCAAGAGCGCCCAGGCGGGTCACGGACTTGCTTGCGCAGTCGGTGCTGTATGAGGACCGGGATCTCCTGGTGATCAACAAGCCGGGCGGTGTGGCGGTTCATGGTGGGAGTGGGGTGTCCCATGGCGTTGTCGAGGCACTCCGGGAGATTCGTCCGGAATGGTCGGAAGTGGCGCTGGCGCACCGTCTGGACCGCGAAACAAGTGGTGTGTTGGTCTTGGCTAAACGACGGGCAGCGCTGCGCCGATTACATGCGGACTTTCGCGAAGACCGGGTCAGTAAGGTGTATCAAGCACTGGTAGTGGGTTACTGGCCGCACGGCAACCGAGTGATTGATTTGCCGCTGAAGGTCTCTGAACGGCGCGGTGGCGAGCGTCATGTCATTGTCGCGCCGGACGGCAAGCCATCGATCACAAGGGTCACGGTCACGGATGGTCGCAAGGCGGCATCGCTACTGACGGTCAGTCCAGAGACGGGGCGGACACACCAAATCCGAGTCCACCTCGCGCATCTCGGATTCCCCATCGCGGGCGATGATCGCTACGGTGATCCAGACACGAACCGGGCATTGTCCCGGCGGGGGTTGCCGCGACTGTTTCTGCATGCGCAATCCATTGGATTCGACGATGGTGTCGGCGGTGAGCAGCTGTTCACGGCGCCGTTGCCGAACGACCTTTCCAAGGTGCTGCCGAGGATGCTGGCAGGCAACTAGGGCAGTTTCAGCCCAAAATCCCGCAGGGCCGCCGATACGGCGATCAATGGGAGACCAATCAGCGCCGTCGGATCGGTTGAGCGGATTGCTCGAAACAAGGAGATGCCTAGCGACTCCGCCTTGAAGGCGCCGGCGCACGCTAGTGGTTCATCCGCCTGCACATAGCGTTCAATTTCTGGCCGCGTCAGCGCGCGGAACTCAACTTCTGTTCGATCCAGGCCTGAGCGCGATTCGCCGTTGTGAATCACGCACCATGCGGTGAAAAACGTCACGGCACGCTCGCTGCAGTGCTCGAGCTGGGCGAGCGCATTCTCTGCTGATCCGGGTTTCCCGAGTACGTTTTCGCCGTCCCAGGCAACCTGATCCGAACCGATGATGATTGCGCTTGTGGGGCTGCGCGCTGCGACCGTGGTCGCCTTGGCGGTTGCCAGTCGCAATGACAAAGCCTCAGGGGGCTCTCCGGGCTGCCGTGATTCGTCGATGTCCGGTGAGTCCGTGACGAACGACACCCCAAGACGCTCCATCAGCGCGCGCCGTGGTGCTGAGCTAGAGGCCAGAATCAGCGGCGCGCTCGTCATAATAGGTGTCCGCAGCTTTGACACCGTAACGGCTTCTCACTTACCATTTGCCGGCTATGGGCATCACATTTAACACCCCGATTATTTTGTCGGACGTAGATGCCCATGGGCTGAAGCTTGCCGGGAAACTCGGCTCAGGCCAAATGCAGGGTATCGATGCGCTCGCAATCGCTGCCGCGGCCGATGCCGTCGACAGTGATGAGAGCCAGTTTGAAACCGGTGCCGAGGCAGAGCTGATTCTTGTGCCCGGTGGCAAGCCGCGACATTGGAAGCTCACGGGTCGTATCGACGGTCGCGTTGCTTTGGTTTGCCAGCGATGCCTGGAGCTCACTGAGGTGCGGGTTGGTCGTGAGGTAAATCTCGTGATCGTCGCCTCGGCGCTGGATGAGGAACAATTTGATGCGGCGTTCCCCGAGTTGGAGCGTTGGGATCACGACGAAGAACAGCTGGTGTTGGCTGATCTGATCGATGAATGGATGATGCTTGAGTTACCCATGGTGGTGGCTCACGAGAGAATTGAGGATTGTGGCCCGTTGGCTACCGCGCTGGAGCGACCGGTAGAGCAGGCCAAGACGCAGACACCTTTTGCGGATCTGGCCAACATGATGACGGGAAAGTCTGACTGAGCCGGTACGCGGAAACAGTTATTTAATATGGAGTAATGTCATGGCAGTTCAAAAGAGCCGTCGCACCCCTTCGACTCGCGGCATGCGTCGCGGGCACGACAAACTGAAAGGCAAGACACTTTCGGTCGAGCCGACCACCGGTGAGAAGCACTTGCGTCATCACGTCAGCCCCGATGGTTTTTACCGCGGTAAGCAGGTCATCGCGACCGAAGCGCTAGACGCGGACGACGAGTAAGTCACGCTGTAGGCTTGGCGATCTGAACTCATCAGGCGCGCCAAGCCTCACCAGAAATCCCTGGCGTGCTAGGACAGTACGACAACCTGGAATTCAGGGAGCCTACGACCATTGCGCTGGACGCGATGGGAGGGGATCTGGGTCCTGACATTGTGCTGGACGCGGCTGCATCCGCGCTGGCACGGTTTCCTGCCCTCAACATCATTCTTGTCGGCGACCAGTCGGTCCTCGATAGTCACCCGACGGCGACTCACGAGCGGGCCGAGGTTCGTCACGCCCCTGAAGTGGTCACAATGGATGACGCGCCCTCCGATGCCCTGCGCCGCAAGAAGCAATCGTCGATGAGGGTGGCACTCGACTGTGTACGTGAGGGCGAGGCGGCGGCCTGTATCAGCGGCGGCAACACCGGCGCGTTAATGGCAACGGCCATGCTCGTACTGCGCACCGTGACCGGAATTAAGCGACCGGCGATCATGGCCGAGATTCCAACAACAGCGTCTCCCACCTATCTTCTTGACGTTGGCGCCAATGCGAGTTGCGACGCAGAACAGCTCTACCAGTTTGCAGTGATGGGCAGTATCGTCGCGCGACCGCTTAGTGGTGCGAGCGAGCCTCGAGTGGCCCTCCTGAACATCGGTAGTGAAGCCGGGAAGGGTGATGGCCGAATTCAAACCACAGCGCAGCGACTTGCAGCCAGCAATCTGAACTACATCGGATTCGTCGAGGGCAATGATCTGGGGAAGGGCGTCGCAGAGGTCATCGTCACTGATGGCTTCACGGGTAATGTTGCGCTCAAGACGATGGAGGGCACAGCCTCGTTGGTCGGTCACTTCATGCGTGCGTCGTTCACCCGTTCACTTTTGGGCAAGCTTCAGGCGCTGGTCTCACGGGGCTCGCTTCGACACCTTGCGAACACACTCGACCCGAGAGGGTATAATGGCGCGAGTTTCGTCGGACTGAATGGCATCGTAATCAAGAGCCATGGTGGTGCCGACGCCAAAGCATTTGAGCATGCGATTGAAACGGCGCTGCTTGAGGTACGAGACAACGCACCTGCGGCGATCGACCGCTGGATGAGCAACGAGGCAGTCTGAATGTTTTCAAGAATCGCCGGGACCGGCAGCTATGCACCGGAACGAGTACTGACCAACGCCGAACTTGAGGGCATGGTCGAAACCAGTGATGAGTGGATCCGTTCACGTACCGGTATTGAACGTCGCCATATCGCTGCGGATGACGAAACGACATCCTCACTCGCAATTCAGGCGGCGCGTCGTGCTATGGAAGCAGCTGGTGTCACCGGCGCCGATATCGACTTCATCGCCATTGGTACGACCACTCCGGATGTCGTGTTCCCGAACGTCGGTTGTTTGATTCAGGAAGCGCTCGATATTTCGGCGTGTCCGACGATGCAGCTCGAGGCCGCTTGCACGGGCTTTATCTATGCGCTGAGCGTCGCTGATCAGTACGTGAAGGCCGGCACCGCCAAGTGTGCACTTGTTATCGGCGCCGAAACGCTCTCACGGGTCACAGACTGGACCGACCGGAACACCTGTGTGTTGTTCGGCGATGGTGCGGGTGCGGTGATCCTAAAGCCCGACGAAAAAGATGGTGTGATCTCCACGCACCTCGGTGCCGATGGTCGCTATCGTCACCTGCTGAAGATGGACGCGGGCCCGTCGCAGCGCCTGACAGATGTCGTGCGCGGAGAAGCTTTCATCCAGATGGCCGGCAACGAAGTGTTCAAGGTCGCCGTCAAGACGCTCGAACGAATCGTCGACGTCACCCTCGAAGCGAACGGTATCGACAAGTCTGATATCGATTGGTTGATTCCGCATCAGGCTAATATTCGAATTATCCAGGCGACCGCGAAACGACTGGCTATGCCGATGGATCAGGTGGTGTTGACGGTGCAGGAGTACGGCAACACCTCAGCGGCGTCGGTGCCTATGGCATTGGATACGGCCGTACGCGACGGTCGTGTCGAGCGAGGACAGCTGTTGCTACTCGAAGCCTTTGGTGGCGGCTTTACGTGGGGGTCGGCGCTGGTCCGCTTCTGAAGCGACTAGCTTCAGATTAGCGAGCGGGACGGCAAGCCGCTACGGTCGGTGCGCATGCGACGTTGCATGCGTCCATGCAGAGCCCAACGGCGTTTTTCCAGTCGTTCGATACGTACCGACTCTGGCACGGTGGTCATCAGGCTGCTGCGGTAGCGGCAAAAGTCTCGGTACGCTTCGATCACATGCTTGAGCTCGAGTAGCAATAACTCGATCACGATCGCATCGTCGAGCAACCCCAATCCGGGTACATCGTCGGGGATGAGATCATCCGGATCACCGAAGTAGACCAAAGCTGCGAGAATCTTCTCGCGCTGCCGCTTGGGTAACTCCCAATCGGTGTCCTCGAGCATATCGGTCATCGCGACGAGTTTCGGCACCCGCTCGCGAACAAAGTCCGGCGCCTGACGCGAATCAAAATCGTCGAGCAAGGTGCGTGCAGCTTCGAGAATATCGTGCTCGTCGGCGCTGCGAATCGTGTCGCGGGCATTTTGCATTGCCTTGCGAAGAGCGCGGATGTCCTTGTTGGTTATCTTGATTTTGACGACGATCGCCACGCTTTGATGCCCCTAGGTTACAATCGCGCCAAGGCTACGTGGCGCGCAATCAATGGTCAAACGCTGCATGAGTTTCAAAATTAATCGCGTTCAGTATCTTGCGACTGCTATTGCGGGATTGTTGTGGGCATCCGTCGGTCTAGCTGCTGAGTACGTCTTGCCGGCCGCGGATCAGCATATTATCGGCGAGGTCCGTGAGATCACAGCGACTGAGCAGGACACGTTCGTGGACATCGCACGTGTGCACGGTGTTGGTTACACCGAGCTTCGTCGCGCCAATCCCGATGTCGATCCGTGGATCCCGGGCGCGGGCACGACCATAGTCCTGCCGACACGATTTGTGTTGCCCGACGCGCGCCGCCGCGGGGTTGTACTCAATCTCGCCGAATATCGAATGTATTACTTCCCGCCGGTTGCACAAGGCGAGCAAGCGATTGTGCATACCTATCCGATCAGTATCGGAAGACAGGACTGGGAGACGCCGCTTGGGCGCACGCGAGTGGTCGCCAAGGCCGAGCGGCCGAGTTGGTATCCACCGGCATCCATTCGCGCCGAGCACGCTGCCGAGGGTGATCCGTTGCCGGCGGTGGTACCGCCTGGGCCGGACAACCCCTTGGGCGAATACGCAATGCGATTGGGACTACCTGGCTATCTTATCCACGGTACCAATCGACCGGCTGGTGTCGGTATGCGTGTCACCCATGGATGTATCCGGATGTTCCCGGAAGATATCGAGCAGTTGTTCGCAATGGTCCCTGTGGATACGCCGGTGCAGATCGTAAACCAGCCGGTGAAGATGGGTTGGGATGGTGATCGCTTGATTCTGGAGGCGCATGAACCGCTGTCGAGCGCTGTTGAGGTTGCTGATGAACCGCTACCGGAGACGGTTGAGACAAGCCCTGACGCTGAAACAGTCGCCGATGTATCTGACGATGAACCGCCGGTAGAGGAGAGTGCGTTGACTTTGCTTACCCGAGCGTATGTTGCGGCGACGCGTGACCTGGAGACTGCACCGAAGGTGGATTGGCCGTTGATGGAGTCCGTGCTGGGCGAGGCCAGGGGGTTACCGGTGACGGTTGGGGAGTTCTCGCGTGAGATTGCTGACACCGATCCTGCCGAGCTCGCTGCGCCTGAATCGACCTCCGCACAATAGATCGATCAGGTTCACTCAGACATAAAAAAACGCCGCGTGAATCATCACGCGACGTCTTTCGGTGCCGTCAGGCACCCGCCATACGGCAATTCCGTTTCGGGAATTACTTCTGCATGGAACGCTGGAACATACGCTCCAGACGCTCGGTGTTGGCGTCGCAGCAGGACTGTGCTGAGTTCGCAGCAGACAGCGCCTGGTTGGCGGTGCTAGCAGCGCTTGCAGCCTGCTGGCTCGCACGATCTGCAGCAGCGCGTGCAGCTTCGGCAGCGGTTTTCGCAGCCGCAGCGTCCGCAGCAGCAGCATCAGCAGTTGCACGTACTTCGTTCAGCAATTCGTTATTCGTGCAACCGGTAGCAGCACCCAGTACTACAACCGCCGCAGCGACTTTCAGAACGTTCTTCATCATTACAAAAAACCCCATTCGTTCTTGTACAAGTCAGTATCGAAGATACCCAAACAACTCAGGACAATCCTGAAGTTGGCGTAATGATGCCAGATTTCTGACATATGTATAAGTCAATCGCACGTCGGAGTTTGGCGACACAACTAATTGATGCTGAAAGAGTCACGGGGAATCTGGTGGATCGGGCGGGGGGTTCAGAAGGATGATTTTTTCAGGGCTTGCGCTCGAAGATGTCCTGTATATAATCATAGTCACTGGTTTTCTATACAGGTATCGTCATGCATGACCTCACGCCACGACAATCGCAGATTCTGGAATTGATCCAGGATTTCATTCATGAGACCGGTATGCCGCCCACGCGTGCCGAGATCGCTCGTGAGCTGGGCTTCAAATCACCCAATTCCGCCGAAGAACATCTGCGGGCACTGCAGCGCAAAGGTGTGATCGATCTGATTCCAGGTACCTCGCGCGGAATCCAGTTGAAAGACTCGCTTCGTGAGCAGATCGGTCTGCCGCTGGTGGGTCGTGTAGCCGCTGGTCATCCGATCCTGGCGGAACAGAACATTGAGGCACATTACCGCGTGGATCCGGCTTTCTTTAGCCCCAAGCCGCACTACCTGTTGCGTGTCTGCGGTATGAGCATGAAAGACATCGGCATTCTGGATGGCGATCTTGTTGCCGTACATCGCACACCCGAAGTACGTAGCCGCCAAGTGGTGGTTGCGCGTTTGGATGATGAGGTAACGGTCAAGCGCTACCGGCAGGAAGGCAGTGTGGTGTGGCTGTTGCCCGAGAACGAGGATTTTGAACCGATCGAGGTTGATCTGAGCGAGCAGTCCCTGGTGATCGAAGGTGTAGTGGTTGGTGTGATTCGCGATGGTGTACAAGTCCACTGACGAACCTGGCGTCGGTGGCGGGCCGACACACAGTCCTTCAAAAGAAAAGGAAACTCCGGAGGCAGACTCCGGGGTTTTTTTTTCCCCACAGCAGGCGTTATTCGAGTCTGCAGGGCTGTGGCGAGCGAATTCCCTGACCTCAGGTCAGGGGCCGGTATGCAGCAGTGGCTACGCCAAGCTGGATGCCTGTTTGCCAGGTGGCGGTTGGAGCACCGCTGGTCTGACCGAGCTGCTGACTGACTCGGCGGGCGTCGGTGAGCTTCGTCTGCTGATGCCGGCACTATCGACACTGACCGCTGAGCGCAATGGGTGGGTCATGTGGATCGCGCCACCCTATCTACCGAACGCGCCGGCCCTGCAGCAGTGGCAGGTGCCACCGTCTCGTATGCTGGTCATCCATCCACGCACACCACGCGATATGGCGTGGGCTGCCGAACAGGCGCTGACTTCTGGCAATTGCGTAGCGGTGTTGTTATGGGCACGCACTCTCGACCGCGCGCGGGGCAATGTTTCTTTCCAGCGCCTCAGTCGACGTCTACAACTGGCTGCGACAGAACATCGCTGCTGGGCCGTGGCATTTCGGGATCTTGAATATCGTAAAACACCTTCGTCGGCCGTATTGCGTATTGCGATTCGCGCAACCGGTGAAAAACGAGACTTGGAACTGCTCAAAGTTCGAGGTGGGAGACCCACCACCGTGGATGACTTTGATGCGGGTGTAGATCTCGAGAACGGTGGTGCATTGGTGCGCTGACTATGGTGAGTACGCCACGCACACAATCACAACCGGATCTGTTCAGTGATGTTGCTGATCCACAGGCACACGCTGCGCAGCGTGAGCGGCGCGCGCTACAGACAGCACATGTGGCCCGATCAGCAACCACCACCACAACTGTATCTGCAACGTCGCGTGAGCCTGTTTGGGTTTGTCTGTACTTTCCCGGCTTGCCACTACAAGCGCTGCGCGCGCAATGTTCGACCACACAACCCGCAGTTGTCGTAGAGGGTGATCGTCAACGTACGGTGATTGCGATCAACCGGGTAGCTCGTCAGTTCGGTCTGATGCCCGGACAGAGTCTGCGTACCGCGTTGGCGCTTTGTCAGGATGTTCAGGTCCTGGAGCGTGCACCAGAGCTGGAGCAAGCGTTGCTTGCCGAACTGGCGGAACACTTGATCGCGTTCAGTCCGCAAGTCTGCCTGCAACCGCCACAGGCGGTGCTGCTTGAGCTGCGAGGCAGTCTCAAACTCTTTCAAGGTATCGACAATCTGCTGGCGCGTTTACTGAGTCAGTGTTTGCCGGATCATCACGTTCGCTTTGCAGTGGCACCAACCCCGACCAGCGCGTATTGGTTGGTACGCGGCGGGTTGTCGCCCGATCCTCAAACCATCGTGAAACAGGGCGCGGCAGCGACGGAGTTCCAGCAGCTTTTGAACGCACTGGACCTCAGTGTGACCGACTGGTCGGAGTCAGCAATCAGCGCGTTACGTGAGATGGGCATCTATACGATCGGTGATTGTCGGCGTCTGCCACGCGCGGGGCTTGCTCGTCGTTTTGGAGTATCGGTGCCACAGGGGTTAGCGAAGGCGCTGGGTGAGCTGCCGGATCTTCGTGACGTTCTGGTAGCGCCGCCCCGGTTCGATGCCATCAGGCAGCTCGATGCAGAAATTGCTGATGCATCTTCCTTGCAGCCGGTATGTGAATCACTGCTACGTCAGCTTGAGACAGACCTGCGTTCTCGTCAGGCAGCGGTCCGTGAGATTGCATTTCACTTTCATGCCTGGCGCGGTCATTCAGGACACCTGACTTTGTCGTTGTGCGCCCCCGGCTATCGATTGTCAGACTGGCTGCCCGTGCTGGAAGCGCAGCTTGAGCGCCTGGAACTGATGCAGCCCGTGGTGGCGGTCAGTTTGGGTGCGCATGCGAATGATGCATTGACCGCAAGCACCGCAGCGCTGGATCTAACGAGCGATACGCAATGCACAGCAACATCGGTAGAAGCGGGCGGTTATGCGCTGCTTGATCGATTGCGCGCACGGTTGGGAGAAACCGCTATTGCGCAGCTGACCCACGTCGCCGAGCATCGTCCGGAGTATGCGTCGCAGACGATGACACTCGCCGATACGAAAGCGCCAGTCTCCGAGGTGTTACCGCGCGACTGGCAGATTCGCGATGTTCCATTGCCTGAGCGAGAAGATGGTGCGCTGGCTTCGGTTTGGTTGCAGCGTCCTCTGTGGTTGCTCGACAGCCCACAACCGCTGTCCATCCGCGACAACCGACCCTGTCATCAAGGCGTGCTCATGCTCAATCATGGCCCGGAACGCATATCGTCTGGTTGGTGGGAACAACGCCCTAGTGTGCGTGACTATTTTGTAGCGACCGATATCGATGCGGCACGTCTGTGGGTGTTTCGTACATGGACGGAAAATCACGAACCGCAATGGTGGTTACACGGTATTTTTGGTTGATGTGCTGTGAGCGAGTACGTCGAACTCCACACGCTGAGTAACTTCAGTTTTCTACGCGGCGCTTCACACCCGGAAGAGCTTGTGCAGCAGGCCGCATCACTCGGCTATCGAGGTTTGGCACTCACTGATCTGTGTTCCCTGTCGGGCATCGTACGTGCACATAGCGCGGCGGAAGCTTGCGATCTCAAACTGATCACCGGTGCCGAGTTTCGACTCGATGACGATGTGCGCCTGGTGCTGCATGCACAGACCCGTGTCGGATATGCCGGTTTGTGTCGGCTAATCAGTCACGCACGACGAGCGGCAGAGAAGGGCGACTATCTGCTCACCACCGAGGCGCTGGAGCAGTTTCTCAGTGCTGGTTTACTGGATGAGTGCAACGTGCTGTGGGTTCCAGGTCGTCGTTTCACACTGCCGCCATCAATGGCGTTTTTACCGGAGCTTACGCGAGGCCGATTGTGGATCGCTGCGGAGTTGTTTCCCGATGGGTTACATCGCCTTCGGTTGGACGCCCTGTGCCGTTTGAGTGCCCATTTCGGTATCCCTTTGGTTGCTGCAGGTGATGTGCGTATGCACGTGCGTGAACGCCAGCGTTTGCATGACACGCTGACGGCCATCCGGCTGCGTGAGACGGTACAAAGCGCAGGCTATGCGCTGCATGCAAATGCCGAGCGGCATCTTCGTCGTATCGATGCACTCCAGCGGCTCTATCCGGCGAGTCTGTTGCGTGAGACGCTCGCTGTTGCCGAGCGCTGCACCTTTTCACTCTCCGAACTGCGTTATGAATACCCGCATGAGTTGGTCCCGGAGGGTGAGACCGCCACGAGCTGGCTCCGGCAGTTGGCGCTTGAGGGCATGTACCAACGTTGGCCGGATGGCGTTGAACGCAGCACGCGCGAGTTGATCGAGCACGAGCTGCAGCTGATCGGCGATCTGGCCTACGAGCCGTATTTTCTAACGGTGCACGACATCGTTCGCTGGGCGAGGTCGCAGGGCATTCTTTGTCAGGGGCGCGGTTCCGCGGCTAACTCGGCAGTATGTTTTTGCCTCGGTATCACCGAGGTCGATCCGCAGCGGCAGTCCACGCTGGTTGAGCGTTTCATTTCCCGCGAACGCAATGAGCCACCGGATATCGATGTCGATTTCGAGCACCAACGTCGCGAAGAGGTCATCCAGTACATCTATCGTAAATACGGGCGTGAACGTGCTGCGTTGGCAGCGACAGTGATTTGCTACCGCCCCCGTAGTGCCATGCGCGATGTGGGTAAGGCACTTGGGTTAGCTGATCTGCAGGTCGATCGGTTGGCGCGCAGCATGCAGTGGTGGGACGGTAACGTCGTTGCGGATGAACGAGTACAGGAAGCTGGTTTCGATCCAAACAACCCACTGATCAAACAATTGCTGGAGCTCGTTAGAGAGTTGATTGGCTTCCCAAGACATCTGTCACAACACGTCGGAGGATTTGTGATTTCCGAAGGGCGACTCGATGAGTTGGTTCCGATCGAAAACGCGAGTATGGCTGAACGTACTGTGATCCAGTGGGAGAAGGATGACCTTGAAGCGCTGGGTTTACTGAAAGTCGATGTGCTCGGTCTCGGTATGTTGAGTGCCATTCGCCGCTGCTTCGACTACGTCCACAGCTTCTACGATCGCGAGCTGACACTGGCGAGTGTGCCATCAGAGGACCCCAAGACTTACGACATGATTTGCGAAGCGGACACGATGGGTGTGTTTCAGATCGAATCGCGTGCACAGATGGCGATGCTGCCGCGACTTCGACCGCGTTGTTTCTATGATCTGGTGATCGAGGTGGCGATTATTCGCCCAGGTCCGATTCAAGGTGACATGGTTCACCCGTTCCTGCGGCGGCGTAATGGTGAAGAAGCGGTGAGCTATCCGAGTGAATCGGTGCGTGAAGTCTTGTCGCGAACACTGGGTGTGCCGATTTTCCAGGAACAGGTCATGGAGCTCGCTGTGGTTGCGGCGGGTTTTACGCCGGGGGAGGCGGACCAGCTTAGACGCGCTATGGCGGCCTGGAAGCGTCGTGGCGGCTTGGGGCCGTTCGAGGAAAAACTCAAGATCGGCATGCGCGAGCGAGGTTACAGCGATGAATTTGCGCAGCAGATTTTTGCTCAGATCAAGGGCTTCGGTGAGTACGGATTTCCCGAGTCGCACTCGGCAAGTTTTGCACTCCTGGTCTATGTGTCTGCGTGGTTGAAACGGCATTACCCTGCAGCATTCGTGGGCGCATTGATCAACAGCCAACCGATGGGGTTCTACAGCGCCTCACAATTAACGCAGATGTTACGGCGGCAGGGTGTGGAGATACGTCCCGTTGACGTGCGACACAGTGACTGGGATTGCACGCTGGAGCGCTCGACAAGATCGGCCGATGAACCAGTCGCCGCGCTACGTCTCGGATTGCGCCTGGTTAAAGGGTTTGGTGAAGAGGCGGCGGCACGCCTGGTGACCGTTCGCGAAACACAAGGTTTCTCAACCGTGCAGGAAATGGCTCAGCGAGCGGTGCTCAATCGTGCGGAATTAGGTGCATTAGCCTCCGCCAATGCCTTGTCTCGTCTCGCGGGGCATCGTCACATGGCACGCTGGCAGGTGGCGGCGGTAGAGCATCAGGATGATTTGCTGGCAGAGACCGAGATCGCTGAGGGTACGCCGATGTTACGAACACCGGGTGAGGTGCAGGATCTGATCGCTGACTATCGAACGCTTGGCTTGACTCTGGGCAGACACCCAATGGCGATGCTGCGCGCCGGCTATGAACAGCGCGGTTTCCTGCGCGCGGTGCAATTGTCTGACCTGAATAACAATGAGCCAGTCTATGTCGCTGGGATCGTGATCACGAGGCAGAGACCGGGTAGTGCGGGCGGTGTGAATTTCGTGACGCTTGAGGATGAGAGCGGGTACATCAACCTCGTGATCTGGAAGGATCTTGCAGATCGTCAGCGTCAGGTGTTGGTGGGAGCGCGACTCATGGGTGTGCGTGGATACGTACAGATACAGGACAAGGTGATCCACGTGGTGGCGCGGGAGTTGTACGATTTCAGCAATCAGCTCGGCGAGCTAGCCACGCGCTCACGCGATTTTCACTGATACAGACGACTACAGATCGCCAATGCCGAAGTCGTCATCCTCGTCCAGCAGGCGTGCTAGTCGTTTTTCTTCTAATAGCGCTTCGAGGCGTCGACGTGCCGCAGCACCATCCTCCGTTTCCTTTTTCGCGGCTTCGATGTCAGAAACCAGCTCGGATACGTTGATCTCTACAGAAGCACCACCGACGTTATCACCACCTTCGATAACGATGGTCTCGGTGAATTCAACGTCCGCCTCGTCGTCGAGTTCCTCGTCTTCGCCGGGATTGTTCCCTTCTTCTGAGATCATGCCGATGCCCCAATGTCAGCGATGTCATTTCGCGAAATATAGCGTCGCCAAAGCGGTCTACGCAAGCACGGATGATGACGGAATACGCAGTCGGTGCCGCTAGTTGAGCAACTGGTTCATATTGAAGATCGGCATCAGAATCGCGAGCACGATCAGCAGGACAACGCCACCCATCACCAGGATGATCACAGGCTCAACGATCGACATGAGCGATGTGATCATCGAGTCCGTTTCGCGTTCTTGATTGAGCGCCGCGCGCTCCAGCATGTTGTCAAGCTCGCCACTGGCCTCACCACTGCTCAGCAGGTGCAGCGTCATCGGCGGGAACACGCCCTGCGCCTTCAAAGACCCGCTGATCGAAGCGCCCTCGCGGATCTTGACCGCAGCCTCGTCGACGGCCTCACGCATTGGCACGTTGCTAATGACTTCGCCTGCAATTTTCAGAGACTCCAGTACCGGGACGCCGCTGCTGGCAAGAATGCTGAGTGTGCGCATGAACCGAGCGGTATTCAGGCCTCTTGTCAGTCGGCCGATGATCGGTAGCTCGAGGAGCACGCCGTGCCAGGTTTTCTTGGGCCCGGGTTTTTCGAGGACTTTGCGCACGCCAAAAACCACCGCAACAGCGCCAATGACGACCGCCCACCACCATGCTTGCAGGAATTCGCTCATCGCTAACAGGACTCGTGTGAGCTGCGGGAGTTGTCCGCCTGACGATTCGAAGATGCCAACGATCTGCGGCATCACGTAGGTCAGCATGAACACAACAATAGCGATTGCGACAAGGATCAGGAGGATCGGATAGACCAGTGCAGACTTGGCCTTTTGGGTCAGGCCTTGTCGGTCTTCGGTGTAGTCCGCAAGCCGACCGAGAACGCCGTCGAGTTTGCCGGATTGTTCACCGGCGTCGACGGTCGCGCGGAACAATGCCGGAAACGCTTGGGGGAAGTTACTCATACTCTCCGCCAACGAATAGCCCTCACGGACTCTGGAGCGCACACCGAGGACGATCCGCTTGGTCCGGGAATTCTCGGATTGATCCCCAATCGCCTGCAGAGCTTCCTCAAGCGGCAATCCGGCTTGTACGAGGGTGGAAAGCTGTCGTGTAACCAGAGCAAGCTCCCCAGCGGAGATGCCGCGGCGGGAGTCACCGGACAAAACGCTTCCGGATTTTCGTGCGGCCTTTTGACCAGAGATCTCCGCAACGGACATCGGCGTCAATGACTGCTCGCGCAAGGATTGACGCACCTGGCGTGCGGTATCGCCTTCAAGGACGCCTTTTTTTTGTTTGCCCTTATTGTCGAGCGCGACGTATTCGAATGCGGCCATAAGCGCGTGCGCTAGTCGTCACGGGTGACGCGAAGCACTTCCTCGAGCGTCGTTTTGCCCTGCAGGACCTTGGCGCGGCCATCGTCGCGGATGCTGGGTCCCCGGGTGCGAGCGTACTGTTCCAACTCATGCTCGCCTGCACCGTCATGAATCATGGTGCGCATCTTGTCGTCGATACTCACGAGCTCATAAATCCCGGAACGTCCCTTGAAGGCCTGAGCATTGCCTTCCGGCGGGCGATACAGCGTTGGTGGATTATCGCGCGATACCCGCAGCAGGTCGCACTCGGCCTCGCTGGCCGTGTAAGGCTCTCTATGCGTTTCATCGAGTGTTCGAACGAGTCTCTGCGACAACACACCAATCAGGCTTGAGGACAGCAGGAACGGTTCCACGCCCATGTCGCGCAAGCGCGTGACCGCGCCAACCGCGGTGTTGGTATGCAGCGTGGAGAGTACGAGGTGACCGGTCAAACTGGCCTGGACTGCAATCTCTGCCGTCTCAAGGTCGCGGATCTCACCAACCATCACCACGTCCGGGTCCTGGCGGAGGATCGCACGCAGTCCGCGCGCAAAGGTCATATCGACCTTCGTGTTGACCTGCGATTGACCGATGCCGTCGATGTAGTACTCGATCGGATCCTCAACAGTCATGATGTTTCGCGAAGCGTTGTTAATGCGCTCGAGCGCCGCATAGAGCGTTGTCGTCTTACCCGAACCGGTGGGACCGGTGACGAGGATGATGCCGTGCGGTTTGTGAATCAGGGAATCGATTTCGGCCTGATCCTCAGCACGCATGCCGAGTTGTTGCAAATCGAGCCGGCCCGCTTGCTTGTCGAGCAAACGCATGACCACGCGCTCACCGTGACCCGACGGCATCGTCGACACGCGAACGTCTACGGCCCGACCAGCGACCCGGAGCGAGATTCTGCCATCCTGCGGCAATCGCTTCTCGGCGATATCGAGTTTCGACATGACCTTAATCCGCGAGACCAGCAGCGGCGCAACACCCGGCCCCGTCTGCAAGACCTCACGCAACACGCCGTCGATCCTTAGCCGGACGATCAAACGATGTTCATAGGGCTCGATGTGGATGTCTGAGGCGTTTTCCTTGATCGCCTCTGTCAGCAGCGCGTTGATGAGGCGAATGATCGGCGCCTCGTCGTCGCTCTCCAGAAGATCGGACTGTTCGGGCAGTTCTTGCGCGACCTGAAACAAGTCGGTGCCTTTCTCGAACCCGTCGATCATCTGCATCGCCTGACCGCTACCGCGTTCATAAGCGGCCTGCAGCGCAGCGTCAAAAGCAGCGTCGTCGACGGCGACCACTTCAGCATCCGGGCCGGCAACACGGTGGGCTTCGGCCAATGCGTTTAGCGCCGCGCCCTTGCGATAGACAAGACGGCAACGCTGCTCATCGGATTCCAACGGCTCCACCAAAACACCGAAGCGCTTGGCGAAGGAAAACGGCAGCTGTTTCGGAGCGGCCTGAGGTTCTGCTTCGGCCAGCGATTCCGTCAGTGTGTCACCAGGCAGTGCCATGACTACTCCGTGCCTTGTCCGTCGTTCATGATGTTCCCGGGTCGCTGCGGTCTTGTCGGTGATGGGTCCCGCAGTTGGTCTTCTATGTTGGGAAGTAGCAACGGGTTGTCTTCAGAACCGAGTTGAAGGTCCCGCAAATATTGGTACTTTTCGCTGGTCGCGTTGCGTGCGCCGATGCCATCGCGAATGATGCGAGGCTTTATGAACACCATCAAATTCGTCTTGGTCGTGCTCTGCGAGTTGGATCTGAACAGGCGACCAATACCCGGGATGCTGCCGAGTATCGGCACTCTCTGTTCAGACTCCGTTACCTGGTCGTCGATCAAGCCGCCGAGTACGAGAATACCGCCGTCTTCAACGATGACCGACGTCTCGATTTTTCTCTCGTTCGTGATTGGCTGATCCGCAACCGAGTCGCTCGAAAGGCTGGAGACTTCCTGGAAGACCTTTAGCAAGATCGCATCACCCTCGTTGATCTGAGGGGTGATTGTCAGCACGGTGCCAACCGACTCGCGCTGAATCGTCTGGAACGGGTTGACCGCGCCATTGTTGTTACCGCCCGTGTTGGTGAACTGGCCGGTCGCGAACGGGACTTCCGAACCGATCGTGATGCTTGCTTCCTCGTTATCGAGCGTGACCAGCGTCGGGGTCGAGATGACGTTGGTGTTGGAGTCACTTTGGAGCGCGTTGAGCACGGCTGCGAAGCTGATGCCGTCATCGACTATTCGGCCGACACCGAGCGTAAGACCCTGGCTAATCAATGATGCAATCGCTGTCGCATCGTTAGTGCCAATCAAACCGGCTGCGGTACTCAGGGGGCGACTTGCAGACGGTTCGCTGACGAACAATGGGTTGTCTCCGGTTTCATCCGTCGCAGCTACGGCCACGCCCAAATTCGAGTCTTGCGTCAATGTGACCTCAACAATCAGTGCTTCGACCAACACTTGTGCGCGACGTACATCCAGCTGATCGATGATCGAAGAGACTCTTCGAATCTCCGCTTGCGGACCGGTAATGACCAACGCGTTCATCCGCTCATCCGCCCAGATATTGAGTTCAGGCTGTGTACCCGGTGCTTGCTGCTGCCCCTGGTTTTCCTGCTGAATCTGTGCCGTCAATTTGGTCGCGAGATCCTCGGCCGAAGCATAGTTCAGGAATCGCACCATCGTATCGCCGCCTTGCTGCAACGGCGTGTCGAGGTGTGCGATCAATGCTCGGATCTTCACGCGTGCGGCCGTTGTACCACTAACCAGCACGCTGTTCGTGCGCGCATCAGCAACCACTGATGGGCCACCGCCAGTGACCGCGCCAGCGTCTCCACGCGTCGCAGAGTTCAGTGCGTTCAAGGTAGTGACGAGTTCAGTCGCCGATGCGTTAGTGAGTCGAATCACTTCTACATCCGATTCGACGGGACGATCAATTTGGCGGATGAGGTAGCGGATACGCTGCACATTTCCATAGTTATCGCTGACGATCAACGCATTCGAACTCTGGACGGCTGCGAGGTGTGCACTGGTCGACATCAGTGGGCGCATGACAGGAACGAGCTGCGCGGCGTTGATGTTCTCCAGTCGCAGCACCGTCGTCGTAACCGCGTCGGGTTCGCGAGCGTTGGGTGGCGTCGCGTACGTTCGTGTTTGCGCGTCCGGGATGATCTTGATCACACCGCCGCTCTCAATTGCCTGAAAGCTGTTCACTCGCAGAATCGACAGAAACGCGGCGTAAAACTCCTCGTTCGACATCGGCTCGCTGGCGAGCAGGGTGACCTTGGCGTTCACGCGGGCGTCGACGATGAATGTCTTGCCGGTGACCGCCTGAACCGCTTCGATGACCTCGCGGATGTCCGCCTCGCGGTAGTTCGGTGTGATGCCACCTTGTTGTGCGAGTAGCGTCGTCGGTAACAACAAACAAGCGACGACCAGTGTCAGCGTCGCGATCCAAGAGGTTGTGCAGTGCAAGTTTGGAGTTTTCATTCTATTCATCATCTGCCTGTGCCACATCCTGGATCTGGCTGGGGTCGAGTGTGAGTGATTGCGGTTGGCCATTGCGTTCGAGCATGACAGTCACACTTTGTGCGCTGCCCAACTGGCTAAACACCTGTGCGGCCTGCTGCGCATTGGTCAGAGGCATACCATTGATTTCGGTCACGATATCGCCAGGCCGCAATCCCAGTGCGGCAAATTTCTGGCGATCCTTTCGGGGATACAGGCGGAATCCACGCTGCTGTCCGGACACGTAGTAGGGTCGCGGCGAGATGATTTCCTGTAGCGCTGGTGCATTGCTCGTAATGACCTGAGACATCGTGGATGGACGCTGTGTCGCGGATACCGTGCGCGGTGCAGGGCGTCTTACTTGCGGGCGGGATGCCGCTGTCTCTTCTGGCACGGGAAGCTTTAATGCCTCCAGCGCACCGTTACGACGTAGCAATACCTGCTGCGGCTGCACCGCGGCAAGCGTGACGCCGCGGCGCACGGCGTCGTCAATTCGGAACACCTTCTCGTCGCGTCCATCTGCGATGATCGCTAACGCTTCTTCTGCGTCATTGGAGGCGAGGGTGCCACGCAATTCGAGTGGCAAATCCGTTTCCGGTGCATCGACGGTATCGATCTGCTGCGCAGTCGCTGTCTCTACTACTTCATCCGGTGCCGCTTCCCCGAACAAATGAGCATCGATGATAGGCCTTACCGAGACGTTGGTCGCGAGGGTGCTGGTTTCGGTGTCGGTTGATTGCGTCGCGTAGGTGACCGCGATGTCCTGTTCCTCTGCTTTTGGGAACAGGCTCCAGATGAACCCCGCGATTTGCCAGGCCAGGATGGCGACGAGAATCGCAGCGACAATCGTCGGCGCGGACTGAATCGACCGGCTGACCAACGGATGCTTGGCGAGCCCGGACAACCCCGAGTTGCTCAATAGATCGGCAGCACTCATGAATGACACCGCGGAATGTCTACGAAAGCTGAGTTCACAAATCGCTCTTTTTTGTTAAAAAACCGGCGCTTGCTCGTGACCAAGCGGTCACGGGTGAGGCCCTGCATCATACGGTAGTGGTATCGGCACCGACAAGCACTATCCAACGGCCTGTTAGAGTGCTGCCAGCCTGCCGGGTTCCCCGGCCCTTGTTCGCTTGCGAAGCGTCCCCATATTTGACGCTGCATCCGGCGCAGACACTGGCGCCGAAATCGTGGTAGTAATGACCTGTCAGCAGGTGGAGACCCATGTCCGAGCACGATCAGGACCCAAACGCACCCACCATCGGTGATGCCGGCACCGTTCTTGAGGAGGCTCGTCCGAAGCTCAAGAAGCCGCCTATGTACCGTGTGGTGCTGCTAAACGACGACTACACGCCGATGGAGTTTGTCGTACAGATTCTTGAGCAGGTCTTCAGTCATGACCGCTCACTCGCCACCCGCATCATGCTGGAGGTGCACACGAAGGGTAAGGGCGTTTGCGGCGTTTACACCTACGACGTTGCTGAAACCAAGGTGGCGCAGGTCAGCCAGGCAGCCGAAGAACAGCAACACCCGTTGCTTTGTACGATGGAACAGGACTAATCCGTCGCGCGGAAAGGAAGCATATTTATGTTAAACAGTGAATTGGAATACTGCCTGAACGAAGCGTTTCAGGCCGCGCGCGATCGGCGCCATGAGTTCATGACGGTCGAGCACCTGTTGCTTGCGATTCTAGATATCCCCGAAGTGCACGAAGTGCTTCGCGCGGTCAATGGTGACCCCGAGCGCTTGAGGCGCGAGCTAATCGAGGTGATCGATCAGACCACACCGATTCTCGAGGTAGAGTCGGAACAGGACGTCCAGCCGACACTAGGGTTCCAAAGGGTGTTGCAACGCGCCGTATTCCACGTGCAGTCCAGCAATAAGCCTGAGGTCACCGGTGTCAATGTGCTGGTGGCGATCTTCAGTGAGAAGCAATCGCAGGCGGTTTACCTGTTAAACCTGCAAGACGTCACACGCCTGGATGTCGTCAACTACATCTCGCACGGGCGCAGCGCGGTCGAGCAGTTCGAGTCCGACGACGAGCCTCAAGTTAGTGGTGGCGAAGAGGGCGGCGAGTCTTCTAAATCGCCGCTTGTAGAGTTTGCCACCAACCTCAATGAGGAGGCCGAGGCGGGCAATATCGATCCGCTCATTGGCCGCACGCTCGAGGTCGAACGCACTATCGAGATTCTGTGCAGACGGCGCAAGAACAACCCGCTTTACGTTGGCGAGGCCGGCGTGGGCAAGACGGCAATTGCTGAAGGATTGGCGCGCCTGATCGTGGAAGAGAAAGTGCCCGAGGTGCTGCTCGGTGCGACGATCTACTCGCTGGATATGGGCGCTCTGGTCGCCGGGACCAAATACCGCGGCGATTTTGAAAAACGGCTGAAAGGCGTCGTTAAGGAGCTGGCCAAGCAGCCGCAGGCTGTGCTGTTCATCGATGAGATCCATACGATTATCGGTGCCGGCGCTGCGTCTGGCGGCGTCATGGATGCTTCCAACCTGATCAAGCCGGTCCTTGCCAATGGGCGATTGCGTTGCATCGGTTCGACCACCTACCAGGAATATCGCGGGATTTTCGAGAAGGATCATGCGCTCGCGAGGCGTTTCCAGAAGATCGATATTCCAGAGCCCAGCGTGCCGGAGACTGTACAGATTCTCACGGGCTTACAAAGCCGGTTCGAGGAGCACCACGGTATTCGTTACGAGGCCGATGCGTTGCAAGCCGCGGCGGAATTGTCTGCCCGCCATATCAATGACCGACATCTTCCGGACAAGGCAATCGATGTGATCGATGAGGCGGGCGCGAATTTGCGACTGCAGCCGGAGGCTGAACGGCCCGAGTCGGTGACGGTGGAAGCGATTCAGAACATCGTGGCACGCATGGCGCGGATTCCCGCTGCCAGTGTCTCTGCCTCCGACCGTAAGACCCTGAAGAATCTCGAGCGTGATCTCAAGATGGTGATCTTCGGTCAGGATTCGGCGATCGAGGCATTGTCGTCGGCAATCAAGATGGCGCGGTCAGGCCTCAACGACGAGGAGAAGCCGGTAGGCTCCTTCCTGTTTGCGGGTCCGACGGGCGTCGGCAAAACCGAAGTCACGCGTCAGCTAGCGAAGAGTCTCGGCATTGAGTTGCTACGTTTCGATATGTCTGAGTACATGGAGCGGCATACGGTTTCGCGCCTGATCGGTGCGCCCCCTGGGTATGTGGGTTACGACCAGGGTGGTTTGCTGACCGAGGCGGTCTCGAAGAATCCACATGCGGTCGTGCTGCTCGATGAGATCGAGAAGGCGCACCCGGAAGTCTTCAATCTGCTGCTGCAGGTTATGGATCACGGAACGCTCACCGACAACAATGGTCGCAAGGCAGATTTCCGCAACGTGGTGCTGGTTATGACTACCAACTCAGGTGCGCAGGAAATGAGCCGTGCATCGATTGGCTTTACTCAGCAGGACCACTCGACCGACGGCATGGAAGTCATTCGCAAGACGTTCTCGCCGGAGTTCCGAAATCGTCTCGATTCGATTATCCAGTTTGCACCGCTTGATGCGCACTCGATTGCTCGAGTCGTCGATAAGCTGGTTGTTGAGCTGGAGGGTCGCTTACTCAGCAGCAACGTGACGCTGGAGCTCGATGATGCCGCGCGCGACTGGATCGCTGATCGCGGTTACGACAAGGCGATGGGCGCTCGACCAATGGCGAGAATCATCCAGAAACACATCAAACGCGCTTTGGCGGATGATCTGTTGTTCGGAGATCTTGCTGAAGGTGGCCACGTCAGGGTGAGCGTGGTTGACGGAGAGCTGTCGCTGCAATGCGAACCGAATACGCCGAAGCTGGAATTGATCAGCCCCGAAGATGATGAGGGCTGATCGGTAATTGGGCTATCGACCCCGATAAACGATGCGACCTTTGGTGAGGTCGTAAGGGGTCAGTTCAACAGTGACCTTGTCACCGGTGAGAATCCGGATGTAGTGCTTGCGCATTTTGCCGGAGATATGTGCGGTGACATTGTGTCCGTTTTCGAGTTCGACTCGAAACGTTGTGTTGGGCAGTGTGTCGGTAACCACACCTTCCATTTGGATGGCTTCTTCTTTCGCCAAAAACTCGTCCTCTGGTTGACAGGCCGCGGCATTGTCGGCAATGCCGTTGCCAATTGCAATGATCGGCGTCGCGATTGTTCGGCTACGCCAGCAGATCGCTCGCCATCATCGAAGTGTGGGCGGGACGCCAAACTTTCAAGTTGGACGCGAATTTGAGTAGGCCTTCAAGGTAGTCATCACGAGGGATTTCCCGGGCCCCCAGTGACTCCAGATGTGGGGTATGCATCTGGCAATCGAGCATTGCAAAGCCCGCTTCCGACAACAATCGGCAGAGCGCGAATAAAGCGATCTTGGATGCGTTGGTTCGACGCATGAACATCGATTCGCCACAGAACAGACGATCGATCGCAACACCATAGATGCCACCGACGAGATCGTCTCCGATCCAGACCTCGACAGAGTGTGCCCAGCCGAGCTTGTGTAAGCGGCAGTAGGCCTCGCGCATGTCCTCGGTGATCCAGGTTTCTGATTCACTGGCGCGCGGCTCAGCGCACCCGATAACCACCGCCTCAAAAGCGGCGTTCACCGAGATCCGCCAAGCGTGTCGGCGAATGGACTTTTTCAGACTTCTGCTCAGATGGAAGCGGTCGGGTATCAGAACGGTGCGTGGATCCGGGCTCCACCAGAGAATCGGCTGACCCGAGCTATACCAGGGAAACACACCCGTCTGGTAACCCGACAAAAGACGCCTCGGCGAGAGATCGCCGCCGGCGGCAAGCAGACCGTTGGGGTCGCGTAACGCCTGACGAACCGGTGGGAAGTCGGTTGCCTCCTCTGTGCCTAGCCAATAGAGCGTCACGACGATGCGTCTCCATCGTCTTGTCGATAAGGCACACGCTGCGTAATGCCGTCCATATAGGCGTCGACACCTTCGGACTCTCGCGAAAGGTAGTCAGCAATCGCGTCTGCAAATGCCGGTTCCGCCAGCCAGTGGGCTGAGCCCGTCTCCGCCGGTACAAACCCGCGTGCGATTTTGTGCTCGCCCTGCGTACCGGGCTCGTAGCGTTGGATACCTTCAGCGATGCAATAGTCGATACCCTGGTAGTAACAGGTCTCGAAGTGCAGGCTGTGGTAGTCCTTCTCGCTGCCCCAGTATCGGCCCAACAAGACGTCTTCGCCGCGCAACAAAATGGCTGCGGCAACCGGAGCGCCAGCATGTTCGGCGAGCACCACGACCAATGGAGAATCGGGTTCTTGCATCAATGCCAAAAAGAAATCCAGATTCAAATAGGGCTCATGACCTCTGGCAAAAAACGTGTAACTGCAAAGGCGCCATGCATCGCGCATTACGGACTCGGTTAATGCGTCGCCGCAGAGGATACGATGCTCGATGCCAGCCTCGCGTACCCGTCTGCGTTCACGGTTGACGTTCTTTCGCTTCTTGCTGCTGAACGTCGCAAGAAAATCACTGAAGTCCCGATAGTCGCGATTGAACCAGTGGAATTGACAGTCCTTGCGCAACAGCAAGCCAGACTCGCGCGTCATCGTGCGCTCGTCTTTCGGAAGGAACTGCAGGTGCAGGGAGGAAAACTGGTGTTCCTTTGCGAAGCCAATCGCGACTTGCAACAACGCATCCTGGATGCCGACGCCGGCGTCGGAGGCAAGCAGCAACTTCTGCGACGTTGCTGGTGTAAATGGTGAGGCGCTAATGAGCTTGGGGTAGTACGGCAACCCCGCTCTTTGATATGCCTGTGCCCAGCTCCAGTCGAAGATGAACTCTCCCCAGGAGTGCGCCTTCTGATAGAGCGGCATAGCCCCAACAAGCCTTTCATTCTGCCGAAGCGTGATGTGGCAGGGTTGCCAACCCGTTTCATTGCTCACGCTGCCGGAGGTCTCGGCAGTGTTGAGGAAACTGTGCTTGAGGTGAGGTTGTCCGGGTGCCAGCAAGCTATCCCACTCATCGGCTGGAATGTCGGCCATTGCCGAGTGGATCGTTGCGGTCAGATTGGCTTCGGTCATACCCCATCCATGTTAGCGGGCAATCGTGCGCAGGCGAAGGTCGCCGCCCGTCGACGCAAGTTTGTAATAAGATACTGTAATGCCGCGATCCAGCACCACCAGCCGTACAGCGCCTGTCTCAGGCGTGAAGAGTGTCAAGACTTCCATGACTCGTTCGCTTCGGGAGGGCGCGCTCTATCTGCTTGGGATGCTCGCGATCGTCTTGTTCGTCGCGTTGTATACCTACCATCCCGCCGATCCAGGATTCAGCCATGCCGGCAGCGGAGAAAAGGTACGCAACGCCATATCGTTCGCCGGTGCCTACTTCGCAGATTCAGCGTATCTCTGGTTTGGCCGACCTGCGTATCTATTCCCCGTGATGGTTTTGATGGCAGGTTTGATGGTCTACCGGGAGCGAGAGAATCCGGAGCCATTGGAAAAAGGGGTGTTCGCGCTGCGTTTTGGTGGGTTCCTCGCGACACTCGCCGCAAGCTGCGGATTAGCTACGCTCTATTTCTCGGCGACCTCTCTGCCGGGCACGGGCGGCGGTGCGCTGGGTGATGCCGTGGGCAATGGACTGTCATCGGTTGCTGGCACGCTGGGTGCCACCCTGTTGTTGTTGGCGGCGTGGTTTGCAGCAGCCTCCGTGTTTACCGGCGTCTCTTGGCTCGCCGTGATGGACCGATTGGGCGCATGGGTGCTCGCAGGTCTTGATCATGTTCAAACCCTTCGGGATCAGTGGCGGGACAAGGCGGCCGGGCGCAAGGTGCAGCAGCAGCGCAAAGAGACGCTGCGCGTGGCGCGCGAGCGGACCGACAAGCGGGTTAAGCCGCGGATTGAGCCCACCGTCAAGCGCGAGGAGACCAGCGTGCGTGCTGAGCACGAGCGGCAGGTCCGTTTGTTCGAGCAGCCAGCGCCCGGCGAGTTGCCTGCACTGTCCTTGTTGGACGACCCACAGCCTGTCGAAGGCGGCTATTCTGAGGAATCGCTCGAGAAGATGTCGCGACTGGTCGAGCTCAAGCTCAAGGACTTCGGGATCGATGTGCAGGTCGTCTCGGTACAGCCGGGCCCGATCATCACGCGCTTCGAGCTGGAACCTGCACCGGGCGTCAAATCGGCGCAGATTTCGAACCTCGCCAAAGACCTTGCACGCTCGTTGTCGGTGATCGCGGTGCGAGTCGTCGAAGTGATCCCTGGCCGTTCGGTCATTGGGCTTGAGATTCCGAATGAGAAGCGGGAGCTCGTGACACTCGGCGAGATTCTGCGCTCGCGCGCCTATGACGACTCCGCCTCTCCGTTGACGCTAGCGCTCGGCAAGGACATCGGCGGCAGTTCCAAGATCGCCGATCTTGCACGTATGCCCCATTTGTTGATCGCGGGTACCACGGGCTCGGGTAAGTCGGTCGCGATCAATGCGATGGTGCTCAGCCTGCTTTACAAGGCGACGCCCGATCAGGTGCGTCTCATCATGATCGACCCGAAGATGCTGGAGCTCAGTGTCTACGAAGGTATCCCGCATCTGTTGGCACCCGTCGTGACCGACATGAAGGAAGCGGCCAACGCGCTGCGCTGGTGTGTGGCCGAGATGGAACGCCGCTACAAGCTGATGGCCGCTTTGGGCGTTCGAAACATTGGTGGCTACAACCGCAAGGTGAAAGAGGCCGAGGAGGCGGGCGCGCCGCTCAAAGACCCGCTGTGGCAACCACCGGACCTTATCGACCCTGACCGCCCGCCACCCGAGGCGCCGCTCCTGACCACGCTGCCGTTCATCGTCGTTATCATCGATGAGCTCGCCGACATGATGATGATCGTCGGCAAGAAGGTGGAAGAGTTGATTGCCCGGCTGGCGCAAAAGGCGCGTGCGTCGGGAATCCATATGATTCTGGCGACGCAGCGTCCAAGCGTCGATGTGATTACAGGCCTGATCAAGGCGAATGTGCCCGCGCGTATCGCATTCCAGGTGTCGGCGAAGGTAGACTCGCGCACGATTTTGGATCAGCAGGGTGCAGAAATGCTGCTGGGGCATGGCGATATGCTCTATCTGCCGCCGGGCACCTCCCTACCGGAGCGTGTGCATGGCGCGTTTGTCTCTGATGGCGAAGTGCATTCCGTAGTGAAGCATTTGTGCAGCAGCAGCCAACCGACCTACATCGATGAGGTGTTAACCGGGCCGACCACGCCGGTGCCGGGTATGCCAGACGTTGCTGGCGCTGCGCCTGCCGATGCTGAGCAGGATGCGCTCTACGACCAGGCGGTCGCGATTGTGCTTGAGACACGCAAAGCGTCAATTTCGGGTGTTCAGCGTCGTTTGAAGATCGGCTACAACCGCGCGGCGCGAATCGTAGAGGCCATGGAGGAGGCGGGTCTTGTGGGGCCGCTCGAGTCCAATGGCAGTCGGGAAGTGCTCGCACCCGCCCCCCCCAAGGACTGATTTCAGGCGGCGTTCAGCTGCTGCGTAGAGAATGATCCCTATGAGAAGAGCAAGCATTCAGTTTTTCGCTGTGGTGATGTTCGTTGCCGCCTTGCCGTCGATGGGGCAGGACGAGGCAGCGGCGCTCAACGCGCGCGGCGAGCGTCAATTGGAGCAGTTCGTCACCGAGGTACGGTCGTTGACCGGACGGTTCGTGCAGACCGTGTTCGACGCTGAGGGTGCGCTAGAGGATGAGTATTCCGGAACACTGGATATCGACCGACCCGGCAGATTTCGTTGGGTGTACGAATGGCCATTCGAGCAACGGCTGATCGCGGATGGTACCAATCTTTGGAACTACGACGTCGATCTGGATCAGGTCAGTGTCACGGCACAGGACGAGGCTCTTGGGCAGTCCCCGGCTGCGGTTCTCAGCGGCACCGGTGAAGTGCTCGAGACCCTGGAGATTCAAGGGGCCTTTGAACGCGACGGCGTATTGTGGGTGCAGATGGCCGTCACCGAAGACAGCAGTGATTTTTCGGCGCTCCGCTTCGGGTTCGATAGTGAGAGCGGTCTGATTTCGGGAATGCAGATCACTGATACGCTGGGTCAACTCACGGTCATTCGATTCGACAACGTGCAGACCAACATCGAGATGCAGGACAGTTTGTTCGAATTCGAACCACCCGAAGGTATCGATGTGATCGGTGTCCCTGCCGGTGACGACGCATCGTCGGGCGAGGTGGACCTTTCGGACGCACTGCCGGTCGCCGGCTTCGGTTAAGATGCGGCGCGAACTGCGCTGGCCACTCTTCTGGACGAGCGCCGGGGTGATCCTGCTCGCTACGGCATTGGTATTGCTCCTGCTTCCCAGCGGACCGACACAGCCCCAGGCCTTTCCGGTCGATAAGCTCCAGCACGTGATCTTGTTTGCGGGTCTGACCGGTTGGTTTTCCGGTATCTTGAAACGTCAGGCGTGGACCGGCCTCGCGCTGGGGATGGGGGTGTTCGCTGGTGCGACCGAGCTCGCTCAAACCGCGATGCAGTCCGGCCGTGTTGGCGACCCGTTCGATTTCGCCATGGATTTGTTGGGGATTGGCGTAGCGTTTGCTGCTGCCCGAATGGGCATGGAGCAATGGTGTGTCTGGGTCGAGAGTCAGCTCATGTAAAAAGGCGTGAATCTCGTTGCGCCGTTGGGTACATTGCGTCCCCATGATCGACCCTAAACTCTTGAGATCGGACGCGAGCAGCGTCGCTCTGAATCTCGCGCAACGTGGCTTTGTTTTTGATGCGGAAGGCTACGCATCACTTGAGGCGCGTCGCAAGACGCTGCAGACCGAAACGGAGCAGTTGCGCCAAAGGCGTAATGAGAGCGCGAGGGCGATCGGCATCGCGAAGGGCAAAGGCGAAGATATCGAGCCGCTGCTGGTTGCCCAGAAGCAGGCGGCAGCCGACATGACAGCGCATGAGAGCGCGCTCGCCGAGGTGCAAGCGTCACTGGACGAGATCCACATGGGCATGCCCAACCTGCTGGATGAAAGCGTCCCGCCGGGTCGAGATGAATCCGACAATCTCGAGATACGCACCTGGGGAGAACCGGGGACTTTCGACTTCGAACCACTCGACCATATTGCACTGGGCGAAAAGCTGGGTGGCCTCGATTTCGAGGCGGCGAGTAAGCTCTCCGGTGCCCGTTTTGCGGTAATGACCGGTGGTTTTGCGACGCTGCACCGAGCTTTGATCCAGTTCATGTTGACCACGCACACGACATCCCACGGTTATCGTGAGGCATACGTGCCTTACCTGGTCGGGCCCGATGCGCTGAAGGGCACAGGGCAGTTACCGAAGTTCGGCGAAGACCTGTTCCAGCTGGAGGGGGAGCGCACGCTCTACCTGATTCCAACCGCCGAGGTACCGGTGACCAACCTCATGCGCGAGCGGGTGCTTGACGCGCAGGAGCTTCCGCAACGGTTCGCAACGCATACGCCATGCTTTCGTTCCGAGGCGGGATCGTATGGCCAAGATACGCGCGGCATGATCCGCCAGCATCAGTTTGAAAAGGTCGAGTTGGTTCAGATCGTCGAGCCGGCGGACTCGGATGCTGCACTGGAGTCGCTCACCGGCCACGCTGAGGCCATCCTTCAGGCGCTTGAATTGCCTTACAGGGTGGTGGCGCTTTGCGCAGGCGATACCGGATTCTCGGCAAGGAAGACCTATGACCTCGAGGTATGGTTACCTGGTCAACAACGATTCCGGGAAATCTCATCATGCAGCAATTGCGGCGACTTTCAGGCACGCCGGATGCAGGCGCGCTACCGGGCTGAGCCAAAATCCAAGCCGCAACTGGTGCATACCCTCAATGGTTCCGGTGTCGCGGCAGGGCGGGCGTTGATCGCCGTACTGGAGAACTACCAACAGGCGGATGGCAGCGTCGTCGTGCCTGAAGTATTGCGTCCCTTCATGGGCGGGCTCGAGAAACTGGAGCGAGCTTAGCTCACTTCTTTTTCGCGTTGCGCAGGAGCTTGCGTAGTTCTGAGAGGCTCTGCTCCCAGTGCGACTCTTTGCGCCGGTAGTAGCCTTCCCAGTCCTCGCTGGCCGGAATACCGCTGACCTCCAGGCTGACGACAACGCGCTTGTCCTGCTGACGCATTGTCAGTGATTCGTAGACGGGGCCGCTTGGGAGTGGACCTTCTCCGTCAGGTGTCAGCGATGCCCAGCGGAGCCTGCGCGGCGGCATGAAAATGTCGATCACCGCATCAACCTCGGACTCATCCGGGAGCGTTGCTTTGATTCGACCACCGATTCGCGCAGCAATGTCGATATCGCTCGCGAACCATCGCTGCAGTTGTTCGGTATCCGTAATCGCCTTCCATACCCGTTCGATGGAACAACCGAAATCGACCTCGCGCTTGATCTCGCGTGTGACGTCGTCAATGGGTCGCGGCTCGCGCGGCACTTTCCGAACCTCTGACGCGGCAGCCGGAGCGGTTTCGCTGTCTTGCGATTCAGGCAGGCTAATCAGATGCAGATCACGTTGCGGGAACGGAATTTCAATACCGTTCTCGCGGAACATCTGATCTATCCGGAAGTTCAGGTCACTGATCACTGAGAACCGCTTTTCGATGCGACGGATACGAACGCGGAGTTCAAAGTCGAGTGAGCTGTCACCGAACCCCATGAAAAGCGCACGTGGCGCTGGGGCCTGACCATCACTGATGACGTCTTCGTGTTCGCGCCCAACCTGCTCCAGGATATCGCGCACGAGATTGGTGTCAGAGCCGTAAGCGACGCCGACTCGCACTCGCAGTCGACCTTGCGGATCGCGGAGCACCCAGTTGGTTACACGCCCGGAGACCAGTTCCGAGTTCGGTACCAGCACATTCTGATTATCGAGTGTTTCGATGTCGGTCGCGCGGATACGAATACGCCGGACAAAACCTTCGACCTCGCCCACGGTCACGAAGTCGCCCGCCTTGATCGGACGTTCGAACAAGAGGATCAAGCCTGAAACGAAGTTGCTTGCGATTGCCTGAAGGCCGAAACCAATACCCAGTGCAAGACCACCACCGATCAGTACCAGGCCGCCAAGATCGATTCCCGCTACCCGGAAAGCGACCAGCACAGCGATCACGAATCCAATATAGCCCGAGAGCGTCACCATGGCATCGCGTGCACCGCGGTCCATCGTGATGTGGCGCAGCCAACGCTTGTCGATCAGTCGTTTGATCCAGCCGGTCAGTACGAGGAAACCGGCAAACACGGCGAGACCCTGCACGATACGCAGCGGCACGATCTGCACGTTACCAATTGGGAAGCCGTTGATGATTTTGTCTTGTAGCTCATCCACGCGGACGCCGGAGCTATCCCAGACCGAAATCAGGTAGACGATAAAGGTTAGCCAGATGACGATGTCTGCGAGCAGCTGAATAAAGCCGAAACTCGTGCGTGAATCCTTGTCGGCAACGGGTAGCAAACTGAGTAGTGACCGATTGGTCTGGTTTTGTTCATCGACCAGCGCCTCGAAGGTACTGAAAACCAACCATAGGGACAGCCATACCAGAATGATTGCCATGGAGCTCTTGACCGCACCTTGTGTCAGGTAGCTCGCAAAGTTCAGAAAACCCAACAGCGCTGCAATGGTCGCGGTCAGCAGCGTGAGCAGACCCAACACGTAGAACAATCGGTAGCGACGCAGTCCGCGAATCTTGCCGAGATACAACAGCACCCAGCCCAGTGCCGCACCGACAATCAGCAACACCATCAGGCGGGCAAACGGACCAGCCGCGATTGGATGCGCTGAGCCAAACCACTGGGTACCCAGTACAACGAAACTGAGAATCACCGCGGTCAGCAGAATACGCAGCCTGAGACGCATCGGCTGCACGTGGTCTGGGTAAAAGCCCGCCAGTTTGGCACTGGGTGAAAGCTTGCCGGTGGTCCAGTCGATGATGACGCAACCCAGACCATAGAGCAGCAAGGCCGCGGCAACGCGGACTAACGGCTGCTCTACACTCGTATTGGTGGTGCAGGCGACGAGCACGATGAGGAGCGATGTGCCGAGCAGCAGCATTGGCGCATGAATCGCAAACGGCTTCGGCAACAGCACCGCCAGGGATGGCGGCTTCGTATCGTGGCCGCTGCGCTGGTACCAGCGTGAGTAGCGATGGCGGATCAGTAGACCCGAGACGATGGCGATCAGACCCACACCCAGCAAGAGCCAAAGCACGTGCAGGAGACCGAGTTGCCCTCGCGGTTCGGGCCGCAAACTGCCTCGAATATCATCCGGCCAACTGTCGAGATTCTCTCGAGCTTCGATCAGGAGTCCGAAGACAGTGGACTCTCGCTCCCAGAGGTATTGTGCGCTGAGTTGTTCCGAGCGTTGCGTAATAGCGGGCAGAATTTCTTCGGCTTTGATGAGGACCGTCTGGCAGTCGACGAGTCGTGCACTGGCCTCATCGGATTCCTGATTGAGTGCGCGGAATCGGTCGAGTGTGACGCCTTCGACTTCTGGCCCGATATCTTTCAACAACTCAATTTGTGGGGCGAGTTGAGCCAGACGCGCTTCGATAGTCTCAATACACAACTGCGCTTCGCTGCGCAGATTCTCAGCCTGGCTCCGGAGCGCCGGCAGATCGTCCTGCGTGAGTGGCGCGCTCTCGAGCGCGACCTCGACCGCATCGATCTGCTCCAACAGAATCGTTGCTGGAATTGACTCAGTTTCCTGCGCCAGTGCGGGCGCACTCCCCACGGATACGAAAAGGGCCAGACACAGCGACGCCGTGTGTCTGGCCCTTCTCAGAAAATTGACGCTTATTGTCCTGACTGTCGTTTCCAGTGCCCGTTAGTGGCGTTGTTCAGTGCGATTTACCCGGTCGTTCGATCACTCACGCGACATGAACAGGCGCAAGACGTACCAGAACATCATCGCGATCGATGCGAAGAGCGACATGGCTGCTGCAACGTGTCGGTCGCCAGGGTAGTGGCGCATGATGTTCGAGGTGTCGTAAAGGATCGCGCCGCCAGCGAAACCAATCATGGCTACCGAAAACCACGTGCCGAGCTCAAAACCAAAAATGACGGCCGAGACGATCGCTACCAGTGCCAGGATGCCGCCCCAGACCATTATGCTGCGGAGAAAAGAGAAGTCCTTGCCGGTAATCATTACGACAGCCATCAAGCCGGCCGCGCCAATCAAGGTGACGACCGCCGCACTCTCAATCATTCCGGATGCATTCGGATAACTCATCGCGATCGCGAGTAGCGGCATCGTGATAATCGCTTGCGCAAAAACGAAAACCGCAAAAGTGGCGTATTGCAAACCGCGTGACTCGATCCGCATCGCGAGATAGGAAGCACCCCAGCTAACGATCATGAATGCGCCGAGAATCAGCAGCCAGCTCTGCTGGAGCATTATGGGAACAAAGGTGGCAGCCACGCCTGACGAGAAGAAATAACTCTCAATACCCGCGAAGGCGAGAATCGCACCAACGACGTGAGCGTAGGTACGCCAGATGAACGCCTTGCGTTCTTCGGCGGGCAGATTGGAAACCGGTATCCCGGCGTATTGCGCTGCGTTTGTGCTCATGTCGTTGCTCCCGTTGATGTGACCGACGCGGATTCGGCCCTATCCTGTTGTTGTTTGGCGGAGGAGGAGGGATTCGAACCCTCGAAGGGCTATTAACCCTTGCCGGTTTTCAAGACCGGTGCATTCAACCGCTCTGCCACCCCTCCGGTGGTACGATTGTCGCCGGTGCGGAAAGACGATTCAACCGCTCACGTTGGTTTTTGTTCGTCTTTACAATCATCTGGAAGGGTTTTTGGGAATTCTGTCGGCATTCGCTGGTCGAACTGAGACAGAACGAACAGAAACGCGCTCACAGGGACGGCCACTTTGAACGATAGAGATCGAATTGTTTTCCTCAGTCTGAACGGGCCGCGTTCTGGTATGTCGCCGATCGCGCGTGTATTCAGCATGCTGGCCGGTGTCATCGTGTTCGTGCTCGCCGTGTTCATCGGTGGGGCCTTGTTGCTGGTTGCACTCGCGCTCGCGTTCGGTCTTGCCGCGGTGCTGGGCGTTAGAGCCTGGTGGTGGCGTCGCAAACTGGGTGATCAGCCGGCCCAGCAGCGCCCGCGCAGTGACGACGGCGATGTGGTGGACGGCGAGTTCATCGAGGTTCGGCGAGACGAGGATTGACGGCCCTATTGTCACCACGGAATCCGAGCCGGTAAGCTCCATCGCGTGAACGTATCCACCCGAGATGTAGAGGCGCGTCGTCGCCGCCGTCGGCGCAACCGCCTGTTGTCGATCGCGATGTTCGTCGGCGCATCGATTGGTTTGGCTTGGTTTTTCGAATCGCAGGCAACCACAACGCTGATTTTTGTGCGCCACGCGGACAAGATGACCGAGGTCGGTGACGATCCCGCGCTGAGCGCCGCTGGCACACAGCGGGCGCTCGAGCTAGCCCGGGTGCTCGGCGACGTCGATGTTGTAGCCGGAGTTGATGCCGTATACGTCAGTCAATACAGACGCACGGCGGAAACAGCGAGGCCACTTGCGGCCGGCGGAGAGATTCAGCCCCAATTGTTTGATCTCGACGACCTCGAAGGCTCGGTTAACAGCATCGTGCGTAACCATAAGGGCAAGATCGTGCTGATTGTGGGTCACAGCAACACGATCGCCCCGATGATTGCTGAGCTGGGCGGGAGCAAGAAGGTGCCCCCGATCCCCGAGTCGGAGTACGACAACCTCTACATCGTGACGATACCGTGGTTCGGCAAGGTCAAGACGTTGCGTCTGCGTTTTGGCGTGCCATCGCCTGCTGGATGAACTCGATGTGCTTTTCGATGCGGATATCAGCAAGTACTGCCGCTTCGATGACCTGATCACGATTGATCAAAAACGTCCCTCGTCGAGTACCGATGCCTAGAGGGCCATTCAAGTCATAGGCTTTGGTGACCAACTTATCGTCGTCTGCGAGCAGCAGAAACGGCAGTTCATAGCGCTCGGCAAATCTCTGGTGACTGTCAGTGTCCTGCGGACTGACGCCCACCACTCGTAGCCCCGTATTCTGAATATCGGTATGCAGGTCACGAATCGCGCATGCCTCTTTCGTACACCCGGGCGTAAAGTCTGCCGGGTAGAAATAGAGAATGATGGCACCGTCCTCAAGCAAGCTGCTGAGGCTGTGAGTGCCGCCATCGTTACCCGAGAGCTCAAAATCCGGGGCGTGTGTTCCTACCTCTAACATTGCGGTGCCTCTCTGTTCAAAACGTCACTTCCATCATCTTGTAGTCTGGCTCGGACATACCGAGTGCTTCGTAAGTGGCGATCGCGCCGGCGTTCTCGCGCTCGACATAGAGTCGAAGGCCGACCGCGTGCGCAGACTTCGCATCTGTTTGGACTTTTTCATAGAGCGCGGTGAATACGCCCTGTCTGCGAAACTGACTTGCGATGAAGACGCTCTGAATCCACCAAAAATGGCCGTTCCGCCAGTCGCTCCACTCAAGGGTGACCATGATCTGGCCGGCATACTGTCCATCGACCTCTGCAATCCAATACCGACCCAGTGATGCATCGGCGAGCAGACTCGAAACACCGGGTTCGAGAACCTCAGCCGGAAGTTGCTTACTCTCGGTTTCCATGGCCATTGACTGATTGCCCATAACGATGGCGGCGAGATCATCTGGACCAGCGGATCGGATAGTGAGATTCATAGCGGCTCGAGTGGAGATATTTGGTGCGCCCGAGAGGATTCGAACCTCTGACCCCAGGATTAGGAATCCTGTGCTCTATCCTGCTGAGCTACGAGCGCGACACCGTTATTGTCGCGCTGTCGAGAGGCAAAAAAAAGCCCGGCATCGTCCGGGCTTTTTCGTTGGTCTTGGCGTTCGTTCAGGACTTGCGCCGGAAGCCGACCATCGCGAGGCCGAGTCCCAACAACGCAAGCGTGCCAGGTGCTGGCACTTCACGAACCGTGAATAGCCAATCGGAGGCATAGAGGTGATCGTCGCAGGAGACACCGTTACCGTAGCTGCCGCTGCCACCTTCGCTGCCGCTCGGGCAGTGGTTCATCCAACCCCAGCCGCTGACGCCGGTGAATCCCCGGTGGTTGGTGTTGAGCTGGAAGGCATAGCTGTGACGGCCCATTTCGGACACGAGGTTATAGGAGCCAAACAGCAGTGAGGAAATCGAACCGACACCGCTGTTCGAGCACAAGCCACCGCCATTGCAGCTGTAAACGTCAGAATAGGTAAAGCTGATCTGCCAGACGTCGGTGGTGTCCGAGTCGTAACTCGAACCCATGTCACGTCCACCGAATGCCATCCCGGAGATGGTGATCGAGCTTCCGTCGTAGACGAGGGTCATGCCGGAGTCTTCGTCCTCGAAGTCGAAAGTGTAGACTTCCGAGGTGTCCCCAGTGGTCAGACCATCAAGCCTAAGACCATAAAAAGGCGATGCGGCGCTGCCGTCGGGGTGGTTGTCCAGCGCATATTCCCCAGGCTGGAGCACGGTTGCCTGTGCGGCCATCGGGGCCAGCAGAACCGTGATAGCGGTCAAAAAATATTTCACAGTCTTGTCCTTGTTGTTATTCAGATGCCGTGGTGACAGTAGTCTGTCTAACAACAGGTAAGCATTTGTCATGCCAAAGGCTGAATGTCTCCAAAAACAGACACTTGGGATTTGACCTAATCCAACACCGTTAAGCTGGCCGACGTTTTGCCCGGATTATGTTATCCAGTCGGGACGCTAGTTCCCGCCGCGTCTGCCCGAGCTGCGGGATCGGCCGGAGCCCCTTGAACCGCTGGATCGCGATCCGCCGGACCTTGCCGACGACCGAGCCCGGCTGCTGCGTGACGAGCTTGCCCGCGGCGCCGGTCGTGACGTCGCCCTGGGTGCAGCGCGGCTCGATGAGCGCGGTGCGGCACGGCTTGACGTGCGAGGAGCAGCGCGCGAGACGGTCCCGCGCGATGTGGGTGCCACCGATCGCGTTGAGGGTGTGACGCTGCGCGTTCGCGGCTGCACTGTGCCACCGTACGCTTGACCACGAGGTTCCAGTACCCGTTGCTGGGTCAATCTGGACTGCGGTGCAGCGCCGCCGCGGGTGTACCCAGAGGCGCTACGCCCACTTGCTGATGGTGTGGGGGCTGCGGAGCGAGGATTCGTAGAGTAGCTTCGCCCACCCGCTACTGCGCCGCCCGTTGGCTCCGGCGTGCGCCGGACGGACCCGCGCGTTGTGAAGCGTGAGTTAGAGCCCGCGCGGCTCGCCGTGCTGCGCGCGTTGGTTCCCCGAGCGTTGGTACTCCGGGTATTAGCATTTGGCGTACCCGCCGCGTTGGGTGAGCGTCTGGCGACTGACGCGCTTCGGTCAGTGCCCCGGTAGCTCGCAACATTGTTCCTTGTGTTGGGTCGAGCGTCAAATCGGTTTTGCGGAATCGCCTGTCGATTTGGCCGCACTGTGTAACCCTGGTTCGCACGTGCCCCGCGATCACGGTTGCCGTAGCGATGGTAGCGTGCCGAACGGACTCCTACGCGCGGGCTGTGACGCCAGCGTTGTGCCTGGAAGCCGATTCCCCGCGCACCGAAGTGTCGCTGGAATCGGTTGTAGCGCACCGCATTCAAAGGCGCATGTCCATAGAAGCCAGCGCGGCGATTCCACCAGATTCCATAATCGAAACCGAACAGGTTCAGATAGCGGTTGCGCCAGGAGATTTCGAAAAATAACGGCACTCGAAAGAAAGGCCTGTTGAACACAAATGGGCCTGGGTAGGCGTGATAGTAGAGCGGATAGCCCCAGTCATACCAACCGACTACCGGCGCCGGTTGCTGAACGACGACCGTAACCGGGTCGTAGTAGGGTAGGTACACGACGTCCGGCTCCACCGGCAGGATTTCGATGCTTTCAGCGCTACGAACGACGGTCTGACGCTCGTTGGACTCGAGGTTGCCCGCGAGCCAAGCGGCGTCGCGAAACCGCTCGATGGCTTCGAGTACGTCCGTTTCCTGGGCAAGAACGGCATCGCCGAGGGTAGCTGTCCACTCCAGGTCATCACTGAGTAGCTGTACCGCCTCGGGGTAGTTCAATAGCGCAATTACGGTACTGTCCCAGTTGGCATCCGGCTCTGCACCCTCTTGCGGGTTGGTGTCGAGAAAGCGCTGCGCCTCGACGATTTGCAGCGGGTAAGTCGCCGCCGGCAGCAAGATACCGAGAACGTCGTCCGGATAAAGCGCGATGGGTCCCACCAGCGTGTCCAGCTCGTCCGGCGAATAGTTCGCAATCTGCGCTGTGGTTTGCTGCGCTGCGGCGGATCCAGACAGACCTAAGAGCACGCTAGTGAGCAGCGTTGCACACAATTTTCGGATGGTTTGCTTGCCAGCCATATCCAACTCCTGATCCCGCGCCTCTCACGGGCGCAGTGGTACACGCCGTCGTTTATACCGTGTCGTGTCTGAACCGAACCTTAACAGACCCCTGAATTTCTCAAGTCTCTATCAGATAAAGAGCATTAATAATCAATAGTAATAATATGAAAAATATAGATTAATTGTGACTTTGAGCTGCGTTACAATAATGCAACCCGAATCTGCGTGCGCAGCCGCGCCGGCGCTCGGCGATAATGGTGTGAATCCTTGTTATTGAGACTCTTGTTGATGATTCAGGTTAGTGGAACGACAGCGGCTGAACTCGGTGCAGTATCAGTGCGTATGTTCGTCGTACTGGCAGGTTTGGTGTGCTTGTCTGGCTGTGGACCCGCGCCCGAGCAGGTCCAGTTGCCGACCCTGATGGCGTTAGCGGCCGAGCAACCTGCCGGCGAAGTCGACAACACCGTGCCATTCGCGGACGCAGCTGCGCTGGCTAGAGGGAAAAAGTTGTGGGCGAGGTGCGCGACCTGTCACCAGATTGGGCTCGGCGCTCGAAATATGGCAGGACCACAGCTTAATAATCTGATTGGGCGACGCGTCGCCGGGGTACCGGATTTCCCTTATTCCGAGGCTTTGTCCGAAGTGGAAATGGTCTGGACAGCGAGCGCTTTAGATGTCTGGTTAACCGCGCCATATCGAACTGTGCCCGGGACGACGATGAGCTTTGGGGGCATCTCTGATTCGTATGATCGTACAGCCTTGATCGCTTACATCGATTCGACAAGCAACGGGTCTGACGACACGTTGTAAAAACGGGCAGTTACACGTTCCAATCGCGTATCGCTTGAAGTAATATTCCGCGCGGACGCTAGCGAAATAGGTGTAGCCGTTGGGACATTCCGCGAGGCGGATGCGGCAGCCTGGGACAACATGAGCAAAGCACTGCAGGAGCAGTACAAGGCAACCCCGTTAAGCGGCGCTAACGCCGCAACGATTGAAGCCCTGTACGAGCGCTTCCTTCGGGACCCCAAGCAGGTCCCTTCCACGTGGCGAGACTATTTCGAAGGCCTCGCGCCTGACGCCCGCGACGAAGTCGAACCGGATCACGGCGCGATTGTCGACCGACTGAAACGGATGGCAACGGCTCCGGCCACGGCTTCAGCGGCAGTGACCAACGGTCACGCGATCCCGCAGTCGGCCGACGAAAAGCAGGCCGCCGTCTCGCGCTTGATTCAGGTCTATGCGTTGCGCGGTCACCAGATCGCGGATATCGATCCGCTTGAGATGATGGAGCGCCACATTCCGCGCGTTCTCGAATTCGATTTTGTGGGTCTTGATCAATCCGATATGGATCGCGAGTTCTTCACGGGCGGTCTAGCTGGCACCGGACGGGACCGGATGAAGTTGCGCGACATCATCGTGCTCCTGAAGCGCATCTACTGCGGCAAGGTTGGCGCCGAATTTGCGCACATCTCACGCGCGCGCGAGCGCCTCTGGCTGCGCGAGCAATTCGAGGCGCGCAGCACCGTTGCACCGGACGCAGAAGAGCAGCGTTGGATTCTGAAGCAACTCACCCGAGCGGAGACACTGGAGCGCTACCTGCACACCCGCTATGTGGGCCAGAAGCGCTTCTCCCTGGAAGGCGGCGAAAGCCTCATTCCTATGCTCGACTCGCTGGTACACGAAGGCGGCCGCGCAGGCATTAAGGAATGTGTGCTCGGCATGGCCCATCGAGGCCGTATCAATGTACTTGTAAACGTCCTCGGAAAAGCGCCGCAGGAGCTGTTCTCAGAATTTGAAGGCGAATACGACCTCGAGGAAGTTATTGGCTCTGGCGACGTCAAATACCACAAAGGCTTCTCGGCGGATATGAAGACGCCGGGCGGCAACGTGCATTTGTCGTTGGCGTTCAACCCCTCGCACCTGGAGATTGTCAACCCGGTGGTTGAGGGTTCGGTGCGTGCACGCCAGTTGCGTCGCAACGATCTGGTCGGCGGCACAATCTTGCCGATACTGATTCATGGCGATGCTGCGTTTGCCGGGCAGGGTGTCGTCACGGAGACATTCCAGATGTCGCAGGTGCCGGCCTTCCAGACGGGCGGCACGGTCCACATTGTGATCAATAACCAAATCGGGTTCACCACCAGCGATCCGGAAGACGCGCGCTCAACACCTTATTGCAGCGATGTTGCAAAGATGATCGAAGCGCCGATCTTCCATGTGAACGGTGACGACCCGGAGGCGGTCGTTCGCGTCACCCGTCTGGCACTCGACTACCGTCAGAAATTCCGTAAGGACGTCGTCATCGATCTGGTCTGTTACCGACGACTCGGTCACAACGAAGCGGATGAGCCAGCGGCCACGCAGCCGCAGATGTACAAGAAGATCCGCAAGCATCCGACGACGCGCACGCTCTACGCCGAGAAGCTCGTCAAAGCGGGTGTGGTTACCAGTGATGCGGCTGACGACATGGTCGAGCGGTATCGGGCGCGCCTGGATGATGGTCGCCCGGTTCCGAAAGATCTGCTCGGCATGATCGGCAACGAATACACAATCGACTGGTCGCCCTACATCAGCGGTGATCTGCTGGCTTCGGCGGACACGTCGGTCAACGTCGATCGATTGATGAGACTCGGCCGGCGTATTGTTGAAGTCCCCGAGGCGCACAAGGTGCATCCGCGGGTCGAGCGGATCATGCAAACCCGCGTGAAGATGCTCGCCGGCGAGCAGGACATGGACTGGGGTTTCGCGGAAACCATGGCATATGCGACGCTGCTCGATGACGGTTTCGATATCCGACTGACGGGTCAGGATAGTGGGCGCGGCACGTTCTTCCATCGCCACGCTGTTTTGCATCATCAGGAAACGGGCGGAGAGTTCATTCCGTTGGATCACGTCGTCGACAGACCGGCGGCATTCACTGTGACTGATTCACTGCTCTCGGAAGAGGCAGTGATGGGTTTCGAGTACGGCTATGCGACGACTGAGCCGCGCACACTTGTGATTTGGGAAGGTCAGTTTGGCGACTTCGCTAATGGCGCGCAGGTCGTGATCGATCAATTCATCAGCTCGGGCGAAGCCAAATGGGGTCGTTTGTGTGGACTGACGCTGTTCCTGCCACACGGGTACGAAGGGCAGGGGCCAGAACACAGCTCAGCTCGACTCGAGCGCTTCCTGCAGCTCTGTGCTGAACACAATATGCAGGTTTGTGTGCCTTCAACGCCTGCGCAGATGTTCCACATGCTGCGTCGACAGATGCAGCGTGCTGTGCGTAAGCCGCTGATCGTCATGACGCCGAAGAGTTTGCTGCGCCACAAGTTGTCGGTGTCGCCACTGAGTGATCTCTCCGAAGGGCATTTCCACTGGTTAATCGACGAGATTGACGATGTTGATCCGGCCGCCGTAGAACGCGTGGTTGTCTGTAGTGGCAAGGTCTACTACGACCTGTACGAGCGTCGTCAGGCGGCGGAAGTCAAAAACGTGGCGCTCGTGCGGCTGGAGCAGATTTATCCGTTCCCGATCGACGAGTTCAGCGAGATGCTGAACCGTTATCGCAACGCAGACACGGTGGTCTGGTGTCAGGAAGAACCCCGCAATCAGGGCGCCTGGTACCAGATCAGACATCGCCTGCAAGAGCCGCTTCGCAGCCGTCACACGCTGCACTACAGCGGTCGTCCGGGTGCTGCAGCGCCCGCTGCCGGCATTCCGAAACTCCACCAAATACAACAACGCAAGTTGGTCGATCAGGCGCTGGGATTAGAGCCGCTGATCGACTGCATCGATCAATAGGGACAAACCCGAGAAGCCGAAAGCGCTCTGGAGCACCGAGAACAACCTATGGCTACCGAAGTAAAAGTACCGCAATTGCCTGAGTCCGTAGCGGACGCAACGCTTGTGTCCTGGCACAAGAAACCGGGCGATGCTGTGCGCCGTGATGAAAATCTTGTGGACCTTGAAACCGATAAGGTCGTACTCGAGGTGCCTTGTCCGACCGACGGCGTTCTGAAAGAAATCAAGGCGGAAGATGGCGCGACGGTCACAAGCGGTGAACTGCTTGCCGTTGTCGAAGCGGGCGCTGCGGCGCCGGCTCCGAGCGCAAGCGAACCGGCTGCGGAAACAGCGCCCAGTGAAAGCCCTGCGCCAGCAGCGGCAGCTCCGAGCAGCGACAGTGCACACGACAAGCTCAGCCCATCCGTGCGTCGGCTGGTTGAAGAGCACGATCTCGATCCGGCCCGGATCCAGGGCAGCGGACGCGATGGGCGCATCACCAAGGGTGATGTCATGAACCATCTCGAAAAAGATGACGGTGAAGCTGAGGACATGCCGGTCGTTAATGGCGGCGGCGCTGTTGTCGGCGCCCGCAACGAACAGCGAGTACCGATGACCCGGTTGCGGGCGACGATTGCAAAACGCATGGTCGAGGCACAACAAAACGCCGCAATGTTGACGACGTTCAACGAGGTCGACCTCACGGAGGTCATCGCACTGCGTGCACGCTACAAGGACCAGTTTGCAGACAAGCATGGCGTGAAGCTCGGTTTCATGTCGTTCTTTGTGAAAGCTGCGGTTGAAGCGCTGCGCAAGTTCCCGCTGGTGAACGCCTCCGTCGACGGTAACGACATCCTCTATCATGACTATCAGGACATCGGCATTGCCGTTTCGACCGAACGCGGTCTGATGGTTCCGGTGTTGCGTGATGCCGGATTGAAGAGTTTCGCGCAGATCGAGCAGGAAATTGCCGACTACGGAAAACGTGCTCGCGAAGGCAGCATCGGCATTGAGGAGCTCACCGGCGGCACGTTCACCATTACAAATGGCGGCATTTTTGGGTCGATGATGTCAACGCCTATTCTCAATCCGCCGCAAAGCGGCATCCTCGGCATGCACGCGATCCTCGATCGCCCGGTTGCGGTCGATGGGGAAATCAAGATTCGCAAGATGATGTACCTCGCGATGTCGTACGACCATCGCATCATCGACGGCAAAGAGGCCGTGCAATTCGTTGTCAGTATCAAGCAGGCACTCGAAGATCCTGCTCGATTGCTGCTGCAGCTTTGATCACCGCGCGAGCGGTCTGAAGGAAACAAGATGTCCCAACACTACGACGTCATCGTGATCGGCGGTGGTCCCGCTGGCTATCCCGCAGCAATTCGCGCGGCCCAGCATGGCATGAACGTGGCTTGTATCGATGCGTGGAAGAACTATGACGGTTCGCACGCCTTCGGTGGTACCTGCTTGAATGCGGGATGCATTCCGTCCAAAGCGATGCTGGAATCGTCAGAGCTATACCACCGCGCGGCTCACGAATTCTCACAGCATGGCATTGGCACTGAAGGACTATCGCTCGACATTGCGGCAATGCAGAAGCGCAAGTCAGGCATCGTTCGCCAGCTGACGTCCGGAATCGAAGCGCTATTCAAGTCCAACAAGGTCACGGGCCTGCGTGGCCACGGCAAACTGCTGGCTGACAAGAAGGTTGAGTTCACGCCGCTTGAAGGCGATGTGGAAACACTGAGCGCGGACCATGTCATTCTTGCGTCCGGCTCGCAGCCCATCGAACTGCCGGGCATGGCGTTCGATGGCGATCGTATTGTCGACTCCTGGGGCGCTTTGGAATTTGATGCAGTCCCCGAGCGTCTGGGCATCATCGGCGCGGGGGTAATTGGCCTTGAGCTCGGCAGCGTCTGGGGTCGGTTGGGCGCCTCGGTGACGGTCCTGGAGGCGATGCCTGATTTTCTGGCCATGGTGGATCGACAGATCGCGAAAGACGCTGAGCGACAGTTCCGCAAACAGGGTTTGGACATCCAACTGAACGCGCGTGTGAGCAAAGCCGAAGTAAAGGGCGAGGAAGTCCACGTTACTTACGAAGACAGCAAGGGCGAACAATCGCTGGTGGTAGACCGGTTGGTTGTCGCTGTTGGCCGTCGTCCCTACACGGATAACCTGCTGGGCGATGACACCGGCGTTAAAGTGGACGCTCGTGGCTTCATTGAGGTCGATGAAGAGTGTCGCACTGGCGTTGATGGCATCTACGCCGTCGGTGATTGCGTTCGCGGCCCGATGCTGGCGCACAAAGGCACCGAAGAGGGCGTTATGGCGGCCGACTTGATTGCGGGCGATGTGGCCGAGGTCAATTACGATGTGATTCCGTCTGTTGTCTACACGGCGCCTGAGATCGCTTGGGTCGGAAAGACCGAGGAAGAGGTCAAGGCATCAGGACGCGAATATAAGGTCGGTACCTTCCCGTTTGCGGCCAGCGGCCGGGCTAAAGCGATGGAGCAGGCAGCCGGTATGGTCAAGATTGTCAGTGCTGCTGACGATGACGAAATTCTTGGCGTCCACATCATTGGCCCCGTAGCCGGTGAACTCATCGGAGAGCTGGTGCTCGCTATGGAGTTTCGTGCCAGCACTGAAGACATCCAGCGCACGGTACACGCGCATCCGACCTTGTCCGAGGCGGTCCACGAAGCCAGCCTTTCGGCAGACAAACGCGCACTACACGCCATCAATCGATAAACAGGTGCAACCGGGTGTTAGCTCACCCGGTCGACCCGTTCGATATCCGGCAGCTGACCAAGTTTTAGCAACATACGGTTGAGCGTATCGAGTCCGTCGATTTCCGCCTTGACGGTAACCACTGCACGTAGTGTCTTGCGGTCAACTCGCGACTCGTTACCGAGAATGCGAATACGATCATCGCTGAGGCTGCCGCTGATGTCTTTTAAGAGACCAGTGCGATCCTTCGCTTCGATTCGAAGGGTGATCGGATAGTGGCCGTGGTCTGCGGCCTCGCGCCAGCTAACCTTGAGAATACGTTCCGGCTGTTTTGCAGCAAGGCGTGCGAGAGACTTGCAGTCTTGTCGATGGATGGAGATACCGCGACCCACAGTGATGTAGCCGCTGATTGGCTCCGGTGGTATCGGGTTACAGCACCCTGCGAACTGCGTGAGCACATCACCGCTGCCATCGATGACGACGCGCCCGCGCCCTCGTGGCTTATGCTTGCGGCTGCGCTTGACGCGGGGCGCCGTCTCCTCGGCTGGCGCCAGTAATTGCTGTGCGGCATTGAATACTGACGCGGTCGTAATGTCACCGGCGCCCAGCGCGACGCACAAGGCGTCGACATCCTCGAATTTCATCGCTTCTGCGAGGCGCGAAATCGGCAAATCGCGAATGCCGACACGTTGCAGTTCGCGCTCCAGATGTTCTCGACCCTGACGTCGATTCAGGTCGCGATCCTGTTGTCGAAACCATGACCGCACTTTGGTGCGGTTGCGCGCAGAGACCAGGAATCCGGCCCGTGGGAGCAACCAATCTCGTGATGGCGAAGGCTCCTTCGCCGTAATGATCTCGACTTTGTCACCATTGTTGAGTTCGTGGGTCAGTTGAACGATCCGTCCATTGACGCGTGCTCCGCGGCATCGATGACCGATCATCGTGTGAACGTGATAGGCGAAATCCAGCGGGGTAGCACCCGCGGGAAGGTCGACGATGTCACCGTTAGGCGTAATGGCGTAAACGCGATCGTCGAAGACACCCTCACTAAGGTTCTCCAAAAGATCGCTGTCCGAAGGTTCACTCTCGTTCTCCAGCAACTGGCGCAACCAGGCAATTTTCTGCTCGAACACCGAATTACCGGGACCGCCTTCCTTGTACCGCCAGTGCGCCGCGACACCGAGTTCTGCCTGTCGGTGCATGTCATGCGTGCGGATCTGGATTTCGACCGCTTGGCCACCAGGTCCGACCACCGCGGTGTGCAGCGACTGATAGTTATTGCCTTTTGGGTTAGCGATGTAGTCATCGAACTCATCGCGTATGTAAGGCCAACGGTTGTGTACGATGCCAAGCGCCGTGTAACACTCGGTGACGCTCTCGACCAGTATGCGAACTGCGCGCACATCGTAGAGCGCGTCGAGGGCGACCTGCTTGCGCGTCATTTTCCGCCAGATCGAGTAGATATGTTTGGGTCGCCCATAGACCTGACCGGCGATCCCACCATCGGTCAATAAAGTCGAGAGTTCGGTCGTGACCTCTTCAATATAGGCCTCGCGTTCCTCCCGGCGCTCGTCCAGGGCTTTCGCGATGCTCTTGTAGTCGTCCGGCTGCAGATAGCGGAACGCAAAGTCTTCGAGCTCCCATTTCAACTGCCAGATGCCCAGTCGGTTGGCGAGCGGCGCAAAGATCTCACGTGTGTCGCGCGCGAGCATGCGCTGTGTGTCGCTATCAGCAGTTCGCGCTGCGCGAAGATCTGCGACCTGCACCGCGAGGCGCACGATCACCAGTCGGAAATCGTTTACGACGGCTAGCAACATGCGCCGCAGCGCCTCCCCCTGGGCAGGAGGTAGTCGCTCGCCAGGCGCCCACTGTCCTGGCAGAGAAAGCTCGAACAGCTGCTGCAGTCCTTTCGCCATTTCCGCGATGTCGTTGCCCGCGTGGCGCTGAATCTGTCGAATACTCACATGTCCAGCTCGCAGCAATGGGGCCAGCGCTGCGGTGAGTTGCAGGTCGGCGCCGAGTCCCAGCGGCTCGATCACCGAGGCGGTTACGTCCGAGCAAAGACGATCGGCGTCATCGCCAGGCAATGTCGCCGCAATGCTATCGAGCCACGTTTGCGCCTCAACGATCGATCGTGTTGCTGTTCCTTGCTGCTCCGCCATGTCCCCAGAGCACCGCCCCGATGGGATGGCGCGTTTTGCCGATGGAGTGAAGCCGGTATGATACGCGATTAGTGCCCGCTCACGCTGGGTACTGGTAGTAAAGGGCAACGGGAGCGAAAATGCGGAACCGAATTCTATGTACAGTTGTCTGCGCCACTCTGGGCATGATGTTGCCAGGTGCAGCTGTACATGCTGATGCGCTGGATCTCAGCCTCAACGATGACGCGGTGCGCGTGAACTACCAATGGGCGCATCCAACCCGAGACTTTCAGGTGGACGGTGGGTGGCTGCATCACCAGGATCGGGGTGATCTGGTGCATATCGGATTCCATGTCACCGGCGATGCCTCGAGTGGTGATACGCCGCTAGAGGGCGGTATCGGTGGCAAGATTTTTCATGTGAGCCCTGACAGCGGTCCACTCGACGCGACCGTGCTCGCGGTCGGTGGTTTTTTCCGTTACACCTTCCCGCGCTACAACCGATTCAACCTGTATGGTCACGCCTACATCGCGCCAGACGTGCTCTCGTTCGGTGATGGCGAGCAATTCCAGGAAATCGAGTTCCGGGCAGGCTACAACGTGTTGCGAAATGCCGATGTGTTCATCGGTGCTCGATACACCAACACCGAGTTTGATCCTTCAGGTGATCTCACCAGCGACAATGGATTGCACGTCGGTATACAACTGAGATTTTAGGGCGCGAGCAGCGCAGGAGAACCAACCGAATGGCGGGACACAGTAAGTGGGCCAACATCCAGCACCGCAAAGGTGCGCAGGACAAGAAGCGTGGCAAGCTGTTTACCAAGTTGATCCGTGAGATCACCGTCGCGGCGCGCATGGGCGGCGGCGATATCGATGCCAATCCGAGATTACGTCTCGCAATCGATAAAGCGAAAGCGCAGAGCATGCCGAAGGACAACATCGATCGTGCGGTAAAGCGCGGTTCGGGTGAACTCGATGGTGACGATTATCAGGAGATTCGCTACGAGGGCTATGGTCCCGGTGGCACGGCTGTGATGGTCGATTGCATGACCGATAACCGCAACCGAACCGTCGCAGAAGTGCGTCACGCATTTTCCAAATTCGGTGGCAATTTGGGCGCTGACGGCTCAGTCGCTTATTTGTTCGCCCATGTGGGGCTTATGACCTACGACACGGGTGCGGATGAAGACGCGGTAATGGAGGCAGCGATTGAATCAGGCGCTGAAGATGTCATCGTCGATGATGATGGGGCGATCGAAGTCATTACCACGCCGCAGGAGTTCGAAACCGTACGAGACGCGATGCTGGCTGCCAGCCTTGAACCGGAGACCGCTGAGGTCACGATGCGAGCGTCGACCAGCGCTGTGCTGGGGCAGAAGGAAGCCGAGACGATGTTAAAGCTGCTCGACATGCTTGAAGATCTTGATGGTGTTCAGAACGTCTACAGTAACGCCGACATTCCTGAATCCGTGCTCGCCGCCCTGTAATTTGGGGCCCAGAAACTTGGGGAAATGACATCAGAATCCTTGGCATAGATCCGGGCAGTAGAGTGACGGGGTTCGGCTGCGTTGACTTTGATCGTGATCGAGCGAGTTACGTTGACGCAGGTGTAATCCGGACAACCGGGGATGACTTCAACGAAAGACTGAACGAGATTTTTTCTGGTGTGCACCAATTGGTCGATCGCCTTGCGCCTGACGCTGTGGCCATTGAGCAAGTATTCGTGGCACGCAATGCGTCGAGCGCGCTCAAGCTTGGGGCGGCGCGAGCGGCGGCCATTTGTGCCACCTTCGCACGCGCACCCGAACTTGCGGAATACGCGCCGAGAGCAATCAAGCAGGCGGTGACCGGCACGGGCGCGGCGACGAAAGAACAGGTATCGCATATGGTGCGTGCCTTACTCGGACTGAAGATCGACCTGACCGCTGATGCATCGGACGCCCTTGCGGTGGCAATTTGTCATGGCAATAGCATGCAGCTTCAATCGAAGCTGGCGCGCATGGGGGCGCGGTCATGATCAGTTATCTGCGCGGTACGCTCGTGGCTCGTCAGGCGCCGCTGATCACCGTCGAGGTGAGCGGCGTTGGTTATGATGTTGAGACCCCGATGTCGACTTATCTCGAACTACCTTCAGTCGGGAGTGACGTCACTATCCTCACTCACTTTCTGGTTCGTGAGGATGCTCAACTGCTGTATGGTTTTTCGACCGAAGAGGAGCGGGCCTTGTTTCGCAACCTGCTCAAGGTTTCGGGCGTTGGGGCCAGAATCGGGCTAGCCATTCTCAGCGGCATCAGCGTTAATGGGTTTCGTCAATGCGTCGAGTTTGACGACGTGGCAACACTCGTCAAGGTCCCGGGTGTCGGTCGCAAGACGGCAGAGCGCCTGATCATCGAGATGCGCGATCGATTGAAGGTCGTACCTGCCTCGAGCAAAGCCGGCAAAGCCACCACCGTTGCAACTGCGGACGATGGGCGGGGGGACGCACTGCAGGCGCTAATCGCATTGGGCTATAAAGAGGCTGAGGTCAGGAAGCTGATCACATCCGTGGCGAAAGCCGAAGCACCGGGTTCTGCTGAGGACTACATACGCTTGTGTCTGCGCCAGATTGCGGGCAAGGGTGCGGCATGAGCGATGAGTCGAGAATCATCTCTGGCGGCGAACGTACAGAAGACGGCGCATTCGATCGTGCCATTCGACCGAAACGCCTCGCCGACTACGAGGGTCAGCCAGCTGTGCGTGAGCAGATGGAGATATTCATCGGCGCGGCGAAAGGTCGCTCGGAGGCGCTCGATCACGTGCTCATCTTTGGGCCACCTGGTCTTGGCAAGACAACGCTAGCACATATCATCGCGAATGAACTCGGGGCCGGCTTGCGTCAGACCTCAGGCCCGGTTCTGGAGCGGCCCGGTGATCTCGCGGCGATTCTGACGAATCTCGAAGCAAACGATGTCCTCTTCGTCGATGAGATCCATCGATTGAGTCCCGTTGTGGAAGAGGTGTTGTATCCCGCCATGGAGGATTTTCAACTCGATATCGTCATTGGCGAGGGACCGGCGGCGCGCTCTATCAAACTGGATCTACCGCCATTCACGCTGGTGGGCGCCACAACACGCGCGGGGCTGTTGACTTCTCCGTTGCGCGATCGCTTCGGAATAGTGCAGCGGCTCGAGTTTTATGGCACTGACGATCTCTCCGGTATCGTCAAGCGTTCGGCAGGGATTCTCAATCTGCCGATTGAGGAAGAAGGCGCTCGACAAATTGCTGCGCGATCACGGGGTACACCGCGCATCGCAAACCGGCTGCTCAGGCGCGTTCGGGACTACGCTGAGGTCAAGGCCAATGGTGTGGTCGATCTCGCCGCCGCGCAAGCCGCAATGGACATGCTGGAAGTCGATCCACACGGTTTCGATTCGATGGACCGCCGCTTACTGCTTGCAATTATTGAGAAGTTTGATGGCGGGCCAGTCGGGGTCGATAGTCTTGCTGCCGCAATCGGTGAGGAACGCGGCACCATCGAAGATGTCATAGAACCATATCTGATTCAGCAGGGCTTTATGATGCGAACCGCACGCGGCAGAGTAGCCACGCGCCACGCCTATCTTCACTTTGGGTTGCCTGCGCCGAAAGCGAGTGCTAGCGAGGCTTTGCCACTGTTCGACGATGCGTCGCAAGCCGACTAACAAACACTACCCAGGGGATTTGAGGAACGATGTCGATTCTTGAGCTGATGCTTGATGCCGGTCTTGTCGTCAAGGGTGTGATGCTCTTGCTGCTCGCGGCATCCGTTTATTCGTGGTTCACCATTTTTCGAAAGCGCGGCATGTTGCGACGCGCACAATCCGTTGCTGATCGTTTTGAATCGGAATTCTGGTCCGGTGCTGATCTTTCCACGCTCTACCGCGACGTAGCTTCCGGCCAACATGCGGGTCCGGGTATGCCTGCGATTTTTGAGTCCGGATTCCGCGAATTTACCCGGATGACGAAACAGGCGGATGTGTCAGCAGAGCGCGTTGTGGAAACGGCACGGCGCGCCATGCGTGTGAGTCTCACGCGCGAAACCGAAGCGCTTGAGAATGGGCTAGCTTCTTTGGCTACCATCGGATCCACAAGCCCGTACGTGGGATTGTTTGGCACGGTTTGGGGGATCATGAATTCGTTTACGAGTCTTGGTTCTGGCAGCCAGGTTGCGACCCTGCAGTCAGTCGCCCCGGGGATTGCCGAGGCGCTGGTAGCGACGGCAATGGGGTTGTTCGCGGCGATTCCTGCGGTGGTTTTCTACAACCGCCATGCTGATCGACTGGGCCGGATTGAAACCCGCTTTGACACTTTCGTCGATGAATTCGTCAGCATTCTTGAGCGTCATGCACGACGCAACGTGACCGCACCATCATGAACAAGCGTCGTTTAATGGGGGAGATTAACGTTGTGCCATACATCGATGTGATGTTGGTGCTACTGATTATCTTTATGGTGACCGCGCCGCTGCTCACCCAGGGGATCGAGGTCGAGCTACCCAAAGCCGACGCGGCACCCATCGATATTCCCCAGGAAGAAACTGTCTTGCCTATCGTGCTCTCGATCGATGCGCAGGGTTCGTTGTATCTGAATCTTGGGACGGACAAGACCAAGCCGATTGCCGCGGAAGATGTCACCGAGCGCGTGAGGATTGTACTCGGGCGCCGAGCGGATACACCGGTTCTTGTGAAAGCGGACCAGGCGGTACCGTACGGCCGAGTCGTACAAGGCATGGTACTGCTGCAGAAAGCCGGGGCGGAGTCGGTTGGCTTCATTACCGACCCGGGAGTGCTCGAAGACTCCCCATGAAGCGCAGATACCGGGGTGTTTGGGTCGACAACTCCTACGGCGTCGTCGGAACGGTTGCCGTGCATGTTGGCATTGGGTTGCTACTGTTGGCCAATCTTGGGATGGGCGAGCGCAGTGCGGAGCCGGTTCAAACCACGATCAGTGCAAGATTGGTTGCGGACGAATCCACCGTAGTTCGCGATGCGGAACCGGAGCCCGTGGCGCCGGTCGAAGAGGAGGAGGCCGGCCCTGATCCTGAAGCGCTTGCACGGGAGCAGGAAGCGGAACGTCAGCGGCAAGTTGAGGCGGAAGCGGAGCGCCAGCGGCAGGCAGAAGCCGAAGCCGAGCAGCAACGTCAGTCGGAAGCGGAGGCCGAGCGACAGAGACAAGCTGAGGCGGAAGCGGAGCGGCAGCGTCAGGCAGAAGCGGAAGCTGAACGCCAGCGACAGGCAGAAGCCGAGGCCGAGGCTGAGCGCCAGCGACAGGCAGAAGCGGCGGCCGAACGAAAGCGCCAGGAGGAGCTTGCCCGACAAAGGGCTGAGGAGGAGCGTCGACGTCAGGAAGCGGCCGAGCGGGCGAGGCAGGCAGAGTTGGAAGCGCAGTTGAGAGATGCACTGCAAGCCGAGGAAGCACGAGAGGGTGCGATCAATGCGGGTTTGCTGGAGCAATACATCGAGCTGATACGACAAGATGTTGAACGCCAATGGAACAGACCTGCCGGGGTGCCGGATGGCATCACCTGTACCGTGGCCGTGAAGCAGCTGCGTGGCGGTGTGGTGACTTCAGTAACTGTGGTGGACTGCGAAGGTGGCCCCGAGCTGGTGCGCTCAATCGAGCGTGCGGTGCTCAAGGCGTCACCATTGCCGTCGCCGAAAGAGCCGTCGCTTTTCGATCCGAACCTGAAGTTTCCGTTCCGCACAGGTGAATAGCGATACTCTTCAAGCTATAGTTAAGTAACTGCACTATCTCGCTGAAAAAAATGAATAAATCATCAGTACTAGTCATTGTTGTGGGAATGCTCCTCTGGATGCTCGCGGCAGGTTTGCGCGCGGAACTGGTGATCGAGATCACGCGCGGTGCGACCCGGCCCATACCCATCGGGATTGTCCCGTTCGGTTGGGCTGGCAGCGAGCAGCAACCGGCCGATATTGCAGCGATCGTTCGTTCCGATCTGACCGGAAGCGGGCGGTTTAACGCGCTCGACCAGTCCGACATGTTGGAGCAGCCAACTCGCGGTGTAGATATCGATTTTGATAACTGGCGCATGGTGGCGGTGGATTACGTGCTGGTGGGTGAGCTGGCACAGGATGGCGAGACCTTTTCTATCCGCTACCAGCTGTTTGATGTTTACGGTGGCCGCCAGGTCGTGGCCGATCAACTTCTGCTCGAGCGGCGCGATATGCGAGCCGCAGGTCACAGAGTCGCAGACAGTGTTTACGAGGCGATCACGGGTATCCCTGGCGTGTTCAACACGAAGATTGCCTACATCTCGGTGTCCGGTGTGCCTCCGCAGCAGCAGTACCAACTAATCGTTGCCGATGCCGACGGCAACAACGAGTTTGTTTTACTGGAAAGCCCACAACCGATCATGTCACCAGCGTGGTCGCCGGATGGGCGTCAGTTGGCGTATGTCTCGTTTGAGCTAGGTCGGGCACAGGTTTATGTACAGAGTCTGCGCACCGGGACCCGCAGAGTGGTCTCCGACAAGCCGGGCGTGAATAACGCACCGGCCTGGTCGCCAGATGGTAGAGAGCTGGCACTCACGCGTTCAGATGCCGACGGTAATCTGGATATATATCTCGTTCCCGTGATTGGTTCAGGTGAGACTCGCCTTACCCAACGCAGATCGATCGACACAGAGCCGGCTTGGTCGCGCGATGGAAAAACCATCTTTTTCACCTCGGATCGGGGTGGGGCACCTCAGGTGTATCAGGTGCCGGTGTCCGGTGGCGATGTGTCCAGAGTGACGTTTGAGGGACGCTACAACGCGCGCCCAAGGGTGTCCGCGAACGGCGAGGCGATCGCAGTGGTACACGATGATCGCGGCAAATTCCGAGTTGCGGTTCAGGATCTCGCTAGCGGTAGTTTGCAGGTGTTGAGCGACGGCGCCTTGGATGAGTCACCGTCTTTCGCACCGAATGGTGCACAATTGATTTACGCAACACGGCGCGGTGGCCGTGGCGTGCTCGAAACCGTCAGCGTCGATGGCGCGATTTCGGGTCGCGTCAAATCCGTCGGTAACGATGTCCGTGAGCCGGTTTGGTCACCGTACTAGAATAGTGGGACAAGCCCCATAGGGAGCGCAGAAGAAATGGTCATGCGAAACATTTTCTTGATTACCTTGGTTGCCGGGTTGGCAGCCTGTGGCAGTAATCCGCCGCCGAGCACCACAACGAGCAGTGGGGGCGATTTGTTGTCGTCTTCCGGCGGTGCCGACAATGGCGCTTCGACCTCCGGTGCCAACGAGTCGAGCATTCGCAGTGTTGGCCTCGATGATGAAATGGCGGTTGAGGACACCGCCGACGCCCTGATCGTCTACTTCGAGTACGACCGCAGTGAAGTCAGTGCACAGTATGCGGACATCCTCGCGAGCCACGGACGACGACTGGCGCAGAATCCAGGCCAGCGCTTACGCCTCGAGGGCCATGCTGATGAGCGTGGCACGCGTGAGTACAATATCGGACTGGGAGAACGGCGTGCTCAGGCGGTTCGGCGTGTGCTTCTGATCTCAGGGGCCTCTCCAGGCCAGATCAGCACGGTGAGCTATGGTGAGGAGCGACCGGCTTCTCTCGGCAGCACCGAATCGGATTACGAAAAGAATCGTCGTGTGGAACTCAGCTGGCGCTAATGCCTGAAGAGAATCGCCCACACATTCAGAGGAAAGTATGCAGACTTCAACGCAATGGATGAGAAACGGCAGCCTCGTACTCTGTGCGCTTTGGCTGAGTGGCTGTGTAACGCCGGTTCCCCCGGAAGAAGATCCGGTATTGATCAAGCTCACGCAAATCGAACGTCGGTTGGAGCGCGTGGAACGCGTGGTTCAGAACGATAGCCTGGTGCAGCTCGTTACCCGTGTGGATGCGTTGGCAGCAGATATCGACCAACTGCGCGGCAGTGCAGAAACTTCGGGTTACGAAATCGAGCAAATGGCCGAGCGCCAGCGTGCGTTGTACGCCGATTTGGACGAGCGAATTCAGGCGATTGAAACGCGAACTCGCGAAAACGTCATGCAGGGTGGGTCGTTGCCTCCTGGAGAGCTGCCACTACCGAATGGATCGGATCGTGAGAACTACCAGGCGGCATTCGAGTTGTTGAAGGAAGGGCGGTACGACCAATCGGCGCGAGCTTTCGAACAGTTCCTGGTGGCCTATCCGCAAAGCGAACTCGCTGACAATGCACAGTATTGGCTGGCAGAGAGCTTTTACGTGTCGCAGCGATTCGATGACGCTCTTCCCATCTTTAATGGCGTTATCGACAACTACCCGCAATCGCGCAAAGTTCCCGATGCCTTGCTCAAGGTGGGCTATTGCCACCATGAGTTGAAGCGCTGGGATGAGGCGGAGAGCGCGTTGACGCGTGTCGTCGCCGACTATCCCGAAACCACGGCAGCCCGTTTGGCAAGCAAGCGCCTCGAGCGTGTGCGTTCCGAACGCGGGTAGTCGCCGGTGTCCGCGGTTGAGTCTACGGTAGCGCAGACTGCCGCGGGAATACGCATCACCGAGATTTTCCGCTCGTTGCAGGGCGAGGCGCTGAGCGCTGGTGCACCAACGGTGTTTGTACGCCTAACCGGATGTCCGCTGCGCTGCACCTATTGCGATACAGAATACTCGTTCACTGGCGGCGAACGACGCTCGATGGATGAGATTCTCTCAGAGGTGCAAGCGTTCGAGACTCGCCATGTGTGCGTTACGGGTGGGGAACCATTGGCGCAGCCGGCCTGTATCGAACTTCTCAAAGCACTGTGTGATCGAGGGCACGAGGTGTCTCTCGAAACCAGTGGTGCGTTGGACGTCTCAGCGGTGGATCGACGGGTGTCGAAAGTCCTTGATCTGAAGACGCCAGCCTCGAACGAGGCGCATCGCAACCGATGGGCGAACCTGGAGTGGATGAGTGCACATGATCAGATCAAATTCGTGATCTGCGATCGGCAGGATTTCGATTGGGCGATCGCCTGTATCATTGACCGGCAATTGACTGGACTCTGTACCGTTTGGATGTCACCGAGTCACGACGAATTGGCGCCCGGCGAGCTCGCCGATTGGATTCTCGACACAGGGCTTCCCGTCCGGCTTCAGGTGCAGCTGCACAAGTATCTCTGGGGCGACGTGCGTGGAAAGTGAGCACTCAGAAAAGCCAAAGGCGATCGTGCTTTTCTCGGGTGGTCTTGATTCGTCGACACTGCTGGCAATTGCTGAAGCGGACGGATACGAGGTCTTTGCGCTCAGTTTCGACTACGGGCAGCGACATGATGCCGAGCTGAATGCCGCGCGGCGCATCGCGGTAACGCGTGGTGTCACCGAACACCGGACGATGGGCATTGATCTCGGCGGTATCGGTGGCTCGGCATTGACCGATGAGAATATCGACGTGCCTGAGTCACCAACCGAGGGTATTCCGGTCACCTATGTGCCGGCTCGCAACACGGTATTTCTGTCTCTCGCCATGGGTTGGTCAGAAGTGATCGGGGCTCAACGCTTGTATATCGGCGTTAATGCGGTCGACTACTCTGGGTATCCGGACTGTCGCCCGGCATTTATCGAGGCATTCCAGCAGTTGGCTGCGGTGGCAACCAAGGATGGTGTTGAGGGCCGTCCGGTTGAGATTTATGCGCCGTTGATTGAGATGTCGAAGGCGGAAATTGTGACGCGCGGTACCGAGCTTGGCGTTGATTACTCGGCGACTGTGTCGTGCTATCAGGCGACCGATGATGGTCGTGCATGCGGTCGATGTGATGCCTGTCGACTTCGAGCCGAGGGTTTTCGGGTCGCGGGTCTTGCAGATCCGACACGGTACGCCTGAACGGGCGTTCGCGAAGCGGCGCCCGCCCAGGCAACTCGGGATTCGTTCCTACTGATCCAGCGTGGCCGTCAAGACACACTCATTTGCATCACAACGGAACAGGTACGAGTAGGAAGCACCGTCCGGCACGTTGAACTGTTGGTGGACCCGGTAGCCGCCAACCAGGATGGCCCAGTCGGCGAGTGCACGTGCGGTATCGACGCTGCGAGTGATCGCAACGAAGCCATCGAACGCGTCGCTGTCGTGCGGCAGTGCGGTTCCGTCCGGTAAGCGAGCCGAGCCCGGAACCACAGAAATCTCCAGATCCGAGATCTGGTTCACGATGACCTCCGCGGTGACGAGGACGCTCGAACCATCGTTGAAGTGAATTCGGAATTTCGGGTTCACGTTGCTGCGAAGCAGTTGCCCCAGATTCGACGCAAGCTCAACGCTTGAGTTGACGAGTCGCTGCCATACTCCGGAAAGCTCCAAAGAACGAAAGAGCGCTTCATTCACGGTGCCGTCGAGTGCGCCTCGTGCACCGAGGAATGTCTGGACATCAGTGATGTCGACAGTCGTTTGTTCCAGCCTCTCCGGGAGTGTTTGCAGAAAATGAACGGCATCCCGCGTGCGAGCGAGTGTTGCGCGCGCGGCTGGCGAGGGTGTTCTTGGTCGCGAAAATCGAGTCCAGGCTCTGAATTCATAGTCGAAATAGACTGTGACGTCGAAGCTGCGCAGTTGTCCGTCTGCCTCGTCGATGACGTTTACGGTATGTGCTCCGAGGTTATCGCCTGGGATGCCTGCAGCGAATGACGCGGCAGTTCGCTCGCAGGCCGTACAAAGGCCCCACAGTTCGGCGGCGCTAGCGTTGCCGGGCGTGCATAGGAGCACGAGCGTCAGCGTGATGATCAGTTTATTGAGTTTGTTCATTGGCACCCTCCGTGGTGACCGGTTGCGACAAATGCACGACGTGTTAACTTCACGAGGTGACGGCCCTATTGGGCCTCGGAGAGGGAGTCCATTGGTGGCGGATATATCGGGCGATCGAGGCAGATTCTCGTTCGCAGACAGGCGTACGGCGCCTGTAAAAAGCGGGCTGGCCGGGCTTGAGATTCGCCGCGCTTTCGGTACACTACACGGCTTTCCACAGGCCGGCCGGCCTGAAAACGGAAGTGCTGCAGATTCTCACTGCGGGCCGTTAGCTCAGATGGTAGAGCAGTTGGCTTTTAACCAATTGGTCATAGGTTCGATCCCTATACGGCCCACCACTTCCTTCTTGCTGCCTTGTATGCCGTTGAATAGTCGTGCGATCGCAGAGGTTCGAACGTGAGCGCGCCTCAGACACGCTGGCGCGCCCACAAATTCGGCGGCAGTTCACTTGCCGACTACGAGTGTTTCCAGCGCGTTTCTGCTCTGGTGAACGCGCAGGCTGAGCTCGCACCGAGTTGTGTGGTCGTCAGCGCCATGGGTGGAATGACCGATGTGTTGCTGCAGTTGATCGACCGTGCCGAGTCCGGAGCCGCGTACGCCGAGCTTCTCGATGGCTTGGAGCGCCGCTACCTCGAGACTTGTGCTTGCCTTTTGGATCCACAGCAACGCGGGACCATCATCGATTCCTGGCAAAGCGATCGCAGTGGCATCGAGGACTTGTTAAGTGCGATCGGGCTGTTGGGTTCCGCACCACAGCGCACGCGTGATGTCGTTGCCGGCTTCGGCGAGTTATGGTCGGCCCGCTTGTTATCCGCGGTGCTAGAGAGCGCGGGTTTATCGGTGCAGTTTGTCGACGCGCGGGAAGTCATTACCGTACGTCAGACTCGGCTCGGCCCGTCGGTGCTATGGCAGCGTTCACGAGCGAACCTTCAGGGGTGTTTGCAGACGCCATCTGCGCAAGTGTTGGTCGTAACCGGTTTCATAGCCAGTGACGAATCGGGCTTACAGACCACACTAGGACGTAACGGCAGTGATCATTCTGCGGCGATCATGGCAGCTTTGCTCGATGCGGAGTCTGTCACGATCTGGACAGATGTTCCCGGCGTGATGAGCGGGGATCCGCGCAAGGTGCCGGATGCCCAGGTGATTTCTCAGATGTCCTACAGTGAGGCCATGGAGCTGGCGTACTTCGGTGCCAAAGTCATTCATCCTCAAACGATGGGGCCTGCGGTCGAACAGGCGATTCCGATTTACATTCGTAGCACGTTCGATCCTGATTCCGGTGGTACTGCGGTAACCAATACTTCGGGTCAGAAGGATCCCATCAAAGGCATCACCTCCATCGGCGGCATGGCGGTTGTCAATGTCGAGGGCTCGGGCATGATCGGCGTTCCGGGTACTGCACACCGAATTTTCGAAGCCCTTCGTGCCGCGGAAATCTCGGTGGCGTTGATCAGCCAGGCTTCTTCTGAGCATTCGATTTGTTTTGTGGTGCCTGATGAACTCGCAGTCCGTGCACAAGCGGTGATCAAGGCGACGTTCGCGCCGGAAATCGCGGAAGGTCAAATTCAGACGGTGGCGATTACACACGATTGCAGCGTGGTCGCAGTCGTCGGAGACAGCATGTCCGGAACGCCAGGTGTCGCGGGTCGGTTTCTGAGCGCTTTGGGTAATGCCGGAATCAACGTCATCGCGATCGCTCAGGGTTCGTCCGAACGCAATATTTCTGTGGTTGTGCCTGGAGCGGACGCCACTCGCGCCGTGCGTGCTGTGCATTCGGGATTCTATCTCTCTGCCAAGACGTTATCGATCGGTGTGATTGGTGTAGGTACGGTCGGGCGAGCGTTGCTCGATCAACTCCGTGAGCAGGGCAGTGCATTAAGAGAGCGGTTTAATCTGGATTTGCGAGTCCGCGCGTTGGCGAGAAGCCAACGTATGCTGCTCGGCGACGGTCGACTGGATTTGGAAGACTGGCGTGAGGCGATGCAGAGTGAGGGCGTCTCCACGGATCTTGCCACCCTCACAGAGCATGTTGCCCCGGATCATCTGCCGCATGCGGTGATCATCGATTGCACCGCAGATGAGTCGGTGGTTGATCATTACACCGACTGGGCCCAACGCGGCATTCATATTGTGACGCCCAATAAGCGCGCGTTCAGTGGCAGTGCCTCACGTCTTGGGGTGTTGCGTGAGCGTGCGTCTGCATCAGGCGCACAGTTGCTCTACGAGACAACTGTCGGCGCGGCATTGCCGGTATTGGGAACGCTAAAGGATCTTCGCGATACCGGTGATCGCGTTCACGAAGTTCAGGGGATCTTCTCCGGAACGCTCGCGTATTTGTTCAATCAATTCGATGGGTCGGTCCCGTTCTCGGAAATCGTGCGCCAAGCGCGTAATGCGGGATTCACCGAACCCGACCCACGCGATGACTTGTCGGGCATGGATGTGGCACGAAAGATGGTGATCGTTGCCCGCGAGTTGGGATATGAACTCGAGTTGAGTGATGTTGCGGTTGAGTCGCTGGTCCCCGCCGGGATGGAGGCATTGAGCGTCGATGCGTTTCTCGATGCACTGTCCTGCGCCGATGAGGCGATGAATCAGCGCGTTCAAGAGGCGATTTCGGCGCATTCCTGCTTGCGCTATATCGCCACTCTGGATGAAAACGGGGGTATCAGCGTGGCACTCCGGACTGTGCCCATGACCGATACCTTCGCCAGGCTGGCACTGACTGACAATATGATCCGGATACGTAGCAACCGCTACGCTAGCAATCCGTTGGTGATCCAGGGTCCTGGTGCCGGGCCTGAGGTTACCGCCGCCGGAATTTTCGCGGATCTCCTCAGACTCACTGATCGACTTCGAGGGCCGGCATGAGTCATCGGGCGGAAGCATTTGCGCCAGCATCGATAGGCAACGTCGGCGTCGGATTCGATGTGCTTGGACTTGCGATCGAAGGCGCAGGGGATACGGTGATCTGTGAACGGTCCGATGCGCCAGGGGTCACGATCTCGAGCATTACCGGTGACGACATTGCCGGCGATGTGTCAAAAATCCCGTTTCAGGCAGACAGCAATACTGCTGCGATTTCCGCAGATGCATTCTGGCGCGAATGCGGTGACGGCGGTGGGCTGATCTTGTCGTTGCACAAGGGCACGCCACTCGCTTCCGGTATGGGCAGTTCAGCGGCATCGGCTGTGGCAGCAGTGGTTGCGGCAAATGGGTTGCTCGAGAACCCGCTGCCGTTCTCTGAGTTGTTGCCGTTTGCGATGCGCGGTGAAGCATTCGCCAGTGGTGCTGAGCACGCCGATAACGTTGCGCCTTCGCTATTTGGCGGTTTGGTGCTGTGCCCACCCACAGGATTACCGACAGTCTATTCGCTTCCCGTGCCTGCTGGACTGTCTTCGGTCCTTGTCCACCCACGGCTACATGTCGAAACCGCTGCAGCGCGCCAGGCGCTTTCGGATGAGGTTCGACTTAAGGACGCGGTTGCACAGACCGGGCGGCTGGCGACGGTGGTGCGTGCCGCGTACGAGAATGATGCCGAGACGTTTGCAGCAAATATCGTTGACGTTTTGGTTGAGCCGCAGCGCAAGAACCTGGTCGCCGGGTTCGATGAAGTGAAGGCGGCGGCGGAGCAGGCGGGCGCATTGGCTTGTTCGCTCTCGGGTAGCGGTCCGAGTCTGTTCGCCATTGCTCGGCAATCTGATGCGACGGCGGTCGCCGATGCAATGGTGGATGCATTTGGTGCGATTCTGGTCTCGGCGAATGCGTGGTGCTCGCCACTCAATACTGCGGGCGCCGTTTTGCGCGCAACCTCATGAAGTTCTACAGCACAAGAGGTCACGGCGAACACGTCGATTTGGATGATGCCCTGGCGATGGGGCTCGCGCCGGACGGTGGTCTGTTCGTGCCTGAGTCGTTACCCCATCATGACTACCGCTCATGGACGGCGCAGTCGCCGTCGGAGGTGGCGGCAATCTACCTGGCACCATTCTTTGCCGAGTCAAAGCTGCGTGACGCGCTGCCTGCAATTGCGGCAGAGACATTCAATTTTCCTTTGCCGGTTGAGCCTGTTTCGGTGGCCGAGGGTGAAGCGACGGTACTGGAGCTATTCCATGGTCCAACAGCAGCCTTCAAGGATGTCGGTGCAAGATTTCTGGCGGCATGTCTGACTCGACTGAAAACGACAGATCACGACATCACGATTCTGGTTGCAACTTCTGGTGACACCGGTGGCGCGGTGGCAGCGGCATTCCACGGTAGACCCGGCGTTCGTGTGGTCGTTCTGTTTCCGGAGGGCCGCGTCTCGCAAAGACAGCAGCAGCAGCTCACCTGTTGGGGAGGCAATGTCACGGCCGTCGCGGTGCGTGGCAGTTTCGACGATTGTCAGCGCATGGTGAAGGCGGCTTTTGTGGATCCCACGCTGGCCCAGCAATACCACTTCAGCTCGGCCAACAGCATTAACATTGGCCGACTTCTACCGCAGAGCGCTTACTACGCGTACACGTCGCTCCAACATCATCGCAAGACGGGGCGCTCGCTCTCGTTCGTCATCCCTACAGGTAATCTGGGTAACGGATTGGCAGCAGTGCTTGCACGCGCGTGCGGCATGCCAATCGGTGACATTCGGTTTGCGACGAATGCCAATCGCACGTTGCCGGATTACTTCGCGAGCGGGGAATATGAACCGCGAGACAGCATTGCAACCCTGGCATCTGCGATGGACGTCGGCGCACCTAGCAACCTCGAGCGTCTCAGGACCGTATTCGGCGAACGCGATGCACTGACAAACCACGGTCTTGACGTGTTATCGGTCGACGATGAATTGATTGCAGAGCGGATTCGATCGGATGCGCTACGACTGCCGTTCGTCTGGTGCCCGCACTCAGCGACGGCGATGGCAGGCTGGCTTGATCTCGATGATGCGCGCCGGAGCGCTTCTGACTGGTGTTTGGTCGCAACGGCGCATCCCGCAAAATTCGAGACTATCGTTGAACCCTTGGTAGGGCACACGGTTGCGATGCCACCCGCGCTCTCGGATCTGATGGATCGGCGATCCTCCTTTGAGACGATCGATGCAAACTTGTCGAGCCTGGCCGCGTCGCTGGCAAGGAACGTGTGACCATGCCGCAGCTGAGTGACAGCATTTCGGTCTTCGGAACCGACTTCATGGTCCCGGCTATTGTGCTGTTGCTGATTGTCGCTCTGTTGATCGTCGGACTGGGCGTGCTCGTTTGGCGCCGCAAGCGACCGGCTACACTGCAGAGCACGATTTCCGCGATCGCCTTTGAGCATTTGCAGAATGTGGTTTTACCCAAAGCCGATGACGGCGAGATACACATAGAGCACGTGGTACTCACAGCCGGCGGAATTTATGTCATCGACCCGAAGTTTGTTAGCGGGATCGTTTTTGGCAGTGACAAGATGCACGACTGGACCGTCCTCGATCAGGGGCGTCGTTACACGATCGCCAATCCGCAAGGGCCGTTATTTGATCGCGTGGCGGCTGTGCGGCAGGTCGTTTCCAGCATTCCGGTCAAGGGTTGCATCGTCTTTGGGCCCGAAGCGGATTTCACCAAAGGACTTCCATCCCACGTCTATTCCGAGGCTAGCCTCAAAGCCGAAGTGCCAAAGGTGGACAGCGTTCGCGCCAATCAGCTGCGCGCGGCGTTCGATCCGGAGTGGCAGCAGCTTTGTGAAGCGGCGCTTATTGGCGCCTACTAGCCAGCGTCATCAAAGCCAAAAAAGGCCGCTGCCGCAGCGGTTGTTTGCTCAGCGAGCGTCTCGACGCTGACCTCTCGTGCTTCGGCGACCACGCGGGCGACTTCGATCAGATGCGCGGGTTCACAGCGTCGTGATTTTGGTTTTGGACGCAGCGTTCTTGGTAGCAGATAGGGTGCGTCCGTTTCAATTAATAACCGATGCTCCGGCACTTGTTTGACGAGATCGAGCAGATGGGCGCCGCGGCGCTCATCACATATCCATCCAGTGATGCCGATGTAGAAGTCCTCGGCCAGGTAGGCGTCAAGCTCACGCGCATCGGCGGTAAAGCAATGTGCAACGATCCGTGAGATACCAGAAAGTCGCGGTCGGACGATTTTCATGAAGTCATCGTGAGCGTCGCGTTGATGACCGAAAACAGGCAGACCAAATTCCTGTGCCAGATCCAGTTGCTGCGAGAACGCGTTCGCCTGCGCGTCAGGCGCCGAGTAGTTGCGAAAATAGTCGAGACCGCATTCGCCAGCGGCGCGCACGGCAGGACGCCGCATTTGTTCACGCACACGCTTGTGCATCGTATCGTCGTAGTCATCCGCGTGATGCGGATGTACTCCTGCAGTGCAATACAGACATGCATGCTTGCCGGCGAGCGAGTGAGCCCGGTCATTGCTCTCGACCGAGCTGCCAGTCACAACGATTCGATCGACGCCATTCTCACGAGCTCGCTCGAGAACCTCGACCAGGTCCTCGTCGAAACTGTCATGCGCCAGATTGGCGCCGATATCCGTAAACATCGCGGGTACCTCTCGCGGAAAAGGGTGATGCAGTGCACAGTTTCAAGCTCATTTAACGCCGAATGACTGTTTAGCGCGTTCCCCCGCGGTAGTATTCTGCCATGCGTTTTACTCAACTGCTGTTACTTGTTCTCGGCGCCCTGGTGCACACCGGTGCGACGGCTGCGATGAAGGTCGCCGACCTAAAGGATCGTGAGGCGGTCATCGAGTACGCCTCGCAAACCGGAGACTGGCGGTATCTGACGCGCATGAGCATGTTGCTCGCGGACGAGAAAGCTCGCGGTGATGCTGCGCCCTTGCCGCATTACTACGCTGCTCTGGCGGCGTATAGAGCCGCTGAACTCGATGAAGATGTCGAATTACGGGTCGGCGTTCTTCTAGACCGTTGTATCGATCAGACCAAGGCCGCTTTGAAGCTCAGACCACAATGGTCGGAGGCTCTGGCGCTCGCCGGTGCTTGTCATGGACTCGCCGCGCAGCGACAACCCCTGTCGGCGTTGATTGCGGGCAATTTTGCGGCACGTGAACTTAAACAGGCGTTGGTCATCAATCCAGAGAATCCACGCGCCAAGATGCTGCAAGCGGTGACATGGCTACGTCGGTTTGAGGACCCGGATCGCATTGAGCTTGCCCGGCAAATGCTCGTGGAAGCGGTTGCAGGGTTTGAGACATTCCCGAACCCCACAATGGCCGGCGGTCCGACCTGGGGCGAGGAGCACGCGCATTATTGGCTCGCCTACATTGCACGTCTTCAGCGAGACAAAACTTTGGCCCGGGATCACCTTGAGCAGGCCTTGCTGATCGCACCCGATATGAAACTCGCCCGAGTTTCGCTCGCCGAAGTCGGACGCTGACTAAACCATTCCGTCCGGAATGACATCCAACCGATAGCTGAATTCAGCTAATATCGGAGGATGAGTGTGAAAAAACGAATTCAATGGGCTGCACTCGTGGCTATGGGGTGCCTGATGGCGGCCGGTGCGTCGGCGTCTGTCAACAAGAGCATCAAGATTGAGGCAGGCGCGACCAGCGATGGGGCCAGCACCGTGAACGGCAAGGTGACCGTTGGCGATGGTGCCATCATCACCGGGAACGTCGAATCGGTAAATGGCAGTGTACGGATCGGTGCGGGGGTACAGGCTGAGGCGGTGGACAGCGTGAATGGTCGCGTTTCGGTCGGAGACGACAGCATCGTTGCATCGGTAGAGACCGTCAACGGTCGCAATGAGATCGGCGAGCGCGTGCGTATTTCGGGCGACGTCAGTACCGTTAATGGTCAGGTCTCTATCGAACTGGGCAGCACGGTCGGCGGCGATGTCGACACAGTGAACGGAAAGATTCAGCTAACCGGGGTTGTCGTTGATGGTGATATCGACAACACCAACGGCGGTGTCTATCTTGATGAGGGCACTCGGGTCCGCGGTTCTGTGCTCGTGCGCAAAACCAAGAGTTATGGCTGGAGCTGGGGCAAGAAGAAGTCCAAGCCGATCGTCGTCATCGGTCGCAACGTGGTGGTTGAAGGACCATTGGTGTTCGAACGCGAGGTAGAGCTTTACGTGCACGAAACCGCGCAAATCTCAGAAGTGCAGGGTAAGAACATCGAGATGCAGCGTTACAGTGGGGACAAGCCATAAAGCGGACGCTACCTGCGACTAACCCCCCAATTACCGTGGCGGTGCGCACTCATGCTCGTGCGCGCCGCCTTATTTTGCGCGTGACCGAAGCCGGCGAAGTGCGTCTGACGATCCCTCGTGGCACACGGCAACGGGATATCGATCAGTTTCTGCACGAGCAACGCCAGTGGGTCATGGATTCTCTGCAAGGCGTACAAAAACTTGCCGGTCCCGAAGTCACTGTTCCGCCGCAATCGCTAAGGCTGGCAGCCGTCGACGAGAACTGGACGCTGGAGTTCCGAACGCTGACGGTCGCGCGACGCACCCGAGTCAGTCTGCGTCCGTCCACGTCTGCGAAGGATTTCGTACTGCGCATTGATCTTGCTCCTGATGCTAGTGCTTCTCAGAGCGACCTTGCGGGCTTGGTTCGACGCGAATTGATGCGACGTGCTCAGCGCCTTTACGAGTCCTGTATTGATCAACTCAAGCCGCAAATGGGTGTCGCACCAAAGCGTATTCAGGTGCGAAACCAGCGTTCAGTGTGGGGCAGCTGTTCAAGTCAGGGCACCGTTAGCCTGAACTACGCTGGGCTGTTTCTTGAGCCTCGAATCGCACGGTACTTATGTGTCCACGAGCTTGCTCACCTAAAGCACATGAACCACTCGGACGCATTCTGGGGATTTGTGGTCGAGTTTGAGCCTGATGCGTTGCACCTTGATACTGCATTGGGCCGCACGCATGATGTCGTGCCGCGCTGGTTGTGGCAGTCCTAACCTTGGTCCAGCAGCTCGCGCAAATCGATGACCGCCGCATTGGCGCGTGACAAGTACGATGCCATCACTAGCGAGTGATTCGCGAACATCCCGTAACCCTTGCCATTCAGGATCATGGGGCTGCTCACTGGTGCCAGACTGGCCTCCAGTTCACGAATGATCTGGCGAAGGCTGACGGTCGCGTTTTTGTCTTCGAGTACGTCTGCAAAATCGAATTGGGTCGCCCTTAGAAAGTGTACAAGCGCCCAGGCGGTGCCGCGCGCTTCATAGAAGACGTTATCGATATCCCACCAGCTGGTCTTCACAATGACGTCGGCGCTAGCGGATCGGCCTCCGCCCGCGGACGCGGCCGAATCCCCTGCGAGGTCTGTATTGACGCGGGCCTGACCGACGCTGGCAGTCAACCGTTGTGAAAGGTTGCCGAGACGCTTTTCAACCAATCCAAGCCACTCACGCAGGTTGTCCGCGCGCGCGAAGAACTGCGCATCGGAATCGCCAGCGTCCAATAACCGGCTTTGGTAGTTTCGCAATGATGCGACGCCGTCACGGTATTTTGATTCTGCAGCCGGGAACATCCAGGAGTCGTACCCGATAAAGAAGGCGGCCTCTGCATCCAACAAATCTTGATCGGCTGTGGATTGGGATTGCGAGCGGCTGTAGTCGTTCTGCAGAATCCGGGCGAGATCGCGGACCTGCAGCAAAACGCCAATCTCCCAGCTCGGCATGTTGTCCAGAAACAGGCTGGGCGGCATGACGTCATTGACGAGCAGGCCACCTGGCTTTTCCATCAGCGTTTCGCTGACGCGGATCAGGGTGCTTGTCGTCGCGAAACCAATCGTTGCGCTCTCATCGTTGCGGCTATCGTCAACCCAGAAAATGGACGGCTCACGCGACCAGTACCACCCGACAATGGTGGCAACGATCAGGAGTACACCCAGGGCCGTTATCAGCGGTGGAACCCACCGCCTTTCGCTGAAGGCAAACCAATCAAAAATCTTTCCAAACATCAGTCGACGTCCGAGTTAGCCAATTGACGAAGTACGTATTGGAGGATGCCACCGTTCTTGTAGTAGTCCCATTCCTTTGGAGTGTCGATTCGCACCTTTGCCTGGAACGAGCGCGTGTCGCCACTAGCATCATCGACGTTGACTTCTACAGAGCCAGGTTCGGCACCTGCCATGCCTCGTATTGAGAATCGCTCCTGACCGGTCAGTCCAAGTGTCGCAGCGTTTTCGCCGTCCTGGAATTGCAGTGGCAACACGCCCATGCCGATAAGATTCGAGCGATGGATGCGCTCATAACTTTCAGCGATCACGGCACGCACGCCGAGTAGCAGCGTTCCTTTGGCCGCCCAGTCACGCGATGAGCCGGTGCCATATTCCTTGCCCGCGATAACGATCAATGGCGTGTGATCTTCGGCGTAGCGTGTCGCCGCGTCAAAGATCGTCATCTGCTCATCGCTGGGTTGATGCCGGGTCCATCCGCCTTCTGTGCCCGGTGCCAACTGATTGCGCAATCGAATATTGGCGAAGGTACCGCGCATCATGACTTCATGGTTGCCGCGTCGAGAACCATAGGAGTTGAAGTCGACGGGCTTCACGCCGACTGACTCAAGATATTCCGCCGCTGGACTGTCTGGTGCGATACTCCCAGCGGGCGAGATGTGGTCTGTGGTGACAGAATCCCCGAGCAATGCGAGAACCCGTGCCCCCTCGATATCGCCGGGCGCGATCGCCTCACGCGTCATGCCCTCGAAGTAGGGTGGATTCTTGACGTAGGTGGAGGCTTCGTCCCACTGGTAAATTTGGCCTTCCGGTATCTTCAGGCGGTTCCAGTTGTCGTCACCCTTGAATACGCTCGCGTAGCTCGCTTTGAACATATCTGAATCGATGGTGCTCAAGATCGTGTTCTGAACTTCAACGGGATCCGGCCAGATATCACGCAGGTAAACAGGTTCCCCCTGTGCGTCAGTACCGAGGGGTTCGTTGTGCACGTCGGCATGCATGTTGCCTGCGATCGCATACGCCACTACCAGCGGCGGAGAGGCCAGGAAGTTCATGCGCACCAAGGGGTGAATTCGTCCTTCAAAGTTTCGATTCCCGGACAGCACGCTGCAGCCAACAACACCCGATTCACGAACTGCTGCATCGATCTCCGGTTTGAGCGGTCCGGAGTTGCCGATGCAGGTGGTGCAGCCATAACCGACCGTGTGAAAACCGAGCGCTTCCAAATCGTCGAGCAGGTTTGCCTTCTCCAGATAGTCGGTAACAACACGCGACCCTGGAGCAAGCGAGGTCTTGACCCACGGTTTGACCTTCAGCCCTCTAGCAGCGGCGTTTCGCGCCAGAAGACCTGCCCCGATCATCACCGCAGGATTGGAGGTATTGGTACAACTCGTGATTGCAGCAATCAGCACCGCACCGTCAGAGATTTCGATACGGTCGTTGTCCATTTGGAAGCTGGCGCTGCCGTCGCCATCGCGCGCCTCGACCATAGCTTCGAGATGGTGTTTGAACACCGTGCTCGCCTTGCTCAGTGCGATTCGGTCTTGTGGTCGCTTGGGCCCAGCAATACTCGGCTCGACGGTGCCCATGTCCAGTTCCAGCACATCGGAGTACAAAGGATCTTCTGCGCCGTCTTCACGCCACATTCCCTGTGCTTTGGCGTAATGCTCGATCAATGCGACCTGCTCAGCCGAGCGTCCGGATAGTTCGAGGTAGCGCAGCGTCTCGCCATCGATTGGAAAGATCGCGCAGGTTGAGCCGAACTCGGGCGACATGTTGCCCAATGTGGCGCGGTCCGCGAGCGGTAAGTGCGCGAGTCCATCACCAAAAAACTCGACGAATTTTCCAACAACGCCCTTGGCGCGCAGCATTTCGGTCACGGTCAAGACGAGGTCTGTCGCCGTCGTACCGGCAGGCAGCTTCCCGACCAGCTTGAATCCGACGACCTGCGGGATGAGCATCGTAATCGGTTGCCCCAGCATCGCAGCTTCGGCCTCGATGCCACCCACGCCCCATCCGAGTACACCCAGCCCGTTCACCATGGTGGTGTGTGAGTCGGTACCGACGAGTGTATCGGGGTAGGCGAGGCGGCCCGATTCGTTGGAAACGTCAAACACCACACGCGAGAGAAACTCGAGGTTGACCTGATGGACGATACCGGTGTTGGGCGGTACCACCTTGAAGTTGTCAAAAGCACTCTGACCCCAGCGCAGAAACGCGTAGCGCTCCCGGTTACGTTGGAATTCGATCATGTTGTTCAGATCGAGTGCATTATCACGGCCGTAGTTGTCGACCTGCACCGAATGGTCGATGACCAGTTCTGCGGGTGATAGTGGATTGATGGAGTCCGCTTTGCCGCCCAGTGCAACGACCGCATCCCGCATAGCGGCGAGGTCCACGATGGCGGGTACACCGGTGAAGTCCTGCAGGATGACCCGGCTCGGCGTGAATGAGATCTCGTGTTTCGGCGTTGCCGCCGGATCCCAGGTTGCAAGCGCACGGATATCCTCGGCGGTGACGTCGCGGCCATCTTCGTGGCGCAGCAGATTCTCCAAAAGGATCTTCAGCGAGAACGGTAGTCGTCCGACATGTCCGTCCTGGACAGCGTCGAGTCGGTATAAGGTGAAGTTCGTACCGCCGACCGAGAGCGTGCTGCGCGCGTCAAAAGAGTTCTTCATGTTGCCTCCGATAGCTGCTGCAAGCTGTCTTGTTCACTGTGTGGTTCCACCGCATCGATTGCACCGCCGCCAAGACAACGATCGCCGAGGTACAAGACAGCGTACTGTCCGACCGCCGCACCCCATTGAGGTTCATCAAAACGAATATGCAGTCGACCAGAATCGTCGAGAATGGCAATACAGGGTTGATCAGCCTGACGGTGCCGAATCTTGGCGACGACCTCGATACCTCGATTGAGGCCCGCGGGTGGTGCACCGACCCAGTGTGGCTCATTGCACGTGACGGCTGCAGAGAGCAGGGAAGGATGACTCTTGCCCTGGACCACTCTCAACGTGTTGTCTTCCAGTTGCTTGCTCGATACGTACCAGGGCGCATCGCTTGCGTGCGACTGTCCGCCAATCCCAAGGCCCTGGCGCTGACCGACGGTGTAGTACATCAGCCCATGGTGGCGGCCAACAGTTCGCCCCTGGTCATCGACGATGTCTCCCGGCTGTGCGGGCAGAAACTGTGAGAGAAACTCTCTGAAGGGGCGCTCACCGATAAAGCAAATTCCCGTGGAGTCTTTTTTCTCGCGATTGGCAAGTCCCGCCTTCATCGCAATTTCTCTCACCTGCGGCTTGGTCAGTTCGCCCAGCGGGAAGAGCACGTTCCGAAACTGGGATGCGTCGACTGCGTGCAAGAAGTAGCTCTGATCCTTGTTGGGGTCATTGCCGCGCAGCAACTGCGGCGTGTCGCCATCCATAGCGAGGCGCGCATAGTGTCCCGTCGCGAGGGCGCCGCCGCCCAGGCGTCGGGCGAATTCTGCAAACACCCCAAACTTGATCTCGCGATTACACAGGACATCCGGGTTGGGCGTTCTGCCTGCGGCATACCCCTGGAGAAAGTCCTCGAATACAGCGTCTCGATAATCGCTACTGAAGTTGGCGTGATGTAGCGTGATTCCGAGCTGCTCACACACCTTGCGTGCGTCCTGGAGGTCTTCGGCAGCGCTGCAATAACCGTCGTCGTCCTCCCAGTTGGTCATGTGCAGACCTTCTACCTCATACCCCTGCTGCTTCAGGAGGTACGCGACCACAGAGGAGTCGACGCCGCCGGACATTCCGACGATAACCGGACCGGACAGATCCTCAGGCAGGGGCGGGTAGTTCATAGCCGAATTTTACCCCACCCAAGCGTGGGTGGGCAGACCTCAGGATTCGAGACGGCGAACCAGTGGCTCAATGCGTTGCAGGAGGTCTTCCGGTTCGACGCGTCCATCCAGGACCAGTCGTTCGCGGCGGCCGAGGAGAAAATCGTCAATTGCGCTTAAGACGACAGGGGCCCGCAGTCGGTGGCGTTCGTGCGCCAGTGCGTCTCGTTCGAGCCAGCGCACCTTGATGATCCCGGTGTCCAAAGGCAAATCCGCTTGTTCGGTAAGGGCTTCGCCACAGTAGACCAGGCGTACATATCGAGACTCACGAATCTCGTCCCACCACAGATAGGCGCCCACAAACCCTGTCGGCTCGAAGCGCCAGCGCGTCTCTTCCCGCACCTCGCGCACGATGGCCTGCTCTGGAGACTCCCCGGCCTCGATATGTCCACCAGGAAGGTTCAGCACCACACCGCCTTGACTGCTTACTTCGTCAATGCAGAGGAAGCGATTCTCGCGACGCGCAATAGCGGAAACAGTGATATCGGTCTGGGACATTGCCTAAAGGTGCAGTCGACGAAACTCGTTTTCAACTTCGCTGGCCGCCCAGATTTCGTCAAAGGAGTTCAGATAGGTCCTCGCGACAGGCCGGGCGTCGCTGTCTGCTATGCCGTCCCATCGGGTCGCATCGAGTCGGTAGGCGATCGCACGATCATCGGCAATGCAGTAAGCCTCGGGTACTTCGCGGTAGTCGTCATGCACATTCCGAAATTCGATAAAGCTATTGAGTCGCCGGCCCATCGTGACAAGGCGATTACCGTTCTTGATCGCGCGCGAAGGATCGGAAATCAGAACTCTCACACGGGCAAACCGCCGTGAGAGGATGAGCTTCTTCACCGCCTCGAGAAAATCAGGGTGGTCATAGATACCAGGCTCAAGATCACGGGTCATGATCGAGACCTTGCGCTCTGCCGTGCGGCAAATCAGTGCCGCTGCCTCTCGCATATCTGAGCGCGAGGAAAGTACCCAGCGCTGATCCTGTTTGTTGCGTGCTTCGTTTGCACCCACCGCGGAATCACTCCCTTGCGGTCTCTCGCGTGGATGCAGTGGCTAACCCTTCTTGAGTTTGCGCATTGTGCAATGCGCGATACCAGCCTCGTCGAAAGGTTCACCTTCCTGCACAAATCCGAAGCGCCGGTAGAAATCGAGCGCGTGTACCTGTGCATGCAACCACGGCGTCATGCCGCATTCTTCGGCGCGCTGCAGCATGTTCTCCATCAGCATCGCGCCCACTCGGTGTCCGCGCCAGTCGCGCAGCACCGCCATGCGAGTGATCTTAGCGTCCGGTTGCAAGCGCCCCACACCAACCACGTCACGTTTTGTCGAGATTGCGATGAAGTGCTCACTGATGCTGTCCCATTCGTCCCATTCTTCGGATTCTGGAACGGTTTGCTCCTCGATAAACACCTTGGTACGAACATCGCGCAGTGCCGATTCATCAATAGCCCATTGCGTGCGTTCGATCAGGATGACGGGTTTCTTGTCGCTCATGCAGTGTCAGTCTCGGCAAAGGCGCCAACGCTAGCCAGCCAGGGCATCAGTGCATGTTCTGCCGCCGCCGGAAGTGTGCGCGTTTCACATAATGCAATGGCGCTATCGAGCAGGACTGGATCGAACGCCGCTTGTTGACCATTGCAGTAGATTTGCAGCGTGTCCGATTGCAGGCTCCAGTAGATTCGTGTCCAGGGATGGAGTCGCGCAGGTGCCTCAGAGACACTGTGACCGAGCGATTCGAAGTTGGGTTTGAACTGCGAAGTCAGTCGACCAACGGCATCAATTACATCGGTGCTGCTGATCTGCGTCAGCGAAATGCAGTCACCGACCGGTTCCGGAATCTCCCCTGCGCGCAACCGTAGTGGTAAACCAGCGTCCCGAAAGCGGACGCCTCTATCGCGGTCTGCAGTCTCCAAGTCGAGCATGGCCGCGATATCCTCGAGCAGGGGAGCCTGCAGTCCGAAAGACCACGTACTGCACAGCGAGGTTGCCACCCCGTGATGAATATGTCCCGGTGGCACATAGAGGACATCGCCTGGCGCGGCATCGAATGCATCACTGAACGCATCGCATTCGACGAGTCGCAGCTCGCTTCCAGGGACTGGTCGTCCGGCCGCTCCGGAGGCCAATTGCCATGCGCGCTCGCCATGACCTTGCACGAGAAAGACGTCGTAACTGTCAAAGTGCGGACCGACCGAACCACCGGGCGCTGCAATGCTCACCATGATGTCTGCACGTCGCCAATCCGCAAGCCAGGAGAAGTGGGACCAGAGTCCAGCGAGTTCCGGAAGGTGTCGATCGATATCGCGAACCAGCAACGTCCAATCACGCTCACCAAGGTCGCCAAGTTCTTGCGCCGTAAACGGGCCTTGCCGACTTTGGTATCGCACCTCGTTGTCCGAGCGGATGGTTTCAACGAGTAGTGATTCGACATCGTCGAGCAAGGCGAGCCCGGCAATCTCGTCAATGCCAAGCGGTGGCGTGAAGGTCGGCAACTGTCCCGTCCAGACAGTGTGCTGCCAGCGCGCGGCAAGTGACGGGGGTGCGGTAAGGTCAGCGCGTTGCAAGGTATTCGTGGGTCAGCGCCTCGGCTCGGCCGGTGTAGCTCGCAGGTGTGAGCCTGGCCAGCGCTTCGCGCGCCGCATCCGGCAGTTCCAGGGCATCGATGATTTCGCCGACGCGCGACTGGGTAATGGCTTGTCCGCGGGTAAGAGCCTTGAGTTGGTCGTAAGCGTCAGCGACGCCGTAGCGACGCATCACGGTCTGAATCGGTTCCGCCAGAACCTCCCAGCTGTTGTCGAGGTCCTCACTCAGTGCCGCCTCTGAGACTTCCAATTTGTCGATACCTCGATGCAAGGCGCTAAGCGCAACCTGGAGGTACCCGAGTACGCTACCGAGGTTTCGCAGCACTGTGGAGTCCGTGAGATCACGCTGCAGGCGCGATATTGGAAGTTTGTCTGCGAGATGACCCGCCAGTGCCACCACCAGCCCAAGGTTGCCTTCCGCGTTCTCGAAATCGATCGGGTTCACTTTGTGCGGCATCGTGGACGAGCCGACTTCTCCGGCGATGGTTTTCTGTTTGAAGTAGCCAAGGCTGATATAAGTCCAGCAGTCGCGAGCAAAATCTATCATTACGGTCGAGAGGCGACTCAGACTGTGCAGATAGTTGGCGATCCAGTCATGCGGTTCGATCTGCGTGGTCATTGGGTTGTATTCCAATCCGAGACCAGCCACGAGTTCGCGCGACAAGGCTTCCCAGTCCGCAGTCTCAAATGCACTCGTGTGTGCATTGAAGTTGCCAACTGCGCCGTTGAACTTGCCGAGGATAGCGATGCCAGAGAGCGTTGCGATCTCGCGATCGAGGCGCGCGAGAACGTTGGCGAACTCCTTGCCAAGTGTCGTCGGCGAGGCAGTCTGCCCATGAGTACGGGCAAGCATCGGTAAGTGCGCCCAGCGAGCTGCGCAATCCGCCAGCCGCTCTGTCGTGGCCGCCAGTGTTGGCAGGAGCACCTCTGAGCGTGCCGTGCTCAGCATCATCCCGTAGGCGAGATTGTTGATGTCCTCGGACGTACACCCAAAGTGCAGCAAGGCAATCAGATTGTTGTCAGCGCCTCTGACCTCAGCAAGCTCGGCAAGGTAGTACTCCACGGCCTTCACATCGTGGTTTGTGCGTTGTTCGATCTGCTTCACCGCCTTCGCGTCTTGCGGCGTAAATCCATCGACGAGCTCGGAGAACCGGGCATCCAGAGCATCCGGGAGCGCCACATCGAATAGGTCGCTGGTCGCCAGCAATTTTAGCCAGGCAACTTCTACCGCGGTACGGAAACGGATCAGACCATATTCGCTGACGATTTCCCGCAACGGATTGACCTTGCCGGCGTAGCGGCCGTCGAGCGGCGAAATCGCGAGCAGTTGGGCGTCGCTCATGGATATCCTCGGGTGGCTGTGCTTTGCCGAGCAGGGCGCTGGACAATGCGTTCCAAACCTCTAATGATACACGCGCGACAAGCGGGTCGCGCAGTAGACATCGGTTTGGGACGGGACGATGACAGACAAGAAATTCCGGATTGAAAAAGACAGCATGGGCGAGCTCGAGGTGCCTGTGGCTGCGCATTGGGGTGCACAAACACAACGAGCCGTAAACAACTTTGAAATCAGCGGGCAGGGCATGCCTTCGCTGTTCATCGAAGCCCTTGCGCGCGTCAAGTGGGCGGCAGCGGGCGCAAACGGAGAGCTTGGATTGCTGTCCTCAAGCAAAGCGGCGGCCATTCAGCAGACGGCCCTTGAGATCGCAGACGGTGCGCACCGCGACCAGTTCCCGGTCGATGTCTTCCAGACCGGGTCGGGTACCAGCTCAAATATGAACGCCAACGAGGTGATCGCGCATCTGGCCAGTGACCACAGCGGTCTCGCGGTGCATCCCAATGACGACGTGAATATGAGCCAGAGCAGCAATGACGTCGTTCCCACCAGCATTCATGTCAGCGCTGCCTTGGGGGTCACGCGCCACCTATTGCCTGCGCTGGAGGCGTTGTCGGCGGCGATCGCTGAGAAAGCTGCTTCGTTGGACGATGTTGTGAAGACGGGTCGCACTCATTTGATGGATGCCATGCCGGTTCGCATGAGTCAGGAGCTAGGTGCTTGGCAGTCGCAGATCGATAACGCAGCCGAGCGCCTTCGAGCGACACTGCCGCGGGTACTGCGACTCGCCCAGGGCGGTACAGCGGTGGGTAGTGGTATTAACGCCCACCCACGCTTTGGTCAAAAAGTAGCCACGCTGCTCGCCGAGCAGACCGGACTCGAGTTCTCCTCGGCGAACTCGTTATTTGAGGGGTTGTCCTGCCAGGACTCGATGGTGGAGCTCTCGGGGCAGCTCAAGGTGACGGCAGTTTCGATCATGAAGATCGCCAACGATCTCAGGTGGATGAATTCCGGACCGCTCGCGGGGCTTGGCGAGATTGCACTTCCCGCATTGCAGCCAGGTTCGAGCATCATGCCCGGCAAGGTGAACCCGGTCATTCCAGAGGCCGCAGCGATGGTCGCTGCACAGGTCATCGGTAACGATGCCTGTGTGACGGTCGCTGGTCAGGCGGGCAACTTCCAATTGAATGTCATGCTTCCAGTGATTGCGAGAAATGTACTGGAATCGATTGAAATTCTTGGGAATATTGCCAACGCATTGGGCGAGAAGTCAATTGCAGGATTCACCGTCAACCACGACAACCTGCAACATGCGCTCGGACGAAACCCGATTTTGGTGACCGCGCTGAATCCGGTCATCGGTTATGAGCTGGGGGCCAAAGTGGCGAAACAAGCTTACGCCGAAGGCAGGCCGGTGAAAGACGTGGCGTTGGAGCTGACCGACCTCAGCAGCGACGAGCTCGACCGTCTGCTCGATCCGGCTAGTCTGACTGAAGGCGGCATCAAGCACTGAGTATGGTCAGCGTCGCGCGTGTTGAGCAGGCGCTGCACGCGCGGCGCGATCCTCCCGATGATCCGTTGGGGGTTGCGCCGCCCGTCCCGGTTGAGCAACTGCCCGAGGAGTGGCGGTTGCGTCATGAGAGTGGGCTCCGCGCTGCTGCGGTTTTGGTGCTATTGCTAGGTGATCCGGAGGACCCAAGAGTGCTGCTTACCGAGCGCGCACATCATTTGCAGCACCATCCGGGGCAGGTCAGTTTCCCTGGCGGGCGGGTAGAACCACACGACACGAGTCTGGCGATGACGGCGTTGCGCGAGGCGAATGAGGAAGTTGGCCTCGCGATCGATGCGGTTGATGTGTTCGGGTATTTGCCAACGCAGTGGACCGTCAGCGGATATGCGATGACGCCTGTTGTCGGATATGCACCTACGGCCGCCTTGCCGGACGCATGGGCGCTGGATGCGCAGGAAGTCGCCAGCGCCTTCGAGGTGCCCGCGGCGTTCCTGTTTCATACCGGAAACCACAGAGAGTCCTGGCGGGAGTTTCAGGGGGTCCGCTTCGCCAATACCGAGATCGACTGGGAGGGTCGGCATATTTGGGGTGTCACGGCTCGTGTCATATCACAGATAAGTCGAATAATTTCCGATGAATATCGATAAAATAGAGAAACTGCTTGAGATTATGGCAGCCTTGCGAGATCCCGAGACAGGATGTCCGTGGGATATCGAACAGAGCTTCTCGACGATTGCGCCCTACACGATCGAAGAGGCTTATGAGGTAGCGGATGCCGTCGCAAGAAATGACCTCAACGACCTCAGAGACGAGTTGGGTGATCTCCTGCTGCAGGTGGTGTTTCACGCCCGGATGGCAGAAGAGGCTGAGGCATTCGCCTTCAAGGATGTGGTGAGATCCATTAACGAGAAGATGATCCGTCGACATCCGCATGTTTTTGGTGATGAAGCAAAGCGTGGCGATGCTGACCTGCAGCTGCAGCGTTGGGAAGACATCAAGGCAGATGAACGTTCAGACAAGGGGCAAGACGCTGGCGCACTCGACGGAGTTGCGTTGGCATTGCCGGCCCTTCAGCGCGCTCAAAAACTCGGCAAACGTGCGGCAAGAACCGGATTCGACTGGCCCGATGTGGCTGGTGTCAGAGAGAAGCTTTCGGAAGAGCTGGACGAATTGGAGCGTGCGCGAGCGCCCCATGAGTTGGAGGAAGAGCTCGGCGATATCCTGTTCACAGTCGCACAACTCGCGCGCCACCACGGCGTTGACGCCGAAACGGCTGCCCGTCGTGCCAGTGACAAGTTTGAGCGTCGCTTTCGCCAGATGGAGGCGGACTCGCCAGATCTGAGTATTATGGACTCCGACAGTCTCGAACGCGCCTGGACCCGCGCAAAGCGCAAAACCGGCGATATTCAGTAAACGTTCAGTTGCCGCCTCGTAAAGTTCGGGCCATGGCTGGTTGACGGCCGGTCCGAAACGGAGGAATTGAAATGTTTACACGTCGTTGGATGGTTGGACTCACGTTGGCAGGAACACTTGCCGCATCAGGTGCGGCCCTAGCCGATCCGGTGCGCGAAGGCTATCGGCGAGCGGATGAAGTTCGCTTTGACTATGCTCGCGTGCTGGATGTGAAGCCGTTGATTCGGACGGTACAGGTCGAAATCCCCGTACGGGAGTGCTACGACCGCGAAGTGGTCGTAGAACGCCGTCGTGGCGGTGTCGGCAGAACGATTGCCGGCGGCATCATCGGTGGGGTACTCGGCAGCCAGATCGGGAGCGGCAGCGGCCGCGATGCGGCGACCGTCGTTGGTTCGCTTATCGGCGCAGCAGCGGCTTCGGAAGGGAATCGTCGACCGCCAGAGGTTCGCACCGAGCGATTCTGTGAGACGCGTTATGAGTTCGAGACCCGTGAACGTGTCGAAGGTTTTCGTGTGACCTATCTGTATCGCGGTGAGACGTTCGTCACTCGGACCGATACGGACCCAGGGAATCGGATTCGTGTTCGCGTCAGCGTGACGCCTGTGGGTCGTTGATTGCGGCCCAGATCGTTGCAATGCGCAGTGCCAATGTCGAGAATTCAACACATGCGGGGATTACTGCTTCTGTTTTCGATGTTGGTGCTGTGCTTATCGCCCACGGCGTCTGCAATGCCGGCTGCCGGAAACCCAGGCGAACCGGTGCTGCAAACGGCGTCATTTGTCGACGAGACGTTCGCCGACAAGGTCACGCTCGAAGAGGCGGTACGGCGCGTTCGGAAGCAATACGGTGGGCGAATTGTCAGCGCGGAAACGCGTGGACGCGGTGGTAACCGTGTGCACGTAGTCAAAGTTCTGACAGACAGCGGTCGAGTTCATACCGTTCGGATCAACGCCAACTGAGTAAGCCCCATGAGACTGTTAGTCGTAGAAGATGATGACACCCTGCGCGAATCTCTGAAGGAGCAATTGCTGGCCGAGGGCTATCGGGTTGAGGCGGCTGCCGATGGTGAGGAGGGGCTCTATTTTGCGCGCGAGTACCCGATTGACCTTGCAATTATCGATCTGGGGCTGCCAGGCATTCCCGGGATCGATCTTATCAAGCAACTCCGCAGTGCTGGATACACCTATCCCGTGCTGATCCTGACCGCAAGAGACGGTTGGCAGGACAAAGTGGATGGTCTGCAGGCGGGCGCAGACGACTATGTGTCAAAACCCTTTCACTTCCCGGAGGTGTCTGCACGCATCAATGCGCTGCTACGCCGCGCCGGTGGGTGGGGATCGGCTGTGCTCGACTGCGGTGTGGTGAAACTGGACACCTCAGCCCAGACATTGCTGGTGAATGATGCTGCCGTGGAGTTGACGTCGTTTGAGTATCAGTTGCTCGAGTACCTGATGATGCGAGCGGGAGAGGTGGTTTCTAAAACAGAGCTGACCGACCGGCTTTATGACCAGGACTATGAGCGCGACAGCAACGTCATCGAGGTCTTTGTTGGCAGGTTGCGTAAGAAGCTGGATCCCGACAATTCGCTCAAACCGATTGAGACGCTCCGAGGCAGGGGTTACCGCTTCGCACTCGAGCGACACGCCGAGCGGTAACCGGCGAACGTGCGATCGCTGAGAGCTCGCCTTCTTCTCGTTACCAGTCTGCTGCTGGCCGGTGCGCTCGCTGTCGTAGGCGCCATTCTGGATTCGAGCGTGCGCGCCGCGCTAGACGAAGAGCAGCGGGAATTGCTCGATTCTCAGATCATCACGCTCCTGGCGGTTGCCGAGCCGGACGAGGGCGAGCAGTTGAGACTGCCGTACGATTTGCCCGATCAACGCTTCAACACACCAGACTCCGGGTTCTATGCCAAGGTTCGTGACCGCAGCGGTGCATTTCTGTGGCGATCTGTCTCAGCAGTCGACCTGACCTTCACACCGGATACGCCGCTTCCGGGTCCGGGTGAACGCATCTTCGCGCGGTCGGTAACGAGCACCGGTGACGTCCTTCTGACGCTGACGCTCGGCATTATCTGGACGTTTGAGGATGGTTCGGAACGCTATTTCGCGTTGAGTGCAGCCGAAAGCGAACGGGCCATCATTGGACCATTAAAAAAATTCCGTGGGCGCATGTTCGCCGTGTTTGCACTGGTCGCCGGTGTTCTTCTTGTCGGCATGGGATTGGTGCTGTCCTGGTTGTTGCGTCCGCTCGGGCAGATCGCCGCGGAGATTGCCGATCTTGAAACGGGCGTCCGCACCAGCCTGTCGGATCACTATCCAAACGAACTATCGGGCGTTGCCCGCAACCTGAATACGCTGATGAAGAGCGAGCAGCGTCGTACCGCACGTTACCAACAGACGTTGGCCAACTTAGCGCACAGTCTGAAGACACCGCTGGCAGCGGCGAAGGCGCTGCTCAGCGACGGAACAGCCAAGCCCGAATTGCAGGCGCAGATGCAGCGCATGGAGCAGATCGTGCGCTATCAGCTGGCGCGGCCCGCGATTGGCACTGGTCGCACGGTCGGTAATCGGACCTTGATCGAACCGGAACTCACCCAGATTCTCGATGCCTTGGACAAGGTATATCGGGAAAAGGGGGTGCACGCCGAGATTGATCTCGAGCATGACATGGTGTTTCCCGGTGACCGTGGTGATCTTGTAGAGATGCTGGGCAATCTTCTGGATAACGCCTATAAGTGGACCACCCAGAGGGTGCTGGTCGTAGGGCGAAAGGTTGCGCATGCGACCGGCAGCGTGATCGAGCTATCCATCGAAGATGACGGCGAAGGTTTCCCTGAGGAAGCGGCTGCGGCGGCCTTGAAACGCGGGACTCGCCTGGACGAAACCGTTCCGGGTACCGGCATCGGTCTGGCGGTGGTTGCGGAGCTGGTGGAGCAATACGAAGGCAAAATTGTGATTGAGCGTAGTCGTCTCAGCGGCGCTCGCATCGCGATCACCTTGCCGTTGTCATAGGCAGCTTATCAGCGCCTATGCAACAATCGCGCGATGAGCTTGCCTTCAGACGACGCTAAGGCCCGTCGTCTCGCACTAAAACCAAACACTGACGTTCTGGATGAAGACTTACCGATCAATGCGCATCGGGAAGTCATCATGGACGCGTTGCGTGAGCACCCCGTCTTGGTGGTCGCCGGTGAGACCGGATCGGGCAAGACAACGCAGCTGCCACGCTTTGCGCTTGCCGCCGGGTTTGGCCGTGAACGTCAGATCGGCCATACCCAGCCTCGTCGGATCGCAGCCCGCTCGGTTGCGGCGAGGATCGCCGAGGAAACCGACATGCCGCTGGGTGAGGGCGTCGGTTTTGCAGTCAGGTTCGACGATCGCACGGCGCCGCAAACGCTCGTTCGCATCATGACCGACGGCATCCTTCTTAATGAGGCGCAACGCGATGCGACGCTCAGTCGTTATGAGGTCATCATCATCGATGAGGCGCATGAGCGCAGTCTGAATATTGACTGCCTGCTCGGATTGCTCAAACGTGTGCTGCGAAAACGTCCCGACCTTCGGGTGATCGTGACCTCCGCCACGATCGACGTCGAGCGGTTTTCTCGCTTCTTCGATGGGGCACCTGTTATCGAAGTTTCTGGTCGAGGTTATCCCGTACGTGTTCAGTACGCGGATGCTGCGGTTGCCATCGACGACAGTCGTCGTCTTGCGCGTCAGGTTGCTGATGGCGTGCGCCAATTGTTGTCTGAGTCTCTGCCTGACACTGCGCAGGACATTCTTGTTTTCTTGCCTGGCGAACGCGAGATCCGAGATGCAGAGCGGGCCATCGCCAAGAGTGGTGCCGCGGGCAAGGGCTATGAGATTGTGCCGTTGTTCGGGCGCCTTGCTGACAAGGATCAGCAGTCTGTATTCAGCCCCGGCGGGCGTCGTCGAATCGTACTTGCTACCAACGTGGCAGAGACTTCGATTACGGTGCCGCGTATCGGCGCCGTGCTCGATTCCGGATTGGCTCGGATCAACCGATACTCGCCGCGGGCGCGCGTCACTCAGCTACAGCTGGAGGCAGTGTCGCAGGCAAGTGCGAACCAGCGCAGTGGTCGTTGCGGCCGACTGGGCCCGGGCGTATGTCTGCGACTCTACAGCGAGACTGACTATGTGTCTCGATCCGAATTTACGGATCCGGAGATGCTGCGCACCAATTTGGCGAGCGTCGTGCTGCAAATATCTGCACTCAACGTCGGTCCGGTGTCAGAGTTCCCTTTCCCGGATCCGCCCGATCCGGGCCGACTCGACGATGCACTTCGTGAGCTTCGGGAATTGAAGGCACTGGATGCTCAAGATCGCATCACCCGGTTCGGTCGAAAGCTCGCGAAGCTCCCGCTCGATCCCCGTCTGGGGACGATGTTGCTCAGTGCAAAAGACGATACTGTGCGCAGCGCGGTGTTGATCGTGGTCGCCGGGTTGTCGATTCAGGATCCGCGACAGCGCCCGATTGAGGCGGCGGGTGCGGCGGACTTAGCGCACGCCGAATTCGCAGACTCGGAATCCGATTTTGTGACGCTACTGCGACTCTGGGCTGCGGGTGAGCGCGCGAGGCGAGAAGGGCGGTCTGCCTGGGAGCGGTGGTGCGGAGAGTCTTTTCTGTCGCCAAGACGGATGCGTGAGTGGCGTGAAGTTGCGAGCCAGATCGGACGACTAGCTCAGTGCAAGCCGCATTCAAACGTGTCCACGCTGTTTGCAGACAAGGAACGCCGGCGACAACTGCATCAGGCGATCCTCTCGGGATTGCTAACGCGTATCGGTCACTTGCGTGAGCCGGGTGTCTACGACGGTGTCAGTGGCCGCGCCTTCGGTCTGCATAAGGCATCATCACTTTCTTCGCGTGCGCCAAAATGGCTCATGGCGCTCGAGGTCGTGCGGACACACAAGGCGATGGCGAGGTATGCCGCGGGCATCTCGCCGGGTTTGGTGGCCGCGGCGGCGCCGCATCTGACGCGTTATGAATACACGCGGCCTTACTGGAACGCCCGCAAAGGGCGCGTCGAGTCCAAACGCTCTACTTTGCTCGGACGTCTTGTCCTCGTCAGCAACCGCCGGGTGCCTTACGACACGGTGGACAAGATGGCCTCGCGCCGCGTGTTCATTCGCGATGCGCTGGTTGCCGATCGGTTGGGCAAGGACTACCCGTTCGCCAACTTCAATCGGGCGGAGCGTGAAGCACTTGCTCAGTTGGCTGGCCAGTTGCGGCGAGCCGTTGAAGTGCGTGCCGCTCGTATTGAGCAGCATTTTGATGAACACCTTCCAGCCAAGGTGACCAGTCGTGCCACGCTCGAGCGGTGGCTCTCCGAGAGTCAGAACCATGACGGCGCGCTGAGAATCGACCGTGAACAATTGTTATCCGAGGCCGCAAGGCCTGACCTCGCAATGACGCCACAAGCTGCGCCGGTGAAGGGCAACACGTTGCCGCTTTCGTACGCATTTTCACCGGACCGGGACGACGACGGCGCCACACTGAACGTCCCCGCTGGACTGCTTGGCGCGCTAACGCCGTCGGACATTGAGCAGTCTGTGCCGGCCTTCCTGCAGCAACGCGTCGCGGCGCGCCTGAAGGCATTGCCGAAGAAAGACAGAAAGCGATTGCACCCGATTGCGCAGACCGCGACGGCCATTGTTACCACGCTATCGGCGCTGCCAGAAACTGCATTGGGGCTCGACGATCGATTGCAGGGGGTTTTACTCCGTGAATACAGTATTCAGATCGAACCGGATGTCTGGTCGTCGCTGGTCGAACCCGAGCACTGGTTGCCGCGGATTCAAGTGACCGATGAGGCGGGTAACACGTTGGCCGCAGGACGCGACCTGGAGGCGTTGCGTATTGAGTGCGGTCCATTGCTTCCGAAACCACGCACCAAGCCGAAGTCAGAGGTCAAGGATGGCGCCAACTCTGGTTTTCCGACACTCAAGCCGCCCCAAGCGATTCGACGAGGTGGTGCGGAAGTCACCGTTTACCCCGCATTAAGCGCTCAGCCGGATGGTGTTGTGGTGCATGAATTCCTCGATCCGGTGTCAGCGTCCGACGCGCACGCGGATGGTGTTTTCGCGCTCTTGCTCAAGCGTTTTCGTGACCAGGTAAAGAGTTTGCGTAAGTCGGTGCTCCAGGACCGCAACGTACTCCTTCAGTGGGCAACCTTCGAAGACGAAGGCGGCGCAGCGTTGGTCGACGACGTTGTTCGTGCAGCATTTCGAGGCAGCTTTGGCGCGAGCGTTGAAGCGGTCCGTGACCCGGTTGCCTGGCAGGCGCTGTGTGAGCGCGGCGCTGCCGAGGTTGTGCCCACCGGATTGCGGATTCAAGGTTTGCTGCCGGAGGTGCTAGGTGCGCACGCGCAATGCAGGCAGCAACTCTCCAAGACATCGGAGGCGTATGGTGAGGCTGTCGATGACGTACAACAGCAAATCGCACAGCTCGTATTTCCTGGCTTTCTGATGGCTACGCCCGATGAGCGAATAGACTCGCTAGCCCGCTACCTTCAAGCCGCAAGCATGCGCTTGCAACGCATCCCCAGTAACCCTGCTAAAGACAATGATTCGCTGGCGATGATTCGCAGCCTCCAGGCGCGGCATGTTGCATTGAACGCGTTCACCGGCATTAACCAGAAGCAGGCGGCTGCCGATTTCCGTTGGTTGATCGAGGAATTTCGGGTGTCGTTGTTTGCTCAGGCGCTCGGGACGAGCGAAAAGGTGTCGTTACGACGGTTGGAGAAACGCTGGGATGAGATTCTGAGGATGCCTGACTGATGTGGGTTAACCCCTGTCAGGCATGCGATACTTCGGCCCCATGACCGACCCATTGGATACTCGATCACCGCTGGTTTTCGTCACGACCGGTGGCACCATCGATAAAGTCTATTTCGACGCTGCAAGTCAGTATGAAATCGGTGACTCGGTGGTTCAGCAGGTCTTGGCAGACGCGCTCGTGGATATCGAGTTCGAGGTTTTGGCCTTGATGCGTAAGGACAGCCTGGAGATGACCGATGAAGATCGGCGCGCCATTCGTCGGGAAATACTCAGTCATCCGGCATCCCGGTTTGTGGTGACGCACGGCACCGACACGATGGCAGATACGGCCAATGCGCTGCTGCCTGTCGGCGACAAAACCGTCGTCTTCACGGGTGCTTTGACGCCAGCGCGGTTCCGAACCACCGATGCCGTGTTCAATATCGGCATGGCGGTCGCCGCGGCACAGACGCTGGCGCCTGGCGTCTACCTCGCCATGAGCGGCAAGGTGTTCGACGCCGGCACCGTGGTCAAGAACCGGGAACGCAATCGGTTCGAGCTATTGGCGACTACAGATCGAAGTTAATGCCCTGAGCGAGCGGAAGCTCGTGGCTCCAGTTGATGGTGTTTGTCTGACGTCGCATGTACGCCTGCCAGGAATCTGAGCCCGCTTCTCGGCCGCCTCCGGTCTCCTTCTCGCCACCGAATGCGCCACCGATTTCTGCGCCGGACGTCCCGATATTTACGTTCGCGATGCCACAGTCGGATCCGGTCGCGGCAAGGAACTGCTCTGCATGTTGCAAACGATCGGTGAAAATCGCAGAGGACAACCCCTGGCGCACATCGTTTTGCATGTCGATGGCTTGCTCGAGCGTTTCGAACTCGATGATGTAGAGCAAGGGGGCAAACGTTTCATCCTGGACGATTTGCCATTCATTTCTGGCTGTTGCGATCGCGGGTTCAACGAAGTTGCCGGCGCGCTCGACACGGGTGCCTCCAACAAGCAATTCACCGCCCGCTTCTTGCACCGCCTGCACGGCGTTAAGGAATCGATCGACTGAAGCCTCGTCAATCAATGGGCCCATCAGAGTGTTCTCATCCAGTGGATCGCCGATGCGGATTTGTCCGTACGCGTTACGCAACTTTTCGATCAACTCGTCCTTGCGCGATTGGTGCACCAGCACTCTGCGCGTCGTCGTGCAGCGCTGGCCAGCCGTACCGACAGCGCCGAAAACGATGGCAGGTACAGCGAGTTCCATATTGGCAAACTCGTCGACAATCAGTGCGTTGTTGCCGCCGAGTTCGAGGAGTGATCGGCCCATCCGCTGTGCAACACGTGCGCCCACAGCGTTACCGATTTCACAGGAACCTGTGAAGGACATCAGTGCCACGCGCCGGTCATCAACAAAGGTGTTGGCGAGCTCGGTGCCAGCGTCGTTGAACAGGAAAAAGATCGGTGGGTAGCCCATATCGGTGAGAACCTGGTTACAGATCTTCTGCACCGCTACACCGCATAGAACGGTCTTCGGTGAGGGTTTCCAGATGCTCACGTTTCCAGCGATCGCTGCGATAAACGCATTCCAAGCCCACACCGCAACCGGGAAGTTGAACGCCGAGATGATGCCGACAACACCCAGCGGGTGCCATTGCTCGTACATGCGGTGCAAAGGACGCTCCGAATGCATGGTCTTGCCGTAAAGCATGCGCGACTGGCCAACGGCAAAGTCAGCGATATCGATCATCTCCTGAACTTCACCGTCACCCTCGGCTTTGATCTTACCCATCTCGAGTGTCACCAGACTGCCAAGTGCGTCTTTGTGTGCGCGTAGCGCCTCGCCGACTCGACGGATGGCCTCGCCGCGTTGCGGGGCCGGAATCTGTTTCCATCGTGCCGCAGCGTCGGTCGCAGCGTTCATGATGGCTTCATAGTCGGCCATGCTGCTGGCATCGACGCTGCCGAGCAGATCCCCGGTGGTCGGACTGAAGGATTCAATACCATTGCCAGTGGCAGGAAGCGGCTGATCGCCAATCCAGCTTCCTGGGTTGGTATCGAGCAGGCCGAGGTCGGTGAGAACCGGATGAGTCATTGGTGTGTCCTGTGCGCTTATTGATTACTGGAGTTGGTCGCGATCGCCCTTGAGGACGTCTGACTGGATCCGCCGTCGGCGTAATAGCTGCCGAAGCGGTTATCGAGAATTTCGCCCAGCGAGAAGGCTTCCTGAGCGACGAATCCCTGGAAGCGTTCGGGCTCGGCCATGACTTTGTCGACGACCGCACAAATGCCGCTGGCTGTTGTGATCTGGATCGCCGACCAGAGCTTGCCCGCGACGAACTGGGGGTAAACCTTGTTGACGTAGTTTTCCTCGCGCAATACGCCGTTCTGGATCCCGGTGACCGCGGTATAGACGATGACGACATCCTGCAACGTCTGCGGCACGGCGTTCTCGAGAATGCGTTTGAGCGTTTGTCGGTCGTCTTTCAGTTTCAGGCCATTCATCAGCAGACGCATCTGCTCACAGTGTCCGGGGTAGCGCATGGTTTTGTAGTCCATGTTCTGGACTTTCCCGGCGTAGGTTTCGGCCAGCGAACCCAAGCCGCCCGAGGTGTTGAATGCCTCATACTCGGTGCCGTCGATCTGGATTTGTTCGAGGCCTTCGAGTGCGAGGACCTTGGTCAATTCGCCACTGACGATGCTCTCGCAGAGGTTCGCGTATTCATTGATCACGCCCTCTGTTGACCAGGTCAGAGAGTATTTCAGGACGTTATTGGGATTCTGCGGGAGTGCGCCAACGCGTAGTTTCACCGAACGAATGGAGTCGAAGTGGCTGATCAGCTCGTTGGCCGCGATGCTAATGAAACCCGGTGCGAGACCACACTGCGGTACGAATGCGGTTGTAGCGCCTTCGGAATGCTTACGCACCGCTTCGGTGACGGCGACGTCTTCGGTCAGATCGAAATAGTGCAGCCCCTGCTCGCGCGCAACTTCTGCGACCAGTGGGTTGCAGTAGAAGGGCAGGCTGGAGATCACCGCTGTAGGCCGGTGCTCGCTAACATGCGCGGTCAACGCGGCTTTGTCTGTCGCGTCGATCGCAAACGGTCTCACGTTGTCGAGATCATGCTTGGCAGCAACTGCCTGAGCCGCGTCCTGGTTGGCGTCGGCGATCTGCACGTCGAAATCACCGGAATCGCCCAGTAAGCCGGAGATCAGCGCACCGATCTTGCCGGCGCCGAGAATCAGCACCTTGTGCATTATGTAGTCCCTTGTATTTATTGTGATCGCGCCGCTCGGGTGGCGGTGCGCGAGTGTGGCGCGCAGTGTGCCAATTCGCATGCAATAGCGCCACATTGGAGGCGCTAAACGACCCTAGCTCATGTCGGTGGTTTCAGTGGTAACTGGTGATGAGCAAAGGAGTTTTTGCAACGCACAAAATGCCTGTGGCACACTCCGCGCATGAGTCGATCAAGCACAGAAAATACATGGCATCCCGCAAGTTGGGAGGGCAAGATTGCCCGGCAGATGCCGACCTATCCGGATCAGGAAGGACTGCGTGATGCAGTGTCCCGTTTAGCCGCACTACCGCCACTGGTGACTTCGTGGGAAGTCGACAACCTCAAGGCACGAATTGCAGCGGCCCAACGCGGTGAAGCTTTCGTTCTGCAGGGCGGAGACTGCGCGGAGACATTCGCCGAGTGCACCTCGGACAACATTGTCTCGAAGTTGAAGATTCTGCTGCAGATGAGTCTTGTAATGCTCTATGGCATGCAGAAGCCCGTGGTGCGTATCGGTCGTTTCGCAGGCCAATATGCGAAGCCGCGCTCCGCCGACACCGAGACTCGTGATGGCGTAACGCTACCGAGTTTTCGGGGTGATCTTGTCAATCGCCCCGGCTTTACCGAAGCGGAGCGGATTCCAGACCCGGAGCTGATCTTGCGCGGTTATGAGCGCTCGGCACTGACTCTGAATTTTATTCGCGGATTGGTCGACGGCGGTTTTGCAGATCTCCACCACCCCGAATACTGGAATCTGGATTGGGTAGAACACTCTCCACTTTCCCAGGAATATCAGAAGGTAACAGACGATATTTCACGTTCATTGGACTTTTTTGAATCCATCTCGGGACAGGCAATACATCAGACCCGTCGTGCAGAGTTTTTCACGGCGCACGAGGGGCTGCACCTGCACTACGAGCAGGCGCAAACACGACTCCGGCGCGACCGGTGGTACGACCTGACGACCCATTTCCCTTGGATCGGGATGCGCACGGCCATGCTGGACGGCGCGCACGTAGAGTACTTCCGCGGTATCACGAACCCCATCGGCATCAAGATCGGTCAGGGGATGGACTCTGAATGGTTACAGGAGCTGCTTGCGGTTCTTAACCCATCGAACGAGGCCGGCCGCATTGTGCTGATCCATCGATTGGGCGCAGGCAACGTCGAGGATCATCTGCCGAGGCTCATCGAGGCTGTTCAGGCAACGGGTAGTCCGGTGCTGTGGACCTGTGATCCGATGCATGGGAACACGGAGTCGACCGAGGCGGGCTACAAAACCCGACGTTTCGACAATATCGTGGCGGAAATCGAAGCTTCGTTTCGGGTACATCAGGCTGCGGGCACCTACCTTGGCGGTGTGCACCTGGAGTTGACGGGCGACGACGTCACCGAGTGCACCGGCGGCGCACGCGGACTGACCGATGCTGATCTGGCAAGAGCCTATCGGTCTCAGGTCGATCCTCGTTTGAACTACGAGCAGGCGCTTGAGGTCGCGATGCGGATTGCGGGTCTGAAGTGAGTCTCACGGGCGGGCGCGCGACTTGAGCCGCCGCCAGGCGTCTCGGTCATCTAGTTGAAGATGTTCGCCGGGTCCAAGTTCGCCTAACTCAAACGGGCCGACGGACGCGCGGACAAGCCTCAGCGTCGGCGCCCCGGCAGCCGCGGTCATCCGTCTGACCTGCCGATTACGACCCTCATCGATCTCAACTTGTATCCAGTGTGTCGGGATCGACGCTCTGAAGCGTACCGGCGGTTTTCGCGCCCACAGCCGAGGCTCATGGATAGGTCTCGCCGACAGGGCTGCGGCCGGACCGTCCTTCAGCACCAATCCAGCGACCATCGCCTCGCAGCAGCGGCGGGCGGATGCTTCATCTGCCTCAACCTGTACCCAGTAAGTCTTGGTTTGCTTGTGTCTCGGGTGCGCCAGTTGCGACTGGAGTCGCCCGTCCGAGGTCAAAATCAACAATCCCTCGCTATCGTAGTCCAGTCGTCCGGCTGGGTAGACTCCCGGCAGATCCACGTAAGCTGCCAGCGTCGTCTTGTCGCCATCTGTTGTGAACTGCGACAGGACTCGGAAGGGCTTGTTGAGCAGGACCGTGGGCACGAGCTGTCGAGGCAGTCTGCCTTGATCAAACCAGCTCGGCGTCGGTCATGACTTCGATCAGCGAAGGACCGTCATGGGCGATGGCCGCGCTCATTGCGTCGTCGAGACCCGATCGTTCCTTAACCCGCAGCCCCATGCCGCCGCACGCGCGCGCAAAAGCGGCGAAGCTTGGGTTGACCAGACTGGTCTGCCAGACAGCGAACTCTGCGGCCTTTTGTTCCTTCGTGATCTTGCCGAGCTCTGCATTGTTCATGAGCACGTGCGTGATGTTCATGTTGTATTTCACCGCAGTGGTGAACTCCATCGCGTACTGCCCGAATCCGCCATCTCCTGAGACGGAAATCACCTTGCGCCCTGCGTAATCCCCATCCTCCTGAGTTGCGGCCCATGCACCCATCGCCGCAGGAAACGAGAACCCAATCGAACCGAGATAGCCGGACATCAATACACGTTGGTTTCCGGTCGGTTCAAAGTAGCGCCCGAACGAGTAGGTATTGTTGCCAACGTCGACGGCGATAATGGCGTCTTCCGGTGCATGGCGGGTGAGTGAATCAAAGAGGGCTGCGGCGGAAAGTCCGTGGTCGTTGTCCTCACCCAGGCGACTGCGCTTTTCCTCGCTCCACAAGCGCCAGCGCTCGGCGATTTCTGCCTTCTGATCTATTGCGCCCTCGTGTTTCGCCAGGGCTTCGAGCATCTGCTGTGCTGTGACACCCACGTCACCCAACACCGGGACGTCGACCGCGTGGCGTTTGCCGATACGCATAGGGTCGGTGTCTACCTGAATGGTCGGTTTGCTGGGGTAAATGCCCGTGTGATCCGAAAAGCTCGCCCCGAACACAATCAGCAGATCCGCCTCATTCATGAACCAGCTCGCGATGGGTGTTCCGGACCGACCCAGTACGCCAGCGGCCAGTGGATGTTGATCGGCAATCTGGCCTTTGGCCTTGAAGGTGGTGGCGATCGGTGCGTTGAGAGACTCAGCAAGCTGGATCACGGTGTGCATACCTTCCAGCGCGCCGTAACCGACAATGATCATCGGTCGCTTGGCAGCACGTATCGCCGCTAACGCTGCATCCACGCTGCTGGGGGCAGGGGCGACGTGTAGATCCGCGACGCGTCCAGTTGGCGGTTGCACAGTCGCGCCCTCGGGCGCGGGCATCGGCTGTACATTGTCCGGGAACACGAGATGACCGACGCCACGCTTGTAGATCGCTGTCTTGATCGCCTGCGACATCAGTAAGGCGTGGTCGGACTGCGGGTGCACGGTTTCGGAAAACTCGGTGACGCTCTCGAACGCGGCCTTGAGATCGATATCCTGAAAGGCATGCACGCCAATGACCTGATCCTGAACCTGGCCTGTCAGGGCGAGTGCGGGTGCGCCGTCTACCTTGGCGTCCCAAAGACCGGTCAGCAAGTTGGTCGCGCCCGGGCCTGCAATGGTCAGCGCGGCGGCAGGTGTGCCCGTGAGTTTGCCGTAACCCGAAATCGCAAACGCTGCAGCGCCTTCATGCCGGATGCCGTAGTACGACAGCTTGCCCTCGCTCTCACAGACACGAAGCGCATCCGCAAGACCGAGGTTCGAATGCCCGACCATGCCAAATACCGAAGTCACGCCCCAGTCGACCATGGTTTCGGCCATGAGGTCGGCGACACTGCGTTCGCGTTCTGGTGCGGCAGGGACCGCGACGAATACCTCATCATCGCGAATCTCGACCTCGAACATCTGCTGTCCGGTGTCTTCGTGTCCACCGGGTGGTTTGCCGGTCAGCGGATCAAAATCCCAACCGTGCCAGGGACAACGCAGCCAGCATTGATCGTCAATGCCTTTCTCGATGGCACCCTCACCGAGCGGCCCACCCTGATGCGGGCAGCGGTTGTCCATCGCAGCCCACTGGCCATCGAAATGGACCAGCGCGAGCGACTGTGTTCCTGCGGTCACTGACTTGACGCGACCTTCTGCGACCTCGTCGATGGTCGCGACCTTGTGCCAAACGACGTTGGTGGCTGCTTTTGTCATGGGCGCTTCCCCTCGCGATTCGTCATTCGACGTGTTCCATGCGGGCCGGTGGTCATGGTACAACGCCAGAGGCACGCAGAGGGGAGAAGCGCGTGAATGAGGTACGCATCCTAGAACGCGGCATGACACTGTGACGCTTCAAACGGCACAGGTGCTGGTTGCGATCGGCAGCGCCTACGTTGGTGTCGGTTTGTTGGTCGCACTCATCTATGTTTTCGGTGGCGCTGGGAAGATCGATCCTGCCGCGCGGGGGAGCGGAATGCCGCCGAGCGTCAGACTGTTGATCGCCCCCGGTGTGATCGGCCTTTGGCCACTCATGCTCTATAAACTCGCGGTGCAAAAAGTACCGCCTGTCTCATGAAGCGCCGCCAGCGAAGGCTCCATGCCCTCTTGTGGCTAGTCGTTGCTCCCGCACTTGCCATCGTCTTGTGGCTGGGCATTAGTCATCGACCGGCGAGCCCCATTAATGATGCATTGCCCCCAGCACTCAGCATGGAGACGCACTGATGTCGCATGACTACCAGCGCGTCCAGTGGACGCCGTTCAAGCGGCAATACGACCGCTGGATGCTGCTCGGCATGCTGCTTTACCTCGCTGTATTTATTGCGGTCAGCTTTGTCGCAACGCAGGGCGGCACGCCCAACCCGGTTCAGGTGCTGATCCGAGCATTTGGGTCATTGGCGTTTCTCATGTTGACCTTTGTTCTTTGCCTCGGTCCTATGGCCCGGCTCACACCAAGGTTCAAACCACTGATGTACAACCGCCGCCATCTCGGTGTAGCGACGTTCAGCGTGGCTTTTGTGCACGCGGTGCTCGTGGTGTTCTGGTATCACGGGTTCGGCGACCTGAATCCATTGGTTTCGGTGCTGGTTTCCAACCCGCGCTACGACAGCATCGCGGGATTCCCTTTTGAAAGTCTCGGTTTAGTGGCGTTGTTGATCCTCTTCTTGATGGCATCGACCAGCCATGACTTCTGGAATGCCAATCTCGGGCTGGGCGTCTGGAAATTTCTGCACATGGGCGTGTATCTGGCGTTCGTCGCCCTTGTGGCGCACGTTGTGCTCGGTGTAATTCAGTTCGAAAAACACCCGCTGTACGTGGCGATACTGATCGGCGCGGCAGCGGTGGTCGCCGTCTTGCACCTAATTACTGGATTCAAATATTTCGGTGAGTCTCATCCATCGGCAAACGAAGGCTGGTTATCGGTCGGCAGCACCCAATCCTTCGAGTCCGGTGCCGCGCGTATCGTTCGACCCAAGCATGGCGAGGCTATCGCCGTGTTTTTCCATGACGGTGCGTTCTACGGCGTCTCCAATGTCTGTCGTCATCAGGGCGGGCCGCTGGGAGAAGGACGGGTGGTCGATGGGTGCATCACCTGCCCATGGCATGGGTTTCAATATCAACTGCAAGATGGTCGCTCACCCGCGCCGTTCACAGAGAAAATTGCGACCTATGCGACGCGTATTGAGGGTGATGTCGTGCTTGTTCGTACCACACCGAATCCGCCGGGCACCGAGCAGGCGCCTGCCAATCTCAAGGTGACTGCGTGACCGATAAGGACAAAGCATTTTTTGTGGGGTGGGCTGAGCTGCCAAAGACCGACCGACGGTTTTTCCTTCAGGCCGGGGCGGTGCTTTCCGTTTCAGCATTGGCGGGCGCTGCGGGGGTCGCAGTTTTCCAGCGCGCCGTCGGTAGCGGCGCCTGGGACCTTTCGGAAACGCGGGAGTACCGAGGGATCCTCGTGTCATCCCCCTATCCAATGTTGCTCACGCGTGATGTATCCGGCGAGCTCCAAACCGCGTTGCTCGTTTGCGAGACCAAATGTGGGGTGCAGGCGCGCCTGCAGAACTTATCCGATGGTGCCGTGGTGGTTCGCGGCACGCCTATCGTGCGCGGGCCACATGCCATGATTGCGGTTTCTGAAGAGATGGAGTGGATTCGGCGTGCCGATGAGGCTCCGGATATCGGGATTTCCGTGCCCAAGCCAGTGTCGCTCGGTGAGTACACTCTGAACGGCGAGGTGCTGGATACCAAGTGCTGGTTTGGCGCAATGAATCCGTCCGAGGGTAAACCTCATAAATCTTGCGCAAGTCTCTGTATTCGCGGTGGTATTCCACCCGCTTTCTACGTTCGAGATGTCCGTGAGCAGAGCGCACTGATGATCCTGACGCATCGAGGCAGGGGTTTCGGACCCGAGCTCCTGCCGTTTGTTGCGGACCCCGTATCGATCCGCGGCACCTTGCAGCAGGCAGGCGATTTGTTGATGTTCGATACCAGCGTCGACGCGATCGAATTTCTCACCTGAATCGGTAGGATTTCTGCCCCCAGAACGGCGTCGTTGCGACCCGGATGCGGTACAATGCGGCCGCTTCCGGAACCCGCCGCAACCAGCGGCTTGCGCGTTCCTTGGGGACAAAGGACATCAGATGAATTACGACAAGATCACCGTGCCGGAGCACGGCCAACCGATTGAGCTAACGCCCGACTTCCGAGTGGTTGTCCCAGACAATCCGATTGTGCCGTACGTCGAGGGCGATGGCATTGGCATCGACGTCACTCCGGTGATGCTCGACGTCGTCAACGCGGCTGTCGAGAAGGCCTACGGGAGCGAGCGCAAAATCGCCTGGATGGAAATTTATGCAGGTGCCAAGGCGAGCCAGATTTATGAGAGCGCGACCTTTCTACCTGAAGAAACCCTGGACGCGCTGAAGCGTTACGTTGTCTCGATCAAAGGTCCGTTGGCCACACCGATCGGCGGCGGCATTCGGTCTTTGAACGTATCGATTCGCCAGACGCTGGACCTCTACGCCTGCGTGAGACCGATTCGCTACTTCCCCGGTGTGAACACACCGATGAAAGACTCCGAACTCGTCAACATGGTGGTATTCCGTGAGAACACCGAGGACATCTACGCGGGTATCGAATATCCAACGGGTTCTCAGGAAGCTCAGAAGCTGATCAAATTTTTGCAGGAAGAGCTGGGAGTGACGAAAATTCGCTTCCCATCCAGCTCCGGTATCGGCATTAAGCCGGTGTCGCGCGAAGGCTCAGAGCGATTGATCCGCAAAGCGATCAATTACTGCATCGACAACGATCTGAACTCTGTGACGCTCGTGCACAAGGGCAACATCATGAAGTTCACGGAGGGCGCGTTCTGCCAGTGGGGCTACCAGCTGGCCGCAGAAGATTTCGGCGCCGAGCCGAAAGACGGCGGACCTTGGATGACCTTCAAGAATCCGCGTACAGGCCGCGAGATTGTCGTGAAAGACGTGATTGCCGACAACTTCCTGCAGCAGATTCTGCTCAAGCCCGAGGAATATGACGTGATCGCGACCCTGAACCTGAACGGCGACTACATCTCTGATGCGCTCGCCGCACAGGTGGGTGGTATCGGTATCGCGCCTGGCGCCAACATTGGCGACGGCGTTGGTGTGTTTGAAGCAACCCATGGGACCGCACCAGGGTTCGCCGGGAAAGATCGGGTCAACCCCGGATCGCTGGTGCTTTCGGCTGAGATGATGCTTCGCTACATGGGATGGACTGAGGCCGCGGATCTGATCGTGAAGGGCATCGGCAACACGATTGCGAACAAGGAGCTGACGTTCGATCTTGCACGGCTTCGTGAAGCCATCCGTGCGCCGAAGCGGCAAGCGCCTGCTTCCGGCGAGTCAGACGTTAAAGATGAGTTGGAGCAGCTGATCCCGGGCGCAACGCTGCTCGGTACCAAAGGGTTTGGCGAGGCGATCATTCGCCATATGGATGACTGAATCGTTCCAACAATCTTCTTCATGGTATGACGCCGGCTGCACGGAATGCCCGAGACTCGCGGGCTTTCTCGAGGAAGTTCGAACGAAGCATCCCGACTATCACGCGCTGCCGGTTCCACCGTTCGGCGACCGCGATGCACAGTTTCTGATCGTTGGGTTGGCGCCGGGTATGCATGGCGCCAACGCTACCGGCCGTGCCTTTACCGGCGATTACGCCGGCGTTTTGCTCTACGAGACGCTGCACACGCTAGGTCTGTCGAGTGGCAGCGAGTCGGTTTCCGCCGATGACGGACTTGAGCTCAACGGCGTCAGAATCACCAATGCCGTGAAGTGCCTGCCGCCGCAGAACAAGCCGATCGGATCAGAGATCAATACCTGCAACCGGTTTTTGGCGGCGGAGCTCAGCGCGCTGGCGAGCGGTGGGGTGGTCCTTGCATTGGGTGGCATCGCACACAGAGCGATCATCAAGGCTTATGGACTACGACAGGCAGACTATGTATTTGGTCATGCCGCAGAGCACGAACTACCAAACGGAATTCGCCTGTTCGACTCCTATCATTGCAGCCGCTACAACACCAATACCCGGCGACTGACGCCGGAGATGTTCATGGATGCGATGAGTGCAGCGGCTCGCGCGGCAGGTGTGGGTAACGCGAAATGAGCGCTCCCGCCTTTGACTCAAAGGCGTTCATCGATGGTCTGTCACATCGGCCGGGCGTCTACCGAATGTACGACTCGGAAAGCGATGTCATCTACGTCGGTAAGGCACGTGACCTGAAGAAACGGGTTTCGACCTACTTCAGTGGTAAGGCGAAAGACGCAAAGACGATGGCGCTGGTGGAGCGCGTTGCCCGGATGGAGGTGACGCTGACTCAGACCGAGTCCGAAGCGTTACTGCTCGAACACACGCTGATCAAACAGCACAGACCTCGCTTCAATATCGTACTGCGCGACGACAAGTCTTACCCGTGGATTCGCGTGAGTACGGAACATGAGTTTCCGCGACTGAGTTTCTATCGGGGTCGGCGTCGCAAGAAGGGCGAGTTCTTCGGACCGTATCCCAGCGCCGGTGCGGTCAAAAACACGCTGAACGAGTTACAGAAACTGTTTCGCGTACGTCAGTGTCGCGACAGTTTTTTCGCTAACCGTAGCCGGCCATGTCTGCAGTATCAGATCAAGCGGTGCAGCGGACCGTGCGTCGGATTGGTGAGTGAAGCGGACTATGCGCAGGACGTTCAGGACAGCATCGATTTTCTCAAGGGGCGTAATCGACAGGTGATCGATAGTCTCGTCACGCGCATGGAAAACGCATCGGAATCGTTGGAGTTTGAGACGGCAGCGCGTCTTCGTGACCAGGTGGCGCGGCTGCGCAGGATCGAGGCCGAGCAACTGGTGTCGACCCGCAAGCATATTGATGCGGATATTGTGGGTCTGCATCGCAGTGGCGGCTCGACGTGTATCGCCGTCGTGTTTGTGCGCGATGGCAGGGTGCTCGGCAGTCGCGACTACCAGCCGGTTAATGCGGCCGGGAATGACGACGTCACGGTGTTGGGAGGTTTTCTGGGGCAGCTCTATGTGGATCGGGAACCACCGGACGAGGTGATCCTGCCGATTGAATTGCCCGAGTCGGATTTGCTCGCGAAAGCGCTTGGCGAGCGCGCCGGACACAAGGTGGTGGTAAAGCACTCGGTGCGCGGCGAGCGAGCAGGGTGGCTCGCTATGGCGAGCGACAATGCGGCGCAATCGGCGAGTCTTGCTGCGGCGAGTCGTGCGGGCATCGACAAGCAATTGAGCCGGCTTGCGGAGGTGTTCGATTGGCCCGAGATGCCCATGCGGCTTGAGTGTTTCGATATCAGTCATACCGGTGGTGAAGCCACGGTCGCGTCCTGCGTGGTATTCGGCCCGGAAGGTCCGCTAAAACAGGACTATCGTCGCTTCAACATCACATCGACCGATACCGGCGATGACTATGCCGCTATGCACGAAGCCATGACGCGGCGCTATGCGCGCGTGCGCAAGGGTGAGGTGCCTATGCCCGACGTTGTGTTGATCGATGGCGGCAAGGGGCAACTCGGTATGGCGGCCGAAGTGATGTCCGAGATGGATCTCGAGGAGATATTGCTCGTGGGCGTCGCCAAAGGCAGGGCGCGCAAAGCAGGGGCTGAGCAGCTATTCACTGTCGACAGCAATACGCCGATACTCCTGCCGCCCAACGATCCGGCGCTTTTGCTGATCCAGCGTATTCGCGATGAGGCGCATCGATTTGCGATTACGGGACACCGAGGGCGTCGAGCAAAGGCCAGGAAGCAGTCTGCGCTCGAGGGTATCGAGGGGTTGGGTCCGGCGCGTCGCCGTGCCTTGCTGACACAGTTCGGTGGCCTGCAGGGGGTGCGACGTGCGAGTATCGACGACCTGGCGCGGGTGAAGGGCATCAGTCACAAGTTGGCTGAGCGAATCTACCTGCAATTTCACCAAACGATCGCGTCGGATCACGATGCCGATGGGGGCATGTCTTGAAGCTGAATTTAGCCAATTCGATCACCGCAATCCGCATACTCGCGATCCCGCTGTGCGTGCTGCTGTATCTGATGCCGTTCGGGTGGGGAGAAAATGCCGCTGCGTTGGTGTTTGCCGTCGCGGCAATTTCTGATTTCGTCGATGGCTACGTCGCTCGTAAGTTCGATCAGATGACGCCATTTGGTGCGTTCCTCGACCCCGTGGCCGACAAGTTGATCGTCACGGTCGCGCTTGTGTTGCTCGTGTTTAATCAGCAGAGCTGGATGATGACCGTGGTCGCGGTAATCATCATCGGTCGTGAGATCACCGTTTCCGCGTTGCGCGAATGGATGGCGAGCCAACAGGCCAGTTCGCGAGTCGCGGTGTCCATGGTGGGCAAGATCAAGACGACGTTCCAGCTCATCGGGCTGTCGTTCATGCTTTGGGGGGAAGACCTCTGGGGCATGCCGATCGTGGAGATGGGATTCGCCGCGCTCCTGATCGCCTCAGCGATGACGTTGTGGTCAATGTGGGTCTATTTGAGTGCTGCCTGGCCGGTTTTATCCAGAGGTAACAATCCGGACCCGGCTGCTTGACAGATATCCAGCGCTGCGTACAATGGCGCGCCTGCTTGCGGGAATAGCTCAGTTGGTAGAGCGCAACCTTGCCAAGGTTGAGGTCGCCAGTTCGAACCTGGTTTCCCGCTCCAGATTGCAAAAACCCGGTCTCAGCGAGGCCGGGTTTTTTTGTTCGTGGAGTGTGCTAATCTTCCGCGCCTGCATGTGCACGGCTAGGTGGCAGAGTGGTTATGCAGCGGCCTGCAAAGCCGTGTACGCCGGTTCGATTCCGACCCTAGCCTCCACTCCCTCGCCCGGGTGGCGGAATTGGTAGACGCTGCGGACTTAAAATCCGCTGTCCGTGAGGACGTGCGGGTTCGAGTCCCGCCCTGGGCACCACCCTTCCGCAGCGTTGACCGGGTGGGAGTGGAGAACGTCGAATGACTGATGCATCCAAACCGTTCGTTGAGTTCTTCGACAATAAAGAGCACGCGGCCCAGTATCCGGAAGGCCCTTCGAAGTTCATGCCAGGGTTTCGCTCTGTGCACCAAATGGCCGGCGTTTTGATTCGTGAAACTGCACCGGCGAACGCACAAGTGTTGGTTCATGGCGCTGGCGGTGGTCTCGAGATCGCAGCGTTCGCAAGCGCCAACCCCGACTGGACTTTTGTGGGTGTTGATCCGGCAAGGGCAATGTTGGATCAAGCCGAAGTTAGGCTCGCTGGATTCACGGATCGGGTCTCACTGCATCATGGCTTTGCTGAGGATGCACCACCCGGTCCGTTCGACGCGGCAACCAGCTTTCTCACCTTGCATTTCCTCGACGCAGAAGAGCGATTGAAAGCGGTCTCCGAAATCGTGCAGCGCCTGAAACCTGGAGCACCGTTCGTCACCGCCTATTGCAGTTTTCCTCAGACTAAAGACCAAAAAGCGCTGTGGTTGAATCGCCACGCGGCTTACACGGTAGCCTCTGGTGTCGATCCGGAAGTCGCAGAAAAGGGCCGACAGGATATCGCTGATCACCTTTTTATATTCGACCCCGAAGTCGACAAACAAATGCTGGAATCCGCCGGGTTAAAAGATGTCGCGATGTTCTATTCGGCGTTCACCTGGCGGGGCTGGGTAGGGCGCGCAGGCTAGGGCGCTAGCGCGTGCCGAGATAGACCGTCACGCAGGTACCCGAACCAGGCTTCGAGTGCATGGTGACGCCGCCCTGATAAAGGCTTGCGAGATGCTCGATGACGGCAAGGCCTAAGCCCGTGCCGCCGCGACCATCGCGCGTCGTCACAAATGGTTCGAAGACGCGGGGAATGGCGTTTTCCTCGATGCCGCGTCCGTTATCGGTCACGGCAAGCGACAAGTAACTTCCGGGCGGTAGTGTCCCAGTCGGCGTTAACTCCAGCGGCTCATCAATCTGCGCTTCATTCACAGTGATATCGATCGTGCCGCCGGGTTGCGTTGCCTCAGCCGCGTTGCTGACCAGGTTGACGAGAATTTGCGTGATATGCGTTCGGCTTGCACTGAAATCAGGTGGTGCACCGACGGCTTGCAGTGTGAGTACCCGATCCGACGGTATGCTCGGCTTAATCAATCGCTCAATCTGTTTTTGCAGTGCCTCGATGGATAGCGGTTGCAGAGGGGCCTCGCGGCGATCGAGTAGCTTCATCGTGTCCTCGATGACATCGCGCCCATGCAGGCAAGCATCCACTATGCGTTCGAAATCCTCTTGCTGAGGTTCGGCTGTTGGTCCGGTGAGTCGTGCCAAATCGGCGATGCTGAGTATTTGGCCAAGGGTGTTGCTCAGCTCATGCGCAAGGCCCGCCGCCAGGAATGCGACCGCCTGAAGGCCGCCAGCGCCGGCGACCATCGGATCAGCATTGTCCGCGGCTGTTTCTCGCCGCTCTTTGTCCGGGTCCTTCCCTGTCACGTATGGTCCCTCATTCGAACTGCAGCGCGCCCCTCCAGCGCTACGGCATTTCGCACGGTTTGAAGGTACCACAGCAAATGGCTTGCTGTCGCCAAATGCAGACAGCTTGATCCTGGGCCCTTGAGGGTGGGTTAACCGTTTTGGTCTTTGCGGGATGTGCCAACGGGCGTTGTGACATCAAAATCGGCGGTATCTAGCTTCTTCAGAACACGGGTATCAGACAACTCATCCGTCGCCTCTCGCCGCTCAGCTGCGGGGTTGAGGTATTTGATGCGGTAATCACCGATCACGATGATGTCGTTGTGCATCAAGTCGCCCTGGCGCACGAGTGTCGAGTTGACCGTCATACCATTGGTGCTGTTGATGTCGACCAGGGATGCCCCGGTCCGATGGCAAACGATGATCGCGTGGTAGCGCGATACCCATTTTGAATCGAGCACGATGTCGTTGTGTTGGGCCCGACCGACCAGAACTTTGCGACGAGTTACCGGGAATCGTTCAATCAGCTTGCCGTTGTGGTTAACGAGGAACTCGCCGAGTGAGCTGCCGCTGCCTGGCGTGTCGATAATTTCGCATTCCTCGCTCTGCGGCGCTGCAATCGCGTCCGACGCTCGCAATATGGTGGTGTCATCAATACCCGTCGGATCCACCACTGTTTTGGCACGGTGCGCGAGCTCTTGCTCGAGCGTCGCCAGCGTATCCGTTGAGCCCAGCGTCTTCGCAGAGCGCCGCTGCTGAATCGCCGCGCGCATCTCGTCGATCATCGACCCCGGCCAACCATCTCCCAATCGGGCCAGATTGTTGATGCTTGGCTCCTGCAAACCAACGCCGGCATTTGCCAGAATGACGCGAATAAATTCACGTCGTTCGTCTTGTGTATAAGGCGACAGGCTCATCTGCAGGCTGATGCGCTTACCGACTTCACTCATGCCTTCGGCATTCACGATATGGTTCAACGCGTCGTCGCCCGTCAGCACGATGCTGCAGGCGCTTTTTCTTGCATGGCGCAGTGCCGCCAACTGATTGATAACAGCCAACGTCTGTAGGGACGCCTTGTCGACATGCTCAAGTATGACCAGCGGGGATAGCCCAGCCTGCGCCTGATGCTGTGCGATCAGCTGGGTCATCGAGAGCAGCTCGGTCTGGGTCGCCTGCGGCAACTCATAGCCAAACGCAGAAAGCAGGTCGACCAACAAACCAGCGACTGTGGTCTGGGATACATCCAAGATGGCAACCGCGATTTCGCCTTTGGACGCGTTTTGTGTACGCAGCCGTTGGGCGAAGGCCTTCATGAGGGTCGTCAGACCGGATTTCTTTGGGGCTGTAACAACAGCGAGCCCGTGCTGCGTGTCGTAAACATCACACAGGGACGAAATCAGCTCTTCGCGCTGAGCATCTATGTAAAGCTGGTTTGTGTTGGCGGATTCAGTCGCGCCCACAGTGGCTCTCCCCGATCTTCTGCCAGCGTTCGCAGAATGCGACGCCGATCACACTTTTCCCCGAGTCTATAGAACGTAATTTGCGAATGGAAACTCAGGTTTTCCGGACGCTGTTGCGAGTGGCGGAAAACTCCCACATTAGGGCGCAAATCGGCAAAATAGTGACGGGAATTTGCGACAAAGTGCCTGAATTTGTCAGGGCAACTCATTGTTGTAACGGGTATACTTCGTAATATCCCGAGTAACTCGATTTTTGTACTGCCAGGACACTCTGTGACGCGGTTTTCTTTCGAGGTGCGCGATGTGTCCGTCCAGAGGGGCGGAAGAACATTGCTCACCGGCTTCCAGCTTATGGTTAATCCAGGTGAAGTCGTTCACTTGGTTGGCCCGAATGGCTGTGGGAAAACCAGCCTGATGCGGGTCATGGCGGGGCTGGTGACACCCTCAGCGGGAGCGATTCTCTGGTGCGATCAATCCTTACCCTCGGCGAACACGGTGTTCCAACAGAATATGGCCTGGCTCGGGCATCACGCGGGACTCAAGGCCGACCTGACGCTGCGTGAAAACATAGAGTTTGATAACGCTTTGCGTCGCGGGCATTCGAAAGCGCGTCTGGATGAGGTGCTGAACGGGCTTGGAGTATCGCACCGGGCGGATGTTTCGGCGCGGGGTCTGTCGGCGGGCCAGCGTCGTCGTCTCGCATTGGCACGAGTGCTTTTGTCCGATGCACGCCTGTGGCTTTTGGATGAGCCGTTCACAAATCTCGATAGCGCCGGACAGGCGTATGTTCGGGATTTGATCGCTCAGCACGCCAAATCCGGCGGCAGCTGCGTGTTCGCAGCCCATCAGGACATCGCCATCGACGACGTTGAGCTTCGGCGCTTGGAGTGGGCGGCATGAAAGGCGCGCCACGACTGCTTGAGCAGGCTGCTGAGCCGATCCTGCGACCTGTCGACACGTTCCGCACGGTGCTTGGACGCGAGCTCACCCTCGCATACCGTCGACCGGCGGATTTCCTGAACCCCTTGTTTTTCTTTTTGGTAGTTACCAGTTTGTTCCCGGTGGCGATCAGTCCGCTCAAAGAAACGCTGATGTTGATCGGGCCGGGTGTTTTGTGGATCGCTGTGCTGCTTTCCGCACTACTGCCGCTGAGCACTCACTATGGTCAAGACTTCGACGATGGGACTCTTGAGCAATACCTGCTGTCAGGGCAGTCCCTCGTAGCGATTTGTATCGCCAAAACTGTGGCCCTGTGGTTGGTTGCCGGCTTGCCACTTGTGCTAGCGTCATTAGTCGTAGCAAGCAGTTACGGGCTCGGTCCGACGGTGTTCGCCACTTTGTCGATCACGCTGGCAGCCGGCAGTTACGCTTTGTGTGCTTTGGGTGCGGTGGCAGCCGCGTTGACAGTGGGGATGCAGCGGGCGAGTGCACTGATTGCGTTGTTGGTGCTGCCGCTAATGGTGCCAGTGCTAATTTTCGGTACGCAGGCGGTCAGTCTGGAGGCAACCAATATGGTTTCGAAGGGTCCTATGTATCTGGTGCTCGCAGTCACTGGACTCGCAGCTACGCTATGCCCGCTTGCCACGGCTGCGGCGCTGCGAATCAGCATGGAATAGTTGGAACAAACGTTTATGTGGACTTGGTTTCATAAGCTGGCATCACCGCCGCACTTCTATCGATTAGCAGGGCTATGGATGCCTTGGTTTTTGGGCTCTGCTGTGGTCCTTATGGTCGTTGGGTTGTACGGCGGGTTGGTGCTCGCGCCGGCTGATTATCAGCAAGGCGATGCATTCCGGATCATCTATGTGCACGTGCCTGCAGCCTACCTATCCTTACTAGCGTATATGGTTATGGCCATGGCTTCGCTGATTGGGCTGATCTGGCGAATGAAACTAGCGCACGCAGTGGCGGTCTCTGCGGCACCGATCGGTGCCTCATTTACGTTCCTCGCACTGGCGACGGGCTCACTTTGGGGTAAACCCATGTGGGGCACGTGGTGGGAATGGTCTGACCCGCGCATGCTGAGCGAATTGATCCTATTGTTTATGTACTTCGGATTCATGACGCTGCGTTCGAACATCAGCGAGCGCAGTCGCGCTGATAAGGCGGGTGCGGTATTGGCGATCGTTGGCGTCGTTAACGTTGTGCTGGTTCATTACTCCGTCGAGTGGTGGAACACGCTGCATCAGGGCCAGACAGTGATGAACTCTGAGGCTAAAATGCCTGCGAGCATGCTGACACCTCTACTGGTAATGATTCTTGCCTTCTCTCTGTTCTTCGGTGCTGTGCTGCTGCAGCGGCTGCGAGGTGAAGTGCTGTTGCGAGAAGGTGGTGCACGCTGGGCAAGAAGGCTAGCTAACGAACAGGCAGTCGAAGGGGCAGCAACATGACGGCATGGCTCTCCATGGGAGGATACGGCTTCTACGTCTGGAGCTCCTTTGCACTGACATTCGCGGTGTTGGCTATTAACTTGGTGATGGCGCGAGCACGCCATCAGCGCATCATGAATTCATTGCGCACCAAAGCAGCAGACGAATCCGCAGATCGCCAAGGTGGGTTTCGGGAGGTTACGTCGTGACACCAAGGCAACAGCGTATGCTGTCGGTTGGACTACTGCTTGGCGGTCTGGCACTCGTGTCGGCGCTGAGTATCGGTGCATTCAAGGAAAACACGGGGTTCTACTTCGAGCTCGATCAGGTTGCGGCGGGGGATACACCGCCGGATCGAGCTTTCCGGGTCGGCGGACTTGTGAAGGAAGGCAGCCTGTTTCGTGAGCCTGGCAGTCTGGAGCTCGAGTTCACTCTGACCGATACCAAGAACGAACTGGTGGTTGCTTACACTGGCGTTCTGCCTGACTTGTTCAGAGACGGGCAGGGCATTATCGCGAGAGGGCAGCTTGGTGAAGATGGTCGCTTTGTCGCCGAGGAAGTACTCGCGAAACACGACGAGAACTACATGCCACCCGAAGTTGCAGATTCTCTGGAGCGGCAAGGCTACAAGCCTGCAGAAGAAGGATGATCCCTGAGCTAGGACAAATTGCGCTTCTGATCGCATTCATGCTGGCAGTCGTGCAGGGCGTGATGCCGCTCGTTGGCGCCCATCGTAACGACAGCGTGTGGATGCAAGTTGCACGGCCCGCGGCATTCGCTCAATTCGGGTTCGTAGCAATTGCGTTTGGCATCCTGACCTCGGCGTTCATCAATAACGACTTCTCTCTTCAATACGTTGCCTCCAACTCCAACACCGCGTTGCCACTGATGTTCCGAGTCGCCGCAGTCTGGGGCGCGCACGAGGGGTCAATGTTGCTCTGGATTCTGATCCTGTCGACTTGGACGATTGCCGTCGCGTTCGGCTCGCGTAGCTTGCCGGAACCTGTTGCTGCGCGTGTTATCGGCGTGCTCGGATTGTTGAGTGTCGGTACGCTCGCATTCACGCTGTTTACCTCCAACCCGTTTCTTCGCCTGGATATCGCACCGGTTGATGGTCGCGACTTGAATCCGTTGTTGCAGGATCCCGCGTTAGTGATCCATCCGCCGATGCTCTACATCGGTTACGTGGGTTTGTCAGTCGCTTTTGCATTTGCGATTGCCGCAATGCTATCGGGTGAGCTCGACAGACAATGGGCGCGCTGGACACGCCCATGGACGACCGCAGCTTGGGTTTTTCTGACGCTCGGCATCGCGCTTGGCAGCTGGTGGGCTTACTACGAACTTGGCTGGGGTGGCTGGTGGTTCTGGGACCCGGTCGAGAACGCCTCGTTCATGCCGTGGCTAGCGGCAACGGCGCTCTTTCATTCGTTAGCGGTTACAGAGACCCGAGGGCTCTTCAAGAGCTGGACGCTTTTACTCGCGATAATGGCGTTTTCGCTCAGCCTGCTCGGCACATTCCTAGTACGGTCCGGCGTGCTCGTGTCGGTGCATGCTTTTGCTAGCGATCCAGCGCGTGGCTATTTCATCCTTGCTTTCCTGTTCGTGGTCATTTTCTGCGCCCTTGCACTCTACGCGTGGCGCGCGCCGTCACTGGACTCGCAGGCGGGTTTTCAGCCGACCGCCCGGGAGACATTTCTCCTTCTGAATAATGTGCTGTTGGTGGTTGCGGCCACGCTGATTCTGATTGGCACCCTGTATCCGTTGATCATCGAACACTTAGGCATGGGCAAGGTCTCAGTCGGGCCGGAAGTCTTCGAGCTCGTATTTATTATTCCCATGCTGCCGCTGACGTTCCTCATCGGTGTGGGTATGCACACCACCTGGCGCACCGGCAACCTCGATCAGGTCTGGAAGCAATATCGCTGGATCGGTGCCGTGACGCTCCTGGTTGCGATTGCGGGGCCGTGGTTGTTCTATGGCAAGTTCATGCCCATGACGGTGATCGGCGTTAGCGCCGGTCTATGGGTCATTCTGGCATCGGTTGCCACCCCGGTCCGCGCAGCATTCGGCAAGGCGACGATGACACGTGCGCAGACGGGTATGCACCTGGCCCATCTTGGCGTTGGACTATTCACCGTCGGTGCGGTTGTAGTGTCGTCCTTTGGCCTTGAGACAGACAGAGCGATTCGTAGTGGGCAGAGCATCACAGTCGCTGGTTACGACATCACGATGGATGGTATTGAAGACGGCACCGGACCTAATTATGTTGCGCGACGTGGCACGTTCACGGTGAAGCAGGGTGAAGAATCGATTTCGGTGCTGTATCCGGAAAAGCGTAACTACACCACACAGGTCAGTGAAATGACCGAGGCGGGCATCGACGCGACGCTCGCGCGTGATCTGTTTATCGCGATGGGTGACGATCTCGGTGACGGTTCCTGGTCAGTGCGTGTGCAGTACAAACCGATGATCCGATTGATTTGGCTTGGGGCGCTGGTCATGGCGTTTGGCGGCTTGTTGGCGATTACCGACGTGCGTTACCGGGCACGCGTCAGAAAGCGCAAGCCCGCTGCGAAGGCGGTCGAGGCCTAACACGATGCGTTTCGTGCTGCCGCTCGCTTTGTTCGCCGTGCTCTGTGGCTTTCTCGTCATGGGTATTGGTGAAGACCCGACAAGAATTCCCTCTCCACTGCTGGATCGACCAGTGCCGGAATTCGATCTGCAGACTCTCTCCGAACCGCCCGTCGCTGTGAGTGCGGCTGATTTGCAGGGCGAGCCGGCTTTGCTAAATGTGTGGGGAAGCTGGTGCGTGAATTGTGGTCGCGAGCACGATTTTCTGATGCAAATTTCGCGTGATATTCCGATCTTCGGTTTGAATTGGAATGATGAGCCGCAGGCGGCACGCCAGTGGCTGCGAGACCTTGGGAATCCGTATCGCTTCTCAGCATTTGATGCTGAGGGCAGAGTGGCCATCGACCTCGGTGTGTACGGCGCGCCGGAGACGTTCCTGCTCGACGGTAATGGCACCATCGTGCACAAGCATGTCGGCGAGCTTAATCCCGAGGTTTGGGCGCGCGACTTCGAACCGCGCCTCGCGCAATTGCGGCAATGATGCGTTACGTATTCTCAGTCTTGACGATGGGTTTTCTCCTTTCGATTGGGTTGGCCTCTCAGGCTTTCGCGATCGATCGTGAGGTGGCGTTTGAGGATGCGGACATGCAGGCGCGCTATCAGCGTGTGATCCACAACATCCGTTGCCTTACCTGCCAGAACCAATCGATCAAGGATTCCAATTCTCCGCTGGCGAGAGACCTGCGCCGCGAAGTTCGGGAACAAATGGCGAACGGTGCGAGTGATGGTGAGATCTACGCGTTTATGCAAGCACGGTATGGCGACTTTGCGCTCTACAAACCACCATTGAGCGCAAAAACGATTGCGCTATGGGCATCGCCTGCGCTGTTGATGGCGATAGCCGTATTCGCGCTGTTTCGAACGCTAAAGCGTCGTAGTCAACTCGATATTTCGGTGGACGGGGACTGATGTGAGTACCGCATTTTGGGTCATCGCGACCGCGATGGTGCTTGCCGGCGTCCTGGTGGCGACGCTTCCTCTATGGCGCGGACGACGGCTTTTTGGGAGCATCGCCATCGGCCTTGGTGTGTTGGCTTGTGTAGCGCTGCTCTACCCGATTGCGAGTAACTACACGCCGCGCTCTCCGGCCTTTCAGCTGGTTCAGGAGGCGACGGATCGGGAGACGTTCTCCTCGGCTGCGGATATGTTGTCGGCCGACTTGCAAAAGCGCCCGGACGATTATCTCGGTTGGGTAGTGCTAGGCGAGGCGCGCCTCAGGCTCGGCCAACCGGCGGAGGCGGTTTCTGCTTACCGCAAGGCCATGAATCTTGCGACTGTTCCCGACGCAGGGTTGATGGTGAAGCTGGGCGATGCGCTCACGCAGGCCACGGGCGGCGAGCGTGGGCTCACGCAGGAAACCGTGCAGCTTTACATTGCGGCAAACAAAGTCGCACCCAATGATCCCAACACAATGTTTGCGGCGGGTCTGGCATACGGAGCGCAGGGCGACAACAACGCTGCGGCAGAGGTCTGGGAGCGACTTATTCGAGTCTCGGAGCCACCGGCCGACGTCAAGATCATTCTTCAACGACAGATTGCGGAGTGGCGCGGTGGTGCGTCAGCGGCTGATGACGCGGGAACCCAGTTAGCGCTCGAAGTCGCGTTGGCGGACGCATTGGTTCGCGATCTTCCGGACACCGCACGCTTGTTTGTTTCCGTTCGAGACCCCGATCAACCGGGTCCGCCTTTGGCTGCGCGTCAGCTACCGCCTACAGCACTGCCAATCTCGCTGACGCTATCAGACAATGACGCGATGTTGGCCGGACGCAATCTGAGCAGTGCAGAAGCATTCTTGGTAACAGCGCGAATATCGATGTCTGGCGATCCTATCGGTGGCAGCGGTGATCTGTTAGGCACGCTGACGGTATCAGCGAACGAGCTTCCGGATACGCCATTGCCACTGCTGATTGATAGAGTGGTCACTCAATGAGTAACGCGCTGTCCGATCCGACAAATCACTGTTTCGTGTGCGGACCGACCAACCCGATCGGACTTCGATTGAAGTTCAGTCTGGAGGGTGAGATTTGCGTTGCCAAATTTACACCGGGCGAGCATCACGTGGGCTACAACGATGTGGTGCACGGAGGGCTCTTATTCACGGCGCTCGATGATGTCATGGCAAACTGGTTGTATCTGCAATCCGTGACCGCCTACACGGCCAAGGCGTCGGTGCGCTATCGCCGACACGCGAAGGTGGGTGAGGCTTTGGCACTAAGGGGCGAGTGTCTTTCACGCAGACGACGGCATGTCACGTTGAAAGGTACCGCGACCGAAGTTTCCTCCGGGGATATTGTCTGCGAGACCGAAGCGGTGTTTATGATCGCTTCATTAGACTGATCTCAACGCCTGGCGCTCTTGCTTACGTCAGTTTCAAGAAGTGTTTGGTGGCTGCTGGCAGCCTTTCTGGTGACAACGAGTGCTTCTGTTGCAAACGCACGCGTCGTATATTCCGAACTCGACGAGGCGGTTCGTGAAAATGTTGCCGCTTATCTGACACTCGAGCGTTTCAGTTGCGATGTTTCAGCAGCCGATATTGATCGAGGCCTCCTGGCCGCACCGGACCAGATCACCGAGGCGCTGCGGGCACTGGGGTACTACACACCCGCGCTCGAGCTTCGAGAAGAGATGGCCGCGGATTGTTGGGTGGTTGTCGTCGATTTGAGCCCGGGCCCGCGGGTCACCTATGGTGATGTTGATATCAGTATCCTTGGCGACGCGGCCGAGGATACTGTCATCCGGGATCGGTTGGAGGCTATGCCGTTCGGTCCGGGTGGGGCGCTGCATCATGGTGAATACACAGAAGCTAAGCGCAGTCTGAGACGACTTCTGGTCAGTCGCGGATATCTCGATGCGGTGTTCGAGAAGACAAGACTCGAGGTGATGCCCGAGGAATCTGCGGCGGAAGTGGTCTGGCAGATAGACTCCGGGCCGCGGTATCGGATTGGACAAATATCAATACGTCAGGATGTCTTTGATGACACTTTGGTCCAACGGTTTGTCACGCTCAAGTCGGGCGATTTCTTTGACCGAACGGCGCTACTCCGGCAGCAAAAGGCACTTCAGTCGAGTGCTTTGATCGCGACGGCCAGTGTCAATGCAGACACAGAGGCCAATGGCGATCAAACCGTCCCAATCACGATCGTGATAGAGCCTGTAGAACGCATTGGGTACTTCACTGGAGTCGGTGTTTCGACAGACCGCGGCCCCAGAGTTAGAGCGGGATATCGCAATCGCCGCGTCAATGATAAGGGGCATCAAGTCGATGTTGATCTGCGCGCATCGCCCGTACTAAGCGAGGCCTCTGCACGATACCGAAGACCCCTAATGAACCCGTTGGTCGAGTGGGAGTCATATCAATGGTCGGCGAGTGCAGAACGTACGGATACCTCGGAGAGTGATATTGCGCAGGTAGGTTGGGAGCGCATTCGCGTTCTCGATAACGGGTGGATCGCGACCTACGGCGTACAGGCAAGCCAAACCGATTTCGTTGTTGCAGGTGTGGAAGACGCCACCACACTGCTGATGCCAGTAGCTGGCTTTAGCAGGCGTGAGGCCGACAGTGATACCAATCCCCGATCTGGTTATGCAACTGACTTCAATTTTCGCACTGCCGGTGAATCTGCGTTTTCGAGCACCAGTTTTTTTCAGGCTTACGTCCGCCAGACCTATTTGCGACCGATTGGTGACAGCGGTCGACTGAAGTTCCGGGGCGAACTGGGATACACATGGCGAGACGATTTTGATGCGCTACCGCCGGAGATTCGGTTCTTTGCGGGCGGTGACAATAGCGTGCGCGGCTATGACTTCGAGACGATTGGACCCAGAGATACGGAAGGACGAGTCGTCGGCGGAAGCCGATTGGCTGTAGGGAGTGTCGAGTACGAGTTCGACTTCACGGCGACGTTTGGTGTTGCCGCGTTTTTCGATATCGGCAGCGCATTTGATGGCGACGCGCCAGAGTGGCAGCGGGGAACAGGGCTTGGCGTGGTGTGGCGTTCACCGGTAGGACCGCTGCGTGCGTATCTTGGCCACGCACTGGATGGGGAACGCGGTGTTCGGCTACACGTCAATTTCGGGTCGGACTTATGAAGCGGGGCAAGTGGTTACGACGCGTATCGTGGACCGTCATCGGACTACTGGTTTTCTTGATCACGCTGGTTTGGCTGCTACTCGGAACAGCTCCGGGGGCCAGACTCGTGCTGGCGCAGGTATTCGATCGTACCGGTAGTCTCGTCACGGTCGAACGCATCGAGGGTAGCTTTCTTGGTGGTCTCACGCTGAGTGGTGTCGATATCGCGAGTGGTGAGACGGACGTGCGCGTGAGGTCAGCGTATCTGGAAGTCTCGTCGCGGATTCTCTTCGATTTTCGGCAAGTCTTGGTTCACGCAATCGATCTGGATGGTGTGGAGATAACGCTTCCTGAAAGCGAAAAGCCCGATAGGGCAACACCCATCAGTGACGTAATCATTCCGGAGCTGCCCAAAATCGAGTTGCCGATTGAAGTTCTGGTGCGTCGATTTTTGGTGAAGAATGGTGTGGTAAAGCAAGATGCCGCACCCGTATTCGAATGGGATAGGTTTTCATTTTCAGGTGACTTGAAATCCGGCGAAGTCCACAGACTGGATCTCGGTCTGTATACCGACAGCTATACACTATTCGTTCGCGGTGACTGCGAGCTTGGTGGCGCTCTCCAGCATGATCTTTCTGTCGGTGTTCTGTTGGCGCCCAGAGACCGGATGCCTCGTGTTGCCCTTCAGCTCAATGGTAGCCGCGAGCGCATCGAGTTGGATGGCGCTATCAACAACCTGTTCGATGCAGATCTGAATGGGTTTCTGACATTGCCGGTGAAACAGCCCGCTACTGGCGTGCTCGCGCTTGAATCGCAGAGCGGTAGCTTCAGCCGCGATGGTCGCGGGGTGTCCTGGCGCGACTTTGGTGTCAGTGTTGAAGGCCGACTCACTGAATGGAGATCGACGGGAGCGTCTTTTTTCAGTGCTGACATTGCTCCAGCTGCACAGCTACATTGGACGATCGCTGGCGCATCCCACACGATCTATGTTGAGGATTTGGTTTTTGAACCGGTGTCGGGCGGGCGCGCGCAGGCCAGCGGCGAGTACGATTGGATTGCGAAGCATGTCGTTGGCGCGCTAGCGGCGTCGCTCAATCAGTCTGACATCGATGTCACCGGTGACTGGTCGATTGTTAATGGCGGCGAGTTGCGTGGGAGTCTTTCGGTGGGTGATGTCGGGGCGCTCTTGCCCGGTGCATCTGGGAGCGGAACCGCGACATTCGAGGTGAGTGGGACCGTTGATGCATTCAGCGCGGAAGCGGACGTCAAGATCCCCAATCTGAACCTGTTCGGTGCGATCGTTGATACGGCTTCGGTCGATTTGTCTGTTGATCGTAGTGGTGAAGTGGATGCGGCATTGCTGGCGAATCGATTGGTCTATCAGGATCGATCCATCGACGACCTCGAGTTGAGGATTGAGGGTACGGAGGAACTGCACGATATCGCTCTATCTGCGGCGGGTGGTACCGGATTCGATTCGCTTTCCTTGATTGCGCAAGGTCGTCTGGAGGATCGGGCTGTCTGGAACGGCAGTTTGGAAGCGCTTTCCGTTCTCGTTGAGCCCGGGCGCATGGACTCGCTTTCGCTGAAGCTGCAGGCGCCAACCCGCTTGCAGATCTCATCGGACAGTTTTTCCTGGGAAGCAGGGTGTATCGCGGTCGACGTCTACGGGGAACTATGTGCGACCGCGGGTTGGGACGACGGAGAATTCGAGACGTTTGAGGTTCGATCCGACCGTTTTGATCTGGGGATTTTGCCGACGCTTGACGATAGTCCAAGACTGGAGGGTGCGATCAGTGTGGTGGCCGATTTGTCAGGCACAGTCTCGCAACCGAGCGGAACACTGGAAGCATCGCTGATCGACGCTGGTATTGCCTTATTGGATGAACAAGAGCGGATCGAGATCGATCGTGGGGAGTTGGCGGCGGAGTGGCAGTCGGGTGCACTTGAGGCCCGTGCTTTGGTGAGCTCAGTCGGGAGCTCGACCCTGCGCGGGAGGGTAACGACGGAATCCTGGTTGGAATCGACTCAACCGATATCCGGTGAGATTGTTTTTGAGCTACCGCAATTGAACGTATGGGATGGACTTACCGCGGACGTTCGGTCTTTAGAGGGTTCGGTGTACGGCGTGCTGTCGGTAGCAGGCAGTGCAGTCGCGCCGCGCGTGGATGCGGATATTCGGCTTCAGGACGCGGCTGCCGAGATCGTGCCACTTAATATTGAAGTAGACGGCTTGTCGGCTTCCGTAAAGGGCGATCCGTTTGATGTTCTCGATGCTACTGTTTTTGGTAGCAGTGGCGATGGTAGTGCGCGCTTTGCGGGGCAGTTGGGGCTCGTCGGCGGCACGCCGTTCATCAATGGCAACCTCACTGCCGAGGACGCCTTACTCGTTGATCTTGATGCACTGCGACTGAAAGCGTCTTCTGATCTCTCGATCAACTGGCATCCGAGCAGTATCGCCGTTCGTGGTCGAGCGGAGATCGCCGATTCCAGCGTTGTCGTTCGATCGCTACCCGAGAGCGCGGTGGTCGTATCGCCAGACGCTGTGATCGTTCGGGATGACGATGATGATCTATTGGAGGAGCAGAGGTTTCAGCATATTGATGTCGCGCTTGCACTTGGCGATCGGGTTTCTTTGGCAGGCTTTGGACTCAAAACGGACGTTACGGGAGCACTGCGTATTCGTCAGTTTTCGGAGGGTGAACCTCAGGCGAATGGTCGACTGACGCTGCGTGATGCGAGCTACGCGGCATATGGACAGACTTTGAACGTCACTCGCGGCACCCTCGACTTTAATGGCTCGATCGATTCGCCGGTCTTGTCTTTGCGCGCCGAGCGTGACATCGATATGGGGCGTGTCGGAATCGATATTGATGGCACACCCGATGCGCTCACTAGTGAGTTGTTTTCCGAACCTGAGCGAACGGATGCCGAAAAACTGAGCCTGCTCCTGACAGGTCGCAGCTTGTCGGATACAGAGACGGACGATGGCGTCAGTCTCGCAGATGCTGCAATCACACTGGGGCTTAAACGTGCTTTTGGTGTGAGCGATGCGATTCGAAGTAGCGTCGGACTCGATGAGTTGTCAGTCGACGGGAGCGGCAGCGATGGTCGTATTCTTGCGGGTAAGCAGTTATCAAAGCGCATCTATCTGCAATACGCCTATGGCGTTTTCGACCAATTGTCGAACGTGTTGCTGAGGTTCCAGATCAATGATCGGCTCGCGCTCGAGTCCGTTTCCGGCGAGGAGCAGGCGTTCGACCTGATCTACCAGGTCGGCGGCGAGCAGTAAGCGCATCGCATGAGCACCCAATGTCCGTATAATGCGCGGGTCTTTGGGTCTTCAGGATTCGACTGCTATGTCACTACCGAGCGTTCTTGAGAATCGCCTGTCCATACCTGTTGTCGGTGCGCCGATGTTCATCTGTTCCGGGCCTGAGCTCGTTATTGAACAGTGCAAAGCCGGAATTGTTGGATCGTTCCCTGCGCTCAATGCAAGGCCTCAGTCTTTGCTGGATGACTGGCTAAGCCAGATCAAGGAAACCCTCGACGCTGAGCGCGCGGCAAACCCTGATAAGCCCATTGCGCCGTTCGCGGTCAATCAAATCTGCCATGCGAGCAATGATCGGCTTGAGGCCGATATGGAAACCTGCGTAAAGCACGAGGTCCCGATTATCATCACAAGTCTTCGGCCGCCGAAAGCCGTCGTGGATGCAACACACAGCTATGGCGGCGTGGTCTTCCACGATGTGATTAACCTACGGCACGCGCGCAAGGCGATCTCCGAGGGCGTCGACGGCATCATCGCCGTGTGCGCCGGAGCTGGCGGGCACGCTGGCACATTGAGCCCGTTTGCGCTCGTGAAGGAGCTCCGAGCTGAGTTCGACGGCACTATTTTGCTGTCCGGAGCGATGAGCACTGGACAGGATGTGCTTGCGGCCCAAGCGATGGGTGCTGATCTCGCCTACATCGGTTCGCGCTTTATCGCGACGGCGGAAGCGAACGCTGTGCCTGAATACAAGCAGATGCTTGTCGACAGTGTCGCTTCCGATATTGTCTACAGCTCCTTGTTCACCGGGGTACTTGGTAACTATCTCAAGCCGAGTATCGAAAACGCTGGTATGGATCCCGACAACTTACCCTCCGCCGACAAATCCACCATGAATTTCGGCAGCGGCGGCAACACGAAGAGCAAAGCGTGGAAAGATATCTGGGGCGCAGGGCAAGGCGTCGGCAGCATTCACGAAATCGTTCCCGTGGGAGAACTCATTGAGCAGATGCGCGAGGAATACCACGCGGTTCGACAACGCCTCCAGCTAGCGAGCTAGTCATTTGGCGTTTGGTGGTCAGCTTGTGGCCGTTGCGGCTGGCGGCGCCGCCGGCGCGATAGCGCGGTTCTTGTTGCAGTCTGTGGTCGGTCTTCAGGCAGCGCCTGTGGCCGTGTTGTTGGCCAATGTCCTGGGGTCTGGCTTGGCTGGCGCTGCGCTGCAATTGAGTAGCACGGCGGGCCAGGCAACTTGGTTGGGTGGCGTGGGATACCCGTTGTTTGTCACTGGCTTTTGCGGTGCGTTCACCACAATGTCAGCCATGACCATCCACACGCGCGACATCACGATCGCACAAGGTAGCGCTGCGGGTATTGGTTACGCGGTGATCAGTGTGGTGTTGTCCATCGTTGGACTGTTGATCGGTGCGTGGTTGACGCGTTAGTCCTTCAGTGACCGCCCTGCCTGGCGATTGCGGTTGCCTTGTTCAGTAGACCGATGATCTCGGGCATCGCGGCTTCATGTTCGGGTTTCATCAAGCAGCTGCGTAGGCACGCGACCGTTGGTTCATTGGCGGCTCGGTAGGACTCCGGCAGTCGTTCTGCTGGTACGTCAATCACCGCAAGGTGCAGGTCGAGCGTTGCTGCAATATCGAAAGTTGACTGTGCGAGCTGCGATGCGCTCATCGTCTCAGTCGGCGCCAGCGCCCACACCACAATATCGAGCATCGGTTCGGTGATCAGGGATGCGTTCGTGTCTGCTTTGACATGCGCGGCCAGAGACTTTGCGGCCAAATGGCATCGATTAAGGTTCGTGGCAAACTCACCACCCTTTATCAGAGGCTGCGCCTGTTGCGTAGCCCAAAGGGCGACCGCAGCTGCACCTGCCCGAGAGCACTCGAGACTGATCTCGCCGAGATGCAACTCATCGCTGGAAAAATAGGTATACGGTGAGTCGTGCTTGTAGTGCTTGCCTACGGCGGGATCAGCGAAAAGAATGCAGCCGCAACCGTAGGGTTGAAGACCGTGCTTGTGGGGGTCAACAGCGATGCTGTCTGCTTCGGGCATGGCGGCATAGGCTGCTGTGGCATCTGATGGCAAACCATCACACAGTCTGAAGTAACCGCCGTAGGCGCCATCGATATGGACGCGAGCGCCAAAACGGCGCGCTAGCTCGAGTATCTCTGGCAACGGATCAACTGCACCAAAACCCGTGGTGCCGAGCGTTGCCACGATCGTACCAACGTCACCGTCGGAGAGGCGTGATTCGAGCGCTGAGAGTGACATCCTGCCATCATGCTCTGTCTCGATCGCATCAAAACCCAACCCAAGCACCTTGCACAACCGGTTGTGTGTGTAGTGGGAATCAGTGGACGCGACGATGGCTTTGCCAGGGTGCTCTTGCCCGGCAATCCACAACGCCTCTAGATTTGCGAGTGTACCGCTGCTGGTTAAATGGCCGAGGAACGGTGAGAGGGCGTACATGTCTGCGAGTTGTGCCACCGCCTCTTTTTCAAGTGCCGAGCTGGCGCGACCACCATCGAGCGCGTGATTGTTGGGGTTGATCCACATCGCCATTTGATAAGCCACACGAGCGACTGGATGCGGAGGCTTCAACATCTGTCCTGCGTAGAAGGGATGCGCGTACGGGAAGTTATCCTGCATACGCTCAGCTGCAGCGATCACAGCGGCGGTGGTTTCGGACCACTCGGTATCTCGATTGAAATCAGGGAGCGTTTCGAATCCTTTGGAGAGTGTCTCAAGGGCTTGACTGAGCAGTGCCAGCTCTCGACGTCTATCTTCATCGGTTAACATGCGATGGCTAGTCTGGCAGGGGGATAAACTCGGTCTCGCCGGGGACCTTGTCGAAATTCCACTCGTGCCAGTCGTGTTTAGCCTGTTCCAGTCGATCCAGTCGACTCGAGACGAAGTTCCACCATATGTGGCGCGACTCGGGGTAGGGTTCGCCGCCGACAAACATGATGCGTGCATCGGCACTCAGGATTGCCAATACCTCAGCATGCGCTTCGAGCAAGATCATTTGGCCGGACTCAAATGCTTCGCCGTCGATGGTCACACTGCCTTGTGCGACGTACAACGCACGCTCCGACAAGCCGTCTGGCACCTTGAGCGTTGATTCTCGAGTTGCCTCACAGTCGGCATAGGCAATCGGGTGGCTGAAAGGTACCGGTGCTTCGATGCCAAAGGCACGCCCAGCGATGATCCGAATCGCTACGCCATCGATTTCCGTCGTCGGGAGAATGTCCATCGGATAATGATCGAACCGAGGCTCGCATTCCTCTTCCTCGACAGGAAGCGCAACCCAGGACTGGATGCCGTGGATTCGACCGTTGATATTGCGGAACTCGTCGCTGCTCCGTTCGGAATGGACGATGCCACGACCCGCGGTCATCCAATTGACGGCGCCTGGCTCGATGTTTTGCACAGCGCCTACGCTGTCCCTGTGCATCAGACTTCCTTCAAACAGGTACGTTACGGTCGCCAGATTGATATGCGGATGCGGTCGAACATCGATCCCTTTACCTTCCGGAAATTCCGCAGGCCCCATGTGGTCAAAAAAGATGAAGGGTCCCACCATGGGCGTGTTGCCCGACGGTAAAACTCGGCGGACCGTGAAATCGCCGAGGTCACGCGGTCGCGGTGTGAGCGTGTGTTTGATTGCAGAAGTCATGTCGAGGCCGTGTTCAGAGAGCGTTTTCGTATTGTTCCATACGTCCTGTGTGGGCGCGAGTTGGAAGCCGGTATAATTGGGCAATGGATTTGATCAGTCTAGCTGTACCGTTTTTCCTGCTCGCGATCGTCGTCGAGGTTCTCTACGACCGGGTTCGTGGTAACGGCTTTGTCCGGTTCAATGATGCGATCGGTAGTCTCGCTGCCGGCGCTTTTAACAGCACGACAGGGATATTTACCAAGCTTGTCGGCATCGTCGTTTACGGCTTTGTGCTGGAACACTTCGCGTTTTGGCGAATGCCAGACAGTTGGTTCGCGCTCACGCCTAGTGGCATCCTGGCCTGGCTATCGGTGCTGCTGTTTTGGGACTTCATGTACTACTCGAAGCACCGTCTCGGTCATGAGATGAGCATCTTCTGGGCGGCGCATAGCGTTCACCACCAGAGCGAGGAATACAATCTCACAACTGCGCTGCGTCAGACGAGCTCAGACTTCATTATCGGGTGGGTGGTTTATCTGCCGATGTTTTTCCTCGGAGTACCGTTGCACGTGTTTGCCACCGTGTCCGCGGTCGATCTGATCTATCAGTTCTGGGTACACACACGCCATATCGATCGTCTGGGGTGGGCTGACTATGTCTTTGTGACGCCGTCCAACCACCGCGTTCACCATGCACAAAATCCGCGTTACATCGACAAGAACTACGGCGGTATTCTCATCATCTGGGACAGACTCTTTGGCACTTTTGAGCCGGAGTCAGAGCCTGTCGTATTTGGAGTGCGCAAGCCTCTGCATAGCTTTAACCCGGTGAACGCCAACCTCCATGTGTACCGAAGTCTCATCGCCGACTGGCGCGATGCGAAGGGGTGGCGAGATAAGCTGAGGGTCTGGTTTGGAAGGACCGGATGGCGGCCGAAGGAGGCCGAGGCGCAGCGCCCGCTCCATCTCTCACCGCTGTCGGATTTCCAGAAATACGTGGGTCGAGGTGCGGATTCTCCGACCGCCTATATCGGGGCCCAGTTCTTCATGGCGATTGCCTTAACGCTCTGGGTTGGGATCATCGCCACCGGGCAAGGGTTGGCGCTTGCGTTCTTTGTGGCGCTCCAGCTGTGGGCGCTGCTGTCGATTCTTGGCGCGCTTGCAGACGGGAGGGGCTGGGCGCTTAAGGCGGAGTGGACTCGTCTGGCTTTGATGCCGCTTTGGGCTTCCATCGCAGCCGCATGGATGGGGCTTGCTTGGCAATCGGCGCTGGTCTGGGCCGTCGGCTACAGTTGCTTGAGTGCTTTAGGGCTTCGCTTGAGCCAATCGAAACAGCCGCTTTACGCGACGTCGGACTGAGCTGCCGCACTCTGCCAGTATTCGAGCTTCTCGCGGAGTGCTTCGAGTTTGAATGGCTTGGTCATGTAGTCGTCCATGCCGGCAGCGAAGCACTTCCCGTCGTCACCCTGTAGCGCATTGGCAGTGAGTGCAATGATTGGAACGCGAGCCTGACCTCGGGCTTGCTCTCGATCGCGTATCGCCTGAGTCGCTGTGAAGCCATCCATCTCAGGCATCTGACAGTCCATGAGTACCACGTCGAAGGACTCGCGCTCGGTGATGTCGAGCGCCTCGAGTCCATTCTCTGCAATCTCGTGCGTGGCGCCGAGTTTATCGAGCATTGCCCGTGTCACGCGCTGATTCACTTTGTTGTCTTCGACCACCAATACGCGCAAAGCACCCACCGCGGCCCCGGAGTCCTCGTGCAGTCCTTGGCCGTTCATAGTGACCGTGGGTGGCTCTTCCACGCCCGCCACAACGCGTAGCAGACCGATCAGTGCGCCCGACGTTAGTGGCTTGCGCAGAATATCGGACACCCCGTGCTCGTTGAGGCTGGCCGCATCGATCGACTCATCGGATGTAATCAGAACCGTGGCAGGCCATTCCGATCGGGCGTTTCGCTCACGATACCGGCTCCACGCTTCAATGACGTCGTCATTTACGGCGGCGTGGTCAAACAGAATGAGATCGGGTTGTTTATCACGGGCATAGAGCGCTCGTTCGACGTCAGCGAGTGTGTTGAAGTTCTCCCGCTGGATCGTCTGGTGGTCGAGTTGTCGGTTGAGCATTCGGGTAATGTTCTCAAAGGGCGATACCGTGAACACGAGCAGCTCTGAGAAGTCCGGGTCCGAGTTCGACGACATGGCTTCCTGATAGGGCAGGGTAAGGGTGAACGAGAACACGGAGCCTTCACCGGGTACGCTTTCGACCCGAATCTGTCCGCCCATCAATTCAACAATTTGTTTGGAGATTGCCAGCCCAAGCCCGGTGCCACCGAACCGACGCGTCGTGGAGCCGTCCTCTTGAATGAACGATTCGAAAATGCTCGCCTGCTTATCCGGGTGAATGCCGATACCGGTGTCGTGCACCGAGAATCTTATGGACACAAGACTGTCGTCCTTGGGTTGCTGCTCGGCGCGAAGCACTTCCAGCCAGACCTGGCCTTGTTCAGTGAACTTAACTGCGTTCCCGCCAAGATTTACCAGGACCTGTCTTAGTCGGCTCGAGTCTCCTGAGACGGTACCCAGCAGCGTCGGGTCTACGTCGACGGAAAGATCGACTGCTTTCCTGCGGGCATTTCCGGATAACATCGCGATCGCTTCCTCGGCAAGTCCCTGAACGGAGAACGGTGCGGTTTCCAACGTCATTTTACCGGCCTCGATTTTCGAGAAGTCGAGAATGTCGTTGATGATGTCGAGCAGTGCCGCGCCCGAGCTGCGTATGGTTCTCGCGTAGCGACGCTCGGAGTCACCGAGCTCCGACATCAAGAGCAACTCAGTCATCCCCAGCACGCCGTTCATCGGTGTGCGGATCTCATGACTCATTCTGGCGAGAAATTCACTCTTTGTGCGACTTGCTGCTTCGGCGCGCTCCTTCTCGTCGAACAATTGCTGCGTGCGTTCTTCAACGCGTTGCTCAAGAATTTCTCGCGCTCGCAGTGTCTCGCGCCGGTAGTGCCGGAGACCGTCAACCATGACGTTGAAGCCGTTGATGAGACGTTTGAGCTCTTTACCGTTAGCTGTCGGTAGCTTGTGAGAAAAGTTGCCCTCCGAGACGTTCTTGAGTCCGGTCAGGAGGTCGCGTACAGGTTTTAGAATTCTTTTCGCAGCGAAGAAAGAGAAGACGCCACCGAGTACGGCAATACCGCCGCTGGAGATCAGCGTGATCAGAATGCTGTTACGCAGCCGCTGCTGAGTCGCGCTGAGGTTGACGATGGTGTCAATCGAGCCTATGTACTGTTTCCCCATACCATTGCTGTCGCGCAGTGCATCGCCTGCGAGCGGTGCATACACCTTGTTGGTGACTCGGTAGATTTCGGGTGCGCCGAATGGATTGATCCTGAGTTTTGATGCATCGGTTTTCGCGTTGAGTAGCTGCTCGCGCGGTAACTCCTCAAACATTTCGCGGTAGATTCGGGTCCCGTTCATGTTGCGGATTTCAACGCCAGCCACGATCGGTACTTCATTCAGGAATGCGACAGACTTCGCCAACTCAGCTGGATTCTGTGTCTTAAGGCCGAAATCGGTGCCGCGAGAGGTGGCCTCGGCGAATACGGCGATACTCGATAGTGCCTGATCTCGCGCTTCGCGTATGGTGCCGCTGATCGTGAGATAGCTGCCCAAACTCATGGTTAGCAGGATCAGGGTGCCCGCCATGATGGTTAATTGGGTTTGTAGGCCGAGTCCACGCAGCCAGGCGAGTGGACTCTTCATGACGCTGCTGCCTGACTTCGCATACCAGTGAATCTCGAACGGTTTCCCAGTTGGAGCTAGCGTCCTGATCGTCGGTCTCTTTAGTGATGACACTCGCTCTATGGCAGACTTCAGGGATGCTCATCACTTCGATCCATGTTTTTCCCGTTAAGTCTATGCAGGGCAACGATCGTGACGTTGCCGAGGTATCACCGCGAGGCCTTGTCGGGGATCGCCGCTGGATGGTCGTCGATGAATCGCGACGCTTCGTCACAGGTCGTACTGTGCCCGAATTAGTCAGAATTTCAGTGCTGGAGCACGACGGTGGTTTGACTTTGCGCTATGAGGGAGAAGCGTTGCGCGTCGACGAGCCGTCTGCCGAAACCAGCAAGGTCGTTGTGTGGAGAGATACCGTCGATGCACGAGATGCTGGCGATGTTGTTGCCGACTGGCTCAGTGAAAAGCTCGGCAAAGCGGTACGTCTGGTGTTCCAAAGCGACAGTGATCGTCGACTCCTACTGGAGGGGAAACGTGTGCGACCCGGCGATGAAGTCAGTTTTGCCGATGGGTACCCACTCCTGATGGTCGGTACGGCGTCGCTGGAAGCCCTGAATGCGACGCTCGCAACGCCGGTCTCAATGAGCCATTTTCGCCCGAACATCGTTGTTCAGACCGATGCCCCGTATATCGAAGACACTTGGTCGGAAGTCTCTCTCGGTCAGATCAAATTTTCTGTGTCGTCTCAGTGCACGCGGTGCATTTTCACAACGGTCGACCCGGCGACCGGTGCACTTGACCCAGACAAGGAGCCACTCAAGACGCTATTGAGAGACAGGCGCCGCTCGTCCGACGGCAAACCGGTGTTCGGCGTGAACCTTATCCCGTTGGGAGACGGGACGGTTCGCGTGGGCGACGTTGTCAGCTCGCAATGAGTTTTTCGCGATCGGACTGCAGCTTTTCGAGAAGCTTCTCCGAGGTTTCCGCTGGCGTCTTGGTAAACCCATAGGCGTGCACGTCACGCGCCTCCCGATCAAACCAGATTTGCATTGGTTGGACTGCTTCGGGACGTGTCGCGGCGAGCCACACTATCGTGTCGGCGCCGGCTGCACCATCGCGCAAGACAGATTTCAGTATTTTTCTGAAGGTAGGCAACGATTGCTGCACGCCAGCGGTATCGACCCATCCAGGGTGCATCACATGAAAACGCCGCTCACCCGTGTGTGAGGCCTGATTCCAGTATTCCGTCAGTGCTACTTGCGCACGCTTCTGGATGGCATAGGCCTGCGTGCCATCGTGCGACGCTTGCGAATCCGCACTCAGCTTCTCGACGACCAATGGCGCCATGTACATTCCGCCGGACGCGACCTGAATCACCGCGGCATCCGCGGCGAGCGTCCCGCTATCGATCAAGGCCTCGGTCAATACGAACTGGTTCAGCAAGTTGGTCGCGTATTGGCTGTCCATGTTCTGACTGTTCGTTGTGAAGTCATGCAGCATCACGCCGACATTGTTCACCAACACGTCTACCGTCCCGGCTTGTTTCAGGCGTCGGGCTAGATCAGCGACTTCGTTCGACTCAGCGAGGTCGCATTGCAGTGTTTCCAGGGTATCGCCGAGCGCTTCTTCAAGCGCAGCCAGCTTATCTGAATTCCGAGCGACGACGGTGACTCGGGCTCCGGCTGCAAGACACCCGGCAGCCACCGCAGCGCCGATACCGCCGCTTCCGCCGGTGATCACGACATGCTTACTCTTCAGTGAGTCGCCGATCTCCTGCCATGCACCTTTGCGCCAGGAGAAACCAATATTCGAGAAGCTCAGTCCAAACCGACCGTAAAACATCAGAATTCCGAGTATGACTCTCATTACTAGCTCTCTTTCTGCAATGGGTGCAGTTGATCAAATTTCTTCAGTGCCGCATCGGCTCTTTCGTATCCGAATGCAACGATCGATTCCGCGCGATCGAACTCCCAGAAATGACAGACATCTCGCGGTACAGATATCGTGATGTCTGGCTTGTAGGCCGCCATCTTCAGCCTTGCAATACCGTTTTGCATGATCTCAATAGTCTGGGTGACCGATTGCGCAAACCCCGGATACGGCGACTGTGGCTTCTCAGTGGGTTCACGGTTCGGTGTCAGTTTGTCAACGAAATCGCTGATGGCTTGTGAGTATGGATTAGTTTTCGCTGTGGCAGATTTTTCGGATTCAGGTTCTGTGTCAGGCTCTGCGCCGTTTAGCCCCTCGCGAGGTGCATTCAGGTCGACGGCGATCGTCAGTGTGCCTGGATGATTCATCGTGGGCGCTATGGGAATGGGATTGACGAGACCTCCATCGGCCAGGAGGCGGTCACCGATGACCAATGGTGACATCAGGGTCGGAATTGCTGTCGATGCGCGAATTGCGTTGAACAGGGACCCCGATGAAATCCAGACCTCTGACTGTTCCTTCAGGTCAGTCGCGACTGCCGTGAAGCCGATGTCGAGTGTCGAGATTTCAGGGTCGCCCACCAAATCGCAAATGGCTTCGATCACCTTATCGCCCTTGATTATCGAGCCGCGGACGAAAGAGAAATCGAGGAGTCGGAGCATGTCACGTCGCGTCAAGCTCTTGGCCCACGCTTCGTATTCGTCGAGCTTACCTGCCGCATAGATTCCACCGATCAGCGCGCCAATCGATGTGCCTGCGATATACCCGATGTCATACCCCGCCTCTTCGAGGCGACGGATGATACCGATATGGGCAAGGCCTCTCGCGCCGCCGCTGCCGAGAGCCAATGCAATTGAGGGCTTTCTTTCCATGCCGCGATTGTGCCGTGGGTCCGGACACATGGCTACGCACGGCAAAGTGTCCGCAAATGTGTCCGCCATTGGCGACGCGGACAGTAGTGTCCGTAGCAAATCTTCATCAGAAAAATAATATCAAACAAAAACAGTCGGTTATGAATTGAGTGAAGTTGGCACAGCGGTTGCAGTCATCCTCGTGAGACACGGGAGTTTGATGATGAGACTGGAACTTCGTACACGACTGATCACTCTGGCCGGCGGCATTGTCCTGGCCCTGGCGGAGATTGCACTAGCCGGTGCTTGGGATCTTGCACAGTCCCGTGACGTAAGCGATTTCGACCCGCACTGCTGCGAGGTTGCGGATGAGCGTTCGGTCAAGCCTGGGAGCGAGAGCTAATGGCGTTGCAACCGATTCCGGGAAGTAAGGGTGAGGGCATGATGCGGGATACGTCCGCACAGGATGTCGTCATCAAACGTAGAAGCCGGAAGCCGGTCTGGCTCACGATCGGATTGTTCACGGCAGTCGCTTTGGTTTTCGTGATCTGGAAAGTCGGGTCGCAATGGGTGCAAAGCGACTTGTCGGTTGCGCGCGAGCGACTTCGGACGGGTGTGGTCACAGAGGGGGTTTTCATTCGCGATATCCCGATACAAGGCGTTATTGTTGCCGCGGTCAAACCGACAGTATTTGCACCCTCCGCGGGTCGAGTGGCTCTTGTCGTGGCGGCCGGTGATGTTGTTACGGCGGGGGATGTGGTCGCGACCGTCGGGAGTCCGGAGCTGCGCAGCAGTCTTGAGCAGGCGCAGGCCGAACTCAGCGCGCAGCGTACCGAGGCAGACCGCGCTGCAATTGAGGGGCGCCAGGTCGACTTACAAAACCAACAGGCGGTTGATCTCGCAAGAGTGGCGATCACTGCAGCGCAGCGTGAGTTGCGGCGTGCCGAGGCATCCTGGGAGTATCAGGTGATTTCACGGCAGGATTTGGAACAGGCGCAGGACGAGGTAGAACGCGCTGAACTCGAGTATGCACATCGTCAGGCGGACGCAAAACTGTACCGTGAGCGTTTCGATTTCGAGCAGGCAGCATCCGAGCTTACCGTGCGCCAACAAGCGCTTCGAGTCACCGAGCTGCAGCGGCAATTCGACGAACTGACGGTTCGTGCGCCTGTTACCGGGATCGTTGGCACCGTATCCGTCGAAGATCGCGCTGCTATTACTGCTGATAGTCCGATTCTGAATATTGTTGATCTTACCCAGCTCGAACTCGAGGTGGCGTTGGCGCAGGGCTATGCGGACGATATTGCAATCGGTATGACGGGTACGGTCAGCTACGACGGTGATACCTATCTAGCGATCGTCTCATCGATTTCACCTGAAGTGGAAAACAACACCGTTGCGACGCGCCTGCGATTCAGTGGCGCTCAACCGCAAGGGCTTCGTCAGAACCAGCGGTTGACTGGAAAGATCGAACTCGATCGGTTTTCCAACGCGGTTCAGATACCACGCGGTGCTTGGTTTGATAGCGAGGCGGGACGAGCTGCCTACGTTATCGAAGGCGACTTCGCGGTACGGCGCCGAATCATCGCGGGCGCGGCGAGTGCGCAGTCGATTCAAATTCTTGAGGGTCTCGCGCCAGGCGAGTCTGTGGTGCTTTCCAACACCGCCGGCTTCGAAGGTGAAGGCCGCGTTTTACTCACCCAATAACCACCAGTATTAGGAGGCACACAACATGCTGTCCATGAATTCCATTACCAAGGTCTATCAGGCCGGTGTCATCGAGACGCACGCGCTGCGCAGTCTGTCACTGGAGGTTGAAGCCGGTGAGTTCGTCGCTGTAACAGGCCCGTCCGGGTCAGGCAAGACCACCTTTCTGAATATTGCAGGCCTGCTGGAAGCGCCGAGTTCGGGCACTTACGTTCTCGATGGTACTGACGTATCTACCATGCGTGACCGCGCTCGGTCGCAAACGCGCAATGAGAAAATTGGATTCATTTTTCAAGGGTTCAATCTGATTCCGGATCTCAACATCTTCGACAACGTTGACGTGCCACTTCGCTATCGCGGTTGGTCTGGCAAGGAGCGTCGTGAACGTATCGTTGAGGCACTCGATCTTGTCGGTCTTTCCGCGCGCAAACAGCACCTGCCATCGCAATTGTCGGGGGGGCAACAGCAGCGCGTCGCTATCGCGCGTGCGCTTGCCGGTAACCCCAAACTATTGCTGGCCGATGAACCCACGGGAAACCTCGACTCGTTAATGGCACGCCAGGTGATGGAATTGCTTGAAGAGATCAACTCCGCAGGGACCACAATCATCATGGTTACGCACGATCCCGAGCTCGCACGCCGAGCGGGGCGCAATGTGCATCTGTTGGATGGTCAGGTATCGGATTTCCAGCCGATCGAACCGCCGCCGGCGGAGTCCGATGACGCCGTTGCGCAGGTCGCATAAGGGGTATCGAGATGTTTGGTTACTACATGCGCCTTGCCTGGCTTTCGTTAAAGCGCAACTCGTTATTGTCATCGCTGATGGTTGGCGCGATTGCGCTTGGTATCGGAGTGTCGATGACCACGTTGACCCTGTTCTACGTGATGTCCTCCGATCCATTGCCTTTCAAGAGTGATCGGGTGTTCTCGGTCCAGATGGATACCTGGGGACCGGATGAGCCGGCGAACCAAAAAGGTGGTGGATCGCCGCCGATACAAATGACCTATCGTGACGCTATGGCGTTGATGGAATCCGAGATCCCAACGCACCAGGCAACAATGATGCACCGTGGATTTGCCGTGAGAACGGAAGACGAGAATGTCCGTCTACAACGGCTGGCAGCACGTGCAACTTATAACGGCTTCTTCCCGATGTTTGATGTTCCGTTCTTGTACGGTGGGCCATGGGATGATCGGGCCGACGAGAATGCCGACGAGGTGGTCGTACTTTCCAGGGAGAGTAATGAAAAGTTCTTCGGTGGCCAGGACTCGGTGGGCAAAACAATCTATCTGGATTCCGTCCCATTCCGGGTGGTAGGTGTCATCGACACCTGGCAACCGACACCTGTCTTCTACGACCTGAACAACGGTGCCTGGTCGTCGACGGAGGACATGTTTGTTCCGTTTCAGGTTCCCATTAGCTGGGAATACCGTGCACACGGCAGTACCAACTGTTGGAAACCGGAGAAGCTCGAAAACTATCAGGACTCCCTTCAAAGTGAATGCGTGTGGGTACAGCACTGGGTACAACTGGATAGTGCCGAGCAGCGTGAGGAGTTCCATGCCTTCATGGACAGCTACGCAAGTTCGCAGAAAGAGTTTGGTCGCTTCCAGCGTCCGTTGGACAACCGGACCACCAACGTTGTGGACTGGTTGGAGTACATGGAAGTGGTCGGTGGCGACAACCGCTTGCTCGTTGTTCTGTCGTTTATGTTCCTGCTGATCTGCCTCTTGAACACGGTTGGCTTGATGTTGGCAAAATTTCTGAATCGTGCGCCACTGGTGGGCGTTCGCCGTGCCCTGGGTGCCAGCAAACGTGATGTTGCCCTCCAGCACGGTGTGGAAGTCATGTTGATTGGTCTTCTCGGCGGTCTCGGCGGATTGATGCTGTCTTATCTGGGTCTACTGGCCGTGCGCAACTGGTACACGGGCTATGAGTATCTCGCACGACTCAACCCGGAGATGATCGTCACGGCCGTTGCCCTGGCGCTGGGAGCAGCGGTGATTGCCGGTCTATACCCAACCTGGCACATCACCCGTATTCAGCCTGCGGTCCACCTCAAGACCCAATAAGTGGAGAAGCAATAATGGAAATCAAACCCATCCTGAGTACGCTGCTGCGCAACAAGACTGGTGCTGTGCTGATCGCGTTACAAATTGCACTAACAATGGCCGTGGTCGTGAATGCGATTGTAGTGATTCAGGACCGCGCCGAGACGATCGCAATGCCGACAGGTGTCGATGTCGATCAGTTGATCATGGCACGCGCGTTTTCGTTCAATGACGAGCAAAACCCGCGAGCGGTCATTGAAAATGATCTTACGTTGCTTGGCGAGCTGCCAGGTGTGCAGAGCGTGACAAAAATTTCGACGATGCCATTGAGCAATAGCGGCAGCTCTTCGACGTTTCGAGTTAGCGATGCCGACAACGCGGCATCGATTAACCTTGCCTACTATCAGTCAGACATACACGCCCTCGGAACTTTAGGTCTCGAGATCACGCGCGGTCGTTGGTTCCGTGATGATGAGGTTACCTACCAGCCCGACGGTGGTTATGCGCCTACCCTCGTGGTTTTGTCAGACTATGCGGCTGACACCATGTATCCCGATGAAGACCCGATCGGTAAGTTCATGTACAACTCGTTGGGGGACGCGATCGAGGTGATTGGCACCTATGACCAATTGGCGAAGCCGTGGTACGGGTGGGGGAATTTCTATTCGACGGCCATATTCCCGATTGTCGATCTCAATGCGCCGCTGGTACTGCGTGTCGATGCGGATCAACGGGATGCATTGATCCCCGTGATCGAAGAGGCGCTGGCTGAGATTGATCGCGAACGTCTTGTTGGCACAACCCGAGCGCACACCGATATCGTTGCGAACACGTTTGAACGTGACGTCGCCATGAATCGGATGTTGACGGTAGTTATGACTTTGGTGGTCATCATCACAGCGTTGGGTATCGTCGGCCTTGCCAGTTTCAGCGTGATGCAAAGACGCAAGCAAATCGGTACACGCCGGGCGATCGGCGCGCAGCGATTCCACATCCTGCGGTATTTTCTCACCGAGAACTGGTTGATCACCACCTTCGGCATTGTCTTGGGCCTGGGACTGACGTTTGCGCTGAACTCGCTCCTGATCAACGAGTACAATCTTCCGAAGCTCGATCCGATTATGCTGCCGTTGGCGGTGCTTGGTCTGTGGGGCGTCGGGTTGTTGGCAACCCTGGGTCCGGCACGCAACGCGGCAGCAGTCGATCCAGCAATAGCGACTCGTAGCATCTGAGAGAACAACTTAATGACACGTGTGCTCGTCATAGACGACAACGAGGGTGTGCGGGATGCCCTGCGACTGCTGCTGGAGCTGAGCGATTACGACGTTGCGACCGCGGCTACCCCAAGAGCCGGCTTGGCGGAATTGGCGACCAATCCGACGGACCTTGTGATTCAGGATATGAACTTCGAGGAAGAGAAGACGTCGGGTAGTGAAGGCGCGCAGCTTTTCGACGAGATCCGGACACAGTATCCGGATATGCCGGTCATTCTCCTGACTGCGTGGACGAATCTCGAGATGGCGGTGTCATTGGTTAAGCAGGGGGCGGCCGACTACCTCGGCAAACCGTGGGATGACAACCGCCTGATGACGACAGTCCGCAATCTGGTCGATCTCAGCGCGGCACAGAGTCGATCACGCGAGCTGTCCTTAGAGCGCGCAAGGACGCGGGCTGCACTTGAAGCAGACTTCGATCTTCGGGGCATTGTGTATGTCTCGGAAGCCATGCATGAAGTGGTGAGTCTTGCATGTCGGGTGGCGGCCTCCGATATCAGCGTACTGATCACTGGGCCGAACGGTGCGGGAAAGGAGAAGCTCGCGGAAATCGTTCAGGCGAACTCCAGTGTGGCGGACGGACCCTTTGTTCGCGTGAATGCCGGTGGTCTCCCGGGCGAACTCCTCGAAGCCGAGCTGTTTGGTGCTGAGCCTGGGGCGTATACCGGCCTGACCAAGACGCGTATCGGTCGCTTTGAGGCAGCAGATGGCGGCACCCTGTTTCTGGACGAGATTGGAAACTTGTCGGCGGAAGGGCAAAACCGCTTGCTCCGCGTGTTGCAGTCGGGTGAGTTCGAACGTCTCGGCTCATCCGAAACGCGTCGTGTCGCGGTTCGTGTCATCAGTGCCACAAATGCCGATCTAAGGGCCGCGATCGCGGAGGGCACCTTTCGCGAGGATCTCTACTATCGGCTCAACGTGATTGAGTTGAAGATACCGGCTCTGGTCGATCGACCTGGCGATGCTGCTGCATTGGCCAGCCACTTTCTCCAAACGGGCAAACGATTTTCGGTGGCGGCCCTCCGAGTGCTGGAATCACAATCCTGGGAAGGTAATGTTCGCGAACTACAGAACCTCGTAAAGCGTGCTGAAATTCTCTCGAATATAGACGTCATAGACATTGATGCTCTCGGACTGCAGAGTAACGGGTTGTCTACCAACTTACCGGAGCCTAGCGAAGCAGACATTCGAACGGCGCTTCGGAATCACGGGAATGTGGTCGCGCGCGCAGCGCGCGAACTCGGCATGAGTCGGCAGGCACTCTATCGTCGTATGGTGAAGTTCGGGTTGCATGAGTCCAACAGCGCAGGCGCAGAATAGTATTCGATTCAGTCGTCCCGGGAAGATGATTCTGGGGTCAACGCTGGTTATGGCGTTGGCGCTTGGTGTCCTATATGCAATCTTCCGATGGACTGAATCATGGGCACTCGCCTCGAGTATCGCGGTGGCTGTGTCGCTATTGGGCTTCTGGTTGATCACCCGCTGGCTGTTCGCGGCTGACGACACGCGGATTCAGGCATTGATTGACAGCGCTGATAGTCTGCGCGACGCGGACTTCAGCTTCACGATTGCCAATCGACGTGACGATGAAATCGGGGCACTGGTGAAGGCCTACAACAGCATGGTGTCGACGCTGCGAACCGAGCGGCAGAATCTGCATCAACGTGAGCTGATGTTGGATACGGTCATTCAGGCCTCGCCGCTCGCCTTGGTGCTTACCAACGAGAATGATCACGTGATCTACGCCAACGGTACTGCGCGCCAATTGTTTGCGAGTGGCAGACGCTTCGCGGGACGGAAGTTTCTGCAAGAGGTGGTCGACGATCAGCCTGCTGAACTACGAGACGCGTTGACGGTGGGTCAGGACGCCATGGTGAGCGTAACCACGGCGAAGGAGCAGGAGCGCTATCACCTTTCCTGTAGTGAATTCACGTTGAACGCGCGCAATCATCGTCTGTTTTTGTTGAAGCGTCTGACTCAAGAGCTGAATCGGCAAGAAGTGGCGACCTGGAAGAAGGTGATCCGACTGATCGGTCACGAATTGAATAATTCATTGGCACCGATTTCGTCGATGGCGCATTCGGCCCGCTTATTGTCTGCCCGAGGAGATAGCGCTCGAGTGGAAGAGGTGCTTGGGACGATTGCGCAACGCAGCCAACGCCTGAAAGAGTTTATCGAGAGCTATTCGAAGTTCGCGAAGTTACCTGCACCGCAGATTCAGACCATCGACTGGGACGCATTCTTCGCTGCGCTCAAAGGGTTGCAACCGTTTGAGTATCATCCCGAGCGGGACGGTCTTTCCGGATCCGGTGATCCGAAACAACTAGAGCAGGTCCTGATCAATCTGTGCAAGAATGCGGTCGAGTCAGATTCCGCGGTCGATGACATCGTTGTGAAGCTTCAAACGCGTGATCAAGGGACTGAGATTTTGGTAGCAGATCGAGGCAAGGGAATGAGCGAGGAGGCGCTGGCAAGTGCGCTATTGCCGTTCTACAGCACCAAGCGGGAAGGCTCGGGTCTTGGTTTGTCGCTGGCGCGCGAAATCGTTGACGCACATGCGGGTAACATCAGTCTGCGCAATCGACCGAAAGGTGGTCTCAGCGTCCGAATCTGGTTGCCCAATCGATGAGCAAGGTTGCTTTGGTCGGCGCACCACATGATGCGAATTCGAGTTTCCTTCGGGGACCTGCGATGGCACCTGACGTCATCAGGCGAGTGCTTCACAGTGATTCCGGCAATGCTTATTCGGAGTCGGTGCGCGACGTCTTGTCGGATATCGAGGATCTAGGCGACTTCTCAGCAGCGGACACCACGAACGGTGTTATGGAGCTACGCCCGGCGATGGCGAAGGTGCTCTCGCAAGGTTTTAGAGTGTTGAGTCTTGGCGGCGACCATGCAGTGACACATCCCTTGGCATTAGCCGTTGCCGACCAGTTCGGACCGATTGATATTCTGCATTTCGATGCGCATGGCGATCTCTATCCCAACTTCGATAACAATCCCTACTCGCATGCCAGCCCGTTTGCGCGTCTGTTGGAGTCGGGTTGCGTTAACCGGCTCGTGCAACTCGGAATCCGAACGCTGACGCCTGAGCAGAATGCCGTGATCGAAGAATATGGCGTAGAGACGCACCAGTGGCGGGGCGAGTTACCGGTAGACCTTCGTCTGAGGTTTGAAAAACCACTCTATATCTCGATTGACATCGACGCGTTGGATCCGGCATTTGCACCCGGCGTCTCCCACCATGAACCGGGTGGAATGACCGTTCGGGATATATTGAATGCCCTCGATGCCGTCGAGGCGACTGTGGTTGCGGCCGATATCGTCGAGTACAACCCACAGCGTGATCTGCATGATATGACTGCGGCAGTCTGCACCAAGTTGGCCAAGGCAATTCTTGATTTGATGCATCGCTAGCGAACCGCGGTGGCACTGAGCGAGGCGCGGGATTACGATGCACGGATGACCGAATCAAATCGATTTATGAAGGGTGCCTTTGTTGATGCACTCGACCAGTTGATTGCTCACATCGAGGCTACCGAGCAGGGCGAAAAGCCTGCAACAGGATATCTGCCATTAAGTCAGCTACTCGATGGCCTGCAACTTGAGCAAAGGCTCGATCATCCGCCACTGGATGAGGCCGAGTTTGCAGACTTCCTGTCGGGCTATCTCTGTCACTCTGTCCAATTGCACCATCCCCTGCATGCAGCCCACCAGGTTGCTATTCCCGATACAGCATCCGCGCTGGCATCTCTGGTCAACGGGTTCATGAACAATCCGATGGCAATCTACGAGATGGGTCCAGTAGGTGCGGCGATTGAATTTGTCGTGGTCAACTGGATGTTGAAGCATGTTGGATGGGCTGAACAACCGCGTCGACCAGCGGCGGGGTTAACGCATGGAGCCGGAGTGCTGACCCATGGAGGTTCCTTAGCCAATCTCACCGGACTGCTGGCTGCGCGCGCAAGAATCGCCCCCGAGGCGTGGGAGCATGGCGTGCCGAACGATTTAACCGTGTTGGTGTCGCCGGTGGCGCATTATTCAGTGGCTCGGGCTGTGGCGATTTTGGGTCTTGGTGAACGTGCCATTGTGCATTTGCCCTGCGACGAACTGGGGCGCGTGGACGCGAGCGCCATGGAGCGCACAATTGACGAGACCGAGGCGTCAGGTCGACGCGTGATGGCCGTGATTGCAAATGCTTGTGCGACGGCAACTGGTCTGCATGATCCTCTGCGTGCGATGGGTGAAGTGTGCCGTCGACGTAACGTGTTTTTTCACGTCGACGCGTGCCATGGTGCGAGTGCACTGTTGCACGCCGATACAAAACACTATCTGGACGGAATTGAACTGGCTGATGTGGTCATCTGGGATGCCCACAAGATGTTGCAGGTGTCGGCGCTGTGTGCAGCCGTCTTGTTTCGCGATCATCGGAGCTTTGATGTCGCGTTCTCGCAGAAAGCGAGCTATCTGGCGTATGGACGAGATGCGGAGAGTTATGACTCCCTGCCACGTGCAGTTGAGTGCACCAAGTCCGCGATGGGTGTGAAGGTCTATTTCAATCTATTGCTGCGTGGTGAGAACGCGCTCGGTCAGTTTGTCGCGGATCGTTATGCGATGGGTAAAGCAGCCTACGACAGGATTGTTGCGCGTGAGCGCTTTAGTTGCCCTTACGTGCCGGAAACCAACATCATCTGTTTTCGTATTGACGGGGACGATGCGCTTCAGCAGTCCATTCGCGATCAATTGGTTGCAGAGCGACTAGCGCACCTGACGACGGCTGAAGTCGACGGAATGACTTATTTGCGAATGACGTTGATGAATCCATTGACGGATGCGCACACGATCGACGCTATCCTGGATTTAATTGAACAAAAAGCGGATTCACTACGGGTTTCGGTAGCGGAAAACTCACGCGTAGCTTCGTAATGTCAAGTCCTTAATCGCTGGCTCCGGATTTCGGCAAGGAGTATCCTTGAACGCTTGTTGAAGAACGTCTGGAGTGTGCATGGCTTTTCGTGTGCCGAGCGTTGAAGAATTGCAAATGCGTCGCGCTGATACCTACCAGCAGTGGCGCAGAGCGGCTATGGCCTACGATCGCAAGAATCGTCTCGATCGTTGGAAGAAGAAAGATCACTCCACTCAGTACGATTTTGTATCCGTTCGAGAGCGCGTCACGAAACTGAAGGCGTTGCGTGACGAAAAGGATAATCTTGGGCTGCTCTTCAACCTCAATGAAGGTATACACGGCAACATGGACGGTATGGGCCGCCCCGACCTCTATCGCAGAGCGAAGTTCGGTACCAAGAAGTTGATCGTTGAATATGTAGACGCGGTTAGTGATGCTCTGGAACACATCGCGAGTGACAAAGTAAAAGACATCGCTTTCGACGAGAAGCTCGATTTCTTTCATCGTGCCAGCCATTGCTTCGGCAGAACCGCACTGATGATGAGTGGTGCCGGCAGTTTGCTCTATTTCCACCTCGGTGTGATCAAGGCGCTTTGGGAGCAGGGGTTGCTGCCCAAGATTATGTCGGGTTCCAGCGGCGGGGCGTTCATTGCCGGTATTGTCGGCACGCGCAAACCGGATGAAATGGACAAGCTGTTCGAGAGTGATTTTTTGCGTTCCGAGGCAGCAACGGAGCTCGAGGAAATACCGCGGCGATTCTTCCTGGTCCGACAACGAATGGACGCAGACGGCGTCTGGGAAGCGATCGAACGCCTTATCCCGGACATGACGTTTCAGGAGGCCTACGAGTACAGCGGCACACACATCAACATATCCGTTGCACCGGCGGGGCAGCATCAGGGTTCGCGGCTACTTAACGCGATCACATCGCCAAACGTCATGGTGCGTGAGGCTGTTCTGGCATCTTGTGCGGTGCCAGGAGTCTATCCGCCAGTGACGCTCGCAGCTCGCGGAGCAAACGGTCGACGCCGACCTTATCTTGAGAGTCGCCAATGGGTTGATGGATCGGTTGCCGATGACCTGCCGGTCAAACGATTGTCACGCCTGTACGGCGTCAATCATTCCATAGTCAGTCAAACCAACCCACTGGTCCTGCCGTTCGTCAACGAGTACAAAGGTCGTCAGCAGCTCTGGGATATCGTGCGGCAGGCGACTACGACTACAGCGAAGGATTGGTCGCTTGCAGTTGCTCGTATCCTGCAAAAGCCGTTCGGCCGGCAGGGATTCACAAGCCGCATGATCAGTGTCTATAGCTCAGTGCTGAACCAGACGTACACCGGGGACATCAACATCCTCCCGTCCACTCGAAACTTCAACCCATTGAACTTGCTCGCACCACGAACGTTGGAAGAAGTGATGGAGTTAATGCGGCTCGGGGAACGGGCGACCTGGCCGGCCATTGAGAAGATTCGTACACAGACCCGAATCAGTCGGACACTCGACGATATACAGGAACGCTACGAGGATCGTCTCGTTAGCATCGCTCGTAAGCAGCAACTGTTTCTCGACCGCTCTGCCTGATCTCTGATGGAAAGTGTTCCATTGGCGGTACTGTTATTACTGGGGCTGATTGCCGCGCTGTATGTCTGGGCGCAGTTCGTTCCGGAGACAGCCACAAGCCTGCTTATGCGCGTGCTTCGCAAACTTGTCGGGTTTAAGTCGCGACAAGTTGTGGTCGGCGATCTGACTTGGCGCTACCTCGAGAAAGGTGCGAGCCATCCGCGGGTCATTCTGTTGGTGCATGGGTTTGGTGCCGACAAGGACACATGGTTGGCTTACGTTCCGCATCTTGGCAGCCACTATCGCGTGATCTGCCCGGACCTTCCTGGGTTTGGTGATGCGACGGATGAGGCGGTGTCGGACTTTACTCCGAAGCAGCAAGCCGAACGTTTGCTCGCCTTCATGACTGGGTTGGGGATCGAATCTGCGCATATTGTTGGCAGTTCCATGGGCGGATTTATCACGGCGTGGATGGCGTTACTTGCGCCTCAACGGATCGATAGCCTGACGCTCATGAATGCGGCCGGCGTGTCTGGCGCAACGCCTTCGTATATGGAACCTATGGTCGCAGCTGGCGAGAGTCCACTGGTCCCTGCGAATCGCGTGGAGCTTAAAGGCGTTCTCTCCATGTTGAGCGTCAAGCCGCTATTCATACCCCGATTCGTCAATAGCAACCTGCTGAACCGATACCTCAAGTACGGTGAGCTTTGGCGCAAGATTTTTGATGATCTGGTTAAGGCCCAGCAGGACGATCGGTTGGCTGATGCACTCGCAGGGATCGTGGCACCAACACTAGTGGTATGGGGCGAGAGTGACCAGATTCTCCACGTCAGCTGTGCTGATGTTTACGTAGCAGGGATTACCAACAGCCGTTTGTTGGTTCTGCCGGACGTCGGACATATCCCGATGTATGAGGCCCCGGCGACAACCGCGAGTGCTCAGCGAGAACTGATGGACTCGGCCGCGGTGAGCAATTGATCAATTAGCGCTTCCGGCTCCGAAACCGCAATGAGCATGTCTGTGTGTTCCGGAGGAACAAATCCCTGCTGCACCTGAACATCTGTCATTGCCAGCTGATGATCGTAAAAGCCATCGATGTTTAGTATCCCTACAGGCTTTGCCTGGAGGCGCAACTGGGTCCAGGTGATCATCTCGAATACTTCGTCCAAAGTCCCGAAACCACCAGGAAGCGCGACAAACGCATCTGAACGCTCCGCCATCTGTTGCTTGCGTTCGGCTAGCGTATCTACCAAAACCAACTCAGTGAGTTGAGTGTGCGCGCGTTCGCGAGTTGCCAGAGAATGGGGGAGGACGCCTACAGCAGATCCGCCAGAGTCCAGGACGGCGTCAGCAACGATCCCCATGAGTCCTGTCGATGCGCCACCGTAAACCAGTCCGATATTGCGGACGGCAAGCTGCTTGCCGAACTCGCGTGCCGCGTTGCTGAACGAAACGGATGCGCCGCTGCGTGAGCCACAGAAGACGGCGATCCATTTCATGTCAGGTCAAGAGGTGCGGATTTCGACTACCAGCACTGGGCAATCGTGAGCCCGGTGGCACTCATCCCCTTGGTGCCGGCTTCCGTCAGCGTCAGATTCCCGCATTTGTCGGAAGACTGGTCTCCCGCAGGTGTTGCAGTGATCGTAAAGGTTCGTTCGGCGAGATTACCCACAACCAGGTTGTAGTGAACCACCGCACCTTCTTTCGGCGAGGACTGGAGCAGAACCGGGATAGAGTCCGTCACTGGATTGCCCGCGCGGTCCTGATCGTAGCGACCATTCTCTGTGTAGAAGCGCTCCATGAACTGTTGCAACTCGAGCACTACCGCCTGGCCGTCTGAGCGTCGCGCCTTTCGAACCGAGTCGCGGTAACTCGGCACGATGATCGACGCAAGGATGCCGACGATGGCGACTGCCGTGAGTAACTCGATGAGCGAGTAACCGAATTGCCTACGCTTATTCATTGATGATCTGCTCCCACGACAGACGGCCATCGAGAATGGAATTCGTCACAGTGATTGCGCGGTTCTCAATGTTACCTGTGCTGCCCGGTGTGTACTGTCGATCACCCAGTACCGAGGACTGCCACGGCAGACCTTCCGACTGGTTGAATCGTTCGCCGCCCGCCGCGTTGAGAATCGGGTTGCCGTTGCCATCACGTAGGACCGGGTCAGCAACCAGATCGCCGTTATCGACCGCGTTGTCACGAGTACGATCAAATACCGCTTCGTTCGGTCGTGCACCGTCGCAGATGCGCACTGACATCAACCAACCGCCACCGCCGATAACACACGGGTCGCCTGCATCGGGGATGATCGTGTTGAAAAATGTGATGTCGCCACGAACCAGAGGGTTTGAGACCACGCGCTCGCCACTATCGGGCAGATCCATGTACCAACCAAATTCGCTCGTCGGGTCGATGGGATTGTCGGTTGGAATCCGAATCTGTGTTTGATCGTAGGTGAGGGCAGGATCGTGTGCCAGCTGCTCCAGCATGTCGACGCGTTCGAGCGTCGGTACACCGCGATCCCAGACGCCATAGAACGTCTGCGTTTCGCTGGTCGTTTTATCACCTTCGGTAACGTACTGACCGGTACCAAACAGGACCATCACGTCCGGGTTCACGCTGTTGTCGAACGGGCATCGAGCGAGGACGGGTTTCGAGGTAATCGGTTGCACGTCGCCGTTGTCGTTGTAGGCGATGAACAGCGGCTCTGGTGATCCAAAACCACCGTAGTCGACGCCCCAGGAAGCGTCGCTCGTGCCTTCGAGATCAAACGCCCACATGTTGCCCAGCAGGTCGCCGGCATAGGCGCGGTCAGGGGTGCCGTTACCGTCGAGGTCTGCCAGCTGTGGTGTCGCCATACCGTTATCAGCGCCAGGTACCGCGATCTTGATGTAGTCGCTGCCCAGCGTCCAGGTACGGTCGATGCCGCCTTCCAGGTAAACGATAAAGAGGTGTGCCTGAGTACTGCCCGTGCTGTTGTAGCCGTTACCGAACACCGCTGCCCAACGACCATTGTTCATCAAGGCAATGGTGGGCTCTGCGAAAGTGGCGCCAAGGTCCGCATCATCAGCGTCCGTGAACTCCCACATAACGTAATCGCTGGCATCCGCCTCGGTCATGACGTTTGGATCGGTAATATCGAGTGCGAACAAGCCCGGACCGCCGCCGCGAAGACCGCCAACGAGAACGGTTCGCCAACGCAAAGGCTCACTCACGCCTGTGCGTATGTAGGCATCGCTAACCGCAGGGGTCAGGTCGACGTAGTACCGATGCTGATAATTTTGCTGCGTCAGGGCATGAAGTCCTTCGCCTACCGTCGAATCATAAATCGCATTCGGGACATAGCCCATGAACTCGACACCAGAGTCTGCGTTGCCCACATCAGCCCAGATGCCGTGCAGCATGCCATCGTTGCCGCCCACGTAGACGGCTTCGCGACGATTGATCTGGCCCGTGGCCCAGGTTTCATAGTTGTCCGAACCGGTTGGGAACGGCGCAGTATTCGGCCAATTGCTACGCGGTGCGCCAACCAGCACGGGGCTCGAGTGAACGATGTCGCCGAGAACAGTGCGTGCATCGCGTTCACGGAAAAGCGTTTCGCCTTCGAAGGTGCGTGCGCCTCGAATATAATCGATCACATCTTGTTCACCCAAACCCACCGGCAAGTCAGCAGAGAGATCTGCGAACTGCAAAGGGGTCAGCGTGCCTACATCGCGGAACGGCACGCCACCCGAGGTAGGGTCGTAGGTTGTGATCTGACGGTTGTTCGGTGATGGCATACGATCCGCAGCATCCCACGTCGGAATAACGGACACCTCGCCCGTAATCGGATCGATAGTGCTCGCCGTCATGAAGCCGCTCCAGAACTCCGAATCCAGTTTCGCCTGATAGACAAGGCTATCGCTACTCAAAAGGCCGGTGTTGAATGTGACCGCTGCCGCAGTACCTTCGGTTTCGACCACTGTGGCCAGGACTGCTGACATCTGAGTGGCGATGTCGACTGGGGTGCGAGCGTTCAGCATCTCGCCGCGACCGTTTACCGCCGCATGATAGAGATCATCGACCATGCGTGGGCTGCGCGTCTGATTCGGTTGCGGCCAGGCCGGTGGGTTGTCAAATGCGTCCTGCCGCGTTTCGTGAGTCACACCAAAGATCGTGCCTCGAGCGTTAAGTGTCACTGCATACGTGTTCATGTGCAGCTCGTCGTTGCAGTCGAGCGTTGGGTCGGGAGTTATGTCTCCACAAGCGATTGGTGTTGGCACCTGACCGCTGGCAAAACCCGAAACCTGCAAGTCGTCGTAGTATTCCATCGCAACGTCAGCGAGCGTGTTTGACCATGCGTCTTCATACGGCACGCCGAAACCTGCGTCGCGATTGCCAACGCCCGTGCTTGAGTTGTTCGCGAAGCCATCGGTAAACGCGACGCCATAGTTTTTCTGACAGGCTTGCGTGATCGGTGCGCCGCTGCCACTGCGTTCGAACTGACGGCCCAGCCAATCGATCGATTCGCGAAGCGGTGTACCGCCGCTGCCGCGTGCCTCGAAGATATCGTCCAGAATGGCTACACGCTCATCGGTCAGGCTGCGCATGGTGACGTTAGAACGACTATTAATGGTGAACTCTGCAACGCGCACGCCGTCGATCTCGTCGAAAGCGGCCGTGATCCCACCGCGCATTGCCTGGTGGCGCTTACGGTAATACGAGAACCAGTTTGCGAAGTTCTGCAACTCTTCCGCGTATGTACGACCACTCGGATAGACCGCCGTTGCCGGATCGATTTCGTAGCGAACGAGACAGGTGCCGTCCGGCCCAATGGCTTCCGCAGACCCTGTCACAAGATTCGCGTTGGCACGAAAGAGCTCATACGTCGCCGGAGTGGGGTTGGCACAATCGACAGGCGTGCCGGCGATGCTCATTGTTGCTGTGTCATCGACGAGCCAGTAGGTCGCTGGGAAATAAGGAAACGTCCGATAAACCGGGGGGCCCGCGTAGAGACTGTTGTTCTCATCGCGCATCCCTGGCATCAGCAGGAACTGCCAAGCCCAATCGGGGGCAGTGGTAAGCGACTGCGTCAGGTCGATCTGGAACGTCGTGTTGTCTGCGATTGGGTCCCACGGTGTGGCCGTCGGCGTTTGATCGGTAAAAGTCCGTGAACCGCTGCTCACCCAGGGCTCATAGTCGATGTCCGGGTTGTAGTAGCCGCGGTTGTAGTCAGGACTGCGAGAAAACGCGAATTCCGTCGTGGGCGGAATAGGGTAGTGTCCACCACCGAGCGTCCGTCGCGCACGACGGTCACAGCAACCATTCGGGAACAGATAGCTGAATTTCCACCAAGTACCGTTGGAGCCACCAGAGGCGTTGAAGTTGATGGAACCCGGAGAGGGCTGGTTGTTGCCGTCCAGGCCGACAAAACTCTGGATGGTGGTGTTCCACCATAGCGAGCCATCGTTCGCTGGCATCAACACCTCGAAGTCCATGCTGCCAGAGTCATCGAGCGCCATGATGACGTTCGGTTCAACCGCGTCCGACAGGAACAAGGGCGAGTCCGAAATCACGCCGGGGTTAGCCTGTGCCGTCGTGACGGTCACAAAACCTGCCGTGAAAGCGATCAGCGATCGATAGAGAAATGAAGCTTGCTGTTTCATAGTGCTTGGCCTGGTTCGCTAATGCTTAGAAGCGTCGTGCGAAATTGGTACGAAGAACAACTTGCGAGGTTCCGGATGCACCGGTTCCACGCGCATGGATTTTGAAGATGAAAATGTCACCGGCCCCGGAGGAAACCCCGTAACCGCCTGTCAAATTGAGTGCGGCGTTAGCAGACTCATCAACCGTGCCGCGAATTTCGATGATGTATTGCGGCATGTCTGACACTTCTTTCAGTGCGCCGAATGCGCCGCCCCCGTAGGCCCGGGCATCGGCAGGCCATGCGGTATAAACGTCGGGCGCATTGTCGGTCGTGTAAAGGCCCGCGACGTTATTGAATGCCGCCAACGTCGTTATCGAACGCAGAAAATCCTCGGCATCATGCAGTGCCGCTTCAGCAGCTTGAAAAGCAAGGTCCTGGTCACGTAGGTTGCCGCTGATTCTCTCTTGAATCGTCGAACTCTTGATCGATGTGGTACCGATCAAAGACAGCAATAAGAGTGCGATTAGCGCGATCACCATAACCACACCTGACTGCTTGTGGTGCGTCGATATTGTCGAAAGCAACTTGCTGTTCATCAGAGGATAGCCCTGTTTCTAATGGTGGTTGTCGCGGAGTAAACCCGGCGCAGACGTCGGTCGGCTGCATTGACTGGAGTGAGACTTCCATCCAGTCCATTGACGGTGACATAAGTCTGTGGATCGTCAGCGATGTTGTCGTCTGCAGATTCGAGCAGAAGGTTGATCTGGATGCTGACGACTTCGCCCCACTGGACACCCGCAATCGCATTAGCAAGGTCGTACTGATCGACACCACCGTCACCATCGGTGTCCCTTCCATAAACGACTTGCATGTCTTGGACGCCCTCGGCCAGTTCAATCGCTGGACCAAGCGCGCCGTTGTTGTTGATGCCGCGTCGGAAGAGCGCGTTGCGCCCGGTCGAGCCGGTGCCGATGTAGTACACGCGAGACGTCATGCGCATCAGAAATGCGTCTTCGCCGAACTGATAGGGCGTGCCGGTTGCCGATGAGCAATCCAGTGGCGCACCCAATCCTGCAGTGCAGTTACCAGGTGCACCCGCGCCCTGATTGTGTTGCACGATCAGCGACGTGTTGCCGGGATTTGCGTTGGTCATCTGGAACATGGCGGAATTGAGACAGTCGGTGGCCATCAGCAAGTCACCAAACTGAAGATCGTGCGTCTGATCCAGCGTGAACGTGTTCGTCGTGGTGGAATGCGACTGAACAACATACCGATCATCCGGAATAGCACGCACCAACTTGAATGCATCGGTGTTGGGGATCACATCGCCGGCAATCTCGCCCGGAAATACGCTCGCGCCACCCTCGTATCCGATCAACGCATTGTTCGCGTCATATTCCCAGTTAACTGCACCACCATTAAGCACATTCACAACGTCATCCGAACGCCCGCATCCGAGGAACCCTGCCATGCGGACATCCAGAATCATGTTGTTCAGGCTAAATCGGCCGAGTTCCTGCAATTCGGTGAGGGTCGACTGGATGTTGTATGACTTCTTGCTACCCACGTACAGCTGCAGCATGCCGCCGACGAGAAAGGCGCCGATCGTCAGCGCGAGCAACAACTCGACCAGCGTAAAGCCGCGTTGATCGTGTCTTCCCAAATGGATTTTGGATCGCATCATTCGAGCTTCCATCAGATATCGGTCGTCACGACGAACTGCACGACGTCCGCGGCAGTTCGTCCATCGTTCCATTGCACGGTTATCGTGAAGCGGGAAGGTACGGTGGCATCGGCGCCGGCAATGCGCTCGATCTGACCCGTGCCTTCCGGCAGGTAATAGTTCAACAAATTGCGCCATTGGATCAGGTCGATGTCAGGCACAGTAGCGGTCGCGCCCGGTGCGGGATCCGCCAGAAGAATGTCGTAGCTCCCGACACGGGCCGCAGGAATATTGGCCCGCATTCGATCCACAATGTCGTAGGCCATGATGCTCGCCTGCGTTCTCAGGTACGCGCTGTTGTTCAAGCGTGTGCCGCCGACCTGCAGCGAGGCGACGCCGATCAATCCGACAGTAAGGACGATCGAGGCGATCAATACTTCAAGCAGGGTGTAGCCGGACTGTTGCCGCATCTGACGACGTTTGCTTATGGACATGCTGCGGTCCCTTTGCTGGTTGCGGCATAGCCGATCAAGCCGACGCGAATTTCACGGGCCTGGTTGATGTCAGCGTTGCTTCCGCAGACGCGGAACGTACCGATATTGGCACCTGCGGCGCGCGTTTCGCCGCTGGCCACGAACGAGACCCATCCGGTCACCCCGCCATCAGCGCGAATGGTGGTGCCCTGTGATGCCGCCTCCCAAGTCCGCAACACCTGCTCGCCGGGGTCTACGGCGCCGAAATTGGCCGGGTCGGTGAAGACAATCCAGCCGGTCTCCCAGCCGCCACCGGTGCAGGTTGCCTGGTCGCTGCTTCTGCACAACGTCACACGACCGCCGCGTTTAATCGCTTCAGATCGAGCGAGCGTCAGCGCTGTGACAAATTCGTTATTGTCTGTGACGATGCGATTGACGCGAATCGTATTCAAGAACGATGGCGCAGCGAAACTTGCGATCACCCCAAGTACGGCGATCGTTAGCATCAATTCAATAATTGTGTAGCCGCCAGCGCGGTAATGACGCGCCATACGTGGCATGCTCATGCAATGACCGAGCATTCCTGCGCCTCCCTTAGATATGCCCCAGCGCACATTATTATCCATTTCCAACAATGATTTGCGATGTGCATAGGTCACAGAAAGTCGGCACACAATTCGGCGCGATTCGATCCCGCCTCAAACCATCTGCCAGACGGCTCTGCGGAAACTCTTCACGGATGAGGAGAATAAATAAAAATGTTTAAAAACATTAGCTTAAAAGAATTTCATAATGATGAATCGAGAATTGAAGGTTGGAACAGATCTGTTGGTGATGCCCATACGGTCTATTGGCGTCGTCGATTTGCGACTTTCATTATGTTGACTCTGCTGATTTTGCTGATCTGCGGCAGCGCAAAAGCCCAAATCGACGGATCTTTGACAGTGACTTCGGTAGACGAAATCCATCGCACTGCGATCATGCGTGAAGTCTATGGAGCGCTGGAGTCGCGACATGATCTCAGCATCGAGACGATGATCGAGCTGAACGAAATACCGGCGCCCCCGTTCGGAGAGCGTAACCGGGCGCTGCGTCTTGTGGAGATGTTCGAGGCGCTTGGGATCAAGGACGTTCGGATCGATGACGTTGGGAACGTGATCGCGCGACGACCCGGACTGAGTCGTCTGCGCACCATTGCGGTGATCGCGCACGTCGATACGGTCTTTCCAGCGGGTACTGACGTGACAGTGAAGCGCTCGGGCAAGGCGTTCAGAGCACCGGGCATTGGCGACAACGCTCGTGGACTTGCGTTGATGCTCGATATCGCTGCGTCGCTCGAGACCACCGCGCTCAAGACGGACGCCGACATTCTGTTTGTTGGCTCTGTCGGCGAAGAGGGGCTAGGGGATCTCAGGGGCGTAAGGGCGTTGTTTGGGCCGGATGGTCCCGATGTTGACGCCGCTGTGGTCATCGACGGTGGCCCTTTCGGTTGGATCGTGAATCAAAGCGTCGGGTCTGTACGCTATCGAGTCACTTTCAAAGGGCCGGGTGGACATAGCTACGGTAGTTTCGGCCGAGCGCATCCGCATCAGGCACTCGCTGACGCAATTCACCGATTCAGTGCGGCTGCACGAGCGATCACTGGCATGCCAGGGCCAAAAACCACGTTTTCTGTGGGGCGTATTGGAGGCGGTACGTCCATAAACTCGATTCCGTTTGAGAGCTGGATGGAGGTCGATATGCGTTCCGTTGACCCGGACCGCATGGCGTTGCTGGATGCAGCACTTCATGCCGCCGTGGAGCAGGCGCTGGTGGCCGAGAATTCGCTGGCTGTTGACGATTCTGAAGTCACGGCAGTCATGGAATCAGTCGGTCAGCGGCCGGCTGGGATGACAGATCCAGAAGCCCCTATCGTTCAGCGCGCGTTGGACTCGTTGCTGGCCATGGATGTTTCGGGGCAGCTGACAGCGTCTAGTACCGATGCCAATATTCCAATGTCACTAGGCATTCCCGCAGTCACGATTTCGCGAGGCGGCATCTCGCGCTTCGCGCACGCGCTCAATGAGACGTGGGAGGACGCCAATACCGACCGGGCCGCGTCAGCAGCTACGTTGCTGGTTGTCGCCGAGGCCGGCTTGGTGCTCGACTCGGTGCTCGCCGGCGATTAGTTCGAGCGGTTCGCCGCTATGGGCATCGTTTCCTCTGCGGGCTCAGTCGGCAGCAGTGGTGCGATCTGTTCAATGTAGAACGGCAGCCCGCTATAGGTGCCGTTCGGCGGTATTGGATGCTGATGGCCGAGGCGCACAATGACGAGATCTTTCTCTGGCACGACCACGATGTATTGACCGAGATGCCCTCTGAAGGCGTAGAACTCGGGATCGTTGTCGTAGTGAATCCATGTGGAATAACCGTAGTAGTTCACCTTGCCCGGTGTGCGCATTTTTTCGACGAATGCATTGGGTAGCAACTGCTCGCCGTCCCATACGCCATCCTGCAGCATGAGTTGCCCGAGTTTTGCAAAGTTCCGGGCGTTGGTATTCAAACAACAGTAGCCCAGCTCCATACCCGTGCCGTCGAGATGCCATACCGCGTCGTCGTTCATGCCAAGCGGTTGCCAGAGCTTCCGGCTGAGGTATTCACTAACGCTGAGCGAGGGGTCTCGCTTTCGCAGTGCACGCTCCAGAGACAGCGTCAGCAATTGCGTCGATGCACTCGAGTAATAGAAGTGCGTCTCCGGCTCGTGACTAAAACCACGGTCCAGGATGAACTTTCCCACGTCATGTGAGTATAGGAGGGCTACCGTCGGACTGAACGGGCTGTAGTAGTGCTCATCCCAGTCGTAACCTGAGGTCATCGTCGATAGCGACCCGATGGTCGCTTTGGCCGCAAGCGGGTCATCAGAAAACTCAGGTAGCAACGTCGACACAGGCTGTTCCAGTCCCGCCACATAACCCTCGTCGATGGCTTTGCCTAACAGCATCGTTATGACGGTCTTGGCCATGGAGAACGAGTTGGTTCGGCTACGCGCATCGTAGGGTGCCTCGTAGTACTCAGCGAAGACCTCACCCTTGTGGATCGCGAGGAATGCCACCGCATCATTCTCGTCCATATAATCCAGAAGTGGCTGCGGCAGATCATCGCCGATGCTGTTCGGGTGCAGCGGCCACGGATCCGGATCTGCTGCCCTGATGGCACGCGTATCGAAAAACTGATGATCATCGATATTTGCTGTTGGATGTCCCTTCAAATAAGTGCGCGACATCGCGGTCAGGATATATCCGTGACCGGTGACTGACAGTAACGCGGCGCCAAGCAGCGGAATCGAGAGAAGGATCAGCAATAGCCGTTTGATCATCAAAAGCACCTTTGGGTATTTGCTGGCGCAACATACCGATCAGCAACGTGTTTGGCCAGTACCGGCATTTTCCACCGGATGTCGCTATTATCGTGTCCACGAAAAGTTGGTGGATGAGAGCATTATGGGGTTGAAAGCGTTATTTGCTGCATGTGCGCTGAGCCTGGTGTTGCCGATGTCAGGCGTTGCAGACGAATCTGAGCCGCTTGACGATGGGTACCAGATCACCGTCTACAAGTCGCCCGCATGCGGCTGTTGCCGGCAGTGGATTCGACACTTGCAAGACAACGGGTTTACGGTGCTCGCGGTCGACAGTGACGATATGACCGCCGTCAAGAAAGAGTATGAGGTGCCCGAAGAACTGCGGAGTTGTCACACGGCACGGATCGATGGGTACACCATAGAAGGTCATGTACCGGCGCAGGACATCATCGCGTTACTTGAGGGTGGCTCTGATGCTGCGGGGCTGAGCGTACCAGGCATGCCGATTGGCTCACCGGGCATGGAGATGGGAGATCGCGTAGACGCCTACGATGTAATCCGCTTTCAGGGCGAGGAGCGTATCGTGGTGGCCTCATATGGCGAGCGCGAAGAACCCGCTGCGGAACTTCCGGTTGAAGCAACCTCTAGTGACGATTGATGAAGCGATACGGTTTTTTCTTTTCGTTGCTACTCCCTGTCCTGCCGCTGGCAGCACTACTCGGTGGGCGCTGGTTTGACCAGGCGGCATTATTCGCATGGTTGCCGATGGCGTTTTCGTTTGTATTGTTGCCATTGCTGGATGCGGCGGTTGGGACGGATGACAACAACCCGACCGAGAACGAACTCAGTGCGTTGAGTCGGGATCCGTTTTTCCAATACCTGACGCTGGCGGTCGTGCCGCTGCAGCTTTTGAACCTTGCGGTATGCGGGTATGCGGTCGTGGTAGGAGAGGGCGGCCTCATCGGTCAGCTGGGTTATCTGCTTGGTTGTGGCGTCGTCAGTGGCAGCACCGCAATCACGACAGCACATGAGCTCATTCATAAACCTGGGCGTCTCGAGCAATGGTCTGGCGGATTTCTTCTGGCCAGCGTGTGTTACGCCACGTTCAAACCCGAACACTTGTATGGTCATCATCGTCACGTCGCGACTCCGGCAGATGGATCTACGGCGTTTCGTGGTGAGACGGTGTATCACTTCGTCTGGAGGGCATTCCGCGACAACCCCCGGCGAGGATTTCGTCTCGCCGCCGAACGACTGTCCCGGAAAGGCGTCAACGCTTGGTCATGGCGCAACGAGATGCTCTGGTGGACGGGCCTCAGCGTCGCATTCATCTTGTTCGCAGCGGCGCTGGGCGGCCTGCTAGGGACGCTGGTGTTCTTGGGTCAGGCCTTCGTCGCCGTCTGTCTGCTCGAGATCATCAATTATGTTGAGCATTACGGATTGATGCGCGAGCGTGATTCGAACGGGCGCTATGAGCGTATCTCTCCACGTCATTCGTGGAATGCGAATCATCTGGTCACAAATCTGTTCTTGTTCCAGCTTCAGCGACACTCTGACCACCATGCCAACGGTTCACGCCGTTATCAGGCGCTCAGACATTTTGAAGAGAGTCCACAGCTTCCGTTTGGCTACCCGACAGCGGTGCTAGTGACCCTGCTACCCCCATTGTGGTTTCGGGTCATGAATCCGCGTGTGGAACGCCATGCGGGACAAGCTGTGCCCGCCGCCACTTGATCGCTCGCGCGATCGTATTTTGTATCTGTTTGTATGCTTCGCCGGTCTTCGGTGAAAGCGCAACGGAGGCGGAAGCGGCTGCGCTGCGCCTTAAACAAATCGGTGCGATCATCGAGTCGCCGGATGTGGGCCGCTATCTCGAAGGATTGACGCTGCGCCTGTTCCCGGAATTGCAAGGTGCATTGAGGATCGAGGTGGTCGCGCATCCTTCAGCGAACGCGTTTTCGCTGGGCGGAGAGGGGATTTACGTCCATAGCGGCTTGTTCTTGAGAGTCCATAACGAGGCGGAGCTCGCAGCAATTCTTGCGCATGAAGGTGCACACCTATGGCACCAGCATGCGCCTAAGAATGCCAAGGAGGCGCGGCGCAATGAGATCGAGGCCGATCGCACAGCGCGAGAGCGCCTTCGAGCAACGGGAATTCCGATCGGTCCTGGAGCGGACTTGTTTCAAAGGTTGTTGCTGGAGCGCAAGACGCTCGGCTTCAGTCGGCGCGAGGCCGTATCAACACATCCCGCTTTAGATGATAGATTTCGCAGATGGGCAGAAGCCACCGACGCGGATGAACCACATTGGGAAGATCCATCCGGCTGGTCGCAGCGCCTCTCGAGTGTCCGTGAGTTAGGGCTCCAACAACTACTGAACAGGCAGGATTACGCGAGGGTGGTGTTTCTGCTCGATGACGAAAACCTGCGGATGATCGGGTCCGCCAGAGATCTCGCACTGGCTTACGCGTTGCAAATTCGAAACCTGTCTGACGATCGAGTTCGCGCAGAAGCGATCTATGCTCGGTTGATCCAGCGTGAACAAGCACCTCCGGAGGCGTTTTCCGGCCAGGCCCGTTTGTTCATGAGGTCAGGGCGTTTGCGTGAAGCGCGCACCGCGTTTGGAATATACCTTGAGCGCTCGAATGATCCACGCGGGCGCCGTTGGGCAGAGCACTATCTTGCGTGGCTTGAATTGCAGACGGCATCGTAGTGCAAACCCAGAGACGTATTCTGCTGGTTTTTTGGCTAACGCTTATTGTGGGTTGCGCAACATCCCAGCCGCGCTCAGATGACGAGATCAATAGCCGCTCGTTAGGCATCGCTTTCAAGTCGCCTGCGCGATGGTGCAGCGTCGCGCGTAGCGAGACTGCAGCACGCTATGCTTATCGACCTTGCGGTGATAAAACCACCGTGATCGCAGTGGATCGATTTTCTCGCGCCATCGAAATGCCCGATTCGGATGATGACGTGCAGCGAATGCTACTGCCGGAGTCACTTGGCGAGATGTGGGTGGCACGATTTGTCGGTGAACTCGACTTTGCGGTCGGGACGATCACCGACTCACGACCCATACAGGTCGCCGGAAACACAGGCGTGAGTGTGGCTGCCACTTACCGGGCAAGCGACGGTGCGCCGATCTGCGTTCGGACGATCCTCCTTCCGCTGCAGCAGGGCGTTATTAGTTTGCAATTCCAGGGTACTTGTAGCGATGGGACGTCCAGCCTGGATGCTGCCTTCGATACGCTGATCGAGAGCGTCAGGATTCGCTGAACAACTTTGCTCGCACTGCAAACACAAACTGACCAAGGCGTCTAAATGAGAGTGATTTGCATTTAAATGTTTGGCAAAATGTGAGTCTGTTGAAGGTCCGATCCGACATAAAAGGAATCACTATGAACACCACACGTGGCCGCTTTCTGACAGCCATCGCCGCCCTTGCCAGTTTGTGTATGGCGCCCATTGCGCACGCGCACGGTGATCTCGATGAGGAAAAGCTCGAAGAATTTCAGTTGCACCTCGATGACTACGAGCAAGACGTCGTTGCGATGATTGCGACGGTCACTGAGATCGTTGGCAACCCGGATGCCACAAAGACGGACACGGACGCGTTGATCCAGCAATGGGAGGATGTCGCGGTCCATGAAGCCATTGAGTTCAAAGCCACGCTAGCCTACCCGGGCGTATGGCAAGGATTGATTCAGTTGCAAACCGCTGTAGAGAGCGCCGGTGACAAGGCGGCTGCCGGAGAGTCTTTGAAAGCAGCGCTTTGGCAAGGTATGGGCGCCTTGCGAATGGCAGCGACCATGGTGGACCTTATCAATGAAGAGATCTCTGACGAGGCGCCGTTGTCCGGGCCGGAATCGGTCGACGCGATTATCGCTGAGTTGACTGTCGCTGTTGAATTCTATGAGTCCGGGGACACAGCGGCTGCAGAGAAGGCAGTTTTCGACAGTTACGAAGACCGATTCGAGTACCTGGAAGGTGATTTGATCCCCAAAGATCCGGAGCTGGTGACCAGCCTGGAGGCAGACTTCAACGCAACGTTGCCGCTGGCCATGAAGGCAGGTGCGTCAGGTGAAGAGATGCGCGAAATCCTCAGTGTAATGACCGACAAACTGGAGTCGGCCAAAGCAATACTCGAGGCGGTTGAAGCCGAACGCGGCGCCGTATTCTGATCGTGCAGCGCCGATCCCTTCTTCGCGCGTTGGCCGCTTTGCCGGCGGCCTACGCCTGGCCAGTTTCGTCGTTCGCGCAGGATCGCGCAGCGGAGAAGTCGGCTGCGACCGGTGTGGTATCGGTCAACAGTTTGCCAAAGCTGAAGGGCAAACTGACTTTGTATCTTGGTCGCGGTGAAGGCGGCCTTTACGAGAAGATTCTCAAGTCTATTCAGCGACGCAATCCGGACTTCGAGTTGCGCGTACGGCGTGGACCTTCGACTGCGCTAGCCAATACGCTGGTTGCAGAGTCGAGATTCGGAAAACCGCGAGCAGACGTCTTCTGGTCGATCGATGCCAGCTCACTGGGGCTGGTCGTGAATGCGGTTGAACCCGCACCGTTGGAGAGTGATCTGGTTGGGTTGCTCAAGCCCGAATATCGGTATGAGCGTTGGTTGCCGATCTCGGGTCGCTTTCGTACGCTCGCTTACAACTCGGACTCGGTAAATCCCAGCGAGTTGCCCGACAGCATTATGAAACTTCCGGATCAGGATTTACGATTTGGATGGGCGCCCGCATACGGGGCGTTCCAATCTTTCGTTACGGCGATGCTGCTGCTGGAGGGAGAAGACGCCACCGGTACGTGGCTTGAATCCCTGAAGTCGAGGAGCAAGTCCTATGCAGGAGAATTGAACGTAGTGATGGGCGCCAGCCAGGGCGAGTCGGAAATCGGTTTCGCCAATCACTACTACACATTGCGTCTGTTGCAGGGTCGACCGGATACGCCATTGGGTCTTGCGTTTACACGCGGCGATGCGGGTTGCCTGTTGAACGCATCTGGTACGGTGATTCTGAAGCCGTCGACCCTGGCCAGAGACTTCGTTCGACACCTGATGACCAACGAAGTACAGGGCTACCTCGCACGCGAGGCGTTTGAGGTGCCCTTGCTCGATGGTGTTTCGAATCCGGAAGGGTTGCCGCCGCTTGCGAGCCTGCAGCCACCAAAAGTGGATCTCGAGAAACTCGCTGACGTTCGCCCGACACTGTCTTTGCTACGAAAGACCGGGGTGCTGTGACCCGACTCTCTTTCTCTGCTGCGGGTAGTCTCATTGTGGCGCTGTTGGTCCTGTCGCCGGTAGCTGTCCTGTTCGTGCTTGGTTGGGGTGCAGAGCTGGACGCGACAGCCGATGCGACACGGTTGCTCATCAATACGGTCGGGCTGGCGATAGCGACGGTGGTCGGCTCTGTCTTGATCGGAGTACCGCTAGCCATTGCGACTGCGCACTGCCGACTGGCGTTTCGAGGTATCTGGCTCGCCGTGCTGGTTGCACCTCTGGCGATTCCGAGCTACATCGGCGCGTTTACCTATTTTGCGGCGTTCGGTACCGGGGGGTTGCTCGCCGAGGTTGTCGGCACGCCAATCTTTGGCATGGAGGGATTCCTCGGCACGGCATTTGTGATGACGCTCTACACCTACCCATTGGTTTTGCTGACCACACGCGCTTCTTTGCGTCAGTTGGATGGGCGCATGGTCGAGGCGGCGAGATGTCTGGGCGCGAGCCTTTCGGAGACGCTTTGGCGTGTCGTGATTCCTCGAGTACGCAGTGGGATTGCGGCGGGCGCTCTGCTTGCGGCGTTGTATTCGATGAGCGATTTTGCGACGCCGGCGATTCTTGGGTTCGACACATTTACTCGTGTCATCTACGTCGAATACAACGCGTTTGGTCTCGACAGAGCGGCGCTGCTATCGCTCCATTTGCTCGGCATTATCGCCGTTGTGCTGCTGCTCGAGTCGCGGGTATCGGTCGACCGCGAGTCAGGACATCGAGCTTTCGAAATGGAATTGAATACAGTATCCAGATGGTTCGTTCAGGTCGCGATGGTGCTGATCCTGATTGCCGCTATCGGCCTTCCGGCATGGGTCTTTGGTGCGTGGTTGCTGGATGATGGTGCGACGGGCGTCGACCTATCGCTGATCTGGAATACGACGTATCCCGCACTGCTGGCGGCCTTGGTTACGGTTGTGGCCGCTGTGCCGGTTGCGATGTATGCAACTCGCGGAGGCGCCGGTCGCTGGCTGGAGCGAATTTCGACACTCGGCTATGGCATCCCGGGCATCGTGATGGGCACCGCTTTGCTGTACGTCGGACTTCGTCTCGATTGGTTCTATCAGACGATTGCGTTGCTTGTGCTCGGACACGTGCTGCGGTTTCTTCCATTGGCGGTGGGTCCCATTCGCAATGCATTCGGACGCACCGATCGCAATCTGGTCGCAGCGGCAAGAGGGCTCGGAGCTTCACCGTGGGAAGCGTTCCAACGCGTGTCACTGCCGTTGCTGATCCCCGCTGCCATCTCGGGCGGCGCGTTGGTGTTTCTGGAGGTGATGCGAGAATTGCCATTGACGCTGCTGCTGAGTCCCACCGGGCTCGAGACACTGACGACTGAGTTGTGGCAGGTATTCGAGGCGGGCTACTTTGGCAGAGCCGCGATTCCAGGCCTTTTGTTGATCGCAATATCGTCCGTTGGCGTCGTCTTGATGATGCGAGGTGAGCGTCAACGAGTGGCTGGGGGCGCCGGTTGATGCTGAAACTCGAATCGCTCACTGTTCGATACGGCAATTTTACGGCGGTGGATGGTGTCAGCCTCGAGGTTGGTGACTCTGAGATCATTACGCTTGTGGGCCCGACGGGCTGCGGAAAAAGCAGCGTACTGCGTTCTGTTGCAGGATTTGAGACACCTGCTGCTGGTGAAATTCAGATCGGTGGTCGGGTCATTACCAAGAGCGCACCGCTGCCGCCCGAGCGACGGAACATCGGTTTGGTATTCCAGGACTTCGCGCTGTTTCCGCACCTCAACGTCGCAGACAATATCGGTTTCCGGGTCAAAGACACCGCTCTTGTCGAGTTTTGGCTCGATCAGCTTGATCTGAATGCGCTTCGCGACAAGCGTCCCGAAACTCTGTCGGGGGGACAGAAGCAGCGCGTCGCACTTGCCCGTGCACTGGCCCATGAGCCGAGCATGGTGCTCCTCGATGAACCCCTCTCGAATTTGGATGCGGCGCTCAAAGCGGATCTGCGCTGGCGCATTCGTGACGCGTTGAAGACCGCCAAGGTACCTGCGTTATGGGTGACACATGATCAGTCGGAAGCGCTAGCCGTCGGTGACCGAGTTGGGGTTATGCGTGCCGGTCGGCTGGAGCAAATCGCAGAGGCCGAAGCGTGCTATCGGGCGCCGCTATCGCGCTTTGTCGCAAGGTTCCTGGGAGAGGGCGTATTAATCCCGGGTCGCACTGCCGACGATACCGTCGACACAGAATTCGGGAGTGCCGCTTACCACCATGCGGGTGGTCGACTACCGAATGGTACGCCTGTCGATGTCCTCTTACGCCCGCATGATCTGGCGCTGCAGAGTGCCAGTGGTGGGAATGCGAGGATGCTGTCGAGCCGATACGAGGGCGAAACGCGTCTGTGCACGATCGAGACACCGGTCGGTACCGCGATGAAAGTGCGTGTTGATCATGAGCAACGCTTCGATGATGGCGCACCGGTAACGGCAACGATCAGCGCCACGCACGCGCTCCCGGTTTTTGAGACCCACGACTAAATCCCTTGCGCAATCCGTTGTCGTCCGGCATCCGAGGACGTTAGACCTTAGTCTAGCGCTGGCCAGGACCTGGCCGAGCGCTTGAAAAAATCGTTCGAAAAAACAAAGCATTATGCGCTCATTCGGTAGGCTCTGATGGCGCTTCCAATTCACTGAATTGTCTGAATTCACTTGTCGGCGTAGATTGGCTGTGGGGGACACTCCTGATCGTCATTGCGTCAGGCAGGACGCGAACGCGACCAGCGACTGTTCGTATTTGTGACAGCAATGCGTGAAGGAGAATGACGCATGAACAAAGCGACAGATGTTTCGGCGCTTACGGTTTCACTGACCCAGTTCAACCTGGAAAACCCGTATACCCAGAAGCGCTACGACAATTTCATCAATGGCCAATTCGTAGCGCCGCAGTCCGGCGAGTATTTTGACAACGTCACGCCGATATCAGGTCAATCGTTCTGTCAGGTCGCACGATCCAATGAGGCAGATATCGAGGCTGCGCTCGATGCGGCTCACGCCGCAGCAGATGCATGGGGCAAGACGTCACCAGCAGAGCGTGCAGTGATCCTAAACCGAATCGCTGATCGCATGGAGGAGAACCTGCAGACTCTGGCGGTTGCCGAAACGATCGACAACGGCAAAGCACTCAGGGAAACCATGGCGGCAGATATTCCGCTGGCGATCGACCACTTCCGCTATTTCGCCGGTTGTGTTCGAGGCGAAGAGGGTTCGATCGCGGAAATCGACGCGAATACTTACGCCTATCACTTTCATGAGCCGCTTGGTGTCGTCGGACAAATCATTCCGTGGAACTTCCCCATTCTCATGGCAGTGTGGAAACTGGCACCTGCATTGGCGGCAGGCAATTGCGTTGTCCTGAAGCCGGCTGAGCAGACACCGGCATCCATCATGGTTCTGATGGAAATGCTCGCGGATCTGTTGCCCCCCGGTGTTGTGAATGTAGTGAATGGCTTCGGACTCGAAGCGGGCAAACCACTAGCCTCGAGTACTCGCATTGCCAAGATTGCGTTTACCGGAGAGACCACGACCGGCCGCTTGATCATGCAGTATGCGAGTCAGAACATTATCCCGGTGACGCTCGAGCTCGGCGGCAAGAGCCCCAACATCTTCTTTGAGGACGTGTTGAGCGCGGACGATGCCTACTTCGACAAGTGTCTTGAGGGCTTCACGATGTTCGCCTTGAACCAGGGCGAAGTCTGCACCTGCCCAAGCCGTGCGTTGATTCAGGAGTCGATCTATGAAGACTTCATCGCGCGCGCGATCGAACGCGTCAAAGCGATCAAGCAGGACCATCCGCTGGATAGCACGACGATGATGGGTGCGCAGTGTTCGCAGGAGCAAATGGAGAAGATCACCAGCTATTTGCAGCTCGGTCGTGACGAAGGCGCAGAAGTCCTAATCGGCGGCAGTCGCGCGGAGTTTGAAGGCGAAATGGCCGGTGGCTATTACATCCAGCCGACCGTGTTCAAAGGCGACAACAGTATGCGGATCTTCCAGGAAGAGATCTTCGGTCCGGTTGTATCGGTCACCACCTTTAAGGACGAGGCGGAGGCTTTGTCGATTGCCAACGATACGCTCTACGGTCTCGGTGCAGGCGTCTGGACTCGCGACGGCAACAAGGCGTTCAGAATGGGTCGAGAGATCAAAGCAGGTCGTGTCTGGACCAACTGCTACCACCACTACCCGGCGCATGCGGCCTTTGGCGGTTACAAGCAATCCGGTATTGGGCGTGAAAATCATAAAATGATGCTCGGTCATTATCGACAGACCAAGAATCTCCTGGTTTCCTACGATCCGAATGCCATGGGCTTTTTCTGAGTTGGATGGTTCATCCTTGAACAACGCCGGCGGTCGTGTCACAGCGACCGCCGGTGCTCTGGATCTGATCGCCGAGATTCGGGGTCGTCATGGTGACGACCTGATTTTTCATCAGTCTGGCGGGTGCTGCGACGGTAGCGCACCGATGTGCCTGCCACGTGCGGATTTTCCTCTGGGCGACAGCGACGTGAAGCTGGGCGAAATCGGTGGCTTGCCGTTCTATATGAGCGCAGCACAATATGAGAAGTGGGCGCACACGGAGCTCATCATTGATTGTGTCAACGGTATGGGTGGCATGTTCTCTCTCGACAACGGCACCGGCAGACGATTTCTCACCCGATCCACGGTTTGCGCGGTGGACACCGACTAGTTGCAACTCTGCAGCTGATCGATCCAGTTCGAAACCAAAGTAACACCCGCATTGTCGACCAGGTTCGAGCCGACCGGTGGCATGCCGTGTACATCGCGTCGCTGCATTCGATCCACAATCGTTGAGCGACTGGCATCGCCGGGTGCGATGAGTCTTGCGTCGACGATGCCGAGCGATCCTGCGGTTGGTGTGACGTCACACGCGTTTGTTGCCGACAGGGCGGTTTCGGCACGAAGATCGAGGTCTGTCGGAACAGGCCCATTTGGCCTGTGACAACTCGCACAGTTGGTATCGAGATAGGCGCGTGCCCGTCGCTCCAGTGACTGGCCGGTGTCCGCAGGGTCTGCGAGCGCGTCCAACGTGTCGACCGAACCCGGCAACGGTGCAGTCAGCATCTGGACATGTTCGATCGTTGCCAGCTGGTTTGCTGTCCGGCCCGTCGTCGGATATTGGAAATCGCGGTTCAGTTGATTGATTTCCGGACCAAGCGCAAATCCGGCCGCTGACGTATGGCACTGCATACACTGGGTTTCGGAAGGGTAGATCCATTGCTGTGAGCCGATAGTTGCGACTTTGCCGCCTTGAACGCGTATTGCATCCGTCTGCGCGGCATTCCACTCATATGTGTAGCCGGCCCAGCTCCCGTCGGTATGGCGCATCAGATGCCGCGTCTCGATCAGTCTTCCACCCAGTCGGAAGTTCTTGACGATCACGGTGCCGACCGGGAATTCAAAATCGCCTTCGGCATTGATGCCAATGGTCTCGTTGTTGGGCAGACCGATATACCGGTCCTTGTCCGCCCCGTCGGACCAGAACGGAGCGTTCAGCGTGTACGCAAGCAAACCCGAGTAGGGCAGCGCCGTGTTGCCAGGCTGTGTGCAACCGGAATCGGAGAGCCGATCGGGAATTGTGTCGGGTGTTGCAGCCCCAACGCGCTGCATACGACGTACTCGTCCGCGACCATTGCTGCCATTGATGTCCACGACGTACAGCTCGCCGTCCGGGCCTGATGCAAACGCCGTCGGATTCAAACTCGTATTTGCCAACTGGTCGTTGGTGAAGCCCCCGCTGCCGTCGGGTCGCGCGACCCACACTCTGCCCGAGCCGTAATCAGCGAAGACATAGAGACCGACCAGATCGGGAATCGCGGTGCCCCGATAGACCTGACCGCCGGTTATCGAGTTGCCGAAGGATCGGCCGTATTCGGTAACCGGATCGATTAGCGTAGAGAGGTCGCAATCGCTGGCATTGCCAGTTTCCCGCGTGCCTTCTTTGCACCGCCAACCATAGTTGCCGGCCAGACGAATCTGGTTGACTTCTTCCAGCGCACCCTGACCAACGTCAGCGAGCCACAGCGTTGAGCCTTCCGGATCGAAAGCCCAGCGCCAGGGGTTTCGAAGACCCCAGGCAAAGATTTCAGGGCAATCCAGTGAATTTGCCCCCGGTCCGCAAGGCGGGTTTGCAGAGAATGGGTTGTCTGCAGGAATCTGATAGCCACTGCCGGTCGCTTGTACATCCAGTCTCAGCATGCTGCCTAGCAAGCGCGTGGTGTCCTGCGCTCTCGCTCGCGGGTCGTTGCCACTGCCACCGTCACCGAGACCGACATACAAGTAACCGTCTGGTCCGAATCCAATATCACCACCATTATGGTTGTCGAAATCCTGGTCGATTTCGATGATGATCTGCTCCGTCACGCCGGGACCAGGCGCTGTGATGTCGTCAAGGACCAAACGTGAAATCACACTGCGCATGCTGGGCCCGCTGTGTTCGATGGTGTAGGAGAGAAACACCTCGGGGGTTGTTGGGTAATCCGGATGAAACGCCATGCCCAGCAGCCCACCCTCGGAATTGGTGCGAATACTGCGGGTGTCGTTCAGGTCGAGGTATTCGGAGGCGGCATTCGCATTAGTGGGATCGAACGTCAGAATCTGTCCCGTTTTTTGCAGCACAAACCAACGACCCGATGCGCCCGGTTCGAGCAGGAGCTTTGTGGGCTGCAGGAAATCGCTGATCGCGGGGTAGGCATCGACAAATTCAACAGTTGAGCCCGCGGAAGGCCTTGCTGGGGCGACACAGGTCTGGTTGTCGGGTCGCGTGTCGAGCCCAACCGCAACGGTGCTCGAATCGTCGTCGCGAATGGTGCCGGTCGCAACAGTGCGCGTGATGCGTGCGTTAACCGGGGACGACAGCGTTACTGTCAGTGTCTCATCCGTTTCCTCAAGACTGTCACCGATGACCGGTACGTCGATCGACACTGTTCGCGTGCCAGAGGGAATCTGAAGCGTGCCGGACACCGAGGTGTAGTCGGTGCCGGCCTCCGCGGTTACGTCCGCAACGGCGTAGTCCACGCTGGCGTCAGCAAAGCTTGCGCCTGCAGGCAGTGTGCCCGAGACCGAGATCGAAAAAGTGAGCAGGACGGTACCCGAGTCCCCCTCGGTCGCTGTCGAGTCGCTAATGGCGATATCAGGATTGACGACCGTTGCAGGGTTCGATGCGCCTCCGCCACCGCCGCCACCACAAGCGGAAATCACAAGCATACTAAGGCTGATTGTGAGCCATTGTCGGATTCGGTAGCTCCCCATGCACGACTCCGATGATTGTAGGTGCATATGAGGCTATCAGAAGCTCACGCTGTAAACGGTGACTTGTGCACGTCTTGTCGCTGCATTGCGACGTTGGCATGTAAAATTGGTGCGATGAAAATCGAACTAAATATTGACGGCGCTGATCATGTGGTTGACGTCGAACCTGGGATGCCTCTGCTGTGGGTATTGCGTGATGAATTGAATATCACGGGACCCAAATACGGCTGTGGCATCGCAATGTGTGGTGCCTGCACCGTACACGTGGATGGGAAAGCGGTACGGTCTTGCTCGTATCCAGCCAACGCGGTCAATGGGCCAGTGAAGACCATTTCCGGTCTGGGCACACCGGATGCACTGCATGCCGTTCAATCCGCGTGGATTGAGCATCAGGTCGCTCAATGCGGATACTGTCAATCGGGGCAGATCATGTCGGCTGTGGCGCTCCTCGAACGCTCGCCCAGCCCGAGTGATGCACAGATCGACGCAGCCATGCGAGGCAATCTGTGCCGGTGTGGTGCGTACCCGCGCATTCGGGCTGCGATTAAATCGGCGGCTGTACGCTTGGGTGCCGAGTAACATGGCGAAACGCAAGACACTAACCCGGCGAGCCCTGCTTATTGGTTCGGCTGCGGTTGCCGGAGGCGTAGTGTTCGGCGTCTGGCGCTACAAGACACCGTATGCAAATCCACTCCTCCAGACGCTGGAGGAAGGTGAGGTCGCGCTGACGCCGTATCTGCGGCTCGACGCGTCGGGAATCACGATCATCACTCCGCGTGCGGAAATGGGGCAGGGTATCCATACGACCTTGGCTGCGCTGGTCGCGGAGGAGCTTGATGTCGACCTCAAAGATGTCGCGGTTGAGCACGGCCCCGCATCCGCTGCCTATTTCAATGCTGCGCTGGTCGAAGACAGCCTTCCATATGCAATGACGGACGACAGTGGTTCAGCCGAGCGTGCACGACGGTTTAGCCGGATTCCTGCGAAGTTTCTCGGCATGCAGATCACTGGGGGAAGCGCGTCCATTCCGGATGGATACACAAAAATGCGTGTCGCCGGCGCTGCAGCCAGAGATGTGCTGTTACAGGCGGCTAGTGAACGTAGCGGTGTCGCGGTGGATGCGCTGAAGACGATATCCGGAAATGTCGTGTTGCCCGATGGCAACAAATTAGCCTACACCGAGCTAGCCGAAGCGGCGGCAAAGTTCGAGCCACCTTCGGAACCGAAGCTCAAAGCCAAATCGTCCTGGCGCTTACTCGGCAAGTCACAACCGCGTGTGGATGTGGTCGTAAAGTCCACAGGCAAAGCTGAGTACGCCATGGATCTGCGACTACCCGGTATGCGGTTTGCGACGGTCAAGCGCAATCCGCATCTCGGTTCAGAAATGATCGGATTTGATGCGTCAGAGGCGTTGGCGATGCCTGGTGTCGAGGCTACCGTGGCGTTGAATGACGGCGTGATCATCGTCGCCAATAACACCTGGCGTGCGTTCAAGGCGGCGGATGCCGTGAAGTTTGAATGGTCTGAACCCACGTACCCGGAGTCCTCTCAGACCATGTTGGAGCAGACTGCAGCGGCGATCGACGATGACCTTGAAGACAGCCGAATGCGCGATGACGGTGAGGTCGATGCGGCGTTGCTCGAGGTGGATGTTGTTAGCGGTGAGTATCGCGTTCCCTTGTTGGCGCACGCGACGATGGAGCCGATGAATGCAACAGCGTGGCTTCGTGCCAACCGGTTAGACGTTTGGGCGGGCAATCAAAATCCGACGCAGGCTCGGCAGGATGCAGCGGCAATCGCAGACATCGACGAAGCAAACGTGCACATCCATACCACCTATATGGGCGGCGGTTTTGGTCGTCGTGCAGAAATGGATTTTATCCAGCATGCGGTGCATGCGGCCGTGGCTATACCTGGCACACCAGTCAATGTGGTCTGGTCACGTGAAGAGGATATGACGCACGATCAGTACCGACCGGCCGCCGTTGCAAGATTTCGGGGGGCGATCGACTCGAGGGGCATCTCGGCGCTCGATATCAAAGTTTCTGCACCCTCGGTGATGGAGTCCCAATTGGGTCGTCTGGGGTTGCCTGTACTGGGTTCGGACATGACCATTGTACAGGGCGCGTGGGATCAGCCTTACAACTTTGCGAACTATCGTGTCACCGGATATCGCCCGGAAGTCATGATTCCGATTACCTCCTGGCGATCCGTCGGGAACTCACAAAATGGGTTCTTTCAAGAATCGATGATCGACGAGCTTGCCAACAGTGTGGGTCTGGATCCGTTGGAAGTTCGCCTTGCGCACATTGATCATGTACCCAGTCGAAGGGTGATCGAAGCGGTAGCCGAGATGTCCGAATGGGGCTCGGTACGTCCCGAGGGGCATGGTCTTGGTCTGGCGTTCGTGTTGTCGTTTGGTGTGCCGGTCGCTCAAGTAATTGAAGTGGCGGTTGATGACGGTCGCGTGCGTCTGCTCAATGCATGGATTGCCGCCGATGTTGGCATCGCCTTGGATCCACGAAATATCGAGGCGCAGCTGCAGGGCGGTATGAACTTTGGCCTTTCTGCTGCAATTAGCGGTGAAATTACAGTGACCGAGGGCAAAGTGGATCAGACTAACTTCCACCAATCTGACGGTATTCGAATCCATCAATCCCCCAATTTTGCGGTCCGAATTCTTGAAAATGGTGACAAGATACGAGGAGTGGGTGAGCCCGGATTACCACCTGCTGCGCCTGCGCTTGCCAACGCGGTTTTTGCGGCAACCGGTAAACGGATTCGGGAGCTTCCGATGAATAAGCACCTGAGGTTTGTGTGATGGCTGGACCATTGGCTGGGCTACGGGTCATCGAAGTAAGAGGGATCGGACCAGGACCCTACGCAGGCATGGTGCTCGCGGATCTTGGTGCCGAGGTCATCGTTGTCGAGCGCTCGGCTTCGCCGGGCGGTCTGGCGCCGCCAGCCGCAGCGGATACGCATATGCGGGGCAAGCGCTCCATAGCGCTGAACCTCAAGTCACCGGAAGGTGTGGAAGCGTTGCTGAAACTGGTTGAAGCGTCGGATGCACTATTGGAAGGCTTTAGACCCGGCGTCGCCGAAAAGCTCGGCTTCGGTCCAGAAGAGTGTCTGGAGCGCAATCCGCGGTTGGTCTTTGGTCGCGTAACGGGTTGGGGTCAAACAGGCCCACTTCGCGATGCTGCAGGTCACGATATCAACTACATTTCGCTGACCGGCGCACTTGCCGCAATCGGGGGTGCACCAAAGCCGACGATCCCGCTCAATCTGATTGGTGATTACGCCGGCGGCAGCCTGTTCCTGATAATCGGCATGCTTGCCGCTTTGCTGGAAGCACGCACATCGGGCAGAGGGCAAGTGGTCGACGCTGCGATTACTGATGGCGCAGCGCACTTGATGTCACTGTTCCATACACTAGGATCACTCGGCGTATGGAGTGCCAACCGGTCCTCCAACCTGCTCGATGGTGCGGCACCGTTTTACGACGTTTATCGCACCGCAGACGGTGAGTTTGTTTCGATCGGTTCGCTGGAGCCGCAATTTTTTGCCCTCTTGGTTGAACGTCTCAACTTGGATCCGGAGCTATTCTCGAATCAGCATGACAGTAGGCGCTGGCCTGAAATGCGCGAAGTGCTGGAGCAGGTTTTCTTGAGCAGAACTCGCGCAGAATGGTCTGAGTTGCTTGAAGGCTCGGACGTTTGTTTTGCGCCGGTTTATAGCTTTGAGGAAGCACACGAGCATCCGCACAATCGCGGCCGCGGTACCTACGTTGAGGTGGGTGGGATTGTTCAACCCGCGCCCACACCACGATTCTCTGAATCAAAACCAGCGACACCGGCACCACCGCGCCCAGAGGGGAGCGATACCAGAGCGTTACTGATTGAAATCGGTTTCTCGGATGCTGAGGTGGATCAATTGGTCGCGTCGGGTGCGGCGTTCGAGTAGGCGACTATAGGGTCACCGGACTCACGAAACCTTCCGGTTTGATGGTCAACACTGAACAGGATAGCTGCCCCAAGATCGTTTCTGCGGTGTTGCCGATGACGATTCCGGGGATACCGGTTCTGGCGACGGTTCCCATGACCACTAACTCGGCACCGAGCTCCCGGGCGAGTTCTGGGACTCGTTGCCCCGGGTTGCCTTGAATAAGGTGTACGGTGGGGTTCAAGTACTCGCCGACGTTCTTGTCGCTCGCACAGTGCGACGCTACGAAGTTGTCGATCCAGTCTTGGCGAGTCGAATGCTCCTGTAGCAACAATGCATCAACGTCGTAGGTCGACATGCCGCTCCGTGGAGAACGCATGAAGCTCTCATGTCTCAACATCCAGGTGTGAACGACGTGCAGTTCGGAGAATCCGGACAGCGCGACGGAGGCTGCTATCTCCAAGACCTGCGCGTTTAGTGCATCAACTTCCGGGTTCTCGGGGTCGTAGTCCAGCGCCGCAATCACTTCGCGAAATGCAGTCTGTTGCGTGGACTTGATGAGCCACACCGGACAAGGGCACTTCCGGAGTAGCTTCAAGTCCGTGCCGAGAAATAGTCGCGCCAATCCTTCAATTGGTTCTACCGCTTTGATCACCAAGTCCCGGTCTGATAGCAAAACTTCACGGATAATCTCCATGAAGGGTTTACCGAGCAGTACTTCACAGTGGACAGAGTCGATACCCTCGGGCTTTTGAGCAACCATGGCCTTCAGCTCTTCTGTACGCCGATTCACCATCGCTCTCAATAGTGGACTCGTACCGTTGAGGTGTTCGAATTTCTCGTGCTCGTTTGCATCGATGACGCCAACCACAGTCAGTCTTGCCTGATTGTTACTGGCAAGTTCAAAAGCTTGTGCAAGCGCAGCCTCGTAGGGCGCGCTGAAGTCGGTGACGAACAAAATATTGCAGAAACGTTTCATGATTCAGCTCCTTGTTGCCCACCAAATGAGGGTAGAGATTTTGTATTGGCGTGCGGAAGGTTTTGCCGAACGAAAGTTCGAATCTCCCGCGCTAGTTTTCTCTGGTAGGCTCGCAGGCATTCCTAATGGAGGTTGCAGATGCTGAAGCGATTGATTCCCTTGCTAGTGCTCTCTTCATGCGCTATTGCAGATGAGCATGCTGATCTGGTCGCGCTCTTCGAGCGCTGGCGTGCGTTCGAGCAGCCACCCCTGCTACAGGGCGCTCCTGACTACACACAAACCCAGTTTCAACGCCGCCAGGCAGAGTTCGAAGCGCTTCGTGCAACGCTGAACGGCATGGAAATCGCGGGTTGGCCTGTCAGTGAACAGGTTGACTGGCATCTCGTGCGTGCTGAGATGAACGGCTATGACTTCAACCGTCGTGTCCTGATGCCCTGGGCGCGTGATCCTGCGTTCTACAACACCATTTGGACGTATCGTAGCGACGTTCCTGCGCATGAGGGTCCGACGCATCACGCGGTGGTCGAACTCTGGCAGTACGAGTTTCCTCTTAGCGAAGCTGCGGAAGCTCGATTAGCTCGAGAGCTGGCGGTAATTCCCCCGTTGTTCGCGCAGGCGAAAAAGAACCTGACGGGCAATGCCCGAGATCTCTGGATCACAGGAATTCGCGATGTCCGTTCTGATATCGATGATCTGGATAACATTGAATCGCAGCTGACCGAATCCGCCAGTGAGGCGCTCCGCAATGCCATTGCCGAGGCCAGAGCGGCGGCAGTGGACCTGGTTGCCTGGCTGGAGTCTCAGGCCTCCGAAAAGACCGGACCTTCTGGTATCGGGAAGGAGAACTACACGTGGTATCTCCAGAACGTGCACTTGGTGCCCTTGTCCTGGGAGGATGAAGTTCGACTACTCGAACGCGAACTCGCACGCGCGTGGTCTTCACTGAAGCTTGAGGAGCAACGCAATCAGGGACTTCCGCCTTTGGTCGCGGTCACGAACCAAGAAGAGTATGAAGCCCGCGGCAGAGAGGCGGTCGGGCGGATCATGCGTTTTGTCGAAGAGAAACAAATGCTCACGGTGGCTGATTACATGGAGCCTGCGTTACTCGAGCGACTGGGTAGTTTTGTGCCCGAGGAGACGCGGAACTTTTTCTGGATCACAGCGCACCTCGACCCAGCGCCGTTGTATACGCATTTCTACCACTGGTGGGAACTCGCAAGAATGGACACAGAGCCCCACCCGAGCCCCGTACGACAAGGTGCGTTGCTCTACAACATTTTCGATAGCCGCAGTGAAGGTGCCGCAACCGGCGTTGAAGAGATGTTCATGCATGCCGGTTTGTACGATGACAGCCCTCGATCGCGCGAGCTTGTCTGGATTCTTCTGGCGCAGCGCGCTGCCCGAGGGCTCGGTTCGCTCTATGCACACGCTAACGAGATGACTATGGAAGAGGCCGGTGGTGTGCACATGGAGTGGACGCCGCGCGGCTGGATGAAAACAGAAAAGGAGCTACTCATTTTCGAGCAGCATTTGTATCTGCGACAACCAGGATATGGAACGAGCTACGTGACGGGCAAATACCTCCTTGAGCAAATGCTTGCGGAGTACGCCAAGCGGCGGGAGGAGGACGGACGGGAGTTCGTCATGGCCGAGTTCTTCGATGAGATGAATCGCATTGACAGTATTCCGATGAGCCTGGCTGTTTGGGAAATGACCGGTGTGCAAGCGGATATCCTGAAGTGATAGGTGTCTTGATTGGCTCAGCGAGGGTGCTAAAGCTCTGCGTGCTCATTCTGTTTTTGGGGGGGACGAGCAACGCTTCTGCAGCTTGGCGCGTTGCTGAAACCGATAACTTCGTAATCTACGCAAATGCTCGTGAGGGGACGATTCGCAAACAGGCAGAGCGGCTTGAGCGCTACCACTGTGGCTTGAGTTTACGCTTTGGTTTGAACGAGTGCGCGAAACTGGGGCGACTCAATAGGCTGACGATTTTCGTCGTCAAGAATGCGAAGGAGATGCGCAAGCTCTACGGGGAGGATGGTCAGTACATTGGTGCCTTCTACATACCGCGTGCCGGTCGCTCAGTGGCGTTCGCCCAAAAACTCGACGTGGGCAAGTTCGCCGTTGAGGGTAACGAGGCATCGCTCTTCCACGAATACGCTCATCACTTCATGTTCAATCTTGCAAACACTGCCTATCCTCTCTGGTTCTCCGAAGGGTTTGCGGAGTTCTACTCTGCAGCGGCGTTTGATAAGGAAGGCGGTGTCATCTTTGGTCGTCCCGCCAAGGAGCGATTTTATGAGTTACAAGTGTCGCGGCAGGTGCCCATAGAGATTCTTCTGGATACGCAACGCTACCGGAAGTGGCGAAAGAAGAAGGTGTACGATTCGTTTTACGGGCAAAGTTGGTTGCTTTTCCACTATTTGCAATTTGCTGCGGAACGCAAAGGGCAGCTGCGCAAATATTTGGAGTTGCTGAAAAGTGATATCCCTGACACTGCAGCTGCGCAGGAAGCATTTGGAGATCTTTGGCAGCTTCAGAAGGAAATGTATGCATACCTCAATCAAAACCGTCTCAATGCGTTACTGGTCAGCGCTGACCGTTTTGTAATCAGCGACATTTCTGTTCGAAAGCTGACGAGCGCGGAAGCTGCGATTCTGCCCGCGAGACTGCGTTCGGAGCGAGGAGTCGACGAAGTTGAGGCCGTCGAAGTAGTTCAGGAGGCCGAGAGCGTCGCCAGCAAGTACGCTGAGAGCGCGCCGGTATGGGAGGTGCTCGCCGAGGCACGTTTCGACGTTGATGATTTTCAGGGTACGCTCGACGCGGCTGATCGAGCGCTAGAAATTGATCCGCGGAGTGTTCGTGCGCGGATATACAGAAGTTATGCATACACCGAACTCGCGATGCAGGATCAGTCGTCCGATAGCTGGTCGCAGGTATCGCGTGTACTCGACGAGCATCTCGAGTTTGCGCCGGACCATCCAGTCTTCTTGCGCGAGTTTTACCTGGGTTTTCTTCGTCGGGGGGATCCACCTTCATCTGAAGCTGTAGAGCGTCTTAAACGCGCTCTATATTTGGCACCCTATGACGATGGTCTGCGTTTGCTGCTAGCGCAACAATTTGTCCGAGAAAGAAACTTTGTTGAAGCGATAGCGACGCTCGACGTCATCGCGTCGAATTCTCATAGCAGGTTTCAAGAAGAAGCCAACCGGTTGCGTGACCTTGCTGTAAAGCAGCTCGAAAATAGTGAAGTGGAGCCTTGAAGTAGTGTTTCGGTTCTTTGAGTCCAGAATCGACCCCTATCCGGCGGAGCACCCGGAGGCACCGCCTCGCGCACTATTGGGCTTTTGTTGGAGCTACACCCGACCGGTGATTGGCTGGATTGTTCTGATGGCGGGGCTAAGCGCCTTCATCGCAATCGGCGAAGTCGCGCTGTTCGGTTTTCTTGGGTCCTTGGTGGACTGGCTATCCACGGCCGATCGAGTCGATTTTCTCGCACGCGAGGGCGGTCGACTTTGGTTGATGGGACTGTTCTTGTTGGTCATTCTGCCGGCGGCGGTGGTCGCCCAGTCACTGATCATTCACCAGACGTTGCTCGGAAATTACCCGATGATCGGTCGCTGGCAAATGCACCGTTATCTGCTTGGTCAGAGTCTTGCTTTCTTTGCTGACGAGTTTGCTGGACGTGTGGCGACGAAGGTGATGCAGACGGCACTCGCGGTTCGCGAAACCGTAATGAAAGTGACGGATGTGCTTGTCTACGTGTTGGTCTATTTTGTATCCGTTGTCGTAATGGTTGCGCAGTCAGATCTGCGCCTTGCACTGCCGTTGGTCGCTTGGCTGTTGATCTACGCGACTGCGGTTCGGTTTTTTGTGCCGAGACTTTCCGTTGTCAGCCAGCGTCAGGCAGACGCGCGTTCGATCATGACCGGGAGAATTGTCGACAGTTACACCAACATCATGACGGTGAAGTTGTTCTCCCACGCCGGTCGCGAGGCCAAGTATGCGAAGGAGGGGATGGATTCATTCCTTACCACCGTGCACGAGCAAATGCGCCTTGTGACGCTCATGCAGAGCTGTGTCTATCTGAACAATGTGATTCTGGTATTTGGAATTTCTGCGCTGTCGATTTGGCTGTGGCTCCAGGAAAGCGTTTCGATCGGGGCCATTGCGATTGCGATTGCACTCGCTCTGAGACTCAACGGCATGTCGCAGTGGATCATGTGGGAGTTGTCCTCGTTGTTCGAGAACATCGGCGTTGTGCACGATGGTGCGTCTATGATGGCTCGCGAACGTCAAGTCGTCGATCAACCAGAAGCATCCTCGTTGGCGGTAGACAAGGGTGCGATCGAATTCGATCGGGTTCGATTCCACTATGGCAAGGGCTCTGGTGCGATAGAGAACCTCTCTTTGCGAATAGATCCCGGCGAAAAGATCGGACTAGTGGGACGATCGGGTGCGGGCAAGACGACACTGACAAACGTGCTCCTGCGTTTTTACGACCTTGAGGGTGGCGCGATTCGTGTGGATGGCACCGATATCGCGACCGTGTCCCAAGACTCGCTTCGCAGTCAGATCGGCGTGGTGACCCAGGACACCTCGCTATTGCACCGATCGATTAGAGAGAACATTGCCTACTCGCGACCAGAGGTTTCGGATGACCAGATCATTCGGGCGGCAGAGCGCGCCAAGGCGTGGGAGTTTGTTGAGTCGATCGAGGATCGTAATGGCCGGCGCGGGCTTGATGCATTCGTGGGGGAGCGTGGCGTCAAATTGTCTGGCGGTCAGCGGCAACGCATTGCAATCGCGCGTGTATTCCTGAAGGACGCACCCATCCTGATCCTCGACGAGGCGACCTCAGCGCTGGATTCGGAGGTCGAGGCAGCGATTCAGGAGAGCTTGTTCGAGTTGATGGCGGGCAAGACCGTGATCGCCATTGCGCACCGACTATCGACGATCGCCTCGCTGGATCGATTGGTCGTGATGGACGAAGGGAGCATCGTGGAAATGGGGACACATGCTGAGCTGGTCGCTGAGGGCGGTGTCTATGCCGACTTGTGGGCGCGACAATCCGGTGGATTTATCGGGAGCGACTAGCGAGCGGTAATTACAACTTGAAATGACGGGGTTCTTGTCTATAGTTAATGAAACTCGTTCTCATTTGGCTGTTGTACCGACCGCGTCCGGCCAAACCTGCTAGTCAGACCCTTCGAAACAGCGTGTTTGTGCAGCTCGAGGCGTCGGTGTCTGATGGAATCGATACCGGATCTCGATGGCCGACTCGTCCTCACAATCTGCCAGCGTGCTCAAGCGCGACTCCGCCGCCCACAAACCGTCAATCGTATCTGACGACCAGAAGGCGCGTGTGAGTGCAGTCTACGAGGAGTATTTCGATGAGCTGGTTACGGGCATCAGAGCGCGCTTCGGGGAAGGGCCACCGGATCCCACGGATGTTGCTCAAGAGTCCTTCAGGCGTGTTTTCGAGCATCCGCAGTTATCGCTAGTGGGTAACCTCAGAGCCTTCCTCTGGAGAACAGCTCGAAATCTCACAATTGATATCCGTAAGTCGGCGCAGGTCCGGAATCGCTATGACTTTGAGGTTGAGCAGCTTTTCTTTCCTCTCAGAGGTGACAATTGCTCACCGGAAACCGTCATTGATGCAAGAGCGCAGTTGAAAGTGATCAACGAAGTACTCCGTTGTATGCCAGAGCGTCGCCGAACCGCGTTCATTCTTCGACGCATAGATGGGCTCACAATGGACGAGGTGGGCCGTAGGCTGGGAATCGGGCGGACGGCGGCAGCAAAGCATGTCAGCAAGGCGGATGCTGAGTTGAACTATCAGCTGCTTGAATCTCCAGGGGAAAGCGCAAAATGTCTAGGCAATCGGAGCAAAACGTAGAGCAGTCGCTGAGGGAGGCACACGCTTGGGTGCTCAGATTGGAGGAAGCCGGTGGGTCTGCTTTTGATCAGTGGCGTTTTCGTCAGTGGTTAGCTCAAGATCCTCAGCACGCTGATGCCTACGACCGTGCTCTGACAGCAGTGCAGGCTTTTGGACACCTTTCCCGGGCAGACATCGATAACGACTTGCTTCCAATGTCCGATGTCGCTGAGGGTCAGCCACGCGACACGAGTCGCAGTAGTCGGTTTGGTTTTGCGGGACTGGCGGTTGCTGCCGCGTTGATTCTCACATTCACAACGACACTTGTGATTCGTTCGAACGACGGATTGTCGCCGAGTCCAGCGGTGCCAACCTACGCTGCAACCTTTGAGACGGTATCGGGTGAGAGCCAGCAGGTGGTCCTTCAGGATGGTTCGACGGTGTCATTGGGGCCTGAGTCGGTATTGTCGGTTAAGTACTTCGCATCGAGTCGACAGCTCATATTGGAGCGTGGTCTTGGCTTTTTCGACGTAGCTAAGGACGCAAGCCGTCCTTTCTCTGTGTCAACTGACAGCCTGGTTGCGACAGCGGTCGGTACAGCGTTTGACGTTCGCAATAGTGCCGGTGTGTTTCGTGTGGCCGTTGCTGAAGGCACCGTTGATGTTAGCTATCCGCTTACCACCAACTATTCCCAGTCTGATGCCCGATTGCAGGAGCGTCTTGTTGCGGGTGACACTGTCGCAGCGAATCGCAAAGACGGTTTGCAGTCTCCTGTCTCGACGAGTGCCGACGATGTTGGTGCGTGGCGTCAACAGCGTTGGGTCTACCGCGGGGCCAGCATCGCTGAATTTGTCGCTGATCTCGATCGAAATTCCGCAGCCACGATCAAGATTGAAGATCCGACTCACTTGCTATCCGATTTGCGAATCAGCGGTGTATTTCGTGGCGCAGATACCGAGGAACACCTCAGTGCACTCGCATCAATTCATCCGGTAAGCATCGAGCGACCGGAGGACGGACTCGTGCTCATTCAACCTCGGAACTAAATTTTTCACCCGACGGGTGTCGTTTTCCTTTCGATTCCCGTCATTCGAGTTATAGGGGCGCTCGTCCCCGCATTTCTAATACAGAGGGAATACGCATGCGTGTCACGGTAACTCGATGCTTGTCTTGGTTTGGCCAGAATTTTGCAAAGGTAATGCTGGCTTTGTTCGTTCTTGCGAGCAGTGCCACCGCGCAATTATCCGACAGTGGCGACGCCGTGCGCGCTGTCAGAATCGATGCGAAACCACTATCTGCATCGGTCGTTGAGTTATCGGACGTGTTTGGGGTCGCCATTTATGGTGACGATGCATTATTTGCCGGCAAGACCGGCAATCCGATAGACGGCAGCTACAATATTGAGGGCGCGCTTGCGGCGCTTCTCGACGAATCTGGGCTGGTTGCCGAGAAAACGGTATCCGGCGGTTTTCTCTTGAAAACAAACGCTCAGGCGACGCAATCAGATGATGCGGTTGCAGGAGCCCGCCGAGATATTGAAGAGGTTGTCGTGCTTGGTTTTCAAAGCCGCTACCGGGTGGAGAACACAAGCTCAGCCACTTTGTTCTCAAATTCACTGGATGAGACACCTTTCAACGTTGGGGTGGTCACAGAGGCATTAGTGGATGATCTTCAATTTGATACCCTCGAAGACTCGGTCCTATTGAACGCGAGTGTCAATCGCTCGCATTTGCACAACCGCAATGCGCCTGCGTTTCAGATTCGCGGATTCGGCTTGAATGCAGACGATTCCGGATTTCTGATAAACGGCGTTCCGGTGTCCAGTGGTGAGGCGCCACCCGCTCACACGTCAGCACTGGAGCGGATCGAAGTGCTTAAAGGGGCTGCCGCGCTGTACTACGGTGCAGGCGATCCGGCCGGTGTGATCAATTACATCTACAAGCAGCCGCAAGCGGAGGCCAGCTATGGTGTTTCTGCAACAGTTGGCAACTTCAACGAGCTCCGCGCTGAATTGGATGCGACCGGGTCGGTGTTTGGCAATGACAAGCTTTTGTATCGGTTTACCTTCGGTTGGGAGGATTCCGAAGGATTTGTCGACTTTGATTATGCTCGCGACTTTGCCCCAACGATGCAGTTGTTGTGGCGACCAACCGAGCAAACGGATGTACGTTTGATCGCGGAGTATGTAGAGCACGAGAGCAATCCGCTGATTACGAACACGGTCTTTCAAGACGGTAGCTATCTGGAGTTGCCCGAGGAGACCTACCTGGGATTCACCACGGACTATGATGAGCAGGACAGCACGGGTGTGCAGCTCCACATCGATCATCAGCTGAGTGATTCACTGCAGCTGAAAGCCCAGGTTGGCTATAAGGACGGTGGCCGTGAAACCGGTAACTCGGGCTATTTAACGTTCCTACCATTTGTGATCCCTGGCATTTCCGATCCGGCAAATGGCCTCGCCTTCCGCTCAGCTTTCGATCAGAAACGTGAATCTGAGGCGACCTACGCAGCAGCGCATGTTGCCTGGGATGTGGATACCGGTGGCATAAGCCATCAGATCGTGGCGGGTGTGAACTATTCCCAGATCGATATGCTGAATATCGGGTACTTCAATGCAGTAACGAATGTTCTGCCAGCTTTGTTCACCGGCAATATTGGGGTTTTGGCAACTCTGCCACCGAGCGTCAACATTTTTGATCCTGAGCCTGTGGCTTATGACCACCTCACCAATTTCTACGACTCCCCGCCGTTTAACAGGGATCGGTGGCAATTCGATAATCTGGGGCTAAACCTTCAGGACTCCATCGATATCCCCGAGCTGAATCTGCATTTGCTGCTTGGTGTGCGTTACGGCAACTTCGGTAGCGAGTCGATTCAATCGCTCGACGAGCAGGGCAATCCCAGACCTTTCCGAAATCTAGTGGATCAAAATGAATGGATCCCTCGCGTCGGTGCGGTATACGACATTTCGGAGAATCACAACGTCTATGCGAGTTATGGAGAGTCCTTCAAAGCGCCGTTTACGACAGCGTTGGATACCGTGGGTAACCCAATCACAACGCCAGAAACCGGGAATCAGGTTGAAATTGGATGGCGCGGCAGTTTCCTTGACGGTGACCTATCAACCACTATTGCGCTATACGAACTTTCGAAAGAGGACATTATCGTTGCGTCCGGAATTCCCAATGTCTCAGAGGTATCGGGAGAACAACGCGCACGCGGATTGGAGTTGGATGTCTCCGGTCAGATCGGCGATGGATGGGATATGTACCTGAGTTATGCCTACACAGATACCGAGATTGTAGATGCGGGCTCGGCGGCGCTTGAAAACGGCGCAAGGTTCAACGCAGTACCACTACACCGAGCCGTACTGTGGAATAACTTCGATTTGGGTTGGACGGGTGTTGATGGGCTTCGGTTTGGATACGGGCTGGACTACCAAAGTGAAACGCTTGCGGCGAACGTAGACTTCACAACACTTACGTTTGCGAATGTTGTCACTCCAGCACAGGGCGTCATTCATAATGCAAACCTCACCTACACACGTGAATTAGACGCGGGAGAGTTGTCGCTAAACCTGGGCCTGAAGAACATCACCGATCGGTTCTACGTCCGGAATACCGCTTTGACGATTGCCGCGTTACGCGGTGATCCTCGAACCATTCTCTTGACCGCATCTATGCGCACGAATTGATTTAGGTAAAGCATCGCACAGGTTACGACCCAAGGATTTGGAACCGAGGGTCGTTACTAAACCATCTACCCGTTTTGCACGTCTTACCGTCGTTTGGTGTCGCCAGCGACTGGGGGATGTAATGGTTGGTAGAGCTTGCTTTGTTTTACTGGGATTGTGTTGTGCGCTTGACTCGGGTGCCGACAATGGTGAGATCGCCCATGCGTATAGCGTAGATGCTATTCAAATCGACGGCCGTCTCAATGACTGGCCGGAAGACTTGCCTGTTTTCCAGGTTCAGCGACAAGGCGATGGTTCGCCGGTTGCACCGGATTCGGGCTTCAACGCAACATTTCGCGCAGCCTATCGACTGGAGTCGAATACCGTCTATCTGGCGTTGACGGTCATCGATGACGTACATGTCGGCTCTCCCGATGAGGCACCAGGCGAGTGGACCGACTACGACGCTGTTATTGCCTATGTCGACTTCAATCACACGGTAACCGGCTCCGGAGCCGCGCTCTATCTTGCGATCGATCAGCATCGGGAGATGATGAGCGGCGATACAAGCTGGGATGCTGACATCGTAGAGGCGGGATGGGATTCGGCAGATGTGGCGGTGGTTAGAGACGGCGACACCACGATCTACGAATGGCAGTTCACAAGCCCGAGGCCGCTAGCAGCAAACGCGACGATCGGCCTTGATTTCCTGATTGTCGATCACGACGTACCAGGCGAGACCACTGACGGGTCACTGTACTCGTGGGGGCGTGGCTTTGGTAAGAGTCAAGCCGGTGGGCGTACCGCGGATTTGCTGCTCGTCGGACAAGACACGCAATTTGGCACGTTACGCGGGACGGCTTTGATGCCGGTTGAGTCGGAGGACGACGAGGATCGGTCCATGCGTTTGCGCGTGCAATCCATGACTGATCCAGAGCTTTGGGTTCAGGTTCGAACGGACGATCAAGGTGAATACGAACTTGCTCTGCCGGTCGGTCAATACAAAGTCAGCAGTGTCGACCAGGTCATTTGGGTGGGTGATCGCCCTGACGTCATCGCGCCCGCAGAGCCGATGGAGATTGCGATAAAGGCCAATGCGGTGACCGATGCCGGTTCGATGAAACTGGTCGTGGTGGATGAGCCCGTACTCATGCCAGCACAAGGCGCCCTGTTTGATTTTTCCGCCAAGGATGAAGCGAGCCTTGAACAGGCGATGGATGCCTGGATGGATCACTACCAAGTGCCGGGCGTTTCGCTCGCCCTGGTGAAAGATGGAGAGGTCATCCACCACGCGGTATATGGGGAGCAGAGCGTGTACAGCGGGGAGCGGGTGACGGAAGCCACATTGTTCGAGGCGGCGTCGATCACAAAAACAGTGTTCGCGTTCACCGTTAACCGATTGGCTGAGCGTGGCGAGATCGATCTGGATCGCCCATTGCACACCTATCTCCCGTTTGAGGAGATTGCGCATGACGAGCGTTACGAGAAGATTACCGCCCGTCATGTGCTATCACATCAAACCGGTTTCCCAAACTGGCGCTGGGCTAACGATGACGGGGAGATGGACATCAAATTCTATCCGGGCATCCAGTATGGGTACTCAGGCGAGGGATTTGAATATCTCGGCAGGGTCGTTTCGCATATTTTGGGTGAGCCACTCGAAGACATCGTGCGACGTGAGACGGTCGAAGTTATGGGGTTCACGCCGCGCACCTTTTTCGCCGAGGCGCCTGAGTTGCACGAACAGACTTCCCGAGGACATCTATCCGGAATGACAGGCCCGCATGACTTCCCGTCGGAAATCGGCGTCGCCTACAGCATGTATACGGAAGCGAATTCGTTCGCGAATTTTCTGATCGGTTTACTTGCTAAGAAGGGGCTGTCGGCCGAGTCGTATGCGCTCATGCTGGAGCCGCAGGTCGCGGTCCCGGCAGAGCCCGGGGAAAAGCCGGGATGGCCGGCGCGCTACGGTTTGGGTTTTCACATGATGAATTCACCGTTCGGTCTTGCTTTCGGACACGGTGGCCACAACGGCAATTTCAGTTGCTTGTTCGAGGTTTATCCGGAACACGACATGGGTTTCGTGGTGTTCACTAATGCAGACAATGGTTGGCTGCTCGCCGAATCGCTGCGCGAATACCTTGTCATCGGCGCTGCGGTGGATGCCGGGGAGTCTGCTGACTGAGGTCAATTGCTTGTGAAGTGACGGAAGCTCGGTCGACCTGTAGTTCTGCTGCGCTACGATTTCGGCAGGTTCTCGCCCAGGCCGGTAATGTCGTTGCCGGTGGGTGATTGAAATACCTTTAGATCAAAGTGTCGAGCGATGGCGATCAGATGATCGAAGACATCGCTTTTGACGCGCTCATGCTCCACCCACTCAGTGCTACCCGTGAACGCGTAGAGCTCGAGCGGAATACCATGAGGCGAAGGGTCCAATTGGCGGACAATTTGTGTCATCGCCTTGTTGATGCCGGGATGGCTGCGTAGGTAAGCCACCATGTATGCCCGAAAGGTGCCGAGATTGGTCAGTCGTCGCGCGTTGACGTTGCCGTCGTCGACAATGTCCGCATTTGCCGCACGAAGTGATTCGCGCTTTTCGTCGATGTAGTCGCGGAGCAATGCAAATTCACGGAACCGATCGACCTCGGTTGGGCTCAGGAATCGAACGGTGCCAAGGTCAATATTGAGTGCTCGCTTTATGCGTCTGCCGCCCGACAGGGACATGAAGCGCCAGTTCCGGAAGGAATCCGAAATGAATCGGTGTGTTGGAATCGTAGTTACGGTCTTGTCCCAGTTCTGGACACTCACCGTATGCAAGGCAATATCAATGACGTCGCCATCAGCACCATACTGAGGCATTTCTACCCAGTCGCCGATTCTCAAAATGCCAGTGCTTGCGATTTGTACACTCGCGACCAATGACATAAGCGTGTCCTTGAACACCAAGATCAATACCGCCGTAAGTGCGCCTAGACCGCTGAACAGCAGAAGTGGTGATCGATCGAAAACGGCTGCGATAACGAGTACCGCACCAACGCAGTAGATGACGATTTTTGCGATCTGGAAGAAGCCTTTGAGCGGGCGCTCCTTTGCGGCAGGACGCTTTTGGTACAGCGCCGAAAGCGCATTCAGTAACGCCCCTATGGCAAGCACAACGAAGAGAATGCCGTATCCCACGCTGACTCTCTCGATGATGGTCAGGATCTCCACCGGGACTCGGTCGAACCAGTCGACAGATGCGTAGATGATGAACGCGGGGATAACGTGGGAGAGATTGCGGAAGATTCCGTGGCCGACCAGTTCGTCGTCCCAATGGCTCTTGGTTTGGGCGGCCAGTCGCTTCATCCCCTGTACAAGGAGTATGCGCGTAATCCTGTGCACAATGATCGCGAGGATCGCGAGCAGCAAGAGACCAAGTCCTGCAGCCATCAGCGGTGACTCATCCGACCATCGTTTCAGAAACTCGATGATTTGATCCATGGACATGGATTCTTACCCTAAGCGTTTGTGTCAATCGCTAGACTACCCGGGATCGCGAATCGCCGCATCGCTGGCGCGGTCCAGCTCTGTGTCATCAGCGCTGGTATCCGCTAAGGTGATCTACCTTAGGCGGTCGCGAACCGATTTCTTGTAAGTGAGCAAAACGATGTTGATTACTGCGGCACAGTTGTACACACGATTGACAGACTCTTCGCTCATCGTATTGGACTGTCGCTTTGAGCTTTCGAATCCGAATGCGGGCCGATCGGCCTACGCGGCAGGGCATATCCCAAGCGCCCTGTATATTGATCTGGAAGACGATCTCTCGGCACCGATCGATGAGACCAGTGGCAGGCACCCACTACCTGCCATCGATGCCATTTCGGCAACGTTGGGCCGACTTGGGGTGACACGGCAGACCTCTGTTGTCGTGTACGACGCCGTGAACAGTGCGTTCGCTGCCAGAGCCTGGTTCGTTCTGAGATGGTTAGGGCACAAAGACGTCGCCGTTCTGGATGGCGGGCTTGCGGCTTGGGTCGCCGAGGGGTACGAACTCACCCAGGAGGTGCGAGCAGTAGAATCGGTCAGCCATTATCCGGCAGACGTGAACAATGACTGGGTTGTGCAGGCGACTACGATCGAAGAAAACATCGAGCGCAAGCGCTTTCACTTGATCGACGCCCGTGGCGCCGACCGGTTTTCGGGCGCATCAGAGCCAATCGATCGGGTGGCAGGCCATGTGCCCGGCGCTTTCAACCGCCCGTTCACGGAGAATCTAACTGAGTCTGGTCACTTCAAGCGTGCGGCAGCGCTCCGGCAAGAGTGGGAGGCGACTGAACTCACCGGTGAGATGGTCATGATGTGCGGCTCCGGGGTGACCGCTTGTCACCATCTGTTAGCTCGTGAAGTCGCCGGGCTGGAGGCAGGCCGGCTCTATGCCGGTTCGTGGAGCGAGTGGATTACGGATCCGTCACGTCCCGTTGCGCTCGGGTAGGAGATCCGCATACCAGAAACCCTCGCGCTCGAGCTTCTCTCCCACACGGACCGGTATGGACTGGCTAAACCCCGGTCCGTCAGTAACAAAGGTGTGGAATTCTCCATTCTCGCCACAGTGATCAACGTCTTGTGGCAGGTCGTCCAGCAGTGCTTGATCGTAGCGACGCCCCACGAAAGTCGGCGAGAGCACCTTGGGATCAATACAGGTAAGGTATGCCTCGATCCCACCATCGAGCATTTTTCGAGCGAGTTCGTACGTAGGTCTCCGCCACAGCGGGAAGACTGGTTTGATGGCGGAGCCTGCCAATAACGATTCCCGATATCGACGAATATCAGTAAGGAACAGGTCCCCGAACGCCATATGCGTGACGCCTTGCTCGATCGCTTCAGCCACGACACGCTCGACAGCCAACTCGTAGGCGCCGTTCGGGCACGGCCACGGCAGATCGACGATACGAATCGGCAGGTTCAGCGCGGTGCCTTGGGCTTCCAGGAGCGTCCGTCTTACTGCATGCATGGCGACACGGTCGGCGACCGCATTGATGGTCGTCACAAGTGCAGTCACTTCGAATTCGGGATCGGACCTGAGTGAATGCAACGACCAGGCACTGTCTTTGCCGCTGCTCCACCAAAGCCAAGTCTTATTCATTGCGATACCGTACACTCATTTGGGAAACCATAAGCAGGTAAATCCGTGTTCCTAAGAATTGGTGTTTTCTTTCTTGTTTTTTCATTGCTTGTCGGTGGAGCCTCGGCTGACGGGAAGCAAGTGGTCATTGCATTTACCAACGACATTGAAAGTGCCTATGATCCAGTCGATGCTTTTTGGCGTGATGACATCGAGCAAATCGGCGGGATCGCTCAGCTCGCTACGCTGATTCGCCGACTGCGTTCGGAATCGCAGGTTTTTTTCTTGTTTGATGCCGGTGACATCTTCACCGGCACCCTCGCGAAGCGGACGCAGGGCACGGTGTCTTTCGATCTGATGGCGTTGATGGGATACGACGCGATCGCTATAGGTAATCATGAGTTCGAGTACGGCTGGCAGACTCTGGCTGAGCAAAAAAATCGTGTGGCGTTTCCTGTGCTCGGCGCAAACCTGTTTTATAAGGATACCAACCACCCGTTTGCGCAACCCTGGGTGATTCTTGAGCGCGCGGGTATTCGGGTTGGCGTGATCGGCGTCATGGGTCAGGATGCCGCGACCGCGTTGATTCCCTCCAACATCGCCGGGCTCACCGTACTACCGCCGGTCGAAGTGGTACCCGCGCTCGTGCGAAAACTGCGGCCCGAATGCGATCTGATCGTCGTACTGACCCATCAGGGTGAGACGGCGCCCATGCAAACGGATGATGAAGCAGACGCTTCGGTGCAACGGGGGAATGAAGCGAATCTCGAGCTTGCCGGTTCAGTGGTCGGTATCGACTTAATTCTCGGCGGTCATACCGATGCAGGCACTCGTGAGGCGCTCATACAGCCGTTAACCGGCACTGCCGTAATGCAGACCTACGGACAGGGTCAGCATCTTGGGGTCGCCGAGTTTACGGTCAGCGACAAAGCGGTCGACTTCGAGGGCGGCCGATTGATTACTGTAAACGCAGACGAGCTCGCGGCCGATCCGGAGATTGCGGCGCGACTGGAAGCCTATCGGGAGTTGCATGCTGACCTATACGAACCTGTGGGGACCCTCGAAACAGGCATCACGCGGCGCTACAACGCGGAGTCGTCGATGGGCAGTCTATTTGCTGACATTGTGCGTGACGCCGCCGAAGCGGATATCGGGCTGATGCCGTCCGGTGCGTTGCGCAAAGACATCGGCGACGGTGTGGTGACACGTGTTGATCTTCTGGATGCGTTTCCGTTCGAGGACAAGATCGCAATCGTGACGCTGCGCGGTTCAGTCTTGAGGGCAGTTCTTGAGCAAGGCCTGACTCTAGAGCGCGGTATGCTGCAGGTGTCTGGACTGTCGGTTCGCTACGATAGTTCACGCCCGGCGGGCGACCGTGTTCTCGAGGTACTCGTCGACAACAAGCCGCTTGACGACGAGGCTCTATATCGCGTTGGCACCTTGGAGATTCTTGCGCAGGGTGGTGACCGCTACATCCAGTTCCTTTCTGCCGAAAATACCGCCTGGGCAGAAGGTACATTCGCGGACGCTTTGCTGAATGCGTTTGAGGGCGAGAAAGACCTGCGCGTCGGTGTCGAAAAACGTCTAACAGATATTGCAGATCCCTGAAAAAGGTCGGGTAGCGCATACGGTGCCTCGCGTATATTCGCGCATACTTCGCTCGAAACAGGGTTCGACCTGCAAGAATTAACAGAACCATGTTCGGCGCGATGTGGTATTTATAAGTAATTGAATAATATAGAAAAAATGCTGATGCGATAACAGCGAACGCTCTGTAGTTTTGGGGGCAAGTTTGCCCATATGGAGGTTTTGGATAGACTCCGGCCACGACTTTTTACAGGGGATTTCTTATGAAACGTGCTTTGATTGCTTCTGTGGCTATGGTTTTGACCGGCGCTGCTTCGGCCGCAAGTCTTGAAGACGTTCTAACTTGCAACTTTGAGACGATGGGTGGTCTTGAGAACATCAAGGCGGTGGAATCGGCCCGCGTGACCGGCACCATGACCATGGGGCCAATGCAGGCACCCTTCACAATGGAGTTCCAGAAACCCAACAGCGTACGCATGGAGTTTGAGATCCAGGGTATGACCGCGGTGCAGGCTTACGACGGCGAGACCGGTTGGGCCATCATGCCGTTTATGGGCAAGACCACGCCAGAGGCCATGGTCGAGGATGAACTGAAGTCGATTCAGGAAATGGCTGAGTGGGAAGGGCCCTTCGTTGACTGGCAAGAGAAGGGGCATAGCGTAGAGCTGCTCGGTGTCGAAGACGTTGAAGGAACCGAGGCCCATGTGATCAAAGTGGTTCGTGCGGACTCGGAAGATGAGACCACCTACTACCTCGATACTGAATATTGCCTGACCTTCCTGACGAAAGGGGTTCAGGACATTCAAGGGAATAAGATGGCGATGTCACAGTCCATCGGTGACTACAAAGAGGTCGGCGATATCGTCATGGCGCACTCCATGATCGGCACGATCGGCGATGGTCCCGGCGCAATGCAACAGGCTTTGAGTGTCGAGAGCGTCGAACTCAATGTCGACGACATCACCGAGGCGCGTTTCGCGATGCCGGTGACCGAAGAGATGCCGGAAGAAGCTAACTAATCGTCACATGGCTCTGCCCTTGATGGGCAGAGCCGGTTCCGGCGCACTTCCGCGACGCGCCAACGAGTTTTTTTGGGGAGACTCACCATGATCCGAGTGAAGACGGGCCTAGCAGCCCTGCTGCTTACCGCAGGCGCGCAAGCCGCAATTGAAATTGATTCATCAACGTTTGGCGGTCTGACAGCCCGAAGTATTGGCCCTGCGGTTATGAGCGGTCGTATTTCCGCTATCGACGGTGTCACCCGAGAGGATGGCGCAACGACGTTGTACATCGGCGCGGCCAGCGGCGGTGTCTGGAAGTCGGATGACGGCGGGATCGTTTATAAGCCAGTGTTCGATGAGCACATGCAGTCTATCGGCGCAGTTCGAGTCGATCCGAGTAACTCGGAAACTGTGTGGGTCGGCACCGGTGAGAGTTGGGTAAGAAACACAGTGTCGCCCGGCGACGGTGTATATCGCTCAACCGATGGTGGCAAGAATTGGCAACACCTCGGACTTGAGGATAGCGACCATATCGCTGAATTGCTGGTTCATCCGGACGATAGCGACACGGCTTTCGTCTGTGCACTTGGTCACCTGTGGGCGCCCGGCGGTGATCGCGGCGTGTTCCGTTCGCAGGACGGCGGTGCAACCTGGGACAACATACTCAAGGTCGATGACGCCACGAGTTGCTCTGACCTTGCGATGACGCCGGACGGCGGCACGCTCTATGCGGGCTTCTGGCAAGTCCGGCGCTATCCGGACTTTTTTGAGTCTGGCGGCGAGACTTCAGGCCTCTATAGAAGCACCGATGGCGGCGACACTTGGGAGTTACTGACGGAGGGACTGCCCGAGACAGAAAAAGGTCGTATTGCTGTGACGGTGGCCCCGTCTGAACCTAACCGTGTGTTCGCTACGATCGAAAGCGAGAACACCGCCTTGTTCCGATCCGATGATGGCGGTGACACCTGGAGCGAGATGGACGATTCAACCAACGTCCAGATGCGTCCATTCTATTTCGGTGAGCTCGTTGTTGATCCTTCCGATAAGGATCGCGTTTACAAGCCGGGCTTTAGCCTCACGGTCAGCACAGACGGTGGCGATACGTTTTCAGCGATGTTTGGCGCAGGCTTCAGCGTCTCTATTCACCCTGACCATCACGCGCTTTGGGTGAACCCGTCCAATCCACAACAGGTGGTTCTTGGCACAGACGGCGGCGTGTATATCTCCGAAGACAAAGGATTCCACTGGCGTCACATCGCGAACCTGCCGGTCAGCCAGTTCTACCATGTCGCGGTGGACTCTGACTGGCCCTACAACATCTATGGCGGTCTGCAAGACAACGGCTCATGGAAAGGGCCCTCACAAGCACCGGGCGGTGTGCAGAACCGCCACTGGGAGAATGTGGGCTTTGGCGACGGTTTCTGGACATTTCCCGATCCCAGCAATGAGCGTTTTCTCTACTCTGAGTATCAGGGCGGCCAACTCAAGCGTGTCGACACCGAAACTTCGGAAATCCGACGAATTCAGCCTGCACCGGAACCCGGTCAAGAGAGGCTACGCTTCAACTGGAATACGCCATTCCATATGAGTCCCAATAAGGCGGGCACGATCTACTACGGAGCTCAGTACCTGTTCCGAAGTCGTGACCGTGGCGAATCGTGGGAGGCGATCTCACCGGACTTGACGACCGATGATCCGCAGGGACAGCGGCAAGCCGAGTCGGGCGGTATCACTATTGATAACTCGACCGCCGAGAACTACACGACGATCTACTCTATCAGCGAGTCACCGCTCGATCACCGCGTGATCTGGGTGGGTACCGACGACGGTAATGTTCAGCTGACGCGTAATGGCGGTAAAGACTGGAACAACGTGGTTGAGAATATCGATGGCGTACCTGCGGGCACCTGGGTATCACGGGTCGAGGCGAGTCCGCACGACAAGTCCACTGCGTTCGTCACTTTTGATGGTCATCGTCGCGGAGACATGGACACCTATGTATTCATGACGGAAGACTACGGCAGCACCTGGCGAGCGATCAGTACGGACGGAATCGATGGCTACGCATGGGTGATCAAGCAGGATCCCGTCAATGCAGATCTGTTGTTCCTGGGTACGGAAGAGGGGCTTTACATCACCCTGGACCAGGGGTTGAACTGGACGCGGTTCTCCGAAAACTTGCCGCGTGTTGCGGTTCATGACTTGGTGGTACACCCCACAGAGCACGATCTTGTTATTGGCACGCACGGCCGCGGTGTTTATGTGATTGACGACATCACGCCACTTCGCGGCATCACTCAGGAAGTGATCGATTCCAACGTCGCTATCCTCGACACGCGACCTGCGCCAATGGTTTTGAATACGCAACTGCAGGTGTTTGGTGCGAATGACGGTTTTGTCGGCATCAATCCGCCGCAGTCTGCAACCATTGTCTACTACCTGAAGAAACGTCACTTGTTCGGGGATCTCAAGATTGAGGTGTTCGATTCGGAAGATCGGCTGATTACAACGCTGCCGGGCGGTAAGCGTCGTGGTTTGAACCGCGTTGAGTGGCCCATGCGTTTCAAGGCACCGAAGTTCCCACCCGCCACCAATCTCGTGCCGGGTTTCATGGGCCCGCGTGTGCCCGAGGGCGAATATCGGGTCGTTTTGACCAAAGGTAAGGAACAAATCGAGTCGACGGTGCAATTGGTTGCTGATCCACGCACGCCACACTCCAAGAATGACCGGATTCAGCAGCAGCAGCTTGCGTTGGATCTCTACGGAATGATCAATGACCTGAGTTTCCTCTCGGATAACCTTATATCCATTCGTGACCAGTCGAACGCTTATGCAGAAGCGACCGACGAGACGCTCGGTGGGGCGCTAACCACTTACTCGGAGTCGTTGGAGTCTTTGCGCACTTCCTTGTCTTCGAGCAAAGGCGGGATGATCACGGGTGAGGAGCAATTGCGTGAGCGTTTGGGTACTTTGTATGGCAACGTGACTAGCTACGACGGTCGCCCAACGGCCACTCAGTTCGCACGCCTCGAGACGCTGTCTGATGAGCTCGAGGAAGCTATGGCTTCTGGTGACGAGCTTCTTGGCGCTGGATTGGAGTCGATCAACGAGCAACTGGCCACCGCCGGTCTTGAGCCGCTTACTGTCCTCGATCGTGAGAGCTGGGACGAAGAGGAGGGTGTGACCACCTTCACGACCGCAGCGAGCAAGCAATTCTGGCGTCATCGTCTACCCGCTGCTATTCAGGACTTGCGTCTTTGGTAGTTGGGTGGCACTAAATGATCCGGCGAATGTGCCGATAGCACACGTATGGCAGGCTTTCGTCTGCCATTTCGTGTGCGTGCACTGATTCTAGCGTCGGGAGTGTTTCGTGGATCCGGATCTGACCGGAACAGTTCGAATCAGACGGAGACCCAAGGTCATCACCGATGACGTTGGTGGTACCGTTTGGGTTGATGATGTCGAGTCGGTCGAACTCGAACTGGTTTCCACCATGATGCTGGAAGTGCTCATCGATGAGGATGAGGAAACAGTCCGTCAACGCTTGAAGGATATTGAGGCGACGGGCAACGGTGTACTCGCCCGCGACCCACGCAACGCATCCTTTGAAGTCGTGGATGACACTGAGTTGGCCAAAGCGCTAAGGACTGCTGAGGAAAGTCCGTCTGTCGACGAACTCGAGGAGTTGTCGTTGGTTTCTACGCAAATGCTCCGCGTTATGATCGAAAAGCCCGAATTGTCACCGCAAGAAGTCTCCGACGAGTTGCAGTTGCTCGAGGATGTGCAAGCATCCGGTGGTTACGACCCCTACAACAGCGCCTGATTCAATTCCCGTTACCAATTTCGCGAGGCATCTGAGACTATCTGTCGATGGATGAAGTATTGCGAAAATTGGCGCTGGCGCTACTCATGGTGGTACTCGTCGGATGTCGTTCCGAAACAGTCTCGAGCACCGATGTTGCGCAAACGGATGGGTCGGAAGCTGACGTCATTCTTACCAACGCGCGCGTGTATACCCTAAGTTGGGATGAGCCCTCGCTCAGTGGCGAAATCAGTAGTGAAGCGCCACTGGATGAGCGCGGCTGGCGTCCGGATGCAGAGGCCGTTGTTATCGAAGACGGCATTATTCGTTTTGTGGGTTCCAGCTCGGACGCACTGAAGCTATCGGGTGACTCAACCCGCGTAATCGATCTCGACGGTGCGACTGTACTTCCGGGACTCGTCGATTCGCACACCCATATTTTTGGATTGGGTGCGCTTCTCGACAAAGTCAATCTGATTGATGTTCCCGACGCGGCAACAGCGGTCGAGTTAGTTCGTCGGCGTGCACTATCCACGCCGAAAGGCGAATGGATTATCGGTCGAGGCTGGGATGAGGGTGCATGGGCAAACAACTATCCGGATAAGCGCGAGTTGAGCGAGGCCGTTCCCGATCATCCGGTACTGCTTCGCGGGCGGCATGGGTTTGCGGTGTGGGTGAATGAGAAAGCCCTGGAGGTTGCCGGTGTGAGCGCATCTTCGGTGGTGCCTGTCGGCGGTGAAATGCAACTCGACGAGAAAGGAATGCCGAGCGGTTTGTTCATGAACCGTGCGGTCACCATGTTTGATCCGGTGCTGCCCGTACCGACTCGGGCTACGCTGCGTCGCCATGCGCGACTGGGTCTTGAACAGATGGCAAAAGATGGCTACACCGCCATCCATGATGCGGGTCTGGATTCGATGCAGATGCTGACGCTTGAGGCAATGGAGGCAGAGGGTGCGTTACCGATCCGCGTTTTCGCGATGCTTTCTCTGAGAGATGAGCCGTTAATTCGGCGGTGGTTAAAAAAGGGGCCGGACCGAGATGCAGATAGCATGTTGGTCACACGGACCGTCAAAGCATACTACGACGGCGCTTTGGGATCGCGCGGTGCGAGACTGCTTGCCGATTATTCAGATATGGCTGGTCACCGTGGTGTTAGTGGTGGCAACTACGGCTTCGATGAGGCATTAAACGCAGAAGCAATGCGTGCGGGATTCCAGATTGCGATCCACGCGATCGGTGATGCTGGCAATCGCGAAGCGATCAATATCCTTGAGGCTGTATTTCTTGAGTATCCGGAGACCATCGCCAATCGACACCGCATCGAGCACGCTCAGGTGCTTGCGGATTCGGATATTCCCAGACTGAAGCAGTATGACATGATTGCTTCCATGGAGCCGCCGCATGCGATGGAGGACAAAGCGTGGGCTGAGGAGCGCCTGGGATCAACACGCATCCTCGGCGCTTATGCCTGGCGAACGCTGCGGGAGGCCGGTGCGCGACTCACATTTAACTCCGACAACCCGGGCTCAGATCACAGCATTTTTTACGGGCTGCACGCAGCGATCACACGTCAAGATGCGGATCTGCTTCCCGAAGGCGGTTGGTATCCCGAGCAGCGCATGACAGTCGATGAGGCGATCCGTGCTTACACGTCATGGTCGGCGCATGCGAGCTTTCGTGAGGATCAAACCGGCCTGATCGAAGTGGGTCAATGGGCGGATATCACCGCGATGGACATTGATCCGTTTGCATTGGCGGGTGACTCCCCGGAGGGAATCCTTGGCGGCCAGATCGTCCTGACCATGGTCGATGGTCGCGTTGTGTTTGAGCGCAACTAAAAGTCGCGCTCCCTCACTGCTCCAGGATTTCGCAGCAAGGGAGCGCTTCCGGCAGGCTACTGGTCGCCGAGATGGATGCGTTCGATGTCAGCAACCGGTGAGAACCCGTAGGTGAACAGAATCGTCTCGTTCTCCGCGTCATAGGTCAGACCGTTAGGAAAGCGACCTTCATCGATCCGCGCGCGTCGTTCGCGAACTTTGCCGTTCGTGCGAATCGTGAGCACTGCCCGACCGGCAATCGCGGTCGCATAGAGCTTATCCTTAGCGAACGCCATATGTCCGATGGCAAATCCGTCCGGCGCATCGATCTTGGTGAGTAGCGTCTGATCTCCCTGCGGCGAGATCTTGATGATGCTGCCCTCCTGGAAGTTGGCGACATAGACGTTGTCTTCGTCATCGATCGCCGTTGCTACGGGTGCGAGAAGCAGACCACCAGTCGAAAATGTGTCGACCGCGCCGTTCGGTGCAATTCTCAGCAGGGTGGTTCCATCGCCGTTCCCCACGCCATAGTGAGAAACGATCACGTTGTCCTTGGAGTCGACGACGAGACCAGCGGGCCCTGGCAGCACATCGGCAAACTTACTGACTTCTCCGTCGGGGGTAATCTTGCTGACTGTCGCATCATTAAAGTTGCTGACATACAGATTTCCTTCGCTGTCATTGGCAATATCGATAGGTCCTGCAAGGTCGCTTGCCTGAATAAACACCTGTCCATCTGGCGTAATGACGAACAGGCGATCGCCCGTGAAGCCTTCAGCCGCGTAGATGAGTCCGTTGTCGGCGACATGCAGACCATCCATGTTGAAGACTTTTAGCGCAAGTGGTTGTCCTCCGTGGGCCATACTCGATATGCATATTGCAATTGCCATCAGTACTGGCGCCGTCCATTTGAGTGTTTTCATCGCTCTGTCCCCTTTAGTTGGCGATTTGTGGAATACCATGGGAAATGTGCCGACCTGACAGCTGCGAACAACCGGTTTGTGACCAAACCGCCGTCTGGTGAGGACGAACGTCCTGACGGTGCATCACCAATGGCATTACCATCGACATCGGCGAACCGGTTGGCGGTGCGTGTCGGAGAGGTACTGAAGAGCAATGACCAGGAGGAGCATCTTCTGGATAGGGGGAATGTGGATCACGATCGGTGTGGTCCATGGATTGTCGCGTTATGCGGATATCGTGAAATACGATCTCGATGTCGAATTCAGCCTGAGCGATATCGGCTACTACGTCGCTTCCTATTCGGCATGGGTGGTCGTGACGGTCGCGTTGTTACGGACTCTCAGTCGCCAACGCTTCCCGTTCACAACCAAGGCACTCGGTCTCACGTTCCTGACCGGAGTCTTTGTATGGTTGCCTATGTACTTCTCCTACGACTATGCCATCGGAACTCTGGTGGAGGGTGGCACCTGGGCAGACTGGTGGGCGAGATATCGCTCGACGAGCGGCTCGGTTGTCTTCTTTTACGCGGTGGTCTATGCGTTGACCTTTGCGTTATGCGCCGGACTTGTGCTTGGCAACAGAACGCGTGAAGCGCAGCGCGCAAACTCCGAATTGCAACGCCAGCAAGCGGAAGACGCACTTGCTTTGTCCAAGCAGCAAATGCAGCTGATGCAAGCTCAGCTAAGTCCGCACTTCCTGTTCAATAGCCTGGGATCGATCAGCTATCTCGCTCGAGTGAGCGACGACGGTGCTCCGATAGTGCGAGCGGTAGCAAAGCTTGGTGCATTGTTGAGATTCACGATTGCGAATGCATCACGAGATACAGTAACCATCGCCGAAGAGGTCGAGTTTGTTGAGAGCTATCTGGAGCTTCAAGCACTTCGCTTTAAGGGCAGGTTCAAGACGACCATGAATCTCTCAGGCGATCTTTCCGGCACCGTTTGCTTGCCTTTTACGCTGCAACCATTGGTTGAGAACGTCTTTCGGCATGTCATTGAGCAACACGCAGAGATTGATCAGGGCACACATCCAGAGGTGGTCGATATCGTGATTGAAGCAGTCGTGTCCGATAGTGTTGCGATGCTTAAAGTCAGAAATTCAAGACCAGAGGGTGATGTAACAAGGTCAGAAGAATCTGGAACAGGTTTGCAAAACCTGGAAACAAGAATGCGCCACAGATTTGGCGATCACACTCAATTGGAAACTGAAGCGTCCGAAACACATTACGAGGTGTCGCTCGCCTTTCCTGCACGAATGGTGACACATGACGGTTAATGCCTTTGTCGTTGACGATGAAGCTATGGCGAGGGGCAATCTCTTGTCTGCGCTTGAACGATTTCCTCACTGGCGGATTCAAGCCACTTTCGCATCCGGTGACGGGTTGGTGGCTGGCGTCGCGGACGGTCGGCCGGATGTCGTATTCCTGGATATCCAAATGCCAGGAGAGACTGGTCTTGACCTGGCGCGGCAACTACTGGCCCTGAAATCACCCCCGCTAATTGTATTTGTGACCGCGTATTCTGAGTTCGCGGTTTCGGCATTCGAAATTTACGCGATCGATTACCTCTTGAAACCTTTCGATGACGAAAGGATGGCGATCTGCGTCAATCGCGTAGAGAGTCTAATTGCCGATGGCACTGCGCATGGCGAAGTGATACGGCTTCAGTCCGAGATGGTGGATTCCAAACCAATCCGCCGAGTTCTGATCAAGTCGGTGAATTCAGTCAGAGTGGTCGATGTTGAGAGCATTCACTGGCTTGCCGCCAATGGAAACTATGTGGATATCCACCACGTCGGCGGAAAGCACTTGCTCCGTGCTTCGATGAAGCAACTGTTCGCATCACTGCCAGAGTCTGAATTTGTGCAGGTTCACCGTGGGTTCGTTGTTCGTGAGTCCTTGATCGAGCAGCTACAAACTATCGATCCGGATCGTAGCGTTATCCATTTGACCACCGGCGACGAGATACCAGTCGGCAAGTCATTCCGCCGTCGGCTCCTGGATCGACTTTCGGACCTCATTGGGGGGTGATGTCGCGCGAATCGGGCGTCGAAAACGGTACAATGCCCGGATGCTCCGACAGCCTTCGACATTCAGGCGACGCGCGTGCGTTGCCGGCACTTTGTGCACCTTCTTGTGCGCCGGAAGCGCGATCGCACAGTCAGCAGATGACCCCTCGGTCCGCGAGGTTTTTGAACCGCAGTCGTTCGCCCGGTTCGCCCCGCGGACCGCACTGGATATGGCGCGTCAAGTGCCTGGTTTTCCCATTGAAGAAGGAGACTCAGAGCGTGGGTTCGGGCAAGCGGACACCAATATTCTGGTCAATGGGCGCCGTATTTCCGGAAAATCCAACGGCCCAGTAGCCGTCCTCGGGAGGATTCCCGTCGATGATGTGCTGCGGTTGGAAGTTGTTGACGGCGCAAGCCTGGATATCGGTGGGCTGTCTGGTCAGGTCCTGAACGTCGTGACCCGATCCGGCGGCGGCATCAGCGGACGTTTTGCATACGCACCGCAAGTCCGGACAGATAGCGTAGAGTCGAGGTGGCGCAATGGTTCGCTGTCGCTTTCCGGCGGTAGCGATGCGACGGAGTGGACGTTAGAGGTCGCCAACGATCAGAACCCAACGGGGTCTGGCGGTCCCGAGTTTGTTCGCGATGGCGATGGGGATTTACTGGATCTACGTGATGAATTCGGTGGGAATAACTTTGATCAACCTGGGATCGCAGGTTCACTGACGCGCATTTTCGAATCTGGGAATGTGATGAACCTGTCGGCGGAGGTGAATTGGTTCATTTTCGAGGCAGAGGAAATTTCTCGCAGAAATCCGGCGGACGGTGTTCCTCAGATACGGGACCTCAGAGAGTCTGAGGATGAGTTCAACTTCGAAGTCGGTGGCGACTACGAGTTCAAGCTCGGTCCGGGTCGACTGAAGCTGATCGGCCTGCATCGGTACGAAGATAGCCCGACCGAGGCGAGTGTCCGCTTTGATTTTGAGGATGGTCGACCACCGACGGGATCGGTCTTCAAGCGACGGGCAGAAGAAGCGGAATCTGTGCTGCGTGGCGAGTACACCCATGTTGGTCTGGGCGGAGATTGGCAGTGGGCAGTAGAAGGGACTCACAACTTCCTGGATATCGATGGCAGCCTACGGGTTCGAGACGATACCGGTGTGCTCGTGCCCGCCGAATTGCCAGGCGTGTCTTCGCGCGTAGAGGAAGATCGCGCGGAGATCACAGCGAGTTACAGCCGCCTGCTCAGTGCTGATCTTCAGTTGCAGGTCTCGTTGGGCGCCGAATACTCCGAAATCAGCCAGTCCGGGGAGTTCGGTCAGACACGAGACTTTATTCGGCCAAAGGGTTTCGTGTCGCTCAATTGGGCCGCGAACGATGGCTTGGATGTATCGATGCAACTAGAGCGTCGTGTTGGGCAGCTGCGATTCTTCGACTTCATTGCTTCTGTCAACGTTAACCAGGAGCGAGTGAACGTCTCCAATGTGGACCTGGTGCCCCCGCAAAGTTGGATTCTGGACTTGCAGGCGCAGCAATCACTGGGTCAGTACGGTTCGGTTACCGTCAGTGCATTCTATGAAGACATTACGGACATCGTCGATCAGATTCCGATCGAAGGAGGAGGGCAGGCACCAGGAAATGTTGATTCCGCCGAACGATACGGGATCTCGACGAATCTGACTTTCCTGTTTGACCCTCTGGGTTGGAGCGGCGCTAGGCTTGACTTCGAAGGTGCAATCACTCGCTCGTCTGTTATCGACCCTCTGGTCGGCAACTCTCGGCCGATTTCAGACGATGATTACCTGGATTTCGAGTTTGTACTTAGGCAGGACTTCCCAGGCACCCAATGGGCGGCTGGCCTTGAGTTTTTCTACGACGAATCTCGTCCCTCAGTTCGCCTCGATGAAATTAGTCTCTTCACACCAACCGGTGGGTTCAGTCGCTTGTTCGTGGAACACAAAGACGTATTCGGTATGACCATGCGTGGAAGCGTGGCGAACCTGAACGATCGGGGCAATGATTTTTCGCGAGCCATCTACAACGATCGCGCGGCCAACGATATCGCTTTCACGGAAGAGCGCTTTCGCGATTTCGGATTGCTGATTCGACTGGAAGTCGAAGGGAGCTTTTGAACGATGATCTTGATTCTGGGCAATCAACTTTTCCCACCCGAAAATTTAGCTGCATATCAAGGGCATCGAGTGTTCATGGCAGAGGACATGGGCCTTTGCACCTACGAGCGGCATCATCAACAAAAAATCGTGTTGTTCCTCGCAGCGATGAGAAGTTACGCAGATGAACTGCGAGCCGCGGGGTTTGAGGTTCACTATGAATTGCTTGATGTGAACAGCAAACACACCTACGAGGCGCGCTTGAAGCGTGCGATGCATGAAGCGGGCTCGACGGAACTGATCCACTTCGAGATCGAGGACAAGCCGTTCGAAGCGAGAGTGGAAGCGATGGCGACCGCCGAGGGGTTCACTCACACCGTTATCTCTTCTCCGATGTTTTCGTGCGATCGCGAGCGTTTCGCGCAATTCATCGATGGCAAGAAGCGGTTGCTGATGGGGGATTTCTACAAACAGCAGCGTCATCGCCTAGATATTCTGATCGATGCCGACGGTGAACCGGAAGGCGGTCAATATAGTTACGATGCAGATAACCGGAAAAAGCTACCACGGAACGTGGAGCCACCCGTGATCGACGCTGCGAATCAAAATGCGCATGTGACCAGCGTGATCAAACTGGTCAAAGAGCAGTTTCCAGATCATCCGGGATCGGCCGACGAGTTTTGGTGGCCAACCACGCGCGAAGAGGCGCGTTCATGGTTAACGGAATTTGTTGAACAACGTCTTGAGTCGTTTGGACCCTATGAGGACGCTATGACAACGCGCTCATCGACGGTGTTTCACAGTGTGCTCAGTCCGATGATCAACATGGGACTACTCCTGCCTGATGAGGTGGTGGATGCCGTTGTCCAAAGAGCCGGGTCGGTGCCGTTGCCGAGTGTTGAAGGATTTGTCCGCCAGGTCATCGGCTGGCGCGAGTTCATCCGGGGTATCTATCAGAATTTTAGCGAGCAGCAAGATCACAGTAACTTTTGGTCACATGAGCGTGAGTTCACTAACGATTGGTACGAAGCGAGCACCGGAATTGTGCCGCTCGACGACGCGATTAGAACCGCACAGACGCTTGGGTGGGCACACCATATTCCGCGTCTGATGGTGCTTGGAAATCTCATGACCCTATGCGAGATTCGACCGACGAGTGCTCATCGATGGTTTATGGAGATGTTCGTAGATTCGTCCGAATGGGTCATGGGGCCAAACGTATACGGAATGGGGCTATTCAGTGACGGCGGCATCTTCGCAACCAAGCCTTACATCTGCGGTTCCAACTACCTGCGTAAGATGAGCGATTACCCTAAAGGAGAATGGTGCGACGTGGTCGATGGGCTGTACTGGCGCTTTATCGACAAGCACCGAGAGTTTTTCGCAGGAAACCCGAGGCTCGCGCTAATGCCGCGCGCGCTCGACCGAATCTCGGATGATCGACGTGAACATATATTCGGCCTGGCTGAGACGTTTCTCGAGGCAAAAACGATATAGAACAAACACAACCGCCTGGGGGAAGGCATGGCATTGGTGACAAGAATACTGACAGCTTTGCTGCTTCTGGTATCGGTATCTGCAGACGCGCAGTTCAAATACGAGAATGCGCTCATCGAAATCATTGATTCAGGCGTTGAACCCGAGTCGCCCGGCGTTGCTGTCGGTGTGCTCACGGACGATCGCATTGCTTTCATGCACTATGCGGGTCTTGCGAATCTCGAATCGTCCACACCCATTGATGCGAACTCGAGATTCAATATTGCCTCTAACGCGAAGCAATTTACGGCGCTGATGATTCTGGAGTTGGTCGAACAGGGGTTGATCGACCTTGACGCGGATTTTCGCGAGTACCTGCCCGAGGCAATGCCCGGGATTGCTCAGCCCATTTCGGTGAAAAGCTTGCTTACGCATACGAGTGGCGTACGTGATCTCTATGATCTGATCGCGATGACTGGAGTGACATGGTATGAGCGGCCGTTGGACAACGGCGATGCCATGGACTTGTTGAATCGTCAGGTCGAGTTGAATTTTCCAGTGGCGAGCGAGTATCAGTACAGCAACTCGAATTACATTCTGCTGGCAGAGGTCATTGAGGCGATATCAGAGACGCGCTTCAATGAATACGCCAATGCGTTTTTTGCTCGACTGGAAATGGACGGCACGGTCGTTCGCCGTCGATATGGTGAAGTTGTCCCGAACGTAGCCCGTGCGTATGGGAAATGGTCAGGCTGGCTCGAAGACCCGTCTATTGCTAACACCTTTGGGGATGGGTTCTTGTATACGACGCTTAAGGACCAGCTCGCATGGGAAGCGCAAGTGTGGGGCGGTGAGTCGACTTTGCAGAGCGACCTGATAGCACGAAGCCAACAACCCATCGATGGTGTTTCAGCGACAGATGACTATGGGTATGGGCTTGAGTTCGGTAATTTTCGTGGGCTTGCGACCACTTTTCATATCGGAAGTACCGGCGGATACAACGCCTACACTCTGAGGTTTCCGTCTCTAGAGGCGTCCATTGTGGTTATGGCGAACTCGGGCGCGATTGATGTTGTAGGGCTTGGCCAACGAGTCGCAAGCGTCGTATTCGAAGGACAGTTGCCCTCTGAAACATCGTATCCGCCGGAGCCGGCTGAAGTCGGATCATCCGTTGCGATCGAACGTTTCGCGGGTCTGTACGAGTTGGATTCCGGAACCTTTATTCGGCTAGTTGTCCGGGATGGTGATCTGTTCCGTGAAATCAGTGGTGCAGAGCCGGTGCGAATGGTTCCAGAGCGCGGCAATCTGTTCCACTATGAATCCAACCCTGATCTCAAGCTCGCATTGTTTGAGGCCGCCGATGGTCTGCGAAGTTTCGGGATATACGCACCGTTCCAGGCGCCGCAGTTTGCAACCCCGTTAACGGAGACACCTGTCGGTGAGGACTACCGTCAGCGATTGCAGGGCACGTTTGTCAACAGCGAAACAGACACAGAGATCACCCTTGAATATCTTGATGGCGACGCGTTCGCCATGATCAAGAATGGACGCCGCCGCGAGGCGACGTTGGTTGGAAAGAACTACCTTGCATGGAACGCGTATCGGTTTCGCGTGGTTTTTGACGATTCGGGGTACGCGGAGGCGCTGGTCGTCGATCGTGGCCGCATCCGAAACGTGGTGTTCCAACGTGCCCGAACCGATAAGCAGTAGGGTATCTATTCAATGATCATTGATGCATGGGCACAACACCCCACACTTCGACATGCTCAGGATGAGATGTTCGAGTCTCTGCGACGATGGACAGGCACAAGCGCGCCAACAGAAGCGTTGCCTGTAGCGACGACCATCGCAGAAATGGACGCTGCGGGTGTTTCAAAATCCGTGATTTCGGCGTGGGTCGCTCCGGGTAACACAATGATCTCCAACGAGGAGGTTGCGTCGTTTGTCGACGAGTATCCTGAACGTTTGGCAGGAGTGGGGTCTGTCGACATCAGCCGTCCGATGCGTGCGATCGATGAAATCCGACGCTGCGTAGATGAATTCGGTTTTGTGGGGATCCGTGTGCTGCCCTGGTTATGGGAGCGGCCGCCGACCGACCCATTGTTCTATCCGGTCTATACGGTCTGTTGCGACCTAGGTGTTCCGTTTTGTACCCAGATTGGCCATACGGGACCATTACGATCTTCCGAGGTAGGAAGACCAATCTACCTGGATAGGGTGGCCCTGGACTTCCCTGACCTGACCATTGTGGCTGGTCACATCGGTTATCCGTGGACCGAAGAAGCTGTTGCGGTGGCGACAAAGCACCCCAATATTTTCATTGATACCTCTGCCTATACCGCGCGTCGCTATCCACCGGAATTGATCCGTTATCTGAAATCACACGGCAGAGACAAGGTGCTATTCGCTTCGAACTATCCCATGATTACCGCGAGTCAGGCGCTGGACGGGTTGGATAGTCTAGGTCTTGATGCCAAAACCGAGCGTCGTTTTCTATCTGAAAATGCGATCCGAGTATATGGACTAGACGGCTGAGAATGCGAAATCGAGTTCAGCCGTGGATTCAGGCTGCACGGCCATTGGCCATACCCATGATTTTGATGCCGTTGTCTCTCGGACAAGGGTTGTCCTACGCGGAAAATGGGCAGTTCGCATGGACCGCATTTGTACACGCAGCAGTGTTCGGTGTGCTGTTTCAGATCTACCTTCTGTATACGAATGACCATGCCGATGCAGCAATTGACAAGACGAGCACGCAGTACTGGCTGTCCAGCGGTTCGCGGGTGTTGCCGGAGGGCCGGCTCCGACGGCACCAGTTGTTGGTTGGGGCACGTTTAGTACTGCTGTTGCTCATCGGGTTTGTTGTATACCTCGGCGTCAGTCAGGAACGACCGCTCATGGCAGTTGGGTTGGTTGCCGCGGTGGTACTTTCCTGGGCCTATGATCGCGACCCATTGCATTTGTCTTACCGAGGCCGTGGAGAAATACTCCAAGGGCTAGGCTGCGGTGTTCTGCTACCGCTGATCGGCTACTACCTGCAAGCAGGTTCTCTGGCAGGTTTCTATTGGCTGGCGGCGATACTGCTGTTCTTTGTCTTTTTTGCCAGCAATATTGTGACTGCGCTACCCGACTACGAATCTGACAAAAAAGGCAACAAGAGGACCCTACCGGTTCGCTATGGTCAGCGCTTTGCTCGTTGGGTCGTTGTAGTGACATCAGGTTTTGTCTTTCTTGGCTACCTTTTCCTGCTCGATAGTCCATCGTTCTCTGTTCGGTGTGCTGTCTCGTTGCCGGCCATAGTCGTTCTGATGTTCGTCGCTTTCAGCGGACTGATCGGTAATGCGGATGTCTCGAATTTCGCCCGGTGCAAGGCGTTCGTAAACCTGGCCTCGGCAAGCCAGGTCTGGTTTCTTGGCACCTGGTTGACGGTATTGGCGACGGGTACCGAGTGATGAAGGTAGCGATCGTTGGTAGCGGTATCGGTGGGCTGAGTGCAGCCTGGGCATTAAGTCAGAAACACGATGTGACGTTGTTTGAGAAGAGCCCTTACCTCGGAATGGATGCGCATTCCCTGGATATTGACTTCGGTGAGGGTCAAGCACGCGTTGATGTACCGTTGAGGGTGTTTTTTGACGGTTTCTACCCGAACCTTACGGCGCTCTATAACGAGTTAGGCATTGAGTTTTCACCGATCAATTACTCAGCTTCCTTCGGTGAACTAAACGGGGAGACGTATTTCCACTACCACAACTACAGGTTGGGAACGCTGTCGGTGCCATTCCTCAAGGGACGACGATCTCTGAATCGGACAGCGTTTCGTATTGGACTAGACAGTCTTCGGTTCTTCCATCGGCTGGGTCTAGAAATTGATCGTGGTATCGACGATGAATTGACGCTCGAGGATTTTCTTGACGCTCGAGGGTACTCCCGATCATTCGCGCGGCGGTTCTTGTTGCCGGCATTCGCAGGTATCTGCACCTGCAGTCACGAAAGCATCAAGAAGTATCCGGCGAGAACGGTTCTGGAGTACCTCAATAGTGGCTTGTTGTTCTCCTCTGTGCAGCGAGTAACCGACGGCACACAGGCGGTAGTCGGCGTGTTAACCGATGGCGTGCAGAGCGTGCGTCTTAACGCACCGGTGTATGAGGTTGGCGTTTCGGATACGGGTGCGTGGGTGCGGGTCGAAGGCGACACGATGGAGTTCGATCACGTTGTTCTGGCTACACAAGCTAACCAAGCTATGAAGATGCTGACCGATCCATCGGAGATCGAGCGCGATGTTTTGGGTGCTTTCCGTTATGAGCCAAGTCGCGTTGTCGTTCATCGGGATTCGCGACTCGCGCCGAAAGGTGACGCAAGAGGATGGGCTCCGGTCAACTTTCTTCTCGAGGACGAATCCAGTACCCCGATGGCGACGATTTGGCTGAATGCAATCCAGAAGTTGCCCGGAGTGTCGCCGGTATTTCAGTCCTGGAATCCGATCATCGAACCCGAACGTGAGTCTATTCTCGGTGAGGCCACTTTCGAGCGGCCGGTTCTTGATGCCGCGAGTCTGAAAGCTCGCCGGACACTGGGCGAGATCCATGACCGACCGACGCGTCGCGTGTGGTTTTGCGGTTCCTACGCAAGTGATGGAATACCGCTTCTCGAGAGCGCAGCGACCTCCGCATTTGCGGTTGCCGAGCGCTTTGGTTGTAATCGTCCCTGGGCCGGTAAGTCGTCACGTTGAAACAGTGGAGGTCTCATGAAGCATTCATTCTGTCAGGTGTCCGTATCTCTGGTATTTGGTCTAGCAATGGGCACCGTGTCCGCGGAAACGAATCAGGAAGTGGAGGTGCGAACGCTCAATAGTGGCAATCTTATACTGGAGGGCATTCCAGCGATCCCTGACGAGATTGGTCAGCGCATGTCGCGTTACCTTGAGACGCGCTCGGCTTCACTGATCGATTGGACCGAGTCTGGCGATGCACTATTTGTGCGAACCCGATTTGGAAATACGGCTCAGATCCACCGCGTCGCTGGTCCCGGAATGGCTCGACAGCAGTTGACCTTCGAAGATGAGCCTGTAGGTGCGGCAACGCGTCGCCCCGGTAGCAATCTTGTCACCTTTGCTATGGACGCGGGTGGCAGTGAGTTCTCTCAACTGTTTAGCTTGAACCCAGATGACGGCAGCGTGACGCTGCTAACCGACGGAGAATCCAGAAACTCGAGTCCTCTATGGTCGCCCGACGGAAGTAAGCTTGCATTTCAATCGACACGACGCGATGGGCGGAGCAACGATATCTGGGTGATGGATGGCGTCGATCCCGACAGCGCGGGCGTCGCGCTTGAGGCAGAGGGTGGAAGCTACTACGCCCCTATTGCCTTCGGTGAAGACAGTGAACAGTTGCTGACTTTGCGCTACATCAGCATCACCAACTCACACGCCTTGCTCGTCGACCTGAAGACTGGCGAGCAAAGACGCATTGATGGTGGTGAGGAACGATTGTCTGTTAATCGACCGGCAGGTTTCGATGCAGATGGAGCTGGTTTTTTCTTCATCACCGACCAAGGCAGCGAATTCAACCGCTTGGCGTGGCGGGGACTTGACGGTGATGCCGAGACGGTGATCATCACGGAAGAGATCGAGTGGAATATCGATGGATTGGTGATGAACGATTCGCGAACCCGGGGTGCTTTCATTGCCAATGAGGGCGGTGTTTCGGCGTTGTATTTGATGGATACTCGCACCCGAGAATACGCCAAGGTTGATGCTTTACCGCCCGGCTTGGTGACGGCGCTAGGCTTTTCGTCGGATGGTCGCAGACTGGCACTAACGCTCAACAGTGCACAGTCTCCGAGTGATACGTGGGTGCTTGAGCTCGGAGAAGGTGCGCTTGCCAGTCGCGAATTGACGCGCTGGACTTTCAGTGAAGTGGGCGGACTCGACACCGACCAATTCGTCGCACCATCCGTGATTGAGTATCCGAGTTTTGACGAGGTGGAGGGATCGCCGCGCATGATTCCGGCGTTTGTCTATACGCCTCCCGGTGAGGGGCCACATCCCGTCATCATTCGCATTCACGGCGGGCCGGAGAGTCAGGCGCGTCCCTCGTTCTCCAGCACCTACCAGTATTGGGTATCTGAATTGGGTGCCGCTGTGATCATGCCTAACGTTCGAGGATCGTCGGGTTACGGCAAGACGTATGTCAGTCTCGATAACGGATTCGGCCGAGAGGATTCCGTACGCGATATCGGCGCGCTGCTGGACTGGATCGCCTTGCAGCCACAATTCGATAGCGATCGCGTCGCCGTGTTCGGAGGCAGCTATGGCGGCTATATGGTGCTGGCGAGCGCGGTCAACTATTCGGATCGACTTCGTGCAGCCGTCGATGTAGTCGGAATCTCAAATTTTGTGACGTTTCTTGAGAACACACAGGACTATCGTCGAGATCTACGCCGAGTGGAGTATGGAGACGAGCGGGACCCAGAGATGCGTGCGTACCTTGAGCGGATTAGTCCGCTAAACAATGTCGATCAGATCGAGGTTCCGATGTTCGTTGTGCAAGGGCATAACGATCCACGAGTGCCTGTCACAGAAGCGGAGCAGGTTGTGTCGGCCCTGCGATCGAATGGTAATACGGTCTGGTATATGGACGCCCTCAATGAAGGACACGGCTATGGGCGAAAAGAAAATTCCGACGTCTACAGAGCTGCGGTCGTCGCCTTCTTTAAGGCGTTTCTGCTTGAGCCGGATTCGCCTTAATGGAGATCACCAGAGGTAAGTGATCGGAAACTCCCTCGCGTTCGGAAAGATTGAACCGCTTGACGGTGCCGTCCGTGTTCATCTGGCCCGGATACTGGTTAGCGATGAAAGTCTGATCGATCTGTAGTTGCCACGGTGACGCGTCAGAAGGTGAAACCAGAATCATATCGAGAAACGACCAACTGTCGCCGGTTCTCCAGTAATTGGTGCCCAAACAGTCGGCACAGCCGAGCTCGTGGGCAACCAGCCAATGCGGGCGTACACGATCGTCCATAATGGTCGTGTTGGTCATCTCTCGCTGCGGTGTGTTGAAGTCGCCTGCGGCGAATACCATGCGATCGTCTGAGAGGTTGGACCGGAGCGTGTTCAGGTGGTCGTAGGCGAGCTCGCGCATCTCGATCGGGTGAAACGGGGCAGGGAAGTGAACGGCGAATCCGGTGATTTCATTGCCATCCGGCAATTCAAAAGTGGCCTCGAGAATCCCACGGGTGTCGTCTTCACGGTCCGGGTAATCCGACGCATTAAACGGGTGAAGTACCGCCTCTCCTACGAGCGGTAGGCGAGATAGAAACGCCACATCAATACCACGGATATCTCGTCCTTCAATGAGCACGATTTCTCGATAACCGGCAACAGCAAGATACTCCGTAGCGAGTCGGGTCAATACATTCAGGTTCTCGACTTCTTGCAATGCAATGATGTCAGGTCCCAGCCCGCCATTAACCTGCAGGATCGTGTTGGCGATTTGCTGAAGCTTAAACGTCAGTGCATCTTCGTCCCAATTGAGCTCCAGGCATTCCCATTTCCATCGCTCAACAGCAATAGGTTCACATTTCGCGATGTGTTCAGGGTCATTCTTTGCCGAGCGGGGGAAATAGGCATGGTCGTTTTTGCCAGGATCGTCGGTCGTATCAAAAAGATTCTCGACATTGAAGGTCATGATTGTCACGATCGCCGGAGTGGCCACACCATCGTCGTCAGCCGGATCAGGTCGGCAGTTGGGGATGGTCACGCTAAATAGCAGAAAACAGAGTAGCAGGGGCTTCATAAGACTAGAGTTCCGTTGCCCGTCGAAAGACTGCCCGATACGCGGGGTGAATTCCGGGTAACGATAACAGTTGTATGGAGTCTCGCGGAGGAATTTCTGAGAGCGTTCTTATGCCGAACGGTATAAAAAGCAACAGGACAATTGGGATGCTCAAAACGCCTCGCTGGCATTCGGCCCTGGTTTCGCTGGTTGTTCTCTTTGCATTGCCGGTCAACGCTGAGACCAGCCGAATGTCGACCACCGAGATTGGCCGGTTCACGGATCTTGCGATGACCTGCATACCGCAGGAATACCCGAACAAGCTGAATCAGCTGTTGGCGAACGAAAGCCAGCTTCGTGCACCTCGGACGCTGCACCCGGCGTTCTTTGGTTGTTACGACTGGCACTCGTCGGTCCATGGCCATTGGATGCTGGTAAAGGTACTGCGGGAGTACGATTCGCTGCCCGATCGTGATGCCATCCTTGCTCGTTTGCAGTCGTCGATCACCCCGGAGCATATCGCGGCGGAGCTTGAGTACTTTCAGCAGGAGTCCAAGAGCTGGGAGCGCATGTACGGTTGGGCTTGGCTGCTGCAGCTTCAAACCGAGCTCATGGCGTGGGAGTTACCCGAAAGCCAAGCGATGTCGGCCGCGCTCAAACCACTCTCCGACTATCTCAGAGCGCGATATATGGCTTTCCTACCAGTCCAAACCTACCCGGTGAGAACTGGTGTTCATCCGAACACGGCGTTCGGGATGTCCTTTGCCTATGACTATGCGATCGCCTCCGGTGATGCTGCGTTCGCGTCCGCGCTTGAGAAGGCAGCATTCAGGTATTTCGGTAAGGACCGGAATTGTCCGATTGAGTGGGAGCCCAGCGGCGAGGATTTCCTGTCGCCGTGCCTTGAGGAAGCGGCCCTGATGTCGAGGGTAATGGCGCGCGACGTCTTTGCTACCTGGTTGGTCACCTTCTTGCCTGAACTGGATCAACCAGAGAACCTTAAGCCAGTCGATGTCAGTGATCGCTCGGATCCGAAGATTGTCCACCTTGATGGGCTGAATCTCAGTCGCGCCTGGAACCTTCTTTTGATAGCGAATGCGGTAAGTGATGAGTCTCTGCGGGACGAACTGCGCCAGTCCGCTGATCGTCATTTGGCAGCCTCTCTTCCGTTCGTTACTGATGAGAACTATGTCGGTTCGCATTGGTTGGGTTCGTTTGCCGTCTATGCATTGACTAGGGAGCGGTAGCATGTCCTTTCGTTTTGTTGTTTTTTTGGCATTTTCCTTTGCCTGTTCGTCGGTATTTGCGCATGACACGTTTCTGAAACTTGATCGTCACTACCTACAACCCAATACACGCGCGTCGGTGGTGTTGACCAATGGCACCTTCGAAACCAGTGAAAACAGCGTTGCGCTTGAGCGATTTCGTGACTCACGAATTACGGGGCCGGATAGTAACTCCTCCCTAACCCCGGAGGCTTCGCAGTGGACAGTTACCGAGCGCCTGAATACGTTGTCATTCGAAACCGGTGACTCGGGTACCTACTGTGTCGGTGTTTCGATAAAGCCCAGGGTTTTGGAAATGACTGTCGCCTCATTTGAGCGCTATCTCCGAAATGATGGGGTTCTTGATATTCTGGAAGCTCGTCAATCTAGCGGCCCAGCCGACGGATTGATTGCCGAAGAGTACTCGAAGCACGTCAAAGCGCTGTTCCAAGTCGGTGATAAGCGCACTGATAGCGTTCTCGAACCATTCGGCTATCCGATTGAGATCGTACCTCTCGAGAATCCGTTTGACCTCAGTGTTGGAGGCATCTTACCGGTGAAGGTGCTTCGTGACGGAGTTCCTGTGAAACAACAACGTGTTTACGCGAGTTATGCGGGTTTCTCGACCCGATCCGATAGCGAAGCTCACTTGGATGCCGTTGCAACAAAAACAGATGAGAATGGTATCGCCCAAATTCCCATCGAAGCGGCCGGGCGGTGGTATGTGCGTTTGATTCATATGGTGCCGAGGACGGAGCCTGGCCTTGATTACGAATCGAACTGGGCGACTCTTACGTTCGAGATTGATTAAATGAAGCGCCTGCGATTCTTTGCCAGCCTGTCATTGCTCGCCATCCACTCAGCAATAGCGGGGGAGGTGACCGTCGATGTCTTTCCGTCCAAGACGCTGGGTCGAGACTACGAGTCGATCATTTATGTGCCGGATGGATACGATTCTGATGCGGACGAAACCTATCCCGTCGTTTACCTCCTGCACGGCTCGTTTCTCAGCGCTGAGATGTGGACGGAAGGGTTATCGATCGGGGCGCGGTTGGACGCGATGATTACTGATGGGAAGATTCCGCCGGTGATTGCAGTCATGCCAACCAGCGAGAGTTGGTGGATGGATGGCTTGAACGAAAAGGCCGAGACGGCGTTTTTTGGAGAGCTCATACCGCGTATCGAAAACGGCTGGGCCGCATCACCCGAGCGTGAAGACCGGTTTGTGGCCGGCATTTCGGCAGGCGGGTTCGGAACCATTGGCTACACCATGAAACACCCGGACATGTTTGCAGCAGGTGCTGCATTATCGCCAGCCTCGTATGAAGACCTTCCGCCAGCAAACTCCTCTGCCTACGAACACCCGTCGTTTCTTGATGCATCAGGTGAATTTGATGAGGCGCTTTGGCGATCGGTAAATTATCCGGCGTTCATCGATGCGTATATGAAGCAGGACCAAGTCGTTTCGCTCTATATCAATTCGGGTGATCACGATGCGCTCGATATCGCGTACCACGCAACCGTGTTGTATCAGAGGCTACGTGTGCACCAACCGGAAAACACCGAGCTTCGAATTGTTGATGGCGATCATGAATTTGAGGTCTGGGACAAGACACTCGACGACGCGCTCGAATTTCTCCTTAGTCGTTAATTGACGATAGTGCGGATAGCACCTGAAACACGTACCGAACTGCCGGGCGCTTCGCTGAACTGTGCGGCAATCAAAGATCGGTGACCCATGTCCTCGCCCTGGACGATTTCAATAGCACCACCATGGGGCCAACCAAGGTCACGCAGGTATCCAGCGAAAGCCGCGGCTGCCGCACCCGTTGCCGGGTCCTCAAGGACGCCACCGGACGCGAACGCATTCCGGCAATGGAACAGGCGTTCGGATTCGCTTGTCACCAACATCACCGTCACAATGCCGCGCGTTCGCATGAAGACTCGACCCGCATCCAGATCGTAGTTCATGGTCTGCAAAAGCGCTCTCGAACGCAGTGCAATGACCAGATGCTCCGCGCCCGCATTAATCCGAGCGGGTGGTATACGTGTGTCGAGATCATCCGGCGTATAGCTGAAGAGCTCGAGTGCGGAGTCAATCTCCTCGCGAATAGCCGGCTTTGAGCGTGTTCCTGGTGACTGAAGGGCTGCAGAGAGATCCCCGTTTTGGGCAAATCCTTCAACAGTGATTTGGGTATCGTTCAAATGCAGCGGGTAGACGCTCGATCCGAACCGTGAGGCAAGCGCGCCGCCGAGCGCAATCGTTGCATGTCCACAAAATGGAACTTCAGACTCGGGCGAAAAGTAACGCACCCGCCATCCCGAGGCCTGTGGTTCGGCAAACGCAGTTTCCGAATAGCCAATTTCTGCGGCGATATTCTGCATCTCACTGGCCGAAGGCAGCGCCTCGACAATGACAACACCCGCCGGGTTACCACCTACGTCGTTGTCCGAAAATGAGGCCAACCTTTCGATTCTCATGATGCGCGCCCAACCTTGACCACAACGTCCGTTCCAACCACCATCGGCTCATTGAAGATAATGCCGTGACCGATTCAAGGAATACAACATGAGTATGAACAAGCGCGAGTTTCTCAAACTCTCCGGGGCTGCAACGATTGCTTCGGCATTACCGGGTGCGGTGGCAGCAAACACAGGGGATACATTGCGTGACATGACTGCCGCCGCTGTTCCGATTTCGGTAGCGGAGCGAAAAGCGCGTGTTGCCAAAGCCCAGAAGCTCATGTCAGAGCACCAGATCGATGCGATCTTGCTCGAGGCGGGTACGGCGCTCAATTATTTCACCGGCGTTAAGTGGTGGCGTTCCGAGCGGTTCACCGGTGTGATCATTCCGAGTGAAGGCGAGCTCGCGTTTGTCACGCCTTATTTTGAGGAGCCGTCCGTGCGCGAGAGCATGTCGTTCGGTGATGACGTTCGTACATGGCATGAGCACGAGAACCCATTCGACCTGGTTGCCGGCATTCTTCAGGACCGAGGTCTTAAGGCCGGTCGCCTCGGCATTGAGGGAACGACAAGGCACTTTATCGTGGATGGTGTTAACCGGTCTGCGCCTTCGTTTGAGACCGTTTCTGCCGATCCGGTAACGCTTGGCTGTCGGATGTTCAAGTCCGCCAACGAGATTGCGTTGATGCAGATTGCGAGCAACGTGACGATGGCGGCGTATCGATACACGTATACGCGTGTCGAAAAGGGAATGACCCGGCGCGATATTTCGACCATTATGAGTGACGCGACGCGTGCACTGGGCGGGAACGTAAAGTTCTCGAGCGTGCTGCTCAATGAGTCGAGTGCCTACCCGCATGGTTCCGACGCACCGCAAGTGGTAGAAGAGGGCAGCGTGATCCTGATGGACTGTGGGTGCTCAGTGCATGACTACGTCTCCGATATCTCTCGGACTTGGGTCTTTGGTGAGCCGACCGCCAAGCAACGCAAGGTTTGGAATACCTGCAAACGCGGGCAGGAGTTGGCGCTGGAAACGGCGAAGGTGGGGTTGCCGGCAGGTAAGGTCGATGATGTGGTCCGTGCGTACTATGAAAGCGAAGGTTTCGGGCCGGACTATGCAACACCCGGTCTGTCTCACCGACTGGGTCACGGTATTGGCATGGATGGACATGAGTCCATTAATTTTGTTCGCGGTGAGACCACTCCACTTGCGCCAGGTATGTGCTTCTCGGACGAACCCGGGATTTACATCTTCGGTGAGTTTGGTATTCGCCTCGAAGACTGCCTCTACATGACGGAAGAGGGACCGCAACTCTTCACTGAGTTTTCCCCCTCGATTGATGCACCGTTCGGATAGGCGCTTCAGTTCCTCATCCAAAAGGCGTTGGCGTAGCCAGGCGGCCGGTTAGGTTTACCCACTGACAGGCTAACGCCAGCAAACCAGGCGTTATTCGCCGAGAGGTCCAGAATGACAGAAGTGTCCGCTTCGAACCGATGGCGGCGGTCGAACGCGCGTCCTGCATGGAGTGACAAAGCGATCGAGTGGGTGATGTTCTGGTGAACCTCCAGGCGCATATCCCAGCGTCTCGTTCGATATTCGAAATCGCTTTGGAAGTCATCGCGAACCGTATGCCATTGCATGCCGACTGGGCCTGCACCCAGGCTCAGCAGAGTGTTTTGCCAGGGACGAAAGTCGACCCAAGCATCAGGCAGCCCAAGTTGCCAGGTTAATCGCTCTGAGCCGCCGCGCCACGCAAGCTTTGGATACGTTAGCGGACGACCAAAGCGGCGATCATGCGCAAGACCGAGGACTACGAGACTGCTTGGTCCTCTGTTCGAAAACGTTGCCTCGCCGGTTAGGAATGCGTCGTCAGATGTCGCTCGATTGAAAAGGTCGCGAGAAACGTTTGATGAGGTTGCGATACCCGGCGCCGCCTGAACTTGCCACTGCCGCTGGTCGGACCCAAACGCTAGCGAAACCGGGATCTGCAGCATATGTAGATCACGGTCGCGCGAGGGCGTCGTCTGATACTCATATCGAGTGTAGGCGTAGTGCATGCCAGTCGACACTCGCATTGCGGCGATTTCCATTTCCGGTAGCAGCCATCTGAGGCTTTGCTGTCTCTCGGAGAGCTTCTGTCCATTGCCAAAGTCTGACTCAGAGGTGTTCGTGGAACTGATGCGAAGTTGGTGGCGTTCCTCTGCTGCGTCGAGCAACTGCGGGTCGACGGACAGCGCAAGCACCATTAGCGCAATCAGTTTGCGTAAGGGTTTTTCCACCACTCGAATCACCTCCGTCATGGGCCTTGTGCCAGCGTAATCGCAACGAACAGATAAATCACTGTGGTCACCACACTGCCGAGGACCCTCACATGGTTGAATCGCGTCCAGACTATGCCGTAGCGCCGCCAATAGGTGTGCGCATCGGGGCTGTCGGGCGTCATGCGCGCCAGTCGCTCGTTCATTGGAACATTCGCAAGGAGGGTGATCAGGAACACCGCGAGTACGAATACGAGTGGTGCGAGCGCAATACCTATGCGTGTCCAGCCTGAAAGCATGTCCCACGCATAAACAGCGAGCCCGATCGACAGCAGTGGGATCAGCAGCACACCTGCAACGAACTGTGTTTTGAGGACAGTGATATTGATCTGCTGCATAGACTCAATACCGCTAGCTGGGTTGGCGCGTACAAGAGCCGACATAACGAACTCGGAGAATGCCGAGAATACGCCTGCAATGATGGCACTCCAGAGTGCCAGGAACACGCAAGCGTAAATTAGCGCGTCATGATTCATGGCGATCTTCCCGTTTGGTATCCGTCGCATCAGACTGACCCCAGCGGCCAGTCGCAGCGATGTCTCGTGCGTATTCAGCAAAGTCCTTGGGCTCTCTACCCAAGGCCCTTTGAACACCATCGTTCAGGTGTGCATTACGCCCATCGAGGACAGTGGCAAAGAGATAGTCGAGAATCCAGACCACATCGCTTGGTGCTCCTGATTCGGCAACCGATGAGACAAACGCTTCATGGGGGATATCGATATAGCGAATATCACGTCCTGTCGCTGCGGAGAGATCCGAGGCAATATCGGCAAATGACATCAAGCGAGGGCCAGTCACTTCGTAGACTTCTCCGTGGTGACCTTCCTCGGTGAGTGCCGCAACGGCGACGTCGGCGATGTCATCAACGTCTATGAAGGGCTCCACTTGATCCCGAGCGGGTAGGGTAATTTCGTTGCTCAGAACCATGTCGGTAAAGGCACCTTCGGAGAAATTCTGGTTGAACCAGCTGGCTCTAACGATGGTCCACTGCAGTCCACTGTGTTGGACAATACCTTCGCAGACCTGAGCCTCGGGTTCCCCGCGTCCCGACAACAAGACGATGCGTTCCACGCCCGCGCGTTTGGCATAGCCAACGAATGATCGGATCGCGTCGGGTGCTCCGGGCATTGCGAGATCCGGGGTATAGGTTAGGTACACTCCCTTAACGCCCTGCAGGCATGTCGCCCAGGTCGCCTCATTGCTCCAGTCAAATGAGGGCGTTGTCGAGCGCGAGGCAATCCGGATATCACGCCCGAGTGCTGTCATTCGTTGTGCGACGCGTCGCCCTGTTTTTCCGGTACCGCCGACGATCAGAGTGAGGTGATTGATGCTAGCTTGAGAGTTCATTGACTTGCTCCTGTTTGGTTTACAAGTCGAACTCTAGAGGCGGCGGTTTTCTCGCTCTTGGCCAACGACGACAGAGTTTTGACCTATCGCGCCGCCATCCGATAGTCACGTGGTGTTTTTGCCTCCCAGCGTCGGAATGCACGTGTGAACGCGCTTTGCTCAGAGAAGCCGCACAAGAAAGAAACCTCCGCCAGACTATAGTCAGTGTCACGAAGCAGTTTCCGTGCAAGCTCACGTCGAGTTCCGTCAACCACGTTTTGAAACGACACGCCTTCTCGGGAAAGACGTCGTTGCAGTGTTCGACCGCTCATGCCGAGCTCACTGGCAACACGGGTTAGTGTGGGAACTCCTTCACTCAACGCACTAGCGACAACGCCGCCTAATTGGTGCTCGAGACCAACCTTTTGTGCACTTGCGGCTAATTCCTTTTCGAGATGGGCATCAAAAAACTGGGCGATCGTCTGGTCGCCGAGGCGGTTTGGCGCATCAAGATATTGATCTTCAATTAGCAACGCGTCGCGTCCGGTTTCGAAGCAGACCGAGCACCCAAAATGCGCCTCGTAGACTGCGGTATCGCCGCGCGCGGTGTGTTTGAAATGCACACTGGTTGGGACGAAGTTGGCGGTTGTGACTTCCCGGCTTATCACGCTTACTGCTGCCATGCTGGCTTCATTGGACAGCAGCATTCCAGTGCGGCCGTCACCTGACTTCTTTAGCGTGAAAAACGTGCCGTTCCCGGTGGGTTCCAGTGTGTACGCTTCAGCGCTACCTAGCACTTGTCCGTATCGCTCGGATCGCTGGTAGGAGCCGCGAAGCGTGGGTGCGGATTTCCAAGCGAGCCCGAAGGCACCGTAGTCATCACTTCGCATGGATGCGCCAATTCGAAGCGGCAGTGTCAAACCATCCGGATCGCGTTCGACGAGCGCCGCAAAAAAGTCATAGTAGGCCAACGATGACACCATGAAATAGGGATCGACTGGATCGCCTGGTGCCATGCCCAACGGTTCGAGCAGGTCGTGCACCGGCACATCTGACCCCGCGTGCGCCAAGACTTTATGCACATAAAGTGAGGTGATCTCGGTCAAGAGTCCGGTCAGGGGCTCCGACTTTCGCAAGAATTAGAGATAGTCATCATGTTCGTGCCCGAACAATCGTCGGCAATATGAACTCCTCGGTCAGGTCAAATGGTCGCTCCATCTCAGGAAACTTTCCGTAGTTCTCGCCTGTCCACGCAACCACGAGATCCAAGTCTGGCCAGATCATGATGAACTGACCCCCATTCCCCCATGCTTCAATCGATCGATAGGTGGTGTCATCTATCTCGCGATCGATCATGCGCCAAAGGTAGCCGAAGTCCTCCCCATACAAATCACTGGTGGACTGCTTGCTTGTCGAGTCCTTGACCCATTCGCCACTAATGAGCTGTTGTCCATTCCATCGACCATCATTGAGATACAACAACCCAAACTTGGCCATATCTCGAGGCGAGAGGTGCAGTCCACCGCCTGTCATGGCCAAACCCTGATTGCCTCTTGAGTTTGTGATCGGCCACTTGTATTCGGTGATGCCCATCGGCTCAAAAAGAAATTTGTCGGTGAATTCGGGAATTCGCATGCCCGACGCTCGAGTAATGATGTTTCCAAGCGTGACGACTCCGCTGGTCGCGTATGAGAATTGGGTGCCTGGGTCAGCCTGAAGTGGTTGGTCCAGATAGAACTTTATCCAATCGTCAGTGGGGTACATGTTGTCTTCATTATTTCGTACGCCTGAGGTCATCGACAGAAGATGCCCCACAGTGATGTCGTTCTTCCGCGGGTCCCAGTTATTGATTGATCCTTCGTACTCTGGAAAGAACGGGAACACTTTTTGATCGACACCCTCGAGAAACCCCTTGTCGATTGCCACGCCGACAAGCGCAGATGTCAGTGCTTTGGACGCGGATCGAGTGGAATGGATGTCATCACTGTCCCACTTGCCGAAGTACTCTTCGAATACAACCGCACCCTTATACAAAACAACGACACCATCGATGCCGATATCAGAATCTGCCCGGATGGTGTCGGTCATCGTCGCGAATGGCCCTGGTGGAATCGCCTCTGCTTCAAGAGAGGATATGCGCCACTGATTCTCGCCCGGCCCGAGTTCACCCATCAATGGCTGCACGCGTCGTTCATCGTCTTGGTGTGCGTTGCAGCCAAACATAAGCGACAGAGTGAACGAGACCAGCGCGGTTCGACAAGTATTGATCATTGATTGACGGCCATGTTCCACAGACCTCGATAATACAGTTTATTGTGACGTGGCTAGTCGACCTAGTTGATCAAGTTGGGATAAAGTTGAGCAAAACTATAATCAGCCTTCAACGGCAAGAGGGGACTGCCAGTGAACTGGGTATTGTGTGTGCGGCTATTAGCCGTCGTCTTGATGGTTGCTGTCTGTCAGGGATGTGCAACGCGAGAAGGTCTGAACATGCAGGCCAAGGATGCCCAGCTTCGCAAGGGCGTAGATATTCCCGTCAACGTGCCACTGGGCATCTACGTACCTGAGGTTCGGCTCAAAGAGCGGTTCTTTATCGATAGTGTTTCGGCCTGGATGACGCCTGGCGATGATATGCGAGCCGCGCTTGTCAAAGCCGGCAATGCCTATTTCGGATCGGTAGAGTTTATCGACGCCGAACAGCCTTCCGAGAACGAGTTTGCCGTATTCATGAGTCTCGCGCCTGCATGGGAATTCGAAGCGGGCAAGATCGAAATGACCATGGGTTATCGCTTCTATGATGCCGACGGCACACTGCTGAAGTCCGGTCAGGAATCGAATAGCAAGCAGCTGGGGCCCTACCACGCTGCAACGGGGTTTTATAACTCGACGCTAAAGGCCATGCAGCTCGTGATGGTCGACACGATAAACAGTGTATTCGTGGAGGGCCGTGAGTTCACCGGCCGCTCCAACGCGGTCAAGGTGGACCGAGACCTCTTGGTGAATCTCGACAAACCCATTCGAACGGGTACGGCTTTCTTCATATCGGAGTCGGGTCAACTACTCACCGCCGCGCATGTAACGAACGGGTGCCTGAAGTCTCAGTTGAATTTTGCAGGTGCGGTCCACGACGTAGAGATTACGGGTGTGAGTGAGCTTCTGGATGTGGCGATGTTGGATAGCGATGTCAGCACAAACCGTTTTCTGCCGATGCGCCGCAGCGCCGATGTTGTACTCGGTGAGCGTGTCGCAACCGCCGGATTTCCGTTGGCGAACCTGTTGGCGAATAGTGCAAACCTGACTGTGGGCAACGTGAGTTCTCTGCGAGCTTTGCCAGGGTCGATGGGCAAGTTTCAATTCTCAGCGCCGGTGCAACCAGGTTCGAGCGGTGGTCCTTTGATCTCAGAGCGAGGTGAGTTGATTGGGATGACAACGGGAACACTCAATGTGGCGGCTTTGGCTGAGCGCGGTGTGGTTCCGCAGAACGTGAATTTCGCACTCTCCGGCGAGTACATCGTTAAGTTCGTGGAGCGCCACAATGGCGATCTACGTTGGTTTGAAGACGGTGAGACGCAACCAAACATAGCCGCGGTCAACGAGCACTTGGCCGAATCCGTCGCGCAACTTGCGTGCTATCAGTAGGGGTTCATGATGAGAATTTCAAACATGATTCTGGCATTCGGCCTTGTAGCACTATCCCAGTCATCGGCCCTTGCAGATGACCAGGATGCGGAAGCGGCTATCTCCGACGCACTTGTCCAGCAAGCGCCAGCGGAAACAACATTCGAAACAGTCGAAACGGAAGTGGAGTCGAACTATCCACCGATCGTCTTTTTGTCCGAGGTGTCGAAAGATAAGTTGGCCGAGCGTATCCGCACCAACCCAATATTCTCGGGGCTCGATCAAGATGCGCTGGGTAGTCCGATTATCCTCAGAATGCGGTACTACCAGAGGGGAACCGCGGGCGGTGCAGCTGCTGGAATGACCTCAGCAATTCTGTCCGGCTCGACGCTAGGCCTGATACCTCTGGTCAGCAACAACGATCTCATCGTGGTCTACGAATTTAATGTGCACGGGATTCCTGTAGCAGCTTTCGAGTACTCGGAAAACTTCACAGATGTGCAGTCCCTCTACAACACGGACTACGGCCTAAAAGGAGAAGCGCTGGAATGGGCCGAAGGTACCGTCGAGCAGTTCATGCAAGATGTCGCCGACAACCCTGAGGTGAAGGCGGTGATTGACGAGTATCAGTACTATTTCGGAGCGGCCGGAGAAGTGTCCGAGTAATTGAACGGCCAATCGTTCGCAATCGCGGCACAAAAGACTAACGCGACCAAAAATTCGAAATGAGTTGGCTGAGGAAAATTGGGACGATTGGCCCTCTCGTATCTTTCGCGATGAGTGGCTGTGCCGCTCCTGTGCTAATTGCGGAACCTGAGCCAGAGGCGCGGATCGGTGTGATCTCCCTGGTGAATGAGTATCCAAGCCACTTCGTGAGTTTTTCCAATACTTTCTCAACGGAGTTGCGTAAGGTCGCCAGCACGAGTGATTACGGTGAGCAGTACCTCGGAGCAGTTACTAGCCCGCTAGGGAGAAGTGACTTTTCCGTACAGATTCTCGCTCCGTCTTCGTCTTTGGTGACTCGTCGAGATCATCTGTTCGCCGGTGAAATCGAGTCCGCACGGACAGCAGACGCAGTCACTACATTAGGGAAAGCCAATGACCTCGATTACGTGTTCGTCGTGTTCCCGTTCTCCAACTCTCGCCGTTGGCACAGTAAGTTCCGCATTCCTGATTTGTTTCTTGAAGGTTACGGTCTCTACTCTGAGTGCAATAACTACCGTTGTCGCAACTGGGCAATCAATTCAGTCTCAGTAACAGTATTCGACGTAAACAGAGTCACTTCACTCGAAGCGCAAAACTATGATTTCTATTTCTGGGATTACATGCCTGAGGAGCTCGTTTGGACGAGTAGGGACTCGGTAGAGGAGCTGACGTCACACGCTGTTGATCAGGCAACGGAGGTCGCACTTGGCGACTTCAAGTTACTCTATGCCGACCTGCTGACGCGCGCTCGGTTTACGGATTGAGTGGCTAGCGGTAAAGATGAACTAGCTTTTGATCAACAAGACTTTGAACAAACCTTGATCTCTTCTTCCAGCATGACTCGTCCATCGATAATAACCTCGAGTCGCCATTCGCCGGCGGGGTAGAGTGGATCAAAATCGACCGGAATCGTAACGTCTCCTCTGAATGAGGAGTAGTCAGAACTAATCGTTACGGTGCCATCTTTGTTCCTGACCAACCGATTCCACTTGCCGCCCGATGGTGGCGCAGAAGGTAGTGTCCAGCGAAAACGGACCCGGTAGATAAAGTTCCCAGTCGGCTGGATTGCAACGGCAATACGAGTCTCGTCGAACGACGTGGTCAACCCATCTTTCGTCTCATGTCTGATGACTATAGGTTCCGAGCTCTCGGGCGGGAATGCTTCTTCAATGGGATCGACGATAGTTGACGGCAAATCAGACATGCCGGCGGTGACAACATAGTCTTGGACTAACGTGCCGCAAGCGGACATCAGTGCACTTCCGACAAGAAGAAGGAGAAGTGGCGCTACACGGTGCGATGGAATCACGGAAACCCCCAATCATTCCCTGCTGAATTCTATCGGATGCGGGTACATCAACCCACAAAAAAGCCCGGCGCTAGGCCGGGCTTTTCCGATGTAATTCTTCGAAAAGGCTTACATGAACTTCAGCAGGATGCCGCCGTATTGCACGAAGAACGGTACAAATACGAGTGACAGAATTGCCGATAGCTTGATTAGGATGTTCAAAGATGGACCAGAAGTATCCTTGAGCGGGTCACCGACCGTGTCACCGACGACCGCTGCTTTGTGATTATCGGTGCCTTTGCCGCCGAGGTTGCCCGCTTCAATGTACTTTTTCGCATTATCCCAAGCGCCACCCGAGTTGGATGCTGAGATAGCGAGGACGCCACCCGCAACCAATGAGCCTGCTAGAAGACCGGCGGTTGCCTGGATACCGAACAAGAAGCCTGTGACCAAAGGTGCGCCCATGATCAAAATGCCCGGGGCGACCATTTCGCGAACGGCAGCCTGCGTCGAGATCGCGACGCACTGCGCGTAGTCCGGGTCGCCAGTGCCTTCCATGATGCCCGGGATTTCTTTGAACTGCCGACGCACTTCCTCGATCATCTTGAACGCAGCCGAGCCAACCGACTTCATGGTCATAGCGGTAAACAGTGCCGGCAAAACCGCACCGATGAACAGACCACTAAAGACCATCGGGTCGAGCAGATTGATAGAGCCGAGCAGGTCGGACGTCGGGTCCTGCTCTTTGAGCAGCAAATCCGCGCGCGTCAGGAATGCGGCAAACAAGGCCAGAGACGTCAGAATCGCAGCACCGATAGCGAAGCCCTTACCGATCGCAGCGGTCGTGTTGCCCGCCGAATCCAGAACGTCTGTGCGCTCGCGCACGTGTTCGGGCATGCCGGCCATTTCGGCGATACCACCTGCGTTATCGGCAACAGGGCCGTAGGCGTCGATCGTCAATGCGATGACCAGCGTGCCAAGCATACCCAGCGACGCAATCGCCACACCGTACATACCAGCCAACATCCACGGAATGTAGATTGCCAGACCAATGGCGAGGTAAGGACCGACCGCACTCTTGTAGCCGAGAGCGAGACCGAAAATGATATTGGTTGCAGTACCCGTTTGGCAGGACTCAGCGACTTCACGTACTGGCTTGTACTGATCCGACGTGTAGTACTCGGTGAGCAGACCGACGACCAGACCGGCGATCAAGCCGGTCAGGAAGCACAAATACACGCCCATCGAGGTGTACTCAACGCCAGCGATGGCGAAGTCTGCGGGGATCAACATATCCGTCACGAAATACATGACGATTGCCATGATCACGCTGGAGATGATCAACATCCGCTTCAATGCTGGTCCGACCTGCGCTTCGGTGTTAACGCGAATCATCAGAATCGTCAGCAAGCTCACTGGAATACCGATCGCCGAGATCACGATCGGGTAGAGCAGGGCGTCTACATTGCCGGCGAAAGCAATCGCCGAGATCACCATTGCTGCGCAGGTGCTTTCCGCACAGGACCCAAACAAGTCAGCACCCATACCCGCGACGTCACCGACGTTGTCACCTACGTTATCGGCAATAACCGCCGGGTTGCGTGGGTCATCTTCCGGGATACCGGCTTCAACTTTACCGACCAGATCGGCGCCGACGTCAGCGGCTTTGGTGAAGATGCCACCGCCAACACGAGCGAACAACGCAATCGCGGAGCCACCCAGGCCAAAACCGGCGATGACTTCCATCAGAATGTGCGGCGGCAGATCGGCCGGAAGCACGTACTTAAGTCCGAGGTAAATGAGCAACATGCCAAGTGAGGCAAGGCTCACCAGTGCGAAGCCCATGACCGACCCGGAGTGCAGCGCAATGTTGAACGCGCTGGACAACGATTGGTTCGCTGAGACCGTCGTTCTGGCATTACCCGCGGTTGCGATTTTCATGCCGATGAAACCGCTGACAATCGAGATGATCGAGCCGAAGATGAATGCGACGGCTGTGTAGAGGCCTTCATTCACGTTTTCGGTGTGGTGATCATCGATCAAAAGCGCGATGACGATGCCGAACACGACCATGAAAATGGCCATGAACTTGTATTCCTGCTTGAGGAACGCCATTGCACCGTCGGCAATTGCCGAGTGAATCTTACGCAGCTTGCTGCGCGTGTCGGCGTCTTCCACACCCATATCGACCGCAACGCGGCTGACCGAGCGGGAGTAGAAAAAGGCCACAGCGAGTCCGAAAAGGGACAAGGCCAGAATAATCGCAATTGACATGCTGATTGTTACTCCGTGTTTGTCGTTCGGAGTTCGATGCGGCACACAAGGACGCCGGGCGCGATGGAATGCACCTGAGTCTTAGTAGAACGCGATCGAAAGTCCCCCGACAGATTAGTTATCTGTTTTGTTGATATTGGAGGGTGGCTAATTTTGTCCCTGAGCCAATCCCCCGGATCGCGCGCGATTGTACCACCAAACAGCTTGGTCTGGCGCTAATAGTCTAAGGCCTGTCGACCACACCGGCCGCGGCTTACGAACGTGGCCCGTCCCACTGACCAATACCCATGGATTCGAGTCCGGCTTTACGCACAGGGTCGGCAGCGTCATTCAAAGCCTGGAAGCCGAAATCGAGGCCGGCGATGGTTCGAATTGGACGCTCGCCTTTTGGGGTGTCGATCAGGCGCTCGAAGATCTCGACCACCAGGTGCGGGTCGGTCGGGGCCTTTTGGTTCTCGAAAAGTTCGGTGACAGTGGTTTGGAAGCCCTTCAGAAATTCGCCAACATGCTTGTAGGCTGCGCCGGCAGCCGGCTTGGAGCCTTGTTTCATATTGGCAAAGAAATTGGTGTCGAACGGGCCTGGTTCGACGAGCACGACGTCAATGCCGAGCGGGGCCAATTCGTAACGCATCGCCTCGCTGAGGCCTTCAAGACCCCATTTGCTGGCGTTGTATACGCCAAAACCGGGGAAGGCCGCACGGCCTGCTGTAGAGCTGACTTGAACAATGAGACCGTCGCCTTGCTCGCGCATGCCCGGCAACACGGCGTTGGCGGCTCGCGCAGTACCAACGATATTGAGGTCGAGCTGAGCCAGGATGTCATCACCATTAAACGTCTCGACCGGCCCACCGAAACCTAAGCCGGCGTTGTTGATCAACACGTCGATGGTCGGCATTTCGGCGACGGCACTATTCACGCTCGAGTCGGAGGTCACGTCCATCTCATGCACAGTGATCTTTAGACCTTGCGCATCAGCAAATTCACGTAGTTCCTGAGCTTTGCCGGAGTTGCGACCGTCGATGTCGCGCATCGTTGCGAAGACGTGATGCCCGCTGCTCGCCAGTGTTTTCGCGGCATCCAGTCCGAAGCCGCTGCTGCAGCCAGTGATCAGTACGTTCTTCGACATGAGGTATCTCCAGTTGCAAGCGTCTGCTGATAGGGCCCGATCATACCGCCAACCGGTTCAGTGCACCCCGCCTTCACCCTGATTTGTCAGAGCGGAGACTACGAAAACACCGAACAGAACGCTAAAGGTCATCGCACCAACCAGAACCGTCGCCATCCCGCGGTAGGTCTCGGCACCGACACCCGGGGACAGCATCAGAGGCAGCATCCCAAAAATCGAGGTCAGCGCCGATATGTAGATCGGCCTCGAGCGCACTTTCACTGCTTCTCTCAAAGCTTCGGTGTTGGATAGGCCGGATTCAGCGCCATCGCGATACTCGGCGATGATCAGGATCGCATTATTGAGTACGAGCCCCGCCGCGATGATAAAGCCCATGATCGTAAGGATATCCAGCGAAACCGGCGCAACGAAATTGAATGCCCAGAGCGAAAAAGCACCACCAAAAATGGCGATAGGAAGCGTGAGCATGATCTTGAAGGCACTAGCGAATGACCCAAACGTCAAGGTCAGTGCAAATCCCAGACCCAAGAGCGCAAGTACAACCACAATGCCGATCCGAAACATCGCTTGCTCGAATTCGTCTGCACTGCCCTGAAAGCTCGCACTCATGTTTGCTTCAGTGAACTCCGACGAGAATCGTGTCGCAATGAGTTCGCGTAGCGATCTCACTACAGCACCCAGTGCCTGATCTTCAGGCGGTGAAATAAGTAATCTGACGGTGCTCAATCCATCTACACGCAGAATGTTGCTCGGTCCCCGAGTCTCACGGATTCCCGCCAGTGTTTCGAGATTGACCGTTTCGCCGCTAGGCGTAAATACCTGCAGCTGACCGAATTCTTGCTGGTTCTGCCATCGAGGTCCGCGCAGATAAATGTCATAAGTATCCAAGCCGTCCAGATACTCACCAGCGTACAGTCCACCACTATACGCGCCGACGACACTGGCTAGCTCGAACTGTGAGAATCCGAAATCTCTGTCTGCCGAACCTTTGGGTACGACCGTCAACACAGGTGCATCAGTGGCGGCTGCGGGTGTGATACGAACGCCTTCCGATATACCTGCCTCTATAATCGCGCCCTGAATTGACTGTGCTATCTCGAAAGTTCGCGCCAGATCATCGCCATGGACATTGAGCTCTATCTGATCCGCATCCGATGAGCGAAACCGAATCATCGGCTCCTGCGCAACGTAAACAGCGATCTCTGGAATGTCTGCGAACAACTGTTGCTGAAAATCTTGAATCAGAGCATCCATTTGCTTGGGATTGGTCGGATAGGCGACCAAAAAAGCGAAACCTGGTGACACGACGAGGTTGTAGGTTCGGATCGGGATTGATGCCCCTTCCTCGAGATAGGGGTTCAAACGCTCAATTAAGACTTCGGCGATTTCCTCGCGCAGCGTGTCTACCGTCCGACCGTCGGGAATTGCGATTGATGCACGCAGGTAACTATCGCCAGCAAAGGGCAGTAACTCGCGCTCGGGCAGAAGCAAGGGAACTGCGGCGATTGGCGCGAAAATCAGCAGAAACTGCAAAATAAGTCTCTGGCGTCGAGTACGGCTTGCAGCGGTCACAATCTCCGCCAGCTTGTTCCAAAAGTGGTCGAACTGAGTGTTGGCGGGCGTGCCTCGGGTCAGCGTAACGACGAGCGGCAAGACGAGCATTGCCACCAAGAAAGAGACGCTCATTGCGAGTGCCATGGTCAGTGCAAGATCGGATAGCAAATTGCCGATATCGCCATCGAATCCAGCAATAGGAATGAAGATCAACAGCGTTGTCAGGGTCGATGCAAACAACGCTTTGGCGACCTTAGCGAGGGCCTTTCTGATGGCATCGGAAATCTCGTGCACAGAAACTCGCGCTGCCTCGATAGCTTCGAGTACAACCACCGCTGCATCGATGATAAGTCCCACCGAAAACGCGAGTGCCGCTAGCGAGACGACATTCAAGCTGACACCGAATAAAGACAAGAGTAGCAGCGTGAGAAAAACCGACAGGGGCACACTGGAGATGACAACCAGTGCGGGGCCATGTCGTCTCAAGAAAAAGAAAAGTGCCAGATAGACCAATACGACGCCGAGCACGAGATTGAGGAATACGTTGGCGATCGAGCGTTCAATATTCTCTGTCGTATCAAAACTAATCCCTAATTCGAGTCCGAGTGGCGCCAGCTCGATGGTGTTCAACTCATCAATTCGTTCCTTGATGTCCTGAACTATTTCAAAAGAGTTCTTGCCTTGACCCCGCAAGAGCACGAGATAGTAGGCCTCACGCCCGCTTTTATAGGTGATGTTCGTTGCCGGTGAATAGCTCTCGTAGATGTTTGCAACTTCGCCGAGCGTAACGGGCCGTCCCTCTCGCCAGAGAATCACGTGTCGATCAAGGTTCGATTTGGCAGGTTGCCCCTCGAAGCGCAGAGCAACCCTGTCTTTTCCTAATTCAACAACGCCGCCACTGCTATCTCTTAGCTCGGTCACCGCGCGTTGTAGCTCTGCCACGGTGATCCCGAGCTGACCCATAGCAAGCGGGTCGAACTCAATGTTGAGTAATCGGTTTCGCGAGGAGAAGGAATTATCGACCCGACTGACGCCGGGAATGTCGAGCAATGCCGGCATTACTATGCGGCGCGCTGTTTCATCGATAACGGTAAAGTCCGCAATCGTGCCAGACGTTGGATAGAGCAGCAGCGTGGCTACCGTGGCTGCCTCGCTAATGCCGTCTTGGATGATCTCCGGTTCAGTAGCATCGGCTGGCCAACTTTGAACCTGATTGAGTCTCGAGCCTGTGGCGATCAGTGAAGCGATTGGATCGGCGCCGTCCTCAAACCGCAGTGTCGTGAACACACTTCCGGTAGAAACTTGCGTCTCCATTTGTTGAAGTGCGGGCAGAGTAGAGAGCGCATTCTCCAGCTGAACTGCCATCTGCACTTCGACATCTTCCGGTGCATTTTGCAGCCATGAAGCCGCAACCTGAATCTCCGTGCGATCAACCGTTGGCAAGAGCTGGACCGGCATGCGAAACGTTTGCACGATACCGATAATCGCCAATAGTAAGTAGCAGGAAAGGACAATCCGCCGATGTCTGAGAAAAAACTCTACCATTAGTCAGTCGAAGCCGTGGAGGATCGACTCAGGCGTTGAAAATCGAGTGCCAACGACTCTGTGCGATCCTCCGCGACTCGAACCGTATCGCCTGCATTAAGTGCTTCCATTCCGCGCAGGACGACGCGCTCCCCGTCGGCAATACCCGCGGAAATACCGACAAATGACCCCAAACGCTGCTTGATCTCTATAGATCTTTTGGTGGTTTTGTTGTCTGCGCCAACAACATGAATGCCGTAACCGCTGGGGCCTCGGATAATCGCGTCGCGGTGAAACCAGATCAATGCGTCCGTTCTGTTGAAGTGAATCGATACAGTTGAATTCGCCAGATGACCTAAAGGTCGATTTGAAGCATCGAAAGCTCGAGTCATGATGGTGATGGTTGTTGCCCCGGCGGGCACGATGGCCTCGATTGTATGGTTGCGACCTGTTTCGATCTCTGTGATGTAGCTTTCATCGTTGAGCAGTTGTGCCTCGGACAAGGGTACGGTGATCCAATACTGTACAGCGCTCATATCAACTGCAGTGACCAGAGGTTCACCCAGCCCAACAAACTCACCGACGTTCGATTGTTGCTCCACAATTGTGCCTGCTCGCGCCGAGTAGGTAGTCAGGTCATTAACGGATTGACGTAAACGCTTGACCTCAAGTCGTTGTGTTTCGAGTCGTGCTTCTGCTCGTTTCAGTCGCAGTCGCCTGGCGTTGGCCTCGCGTTCCGATACTGTGTTGGCCCGCAAAAGCGCATCCAAATCATCGACATCGAGCTGGGCGATATCGCGGTCTGCCTCTAGTTCCCGCGCGACTGATTCGCTACGTTGAAGCTCGACCTCGGTGAGTGGGTTCACTTGGACCACGATGGCACTGTCTGGAGTGAACGTTTGCCCGGGGGGCAAAATCTTGTGCACCGTCCCGGGGGACTCGGCGCGGTACTCGATACGATGGACGCTACGGAGTGTTGCATTGGTTTCGTAGGGCGTGGTCACGGGCGAGAGGAAGGGCGACTGGACAACGACGATCGACTCGGCCAAGGCAGTGCTGCCCAAGTACAGAGAAATGGAACCGGCAAGGACAGCGCGAAGGAAACCGTGTTGCATGGTTGAGACCCCAGCAAATAGTGTGTTGAGAATACCAAAACGACGCGCGTTGAAAATAACAAGCCGAGCGTCACGTGAAGGCGCTTGCGGGGAAATAAATCAGTCGCTACGCTCGGAGTGAACTATCACCCACGGGGGATTGGCGAATAATGCGAGTTTCGAAACGGGTGATTATTGCCTTTTCTGCGGCATTGCTATCCGCGACAACCGCGTTGGCGGATCAATGCGACAAGCTCGGCGCGACGTATCGAGCTCTGGAGTACTACGCGGCGCCTTCTCCCGCGCCGGAATCGATCCTGTCGTTGGCGGACGAGATAGTTGCAGACGCTCTAGAGAAAGGTGACAGCAACGCCATTGAGGTTGTGTGTCGGACGCTCGTACGGGATCTCTACCGCAATGACATTCCGCACGAGTCGCTGCGTGACTCTCAATGCCCCTCTGGCTTGGCAGACAAGGTGCTCGAGGAGTTCGAAGCCAACCTTGCAATCCAGAAGGCACAGAATATCGAGAACTATCTGCCTCTGGTGCGTATACCCGCGAGATCCCCGCGTGGCGCAAAGAAGCGCCGTCTGAATGGCGCCTTTATTGTTGAGTTCGATATTCTTGAAGACGGTCTTACGCAACCGAAGAGGGTAGTTGCGAGTTCGCACGAAATGTTCAACCGAGAAGCGATGCGTGCGGCAGGAAAGCAGAAGTTCGTACCGAGAAAGGTAGACGGCACGCCTGTACGCGTTGAAGGGGTTTGGATGTTTTTCCGGGTTCAACAGCCCGGTCAGGACGAGCTGATTACCGGCGCAGACGAGTGCGAAATGGGCTCGCCGTGAGGGCCGTGGCGTCCGGCCGTTGCGTCGGAATTGCTACGATCTTGCGGGTATAGCTAAACCGTTTGACGTGTGGCAGCGTCCAACCCACGATTTAACCCATGTGCGGAGCAAAACAATGATCAAGATGCGAGAACAATTCGTACGCAGTGCTGCGGACGCGCCTGCGATATCCGGGGCATTGCTTGTGCTTCTAGGGGGATTTCTGACACCCACGGCCAGCGCTGACGATAATTGCCGAGAGAGTCGGGAGTTTTCAGAAGAACTCGAACTTGACGGCGTCAGCGAGATTTCGATCGATGCCGGCGCAGGCAAACTGATCGTCATCGGCGAGCGGGGCCTCACCACCGCACAGATCGAGGCCAGAGCTTGCGCAAGCGACGAGGACGATTTGGAGGACATCTCCCTCAAAACGAGCAAACGCGGCTCAACCCTTACGATGCGGACCAAGATCCCAAAGTCATCGTCTAGTTTTATGGGCAGCGGCTACACGCGACTCGATCTTGAGATTCGAGTGCCCGCTGGCTACCCCATGAAGATCACCGATACCAGTGGATCGATGATCATCCGGGGCGTCGCGTCCGTCGAAATTGAGGACGGCTCCGGATCTATTCAAATCATGGATGTTCCCGGTGCGGTCGAGATCACCGATGATGGCAGCGGCAGCATAACCGTGATGAATGCCGGCAGTGTTCGTATAGGTGAAGACGGCTCAGGTTCCATCACTGCCACCCAGATCATGAATGACGTCTACGTTGGCCGTGATGGCTCGGGCAGTATCTCCGCAAAAGATGTGGGTGGCAGTTTCACGGTTGTGAGTGACTCCGGTGGCAGCATTCGCCATCGCAATGTCGCGGGTGTCGTCCAAATCGATGATGATTGATCCGCGTTAAGGCGCTGCGGTTACCGGCCAGAAGTAGACCAACGCGGATAACGCCAGCCACGTCGTAAACATGAGCGGGTAGGGCCAGGGCCGATACCAGAGCTTGGCGGCAACCATCGTGGTCGTTGCGGTACCGCAGAGGGCTATCAGGGCGGCGGTTGCTGAAAACTGACCAGCGCCGGTGAGCGTTTTCTGAATGGCGACGCTCGCCCATTGCGCTGGCAAGAGCGCGAGAAACCAAGTTGGCAGCGCATCTGGGAGGAGGGCGGCAATCAGTAACACCGATGCCTCACCGGCGACCACAAACAGGCCCATCAGCCATGCCCTGCGCGCCAGGGTCTTGGCAAACAGCGCACCCCGCGCGGCGAAGCTACCGCTGGCAAAGATCATCACAAACGCTGTCGCCACCGGTTGCGGCGATGCAGGTATGCCGAGCGCCAGTGCCAACAGCATCAGGCACGCGATGTTGAGTAACGCCAGAATCACGCCTGAGCGGAATTGACCGGTATTCGCGGCCGCGAGTATGCCGACACCCATCAGGCCTAATGTGAACACCGGACCGGCCGACCCGAGCAGTGCTGATGGGTCTTCTCGATTGACGAGTAGTGCCAACACGGGAATCGCGACGCCGGTTAGCGCCGCTGCGATCCATGCGACGCTGTTGATGGGTCGTTCTTGCGTTGACGCGCCGATCAGGGGTTATTCCGCGTTGCTGCGATACGGCCGGGCTGGCTCACCTGGCACCGAGACCACAGTCCCATTGCGCGTCAGGTAGAGGCTGCGTCCATTCTCGAATCGGAGTTGTTTCGCTTTGCTGCCGAAGGTGGCACTGCTGAAGTGCGGATACGTCAACCACTTATCGAGGTTCTTAATTGATTGGTTCAGCTCAATACGTGCCCAGTCCAACTCGATGGCGTCTGTCAGTTCGTCCAGCGCGTAAGCGTATTCTTCGTTAAGACGATCTTTGGTCCACAACGCCTCAAGGGCTCTAACATCCTGCATGAATCGAGGATAGCTGAGCTGGCGACGGAACTTCGCAAACTGCTTCTTAATGCTCTCGGCATTCTCGGGGTTTGCCGCGAGCGCTTTAGCTTCTCGAACGTCCAACCGATCGTTTTCTGCATCCCAATCGGGCGCGGCTGCTTCGACCAAGTCGAGTGGTACCTGTTCACCCAAGTAGACGAACGATCGGGAAGGTCCTTTCTTGCAGGTTAACGCTCCTGCGCTACATGCGTAAAAGCTACGTTGCCTGACGTCGAGTCGAAAACGCGTGAGATCATCGGTCAGGCTGGGATAGACCCAAAGCATGACCACCGATTGGGCGTTATGCCGGCTGGCGAGTTCCCCTGCGGACTTTACGAGGCCGTCTAGCTCATCTGGCCGAGGCTCATAGACCTTTGTTGAGATCGGCACGGTGTCCACGACTCTTTGGACTAGAGTCAGTTCCGGCGAAACGAGCCTGAGTTCAAGTCCGGCGTGCTCAAGTCGAGACGTCACGTTGCTCAACTTTATTCGATTCCAAGCGAAGTCCATAACGCTTACCGCGGCACTGATCCCCATAACATCGCCAATGGGAACACCAGGAATAGCTCCATAGACGAAAATCGTTGAACCATAACCGTGGAGTCCCACGGTCTCTCCCGTGGGGACGGGTACCAAAAGCACCTCTTGATCTGACATGCCACTTTTCCCGAGCGTCGGTTTGTATCCAGTGCAGCCTGCTATCAGTGCAAGCAGTAGAAACGCGACCGGGCGCATTGCGGAACGTCCAATTCGTGAAATTCGGGATCCACTGGGTTGGAACATCAGACCATTACCTTCTTCGGGCAGTTCGATATCTCGTGGAATTAGAACATCGTCGAGGAAGAACACCAAGAAAAGTACTCAAGCGGTAGAATTGCGCTTGATGACGTCAACTACACCGAACAGAGACGATTCAACGCGTCCCAGTTACAAGGCCATTAGCTCGCGCGACGAATTCGAGCGTTGGTATTGGCCAGTTGAGATCCTCCGATTGTTTTGTGAACACTTAGGGTTGCCAAAAACAGGACGCAAAAACCTACTTCGGGAGCGCGTCTCTACAGCACTCGCGGGTGAGCCACTTCCGGCTCCAAACGGCAAGTCCAAACGGCACGAAGACTGGGGGAGAAAGGAACTTTCTCTCAACACTGTCATCACCGATGGAATTTCCTTCGGCCCGAACGTGCGTGGTTTCTTCAAATCACAAATAGGAGAGAGGTTCGTCTGTCACTCGGATTTCATGAATTGGGTGCGGAACAACGTCGGGTCGACACTCGCAGATGCTATACACGCCTGGGAGTTGCTTGAGGCGCGAAAAGCAGATCCGGAGTTCAGGCGCGAGATCGCCGAGTGTAATAACTTTCTGCAGTACGTCCGAGACATCAGAGATGCCAATCCTGACTTGACGCTGGGTGAGGCTAAGAGATGTTGGGACTACAAGAAGATTAGGCCCGCGACGGATGGGCGCGTAGTTTATGCAGAGGTTGATCTGAGATGTCTCGAGGGCACTCGAAGGGTACGATGAAACGACATGGTCCGTTCGAAGCAACTGTTTCTAGACCGATTACCCGAGGACACCATGGCAACACTTACGTTCTGCTAACGATTAGTGGCAGGGATGTCGGCTACCACAAATGCCGCAAGTACCGCGTCAATGCATGGCCGTTGCCGTGATCGTTGCTTTTGCGAGAACCATCGCACGCATTGCCATATAATTTTTTGGAACCTAAGTCTTCAAAGATGTCGCGCGTAAGCCCGGGGGAGAATCATCGACGCTATAGGACCGCGAAAGAGGCGCATCTTGGATGCGACCCTCGATTTGGTGGCTACAGTGGGACTGCTAAAGACCACTATTAGCAAGATTTCCCGGCAGGCCGAGTGCAGTCCGGGCATTGTTTATCACCATTTCAATAGCAAGGACGACATCGTGAATCTTCTTTACGAGGTCGTTCTTGATGAAATGACGACTTACGTGGTTAAGGGATACGACACAGACGAACCTTTCTTGACGCGATTTAAGCGCTTCTGGATTCGAATCTACGAATACCATTTGAGCCACCCAAAAAACGCCGTGTTCTTTGAGCAGTTCAAAAATTCTTCGTACTACACGCCTGCAATGGAGGCGGTATCAGCGAAATATTTGCAGGTTTATGCGGACATGTTCGAAGCAGACGCTGCGGCGAAGCATATGGCGTCGTACCCGCTTGAGGTCATTCAGGCGCTGACTTGGGATGTGGCGAAGAACCTCGCACGGGTGCATGCCAAGCAGGGCATTCGGTTCGATGACGATACGTTGAACGAAATCGCCGAGAGGTCTTGCAAGAGCGTATCGCTCTAACTTCCCCAACGTTTTGACTAGAGTGATCATTCACTCTATTGTATTTGAGCGCACGGGGAGGGGTTATGCAACAGACAGTGACGATCAATGAGGTTAAGCAGTCAATCGATGTCAATCCCGAGAAGCCACTACTTTGGGTATTAAGGGAGGAGTTGGCACTCACGGGGACAAAATTTGGCTGTGGGATTGCCCAGTGTGGAGCCTGCACCGTGCTGCTGGATGGCCGGCCGATACGATCCTGCATCACTCCCATTGCCGCGACCAAAGGTCGTGCCATTACAACGATTGAAGGCCTCGCCGGTGCCGCGGGGCAACCGCACCCTTTGCAGCGTGCTTGGATCGCTCATCAAGTGCCCCAATGTGGTTATTGTCAGTCTGGTCAGCTGATGTCCGCAGCTGCACTCTTGACACAGCAACCCAGCCCTACAGATGCCGATATTGACCAAGCAATGCAGGGCAATATTTGTCGTTGTGGAATGTACTCTCGGATCCGAGAGGCGATCAAGGCGGCTGCCGCCGAGGCAACATCGGATAGTGGTGCCGATGGGTAAGTGGACGCGCCGGGCGTTTCTGTCGGCGGCGGCACTGACTGGCGGTGGAATTGTGGTCGGCTTAGCAATGCGTCCGGGCCGGCGCGTCGATGGGTTGACGCCGCTTGTCGCTGGCGAAGGTGAGACGTTAGTCCATGCTTTCATCAAGATCAGCACGGACAACACCATTACTGCGATCGTTCCGCATGGAGAGATGGGGCAGGGTGCGCAAACGGCGCTTGCCCAGATGGTCGCGGAGGAAATGGATGCAGATTGGAGCCGTATCGTAGTGCAAGAAGCGCCGGCTCATGGTGAATACGCGTTTTATTCGATTGGACGCGGATTTCAATTTCAAGGTCTCAACTTTCCCGATTTGCTGGTACCTACGATCGACGGTGTCATGATGCGACTGGCCGATTCGATGAACCTCCAGATTACCGGCGGTAGCATGAGCGTGCGCGTTACTGGCCGGTACAGCATGCAAGTCGCCGGTGCAGCGACCCGCGATCTACTGCGTCGCGCGGCCGCCGACGCTTGGCATGTGCCTTTACAAGAAGTTGTGACGGAAAACAGCCATCTCCTGCACGCTGGCACGTCACGACGTGCGCCTTATGCGGAGTTCGCCGGTGCCGCGGCACGTCAGACACCTTCGTACACACCAACGCTTAAACAGCCGGCTGATTATCGTGTGATGGGCCGATCAATGCCGCGTCTTGACATACCCCCGAAAGTAGACGGAACAGCACGGTTTGCTTTGGACATTCGTCGACCGGGAATGGTGTATGCGACAGTCATGCGCGCGCCGGTGTTTGGCGCTCCCGTGGCTCGGGTCGACGATACTGCCGCGCTCGCGATCGATGGTGTGATTGCGGTGATTCGCGTACCTGCGGCTCAGTCCAAAGATCGAGTAGGAGGCTTTAGCGCGGGCGAGAGCGTTGCAGTGGTTGCGGACAGTTATTGGACCGCTACACGTGGGCTGCGCGCTCTGAAAGTGGAATGGGGTATGACGCCAAATGATTCGGTATCAAGCCACTCAATATTCGATCAATTTGACCAAGCACTGGCTGCGGAAACTGACGTCATCAGTGACCACGTGACCGGTGATGCAAAGCGCGCACTTGCAGCAGCAGACTCCGTGATTTCGGCAGACTACCGTGTGCCGTATCTAGCGCACACTTGTATGGAGCCACTAAACGCGACAGCTGAGATTACCGATGGTCAGTGCTCTGTCTGGGTGGGCTGTCAAAATCCGCTGGGCTTTCGCCGCGCCATTGCCGCAGCAATCGACTTTGAGGAGCACAATGTTACGGTGCACAACCAACTCATGGGGGGTGCATTTGGGCGGAAATCACGCGCGGATTGGGCGGTACAAACAGCGCTCATTGCGAAAGCGATAGGTCGTCCGGTTCAATTGATTTGGGGCCGTGAGGAAGATGTCCGTCAAGACTTCTATCGCCCCGCCAGTGTGAGTCAGTTCCAAGCAGCGCTCGCGGAAGATGGTGAAGTCGTGGCTTGGATGAATCGGTATACGAACAAATTCGAACCGCCCGAGGCACCACTGATTCCGTATGCGATTCAACATCAAGATATTGGTCACGTCGAAAGCGCTACCCACGTGCCTGGCGGTGCTTGGCGCAGTGTTGATCACTCGCAGCATGGTTTTTACACCGAGTCATTCATTGACGAGTTAGCCGTTGCGGCCAATCATGACCCGTATGAGTATCGAGCGCGTTTGCTAGAAGATAAGCCTCGACATCTCGCGGTGTTGAAAACGGCTGCTGAACGCGCAGATTGGCAGAAACCGCTTGCGGTAGGGTGGGGTCGCGGAATCTCTCTCCAGGAGTGTTTCGGTACTATCGTCGCACAGGTTGTTGAAGTATCGATCGACGATGGTGCCTTGTCAGTCGAACGAATTGTCGCTGCTGTAGATATTGGATTTGCGGTTTCGCCGGATGGGACTGTTGCGCAGATCGAGTCGGCGATTGCTTATGGGCTAACCGCGGCACTGTATGGTGAAATCACGCTCGAAAATGGTGCGGTTGTGCAAAGCAATTTTCATGACTACCAAGCACTGCGTATGGCCGAAATGCCGAATGTCGAAACACATATCATCAATAGCGGTCACAGCATGGGCGGGGCCGGTGAAGTCGGCACGCCTGGTGTTGCCCCCGCTTTGGTCAATGCAATCTACGACGCCATCGGCGTGCGCATTAGGAAATTGCCCCTTAAGGACATCAATCTGCGTAGTCTCGTGGAAGGGAAGAGTTTGCTGGATTCGTGAGGGGGTAGTACTTAGTGGGCTTAAGTCCTGTTCACCCCGTCAGAGTTCGTCCTAATCGGTCATGAAGGCGCGTACCTCGGATGCCACGAGTCGCGGATACTCTTCTTGCGGTAAAAATCTGCAGTGTTCAACAGTGCGCAGGCTCACCGCACTACCCATAGAGCTGATCATTGGTTTGGCGAGTTCGAGAGGAAAAGTCTTGTCATCGGCTCCCCAAATGAAGTGTATTGGTGCCGTAATCTTCTCGTGTACTTCTGGTAGACGGTCAATTAAAGAGAAATCGAGCCCTGTCAAATAACGAACCATCCCGGCGTATCGCATGGGATGCTCAAACCAGTACTGCGCAAAAAGCTTCGCGAACTCCCCGTCGATGGCAGACAGGTCATTTAATGCGCCACCGAATGCGAATCTAGAACGCCGAAATTGCGCCGAGCGCAATAGTGTCTGCATTACACTTTTGCTTCCTGGAAGCCGAAGAAGCTTCTGATACATCGGGATAAAG
>JBCCKF010000001.1:0-576630 GCA_039027435.1 Pseudomonadota bacterium | reverse complement strand
GAAATTTGAGAAGAGCTGCTCCTAGTACGAGAGGACCGGAGTGGACGTATCTCTGGTGTTCCGGTTGTCACGCCAGTGGCACTGCCGGGTAGCTATATACGGACGGGATAACCGCTGAAAGCATCTAAGCGGGAAGCCCCTCCCAAGACTAGTTCTCACTGACCCCTTGAGGGTCATAAAGAGACGTCCAATACTAGGACGTTGATAGGCTGGGTGTGGAAGCGCAGTAATGTGTGAAGCTAACCAGTACTCATTGCTCGTGCGGCTTGATCATATAACGCCAAAGCAGTTTGGCGTGACGCGAAGGCTAATGCGTATGCAATCGCCTTTGTGCGACACTCTAACCGACGTCAAAACATTCCAGATTGTTAACCTTTTTTGAGGTGCAGCATCGCTGTGGCTCATACCGGTTTGCCTGGCGGCAATAGCGAGTAGGAACCACCCGATCCCATATCGAACTCGGAAGTGAAAATGCTCTGCGCCGATGGTAGTGTGGGGTCTCCCCATGTGAGAGTAGGACACTGCCAGGCATTTATTGCGAAAGGCCGCAGCCCATTTGGGTTGCGGCCTTTTTCTTTGGTGGCACTCTAGTGGCTTCATGAACTGTTTTGAGGACCTCTGTTGGCTAGTAATGATCCTGAACGCTCGAAGCCGATAATTCGCCGATTGCCTTTAGCAGAACTCGCACTGATTCTCATCGGTGCGATCGTTGCGCTTGGTCTTGAAGACTGGGCTGATGAGCGTCAAGAAGCTGAAAATGCGGTGGCGTTACTGCGCTTGGTCAATTCAGAACTGGCTTCAAATCAGAGTAGGATCGAAACTGAGATTCCCTACCACCGAAGCATGCTTGAACCGATGGCGGAGAGTCTGCGCAGTTTCGGTGAAGGCAACGACTTCTCGTTGCCGGAGGGTTGGCAAGGAACACGTCCGATTGCCCTGACGAAGACTGCCTTCCGGTTAGCGGTTTCGTCGAATTTGCTCGCGCGTCTCGACCCGGCAGTAGCGCTCGAGATCGCAAGTGTTTACGAACTAATGGAGCGCTCCGAGGTCGATGAGGCCAACACTTCCCTTGCAACGCTACAGACCGACTTCAAAGATGGTGATCGTTACCTAAGGCTTCTTTCGTATGCGATCAAAGAGGAAGTCCGACGTGCGGATCTGCTGCTCCCTAAGTTGGCTTCAGCGTCGGAGTTGCTGGATGCGGAACTGTCCCGGTTATAACAAGAGCGATACCGCATGAACTCCTCAATAATTCGACCCTTCCATTTGGCGTTGCCGGTCACCGACCTCGATGAGACGCGACGCTTCTACACAGAGTTAATGGGTTGCCGGACCGGGCGGGAAGCGTCACGTTGGGTAGATCTCGATTTCTTCGGACACCAGGTGACGCTCCATCTCGTAGATGCGAATGACGTGTCAGATCATCACAACGATGTGGATTCCGACCGTGTGCCTGCGAGCCACTTCGGGGTCATCCTGAAACCCTTAGATTGGCGCGAGTTGGCAGATCGCCTGGTTGCCGCTGGCGTGAAATTCATCATCGAACCTAAGATTCGGTTCGAGGGACAAGTCGGCGAACAGGCCACTATGTTTTTTCGTGACCCTTCCGGCAATGCACTCGAATTCAAGAGCTTCGCAGATGACGTCGCAATTTTCTCGGCAGAAAGCCTCTAGCCTAGAGCGCCTCTTCTTGTTGCGGTGCTGTCTCTACCGAAGGTGCCGCTTGTTGCAGACACCCATCGAGTGACTGGACCCGCTTTAGTTCATCTCGGAGCGACTCGAATACAATAAAGCCACATGTCTCGTCGTTGATGAACTTGCCTCGCTCAACGATCTTCGCCCCATTCATACGGTAGCGGATTGTTGATTCACGTGTACCCTCGGTATCGAACTCACCCTGATAATCGCGAATTGCATAAACCAATGCGTCGCGACTGAGCGAATATACGGTCGACAGCAACCGGGTGCCGCTTCCGTCGCCCAACCAGTGCGAGCCATCAGTCGGCGTCTCAGCATGGGGCTCGGAGTGCAAATGAACGGTGCGCTCATACACAGGGTCATCCGGTGCTTCGTCAGACGAAAAGATTTTAACCTCAGCACGAATCGCGAGCGAGTCGGTACTGCGGCTCATAATGAACACCGGCTCCATTGTGGTTCTGAATCCCTCGTACTCCATGCCTTCGGAGTACATGGCAATTTCCGCGTCGTGCGAACGGGCACTCTGAGCCACCGCATACTCATGCAAATAAGCAGCCGAAACTTTATCCAAAGACGACTGATAGGGCTCTAAGATTGCATTCGCTTCCTCAATTCGTGCCTTTTCTTCGGCACCCTGGACACTCGAAGAAATCATTGAGTGAGCAAGAATCGATGCGAAGAACATTGCCGCCGTGTCGCCCGGATACAGAATCGAACCGCCTGCCTTCGCAACCTCTTTCGGTTTCGGTTGCCCGAAAAAATAGACCTTGTTGTCCTTGAACGGCATCTCCACGAAGTAGGTACTCTCGGACACTGAGAGCGGTGCTCGAACTTCTGCAACCTGAACCGGTTCGTCTAATGAAGCTGTCGTGCCAGCACAGCCATGCAAACCTATGGTTGCAACCGCTCCTGCCAAGACGGTGATACGTTTCATTGCGCTTCGGTCTCGTCAGTAGCCGTTTCGTCAATCACGGGTCGCGGCCTGGCTGATGCTTGTAAGTCAGACATTGGACCGAGAATATCGTCACGGGCTTGTTCGACGACTTGGTAGTAGGCGTTGGTCAATCCGGGATAGTCAGGCGCTTCTTTCCACTCGCCATCCGCCTCCAGGAAATTTGAAATTGGCAGGTACCATGAATACGTGTTGGTGGCGCTATCGACCAGGAATGCTGCACCACGCACAACAGCGCTCGGCGCAGCGGTTGCGATGTAACCCGAATATGGCCTCAGAATCCCCGCGTGCCCGATGTTGACCACCAACAGCTGGTCGATTTCGTTTTTGGAGGCGAATTCTCGATAATCCCGCTCCGCCGAGTTCTCTTCCGCCCCTTTGAATTTCGGTAGCTTGGAAATCTCGGTTTCATCGTCGATCAAAACCGCGTTTACACCTTGCGACTGAAGTGTGTTGATGAGCTCGCTTTCGAGGCTCGCGAGGTCCGCCAGATCGAGTGTCTTAGCATGATCTGACAACGCGCCGTTTGCGGCTGCCGCCGCCGCCAAGCACAACAAGCAATCTGCACCCGGCATCTGAAGCGAAGCTTCGTCGCCGATCTGGAACTTAAGGCCCACCCGGGCGTTTTCTACGAGCAGTCCTCGACTGTCGAGTGCGATCGGTTCCTGGGGCGGTGCGACACAGCCTGTTAGCAAGCATACGATGCCCACTGCCACCAAAGCGCGGATCCGAGCTAAAGAATTCATGAATACATTCCCCCTGCGATCTTCTTGTTGTTGGCCGACTATAGCGCAACCTGGCAAAGGGGTTGCGACAGCATTGTTCTGTATGGCCTTTGTCGAGGTCGGTCGCTCAGGGCTTACTCAAAAACCGGGAGGGCAGTTTGATCGACCGAGCACACTCTCGATTGATTCTGCTTGCGACAACAATCGCCAATCGTCGAGTCGACGTCCGGTCAGCATCATGCCGATTGGCATACCGTTATCCTCGTAGCCGCATGGCACGCTAATGGACGGCTGTCCGGTAAAGTCCGAAATATTGGTGTTGTACGGTGAGAGACGGAAATAGTCGTCACCGATCGCATTGATCTTTGGTGTGGCCACGCAGGCCGTCGGCGTCACCAGAACATCGCATTCGTCCAATAGCGCGTCCATACGCACGCGGAATGCGTGACGATAGTTCTGGTCTCGAGCGTAGTCTTCACCACTGATTCGACCGGCCGCGATAAGTTTCGGCGTGACTGCATCGCTGAAGGCTTCGGGTCTTTCGATGAGATCCTCCGCATGCAGCGCCGCTGCCTCCAGGAACACCCGACGACACGCAGCGTACGCAGAATCGATATCAGGAACGTCTAGCGGTACCACCGTCGCGCCAAGGGCGACCAAGTGATCGATCGCCTTGTCGACGATACGAACCACCTCGGGATTCCCTTCAAAGAAATGGCGCCGAACCACACCAAGCCGCAAGCCTGCTATACCGTCTGGCTCTGACTCGTCCCGGGTAACCTCGTTGGATAACGCAATCGACCATGGGTCAGCAGAATCGTATCCAGCGATCGCCGCAAACATCAACGCTGCGTCTTTGACCGTTCGGGTCATGGGGCCAACGTGATCCATAGACCAGCACAGCGGTACTACACCCGCCTTGCTGACGACACCGAAGGTTGGTTTGAAGCCGACGATGCCGCAGCAATGTGCAGGCTGGCGAATCGAGCATCCGGTGTCTGTGCCGATGGCGCCATAGGCAAGTCCTGCGGCCACGGCTGCCGCAGATCCACCGCTCGAACCACCCGGCGTTCGTGTCTTGTCCCAGGGATTGCGGATGGTGCCAAAGAAGGCGTTATCACTGGTCATGCCGTAGGCGAGCTCGTGCATACCCGTTTTGCCGAGTAGCACAGCACCTGCCTCCTGCAGTCGGCGTACCACCGTCGCGTCAGCATCCGGTATCCAATTCTCGTAGAGTTTCGATCCGGCAGTCGTTCGAATGCCTGCTGTCGCGCACAAGTCCTTAATCGCAATAGGAATCCCGTGCAGTGGTCCTCGATCACGCCCCGCGATCCGCTCAGCGTCTGCGGTCTTGGCGGCCTGTATTGCCGTGTCTTTCGTCACGGTGATGTACGCGTTCAACTCGTCATCGAATCTTGCGATTCGCTCGAGCAAGTGCTCCGTCAGCGCAAGCGACGTTGTCTCGCCTTTGCGAAGACGCTCCGAGGTTTTATGAATGCTGTCGAAGTGCATCGCCCGATTCTAGTCGAACTGGTCGGAGCAAAGCGCGCCGACTCATTGAGTACGCATAGACCATCGTCTAATGGAGAAGAAAACCAAAACCCCTACAGTGAGTACCGTCGAAATTGTCAGATGAACAATAAGTTGGGGGGACCACATGTCTAGCCGTTTTGTCGCATTGCCTGCAATGCTCGGGTTGCTCGCAGTGAGCGGCCCATCACAAGCCTACGAATTCAGCTTCAAGGGCATGATCAAGACCGAGTTGGTATACAGCGACTCGGGTATCGCAAGTTTTGGGGGCGGCTACTCGCAGGTAGCACCAACCAATGCGCTCAGGACTGACATCTTTGGTGGTGCTCCGGCGACCGACCAGCAGATGCGATTCCTCGAGTCCGATGCGACGTCTTTCCAGGCCGCACATTCTCGTTTTTCACTCAATATGAAGCACGAAAATGTCCGCACCATCCTCGAGTTTGACTTCATCGATGGCGAAGACGGGTTTTCTAATCAGACCGCGATTCAGGCACAGGGTGCACGCCTTCGTTTGGCCACGCTCTACTACGACGTGAATGAAAATCTCACCGTCTTTGCGGGTCAAAAATGGACGACTGCGGCCGGCATCAAATCGAGCGGCAGCTACAACTGGATCGGTAATGCTTACCGAGCAGGAAATTCGGGCTTCCTTGCGCTCGAAGGCGGTGCAACCTACAAGGCCGACAACTGGAATATCACGGGCGCAATCACCAACCGCGGTCGCAACAACTCAGCAGGCGGCATCAACGCCAACGAGCTGGGCAGCGTCCCAGGTTTTGCATTCGATGTGAACACCAAAGTTTCGGGTCACTTGATCGGTGCTGCCGGTCACTTTGCGCAAGTGAACTTCGAAGACGAGGCGGGGTTTGTCAGTGGCGATAATCAGGATGCCAACTTCTACAAGCTCTACACCACGCTGAACTTCGGCGATGTCTCGGTATCAGCAGAGGTCTACACGGGTGAAGCACTCAACAACCAAAACGCGCTCGGTATCGCACCTGCCACCAGCCTGGGTGGAGACGGCGTGGTCCGGGAGAGTTTTGGGGAGACGGGCTTCTTTGCATTCGTGAACTGGAACATCAAACCAGGCCACAATCTGAAGGTCGGTTATGCGACGGCGTCTGTAGATGAAGAAGAGCGTCTCGGTTTGACAGAGCTCTCCAAGAACACCACGTCGTATGTGAACTATGGTGTGAAGATGACCGATGGCCTGACCGCATTCGGGCAAATCACGCACTTTGACACCGAATTCGGTGGAGACTTCGAGAGCTTCTCCGCGGTGACCGCTCGCGCAGGTCTGCTCTTTAGATTCTAGCGATCAACTAACTACCCCCCGCGATGCCGTGGGCTGGCACGAGCTTGCCAGTCCACGGATTTTCGCAGGCGGTATTAGGCCTAGGGGATAGGCAGATACCCGTCGGGCACGCCCTTGGTCGCGATGCTTACCGCATCGTGCGGGTGCAAACTTTCCATGTGTTCGACTCGAACCCAGAAGTCCGAGAATCGCTCATCATTATTGAGTGCCTTCTGCACACGTCGGCCCGCATCCTCACAGAACATCAGGTTCGCCGCGTTGCGACGTGCAAATTCCTGCTCGTCTTCGCGCTTCACGGCGGTTTGCACGGCCGTCTGCAGTGTGTCCTCAATCGAATCGATCAGGCTCGAAATCGGAAACTCGGAAATGCCGGGCTCAAGCTTGGTCAGGATGTGCACTTCACTGCGCTGCGAGTGCGGAGTCGCGGCGATACCTTCTTCAGTACCCAACCATGCCCGGACCTGTTCGGCAGAAACCGTCGCTTTGCCGGCGAAGTCCTTATCGAACTGTTCCTGAATGATTTGCCTTGAGAGGGCGGCAGAGCATGGGCACGTCGACGAGTAGCGAACTGTGACACCGAGCTCGATGTGCAGTTGGCCGTCGATGAAGGTGCCTTTCAATGTGACCGGGTACCCATTCCATCCGGAATTGTCCGAAAGAAGCGCCGGGCGCCGAAGCAGGTACTCAAAATCGAACTGCAGGAATGCCTTGGAACTAAGGTCATTGTGTGAGTTCAGGACTTCGCCCAAGAGCTCCGTCATCATGGCAGGCGTCAATGCGTTCGCGCCAGCGCTCGCGTCGAGCATCAGGTAGAGGCGCGACATATGGATGCCTTTTGCCTGCGGGTCGATCAAGTCAACGTAGATTTGCGCTCGGGCGGCTACCGCACGAGTCGCGCCATCATCCGAGATCGTGAGTGGAAGTTCGACATTGCTCATGCCCACCCAATCGAGTGTGCCCTGCGGCTGGAGATACGCGCGGGATGCGATGTCCGGCATTGCCATCAATGCGGAAGTGCGACTATTCATCGGTAAATCCTTTACTTAGCGATCGTCGACTGTCTCGATCTCGGCTTCTGAGAGCAGCTGAGACAGGCCACGGGGTGTAGCAGATGATCAGAGTTTCCAAAATCCCGGCAAACTTGCCGAGCATTTGTCGAGGCTCGCGAACCGCCTCCTTGTCTAAGTATTGGGGTTCGACGGCCTCGATTCAAGGGCGATAGGCGATCTGGTCGGATGGGGTCTCGTGCTTGGGCTAGAGTTCGCGGCTGGCTCGCTCAAACCAACCGATGACAGCACGCCAATGGGTATCACCATAGAGTGCCCTGAACCGGGCAGTCTCCTGCACATTCACGTCGTTCCATACCTTAAGGCGGGTGGCGATGAAGTCGGCGGTCAATGGAATGCCGCACTCGACGGTGATGCAATGGCGCCACTCTTCGTAGTTCGATGGGATGATGTCGTACCTCATGTCGCTATCGTCTCCGTTTTCCGTTCACCACCGGAGGCGTACTCCAGACCGTTGAGCACGCCGCGCTCTGGGCTGGAATGCCTGCGTGCGACTATACTAGCTCAAGAACAAGCAACAGACAGCGAGCCTGAACTCGCGAATCGATGTCCCTTTTTTCCGAACTCAAACGACGCAGTGTCATCCGAGTGGCCGCAGCCTATGCCGTGGTCGCATGGCTGGTCCTGCAGATCGTCGACATCGTTGTTGACGTTGCCGAGGCACCGGCCTGGGTTGCCAAGGTCATACTCGGACTGCTGATGGTCGGTTTTTTTCTGTCGCTGATTCTGTCTTGGCTCTTCGATGTGACGCCGGAAGGCATTCGGCGGGATCAGGGCGCTGGCGATCAACCGGCTCTGCGCGCGGCGCGCCTCGACAAGCTGACCATCGTGGCGGCTACCGCCGTCGTGGCGCTATTGGCCTGGCAGATGATTCGCGACAGCGGCAGTGAGCTGGACCCGGTGGTGTCGAGCGCAGATCGTCAAAGCATCTCCGAGACAACGGTGGAGTCTGCACCGAGTCAGGATGCATCGATCGCCGTCTTGCCGTTTGCGGACTTGTCGCCTTCGCAGGATCAGTCCTATTTCTCTGATGGTATTTCGGAAGAGATCATCAATGCACTGTCATCGATCTCCAGTCTGGGAGTTGCGTCGCGAACTTCGTCCTTTGCATTCCGCAATCAGGACGAAAAGAGCATTCCTCAAATCGGCGCTGCATTGCGTGTGCGCCATGTCCTTGAGGGCAGTGTCCGCTCGGTAGGGGATCGCATTCGGATAACGGCTCAGTTGGTGGACGCCAATACCGACAAGCAGCTTTGGTCGCAGACCTATGACAAAGTCTTGTCCGCAGAAACGGTATTTGCGATTCAGGACGAGATTGCGGTTGCGATCGTTGATGCGCTCGTTAATTCCATTGGCTTGGAAGCATCAGCGCTAGAGCAGCTCAACACGCGAGCGGACACAGAAGATCTCACCGCATACCAGCGGTTCCTGCGCGGTCGCCAGCGCTTCCGTGTGCGTAGCGTCTCGAATATTCCAGGGACGATTGATCTGTTTCAGCAGGCGGTCGAACTCGACCCTGAGTTTGCCCGCGCATGGGCGGGTCTTGCGGCCGTTGCCGTGGTTGCGCCTTCGTGGGGCATCTCGGATGGTGAGGATTACGTTGCGCTGGCAGAACGCGCTGCACGTCGCGCCATCGAGCTGGATGATTCGTTGGCGCTCCCCTACGCGGTGCTGGGGAATCTCCAGGGCGATGGAGTCTTGCCAATTCGCTATGCCGAGGACCTTGGATATCTCGAGCAGGCGCTGGAGCGCGAGCCGGACAATACAACGGCACTGCTCTGGCGCGGTATTACTGCCATTCAGGTTGGCAAGTTTGAGCAAGCGGTGGTTGACCTGGATCGGTGCCGCGACCTCGACCCGGGGTATCAGAACTGTGTCGTTTGGGGTGGGCTGGCGCGACTCTATGCGGGTGACTATGAAGGCGCGATGGAGAGCTATGACTTGCAGGCAGCGACACGGTCGAGTTCTCAGGCGCAGCAATTCGCGCTGGCAATTCTTCACAAAGAAGACGAGCTGACGGCGCTGCTCGCGCTCGCATGGGCGCTCGAGTCTTTCGATGCGCCCTTTAATCCGGATCTCGTATACCGAGCGTTTAAAGATCCGGAGTTCGATACTGCGGCCGAGTACGCCGCGTTTTCAGAGTATCGCGTTGAGCTCACGGGCGAATCGCCAGACATGTCGGCACCGGGCAGCTTGTTGCCAATGATGTTTCGCCGCTATTCAGAGCTGGTTCCGGATCAGAACAATATGTATTGGTGGCATCCGAGTTTTCCGGAGTTGAGGCGGTCACCGGAATTCAAACGCATCATCCGTGAACTCGGAATCTATACTTATTGGCAGCAGGCGGGATTCCCGCCGCAGTGTCGAGCTGTCGGCGATGATGACTTCGAGTGCGATGAAGTCTCGGCAGAGACCAGCTAAGGAGCCTACGCCGTGTCAACAGAACAACCTTTCGGTGCAGACGATAAACCCATTCGAGGAGTCCACGGTTTTGTGCGCCGCTATATTCGCGGCCTACCGGATCTGACTGGCAAGACGGTTCTCGACATTCCGAGTGGCGATGGGCGCTCGACCTGGGAGTTCAAGAAGCGCGGCGCGACGGTGATCTCGCTCGACTTGTTTCCGGAGTTCATGAAGGTCTCGGATGTCGAGGCGCGATTCGCGGATCTGTCGGAGAAACTGCCGGTCGACGATGCGACGATCGACATGATCATTTGCCAGGAAGGCATCGAACACGTACCGAACCAATTGTTCGTTTTGCAAGAGTTCAATCGCGTGTTGAAGCCGGGCGGTCAGTTGCTGATGACCACGCCCAACGCTTCGCAACTTCGTGCCCGCTTGTCAGGGTTCTTGTTCGAAACCGATTTCTGGAAACGCATGCCGCCAACTGCAGTCGACAGCGTCTGGTTCGCCAACGAGTCTTCCGAGAAGCTCTACTTTGGCCACCTGTTTCTCGTCGGTGTGCAACACCTCCAGACCCTGATGGATATCAGCGGCTTTAAAGTGACCGAGCGTGTCAAAACCGACGTCGGGACTACGGCGGTACTGCTCGGCATCACCTACCCACTACTCGCATTGTTCTCGTTCCTGACGCCGCGCTTTTACCGCAAGAAGATCAAGGCCGGTTCTGACGAGCTGGTGAACGGCATCTTCCGGGAGCGCGCGAGGCTTAACCTCTCGCCAAAGACGCTTTTTTGCAAACACATTTTCTGGGTGGCAGAGAAGGAACGCAGTCTTTCCGAAACCAGCGCTTATCTCAAGACGGTGGTTCGCGACTAAGCTGGTGTCGAATGTCGTTGGCATGAACAATGGCTCAACAGCGTGGTAACCACCAAACATTCTGATATTCGGAGGTGGTGGTAAGAAAAAAGCGAAGCGATTACTGACCAATTCGCATCGAATTGTCATGAAAGTATGTGATCGTTCCGCAGTTGGCTCCCCCGCGGGCCAGTGCCACTCAGACGAAAATCAACAAGAAAGGGAAACCGTCATGAGAAAGCTTTTGGCGCCATTGATGTGCCTCGCCATCCTGTCATCACCCCAAATCCATGCTGACCCGCTGACGCCGGGTAATCTTCTCGTCACCGAGGACGGCGTGATTTATGAGCTCACAACCGACGGCCAAATTATTCAGACTATTCCGATCGAGTATCCTGGAGGCCCGTCGTCCACTTCCGATCTCGGGCGTGACCTTGTTGTCAGCGAATCCGGCCTCATCCACGTCTTTAATGGCACATTCGACCCGTTTGTTAGTTCTATCGATCCGTCTGCAGCCAACCCTACATGGAGTCATCAGACTGAGGGCGACTTCAGTATCGTAAACAATGTCACTTACGGAGGAATTGCGAGTTTCGGAAACAGGATATTCGCTACCGATCAATTCACTTTTGGAGACTCGTCGCGCGACAATATCGGGATACTTGTTTTCGATGAGGTTGGATCCGAACCGTTCCGGTTTGCACTGGGTACAGATGCGATTGACGTCACCATTGGATTGGATGGATTGGTCTACGTCCTCGCTGGAACGGGCAGTCCCTCTGGTCGTGCGTTGGAGGTATACAACCCAGAGACTTATGAGCTCGTCCGAAGCGCTGAGTTGAGAACACTGGTGGGGGATCGTGCGTCGAGGCGGGCGGTCGCGGCGGATGAGGCCGGAACCTTGTATCTGGCGGATATCGGTGGACAGATTCAGAAGGTGGAGTGGGGCATAGATGGCAGTGTGACTGTCGAATCGTTTTCGTTTATGTGTCCACTCTCTTCAGATTTCGAAATCCCTTGCTTCTTTTCGGATATCGATTTCATGCCTGATGGAAACCTGGTCTTGGGTGACCGCTTAGGCAACGTGAACATCGTCGATCCCGAGCTGATGGCGGTACAATCTATATTCTCCATTGGCGATCGAACCACATTCGTTGCGGTTGTTCCAGAGCCATCCGGGCTGGCTCTGGAAGCGGAGATTTTCACCGGGCGTTCCACCGGCGCGATTAACCCAAGCCGAACCCGCAACATCAACCTCGCGATTTATTCGACCGAGGAATTCGATGCGCGCACGATCGACTCAGCGACGGCGCGGTTGGGCCCGGCAGAAGCGCCGATCGGTACTCGCCGTCGCGTATTCGACGTGAACGGCGATGGCTCGCGCGATGCATATTTCCGATTCCGGACGAGCGAGACCGGCGTTGCCTGCGGCGATACCGAGATTACGTTCAGTGCGTTTCTTGATGATGGAACGGCAGTATCGACAACGCTGCCGATCGAGACCGTGGGCTGCAACTGACCTGACGCCGTTCTTGACGTTCGCCTAACAAAAGCCTGTCGGTGCTGCCGACAGGCTTTTTTTGTCCGGTTTTGCCCTGAAATCGCGTCAGGATAGATATGGGCAGCAAAGCACTAAAGCGGGACCTTGTACCCGATCGCGACACCATTGATTTGATACGCTCTAGGCGGGACTGGGGAGGCAGGCGCGGCATGTCGCAATCGCTAATGACGCAATTTAGCCAGAAGCTCGGGGCTTACTTGTCTGGCAATTTGGATCTCGATGCGCTCGAGCAGGTCATCGACGCGGTTGTTGCCGAGGGCGACTACCTCGATAGCGCGCTGTCCATCATCGAAAAGCAACGCGATTCGGGTCGGATGGCAGAAGCCTTGTTTCAGTCTCTGTCGCGTCGCTTGCAGGGAGAAGCACCGCGGGTTGACCCCACAGCGCCGCTGTCTGATGACGCCACACTCGCTGGTGTGACCGAACCGGTTAGCGCTGACAACGCGCCGACCACCTTCCAACCGACTGAGAAGATCAATCAACATGTTGATGCGACAGTGGTTGTGAATTCACACGTGGCGCCGACGATCAGGATCAACGCGCATGTCGCAGAGACGCAACCCATTCAGCCAGAGGTTCCGGCGCGTCACGATCCGACACTCCCGATCAACGAAACGCCCGCGCCATCACAGCCGCTGGTCACAGGCACCGACTCTGGTCCATTACCAACCGGCTCTGGCCCTTTGCCGACCGGCACCGGCTCTAACTGGGAGAATCCGGAGCAGTGGATCGAACGTCACAAGGGGCCAGTGGAAACCGGTGTCGTCCTCAAGCGTCGTTTTCTGATCGAGGAGCAACTTGGCCGCGGCGGCATGGGGGCAGTGTTCAAGGCGCGCGACAAGCGCAAAGATGAGGCGCAGGATCGCGATCCGTTCGTCGCCATCAAAGTGTTGAGCAAGACCTTTCAGGAGCATCCCCAGGCGTTGATGGCGCTGCAGCGCGAGGCACGAAAAGCACAGACCCTGGCGCACCCGAATATCGTTACTGTCTATGACTTTGACCGTGACGGCACCACCGTCTACATGACGATGGAGCTGATGCGCGGCGAACCGCTCGACAGGCTGGTGCGTCGACATAAAGACGTCGGTCTCGACCCGGATGTCGCGCGCCGCATCATCGAGCAAATGGCGGAGGGTCTCGCGTATGCTCACGAAAAGCGCATCATTCACTCCGACCTCAAACCCGGCAACGTGTTTTTGACCGAAGACAATCGTGTGAAGGTTCTCGACTTCGGGATCGCGCGAGCCGCCAAATTCAAGGGTGAGGACGCTGGCGAGAAGACGCTGTTCGATGCCGGTGATCTGCGCAGCCTCACTCCGGCCTACGCCAGTGTCGAAATGTTTGACGGTGCCGAGCCGCATCCGGCGGACGATGTCTACGGACTCGCTGTCACGGCCTATCTGCTGTTCACCGGTAAGCACCCGTTTGATCGCAAAACCGCCGAGCAGGCGATGGAGCTGGGATTACAACCCGAACCAATCAAGGGGCTCGCGAAGCATGAGTGGCAGGCGATTGCGCAGGGGCTTGCCTTTGCGCGTGAGGATCGCATTGAGGATGCCGGCGTCTTTTTGGAGACGTTTCGCGGCAAGCAGGGGCGACAACGTGGCCTGCTGGCGGCGATCGGTGGCCTTGCTGCAGTGGCGCTGTTCTTTGCTGTGCAGGCGTTGCAACCGCAGGGTCCTGCATTTCCTTGGGAAGAGTTGAGTCTGGAGCAACAACAGAGCTTCGAGACGTTTGTTGACTCGGGTAATGAGTGGCTCGCGAACGACCCACCCTGGATCGGCGGTGCGTATAACGATTTTGCTGCAGCATTCGATATCCATCCCGACAATCCGCGCGCAACCGCGGGGCTCAACGCCGTGGCGGACGCGTTGATTGCGCTACAACCTGATGCGATCTCTGTAGAGGAACAGCGTCGATTGTTGAAAGATATGGAGACCGCTTCGGTGAACCCCTATCTGGCAGAGCACGGCCGATTGCGAGCCGCGCAAAAGCGTTTGCGAGCTGCGCTGGATACGGGTGGGACATAGCGTCCTCGCTTACGATTCATACTCAAACGGGATTATTGGCCGGTAACCGACAGCTTTCGCGTAAGGACTGTCATGAAACTACAAACAGCACAACAACATCGCGGCCTCTTGAGCGCATGCCTGGCGTCAGGACTGCTGCTTGCAGGGTGCGCTGCGCAACCAACCACGTCGCTCGGTGGCGAGGCCGTCGCCGGGCGCACTGACGTTTCCGCGCTCTACATCGTCGACTGCCTGCTGCCCGGGCAGGTGCGCCAGCTCGGCGGGCGTACTTTTCTTTCGCCGCGCCGTCCAACACGCACGACCGCCAGCGATTGCAGGGTGCGTGGCGGTGAATACGTCGCCTACGATCGGGCGGATCTCAAATCGGCATTAAACGTCTGGATGAGCGCCGCAGAGGCTGGCGACGCGGACGCCCAGAACACGGTTGGTGAGATTTTCGAGCGCGGACTCGGCGGCGAGCCGAACTATGAAGCAGCGGTGATCTGGTATACCAAAGCAGCGGCTCAGGGTGATGAGCGCGCGCTGCTGAACCTCGGCACGTTGTACGAACTCGGTCGCGGTGTTGAGCAGGATCGTCTCAAGGCGCTCAATCTGTATCGTCAGTCTTGGGGATTGTCTGAGGATGACCTGCTCTATCGGTCTGCGGCGGATCAGGAGCTCGAAGCCTTACGCCAAGAACTCGACGGAGAGATTCAGCAAAAGAATCGCGAACTCCAGTTGCTGCAAAAACAGATCGAGCAACTGCAGGGCGACGTCGCTCATGGTGCTGCGGCGAATGCCGATCTCGAGGCGCTGCTGGCCTGGCAAGCACGGATCAAAGTGGAGCAATCGGCAGCTGTTACCGCGCGATCGCGCTTGCGTGCACCGTCGCTGCAAGCACTGCCTACACAGGAGTTTTCGACATCGGCGGGTTTGCGCTTGCGAGACCGAAATTTTGGTCGTTACTACGCACTGATCATCGGTAACCAGAATTACGACCGTATGGAGAATCTCGCAACGCCGCTGTCCGACGCCGAGCGAATCGCCAACGTGCTGCAGGACAAGTACGGATTCACAGTACAGCTGGTGCGTGATGCCAACGACGTGACGGTGCTGGAAGCCATCAACAATCTGAATGCGATCGTCGGGCCCGACGACAACTTGCTGATCTACTATGCAGGCCACGGCAGCCGCATTGGTTCCGACGGCACTGAGACAGGCTACTGGTTACCGGTCAATGCGGATCGCCCGCCGGTGGATACGTATTGGGTACCGACTGAGCAGATCACGAGCCACATGGGCAACTTCCAGGCGAAGCGTGTGCTGGTGTTGGCTGATTCCTGCTACTCCGGTGTGTTGACCAGCGACGACCCGGGAATGCGGATGATGTTAAGTGGCGACGACCGCGTGTTTTCGAGTGATGGATTCATTCGGCGGCGTTTCGACAAGCGCTCGCGCCTCATGGTGTCATCCGGTGGCGACCGACCGGTGCTCGATGTCGGTGGCAGCGGCAATTCGGTGTTTGCTCGCGCATTTATCGATGAGCTTGAGGCCAATAATGGTCTCATGACCACACCGTCGTTGTTCTTAAGATTGCGCGACAGAGTGGTCACGGCGGCGGCAGAGCAGGACTATAGCCAGGAGCCGGAGATCAAGGCGCTCCGGCGCGCCGGACACGAGGTCGGCGATTTCTTTTTCGTGCCTCGATCACTGGTACTCGCGGAGTCCGATCAAACAGGCGATTGATTACGATCGAATACGGCGACCGGAACAGGAGAAGCCGGCGCCGGAAAGCAGGGGAGAATTTCGATGTTCAGGAATTGGATCATTCGGCGAGGGCTCGCGCTCGCCGCGATGGTGGGACTTTCATTAAATGCTCATGCGATGCCAGAAGCAGCGAATGGCACGTTTAATGACAACATTGCCGAGGCCGGCTCCATTGTGTTCAACGTGCATGAGGCGGGCCTCGTGACCGGGACGCCGCTACCGATTTATGTGATCGATAGCTTCAACACCAGCAACGGTCCCCCGAGCTTGCGTGCTGAACGCGTCGGTAATGCCTGTATCCGCATCGAGTGGGGTAACGACAATTCCGCGGCAGAGCCGTGGTCTGTCGGCTACTCGTTGATTGCGGGTGACCGCACGCAGTCGGCACAGGCAGAAATTCGATTCCAGAACGGCACGCGTGATCTTACGCCCGTGGTCGACACGGCCAACGGGTGCGACGATATCGAAAACCAGGCACCCGTTACAGGCCCAGCGAATTTTGAATTCGCTTCGCTCGCTGTGCCGCTGGTGTTTCCAATCATCAGTTCAGACGGGCCTGCGACCGATTTTGATGGCATTTCCACACTGAGATTTACCGATCCCTCCTGCTTTGTGCAGCCACAGAACGGCACGATCAGCGTGAACTTTGAGAACCCGCGATCATTGATCTTTACGCCGAACACCGGCTGGCCGGGCGGCTCGGATTCGTTCGAGTACTGCGTCACCGACAACCCTTTTGGTTCGGCAACCGGTGTCCGGGGGACAGCAACCTTTACCGTCGGAGCGTCATCGGTTGCGATCGACGCGGTGGACGACACGGCTAACGCGCGCTTCGCCGAGACGATTGCGATCGATGTATTGGCGAATGATACGTTGCCGACCGGCACGACGATCACGGCGGTATCAGATAGCGCAGCAGGTAGTTTCGCGATCATCCAGGACGCTTTTGTTTGTTCGCAAGACCTGCCGGGTATCACAACCCAGTGTGTGTTCTACGATGCACCCTCCGTAGACGCCAACAATAATCCCTTCTCGGGCGTAGACACCTTTACCTACACCATTACGGATGAGGCAGGGAATGCGGATACCGCGACCGTCACCGTGACCGTTGAAGGGGACACCAGTAACCCTATGCGTGATCTGTTAGCCGATGTTGCTACTACGCCCGTTGAACAGGCGGTCGTGGTGGACGTGCTCGGCAACGATACGTTGATCTCGGGTGACCAGTTGGTGGCCGTATCGGCGAGTACAAACGGCGGTAGTGTCGAGATCCTCGATGCGGCAACGTGTGTGACCTTCGATGACGATTTCTTCCAGGACTGTGTGCGTTACACACCGCCCGCGACTACGCCAGGTGGTGTGGTCTTCGCCGGCCAGGATTCATTCACCTATACGGTCGGCGTTAGCGGTGATACCAGTACCGGGACGGTGACGATCACCGTCGAAGCGCCCAATGGTTCGCCGCAGCCGGTCGCGGATGACGAGACTGAGGTTGAGTCTGGTGCGTCTGTCGAAATCGATGTACTGGCAAACGACATCGACGATGGTGGTGTTGAGAATCTCTCGATTGTTAGCGTGACAGATCCAGCCAACGGTACCGCTGTCATCAACCAGCAATCCACCGGCGATACGATTACCTACACCCCCGATACCGGTTTTACAGGAACCGATACGTTCTTCTACACCGTGTCTGACGGTGACGCGAACACCATCGATCAAGCGGCACAAGTGACGGTGACGGTGGGCACCTCTGATGGGCGACGAAGTCTGTCTTCACTTGCCCTCACGCCGGAAGAACTCGAGCTTGCAAGTGCGATTGATACCGTCTGTGCGCGGTTGAATTCGTCGGAGACAAGCCCTGGCGAGACCGAGAATGAGAGCGGTACTGCGCAGCTAGCCAATCGATGCAATGCGCTGATCGATTTTGCGAATCCAACCGACGGTTCCGACAATACGGACGAGGTGCGTGATGCATTGCGCCAGATCGCGGGTGAGGAGGTCTTCGCGCAGAGCACGCTCAGTACCCAGATATTGAACACGCAAACACAGAACATCGACGCGCGTCTGGCCGCGCTCCGCGGTGGTGCGCGTGGAATCAATGCGCAAGGTCTCGCTCTGAATGTGCAAGGCAAAACGCTACCGCGTGGATTGCTGGCGAGTCGTGCCGTCGAGGAAGAAGAGAACGCACTATTGGCCGACAGCCGTTGGGGCATGTTCTTCAATGGCAGATTGAACTTTGGTGATCAAGGCGCAACGAGCACAGAAAACGGTTTCGATTTTGAAACGCTGGGCGTCACCGCTGGTGTCGACTACCGCTTCCGAAACGACATTGCACTGGGCGCGGCGATCGGGTTCGCGAACGCGGATGCTGACTATAACGGATCAAACAGTACGCTGGACTCCGATAGTCTGACGTACTCAGTTTACGGCACCTACTTCACCGATCGATTCTATGTCGACATGTTGGCTCTGTTCGGTGGTATCGATTTCGATACCGAGCGCACGCTGAACTTTATGGATGCCATGGGCGGCGTTGACACAACTGCGCTTGGGCAAACCGATGGTGACCAGCGTGTGTTCAGCGCCAACTTTGGCTACAACATCGATCGCGATGGCTGGCTCTTCGTGCCCTTCATCGGTTACGACTATCTGGATACGAACATCGACGCTTACCGAGAAACGCAGGGGCAGGGTTGGGAGCTCGCTTTCGATGAACAATCCGTCCAGTCGCAGATTTGGTCAGCAGGTTTGCGAATGTCCTATACCCACAGCGCGAGCTGGGGTGTTCTGGTACCGCACCTTCGGTTGGCATCGCAGCACGAGATGGAAGATGACCTTCGTGTGATTACGGCGCGCTTCGCAAACGACCCAGGCGCTACGCGATTCCGCTTCTTTACCGATGCGCCGGATTCCAGCTTCTTCCAGTTGGCCGCGGGTGTCTCACTCGTGATGGAGACTGGTGTTTCGGCCTACGTCGACTACGAAACACTGACCGGATACAACAACCTTGAGTCCAGCACATTGACGCTGGGTGTACGCTTCGAACGTCGCTTCAAATAGCGTGTCAGTGGATGTCGGGGCATCGCGCCTCGACATCCACCATCCTATGTGTCGAATCGCTGCAAATCGGATATGCTGCCGCAGGGAAAGGATTAGGCACGCACCGAATCGATGAATGCAGTCAACCACGTCATGCTGATCGACGACAGTGATGACGACAACTACATCCATCAGCGCGTCATTACGCGGGCAAGCTTCGCCAAAAAGGTCACCGTGTTCAACTACGCCCATCAGGCGCTGGAGTTTCTTCGAGTCACTCCCAATAGTGTTGTCGATATCATTTTTCTCGATATCAACATGCCGAGGATGGATGGGTTCGAATTTCTGGTGGCGTACGCACAACTCCCGGCGCCGCAGCGTGCGGCGAAACTGTATTTCATGCTGTCCGCCAATCTGATGGCACAGGATCAAAGAAAGGCCGATGCGAGCCCCTTCGTTGATGGGTTTATTGCTAAACCACTGACCCCTGAATCGCTTGCGGCCCTGTGAAGACGCCTGATCGTTATCGCGGTTGAGGTTGGCTTCGACTTCGTCGGAGTAATTCGAAACTCATAAAGATGATCGGCACAGCAATGCCGACGCTGAGCAAATATTTGATCGCCGCGGTGCTATCGACGACGGACACGATACCGCCGGCGGCAATGACGATCGGATAGTGCACCAGGTAAATCCAGTATGAGGCTGCGCTCAAATAATCGGCGACCTCGCTTTCGCGCTCCATCCAACGCTGAGCAATACCGAGCAATGCGATGGTGGCGAATGCACCTAGCAAGCCATTCGAAAAGCCGGCTAATAGTCCCATCGGTATATCGGTCGTGCCCTCGGCGAATAATCGAATCTGTGTTGACCATGCACATAGCGGCGTGATGACAAGCGCACCCACCGTCGCGAGCGGCCAATGCCGGGTCTGCGCCAGCAGAGCGTCCCGTGTGCCGTAGAAGCACCATCCGAGACCGAAATACATCAGCAGGGCCGTTTGCATCCACCCATCGGTACCTTGTCCGGTGCCGCTGACATAGGACATTGCCATCGGTATGCCTGTGATCAAGCCGAATACGAGCGCTGCGCCCCCTGAACGCATCACGCGGTCAAAAAGCGCTGACAAGTGATCGATTAGTTGAGTTGGCAAGCGCAGATAGATACTCCGGATCGCGAGCCATAAGCCAGAGAACAGAATCAGCGAGGCGAGAAACCAGAGGTGGTAGAGCTTTGACCAGCGCAACCAATCGCCTTTCATCAGTTGTGCCCAGCCGGCCCCGATAGAGTCATTCAACGCGGTAACCTGCGCGAACTCATAAGCGGCTCTTGTCAGCGGTGTGAGCAACAAGTAACCGGCCAGTAACGGAATCCCGAGGCGCTGCCAGCGATGCTTCCAGAATGCGCCACTACCGCGCCGCGTGAACAACGCCGCGCCAGCGAACCCGGCGGTCACGAAAAACGCCGGCATCGCAAACCCGTACAGGAAGATGCCGATCCAATCGAACCAGATGCTGGTGGCCGGGTCCTTAAACCGTCGCGGCGTCGTGAGGTAGGGCAGCATTGCATGACCAAACATCACGATGCACATCATCGCAGTGCGTAATCGATCTATGGCCATTGCTCGGTTTTGTGCCTGCCGGGAGTCTTGCGACATCGGTATGCTCGAATGGAAGCTGTTGATTTCATTATTTTAACTAAACCTGAACAGGAACTCGCCGCTACGCGCTTCATCGAGCAATTTTTCGAGGAATCGCCTCATGAAACGTTGGGTATTGGGACTGCTGGTTGTTTTGGCTACGTGTGGAACGCCCGCTTATGCGCAGGTTGACGAAGGTCAAAACGGCGCCTGGTACATGCTCTTCTGGAATGCGTCATTCGATGACAGTCGCTGGGGCGTGCAGGGCGATTTCCAAAATCGTAACTGGGATGCCGGGGGTGACCTCGAGCAGTGGCTGTTGCGATCCGGTGTCACCTATCGACCCAAGGACAGCCATACGCTCTATACGTTCGGTTACGCGAACATTCGATCCGGCGTCTTCGGCCCTAGTGACGCAAGCGCACGAGAAGATCGCATCTACCAGGAAGCGCTGATCTCGCAGCGTTGGGGAGAAAAATGGCGCATCCGTCACCGTATGCGATTCGAGCAAAGGTGGGTGGACGGTCAGGATTTTCGAACACGGTTTCGCTACGCAATCTTCGCAGACTACCCGTTGACGTCACGGGAGATGTCGGTCGGTGGCGTTTATGCCTCGGTCTACAACGAATTATTTATCAATGGTGAGCGCGACATTGGTGATGGGCGCAGCGTCGATACCTACGATCGCAATCGTACTTATCTCGCGCTCGGTTACGTCGCCGGAGAGCGCACGAAAATGCAGGCCGGTTACATGTACCAACACTCCAACGGTGTCGAAAAAGGGCAGTGGCAGCTGAGTCTCCACCAGAACTTCTGACAGTCATCGACTTCGGTATGATTGACTCATGCCGGACTTCCATGAACTCGCTGGATTGCTGGAGGAAAGTAGTCTCGGTTCACTAACGCGGACGCCGCGGCGAGTAGCCGGTGGCGACACCGCCGCCGTCTTCTGTGTTGAAACGGATGAGGGTCGCTTCTTCGCAAAGCGCGCCTCACCGACCGATCAGTCACAGCTCCAGTCCGAGGCGTTTGCGCTCACTCGAATCGCTGAGACAGGCTCGATCGTAGTGCCTGAGGTCATTCTGTGCGATGCATCCGGTTCGGAAGTCTGGCTGCTGATGGAGTGGTTGGATCTGCGAGCATTGGATGCAGTCACCGAGCGCGCCTTAGGGCGCGCACTCGCGAGTCTGCACCGCAATACTGGCTCAGCGTTTGGGTGGCCCGAGATCAATTGGCTCGGCGGATCGTTGCAATTCAATTCGACGAGAGACTCCTGGTGCGAGTTCTTTGCAACCCAACGACTTGAACCGCAGTTGAAGTGGGCGTTCGACCAGGGTCACGGTGAGCGCTTGCACGACCACGGTAAACGCCTATTGGAACGCTTGCCCGAACTGCTATCGGGCCATCATCCGGAGCCCGCGCTCGTGCATGGTGACCTCTGGTCAGGCAACGCGGCATCGACACGGCCGGGTATCCCTGTCGTTTTCGACCCCGCCGCGCACTTCGGGGATCGTGAGACCGATCTCGCGATGATGCGATTGTTTGGGGGATTTGGTCCGGGTTGTTTCGCCGCCTACGCAGAGGCTTGGCCTCTTCCGGCCGGCCATGAGCAGCGGTTGCCGCTCTACCAGCTCTATCACCTGTTGAACCATCTCAATCTCTTCGGTTCGGCCTACTTGCCGCGTTGTCTCTCGGTGATGCGGTCATTGGGCTAACAGACCCTTAGCGTTCCACTCTGTGCCGAAAATCCTTGACCTCGAGTCTTAGCATCTTCATAGTCACATATCTTCGAATCTTCGAAGATGTTTATGTATTTAGACAACTGTCCGGGGAACTTAGACATTCGCTAAATGCAGGTAGACGAGACTTAGTAGGAGTGGGGACTTCATGCCAAATCGTCAAATTGTCGCGAGGGAACTCGCGGAAATTTTCAAAACGCTTGCGCATCCGGACCGGGTGCGCGTGATCGAAGAGCTCGCGTCCAGTGAGCTCGACGTCAACGGTTTGGCTGATCGCCTCGATCTTCCTGGCACACGCGTGTCCCAACACCTGGGCAAATTGCGTGCGCATCGGATGGTCGAGGAGCGCCGTGATGGGCGTCATCACTTTTATCGCCTGACCCAGCCTGAGCTGGCGCGATGGATTGTGGATGGATTGGCTTTTGTCGAGGGACGGATGCAAGGCGTCAGCGAGGGACAAATCGCAACCGTTCGTGAAATGTGGGCAGGGTCGACCTGACCCTGAGTGAAGGAGAGCATCATGCCGAAATTTGCTAGTGGTGTTGTGGACTTTCAGAAGCGGGTGTATCCGGGGAAGAAAGATCTGTTTGAAAAGCTGGCGCATGGTCAGTCGCCGGAAGCACTGTTTATTACCTGTTCGGATTCTCGTATCGAGACGGCGATGATCACGCAGACCGAACCGGGTGAGCTGTTCATCTGTCGTAATGCGGGCAATGTGGTTCCGCCACATACCAATCACACGGGGGGTATGACCGCGTCGATTGAATTCGCTGTAGCTGCGCTGCGTGTGCCCCATATTGTGGTCTGCGGCCATACCGAATGCGGTGCCATGAAGGGTGCGATGAACCCGGAAGGATTGGATGGTCTGCCTCACGTGCGCGAATGGCTTGGTTACGCTCGGGCTGCTGTTGAGGTTGTCAACACAGTCGGTGCGAACCTCACGCCGGAAGCGCGGATGCAGATGTTGCTGGAAGAGAACGTGAAACTACAGCTGCAACACCTGAAGACGCATCCGTCGGTCGCTGCAAGACTCGCGACGGGTGAGGTCACATTGCACGGCTGGATCTATGACATTCGCACGGGCGGTGTGACTGCTCTTGACGAAGCGACCGGCAAGTTTGAGCCCGTCGATACGCACTATGCGAGTGATATGGCGCATGCCGCGATGCACGAGCACGAGTGCAGCGCCTGAGGAGCACGAAAATGAAGTTCTTTGATACATCCAATCTTCGCGGCGACATTTACGGTGGGTTGACTGCCGGGGTTGTCGCTTTGCCACTGGCGCTGGCCTTCGGTGAAGCATCCGGTGCCGGACCCATCGCCGGATTGTGGGGCGCCATTTTTGTCGGCTTCTTCGCCAGTCTGTTCGGTGGCACCGGGTCGCAGATCAGTGGGCCGACCGGACCGATGGTCGTGGTTTTTGCCGGCGTCTTTGGCACGCTCTCCGGCAATGTGGCCTTGGTGTTCGCTGCGGTGGTGCTGGCCGGGCTACTGCAGATCGCGTTCGGCGTTTTCAGGCTTGGTCAATACATCCGCTTGGTGCCCTATCCTGTGATCTCTGGTTTCATGAGTGGCATCGGTTGCATCATCATCGCCTTGCAGGTGTCGCGACTATTCGGTCATGAGCCGCTTGAAAAGGGCACGATCCCGGCGCTAAGCGCGATTCCTGGAGCGGTGGCGGATCCTGTATTTCCAGCCTTGATCGTCGGTGTCGTCACACTGTTGGTTGTGTTCTATTGGCCGAAAAAATGGGGCGTGTTCTTGCCCGGCGCACTGGCGGCGCTGTTGATCGGGACCGTCCTCAGTCGCTTTTTCCCAGGCTCGCCGTTGTTGGGTGATATCCCGACCGGATTCCCGGAATTCGTGATGCCTGCGTTGCCTGATACGCGCGATACGGCATGGCTCGTTTTCGAGGCGGCCTTTATTCTGGCGATTCTGGGGGCCATCGATAGCTTGCTGACCTCGTTGGTTGCCGACAACATGACGCGGACTCGGCACGATTCCGACAAGGAGTTGATCGGTCAGGGCATCGGCAACACGCTCGCGGGCCTGTTCGGCGCGATTCCTGGTGCTGGGGCAACGATGCGCACGGTCGTGAATATTCGCACGGGCGGAGCCACGAAGATCTCCGGCATGCTGCACGGGCTCGTGCTGCTTGCAGTTGTGCTCGTGCTCGCGCCGCTCGCCTCACAGATTCCGCACGCGGTGCTTGCGGGCATCCTGATCAAGGTCGGCTATGACATCATCGATGTGAACTACCTCAAACGTGCACACCGCGGGCCACGTTGGGACCTCGCGTTGATGGCGGTAGTTCTTGGCCTGACCGTGTTTGTGGACTTGATTTGGGCTGTTGGCGTCGGTGTCGTTCTCGCCTCGCTGGCGTTCGTGAAGCAGTTGGCTGATCTTCAGCTTGCAGAAGTGAAGAGCGAGGGGACGCAAGCGCGAATCACGCCTGAGGAAGACGCTCTGCTCAAGTCTGCAGACGATCGCGTGCTGCTTTTTGACTTCGGTGGCCCGCTAAGCTTTGGCGCTGCGACGGATCTCGGCTTGAGTATTCGCGAACGTGCTAGCAAGAACAGCATGGCACTGATTCTGGACTTCCATAGGGTGCCATTCCTGGATGTTTCAGCGGCGAGAGCGGTTGAAACGGTGATCTGCGATGCCAAGCAAATGAATCGTATCGTCTACACCACCGGGATGCGTGATGAGGTGCGCCGTGTATTGCGCGCGATGGAAGCGGATCACTGCCTGCCGAAGGATACGCATTACCAGCATCGCGCTGATGCGATCCGAGCGGCCGTAGATCGAGTGTTGAAACGGGGTAGTGCTGACGAGGAAGGGGGCCTCGCGACGCCGTCACCGGCCGTCGGTTAACGCACTTGCTCCGTGGGCCGAGGCGTGCGTAGAGTACGTCTCGGCCTTTTTTTGTTCCGGTGATTTGAATGCTCGAGAAGAACCGGCTTGCACCTTGGCTCGTGCTCACAGTGGCGCTTTTGCCGATCGCCTGTGTCAACCTCAATCAGTGGCTATCGATCAGCGGCGGCTACATTCCGGCTTGTTTCCCGTATATCGAAGGTTGTACGTCCATTAGCTCAACCGGCAGACATGGCGTGAGCTATTGGTTGTTCAAGGCTTTGATGCTCCCGCAAAGTCTCTTGTTGATCGCATTCTGGCGCTCACTCGAGCATTGGCTCGCATCGCACGCTGTTGTTGGCGTCTGGATGCTGCGACTAGCGATTGTTGCCTCAGCCTTCCTTGTGCTCTACACCGTGTTTCTTGGTTCATCCGGTGATTTCTATCGTCTGATGCGCCGCTACGGTGTCTTTGTGTTTTTCCTCGGTACCTTCATCGCACAGATCACCGCGACCCGCCGGCTGGCAATTATCAACGCCGAGCAACGACCACGTGCGTTACTTTCGGTTCAACGCGTCTTGCTGGGTGTGATGACTGTGCTAGCACTCGCAGAGGTGCCACTCGGGACGTTCGGCTTCAAGGATGATGTTGCCGAGAACATCATCGAATGGAATTTCTCGTTGCTGATGCAGCTCTGGTTCTTGACGTGGTTGTGGGCGAGGCCGCGACGAGACGATCCCGCCAATGCCACCGATCACATCTGGACGATTCGCTGGTCGCTGCGACCCTGTTCCTGGATCAGTGCGATTTGCACCGAAAGCGGGGCAGGTTTTGAGAAAAGAAAACCCTGAGCGTAAGTGACGCCCAGTTCTCGCAGTGTCGCTGCCTCCGCTTCGGTTTCAACGCCCTCAGCGATTAGCGGAATCTTCAACGCATCTGCCAGTGAGGTAATGGTTCTCAGAATGGCGATGCGTGCAGGGTTCCGGTCGACTCGGCGGACAAAACGTCGATCGACCTTGAGTACATCAATCGGAAGCTCCTGCAGGTAATTCAGCGAGGAGTACCCTGCACCAAAATCATCGAGCGCAATGCGAATTCCTGCTCTTCGTAGTGCGTTGAGTGTGCGTTTCGCGAAAGCGAGGTTACTGATCAGCACGGTTTCAGTAAGCTCAAGTTGCAGACAACTGGGTGGGAGTGATTCGCGTTGCAGCGCTGTGGAAATTCGCGAAGGCAAGTCGCCCTCGAGTAGCTGTCGCCCGGAGATGTTGACACTGACGAAGGCATCGGGATCGAGTTTGCCGGCGTCACGAGCGCTGGCTAGACCACGTAGCGCGAGCTCGAGCACGCGATCTCCTAAGGCCACAATCAAATCCGATCTTTCTGCGGTGGCAATGAACTCGCGAGGCGCGATGATACCGCGACTCTTGTCATGCAATCTCACCAATGCTTCAAGGCCCTGCAACTTTCGGTCTTCCAGTTGAACGATCGGTTGGAAGAAGGGCACGACGCCGCCGTTGGAAAGCGCGTCACAGATTAGCTCTGTGGTCCGACTGCGCTTGCCGCCGCCCGCGCCCACGCGTTTCGCTTGTTCGTCGCGCTGGTGCTCGACCGTTACATCGCGATGCGTGCCCGCCAGGCGGATCGGGTTGTCGTATTCATCGCGTTCGCATTGGCCCGTACAGCGGAACCAATGGACCTCGCCACGGGCGGTCTGCAGTCGATAATCGATCTCAAGGCGCGGCGTGACGCCGCCCAAATGGTCGCGTACAGCAGCCATCAGACGGACTCTGTCGGTTGCAACAACCCTCGAAAGCCATGGCTCAAGCCCGACACTGTCGTAATGCTCGGGAAGACCGGTTCTGCGTGCCCAACCGGGCGAGAATTTCAGATCGCCCGTTTGGATGTCCCAAAGCCAGTAGGTTTGGCCGGCATCATCAAGAATCCTGGATATCGTTGTTGCGCCATCTTCGTCGCCACTGCGCTTTTGCATCGTGCGAATAAGCGTCAGGAGCTTGCGGGCCTGGGGCGTGGAGGCCCTTGGCAGGCGATCCTCTCGCGAACCAGCCTTGCCCTCAGACAATACGTGAAGGAGATATTTCTGGATACGCTCCAGATCGTGCGCGAGTTCTGCACCCTGATCAGCTGACATCCCGGTCTGCCTCTGGTGGTTGTGGTCCCAAAAGAACCGAAGCGCCTAATGCATTCCCTGTGCGCGCGCCGATCCTTAATGAGTGGAAGCGTCCTGCTTCAAAATTACTGTAGCGCTTTTTTGTGAGCGCGTACCAGAGTTTTCTAGGTTTTTTCGGTTTCTGTCGAAATTGGATCGACTAAAGGTCAGGAAATCAATGACCTTCGTGCTCGTTCACCATGGGTTCTTCCGATGACTGAATATGCTCCTCAGGGTGCATATGCGCAGAATCATGGATTTTGTGTATCGAATGTGCAGATTCGTGCCCGCCCTCACTGTGTGAATGACTCGGCATCAACATCATGCCAAGCGCTCCAATCGCTACGATGACGCTAAACGCGCCAGCGAGCCGTCGGGTTGGGCCCTGCAGGCCACGTTGGGCGAATCCGCCGATCGCCAGCAAAGCGGGCAGCGTGCCCAGCCAGAAGGCTGCCATCACGGCAGCGCCCTGCAACGGACCACCGCTGCCAACGGCTAACGCGGCGGCGGCATAGACGAGCCCGCAGGGCAGGGTCCCCCAGATCATGCCAGCGGCCAGCGCTCTCGCGGGGGTTGATAGCGGCAAAACGTATCGGGCCAGCGGTGCAACCAATCGCCAAAGCGACTGGCCAACGCGGTCGAGCATGTTTGAATTCAGCGCGCCCAGCAGGCGCAGGCCGATCAGAAGCAGTGCTAATGCCGCAATCGTGCGCAATACCAACGCGGTCTGTGTTGGTGCTCCGGCGCGAACCGCCGCAACGCCGATGACACCCGCCAGTGCGCCGATCGCAAGGTAGGTCAGCAATCGCCCGACCTGATAGCTCGCCCGGCGTGGCCAGTCGAGACCGTTGCCGTGCCCGGTGGTTTCGAATACCGACACGATCGGTCCACACATTCCAGCGCAGTGCGCGCTGCCAGCGAAGCCCGCGACGAGGGCGGCGATGACGAGTGCGAGCGTCATGGTTTCTGCCGCTCGTTTCTGGAAGGCGCTCGATCATCGTCGAGCAGAATACGCACAGCGGGGCTATCCATGTCGTCGAATTGCCCCTCGCGAACGGCCCAGATAAACGCCCATGCGAAAACACCGGCGATCACCAGTGCCAGTCCGATGAGCAATAGAAGTATGTTCATGCGAGCGCCTCCGGTCGTCGGTGTGCCTCGGTGTTGCCTGACAACTTCGCTGTGCCGGACGGTGCACGCAGGCTCCCGATCCGCAAGGCATTCCCGATCACCAATAGTGAACTTGCTGTCATCCCGATGGCGGCCATCCATGGTGTGATCAGGCCGCAGGCGGCCAGAGTGACGCCAACGGCGTTATATCCGGCTGCCCACGCCAGACTCTGGCGAATCGTTCGGCGCGTGCGTCGAGCGATGGCGGTCAAATCGATCAGTGGCTGCAGTGTATCTCCCAGCAAAATCGCGTCTGCACTAGCACGCGCTAGCGCCGTTCCGTTGCCGATGGCGATCGCTGCATCAGCCTCGTTGAGTACCGGTGCATCGTTAACACCGTCACCGATCATGACCACGCGTGAGCCGCGAGACTTCAGGCGCGCAACGAGTTCCAGCTTGTCAGCGGGTGTCTGACGCGCATACCACGATTCAACGCCCAGAGCGCGTGCCACCGCGGCTACGGTATCCGCACTGTCACCGCTGCTAATCACAACGGACAAGCCGCCTGCCTGCAGTGCCTCAACCACCTGCTTTGTGTCGGTCTTGAGCTCGTCGCTGAGTGTGAACCGAGCGAGTAGACCGTGTTCGGTGCCAAGGTAGACGCCGTGATCAAGCGGGTATTCGACGCCGGCAAGCTCAGCCACAAAGCTGCCCTTGCCAACACGGTATTCGATGCCTTCGATGCAGCCTGAGACGCCCGCACCGACATGCGTGATTGCGGGTGCGTCCAGCGAAAGTGCGCCTGTGCTAAGCGCCTCGAACGCATTGGCCATCGCGTGGTCTGCGTTGCGCTCCAGAGCGTATGCAACGTCGATCAGCTGCTGCTCGGCAAACCGTCGGTCGATTGGCTCTACACGTCTCAGTGTCGGTTCCCCTTCGGTGAGCGTGCCGGTCTTGTCGAAGACGACAACGCTGCCGGGTTTCATCACGTCCAGAACGCGCGCTTGTGTCAACAACACACCGCGCCGGGCCAGAGCAGTCGCCGTTACGGCCAGTGCAGTGGGTGTCGCGAGCGACAGTGCACAGGGGCAGGCGACGATCAGAACTGCCAGAACTGTGCGCACCACCTGGTCCGGCGAATGCAAGTACCAGTAAACCCCCGTAAAGAACGCGATGCTCAACACAGCGAGAACAAATGGTGTTGCCAGTCGATCTGCGAGCCCCTGCAGTGTGCCGCGCTGCGCTTGCGCATGCTCCATCATTCGCGTGATGTCGCCGATATGGGTTTGTGCGCCAACGCCAGTCACCCGCGCCACTACACCGCCATGGACGACTTTGGTCCCGGCGAGCACCGCGTCTCCCACCTGTCGATCGACAGGGCGGGACTCGCCGGTTATGAGGCGCTCGTCGATGCCCGCACGTCCGCTCATAACGATACCGTCGGCCGCTATGACGTCGCCGGCGTTGAGTGCCAGCAGATCGTCGCAGTCGATCTCGGCGCGAGCGACATCGACCGCCTGTCCGTCGCTGCCTACTTTCCTCGCGGCGACAGGTAGCAGCGCAGCGACAGCTTCAGCCTGATCATCGGCCTGGTGTCGAGCTCGCATTTCAAGAAAGCGACTGACACAGAGCAAGGCGACAAACATCGCGATTGAGTCAAAATAGACGGCGTCGCCATGGCGAACCGTATTCATCACCGACGCACCAAAGGCGATGACCAGTGCGAGTGATACTGGAGCATCCATGCCGGGCTTGCGGTGCCGAATGCCGCGTAATGCACCGCGGAAGAAGGGTACTGCAGCGTAAAACATAACGGGCAGGATGGTGACCAGACTTGCCGCTCGCAAAAGCATCGTCGTGGTTTCGGTCATTCCGTGAAACCCTCCGGCGTATAGGCCGGCAGCCAGCATCATCGCTTGCATGCCAAAAATACCGGCAACCACCAGGCGCTTGATGGCACTGCGGTAGTCACGTTGTTCCTGCTTGCTCGTTTCGCCGGCGATCACGGGTTCAGGCTCGAAGCCGACTCTCGCGGTCACTCTGAGAATGTCGGCCAGACCGATCTCCGAGTCTTGCCACTGCACATGGATACGCCGAGTAGACGGGTTTGCGCTCACTTCCGCGACGCCGAGCTCCTGCTCCAGAATCTCGGTGGCCAGCCAAACGCATGCCGGGCAATACAAGTCGCTGATGTAGAGTGTCGCGGACTGCGTATCGTCATTCTCCCGCACGTAAGGTGCCGCAACCGCAGGGTCGTCGAAAACGTCGTAGTCGATCGTGCCCGGACGCAGCTCCGCATGTTCGGACTGTTCCCGGTGCGCATAGAAGTTGCCAAGACCGGCACCCTCGATAAACATCGCCGCCGCCTCACAGCCGATACAGCAGAATGTACGCTCCGTGCCGTTGATTGTGGCGCTAACTTCGGTGCCGGGCGCGATTTCGTCTTCGCAGTGAAAGCACTGCATACGACTACTCAGTCATCTCCGCCTGCGCCTGGCGCAGCGTCTTGCCGAGGATCGGGTCGGGATTACTGATCGCAAACCCGATCGTCAGCATGCATCCCAACACGGTGAGTGCAGGGATGGAGACCACCAGCCATACGGTGGGCACGCGATACCATGGAGAGGCAGTACGTTTCGTGTTCATAGGGAGTTTCCATCAGGGCCGCGGAAGCGGCTTTCTTCGCGGGTATTGATCGTGTCGTTGTTGATGCTCTCAACAACGAAGGTGATGTTCTGACCACCGATTGCAGACTCGTGCGGCGCGGTTACGGCGACCGGGAGTTTGTACGAGCTCTCAGGTTCAATTGTGACGGTTGTTTCCGAGGTGATCTCAATGCCTGGCAGTCCTTCAACCGATAGCGCCAGCTGCTGGCGTTCGTTTGTCTTGTTGATCAAGTGCAGGGTGTAGGTGTTTTCGATACCCCGCAGTCCAATATCGCGATACAGGGCGTTACGATCTTTGATGACATCGACAATGACCGCCGGCTTGTTGATCAGCGAGTATATAAATAACGAGACGAGCGCACCGAGCACCGCGGTGTACATGAACATCCGAGGGCGCAGCACTTTGGTAGTGCGACCCTCTAGCGCATGCTCGGTCGTGTAGCGAATGAGACCGCGTTCGTATCCCATCTTGTCCATGACTACGTTGCAGGCATCGACACAGGCAGCGCAGGCGATGCACTCATACTGCAGGCCGTTGCGAATGTCGATGCCGGTGGGGCAGACCTGCACGCACAGCGTGCAATCTGTGCAGTCGCCCAACCCTTTCGCGGCACCGGGATTTTTCCGACTGCGCCCTCCGCGCGGTTCACCGCGGACCTGATCGTAGGTCACGATCAGTGTGTCCTTGTCGAACATCGCGCTCTGGAACCGGGCGTACGGGCACATGTATTTGCACACCTGCTCGCGCATAAAGCCGGCATTACCGTACGTTGCGAAACCGTAGAACAGGACCCAGAAAGTGGCCCAGCCACCGATCGTGCCTGTTGTGATTTGTGTGTATAGCTCACCGACCGGGGTGAAGTAGCCGACGAAGCAAAATCCGGTGAACAGTGCGAGCGCGATCCATGCGATCTGCTTACCGGTCTTGCGCCAGATCTTGTTGAAATTCCAGGGCGCCCGATCGAGCTTCATGCGTTTCATGCGGTCGCCTTCGAAGGCGCGCTCAATCCACACGAATGCTTCGGTCCAGACCGTTTGCGGACAGGCATAGCCACACCAGAGTCGACCGGCAAGTGCCGTGAAGAAGAACAGCGAGACCCCGGCGATGATCAGAAACAAAGCCAGTAACAGAAAGTCTTGCGGCCACAGTGTCATCGAAAAGATATGAAATTTACGCGCTGGCAAATCGAACAAGACCGCTTGCCGACCATCCCAACGGAGGAAAGGCCCGATGTAGAAGATGCCGAGCAATACCAGCATTGAGAGCCGGCGAAGACTCGCGTAGCGACCTTTGACGTCACGCGGATAGATCTTCGCCTCAGTGCGATAGAGTCCCTCGTTCACTTTCTTGACGGCAGTATCCATAAGCGTTCTCAGGGACGCTGGCGCCGTGTCAGACGCAGCGTTAGCCAGCCGGCGATGGCGGTGCCGGACCAAAAGAAAAAGAATATGAGCGCATAACCGGTTTCGCGGCCTTCGCCCAACTCCAGTGCCGCTGCTTCCAGCAAGCGCTCCGGATCAAACACACCGAAGAACACAAGACTCATCACGGCGGCCACAAGGAACGAAATCCAGACAAGCACGGCACGCTTTTGTGTTTCCCGGGGCCATGCCTTGGCCCCGGGTCCACGAGTCAGTGCGTCTTGATCAGTCGTCGCCATAGAGGTCGTTACCATCGCCCAGATCGCTGGCAGACAGGCTGTAGACGTAGGCCGCAATCAGACGGACGCGATCCTCGCCCAGCAGCGCCGCGTGCGAGGGCATGCGACCTTGTCGACCCTCAACGATGGTCTTGCGAACTGCCGCCGCACTGCTGCCGTATAGCCACACATCGTCGTTGAGGCGCGGTGCGCCGACCAACGTGCTGCCTTCACCGTTCGGGCCGTGGCAGGCCGAGCAGGTCGCCGTGTATTGCGTATGCGACTCGGAAGTGGTGTCGGCGCCGGCCGAGAGACTGCGTACGTAGGCGACCATTCCGTCGATCGCTTCGTCACTGCCGAGCACACTGCCCATCGCTGGCATCAGGCCGTTACGACCCTGCAGGATGCTGCGCTCGATATCGTTGAAGCTCGAACCGTACAGCCAGTCTCCATCGGTCAGATTCGGAAAGCCGGCAGCACCGTAACCGAGTGATCCATGGCACTGGGTGCAATAGTTCGAAAACAGGCTCTTGCCGGTACTCAATGCTTCCTCGTGTTGTACCAACGTCTCGACATCGAGATCCCGGAACGCCGCGAACATCGGTGCATAGGCGGCTTCGGCGTCGGCGATCTCCGCGTCGTACTGCGCGTATTGAGACCACGCTGCCGTGCCCGCGACATTGCCGAGACCCGGGAATACCACGAGGTAGCCGCCGCCGAAAATCAACGTGATGACGAACAGCCCAAGCCACCACCGCGGCAGCGGCTCGTTTCGCTCGACGAGTCCATCCCATTGATGGCCTGTCGTGTTGTCTTCTTCAGTGGGTTCCGGGCCCTGGCGGCCAGTCCACGCGATTAGCCAGAACGTGGCGATAAACGTCACCACGGTGCCGACAATCGCAAAAATGCTCCACGAATCACTCATGGCAGTTCTCCCTCGGCGGGTTTCGGATCATCCTGCAGCGGCAGCTGTGACGCTGCTTCGAATTCCTGCGAACGACCTTGGCTGTAGGCCCAGATCGTCAGCAGAATGAACAGGACGAAAACAAGTGCGGTAATCAGGCCGCGTAACAGACTCAGCTCCATGACTACCTCGCTCTCCGGGCCAGGCCCAGTCCTTGCAGATAGGCGATCAGCGCGTCCATCTCGGTTTTGCCCTGCACCGCCCGTGAAGCAGCGGCAATGTCCTCATCGCTATAGGGGTCACCGAGCATCTGCAGTGCGCGCATCTTGCCGGTTATGAGGTCGCCATCGACCAGCTTCTCCGATAGCCACGGGTAAGCCGGCATGTTCGATTCGGGCACGAGCTCCTGCGGCTTGATCAAGTGCAGGCGATGCCATTCATCGCTGTACCGTCCGCCCACTCTCGCGAGATCCGGTCCGGTGCGTTTTGAGCCGAACTGGAACGGTCGGTCGTAAACCGATTCGCCGGCCACTGAGTAGGGCCCGTAGCGCTCGGTCTCCGAACGGAAGGGTCGGACTTGCTGCGAATGGCAGCCGTAGCAACCCTCCCGGATGTAGATGTCGCGACCGGCGAGTTGCAACGCCGGGTACGGCTTCACACCCTCGATCGGCTGTGTGCCTGCGCCGCTCGCCATCAACGGGACGATTTCCACGAGTCCGCCGATGGAGATCACCAGGATGATCAAGACGCTCATCAGCCGGACATTTTTTTCTAATGCTTCATGTTTCATGCTGCGCTCCTTAAACCGGCTGTGCGACAGGCGCCGCTTCCGGTGCGCGTTTCGGAATCGTCCGGTAGACGTTGTAGACCATGATCAGCATGCTCGCGAAGAAGATGAATCCACCCAACAAGCGAATGCCGTAGTACGGGTAGGTGAACTTCAACGACTCGATAAAGCTGTAGGTCAACGTGCCGTCTTCGTTAATAGCGCGCCACATCAGACCTTGCGCAATGCCCGAAACCCACATCGATGCGGCGTACAGCACGACACCGATTGTGGCCATCCAGAAATGCACGTTGATCAGACGTGTTGAGTACATCTTCTCGAGGCCGTAAAGCCGCGGAATCAGGCAGTACATCGACCCGATGGTCATCATTGCGACCCAGCCGAGCGCGCCGGAATGCACATGACCGATCGTCCAGTCGGTGTAGTGAGAGAGGGCATTGACGGTCTTGATCGACATCATCGGACCTTCGAAGGTCGACATGCCGTAGAACGAAAGCGCCACAATCATGAACTTCAGCACAGGGTCGCTGCGCAGTTTGTCCCATGCCCCCGACAGCGTCATGATGCCGTTGATCATGCCGCCCCAGGAGGGTGCCAGGAGGATCAGCGAGAACACCATACCGAGCGACTGCGCCCAGTCAGGCAATGACGTGTAATGCAGATGATGCGGGCCAGCCCACATGTAGATCGCGATCAGCGCCCAGAAGTGAACGACAGAGAGTCGGTAGGAGTAGATCGGGCGATTGGCCTGCTTGGGCACGAAGTAGTACATCATGCCGAGGAAGCCCGCCGTCAGGAAGAATCCAACGGCGTTGTGGCCATACCACCATTGCATCATCGCATCCACAACACCGCTGTAAATCGGGTAGGACTTCGTGAGCGATACGGGGATCGCCAGGTTGTTGAAGATGTGCAACACGGCGACGGTGAGAATGAACGCTGCGTAGAACCAGTTCGCGACGTAAACGTGTTTCACGTTGCGTTTGGCGATGGTGCCAAAAAACACCACGGCGAAACTCACCCAGACCACTGCGATCAGGATGTCGATCGGCCATTCGAGTTCTGCATACTCCTTGCCTTGCGAGATTCCCAGCGGCAGCGTAATCGCCGCCAGCAGGATCACCGTCTGCCAGCCCCAGAAGGTGAAGCTCGCAAGCTTGTCGAACGCAAGCCGGGTATGACAGGTTCGCTGAACCACGTAATAGGCGGTCGAGAACAAGGCGCAACCACCGAACGCGAAAATGACAGCGTTGGTATGGAGCGGACGTAACCGGCTGTAGGTCAGGAATGGCAGGTCAAAGCTCAAGCTTGGCCAGATGAGCTGCGCGGCGATAATGACGCCGACGAGCATACCGACAACCCCCCACAGAATCGTCGCCAGCGCAAACTGTCGCACGACTGTGTCGTTATAAGTCGCTGCATTTTGCATGTTGTATGTCCCGTGAATCTTGGTTTGTTATGACGCGGACTCTCGCCAGCGTTGCGGGACAGACTAATTTGCGAGACCCGGTGCGAAAATGACCTGGGTCAATTTCACCGCTTGATCGTGCTGGTAGAGTGAGCTGCACAAAACTTTGTCTGGATGGGGCCCAATGGATAAAGAGACAAGCAGCGAGATTCCGCGTCTGCTGCAGCGGTTTGGCGTTGATATGCCACCACTTGGCATTACGGCCGAGCCCACGCAGTTTGACTACGACATCGGCGAGCTGGAATTTCGCGATGCGATGTTGGCGGCCAACGAGCAGCTGATTCCGGCTCGATTGTCGTTGGCTGCGCAGCTGCCGTTCTGTGCCTCGCTGTGCTATCACTGCGCACGCCAGAAAAAGGTCACACGCAACGCGCGGTTGATGGCGGCCTATGTGGATGCCCTGTGCAAGGAGATTCGCTCCAAGAGTGAGCTGATCGACCAAGACCGGCTCGTCGAGCAGCTGTGGTTTGTGGGCGGATCACCAGCTTATCTCGGGATTACGTCGCTCGGTCGCATCATGACCGAAATCGGGCAGTGCTTCGCGGTGTCAGGCTCCAACAGCCGATATTTCATGGTGGAGGTCGATGCCCGTACGGCGACACCGCAGTATGTGGCGCAGTTGTCGATGCTGGGTGTTAACGCAATGCGCACGTGGGTACCGGCAATGAGTGAATCGGTACAGACCAGTATCAATCGCGAGCAATCGGCCGAGAGTCTTGCCTCCCTGATGATGGCGGCGCGGCGCACCAGTTTCCGCGATGTGACACTCGCGACCCGCTATGGCTTGCCGATGCAGTCCATCGAGGGTCTGACCAACGATATCGACTGGCTTGCTGACCTCGGGCCGGACAATATCGTCACCGAGCGCTATCAACACCGACCCGGGTTGCATGCTTCCCAACGTTTGATCCCAAGAACGCTGCTGCCGGAAATCGACGTGGTCGACGATATGGAAGCGCAGATGACCGAACGACTGCTGCTCGCGGGCTATGAGCACATCGGCCTCGGGTACTTCACTCGGACGGGTAGTGTCATGCACAGGGCCAAGGACCAGGGCCAGCTGCAGCGTGGACTGATGGGCTACATGATCGGTGCAGGTGCGGATACGCTCGGGTTCGGTGCGGGCGCGATCTCATCGATCGAAGACTTTTTGTTCCGTGCGCCGGCGGACATCGACGCCTACATGCGCAACTCGCAGAGCGGTGGGCTTGCAATCGAGGCGGGATACTGCGCGGACCTTGCCACCGAGCGCGCCTGCTTCATTGTGGAGCGCATGTTGTGCGATGGCGTCTGCCGCGAACGCGACTGGTCTGTCTCATTTGATATACCGTTTAATCGATACATCGATGCACTGGGATCGTATATTCAACCGCTTGTCGTCGAGGACATTTTGACATTCGATCAGCACACTTTGACAGTAACTGAGCGCGGGCGACAAAGCCTCGGGCGTATCGTTCAAACGTTCGAAAAGTCCTTACAAGACAAGGCCCTAGTGTCACTGCACTGAAACACTGGTTCTGTTACTCTCACGTGACACACGCAAAACGGGATCAGGTTATGGGGACCACGACACCGATATTGCGCGGACAGGTTGCCGAAGCGAGGTGCAGCGACTGTCAGGTGGGCCAGTTTTGTCTGGCTGCAGGATCCGACGAAGAGACGTTGTTGAAGCTCGATGAGTTACTCCACGTCGATAGCTCGGTCGATTCCGGGGAGCATGTCGCTCGTCGGGGTGACGCTTTTAAGGGCGTCATGGCGGTTCGATCCGGTTGTTTCAAAAGCTACCGGGTCGACCGCGAAGGTCGAGAGCAGGTACGTCGCTTCCATTTCCCTGGCGAGCTTATCGGCCTGGATGCCGTCAGTATGGGCGTATATCAAGACAGCACGGTGGCCTTGCAAAAGGGCGCTACGTGCGCGATCGATTACCGCCAATTGCTCGAATTGTCATCCTGTGCGGCTGGCCTGCAGCAGCAGCTATTCCGACTATTCTCGGGCCAGCTTGCCGAGCAACAGCTGCACGCGGGTGAGTTTTCTGCGGAGGAGCGAATCGCCGCCTTTATCGTCGATATCTCGGCGCGCCTCGCCTCACGGGGTTGGGACGGTGACCAGTTTGAGCTGGCGATGTCCCGAGGCGATATCGGCAATCACCTTGGGCTGGCGACCGAGACTGTGAGTCGCGTGTTCAGTCGACTGCGCACGGCGGGGGTGCTCACGGTGCGCCGCAAACACATTGTCATTACGGATCGCCCGTCGCTCGAGAGCATGGCGGAGAGTATTCTCACGGCCTGACGTGATCGGCGTGAGGTAATCGCGCCCAACAATCGGTGAACTCAGCCCGCGCTGTCGTTACTATGGACGCGTCTTTTGAGGAGTGCCCCGATGTTCGATGTTTCCCCTTTGCCTGGCGATCCGATTCTTGCCTTGATGGCGGCCTATCGTGCTGACCCTTCGGATAACAAAGTCGATCTTGGCGTTGGCGTTTATCAGGACGACGACGGGGCTACGCCCGTGTTGCTGGCCGTAACCGAGGCCGAGCAAAGAATACTGGAGGCGCAACGCACCAAGAGTTACGTGGGTATTGCTGGTCTGGCTGAGTTCAATGACGGTATGACTCGGATGCTCCTTGGCGATAGCCATCCGGCGCTGACGGCGGGACGCGTGACCACAGTGCAAACGGCGGGCGGTTCGGGCGGTCTGCGGGTGGCCGCTGAGCTCATCGCCAGCCTGCGGCCAAACGCGACCATCTGGGTGACCACACCGACCTGGGCAAACCATCAGCCTTTGCTCTCATCGACAGGTCTCAGCCTGAAGCCGTTGCGCTATTACGATAGTGCGGCGGGAGCGCTCGACGCCGAAGGGTTCCTCGAGGATGTGAGCGCGATACCCGAGCACGATGTGATCTTGTTGCATGGCTGCTGCCACAACCCGACGGGCGCAGATCTTGATCAGGGCCTCTGGCGGCAAGTAGCGAAACTGTGCGCGGAGCGCAACATTCTGCCGTTTGTCGATACCGCCTATCAGGGATTCGGGCGCGGACTCGACGCCGATGCCGAAGGCATTCGGATGCTCGCGGAGCAGGTGCCGGAGTTATTGGCTGTGAGCTCCTGTTCGAAGAACTTTGGGCTCTACCGCGAGCGCACAGGCGCTCTGACCGCGATCACCGCGACCGCTGAGCAGGCGCAAGCCATTCGCACGCACCTCATGAAAATCACGCGGTCAATGATATCGATGCCACCTGATCATGGCGCGAGAATCGTTGCGACGATTCTCACTGATCGATCGCTGCGCGATGCCTGGCTGCAGGAACTCGAAACCATGCGCGAGAGAATGGCGGCGCAGCGTCGCGGTTTTGTCGCGGCGCTGGAGGCGCACGGGCTGGCTGAGCGATTTGGGTTTGTGGCAGAGCAATCCGGCATGTTCTCACTGCTCGGCATCGACAAACCGACGATCGACAAACTGCGGGAGGACTGGCACGTCTACATCGTCGGCTCAAGCCGCGTCAATGTGGCCGGAATGACCGGCACCCGTGTGGGTTATATCGCCGAGGCTCTGGCCGCGACCATTGCCGCTTGATCGGTGCGTACGATGCCAGCAAAGCGCTTGGTGTCGCGCAGCAGTTCGCCGATCTCGGCCGCGGGCAGGGGTTTCGAGAAATAGTATCCCTGGATTTCGTCGCACCGGCGGCGCATCAGGTATTCGAGCTGTGAGTAGGTTTCAACGCCCTCGGCAACGGTCTTGAGCTTCAGACTGCCAGCCATGCTGATAATGGCGTTACAAATTGCAACCGCGTCTTCGTCGGGAATATCACAAACGAAGGAGCGATCGATCTTCAACGAATCGATTGGGAACTGTCGCAGATAGGCGAGCGATGAGTATCCGGTGCCGAAGTCGTCGATCGCCAGCGAGATGCCAATCTCACGCAGAGTCTGCAGCGCTTCACGGGTCTGTTGCACATCCTGCATCAACACCCCTTCGGTCAGCTCGAGTTGCAGATACTCCGCATCCAACTCGTGTGTTCCGAGTGCGGCTTCGACCACTGAGGCTACGTCGTCCTGCCAGAACTGCTGACTCGACAAATTGACCGAAATGGGAATCGCCGGCATACGCGCTTCTTTCCAGGCCGCCATCTGACGACAGGCCTCCTGGATAATCCAGCGACCGATCGGGACGATGAGTCCGGTGTCTTCCGCGATCGGAATAATTTTTCCGGGAGAAACCCATCCACGTTCCGGGTGATGCCACCGAAGCAGGGCTTCGGCCCCGGTGATGCGCCAGTCACCAACACGAACCTTGGGTTGGTAGTGCAGTTCAAACTGATCCTGCTCCAGCGCTCTTCGCAAGTCGATTTCCAGGTCGAGTCGCTCCAGAGAGCGCACCGACGTGGTTTCCGTGCAAAAAGAGAATCCGGATCGTCCAGCCTGTTTCGCCTGGTACATGGCGACATCCGCGGTCTTCAGCAGGGTTTCTTCATCTTCGCCATCGTTCGGGTAGATCGCGATACCAATGCTCGGTGTCACGACAAATTCGTGACCCGTGAATTCAAATGGCGCCTTGAGTGTTTCAATGATGCGCGACGCAACGCTCTCAATGTTCTCGACTGCTCTCTCATTCCGCACGAGCAGCGTAAATTCATCACCGCCAAGTCTTGCAACATTGCCCGTGTCGGCAAATCCTCCCTTATCTGTTCGCGACAGTGTGTCCTCTGCGCGTAAACATCGCTCCAGTCGCAACGCGACCATTTTGAGCAGCTCGTCTCCGGTCGTATGACCGAGCGTATCGTTGATGCGCTTAAAGTGGTCGAGGTCGATATACAACAATGCAAAGCGTGAATTATTGGCTCGTGCGCGGTCCATACAATGGCGCAACTCGCTCGAGAAGAACTGACGGTTGGGCAACCCTGTCAGGGGGTCGTAGTACGCCAATTGGTGAATACGATCGGTCGCTTCGCGCTGCTCTGTGACATCGCGCACCACGGCCAAAACGTTCTGGTCGGACTGTTTGCCCAAGCGGATTTCAAAATGCTGCTTGCGTCCTTTGCGGTCCATTAGCGAGATCGCAGTCTCGATGGGCTCACCGGTTGCCAACACTTTTTCCGTGTGCTGCGTGCAGAAGGATTCGATTTCCCGACGCAGAATATGTTCTTGTGCATCCCAGGATTCGGTGCGAAGCGCTAGCTGATCGGTGCCGGTGGAGTTGTATTGAATCAATGAGGCGTTATCGCCGATAACCTGGCTTCGAGCATTGAGCAGAAACAAGCGATCGGGTAGCGCTTGTACGATCGCTTTGACCCGCGAGTGTGATTCTCGCAGAGCAAGTTGAGTCTGTGAGCTACGCAAGATGTATCGAACTCGATGCGAGAGCACTGACCAGCTAATGGGTTTCACAATGAAGTCAGTAGCACCGACTTCATAGGCCGCATTCACGGACTCAGGGTCCTCGCGACCGGTAATCATGACCACCGGTGTATAACGAAGCCCGGGTTGCTGCCGAATCCAAGCGGTCAGTTCGAAACCGTTCATCCCCGGCATATCCACGTCTAGCAGAATGATATCGGGCTTGTTGCGCTCGATTTTGCGCATACCGGCCTCAGCATTGTCGGCATCAACCACAAGGAAGCCGGCGTGTTCCAGGAAGCGCCGCGTCATCAGCCTGATCGTCGCTTCATCATCGACGATCAGCACGAGCGGAGGTCGGTCCGGAAACGAACCGGTGATGCTCTCAAAAATGCCGGTGAGGTCGTTGGCCATGTCAGGCGACTTTCTTGGTACGCCGTTCCGCAAGTGCGGCCGTTGAACGTTCAAAGGTACGGTCTGCGTTCGCCCAAAGACTGCGCATCGCGGCCGCATCGTCGTCTCGTGCAAGCTGTTCGAGTTCGGCGCACTGGCTCGCAAAATGGGCGAGACCGACCGCGGCGCTGCTGGATTTAAGTGCATGTGCACAACGTCCTGCCTCAGCCGGGTCGCCGGAGTCTAGAGCCTCGCGAATACGTCCCACGAGACGCTCGGACGAGACAAAGTACTCGTCCAGAATCTCATCGAAGATTGTGCTGTCGCCATCCTCATCGAGCATGCGTATCTGATCTAAAGCTACGTCATCGATCAAGTCGACGTACACGACATCACTATAGGTAGCGGACGTGTCTATCCCATCTGCTGACCGAATCCACTTGTTGAGCATCGTCTCGAGTTGTTCTTTGGTGAACGGCTTCGTGAGATAGTCGCTCATGCCCGCGTCGAGGCAGCGTTGCCGGTCTCCCGATAATGCGTTGGCGGTTAACGCGACGACCGGTAGTGACTCCAGATTGGGCATCTGGCGAATCCTGCGCGTCGCCTCGAAACCATCCATTTCCGGCATCTGGCAGTCCATGAAGACGAAATCGAAAGCTTGCTGCTGAAGTAACTCAAGGGCCTCACCGCCATGGTTTGCAATGTCGACCCGAACACCGATGCGTTTCAAAATCTCGGTGGCGACGCATTGATTAACGATATTGTCCTCAACTAAAAGGACTCGTCGAGAGTCAGGGTCGCTAGCGACATCATTAGAGTGTTCCATACGTGCCTGCACCTGTGGGTGTTGGGTGATGCAATCAAAAAGCGCCGAAGGGTGGATAGGCTTGCTGAGCGTAGTGTTGGCTATCGGTTCCGACAGCGTCGAAAGCTGATTACCATTGTCGTCAGGTGCGAGCATGACCAACAGAATGTCGGCGAATTCCTTGGTGTTGCGCAGCATTTCAATGAATGTAGCCAGCGAAGGTTTGGCGACCTCCCCGCTGACAAACACCATCCCGATGCTGCGCCCCTCATGCACGGCTGTGCGCAGTCGATCAATCCCGGACGGGATGTCGAGGGCGGAATTAACGCTGATACCCCAGGATCTCAGGTGCGCTTCCAGCAGGCGACGCGCAGCAACGTCACTATCGATAATCAATGCATAGGAGTCGCGCAACGCGTCGGGCAACGTTCTGTCCGCTCTGACGGGTGCGTCGGAGGTGTCGAACACACCGTGCACGTGAGCGATAGTGCCGCCCTCTTCTGGTTGTTCAATAGTAAGTTGTGCGCCGAGCAAGTCGCACAACTGGCGTGCGATGACGAGACCGAAACCGACCCGCTGGGCACGCTCTAGCGATTCCCGTTGATCTGGCAATGTGAAAACAACATCGAGGATTTCGGGTGCAATGCCAGGCCCGGTATCTTCAACGCGCAACTCGAAGCGGTTTTGACCTTCATCCAATTCGCACGTGGCGTAGACACGAACGCAACCGCTCGGTGTGTAGCTCAGTGCATTGCTGAGCAGATTGGAGAGCAGCTGACTAACACACCATGCGTCGAAGTTCACAATGCGTTCGCATTGTGGGTCGATGTGACAATGCAGGCTAAGCCCCGCCTCCGAAGCCCGGGGGGCAGCGAGTTCCACGGTAGATTCCACCACACTGCGAAGCGACTGAGTGACCACGGGTATGTTGCCCCTGTTTCCTAAGGTGGCGGGATTGCCCGGATTTCTTGTATCCATTGTTCTGGTATAGCGGCACTCCCAAACCCCGCTTTAATCGTTTAGTCTCCAGAAACGGTGTCATAACGGATGTGACATAACGCTATTGCAAGTGCGCCTTACTAAAGCCGTGTAGGTGCGCGCCGCTAATAGCTTTTGAACGCTCTGCGGGAGCGTCGAAACGACAAAAGGAATTGGATATGCACGTACTTGTCGTCGAAGACAATGCTGCCGATGCGGAGATGGTGACGATGTCCCTGCAACGCGTCGACAGCAACATAAGCGTGACCTCGGTCGAGACATTGCAGGAAGCAATGGACATGATCGATACCGGCACTTTCGACATCACTCTGCTCGATCTGACGTTACCTGATAGCCACGGCTTGAGTTCGATCAAAGATCTGCAGCGTGTCAACGAGACGATGCCAATCATTGTTCTAAGCGGTGATGATCGCGAACAGATGGCCCTGTCGGCAGCACGATTGGGTGTCGAGGACTTCATCGCCAAAGGCGATTCTGTTGGCGCGCCGTTTGTGCGTACCTTGCGGTATGCGATCGAGCGAAAAAAGGGCGAACAACGCCTTCGCGATCTCGCTGATTTTGATCAGCTTACCCGACTGTCCAATCGTCAGCGCTTCAACCGGCAATTGCTGAAGGCTGTCGGACATGCTGAACGCAGCGGTGAATTGATGGCGTTGCTGTTCATTGATCTCGATGAGTTCAAGGAGATTAACGACACGCTAGGTCACCATGCAGGTGATGAGTTGTTGACGCAGGCCGCTATGCGATTTCGCTCGTGTGTCCGGACTGGCGATCTGGTGGGTCGCCTCGGCGGTGACGAGTTTGCGATTCTCGCCGAGTCACTGAATAGCCCTTATGACGCCGAAATCGTTGCCGCAAAAATCCTGGAAGCGCTGCAGATGCCTTTCGTCCTGGGCGGGCATTCCGTGACTATCGGCGCGAGCATTGGGATATCGATGTATCCCCATGACGCTAGTGATACGGAAGAGCTTCTGACCCGATCCGATATCGCGATGTATCAAGCCAAGCGCAACGGTCGCAACAACATCATGTTCTACTCGCCGGAACTCAATAAGAGCGCGGAAGCGCGCAACGCTATGCTGCGCGAGTTATCCGAAGCCATAGCGAACGAACAGTTTATGGTGCAATACCAGCCGAAGGCCTGTGCGCGAACCCATAGGCTGATCGGTCTGGAAGCGCTTGTACGCTGGCGTCACCCGCGTCGCGGCATTCTTGGGCCGGAAGCATTCGTTCCCTTTGCAGAAGAGAACGGCATGATCTCCGCGATCGATGATCTGGTGCTGCAACAAGTCACCAATGACATCGTGACCTGGACTGACGATCAACTGGATGTTGTGCCCGTTTCGGTGAATGTCTCTGCATCGCAGATCCTGCGCACTGATCTCGTCGAGGCCATGAACCGGCTGTTCGAGCGCAGTGGTGTAAACCCTGGGTTGTTGCGTTTCGAGCTCACCGAATCGGTTCTGCGCGCTGAATATGGCGAAACCCGGGAAGCATTAGCTGAGCTGCGCAAGGCTGGCGTGCAGGTCTGGTTGAATGACTTCGGTACCGGATACTCGACCATGGGTATGCTCAACGAGTTTCCGTTAGATGGCTTGTGTATCGCCAGAGAATTTGTGGGCGCACTGGATCGCAAACGTTCGTTTGCGATCGTCAAATCCATCGTCAACCTGGCGCACAACCTTGAGTTGGGCGTGGGTGCTATCGGCGTTGAGACCGAAGACCAGTTACGTCTATTGAAAGCGATCGGTTGCGATTCCGTGCAAGGTGGATATTACGGTGCGCCTATGGACGCAGTATCCGTTCGCAAATATTTCCTTGATGATCGAAAGCAAACCGTGACAGGCATCCTGCGGGCATTGCCGGCCATCAACGACTAAGGGCATTAATGATCGAAGAACACTCACAACGGCAGGTTTTTGCACGGGCATTGTCGCAGGACTATGCGTCGCTATTGCGTTCTGCACGTCAGTTGTCGGCCTACGTCCGGGAGGATCTCTTGAGGGATGATCCCGATGCTGCGATGCACGCGCTCGGGATGCTGGATCTGCGTTTGGCCGGAATGGACCGATTCGTCAACGACCTTATTCGTTACTGCCGCGCCGGACAAAGACACGTGACTCCGGAACAGTTCAGTTTGACTGAGCTCGCAGAAATCGTATTCCGAAAACAAAACGTTCATCCCGGCGCGGACTTGGTGGTTTCCATTGCGCAGGATCAAATCGTGGCTGATCTTTCCGCGATGCGCATGGTCCTGGATGAGCTGTTCCGAAATGCGATTACGCATCACCCGAGCCCATCGACATTGCAGATTCACATTGAGTCATCGACGGCTATGGGTGCGGGTACGCTGATCGTTGTTCGTGACAATGGTATCGGGGTGCCGGATGGAATGCTGACCAAGATCGCCCAGCCGTTTGTCAAACTCTCAACCAACGGGAAATCTGCCGGTCTGGGACTCTCGATTATCTCGCGTGAGCTCGAGGCGATGGGTGCCCAGTTGCAATTCCGCGCAGGTGGGGGCGGTCTGTCCGCTGTGATCGTTCTGCCCGCCCATATGACGGCAACCCATGATGATCGCCGCCCGGCGATCGAGCCGCTTGACTCGCAGTCTGCACCGAAGCTTCGGATCGTCTAGCGCCCTGGAGCGTTTTCAGGAATTCTCCGGCTCTTTGCGCCAGATCGTGAGTGCACGAGGCGCATCAACACCCATCTTTACACGGTGTCCCGCGCCCGAGAACACAGTGATCTCGATAGGACCATCACCGAAAATTTCCCTGAGTGGGGTATTCGGATCCACATCAGCGGCGGGTTCGATAAGAATCGATTCTGCATTGCGGCGGCTGACGATCAGCATTGCTGACTCCTTGTCATTGAACCTGGCTTCCTGGCCTTTCCTGCGTCGCGTCTAGACTTCCGCCAGCGCTCGATACTGCCCCGTGGTCTCTGCTTTGCCGTCCGGGTTATACGTCTCTGTATCAGAGGGTCCGTCCTGGCCGCGCATTACACGGAGCGCTTCCTGTTTTTGCTTCTGCTGAGAAGCGATGATGATGCCGTTGCCGTTATTGGCTTCTCGACATTCCGAAAGTAACGCGATCACCCTGGACCACAATGACTCCAATACACCGTCGCGGTCATTCCGACGAACGAACGTGGTCATCCCTTGCATGGTGTCGTCGAAGTCATCGGCCGCAAGCATCGCCTGACGCGCATGGCCCAGCTTCTCAAGAGCATCCAGATGCATCTTCTTTCGCGAGACGCAGCTGCTCAGCGCATCGCTGTCGTCGTCTCGCAGTGCGTTGCGCTCGTCATACAAGGCATTCAAAAGGCGCTCGGCGGCCCGCTGCGTCTCACTCAGCAGCGTTTGGGTCCGTTCGAAGCGATTGATGCCTTCAGCTTTCATGTTCCTTAGCCGCGCTCCACGTCACTGCGGAGAATCTTGTCTGCAATCTGTCGATCGTCGATTTTGTAGCTGCCGTCTTGGATGGAAGCCTTTATCGCGTCCACCCGCGCCGCATCGACCTCTGGTGCTTCGGCTACTGCATCTTCGATGCGTGCGAGCAACTTGGCGTTGTCGGTGAGCGCAACGGTGTCAGCCGGTCGCGCTTTCGGCGCTTCGCCTTGTTGCTCTGCCGGTGTTTCGCTGCTGACCCGCCGGTTTCCGCCGACGTCAGCGATCTTCGGCAAAATGCCGGTGTTCACTCCATCGATTTCGTTAGACATAATCTTAATCATCCAAAAAGTTATCCCTCTGTGCGCCATCTAGCGGCGGCACAGACGTTAACTTTAGCCCGAACAACAAAAAAAAATGGTGAATGTGACGTAGTCGGTGGTCAGGGCGATATCAGAACTTCGCCCCCCGGTTGGATCGTCCCTTCGACGGTTCTTCCGGAGCTTTGATTACGGACCCGCACGCGCTGTCCAATCGCACCGTCTGCCAGTGCCTCGCCGCTCATCTTGATTCTCGCCCCCCGAATCGAAGCGATCAGCGTCACGGTCTGCCCCTTGCGTACATCGGTCCTGTCGCTCACTGCCGCCGGCGTGACAACGCTGCCCTCGGGCAGCGACCGGGTCAGCGTCCGACCGACGACCAGCTTGGAGTCGGCGAAGTAGCCCAGCGACATGGTTGAAATATCGACGCGTCGCATCCGCAAGTCAGCGCCAGTTAGGCGATGGCCTCGGGACAGATGCGCGCTCAGCACAACAATGGGCTGCCATGCGATCGTTCGAACAGAGACATACACCTGCCATTGTTGTGTGCCGGTGCAGCTCACACCGACGGTGACTCGCGGCCCATCGGTAGGACCGGGATACCGGGTCGCGAGCGGTTGGTCGCAACGCGCAACACGCAGGTTTTTATCTAACCTGTCCGCAACAGCGCTCGAGTCGGTAGCGCCCAAACCCCGGTCTGCGGCGATGCGTTGCTCGGCTGTTCGCGCGATATCGTCAACGGGATGCCAGGGCGACTCGCTGTCAGCGAGCGTCGGTCCTGCGAGCAATCCACTGATCAATACGTAGAGCAAACACCTTATATCAAGAGTTGTCATGTGTCGTTTACCTTCATGGCTCTCGGGTACAGTTCATTGACTGAGTGTCTGCAAACTCTGTGCCACGCCGAAAACGTCAGATCATTGACACCTGCCGGTTGTCGGTTGCCGTCGCAGCGGCGATTTCTTGCCACTCGATGAAACGAATCCACGTCCACCAGGCGCTGAAAGCCAGTCATATCGGGGTTTCACGCAAATTGGCACAGCGTTTGCTAACAGTCCCTTGAGAAACAACCGAGGGACACGCCATGAAGGTGGATCCGTTTGCACAACACGCCGAGGCCTTGTCATTGCGCGCCGCTCGTAACGAGGTGCTGGCGACCAATCTCGCCAATGCCGACACACCGGGTTACCTGGCGCGCGACTTCGATTTTGCGGCTGCACTACACGGCAGCGGCAACCAGTTTTCGACACTGAGAGTGGCAACGACGGATAGCGGACACATGGCCCCTCAGGACCGCTTCCTCGATACCCGTACTGCGCTCGCCTGGCGCGTTCCGACGCAACCGAGCGTCGATGGCAACACCGTGGAGACGGATGTCGAGCAGGCGGAGTATGCGAAGAATGTTATCGGCTACCAGGCCAGCCTTCGTTTCCTTAATCAAAAAATCTCGGGGCTTCGTCTCGCAATCCGAGGAGATTTGTAATGGCCCTGAATCGCGTCATGGATATCGCGGGCTCGGCGCTGAACGCGCAGTCGGTCCGTCTGAACACTACCGCCAGTAATCTTGCCAATGCCGGCAGCGTGTCGGGTGATCCGAACAAGGTATACCGCGCTAGAAACCCTGTTTTCGAAGCGATTCCCGGCTACCAAACCTCACCCTCATTTCGGGTGTTTGCCGAAAACGCAACGGCGAGCTACGGCGTTCGAGTCACCGACGTTGTGGAAAGCCAGCAACCGCTAACCCAGCGCTACGCACCGGATCACCCCGAAGCAGATGCCGACGGCAACGTGTATGTCACCAACGTCAACACGGTGGCGGAGATGGTCAACATGATCTCTGCGTCGCGCGCCTACCAATCAAACATTGAAATCATGACAACGACTAAGGAGCTGCTGGTGCAGACCTTGTCGATCGGTCGTAGCTAAGGAGTCGCCGCTAATGACGAACAACATAGACTTTGGCTCGTTGCAGGACATTGGCCTTGCAAATCAGACGCGGGGCGTTGAAACGCAGGATGTCGGACAAGACGAGTATCTGACACTAATGCTCGCGCAGTTTGAAAATCAGGATCCGTTCGAGCCTATGGAGAACGGTGAGTTCCTGGCGCAGCTCGCGCAATTCTCGACTGCGAGTGGGATCGAAGAGTTGCAGCTCTCGTTCGACAGCTTTAGCGATCGACTGGTGTCGGATCAGGCCCTTCAAGCCTCTGCGCTTGTAGGACGTGAGGTATTAGTGAACTCAGAGCTGGCGCGTTCAGACATTCAGGGCCAGGCGATTAGCGGCGCATTGCAAATGGAAGGCGCCAGCGGTGCGGTGCGCGTCGATGTTCTCGATGCTTCTGGACAGCTCGTGCAAACGTTAGAGCTTGGCACTCGGGTCGCCGGTGACACGGCATGGCAGTGGAACGGTCAGATGTCTGACGGCTCGCCAGCGCCACCGGGAATCTACCAGTTCCGTGCCACAGTGCAGCGCGGTTCGGATTTCGAAAGCGTCCCAACACTCCTGCGCAGTGATGTAGGCAGTGTCACGCTCGATCCGACCGGTCAGGGCATCACAGTCAACAGCAGCTTACTCGGCAGTTTCTCGTTCGCCGATGTGCGCGAAATTTTTTGATACGAAGGAGCATTCCGCATGGTATTTCGAATCGCCCTTAGTGGCCTCAACGCAGCCGCAACCGATCTTGGAGTAACGGCAAATAACATTGCCAACGTCAACACGACCGGATTCAAGGAGTCCCGAGCGCAGTTCGCCGAAGTCTTCGCGGTTGGCGCACAGAGTGTGAGTACATCAGCTGCAGGTAGTGGTGTTCGTCTCTCGGATATTTCCCAGCAGTTTACTCAGGGCAACATCGACTTTACGCAGAATGCGCTCGATCTTGCGATTTCTGGCGAGGGCTTTTTCGTGCTCAACGACGGTGGCCAGCGTCTGTATACGCGTGCTGGTGCGTTTTCCGTTGATCGAGAGGGATTTGTTGTCAACACCTCGGGGTTGCGATTGCAGTCCTATCCGGTTGGCGCTGACGGATTGTTTAACACGGGTAACCTGACAGACTTGCAGTTGCAGACCGGATCAAACCCGCCGCAGGAAACCGCAAACATTGAGTTTGGCGTCAATCTGCCCGCCGACGAATCGCCACCGGTGAACCCTGTCTTCGATCCTGCGGATGCATCGAGCTTTAACTTTACAACCGCTGTCACCATCTTCGATTCTCTGGGTGCCTCTCATACGGCCACCTCCTACTTCATTAAGGGTGCAAACCCTAACGAGTGGACTGTTCAGACAACCATTGACGGAAACACCGTCGGTGCGCCGCAGCCTGTCGTATTCGGTCCGGACGGTCGGCTTCAGTCTCCTGTCGGTGGCGCGTTGACACTGCCGCCTTACGATCCGCTCAATGGCGCAAGTACGATCGACGTGACGCTACGATTCATTGAAACCACGCAGTTTGGTGAGAACTTTGGCGTGAATTCGGTAATTCAGGATGGCTTTACCACCGGTCGACTTACCGGTCTGGAAGTCAGCTCGACCGGCGTTGTGTTTGCGCAGTTCAGTAACGGTCAATCGACCTCGCTGGGTCGACTTGCGCTGGCGCGCTTCACTAACCCGCAGGGTCTGCAGCAAGACGGTGACACGAATTTTGCGGAGTCTTTTGAGTCTGGCGATGCCGCGCTCGGCGACGCAGGGACCGCACGATTCGGCCTGATTCAGGCAGGTGCGTTGGAGGCATCCAATGTCGACCTTACCGCGCAGCTCGTAAACATGATTACCGCGCAGCGGAATTTCCAGGCGAACGCTCAGATGATTTCCACCGCAGATACCGTGACTCAGACGGTAATTAACATTCGGCGATAATCGCTAACGGAGCCGGCACATGGATCGTATGGCTTACATTGCAATGACCGGTGCGCGCCAAACGGAATTGGCGCAGGCGGTGACCAGCAACAACCTCGCAAATATCTCCACAACGGGTTTTCGCGCGGACTTGCATGGGTTTCGCAATTTGCAGGTCGCGGGCGAGGGCGCGCCGACGCGCCACAACGCAATCGCGGAAACCTATGCCACGGATTTCTCACCTGGTGCGACTGTTACTACGGGCAGAGATCTGGATGTCGCGATTGCGGGCCAGGGGTTCCTGGTCGTGCAAACCGCCGATGGCGGAGAAGCCTATACCCGCGCGGGCGATCTCAGAACCAATAGCGCGGGTCAGTTGCTCACCGCCAAAGGGGACGCTGTCCTTGGCGACAGTGGTCCGATTGCGATTCCGCCGAGCACATCCATAACGATTGGTACGGACGGCACGGTTTCAGTCCAGGTACTGGGACAAGGTCCGCAGACGCTGGCCGCGGTCGGTCGGTTGCGATTGGTGAATCCGCCCCTCGAATCTCTGGAAAAAAGTGCCGATGGGTTGTTCCGTCGAACCGACGGTGAAGCATCGCCGGCGGACGCCTCGGTCAAACTCACCCCAGGTGCATTAGAGAGTAGCAACGTCAACGTCGCCGAAACGCTGGTCACCATGATCAGTCTCGCGCGCCAATATGAACTGCAGGTCAAGACAATGACCACTGCGGAAGAAAACGCGGACGCAGCAGCCGGGCTGCTGCGCATTCGATAAAGGGAGTTTCTGAATGAACCAGGCACTTTGGGTCGCAAAGACCGGGCTGGACGCCCAACAAACCCGCATGACGGTGGTGTCGAACAACCTCGCCAACGTGAATACCAATGGCTTCAAGCGCGGACGTGTCGTGTTCGAAGACTTGATCTATCAAAACCAACGGCAGGTTGGTGGGCAGAGTTCGCAGAACACCGTACTGCCCTCGGGTCTGAACGTCGGTACCGGCGTTCGTGTCGTCGCAACCGAGCAACTGCATACGCAGGGTAGTATCTTGCAAACCGAGAACTCGCTCGATATGGCGATTCTCGGCCGCGGTTACTTTCAGGTCCTGCTGCCGGATGCCACGCTGGGTTACACCCGTGACGGTGCGTTTCAGCAGGATGCGCAGGGCCAGATCGTAACGGCTAGTGGGTATCCGATTCAGCCACCTGTAACGCTGCCCCCGCAGACGCAATCGATCACCATCGGCGTAGACGGCACTGTCTCTGCAACGCTCCAGGGACAGTCTGCGCCGGTCCAGGTTGGCACAATCCAAACGGTTGATTTCGTAAATCCTGTTGGTCTCCAGCCGCGCGGCGAGAACCTCTATTTAGAGACTGTGGCGAGCGGTACTGCGCAGCCAGGCACACCTGGCCTGAACGGTCTGGGCGGTATTCAGCAGGGGGCTCTTGAAGGCTCAAACGTCAATGTGGTCGAGGAGCTCGTCAACATGATCGAGACTCAGCGCGCTTACGAGATGAACTCGAAAGCGATTTCGACGAACGACCAGATGCTTCAGTTCCTGAACAACAACATCTAGTGATCGACATGATGCCGAGAAAATTCATATTGGTGGTCTTGCTCGCTAGCCTGATGACAGGCTGCGGCTTCGGCATACCGCAAAGGGTCGATTACTCACCGCCGCCACCGGTCATTATTGCTGCACCTCCGGCCACGTCGGGCGCCATCTACCAGGACGGCATCGATGTGCGTTTGTTCGAAGATCTGCGTGCGCATCGTGTTGGCGACATCATCACGATTCGTCTCAACGAGAACACAACCGCGTCGAAATCCTCCAGTACGGCAACCTCGAAGAGCGGTGATGCAGATATCGCAACGCCCAATATCCTTGGGCAGGACGTTACCCGAGATGGCAACCCCATACTGTCAGCAGCCTTGTCGAGCGAAACAGAGTTTTCCGGTGAGGGCAGTAGCGCACAGAGCAATAGTCTTGATGGTGACATTACGGTAACGGTCGTTCAGCGATTGCCGAATGGCAATTTGATGATACGCGGTGAGAAATGGGTGACGCTGAATCAGGGTGACGAATTCATCCGATTGAGTGGCATCATCCGGCCCGCCGATATCGCACCAGACAACAGCGTCGCTTCCAGTCGGGTTGCCGACGCGCGGATTACCTACAGCAGTAAAGGCGTACTCGCAGCCGCGAACAAGATGGGTTGGCTGCAGCGCTTCCTACAATCCATGTGGTTCCCGAACTAATGCGTAACAAAACTCTATTCGTCGCTCTTGGTTCGCTGCTGCTATCGGCCTGGTCGATGACAGCAAGTGCGGAGCGTTTGCGTGACCTCACTTCGGTGGGCGGTGTGCGTACCAACCAGCTGGTTGGATACGGTCTTGTAGTCGGTCTGAACGGTTCGGGCGACCAGACGGCGCAGACGCCGTTCACGGTCCAGAGCTTGAACAACATGCTGAATCAGTTCGGCATCACGGTACCACCGGGTGTTCAGCCGCAGCTCACTAACATCGCCGCGGTATCCGTTCACGCGGAGTTGCCGCCTTTTGCCAAGCCGGGTCAGACGCTCGATGTCACAGTCTCCTCTATTGGCAATGCGCGAAGCCTTCGCGGCGGTAGTCTACTGTTAACACCCTTGCGTGCGGTAGATGGCAACGTTTATGCACTGGCGCAAGGCAATCTGATTGTTGGCGGATTTGGTGGCGAGGGGCTCGATGGGTCGAGAATCACCGTGAATATCCCGAGCGCCGGTCGGATTCCATCCGGCGCCACAGTGGAACGCGCGGTCTCTACCGCCTATGCCGATGTGCCGATGGTCATGCTGAACCTGCACACGCCCGATTTCACCACAGCGACGCGCGTCGAGGGCGCCGTGAATGAACTGCTTGGCCCAGGGACCGCCGAGGCGATTGATGCCGGTAGCATTCGCGTTGCAGCACCGCAAAGACCCGGAGCGCGCACCTCGTTCTTGAGTGTGCTCGAGAACATCGAGGTGGATCCGGCTCCGGTTGCGGCTCGAGTCATCATCAACTCTCGCGCCGGTACGGTCGTGATCAGCGACAACGTAACCGTCACGCCAGCCGCGGTGGCGCATGGCTCACTTGTCGTCACCATCAGTGAACAACCATTCGTGAGCCAACCGGAACCGTTTGGTGCCGGTGAGACCGTACTCGCCACGGATTCCGAGGTCAGTGTTGAGGAAGAAGAGAATCGCATGTTCCTGTTTGCGCCTGGCACGAGCCTTGATGAAATCGTGCAGGCCGTGAACGCCGTGGGCGCGGCACCCGGCGATCTCGTTGCGATTCTGGAAGCACTCAAACAGGCCGGTGCGTTGCGTGCCGAGCTGATCGTGATCTAGTTATGACGAGCGTCACCGACTTCACTCAGTATGCAGCGCTTCGAGCTGACGCTCAGTCGAATGACGATGCTGCGTTGCGGTCGGTGGCGGAACAGTTCGAAGCACTGTTTGTACAGCAGATGCTGAAGAGCATGCGAGATGCCAGCTTCGGCGACCCCTTCTTTCCGGACACCGGTGGACATCAGGTCTATCGCGACCTGCTCGACCAGCAGTTGGCATCGGACACGGCAGAGCGCGGTGGGATTGGGCTTGCGGACATGATCGTGTCGCAAATGCAGCCTCGAGCACCCATTCAAGTGACCAAGGCTGTCGTTCATGAGTCGCCGGCGGGATGGTCCGATCCCAAGTCGTTTGTTGCCGACGTGTTACCGCATGCGAAAAAGGCTGCGGAGCGACTCGGCGTTTCCCCGCTCGCAGTGCTGTCACAAGCCGCACTGGAAACGGGTTGGGGCCAGAAGATGCCGGTATCCGAGCGCCAGCAGAGCAACAACCTGTTCGGCATCAAGGCCGGCGGGAGCTGGGGTGGCGAAAAAGTGGAACAAGCCACACTGGAATTTCGTGACGGCACTGCGCAACGTGAACGAGCGGCATTTCGGGCATACCCGTCTCTCGAGGCCAGCTTCTCCGACTACGCCGCGTTTCTCGGCAAATCGAGATATCAGTCAGTCTCAAATACCGGCGATGACGTTGGCGGTTTCGCTGACGCATTGCAGGCTGCTGGCTACGCGACCGACCCAAATTATGCACGCAAGATTCGACGGATCGCCGGCAGTGAAACCATGCGTGACGCATTGGCGGCACTCAAGCAGGACGATCTGTTGTCGCTATCAACTCAACAAGCTACGCCGGAATCCGGCCGTGGCCCATAACGGGGAGCACTAGCTGTGACCATTATCAGCACCGGCACGGATGCGCTGATCGCTTTTCAGCGATCACTGGATACCGTGGCCCAGAATATTGCTAACGCCAACACGCCCGGATATAGCCGGCAGAACGTAACGCTGCAGGCACGCACGCCGCAGTTTGTGGGCTTCGGTTTTCTCGGTCGCGGCGTTGAAGTTGGTTCGATTACACGCAGCTACAGCGAGTTCCTGACACAGCAAGTTCAAACGGCGGGTTCCTCGGCATCGAGATTCTCAACGCTGGCGAGCTTCGCCGCCAGGGTCGATGACCTGCTGGCGGATCCGGCGGGCGGATTGTCGCCGGCATTGTCTTCGTTCTATGGCGCGGTTCAGGACTTCTCGAGTGACCCCAGTTCGGCCACCCGCACTGCGGTCTTCGCCGAGGCGGGAAATCTGGTCGCGCGATTCGATGCGCTCGATCAGCGTCTCGTCGAAACGACTCGTGAAACCACGCAGGCCATCGAGCAATCCGTCGCCGAGATCAATCAGCTGGCCACGCAGCTTGCGCAATTGAACCAGCAAATCGGTCGTGGAGACGGCAACGCACAACCTAACGATCTGCTCGACCAGCGTGACGAAGTCGTACGCCAGTTGGCCGAGCGAGTGGATGTCGCAACCGTCACAGATGCATCGGGCAACATCAATCTATTCATCGGCAACGGTCTGTCGCTGGTGGTGGGTACGCAACAGTTTCCGATCGACGTCCGCCAGTCTGAATTCGATCCCACCCGTCGTGAGGTGGTGTATGAGGGTCTGAACGGCACGATTCCCATTGAGAACGTACTGACCGGCGGCACACTCGGCGCATTGTTGGAGTTTCAAAACGATGTGCTCGACCCCAGCCGTCGTGCGTTAGGGGCGACGGCGAGCAGCCTCGTACAGACTTTCAATAGTCAAAATGCACAGGGCTTTGATGCCTTCGGTGACTTCGGGCAGGACATTTTTTCGATCGGTGGTCCGCAGGTCGTGGCTTCTACTTCCAATTCCGGGACCGGTGCAGTTTCTGTCACTGTTGAGGATCTCGGGCAGATCCGAGATACCAACTACCGGTTTATTGATGAGGGCGCGGGATTTCGTCTCGTGCGAAGCGATACGGGCGAAGTACTGCCATTGACGGGTTCTGGAACCAGTGCCGATCCTTTCCGCGCCGGTGGGTTGGCGATCGTACTGAGTGGATCCACCGATGATGGTGATCAGTTCAGCATCGAGCCGACGCTGGCTGCGATCGACGGGCTGGGTCTGACGGCGCGAAACGGCAACGCATTCGCGGCCGCTGGTCTGCTGCGAGGCGAAGCGGCGACGACAAACCTCAGTGATGCCAGCATTGATGATGGCACGGTAGTCGATTTTGCCAATCCCAATCTGCTCGATTCGGCAACGATAACGTTTGTCTCCCCGACGTCGTTCCAGGTGAACGGTGGGCCGGTGCAGGTCTTCACCGCAGGTTCGCCGATCACGGTCAATGGCGCAGAGTTCCAGCTTTCGGGTACACCCGCGGCAGGCGATCAATTCACGGTCGGGCGCAACACTGCGGCCGAGGGCGACAACCGCAACGCGCTGCTTCTGGCGGCGACGCAGGATACAGAGGTCCTCCAGGACGGCACACTCTCGATTGGTCAGGCCTACGCGCAGCTCGTCGCGGATGTCGGTAGTGTGACCGCACGTGCACAGGCCAGTGCAGAGGCGCAGCAAGTGGTGCTCGAGAGTGCCGAAAGTCGTCGCCTGGAAGTTTCGGGTGTCAATCTTGACGAAGAGGCGGCTGACCTTATCCGCTTTCAGCAGGCTTATCAGGCTGCAGCACAGGTGGTCAGCATCGGCAGTGAGTTGTTCGATGTGCTGCTGAACGCCACCCGGCGATAGGAGTTAGAAACCCATGCGCGTCAGTAATCTAGGATTCTTCAATAGGGCGGTCAGCAATATTCAGAGCGTGCAGCGTGAGCTGAATGCGGTGCAGGAGCAGATTGCGACGGGACGCAGAATTCAGCAGCCCTCGGATGATCCCAACGGTGCCGCGCGCATTCTCGACTATCAGGAGTCGCTCGCGACGCTTGAGCAATACCAGCGCAATACCGAGCTTGCGAGCAATCGTTTGCGATTGTCTGAGGACACTCTGACGCGCGTCACTGAAACACTGCAACGGGTTCGCGAGCTCACCTTGCAAGGCGCTAACGCATCGCAAACGAACGAGACTCGAGCGTTTATTGCTACCGAGCTGAATGAAAGTATCGAGGATCTTCTTGGCCTTGCGAACACCCGCGACGCGAGCGATCAGTTCCTGTTCTCCGGTTTTCAGGCGGGGACCCAACCCTTTTCGCGCACCGCGACCGGGTTCACCTATAACGGTGACGATGGCCAGCGATTCATTCAGGTATCTGCCAGTCGACAAATCCCCGACACGAATTCGGGTGACGAGATATTTGGTCGTATTCGTGAAGGCAATGGTCAGGTGCTCGTGACTCGAGCGACCGCGAACACCGGAACGGGCGTTGCCGTTAATGAAGTGCAAGGGCGCGTGCAGAACTACAATTTCGAACGCTTCGATATTGTCTTTACTGCACCTGATGCTTTTGAGGTTCGTGATGCTCTGGGCGCGGTCGTATCCACCGGTGCTTTTGCGCCTGGCGATACTATTGCCGCCGGGCCGGCTCGCGTGCGCATCGACGGTGAGCCTGATGTCGGTGATACCTTCGCCGTCGATCCGGCACCGAATAACGACGTGTTCTCGATCGTGCAGGGAATTGCAGATGCATTGGCGACCGATTCCGATGATCCACAGGAGCGTGCTGTTCTGGACAGCGCGCTAAACCGCGGTCTGGAAGGCCTTGATCGCGCGCTTGAGAGCGTCCTTGAGGTCAGAACGAGTATCGGATCGAGGTTGTCTGCGGCTGAGTCTCAGCTGGATACCAATCTCGGCACAGAGCTTGTGCTTCAGGAGGCGTTGGCAGGCGTGCAGGATCTCGATCTTGCGGAGGCTGCCTCAAGACTGGCCGCACAGGCGTCCGCTTTGGAAGCCGCGCAGCAGTCATTTATCCGAGTTCAATCCCTGTCATTGTTTAACTTCCTCTAGCGTTACTGGCGGGCTTCGTGACCTGCATCACGTTTTACGTGTCTCTTTCTCAAGCACCCGTAAACCTGTTTTTCTGTTGACGGCCTCGAAGGTCGATTGACACAGAAAACCCTAAAGAAAGTTGACGCTTACACGATAACTGTGGTGAGCGACTTGCAAAGTGCATGCACCGGATGAGTCGCGTAACCGGTAGCGGAATGCGAGCCGGACAGTAGCAAAACTAGGAGTCTTTAACTCATGACACAGTCGATTAACACCAACGTGGCGTCACTCAACGCCCAGCGAAACCTGAGTCGTTCGCAGGGTTTGTTGAACACCGCTCTGGAACGATTGTCTACCGGTCTCCGCATCAACTCCGCAAAAGACGATGCTGCCGGTCTGGCGATTTCCGAGCGTTTTACGACGCAGATTCGCGGCCTCAACCAGGCCGTACGAAACGCCTCTGATGGTATCTCTCTGGCACAGACCGCTGAGAGTGCACTCGGTGAGCTGACCAACAACCTTCAGCGTATTCGTGAGCTGTCTGTACAGTCTGCGAACGCTACCAACTCCACCTCTGACCGTGCGGCGTTGAACGAAGAAGTTCAGCAGCGTCTTGCGGAAGTTGAGCGAATCGCATCTCAGACCTCTTTCAACGGATTGAAAGTTCTGGACGGCACCTTCGGTAATGCAGGCTTCCAGGTCGGCGCGAATGTCGGCGAGAAGATCAACGTCTCTCTGACGACAGGCGTACGTACGTCGCAGATCGGTCAGATCGCTACACTCCAGGGTGCGGCGGTGAACAACACCGCGATTGCTGCAGGAAACTTGTCGATTGCTGTTGGCGGTAACGCTGCAGTCGAAATCGGTGCTTCTGCTTCAGATAGCGCTGGCGACAAAGCGACGGCAATCAACAACTCGAGCGTCACTGGATTGACGGCGACGGCAACCACTACAGCCGTGAGCGCGTTCACAACGTTGGCTGAAGGTGCGGCGGACGATGGTGATGAAACCTTCACGCTCAGCATCAATGGTGAAGCCATCTTCACGGCCGAAGCGGTCAGTAGTGGTGCGACCATTACGGCGCAAAACCTCGTTGACCGAGTCAATCTGTTCGCCAATGATACGGGTGTTACCGCTTCGACCGACGGCACGGACGTCACATTCACCGCCGTCGACGGTCGTAACATCGACATCCTGCAGACGGTTGCTGGTACCGGTACCGCGGGTGGTCTGACGACCGCAGGCGTCGCTGGTTCGCTCGCTGGCGCAGCGGATAACGTGGTCAACCGTGGTCAGATCACATTGACCGCTACGGATAACATCACGATCACTGGCGGTAACGAGGCTCTGATCGGTTTCACCGGCAACACCTCTATCGCTCGTGATACCTCGGGTCTGGACAACGTGTCTGTTGACACGATCACCAACGCTGAAGAAGCCATTCAGCGTGTGGATGCAGCGTTGACAACGATCGCATCGCTGCGTTCGGAGTTTGGTGCTATCCAGAACCGATTCGACTCAACGATTGCAAACCTGCAGACGGTTAGCGAAAACCTGTCCGCTTCACGCGGCCGGATTCTTGACGCTGACTTTGCGGCAGAAACAGCTCAGCTGACAAAAGCACAGATCCTGCAGCAGGCCGGCGTATCGGTCCTGACTCAGGCGAATGCTCAGCCTCAGCTTGCTTTGAGCCTGCTGCAGTAAGCGATCGCTGATGTCCTGGCGGAGTGGCAAGGAAGCCGCTCCTGTCTGAGGAGATCAACATGGAAAAGATTGATGGAATTTCCCTTGCGGTGGTTAAGTCTGCCGCGGCGGGAACGGCGAAAGCCTCTGAAGGAAACGGGGCGCGGAGCGTCTCAGGCGACGCCCAGCGTGCAGAAGGAGTTGCACGGGGCGTAGCTGACCCGCTCGCCACTGAGCGAGCAGCAGCGCAGCGCGAGGTTGTCGATGAGGCGGCCGTCGAGCAGGCGCTCGAGGAAATTCGGGAGATGGCACAGCGTGTCGCCCCACAACTCAAGTTTGAAAACGACCGCGAGAATGATGTGGTTGTCATCAAGGTCCTCGACCGCGTCACCGGCGAGGTGATTCGTCAGCTACCGCCCGAGGCAGTAGTCGACGCCCAAGCTAAGGGACTGGACGGGCTACCAAGCCTCATCGCGGATTTTGCCTGATCGCAGCAAAGGAATGTTGAAATGGTCGGAATAGTCTCATCGGGCATCGGTTCAGGTCTGGATATCCAGGGGCTGGTGCAGCAGCTGGTGGCCGCAGAAGGGCAGGCCACGTCACAACGCTTGCTGGTCCGAGAGACGCGTTTCCAGGGCGAACTCTCAGCGCTCGGTAGCCTCCGAGCGGCACTCGACGAATTCAAGACGGCTGCAGAGCGACTGAGCGAGGCGGAGATTACCGCTGCTCGAGCGGCGACCAGCAGCGACGAGGATTCGGTGCGAGTGACCACCGACACCGATGCTGTTCCCGGCGAATATGAAATTGAAATCGTGCGTCGTGCAACCAGCGCTCGATTAACTTCCGGTATCTTCGCTAGTCAGTCGGCAGCCGTCGGCACCGGCACACTTACCCTGACCGCAGGCGGTGAGTCGTTCTCGATCGAAGTCGATGGCGAGAACAACACGCTCGCCGCGATTCGCGATGCGATCAACAATGCGGAAGGCAATACCGGCATCGAGGCATCGATCATCAATGCAGCCAGCGGCAGCGTCATCGTGTTTTCAGGTTCCGAAACGGGCAGTGATGCCGCGGTAAGTATTAGCCAGAGTGGCGGTGACGGTGGGCTGGCAGCCCTCACCTTCGATCCGGCGGCGGGCAGCAATCCGCTGACACTTTCTCAGGAAGCACTGGATGCACAGGCCAGAGTGAACACACTCGACGTGTTTAGTGCGACAAATACCTTCGACTCTGTGATCGACGGGGTAACCTTCACCGCGCGTGCGGCAACTGAAGGCGAGACCGTGAGGGTCTCTGTGACTAACGACACCGACGCTGTCAAAGGCGCGCTATCGACATTTACCGTTGCCTATAACTCCTTCGTGGATACGGTCAATCAGCTCGCCGCGTTTAATCCGGAAACCAACGAAGCAGGCCCGCTGCAGGGCGACGCAACACTGCGGTCTGTGACGAACTTGTTGAGGACGGAACTCTCGGAGAATACCGCGAGCGCAGCCGCATCTCTCGATACGTTGACTGAGATCGGTATCAGTCTCGATGAGAACGGCAAACTCAATATCGACGATGCACTTTTGGATACGATCCTCGCCGACAATTTCCGAGCGGTTCAAAACCTCTTCTCGGCAGACGACGGCTATGTATCGCGACTGACGGGGGTTATCGACTCCTTCACCGGGTCAGATGGCATCCTCGAAACGCGTACAGACGGGATTCAAAGCAGCATCGACGGGATCGCGCTGCAGAACGAAGCCTTGAATCAAAGGCTGGTTAATCTCGAAGCGCGTCTGCTGCGTCAGTTCAACGGGCTCGACAGCCTGCTGGCGCAGCTCAACAGCACATCCAACTTTCTGGCCGCGCAGCTATCGAACTTGCCAACGCCAGGCGGTAACACTGCCAGCTAAGGACCTCTGATGTACGCCAACACGCAAGACGCCACTCAGAAATACTCGGCATCGGCTGCAGAACAAGTCGCTGATAGTGGCGACGGCTATGCAATTATTCGTTCATTGCTCGCAAAGATAATCGCGCGTCTGGGGATGGCGCGCCACGGCATTCAGGCCAATGAAATGGCTATGAAGGGTGAGCAGATCGGTATGGCGATTGAGACACTCAACGTCTTGCAGGTCGCAATCGACGAGAGTCATGACGCGACGCTCGCCGGCAATCTTATTGCGCTTTATGACTACATGTCTCGCCAGCTGCTGCACGCCAACCTGCACAACGATACGGCCATTCTCGATGAGGTCATCGAACTCGTTCGCGAAATCAAGTCCGCATGGGATGCGATTGGGGAGCCGATTAGTGGATGAGCTTCAGATCATCGAGCACGGAATTCTGCGCGCCGTCGACGCGCGGCAATGGGACGATGCGCTGGCGCTTGCAGGCGAGCGCGACGATTTGGTCCGAAGGCTATCTTCGACTCTGCGACCGGAACAACTGATAGATCTCTCAACGAGGAATTCGGAGTTGCTGTCGATCGTCGTCAGCGCGCGCGACTCTGAGCGCGAGAATCTGGCGAGTTTTCGCAAGACGATGAACGCGGCGCGCGCTTACGCCTCGACATAAACTAAACGCTCGAGTTCACCTATTTTTCCATAATGTGAATATTTCGACATAACGCGGTGATTGCCGCGTTTTTGTCGAATGATCTGTGACCTGTCTCACGCTTCTCTATGACATGTTGTCTATGCTGTAACCGTCGCAAGGCTGCGACACGACTTTCGGTACGAAGTCATAGCAAAGGGAAAGGCTTATGTTGCAGGAACACTTCGCCAGTATGGCGCCGGTTTGGGTCTACCACTCCGATCCGGATCTCGTCACCGATCTCTGCCATCGGATCCGTTTTCTTGAGTATCCGGCGATCGACATCGACGACCTCAGCGCTTTTGGAAAGCAAGATCCTGCACTCACGGCGATCATCACCGACGCTGACTCTCACGAAGCGCTGCGACGAAACGCACCGCGTCACCTGAAGCAGCTCATCGAATCTACTCCGACACTGCTACTGTCGAAAACTCCGGCACAACGGCTGGCATTCGCCGCCAGAGCCTCCGGCCCGGTTTGGCCGGTTGAAATGCCGTTGAAGCGGGCGCGGCTTGCGCACTTGTTGTCGCAAGCTGCGCAGTACCGCGGTTGCCAGCGCCGCCAACGATTGACCGGGTCATCCGAATCGATAGCCCGGGTTCGGCGCATGATCGAGCAGGTAGCAGGTTTTGATACGAACGTGCTCGTAACGGGCGAGTCTGGTACTGGCAAGGAACTCGTCGCACGCACGATTCACGATCTCTCGTCTCGTGCGGATCAGCCGTTTGTGCCGATCAATTGTGGTGCGATTCCTGAAGACCTACTTGAGTCCGAGCTCTTTGGTCATCAAAAGGGTGCGTTCACGGGCGCTGTCAGCGATCGACAAGGACGCTTCGAACTTGCCGAAGGTGGCACACTGTTTCTGGACGAGATCGGCGACATGGCCATGCCCATGCAGGTCAAGCTATTGCGCGTGTTGCAGGAGCGGACCTTCCAGCGTGTCGGTAGCGGCGAAACACGAGTTGCGGATGTCCGAATTGTTGCCGCAACGCATCGCGACCTTAAAGGCGCGGTTGAGCGTGGTGAGTTTCGTGAAGACCTCTACTATCGTCTCAACGTCTTTCCGATAGAAATGCCAGCGCTTCGTAAACGGCTGGAAGATATTCCTGGCTTATTGCGTGAGCTGGTCATCGGCTATGAACACTGCGGCAAGAAGAAGCTACGTTTGCAGCCCTGCGCGCTGAATGCGCTCGCGGCTTACCCCTGGCCGGGTAATGTGCGTGAACTTGGCAATCTGGTCGAACGCCTCGCCATTTTGCATCCCACCGGTGTTGTTCGGGTAGATGATCTGCCAGAAAAATACCGGTCCCACGCACCGAGTAGGGATTCATTGACGCCAGCGGCCGTGGCTCAGTTGCCGGAGCAGGGGCTCGTCCTGAAAGAACACCTCCAACAGATCGAGCGCGCATTGATCGACTCCGCACTGGAGCGCAGCAATGGCGTGGTGGCCCGCGCAGCTCGCATGTTGAACATGCGCCGGACGACCCTGGTGGAAAAACTGCGCGTCGCATGACTGCCGGTATTTTGACAGCAGCGAAACCGGAATTTCCTAACTAATTGAAAAATTTGGGAATTCACTTTCTGGCATAGGACTTGCTTAGAACGAATAGACCCAATGGCGAAGAAAAGGACTTCGACCGGTGATCAAGGATGACAAAAAACAGACACTAACCGAGGCGTTTGCGGCCTTTAACGCGCACTCGATTGCACTGCACCACTCCTACGCGGGTTTGCAGGCGCGTTTGTCCGAAATGGCTGAGGCTTTACGCGAGAGCCGAGCCGCTGAACGACGCGGACAGGTCGAGAACGAACGTTTAAACGAACGTCTTGGCGATCTCCTCGAAGGTATGCCTGCGGCGGTGATCGAAGTTGAAGCAAACGGTCGAATCATTGCCCGCAACGCCATGGCGCTGGAGCTGTTCGGTCAGTCCCTGGCTTCCGACAGCTGGAATGAAATCGCCAGCCGTTATTCGCTCGATACCAGCGGCAACACACTGTTCCATCACAGTGGTCGCGTGTTCTCTTTATCCCGCAGCCCAAACCGGTCAGGTGGATACATCTACGTACTGAGCGATGTCTCGGAGGCCGAAGCCAACCGCGTTCGCGAGCAACGCCAGTCGCGGCTTGCCATGCTTGGTGAAATGGCGGCTCGCGTCGCTCACCAGATTCGTACGCCGCTCGCCACGGCGATGCTATACGCGACCAATACCCACGCCGGCAGCGGTGCGCGTGATCGGATCGTCGCACGCCTTCGGGAGTTGGAGGCCATGGTCGATGACATGCTGCTGTTCGCACGAGGCACACCGCCAGCGGACGAGGCGCTGAATTCAGCCGACCTGTTGCACTCGGTTGCTGTCGATGCGAGTGCCTTGATGCCGAAGCATGTCAGCCTCAAGACCACACTCACCGATGGTGGATTCGCCCTGCGCGGAAATCGTCGCGCCTTGATCGGGGCGATTCACAATTTAATCGCGAACGCCGCGCAGCATTGTGATGCGGAAGCAGGCGTTGTCGAGTTAAGCGACTCGCTGACGGAGTCGGGTCAGGTCTGCTTGTCGGTTCGCGACAATGGGCCGGGGATCGATCCCGCCCTGCAACATCAAATTTTCGAGCCCTTCTTCACGACGCGACCGGATGGCACAGGCCTTGGGTTGGCGGTGGTGCGGTCTGTAGCGCAGGCGCATGACGGTTCTGTCGAGTGCAGGTCGGACGATCATGGCACGGAGTTCTCAATACTCCTGCCCACCGATCTCGCTGCAGTTCGAGCGCACGCCTTTTCTTACCCGGAGTATGCCCATGGCTGAATTCAATATTCTTGTCGTAGAAGACGATCCGGATTTGGGTATGGCCTTGTGTGAGTCTTTAAAAGGCGCGGGCTACCGCACAGATCTCGCAACGGATGGTGAGGCGGCGCTATCACTTCTTGAACTTGAGCATGTCGACTTGGTCTTGAGCGACGTTCAGATGCAACCCATGGATGGGTTGGCGCTCCTCGGGCAAGTCAGCGAGTCCTATCCAGACCTGCCGTTTGTTTTGATGACCGCTTACGGATCGGTGGAGAAGGCGGTTGCAGCTATGGAGCAGGGTGCCAGCACCTATCTTGTTAAGCCCTTTGATGCACCCTCCTTATTGTCGTCTGTTGCAAAGTGCCTACCTAGCACTCGTGAACCCGAGGCGCTGGATTCTTCGGCAGCCAAGGTCGTTGCGGGAGATCCTTTGACCCGCGACTTGCTGAGCATCGCGTCGCGTGTGGCAGCTTCGGACGCGACTGTATTGTTGTCGGGCGAGAGCGGCACAGGTAAGGAAGTGTTTGCACGCTTCATCCACCACAATTCGCTGCGTGCTGAAGCGCCGTTTGTCGCAATCAACTGCGCCGCCATCCCGGAGAATATGCTTGAGGCCGTGCTATTCGGTCATGAAAAAGGCGCTTTCACAGGTGCTTCTGCGAGTCACTCCGGAAAGTTCGAGCAGGCCAATGGCGGTACGCTGTTGTTGGACGAGATCAGTGAAATGCCGCTGGCGTTGCAGGCCAAGTTGCTGCGTGTTCTGCAGGAACGTGAGGTCGAACGGCTTGGCGGCAGCAAGAGTATTCCGCTCGACGTTCGGGTGTTGGCGACAACCAACCGCAACCTCGCCGTTGAGGTGCGTGAGAAGCGCTTCCGTGAGGATCTGTTCTACCGTCTGAACGTGTTCCCGCTTCATATTCCACCTCTGCGTGACCGACGTGGAGATATTCTGCCACTGGTTCGGCATCTGCTCGCCCACTATTGCAAGGGCAAACGTGCGTTGCCGGAATTGACCGAAAAGGCGCAGCGACGATTGATGCAACACGCGTGGCCGGGCAACGTGCGAGAGCTGGAAAACCTTGTGCAGAGGCTGCTCGTGTTGCTGAGTCGCGACCGCATTGCTGAGGCAGACCTGGTGTTCCAGAGTCCGGAAGCATCGTCCCAGCCTGAACCTCTGGTTGCGGCTCCGACGACCAACAGCGGCAGCGGACTGCAAGAAGACTTGCGCAAAGCCGAATTCCAATTGATTGCCAATGCACTCCAGGAGGGCGCGGGCAACCGTGAGGCGGCCGCGAGGATGCTCGGCATATCCGGGCGAACACTACGCCACAAGATCGCGCGGCTGCGTGAGGCCGGGCTTGTGATGCCGCGAGTGGCTCCGCATTCAACCGTTGCATCGCGCGGTAGGGAGGTACGGCAATGAACACGATCAGCCCCGACCAGTTGCTCGCGCAAATTCGCGAGATGCAATCACAGCTTGATCCGCAAGCGGTTCAGGCACCCGATGACACTCAAGACTTTGGCAACTTGTTGACTCAGTCCGTCAACGCCGTGGCCGAGTTGCAGGCTGAAGCAGGCGCTGCAGCGACCGCTTATGAGCGCGGTGATGCGGACGCGGATCTGACCCAGGTCATGATCTCGATGCAGAAAGCCAGTCTTTCCTTTCAGGCGATGACCGAGGTTCGCAACAAGCTGGTTACCGCCTATCAGGAAATCATGAATATGCCGGTGTAATCGCGTCAGGGAGGACGATTACCGATGGAAGTGACAACAACCGCTGAGTTGCCGGCACCGGAAGTGCCGCAGGTTCGACTTGGCACAGTTTTAAAAATACCCGCCGTACGCCAGCTAATTGCTTTGCTTGGTATAGCTGCCAGCGTTGCCGTAGGCGTCGGTGTGTTCATGTGGTCGCAGTCGCCGAGTATGACCGCACTCTACAGCGGTCTCGACGATCGCGATCGCGCAATGATTGTTGAGGAACTTCGCGCTAGTGGTATCGAATCGGAGGTCGATCAGGCGACCGGCAATATCCTTGTGCCTGCCGATCAGATTCATATCGCCAGGATGCAGGTCGCATCAAAGGGGCTTTCGCCAGGCCAGTCCGAAGGCATGGACGGGGTTTCGGAATCCAGCTTTGGTGTCAGCCAGTTTATGGAAACGGCACGCTACCAGCATGCGCTGGAAGCAGAGATTTCACGGACGATCGCAGCACTGCGTTTTGTTCGGGAAGCGCGAGTGCATCTTGCGATTCCTCGCCAGTCTGCGTTCATTCGTGATCAACAGAAGCCGAGCGCATCTGTGCTGCTCGAGCTCTACAGTGGGCAGGGTCTTGATGCTACACAGGCGAACTCGATCGTAAACCTCGTTGCGGACTCCGTACCGGCCATGGAGGCGGACGACGTAACACTGATCGATCAGATGGGTCGATTGTTGAGCACAGTTCCGGAGGTGGCGGAGGACGCGGCCACCAACAAGCAACTTCAGATAGCACGGCAAGTGGAAGATGAATACCGGCGAGACATCATTGCCATGCTGACACCAGTCTTGGGCGCCGGCGGTATCAGCGCAAAGGTCGAAGTTGATATGGACTTCACCATGACCGAGCAAATGACCGAGAGTTTTGATCCGGCGGGTCAGGTGGTTCGTAGCGAGAGTGTGTCTGAAGAGCGTCAGCGCGCGGGCGAAGGAACAGCGGCGGGAGTGCCCGGTGCACTTGCAAATACACCACCGCAGGCTGGAGGTACGGCTGCCGTCGAGACCGGCGAAGCTGTGCAGACTGTTGGTTCTTCCCGCCAAGAGTTGAGAAATTTTGAAGTCGACAAGACGATCAGTCGTGTCGTGGCGCCGGTAGGGACGATTCGTCGGTTGTCGGTAGCCGTCGTTGTTGATGAAGCGGCGCTGGTCGCGCCAGCAACGCCAGTAGCCGAAGGCGAGGCGACAGCGGAAACCGAAGGTGAGGCGGAAGCGCTGCAAGTCGCCGACACCGTCGCCGAACCGATTGTGGATCTTGCCGAGATTGAGCGGGTGGTGCGCGAGGCCGTTGGATTTAACGCGGCACGCGGCGATACCGTGGCGGTGATCAGTGCGCCGTTCAGAACAGTTGCCGACATGCCGGAACCTGAGGCGCCGGCAATCTGGGAGAACCCAATGGTGCGCGAGATCGCCAAACAGGGGTTGGGCGTTGTCTTGGCGCTTGCGCTCGCTTTTGGACTGGTACGCCCGATGCTGAAGACCGTAGTTGAAGCACCGCCGATCACCGGTAGTGTGCAGACGCTATTGCCCGAGCCCGGCGCACTGCCTGCTGGCGGTGACCCCGCACAATTGGAGGCGCCGAGTGGCGGGCTGAGTTACCAGGAAAAGGTGGCGGCCGCTCGCAACATCACGGGCCATGACCCGGCTCGCGTCGCACAAGTTGTGCGCAAGTGGATTGAGACTGATGGCGATGGATGACGCACTTGATGGCACGCAGCGTGCAGCCATACTGTTGATGTCGCTGGGTGAAGACGAAGCATCTCAAGTACTCAAGCATATGAGTGCGCGCGAAGTGCAGTCGTTGGGTCTGGCAATGGCAGGTCTCAAGAACATCACTCGTGACACCGCCGACGACATACTCTCGGATTTCGTGACAACCGTTGACGATGAGACCTCATTCGGTATCGGTGTCGAAGACTACATCCGTAAGGTATTGACCAATGCATTTGGCGCGAGCAAAGCGGATGCCTTCATCGAACGAATTCTCGGTGGCGACAATGCGGAAGGATTCGAGGTACTGAAGTGGATGAGCGGGGCCGCCATCGCACAGCTGTTATCCGACGAGCATCCACAAATCATCGCAATCGTTCTGTCCTACCTGGACCCGGAACAATCAGCGGAAGTGATTCAGCTGCTGGAGCCGACCCTGCGCTCCGAAGTCGTAATGAGAATCGCGAAGCTCGATGATGTTCAGCAGAGCGCACTGGCCGAAATTGAGACTCTGATCGCCGCCAAGTCCTCGACGATTGACCTTGCACGTTCTGCAAAAGTCGGTGGTGATCGTGTTGCCGCCAACATCGTCAACGCACTGCCTAATGCAGACAGCGAGGCGATACTCGATGAGATCAACAAGGAAAACGCCGAGCTCGGTAGTCGCATCTCGGAGATGATGTTCGTCTTCGACAGCCTGATGAACGTGGATGATCGCGGTATTCAAACACTGCTGCGTGAAGTCTCCAACGATCAGCTGGTCGTTGCATTGAAAGGGGCGGATGCCGCAGTACGCCGCAAGCTGCTAGGCAACATGTCCAAGCGCGCGGCAGCGTTGCTCGAGGAGGACATGGAGGCACGCGGACCGATGAAGCTAGCCGATGTCGAGAATGCACAGAAAGAGATTCTTGAGGTCGCACGCCGCATGGCCGATTCCGGCGATATCAATCTTGGTGACAGCGATGATGAGTACGTCTGACACTAAACTCGAAGACCGTTGGGATCCGCCGGCGTTCCCTCCGCCCGAGTCGATGCCAACGGCGAGCGAGCTTGAGTCGCTTCAACAGGTGGCCTATGACGAGGCGTTTGCCGCGGGTGTTGCCGAAGGACGCGCCGCGGGGATGGCAGAGGGTCTCGCCGCAGCACAGTCAGAAATCGAAGCGCGCGTGCAGTTACTTGACGCGGCGCTACAGGCGGTATCCGCACCATTGGAATCCCTTGAAGAAACCCTTGAGCAGCAAATTCTGCAGATGGTGACGCAGCTGGTCGGTCGTTTGTTCCGTCGCCAGTTAGCCCTGGATCCGGACAGCGTCGTTGGACTTATCCGTGAGTCGGTGGGTCTGTTGCCGGCGTCTGCATCGTCGGTAACGGTTGCGGTGCATCCCGATGATGCCGCCCGCCTTCGTGAGCTGAAAATCGCTGGTGATGGAGAGCGACAACGTTGGCACGTCATCGAAGACCCGACGTTGTTGCGAGGTGGTTGTCGAGTCACCAGTGACGCTTCAGAGGTCGATGCTCGGGTGCAGTCACGCCTTGAGCAACTTGCGACGGAGTTGCTCGGAGACGATCGGGCATGACTCGTTCGTCCGCATCCAGTCGATTGCAGCAACAGTTAGCGAAACGATTGGAGACGGCGCTTGAGGATGTTGCCCAGCGTCCTTCTCTGGTCGTTTCAGGATTACTGCGGCGCACCGTGGGTCTGACGTTGGAGGCGGAAGGCTGCAGCGCCCCTGTTGGCACTCAGTGTGATGTCATTGGCAATGACGGACACCGTGTGAGCGCTGAGGTGGTGGGTTTCGCGGGTGACCGACTGTTCCTGATGCCCACCACCAACGTACACGGTGTGGCGCCGAACGCGAGAGTGATCCCGATCAGTGCACGCGAGCGCATCCCGGTCGGAGCGCAAATGCTTGGTCGAGTGCTGGATGGCAATGGGAGGCCTCTGGATGCTGGCCCTCCGGTACGCAGTAGCGAGTACGCCGACCTCAACCCACCGCCGATCAATCCTTTGCAACGTCAGCCGATTTCCGAGCCACTGGACGTCGGTATTCGAGCGATCAATGCACTGTTGCCGATCGGTCGAGGACAACGACTTGGTCTGTTCGCTGGCAGTGGTGTAGGCAAGAGTGTGTTGCTTGGGATGATGACGCGTTTCACAGAAGCGGATGTCGTGGTCGTTGGCCTGATCGGTGAACGCGGTCGCGAGGTCAAGGAGTTCGTTGACGAGACGCTCGGACCGGAAGGTCTGGAACGTGCCGTTGTCATTGCGAGTCCCGCAGACGAAACGCCGTTGATGCGGTTGCAAGGCGCAGCACTCGCAACCTCAGTCGCTGAGCATTTTCGTGATCAGGGCAAACGCGTTTTACTGCTGATGGATTCGCTCACGAGATACGCACAGGCGCAACGCGAGATCGCACTCGCCATCGGTGAGCCGCCGGCAACGAAGGGTTATCCGCCGTCGGTGTTTGCACGCCTGCCGCAGCTTGTTGAGCGCGCAGGAAATGGTGCTAGTGGTTCCGGGTCAATCACGGCGATCTACACGGTCCTGGCAGAAGGTGACGACCAAAACGATCCGATCGTGGACGCGGCACGTGCGATTCTCGACGGACACATTGTCCTGTCACGAACGCTTGCCGATGCCGGTCACTATCCGGCGATCGATATTGAATCATCTGTCAGTAGAGCCATGCTACAGCTCACGGATACTGATGCTCGTGAGCACATCATGACTCTGCGTCGGTTGTATTCCCTGTATCAGGAAAACCGCGATCTGATTTCGATTGGTGCCTACCAGCCTGGCAACAATCTTGAGGCGGACAAAGCGATTGCACTGTGGCCGGCCGTGCAGGAGCTGCTGCGCCAGGACGCTGACACGGCCTTCAACCGCGAGGAGAGTCTGTCCGCACTGGCGTCACTCGCCGGTGCAGCGATGGCGGATAGCGTTGGTGTCGACCGATGAAGCCGGGTGACCGGTTGTCGCGATTAACGCCTGTGCAGCGACTTGCTCAGCAGCGAGAGCGACAGGCGGCAACCGCGCTGGCAGACGCTGTTGCGACGCTGCGAGAAGCAGAGTCGACGCATGCGCAGCTGGTGCAGTATCGCTCCGGGTACACGAGACCGAGTCAGTCGTCTCGCATCGATACTCGGCGCTGGCAGGATTACCACGAATTCCTCGACAAACTTGATCAGGCAGTTAGTGCGCAGCAGACCATCATCGATGACCAGCAACTGCGCATCAATGCCGCACGAAGCCGTTGGCAATCAGCGCATGGCAGAGTCTCTGCACTTGGCAAGCTCATCGAGCAGTTGCGTGAGGAGCAGCAGCAGGCGCAAGCGCGCAACACTCAGCGCGAACTGGATGAGCGAGCCCAGCACACACGGATGCGACCATTTTCGCGATAGCCGCTCCGAAGCTGGCACGGTTTCTGCAATCTCTCTGATATAGGAATTTTTGCTGCGATAGATCGATCGCAGCCCAGTTAATGGGAGCGTCAAGGATGAGTACCAACCTACCTTTGCTGGGAGCGTTAAAGCCAGCGCCGCAGAACGCACAAAGCAATGAAAAAACAGTGATTTTTTCTTCACCATTCTCTTTGGCGGAGGGTGAGGAAGGGGTTCTGGAAGCGGTTGACGAAGTGCTTGGGTTTGCAACGACGTTGCTTGAGGCTTCCGAGGAGATTGGCAAGCGGCTTCCGCCCTCCGGCAATACCTTGCCGCTGGAAACCGCTGAACTACCAGTGGCCCTCGTGCCTGAGACTGATATTGTTCTCGCTGAGTTGCCGTTAGTGAGCGAGTTGCAACCTCTGGTGACACTTGAGGCGGAGGCGTCGGCAGAGCTGCCGGTTCAGCCGACCGTGATAGCGCCAACCCTCGCGGTAGAGACGACCGATCCATCGGGTGCATTGACCAAGTCCGCTAGTGACTCGCTTCGAATTCCCGATGCGCTGAAACTGACTCGAACAGTGTCTTCAACCGAGTCTGCGACTTTGCCTCCTCCGCGGGTACCGGAAACGACAAGCTTGCCCGCTCAGCCAGTTGCACCGGCCGCGGATGGCGAGCTCGTTGAAGTCGTCCCGCGTGTGATTGCTCCAGAGACCGGAAGAGCCGCAGCCGCGCGGACTCGTGCAGATCGGGAGGCTACTCCGGTTATTGAACGACCTTCGACCGGTGGACCAGTTTTGCCGCCTGCGCCTGCAGCCACTGCGGTTGATCCGCAGACACCGGAACTAACGCTATTCGGGCAATCGGGCGCAGACGACGTCGCTGAGCGCTTCGCTGCTCAATGGATGCGCCGCAAGGGCGGCGCTGTGGCGAGCGTCTCTTCCAGTCTCGGTACTGTGGCAGGTAGCGCACTACCGTCGTCGACGCCTGCCACCTTCAGCCCGAATGCGCCGGTTGTTTCCGTGCCTGCCTCGCTTAGCCTTCCGGATGGACAGTTGGATGGTCAGTGGGGGCAGCAGTTTGCCGAGCGCGTAGGTTGGGTAATCCAGGCGAAGGTACCGCGAGCGCAGGTGCGACTGCACCCGGAACACATGGGTCCGATCGAAATGGCGATCGAGGTCGATGAGCAGATGGCCCGAGTCCAATTCAACGCGGCACACCCGCTAACCCGGGATGCGATCGAACAGTCACTGCCAAGACTAAAGGAGATGCTTGAGCAGCAGGGTCTCAGTCTCGAGCAGGCTGACGTTTCCTCGTTCTCTGACCGCAGTGGTGCCGAGTCCGCGGAGGCGGATTCAGAAGAAGCGGTGGTTGGGAACACCCGTTCAGATTCCGCTGACCGGGAAGATACCGACGGTGAACAACCGATATCTCCGGTGCGTGCCAAGAGAGGTCTGATTGACACCTATGTCTGATTTTTGACACCGGTGTTCGATCTGGCAAAAGACTGCCGGATTTTCGACGCCTAACTTTTCGTCCGAGCCTTAACATATTGTTCTTAATAGAATAAATCGTTCTGGCACAGCAATTGCTATCTGTCCCTTGTCAGTTGATGCCGACTATCACAGGGAGTGAACATGGCAGACAAGGAAGAAGAGTCAGGCAAGAAAGGGCCGAACATGATGGTGCTGATCCTCGGCGCAGTCATCCTGCTGGGTGGCGGAGCGGGCGCAGCATTTTTCTTGATGAAGCCTGCGGCTGACACGGAAGTTGCCGAAGAAGGACCTTCGGAGCCCCCGCGCAAGGAAGCGCTTTACCATGGAATCCATCCGCCGCTGCTGGTCAACTTTCTTGATGAGCGCGGCAAGGGGCGGTTCCTGCAGGCCTCACTCGAGGTCATGACTCGCGATCAGCAGGTCATCGAGCACATCAAGAATCACGGCCCCGTCATCAGAAACAATCTGATCCTTGCCTATGGCGACATCAACTACGAAGCCGTCACCACACGTGAGGGCAAGAACGCGATGCTCGAAGAGGCGTTGACCGAGATCAACCGGATTCTGGAGACAGAAACTGGTGAGGGTGGCGTCGAGGCGGTCTACTTCACCAACCTCGTTGTGCAGTAATGAGCGACGAGCAGGACACATCGGATGTGGCCGAAGACGCTGCGCCAGAGGATGGCGAAGCGGAGGGGTTGCTCAGTGATGACGAAAAGGACGCACTGCTAGCGGGTATGGCTGATGGATCAGTCGTGGGCGGTGATGGACAGGATGCCGTGACCGTCACACCATTTGTGATGCGTCCCGATGCTTACATCAACTACGGTAGCTATCCGCTGTTGCAAGCCATTGCGTCAAAAACCGCAAAGCGTTTGCGCCAGCGTTGGGGGAAGCTCGTCAACGGCGAAGTTTCAATCGCGGCGCTTGACCTGTTCACCGCCACCTATGCATCGGCGACCGAACAGTTGCGTCCACCCGTGATGACATTCCGAATCTCTCTCGCTCCTCTGCCGGGCCATTCGATCGTAATCATGGACAACGTCGTGCTTGGCGCATTGGTTGAAGGCTTCTTTGGTTTCAGCAGCGATGAAGGCGAATCGACTGAAGGCGAGCCTTCACCCCCCGCTATTCGTGAGCAATTCACCCGCGGTGAACGGCGCGTGGCAGAGTTGGCTATCGCGGCTCTGTGCGAGGTACTGAGCGAAGCTTGGGAGAAAACCTATCCCATCGAGGTTCAGACGCTCGGCAGCGAGACCGATCCAGCGGTTGGCTCAGGCCTCGAGCCCAAAGACGCGGTCATCGTGTCGTCGTTTACGGTGGAGTTCGGCGGTGCGTCCGGAACTCTGCATTGGCTGTTGCCCGAGTCGCAAATCGCGCCTGTCGCTGATGATCTCGAAGGCGCTACCAATGCAAGACCGAGTGCACCCGACCCCGTGTGGTATGCGCGCTGGCGGGAACATCTGGCTGACATCGACGTGGCGGCTTCGGCAACCGTGGGTCGTATGCGACTACCACTTCGGCGTGTTGTGCGCCTCGCGCCAGGAGATTTGATCGCGCTCAGCGATCCGGAACTTGCACGGCTGAACGTCGGCAGCACCGAGTGCGCCCAAGGTACGTTCGGCAACCTCGAAGGCAATAACGCCATTCAAATCAGCCGATGGACTGTCGGTTAAATCCTCTCTTGAAGGCAAGGAAGTCATTCGATGAGTGAAGAAGCAGAGATTGTAGAGAACGAAGAAGCTGGTGATGAGCGCTTTGAACCCGAAGCTATCGAACCGGCCTCAGGTGCCACTCAGGGGCCAAAAGCAGATGTGAATCTGGACCTTGTTCTGGATGTCCAGGTCTCCCTGTCGCTTCGGGTGGGGCAGACCAATATCTCTATTCGTGACCTGGTTAGCCTTGCGGAGGGCTCCGTCGTAGCGCTTGACCGACCCGCTAGTGAGCCGCTGGACGTGCTGGTGAACGGGACGCTGGTTGCGCACGGCGAGATCGTGGTCGTCGACGGAAAATTTGGTGTGCGCCTGACCGATGTGATCAGTCCGGCCGAGCGTATTCAGACGCTCGCCTGAGGGAATACGATGTTGCATTGGTCTTCACAGACTCTGCTTGCGATTAGCCAGACCAGTACCGGCGTGCCGTCCGGAACGTTAACGACAGCGTTGCCAGACGGTTTTTCGGTATTGGCAAACCTGGTCCTGGTCATTGGCGCAATCGTCGCTGCTGCGTGGATAGTGGCTCGGCTCCGACGACATGTTCCTGGCGGCAACGGGGATGTGCGAGTGGTCGCTTCCTGCGCACTCGGGCAACGCGAACGTGTATTGGTTGTCGCGCTGGGAGACGAGCAAATTGTCGTGGGTGTCAGTGCGCAGGGCATGGTTCGCCTGCACGAGATGAAGGAGCCACTTCCCGAGCCGACCGTGACGCCGGTCGTGCCATTCGCAAACCGACTGCAAGCGCTCCGCAAGCAACCGACCGGCGAGGAAGCATCATGATCCAACGCTTTGTCACCCTCGTGGTTGGTCTGCTATTTGGCTTGCTGCCGACGATTGCGTTCGGTCAGGTCGTGTCACCCGAGGTGCTCATCCCCGATGCCAACGCCGAAACGGGCCAATCGATCAGCTTGAGTTTGCAAGTACTGATTGCGATGACGCTGCTGACTCTGTTGCCGGCGTTGGTTTTGTCGATGACCGCTTTCATCCGACTGATCATTGTGTTGTCGATCTTGCGTCAGGCGCTTGGTACGGCACAAACACCACCGAACCAGGTGCTGATCGGCATTGCGCTCTTTCTGACGCTATTTGTAATGGCGCCCGTCGCCGAAGAAATCAACCGAACAGCGATTACGCCCTATACCGAGGGCACGATGGATATCGGCGAAGCCTTCAGTGCAGGCATCAACCCACTTCGCAACTTCATGATCAATCAGACGCGCGATGCCGACATCAAACTGTTCGCCAATATTGCAGGTTTCGATGGCTTCGATCGCGTGTCGGACATCCCGATCACGATAGTGATTCCTGCATTTATGGTGAGCGAGCTGAAGACCGCGTTTCAGATCGGATTTCTGATCTTCATTCCGTTTCTGATCATCGACCTTGTGGTGTCCAGTGTGTTGATGTCGATGGGGATGATGATGCTCTCTCCGATGCTCATCTCTTTGCCATTCAAACTGATGCTCTTTGTGCTGGTCGATGGCTGGGCACTGCTCTTGGGCACCCTTGCGGGCAGCTTCTTCGTATAGGTGCGTTATGAGTGAAGCGTCAATTCTTTCGATTGGACAGCAAGCGTTGTGGGTGACGTTCCTGATTTCAGCGCCGTTGCTGCTGTCGGCACTGGGAATTGGTTTGCTCGTGGGTATGCTGCAGGCAGCAACGCAAATCAATGAAATGACACTTTCCTTCATACCCAAGCTGCTGGTGTTGGGTCTTGCACTGTTGCTTGGCGGATCGTGGATCACCACGACACTGGTCGATTTCACGCGCCAACTGATCACCAGCATCCCGTCGTTGATCGGCTAGCGATATGGCGCTCAACGTGTTCGCCATCGCCGAGTTGTTGCCGCAGTTTCTGTGGCCGTTTATCCGCGTCAGCGCCTTTGTGATCGCATTGCCCGCGATTGGCGGCGCGTTCGTGCCTCGCCGAATCCGTGGCATGTTGGCGATCACGCTCGCGCTGGCACTGGCGCCGGGCGCAAGCGACAGCATCCCGGATGTTGGCATCTTCAGCATAACGGGCGCTTTGTTGGTCACGCAGGAAGTAATGCTCGGGATTCTGATGGGCTTCACGGTTCAGCTCGTCTTCGATGCGATTGTGCTTGGCGCGCAAACGGTGTCGATGAGCATGGGGCTTGGATTCGCCGTGTTCCTGGACCGAGTCAGTGGTGTGAACATTCCGGTAATCGGCCAGATGTACCTGATGCTCGCCATGTTGCTTTTCTTAAGCGCAGACGGTCACTTGCAGCTCATACGATTGCTTGCGGAGAGTTTTGAAACCGCGCCGGTCGGTAGCCAGTTCATTGTGTTGTCCGATCTTCAGGCGATGCTGGCCTTCTCATCTAATCTGTTCATCGGTGCCATGCGCATCGCGTTACCGGCGGTCGCCACCCTGTTGATCGTGAACCTGGCCTTTGGCGTGATGAGTCGGGCGGCGCCTTCGATGAACCTGTTTGCTGTGGGTTTCCCCATCTCCATGTTGCTGGGCTTCCTGACCCTTTACGTCACGGTAGGTGGTCTCGCCGCGGTGTTTTCCTCGACGTTTCCGTTAGCGCTCGAAACATTGAGCGGATTGTTGGCGGGAGCTTCCTGATGGCAGAGCAGAATCAAGGCCAGGAGCGCACAGAACAGGCGACTCCCAAGCGTCGCCAGGACGCTAGAAAGAAGGGTGATATACCGCGATCGCGCGAACTTGCCACGATGGGGGTCATGCTTACGGGTACCGCTGCACTCGTTCTGCTCGGCAGTAGTATCGGTCCAAAACTGGTGGGTGTTTTCGCTTCGGGTTTCAGTATCGAGCGCTCACGATTTTTCGAGACGCGAGAGATGGCCGTTGCTCTTGCTGAGCAATCGAGCGCTGCGCTGTGGGCGATCGCACCGGTGCTGTTCGCCTTAGTAATTGCTGCGATTGCCGGCTCTGTCGCGCTTGGTGGCGTGACCTTTAGTGCCTCTGCGATGGCTCCCAAGCTGGAGCGTATCAGTCCGCTCCAGGGGCTGAAGCGCATGTTCGGGATGCGCGCCTTGATCGAGCTTGCAAAGTCGCTTGCCAAAGTCGCGCTCATTATCGCCATTGCCGTATTGGTGCTTCAGCGCAGCGCAGATCGATTGGGCCAACTTCCTATGCTGCCCATCGATGCGGGACTGAGTGAGGCGATGACGATGATCGCCTGGGCATTTCTCGCGACCAGTGCTGCGCTGATTGTGGGTGCAGTGATCGACGTGCCATGGCAGCTCTTCGATTACAGCCGGAAGCTGAAGATGACCCGCCAAGAAGTGCGCGACGAGCACAAGGAAGTGGAAGGTCGCCCGGAGGTCAGGCAGAAGATCCGCCAGTTGCAACAGGAAGTTGCGACTCGACGGATGATGGAGTCGGTACCGTATGCCGATGTGATCATTACCAACCCGACGCATTTTGCGGTCGCGCTGCGCTATGACGAGTCGCGGATGCGAGCACCTGAGGTGGTAGCCAAAGGCCAGGACAACGTCGCGGCGCGGATTCGTGAGATTGGCGATGAACACAAAGTGGCTCGCTTCGAGGCGCCGCCGCTTGCCAGAGCACTGTTTCACAGCACCAAAGTTGGTGAGGCCATTCCCGTCGGTTTGTACGCGGCGGTCGCCCAGGTTTTGGCCTATATCTTCCAGTTGCGTGACGGCGCCGAGGATCTGAGGGCGCCGGAGCCTGAGATTGACGAGACGCTCTACGCACCTGGTGTTCCACGATCGATCATGCGTAGGGGATATCGCTGATGGCGGAGCTTGCCGCGAAGTTAAATTTGTCGGAGATCGGGCGGGGTATCGGAGTCCCGGTGCTGTTGCTTGTCATTCTGGCCATGATGATGGTGCCGTTGCCCCCGTTCGCGCTCGATACGCTGTTCACATTCAACATCGCGCTCTCACTCGCGATCCTGTTGACCGTCATTTACGTTGCTCGGCCTCTGGAGTTTGGCGTCTTCCCGACAGTGCTATTGGTGGTGACGCTGCTTCGCCTGGCGCTGAATATCGCGTCCACAAGGGTTGTCTTGCTGGAAGGTCACTCCGGCAGTGGATCAGCCGGCAAGGTGATCGAGGCGTTCGCCGAATTTGTTGTTGGCGGGAATTTCGCGGTTGGGCTCGTCGTCTTCAGCATTCTCGTCATTATCAATTTCGTCGTGGTGACCAAAGGTGCGGGTCGCGTGTCCGAGGTCACGGCACGCTTCACACTGGACGCAATGCCCGGTAAGCAGATGGCGATCGATGCTGATCTCAACGCGGGTTTGATTGATCAGGACACCGCCCGAACGCGACGTGCTGAGGTTGCGGGCGAGGCTGACTTCTATGGTGCGATGGACGGTGCCAGCAAGTTTGTCCGCGGGGATGCAATCGCGAGCATACTCATTCTGTTTATCAACGTGCTTGGTGGCCTTGCCATCGGCACCATGGAACACGGGCTGTCGTTCGGTGAAGCCGGGCGCATCTATACGCTGCTGACGATCGGTGACGGGTTGGTAGCGCAGATTCCTTCGCTACTCCTTTCAACGGCGGTTGCCGTAATCGTGACACGTGTGTCGCAGGCGCAGGACATGTCGAGTCAGATCGTGTCACAGGTTTTCCACCAGCCGCGAACGATGGCGGTCACCGCGGCAGTATTGGTCACGCTGGGATTGATCCCCGGGATGCCGAACTTTGCTTTCCTGACGTTAGCCGGTATTTGTGGCTACGCCAGTTATCGACTGACGCGTAAACCACCACCCGAGCCAGAGATCATTGAGGCCGCGCCGAAACCGGAACCGCAAACGCGTGAGTTGACCTGGGACGATGTGATGCCGTTGGAGACGATCGGTCTTGAGGTCGGCTATCGGTTGATCCCGCTTGTCGATCGTCAGCGTGGTGGGCAGCTAGTCAATCGAATCAAGGGCGTACGGCGCAAGCTCACCGACAGTCTCGGCTTCCTGCTGCCGCCGGTACACATTCGCGACAACCTTGACCTCAAACCTTCCCAGTATCGAGTGTCTCTGATGGGCGTGCCGCTCGGTGAGGGAGAGATCGAGATCGATAAGGAACTGGCGATCAATCCCGGTCAGGTGTTTGGTGAGCTCAAGGGCATCAAGACCGAAGATCCGGCGTTTGGCTTGCCGGCGATCTGGATTGAGAACAACCAGCAGGAAGAGGCCCAGATGCTCGGCTACACCGTGGTCGATGGCAGCACCGTTGTCGCAACGCATATCAGCCAGGTGCTGCAGGCACATGCTCATGAGTTGATTGGCCACGAAGAGCTGCAACAGATGCTGGAGCGGCTCGGCAAGAGCGCGCCGAAACTGGTTGAGGCACTAACGCCCAAGATTCTGCCGGCCGCGACTGTTTTGAAGGTGTTGCAGAACCTTCTGAAGGAAGGCATTCCGGTTCGCAACATGCGGAAAATCGCCGAAACGTTGGCTGATCAGGGTGCGAGGAGTCAAGAACCTGACGTTTTGACGTCTTCGGTTCGCGTGGCGCTGGGACGCTCAATCGTCCAGGACATCTGTGGTAGCAGCCCTGAGATCGAAGTGATGACCCTCGATCCCGAGTTGGAACAGATTTTGAATAACGCTAATCAGGGCGGTGCCGTTGGCGGCGTCGAGCCCGGGCTGGTGGAGCGAATCCATGAGTCACTGACCAAGCACGCACAGGATCGCGAAGCAGTCGGTGGATCGGCGATTCTCTTGGTGGCCCCGGGAATCCGGCCTTGGTTGGCGCGCATGTTACGCGGGGTACGCAGCTTACATGTACTCGCCTACAACGAGATTCCGGAGGATCGGCAGATCAGGATGACAGCCACGGTTGGCTGAGCGAAGGCGCAGGGAGGCGCCGGGTATGGGACGCAGGGAACGTAACCAATGAAGATCAAGAGATTTCTCGCGCCGAATATGCGCGAAGCACTAAAAGCGGTCAGGACCGAGCAAGGACCCGAGGCGGTAATCCTGTCCAACCGGCGTGTCGGCGACTACGTCGAGGTGATCGCAGCGCTTGATTATGACGAAGCATTGATTCAACAGGCGATACGGCGCACGCCACGCGACGCGGCGGATGCCGAAACGACCGAGTCTGTGGAAACAGTCGCGGACGAGACCGCCGAGAGTGATGATGAAACGACCGACGTACATGTGTTGCTCAGCGCAGAAGCACAACGCGGTACGACCACCACACGACGCGAGCAACAGACGCTGATCACCGAACTCGATGTGCCCGCAGTTCCGGAAATTGCCGATCTACGCCAGCAGCTCTCCGTACTCGGTGACCTTCTGCATGAACAGGTCAGTGCGGATCGCTGGGCAAACAGAGCTTCTAACGCACCACTGGCAGCTCAGCTATTGCGAAACTTCTCTCGTCTCGGCATGGCCAGCGATGTAGCGGAGTCGCTTTGCAACTCGATCGCTGGAGGGCCGGATGGCGTGCAGCATCCATGGCGAGATGCGGTTGATGGCATCAGTAATGCGCTGACAACCTGCGCGCCGGATTTGCTGACAGAAGGAGGCGTTGCCGCTTTCGTGGGTCCCACCGGTGTTGGTAAGACAACGACTATTGCGAAGCTCGCCTCACAGTATGCGTTGCGACACGGCGCTCGAGATATCGCGTTGGTGTCGATGGATGGTTATCGCATCGGTGCTCGGGAACAACTCTTTACCTTCGGGCGCATTATCAATGCATCTGTATTTGAGGCGGAGAGTCCGCTTGCCTTGCGCCGATTGCTCGCTGGTCTCAGTGAGTACCGGTTGGTTTTGATCGATACAGCAGGGGTTAGTCAGCGCGACACCCGTTTGGCTGAAATGTTGGATGGGCTTTCCAACCAAACACGCCCGGTCGATCTCTACCTCACCCTGGCGGCGACAGCGGATGAGCAACTTCTCGACGAAATAGTTCGCTGTTACCAGCAAGTTTCTGTGAAAGCTGCCGCTATCACCAAGATAGACGAGGCGAGCCGCCTCGGCGCGCCACTCTCGGTGCTGCTGCGGCACGGACTCCCGCTAGGTTATGTCACGGATGGGCAGTGTGTACCGGATGATCTGGTCAGCGCGCAGGGAAGAAAATTGTGGTTGGTCAACCAGGCGCTCGCTTATGCGAAAGCGCCTGAATTCGAACCCGAGGAGCAGGATATGGCGCGACTGTTTGGTCGGAAGGAACTGATCAATGGCTGATTCCATGCAAGCCCGTCAACTCCAGGCGGCGGTTTCGAGGAAACCAACAAAGGTCATCGCGGTCACCAGTGGTAAAGGTGGGGTAGGCAAGACCAACGTTTCCACCAATCTCGCGATCGCAATGGCGCAACGTGGGCGCGATGTGATGTTGATGGACGCTGACCTCAGCCTCGCTAACGTCGACGTCCTGCTGGGTCTCCAACCGACCTGTAACCTCGCCCACCTCGTGCGCGGTGAAGCGACACTGGAAGACGCGATTGTGACGGGCCCGTCCGGCGTGCGTATTGTCCCGGCAAGCTCCGGCGACCGAACCATGGCCGACCTGCCACAGGCGAGTCAGGCTGCGATCATCAGCGCTTTCAGCGAGCTCGACAAACAACCCGACGTTCTGATCGTTGATACCGCAGCCGGTCTCGCGGAGAACGTCGCGCGCTTTGCGCAAGCCGCGCAGCATGCGCTGGTGGTTGTTTGCGATGAGCCAGCGTCGATCACCGACGCATACGCACTAATTAAGGTGTTCAGTCGTGACTATGGGATTCGGCGCTTCCACGTGCTGTCGAATATGTCCCGAAGTCGCGTGGATGGGCGCGCACTGTTTGAAAAGTTGATGCGCGTGACGGATCGATTTCTCGATGTTGTGTTGGTACATGCCGGCACAATTCCGAGCGACGGATACTTGAGAAAAAGCGTCCAGGAGCAGCGGGCTGTCGTTGAGGCCTACCCAGACAGCTGGTCATCCAAAGCGTTTCAGCAATTGGCCGAAACCGTAGATGCATGGAAGCAGCGACATGAGCCCAGTGGGGGGTTGACGTTCTTTTTTGAACGCCTTGTCGCGGAGAAGAACGCGAAGACAGGAGGGACCCGGTGATGAGTTATGCACCTGTAGCCGTCGCCCCAACGGCAAACGAATCAGAACGTTTAATCAATGAGAACCTTACACTGGTTAAGCGAATCGCCCACCACATAATGGCCAAGCTGCCTGCCAGCATCGAACTCGACGATCTGATCCAGGCGGGGATGCTCGGCCTGATCGAGGCGGCCAGTCACTACGATCCGAGCCGTGGTGCGAGCTTTGAGACTTATGCGGGCATTCGGATTCGCGGTGCCATTCTGGACGAGGTTCGAAAATCCGACTGGACGCCGCGCTCTGTGCATCGCCGCTATCGAAACATCACTGAAGCTATTGCGGATCTTCAGGCGCGGACCGGGCAAGATCCGTCCGATCAGGAGATCGCAGATCATCTCGACCTGCCACTTGAGGAGTATCACGCGATTCTTCGTGATTCGACCAGTTGCCGGTTGTTCAGTCTCGACCAGCCGTATGTGGATTCCGGGCGCACTCAAGAGGTCGAGTCGACAGACTTTGCGGAGCCAGACTCGGCGCTCGAGGAAACACAATTCACTGACCGATTGGCGGAAGCGATCAATCGCTTGCCAGAGCGGGAACGACTCGTGCTGTCGCTCTACTACCAGAAGGACATGAATCTGAAAGAAGTTGGGATGGTCCTTGAGGTCAGCGAATCACGAGTCTGTCAGATTCACGGTCAGGCCTTGTTGCGTCTCAAGGCCCGGATGGGTGACTACGCAGATTATCTGGAGGGCAAGCTATGACTGTCGAGATGTTGACCTACCCGAAGATGCTCCTTTTGGTGTTCGCTACACTATTCGTTGTCACTTTCCTGACTTTGCTCACAGTGCGGCGACGGCTAAGCGTGCAACATGGGGAAATGAAGCGTCTTATGACGCTGATCGCGACGCAGGACCCCGTAGAGACCGATACCGCAGAACCAGGCGACCCGATCGAAAGTGTCACCGAAGCGCTGACGCGCCTGTCTGCACGCCTCGATGCACTCGGTATGCAGCAGCAGGCCTCCCTGGTCCGCGGTGGCAGCCTCGACGACGGTGCCGCTATGGCTCGTTCCGGTGCCAGTGCACAAGAGATTGCGACGCGCGCAGGAATTTCGGTGGGAGAGGCGCAGCTGTTGCTTCGTGTTCACGGATCATCGCCGACGCCAGAATAGATTTGGAGCAATAAATGATTCAGCAAGAATCCATGGCTTTTTTGACCGCACTCTCGACCGAGTTGAATCGGGGTGAGGTAAAGCTTCCGTCGTTTCCCGATGCGGTGATCAAGATTCGCGATGCACTGGAACGCGATGATTGTGATATCGACAAGATCGCCACACTAGCCAGCGTCGAGACCGTACTGGCGACGAGGTTACTGAAGGCGGCAAACTCGGCGTTCTACAACCCGTCGGGTAATGCGGTTTCGGATCTGCGAGGCGCCGTTATGCGTCTTGGACTCAAAGAGGTTCGCAACATGGCGATCAGTTTCGCCGTGGAACAGATCTTTATCAGCGAGAAGCTGCCCGGTATTGAACAGAGTCTTGCAACACTTTGGCGGCGTGGCGTCGCGATGTCTTCCATTGCCTACGTGGTGGCGAAGGAGTGCAGCGATGTCGATCCGGAGAAGGCGTTCCTGGCAGGTTTGATGCACGAGGTTGGTAAACTCTACATGTTGATCAAGTCAGGCGATTTCCCGGGTGTTGATGTCGATCTCGATGCGCGCAGCGATGACCCGGATACCTGGCACCCGCAAATAGGGCGCTTTATCGTAGAGGCATGGGGTTTCGATGACGAGCTGCTCGATACGTTGCAGCCTTCAGACGGACTTGAAGACCAACCGCCTGGCGGGCGTGCGACCATGCTGGATGTTATCTACGCGTCCGAGTTGGCCGCATGTTCAACGCCAGAAATCGGTATCGATTTCTCGCTGCCGTCATTCGGGCGACTCGAACTCACGCTGGATAGACTGAAAGAGTTGCAACCCGTCATCCGAGAGCGGATGGACTCGATGGTGGAGAGTCTCGCGCAGTGATTGCCGGCGCGCTTCGCTAGCTAGTCATCCGCACTCAGTCTGCGCATCCGCAAACTCTCGGATTCGCGTTGGAACAGGTGTTTGATCAGCAGCTCTGACTCAGCCTCACTGAACCCAACAAACTCCGCGGCGATGCCGTGCGGCCGCGCCGCATCATCATTGAGCGGCTCGGGGCAGCGGCGCACCGTTGCTGCCGTTTCGAGGTAGTGTCGATCTGAAGTCAGCAATACCTGCAGAAACAAGCGAGACCCCTCCGGCAGTGCTTCATGGTGGTCAAAGCGGACACCACTCGCACCGATCTCACAGGTCAGTGCCTCGCCTTCGGTCAACTCTCGAATGAGGGCTTTACGCTCGGGTTGCGCATCGATGAGCAGATTGAGTTTTGCATTCAGAGTTTCGAGGCAGCGTCGCACCGACTGCGGTGCGTTTCCCAATAGCGTGAATGCTTCCTGAAACTGCGATTCAAGCTGCACGAGACGCGCATGGTCTCCAAAGGCGGAAGGTCGCTGCAGGGATCGTGATTCGATGATGGCGGCAAACTCCGCATCATCGAGAATACGAACCCGGATAAATGCGTGCTCACGAATTCGGAATGAGCGTCGCATTTCGCGCTCGGTGAGCTGTTCGGCTTCATGGCTCATTGTAGAGTCTCCTCATTGACTTCATTCGGGTCCCGTCCGATTTGCATGGTTCGTTCCTCAACGCTGATCACGTTCGGGGAAATGGAGTCCCCTCCGATAATGATGCGCAGGTCAACGCGCCGGTTCGCGGCGCGGTTTTCCGGAGTATCGTTGGGTCTTCGCGGTTGGGTGTCCGCGTGTCCCGTAACGGTCATTCGCTGCCCATTGATCGGAGCGCTGTCCAATAGCAAGTGAGCAACGGATACGGCACGACTCGTTGACAGTGCCCAGTTCGAGCGGAACTTCGCGGTATTGATCGGAATGCTGTCGGTGTGACCTGCTACTTCCAAAGTACCGTTGGAGTCCACAAGCAACAGAGCGATTTTTTCGAGGGTCGGTTCAAACGACCTGCGCACCTGATCATCTCCGGAGCGAAACGATGCTTTCTCCAGAATATGGATGATGATCTTGTCGTCTTCGGTCACCAGATCTAGAGAGCCTTCAACGATCTCGGCCTTCAGCGCCTGTCGGATACGCTCAGCCTCGCGCTCCAGCTCTTCTTTGCGGTCGTCGTCTTCATCGAATTCGAGCGTGTTCTTGCTCGAGTCGATAGTAAATTGGCGAATCTCGTTAACGATCGTGGGTTGCGGTTTACCGGGGCTGAACTCGCGTGCAATGACACTAGTGCCTTTCGGAATCGTGCGTGCTTCAATCTCGGCCTGCACACCAAAAGCGTTCTTCATCGAGCCAGATAGCTCCTTGAACTTCTGTGCGTCCATTTCCGAAAACGCGAGCAGCAGTACGAAGAAACACATCAGCAGCGTCATCAGATCGGCAAAGGTCATGACCCACGCGGGTACGCCACCTCCCTCATCAGGTTTGGACGCCTCTTCCATGGCTGATCAACTCTCTTCTTTGGTGCGCGCTGACTTCGGTAGGTAGGCTTCGAGCATGCTCTCGATCACCCTCGGGTTTTGACCCTCTTGAATACCCAGTAGCGCGTCAATGATCAGACGCTTGCGATCCTTTTCCTCGGTGCTTCGCAAGGCGAGTTTGTCGGCGACGGGCAGCGCGAACATGTTGGCGAGAATCGCGCCGTAGAGTGTTGTTAGCAGTGCAACCGCCATCGCGGGTCCAATCTGCTTCGGATCATCCATGGCAGAGAGCATCTGCACCAGCCCGATCAACGTTCCGATCATGCCCATCGCCGGACCCACGTCGCCGATGGCTTTGAAGATGTTTTGGCCTTCTTCATGGCGTTGAAGGGTCAGCGTCATGTCTTTGGTCAACATGTCGCGGACGATGTCCGGCTGATGTCCGTCGATCAGAAGGTTCACGCCGTTTTGCATGAATTCATCTTCGATCTCGGCTTCCTCAAGCGCGAGGATGCCACCCTGTCTGGCTGACTTGGCGAGCTCAACCGATTTCTCAATCAATTCCTGAGGTGTGGCCAGTTTGAACATGAACGCTTTCACCGCAACCTTGGCTGCGCCGAGGAACTGCCCAAGACTGAACTTCATCATCGTGACCAGGAAAGTGCCGGCGAAGACGACGATCAGAGAGGGGGTATTAACGAACGTTCCCGCGCTTCCCCCCATAAAGATGGAGGCGAAAATTACGCCGAAAGCGCCGATCAAACCAATGAGTGTCGCGAGATCCAAGAACTCTCCTCCCTATGGGACACAACGCGTTGCGGGGGTTTATCCCGTGTATCAGGGTAGCGGCTTGTGCGAGCAGGACTTTAGGCGGTGTGCTGGCGATAGTTGCCTGTTGTATCGCGGCCCGGAATCTGCGCTGCCGCGCGCCGTATCACGTCGCCAGGGGTGTCCTGAAACGTCAACATCGAGAGGCCGGTTGCACATGTCACTTGTTCGGTCGCAGGGGCGTAGGGAATGCGAACTGTGTCGTGCACCATGGCTTTCAGGCGGTTCAACAGGGTATCTGCCATCTCCTCGGTAGTGTCGGTGAGGAGCACGGCAAATCGACCTTCGCCAAGCGTCGCGACAGTGTCGCTGCGACGAACAAAACAGCGCATCATGCAGTCGGCGACGGAGCAGACCACCTCTTCAGCGGCTGCTGAGCCACTGTTTGTCATAATGTCCTGAAAGCGTTCGATATGGATGATCGCGACAGCCACGGGTTGCTGCAGCACGAAGTCGAGTTTGATCGCTTGTTCGAGGGCAACGGTGAAGGATTCGTCGTTAAAGGTGCCGGTGAGCGTGTCGCGCTTCATCGATTCTCTGGCGCTCGCGAAATCATCACGCAACCTGACGAGGTTGTTCTGAGTGTTGTCCATTTGCGCTACAAAGCTGCTTCGCTGTTGCTCGAATGCGACTGCGGTGGCTGCGATCGCCTCGGAGAGTGAACGACGCACAGCATTCAGGTCTCCGCGCTCCGCAGCCCCTGTTACATGGCTGAGGTGGTGTTCGATCTTGCGCTGCGTATTGGCTTCGGTATCTGCGATCTGCGCGAGTGCTACGACCATACCCTCGATCAGCTCGCGATAGCTCTCCGTGCGGCTGGCCACAAAGTCGTGCTCTGCCTGACGGCGATCGCGGAAGAACTGTCTTACGCGGCCCCACTGCCGCGCGCCGTCTTGTGACTCTTCGATTCCTTCGTCCAGAATCGGTGCGCCGTTGGTCACGTGTCTTGCGTACTCACGACACAAATCAAGAAAACGGGGATCTTCGTCCTCCAGCGGGAACGACAACTCGCCGGTCGTGCGCAAAATGCTGTCGAGCGTGTCGAGCGCACCGTCGGCCACGCTGGTCCCGTTAGCCTTTGATGAGTCGGTCTTTTTGCGTCCAATGAATTTATCTACAAGGCTCATCCGTGCCGCCCGTACATCCGTCTTAGTCCCTCGCACAAGGAATATCGGCGAGTCTCGCCTGATCTTGAGAAAATTGCGGACTGTGCTGTGAAATTGCCCATGGCATGGGGTATGCTCAGCGACCGCGTAGCCGGATTAGGCAGCGCGTCTCAAAATCGCCAGCAGGGATGGGCAGGCATGAATTGGACCTCAGGGACTGGAGGGTCCGTGTTGGTGATCGACTCCGATCGCGCCAGCGCTGAGACTCTGAAAGGGATGATCGAGTTTCTCGACACCCCCAACGTGACGATCGTCGATGACCAGACATGGCCCGATGCCGTGGGCGCGGAGCTGGATATCGTGTTCCTCGGCCGCGGCATCTCGCGAGAATCTGCTCGCGATATCGAATCCTGGCTTCAGGCTGAGCAGCCCGGGGTCGCTGTTGTGCACGTGCGAGAATCCGATGGCAGCAGTGCCTGATCTCGTCAACAAGTTCCGCCTGAAGTGGCCCGTCGACCTCAATGAGCTCGGCACGCTCCTGGAGCGTGTCCGGCAGCAACGAACCTTACCCGGTGCAGAAACCACCCGATTCATTGGTCTCAGTGAAGCCAGCAGCACGGTACGTCAGATGATCGATCAGGTCGCGCCCTCAGCTGCGACGGTGCTGGTCACCGGCGAGTCCGGAACCGGAAAGGAAGTCGTCGCCAGGTTGTTGCATGAAAATTCCGGACGGACCGGCGAGTTTGTCGCTGTGAACTGCGGCGCAATCCCGCAGGATCTTCTGGAAAGCGAACTGTTCGGTCATGAGAAGGGTGCTTTTACCGGCGCTTCCGGGCTTCGAAAGGGCCGCTTCGAGCAGGCCCATCACGGCACGTTGTTTCTCGATGAAATCGGCGATATGCCGTTGTCGATGCAGGTGAAGCTCTTGCGTGTTCTGCAGGAACGAGTCATCGAGCGCGTCGGTGGCGTTCGCAGTATTCCCGTCGACGTGCGGGTCGTCGCAGCAACTCATCGCGATCTTGAAGCCAGAATCGCGGAACACGCGTTTCGCGAGGATCTTTACTATCGACTTAACGTTGTTGAACTGAACATAACGCCGCTACGCGAGCGCCGTGAGGACGTGCTGCCATTGCTTGATGAGATGGTGCACCGATGCTTGCGAAAACACGGGATCGGAGTCAGTTTCGCCGAAGATGCGATCGACGCATTGCGCGACTATGACTGGCCCGGCAATGTCCGGGAGCTCGCCAATCTCGTAGAACGACTAATCGTCGTGCGACCTTATGCCACGGTTCGACGGGCAGACTTGCCGCCAGAGATTTCGGGTCTCGACCCCAGCGAGCAGTTCGATGCGGCGTCTGGCGATGGTTTTCCATTGAGCTGTGGGGCCGCCGCAGCGATCGATTTGCCAGAGGATGGACTGAGCCTGCGCGAACATATTGAATCGATCGAACGCACCTTAATCGAGGAGGCGTTGGCAATGAGCGATGGCGTGGTCTCGAAAGCTGCGAAACTGCTGGGTTTGCAGCGCACCACGCTCGTTGAGAAGATTAAGCGTCTGGAAATCTAGCCGCGGATCATGACGCCGGCGGGCGGATTGAACAGTTGAACGCCACAACGATTCTCGGCCTGTCTCCCGTATACGGGAATATCTCGTGCATCAGGTAAGACGGAAAAATGGTTAGCCGCCCCGGCTGGTGTGCCAGATCCACACAGCCGTAGCGGACTTGCTCGTTGAGATGTTCATTCCCGCCATCGGCATACATGAGAATGTTGGGTCGCGGATCGTGAAACCGGACCATCCCGCTCATGGGCTGACTGGGGTCGGCATCGCCTGGATCGACACAGTAGATTCCTGACCAGCTTGCGTTCTGGTGATTATGAAGCCCCTGAAAAGCGTGCTTTCTAGAGACATGAAACCAGGCGTCATAGTGAAACTCGAGACTTCTGAAGAGACGCTCATCCATGTAACTGAGCTGTACCACGACGCTGGATACCGCTCGATGGCAAAACGCGGCGAGTTCCTGAAACAACGGATCATCGATCTTGAATAGATCGAAGTTACTCTCGAACAGTGGTCCGCCCTGTGATTCGCGTTTTACCGTGTCACGATGGCGATCACCCTCGGCCTCCATCTCCAGAATGCGTGCCTTCAGCTGAGGGTTCAGCGTCTCCGAGCGCTCGTAGCTGACCGCAGCCATCGGCGTGGCGAAGAGGTGTTCGATTGCAAAGTCTGACATGCCAACTATCACTCACTGGGTTGCTCGTATTGTAGCGTCGCTGCGGGCAAATTCCGGGCAAAAAAAAGCGGGCCCGAAGGCCCGCTTCCTCATTGCGATGCAATGACCAGAACTTAGAAGTTCTGCTGGTAACGCACGTACGGTACAGGACCGAGAATCGCGTTCGGGTAAAGCGAGAAGTCAAACGGTTCCCAACCGTAGATCAGCTCACCCGCCTGCTCTGGCTCTTCGTCCAGTACGTTCTGCATACCGACGGTCACGAGGCCATCCCATGGCAGGCTGTAGGTCGCCTGAAGGTCAAGCTCGAAGTGGCTTGAGATCGCCAAATCCTGACCACCGACATTCTCGCTGTGGCCAGAAATGTAACGACCGGTACCACCGACCGTGAAGTCACCGTAGCGCCAGTTGAAGTACGGGTTGATACGCGTATCCGGCGTACCGATTTCGCCCGCAAGGTCGACAACCGGATCATCAGCGAAGATTTGCTGCTCGTAAGACAGGACGTGTGCTGCTTCTACACCGAAGGTGAAGTCGCCGGTCGCGTCGGTTGTCAGACGGTATTCAACAGACAAGTCGATACCGGTGGTGTCAACGCCTTCGAAGTTGTTGCTCTGCAACGAGATGAAGTTGACGGAGCCATCCGGGTTACGGTTGATGTTCGGCGACGGAATGAAGCTGCCGCTGCCGAACGCAACGCAAGACTCAGGCTGACCGGTCGGGCAGTTGTTAGCAAATTCCTGCTGGAACTCACGGAACAACGTGTTGGTCGTAACGAAGTTATCGAACTCAACGCTGTAGTAGCTGATGTCGATATCCAGACCATCGATCGGCGAGTAGACGAAACCAAACGTGAAGCTGCTTCCTTCTTCAGCGTCCAGTTCCGGGTTACCACCGGTCAGTGCACGGTACTGCGTAGAGCTGTTCGGTGATACGCCGATCGCTGCGCCGTACTGGTCAATGCCAGCCGGGAAGCCTTCGGAGATGTTGCCGTACAGTTCGTCGAATGCCGGAGCACGGAACGACTCGTTGTAAGTACCACGGATCAACAGGTTGTCGATCGGACGGTACGCGAGGCCGATAGAAGGTGTGAAGCGACCGCCGATACCTACGTCGTTGTAGGTTTCGTAACGACCAGCAAGCGTGACGTCGAACGTCTCGAGGACCGGAACCGCGGTTTCGAAGAAGAAGCCGTAGTTAACGCGACCTTCAGAGATGTTGTCACCACCCGCAGAACCAGCAATCACGCCACGGTTGGATTCAACGTCGTTCAGCTGATCGAAGTCGGTGTCGTTGAACTCGTAACCGAATACCCATGAAACCGGTCCGTACGGAGTTTCGAACAGGTCGAAGTTAACGATGCCGTCGAGCGTCAGGCGGTGGATCTCAGCGTCGTACGTACCGGTGTGGTTCGCCGTACGCTGCAGGTCGAGGTCAAGGCCACCCGGGGTGATGCCGAAGACGTCGAGCGTGCCGTTGTCGAGCAGACTTTGCAGTACTTCTTTGTTCACCAGGTTGAACGTGTTGTTCGCGGTCTGGTTACGGTTGAACTGTGCATTGACCTGCCAGTTGAAGGTGCCGTCGAACCAGTCGTTGGAGCCTTCCAGTCCGAACCAGGTGTCGACCATGGTTTCGTCAACGGTGTTGTCGCGCGTGCCGTTTGCAACGGTACGAATCAACAGCGTGAAGTCAGCAGGTGCTGAAAGGCCAGCTTGCTGCCACGGGTTGATCGGGTTCGGCGTAACGCCATCCGCCAGGAATGCCGGAATGGTCGGGAACGGACCAGAAACCGGTGTACCCGCGAAACGCGTATCAGCGTTCAACTGGTTGACAGAAATACGTGCGTTCAGGCGAACGTCCGGTGACAGGTCATAAGAACCTTTAACCAGCGCGCTGTACTCACGAGTACGCGGAATCGAAATTACGTCGGCTGCGAAGTTGTAGCCGCAACGTACCGCTGCTTCACCGTTAGGACCGGTTGGGCCGATGAAGACGTCACCGCCCGACAGGCCCCACTGGTAGCTGTTCGGGAACTCTGCTGAGGTGCCAACATCTTCAGGGCAACGCGGGTCGACGAAGGTCGTGCCGCCGCCGACTGCCGTTGCCGGGAAGCCGAAGGAGGAGATCGCGTCGTAGTCGGTCGCGTTAGCGGTGTAATCCACGTCACGGTAGTACTGAGGACGACCCGTCAGTGCTGATACCGAGAAGTAGATGTTACCTTTCGCCGAGCTTACGCCGAGGGTGGCCGCTGCACGGGTCAGGTCACCACCGTCACCCGGGAATGTCTGCTGGTAGTCCAGCGACAGACCGTCATAGTCACGACGCGTGATGACGTTAATTACGCCAGCGATCGCGTCAGAACCGTAAATAGCGGAAGCACCATCACGCAGGATCTCGATGCGCTCTACCATCGCCAGAGGAATCTGGTTCAGGTTCTGAGCGGCACCACCGGAACCACCCGTCGCAGAGATGCGGCGGCCGTCCAGAAGAACCAGCGTGCGGTTAGAGCCAAGACCACGCAGTGATACTTCGTTCACTGAGGCCTGACCGTTTGCGAAACCAGAGGTTGCGCGGAACGAGCCGAAGCTGTTGAAGACACTCGTCTGCAGAACTTCTGCAACCGTGGTGTCACCTGACAGGTCGATATCTTCACGGTCGATAACGGTTACCGGCACAGCGGTTTCGATATCGGCACGCGACAAGCGAGACCCGGTGACCTCTTGGGTACCAAGCTCCTTGGTATCGTCCTGCGCGAGGGCAGCCGGCGCCTGGGCCAGACCGGCGATAGCGCCGAGGGCCAGAGCCGAACGCACTGCGCGGCGAAGGTTTGTGTTACTCATGAATTCCTCCTGAGCTAACTGGGTTTTATTTCTCAAGAAATGGCATGCGAGTAGTTGCAAGGCGGACCCCTAAAACACCAAAAGCGATGTTCACGCGACCGTTGTTGTTCTTGCTTTCCCTTGCTACCACCCCACACATTCGTCTCCGAATGAGTGCGCCGGACTATAGCAAGGTGACGCGAATAACCAACGGGCTGTTGTAAAAAGCGCACACTGTCTAAGTGATGCTCAGCAAACCCCGCGCCAGCAAAAACGGCTTACGCTAGGTATAAACTGCTAAAAAATATGAAAAAATAGCCTTTTGGCCCGCGATCTGCACTTCGTGAAAACGCTGAATTCGAGCGTGATTTAGTCGGTATTTCTTGCGTTTGTATACGGTGCGATCGAATCGAAAATGCGCAAATTCACAACAGTAAAGGACTCTTGTTGCTAAAAACACACAGCGTATGCGAGACCTTCTGGAGCGTTCCGGTTACACTCGGCGCCCTGGCATTCCCCCGGAGAGTTTCATCATGGTTCGACACTTAACCGTAGTCGCTCTATCAATGATCCTGGCCGCGCAGGCGCAGGCTCAGGCCAAGACCAGCGAAGGCTTGGACGGCCTCACTAAATGCCGGGCTATTGAAGACCCGGCCAAACGTGTGGCGTGTTATGACGCGCTCGCTGGGGACGAGGCGCCTCCAGCCGAGTCGCCGGCAGCTCCGGAGCCCGCTCCGGAAGCTGAAGCGATGCCGTTGCCGGAGGAGCCCATCGTCGAAGCGTCACTAGATGCGTCCAGCGCAGGTATCCCCGCCCCAGAAGAAGCTGCGGTCGAGCCCCAACCGGTGCCAGCGGCGCCGCAAACGGCTAACTCGTCTGACGAGAGCGAGGATTTGGTGGAGCGTTTCGGTCTGGAGCAAGTCGAGACCGCCAATGCGGATGAGCTGGAGTCGCGTCTCGTGGGCGACTACGACGGTTGGTGGGGCAACACCATCTTTCGCCTTGAGAATGGACAGGTGTGGCAGCAGACGCAGCCCGGGCGCTGGCGCCACCAGGGGCCTCCAAATCCGAAGGTCACGATTCGCAGACGCGCATTCAGCAGCTACAGGCTCAAAGTCGAGGGATCGAATCGGACCATCCGGGTGAAGCGCATCGAGTGAACGCTACAAAGACTCGACCCACACCATGGAGCCGCGCTTGAGGCCAAGCGCCTGTGCGCGTCCTCCATTTAACTCGAGGGTATAGCGGGCGGGTGCGTCAGACGAGATTCCGGTTAACGAGAGCGGCTCGTTGTCGCGTTCAATGTTGATGACTCGGCCCTTGCGGTCGATGAACAGGATGTCCAGAGGAATCAGCGTATTCTTCATCCACATGGAAACCGATCGCGGAGGCGAGTTGTCGAAAATCATGCCAGCGTCCAGCGGCATGGATCGCACCCACATCAAGCCGCGACGTTGTTTTTCTCTGCTGTCTGCCACCAGCGCATCGATCAGCACGCAGGTCGCGTTCCCTTCGACGATGACGCTGATTGGATCGAACTCTGTTCGAAGTCGATCAAAATCGATCGGCCGCTCCGGCAGGTCCAGTGCAAGTGCCGGAACGCTCAGCCATGCAAGGCATGTTGCTTGTACGATCGCCTTCATGAACCGTTCCAGTCGATGACGCTTTCAAACTCGAGCTCACGAACTCGAATACTACCCTCACCATTAACTGCAGCTATCGCGGCCGTGCACCAAACGACACCGGCAGCCAAACTGCGAACGTCGTCGCGCAGGATCGCATGGTCTGTGATGTCGGTGAAACAGTGCGCTTGATCGGCCGTCGAGAAAAAGCGCTGATTGGTTTCGTCGATTACGGTCACCGTGGTCCTAAGGGCGGACGCAGTTTGCCCGGGTTTCAGTGAATCAATGCCCAGAATAATGAGCGTATCCGGCAGTGATTCATTGGCGGCGCTTCGGTAGCGCAGCCGCACACCGCCCTTCGGCCGTCGATTCCCTCCGCAAAGCGATGGTTCCGCGCTTGCACTCAATGCGCCCTGCAAAGCGCCAAAAAGCTCACCACGGAGGGTCTGCAGTGCGGCTGTACAGGCTTCATCCGAGCGAGACTGCACTGTAGTTGGGGAGTCATCGCCGGGCTCGCTGCCACACGCTGTCGCGGCGCAAAGTAGGAACGGGATAAGAACGAAACGGCGCATCGACGGTCCGCTAACTTGACAAAGGCTTGCAGAGTAGCGAGAGCAGCAGGCGAATGCACCTTGGGGTATGTCGCCGGCGGCGTTGATCCTCTACACTTTTTGGCTTTGTTACTAGGTCGACGCCACCGGAGCACGAAGTACTGTGAGCCCCAACGAGCAATTCCAACTACTCCAGCAACATATTGGCCAGCTGGTCATCGGCCAACCGCACCTCGTTAACCGCATGCTGATCGCACTGCTTTGTGATGGCCACCTGTTGGTTGAGGGTGCGCCAGGACTCGCGAAAACGCGCGCCATCAAAGTGCTGAGTGACAGCGTCGATGGTGACTTCCATCGACTCCAGTTTACGCCTGATCTGCTGCCCGCTGACCTGACGGGGACCGAAATCTACCGGCCCGAGGATGGCTCGTTCCGATTCCGCCGCGGTCCGCTGTTTCACAATTTGGTGCTGGCGGATGAGATCAACCGCGCGCCAGCGAAAGTTCAGTCGGCTTTGTTGGAGGCGATGGAAGAGCGTCAGATCACAGTTGGTAAACGTACTTATCCTCTGCCGGATCTCTTCATGGTCATGGCCACGCAAAACCCGATCGAGCAAGAGGGGACTTACCCCCTGCCAGAAGCCCAGCTCGACAGGTTCCTGTTGCACGTGAATGTCGACTACCCGAGCGCCGATGACGAGCAGCGAATTCTCAGACTGAATCGGGGCGAGGCACTGCGTAAAGGGGAGCAACACTTCACGCCGGAGAGCCGGATTTCACAAGATGCAATCGTTGCCGCACGACAGCAGGTGTTGGGTTTGCATCTCGCCGAAGAGGTGGAGCGCTACATCGTCAATCTCGTTGTCGCCACGCGAGACCCCTCGACGGTCGATGCGAGTCTTGCCAGCGCCGTACAGTTCGGTGCGAGTCCACGCGCCAGTATCGCCCTCGATCGCACCGCGCGAGCGCACGCCTGGCTGCAAGGTCGCGACTATGTAGGCCCGGACGATGTCCAGGCGGTCGTCGCGGATGTTCTGCGCCACCGCATTCTATTGAGCTTCGAAGCCGAAGCCGACGGTATGGATGCCGATCAGTTCGTGGCGGGCATTGTGGCCGGTGTTGGGGTGCCCTGACGGGGCGTTTATTTGATGTCCGTAGCGTCCGACAATCTGTCCTCGCGTGTAGAGGTTCGCCAGAGCGACCTGATCGCGCTTCGACATGATGCGCGCGCACTATCGCTGCAAGCGTTGCGCGTGCGGGCGCGGAAAGGCGGGCAGTACCTGTCGCATTTCAAAGGCCGGGGGATGGAGTTCGATGAGACTCGGCTTTACCAGCCTGGCGATGACCCTCGTAGTATCGATTGGCGCGTTACCGCGCGGACGGGGCGGGCATACACAAAGCTGTTCCGCGAGGAGCGCGAACGCCCGGTCTTCTGCTGGGTTGATCAACGGCACACGATGCACTTCGCGACTCGAGGCGTCTTCAAGTCGGTGCAGGCGGCGCGTCTTGCGGCGCTCTTGGGCTGGTGTGCGATTCAGCGTGGCGATCGACTTGGCGGATTCCTCTTTAACGATCTCTCACGTGTCGAATTGCGCCCGCTGCTCGGCAAACGAGCCATCCTGCGCATGATTCATCAATTGGAAGCGTTACAAGCGCCGGTACGAGACGCCCCGCGACCGAACCTGCAAAGGACGCTCGCCGGTCTGCGACGTGTTGCCCATCCTGGCAGCCTGGTCGCAATGATCAGCGACTTCTCGGGGTTCGATGACGTTTGTGCGGCACATCTGCGCGCGCTGGCGGCGCACAACAACCTGATGATCTGTTTTGTTTTCGATCCGCTGGAGCGAGAACTGCCGCCGGCAGGGGTTTATCCGGTAATGGTCAACGGTACGCGTCTGGAAGTAGATACCGGCGGCGCGCAGGCATCGCGTTGGCGCGAACGGTTCGACATGCGGGTTGCAGAGATTGAATCGGTCTGCCGGGGTGCGGGTGCGAGCATGCGATTGATCAGCACGGAGGATGCCGCACTCACCAGCCTGCAGAAAATGACGGGGAGTGTGCGTTGATTCTGGCCCAAACTCAGCCGACGCTGGATGCATTGGGTTTGCGAGACATTCACGAGCCGGTGCCGATCGGTTGGTGGCCGTTGGGACCTGGTTGGTGGGTCGTTGGCGGGATCTTGTTGGTCGCGATCGCGGTTGCGTCCGTTTACTGGTACCGCGAAGGTGCCTTGCGACGTCTGGCACGCTCGCGCTTGCGCGCCTGTGTCGGGCGCTGGCATGAGCAAAAAAACGATCACCAGCTGCTGGCAGACCTTAGTGAATGGCTCCGTCGGGTTGCGATCGCAGCGCACGGCCGCGCCGAGGCAGCCGCGCCGGTAGGCGATGCGTGGCGGCGCCTTTTGGATCCGAGTGGTTCCGGGCTGTTCTCCGATGCGCCGGCAAGTCTGCTTATCGATGGCGTGTATCGTCCATCGACGCCACCGCTGGATGCGGCACAAGTGGATACGCTCAGCAAGACCTGCGAGGCGTGGTTGCAACGAGTGACGAGGACCCACCATCGCGAGGATCGTCCATGAGCGGTGTTCCGTGGTTACCGGAGTGGCTGGTTTTTGCCTGGCCCTGGCTGGGTTTGATCGTACCTGTTCCGTGGCTGCTCGCGCTGTTGTCCAAGCGTGAGCGCCGTCAGTCGCCCGCACTGCAGTTACCTGCCGGAGTTGGGTTTCGCGCTTTAGGCACGGAGCGCGGTGGCCGCTTGGCCCGCTTTTGGTTGCCGGCGCTGTTGCTCACTCTTGGCTGGCTTGCACTTTGTGCTGCAGCCATGCGACCACAGTCGCTCTCGGAGAGTCGCTCAGCGCCTGTAACGGGTCGCAACCTGATGCTGGCGGTTGATCTGTCCGGCTCGATGAATGAAAAAGACTTTGCGCTAAACGGCCGTAGTGTTGATCGCCTGTCGGCCACCAAGGCAGTGGCCGCGCAATTCATTGATCGTCGAGCTGGAGATCGTCTTGGGCTGATCCTGTTCGGTGAGAGGGCCTATTTGCAGACGCCGCTGACGTTCGACCGGGACACGCTGGGCACGCTCCTGATGGAGGCGGAGAGCGGCCTTGCGGGTGAGAAGACTGCCATTGGCGACGCTATCGGGTTGGCTGTAAAGCGCATTCGCGAGTCGGAGAAGAAAGATGAGGAACACATCCTGGTCTTGCTCACCGACGGGGCGAACACCGCAGGTGAGATCGACCCACAGAAAGCGTCGGAGCTTGCGGCGACCGTTGGCCTTAGGATCTACACGATCGGCATTGGTGCGGAGCGCAGCACCTACCGCTCGCGCGTTCCTGGTCTGGTCTTGCCGTCGCGAGACCTGGACGAGAAGACGCTGAAGGCCATCGCAGCACAGACGGGCGGTCGATATTTCCGAGCGACGGATACGCGTTCGATGCAAGCGATCTACGACGAGCTCGACAAGCTTGAACCGGCAGCCGACGAAGAAGATGGCTTCCGGACCTATGAAGAGCTGTTCTTCTGGCCAGCGTCGCTGGCGGCATTGATGTTTGCTTTGGCGATCCCGTTGAAGACACGCGGCAGGCGACACGAACGCAATGAGTGAGTTTCACTGGATAAGGCCTGCGTGGCTGCTGGCAATTCCGTTCGCGATAGCGCTTTGGTGGTGGCTACGACAACGTGGTGTTGGGGCCGCATCGCCTTGGCATCGTTGGGTGGATCCTGCATTGCACGCCATCATGATCAGTGACGGACGCGAACAGCGCGGTGGCATTGTGCAATGGTTTGCGTTGGCGGCGGCGGTCATCGGTCTGGTTGCACTTGCGGGGCCAAGTTGGGAACGCATCTCGCTGCCGGTACAACGCGGCAGTGATGCACTAGTGATTGCGCTGGATCTCTCAAGGTCGATGGACGCGACGGACATTGCACCCTCACGACTGATTCGCGCCCGACTGAAGTTGCTGGACGTGCTTGCAGAGCGCAAAGACGGCGACACAGCACTGTTGGTCTTTAGCGCCAATGCCTTTGTAGTCACTCCCTTAACCTCGGACGGTGCGACGATCGCCAGTCAGGTGATGGCTCTGGATACGAGCCTGATGCCAACTCGCGGCAGTTACCCGGAGAGTGGTATTCGCAAGGCACTGCAACTGCTGCAGCGCGCTGAGGTCAATAGTGGGGAAGTACTGCTGATCACTGATGGTGCAAATTTGACGACAGCAATGGACGCGGCGCGAGCGCTCGCGGCAGAAGGGCACACGTTGCACGTGATGGGCGTTGGTACGGTGGAAGGCGGTCCGATCCCTGAGTCGCGTGGCGGATTCGTTACGGATGCACGTGGCACAATCGCGCTACCAAAACTGGATCCGGCCGGACTTGCACGTCTCGCACGTGCCGGCCGCGGCCGATATGCGAATATGACCAGCAACACGAGCGATCTAAATGCACTGGGGCTTACAGATGGTGCGCGCAAACGTGCTGCGGAGGCGCAGGCCGAAGAAGCAATGGAGGTTGAGCAGTGGCGGGATGCGGGCCCGTGGCTCTTGCTTCTGTGTCTGCCGCTGATCGCGTGGGTTCTGCGCCGCAGCGTCGTGTTGGCTCCGATCGCGTTGGTTTTGTTCATGCCGTCTGAATCCGCCAACGCCAATGCGTTGACCGATTGGTTCAGAAACGAAGATCAACGGGCGAAGGCCGCACTGGAGGCTGGCGACGCTGCGAGGGCAGCCGAGTTGTTTCGCAATCCGGGCTGGCAGGCAACCGCCGCCTATCGCCAGGGAGACTTTGCAGCGAGTGCAGAGGCCTGGCGCGCACTAGAGGGTGCTGAAGCGCTCTACAACGAGGGCACGGCACTGGCACAGGCTGGTGAAATCGAACAGGCCAAGGCCGTCTTGCGTGAAGCACTCGCAGTCGATCCGGATCACGAGGATGCAGCGCATAATTTGGCGCTTCTGGAATCGCTGCCTGAGCCACCCAAAGACTCGGGTGAGTCGGGCCAACAGGAGGGTGAGCAGGGCGACCCCGAGGACGAGAGCAACGGTGAGAACTCGGACGACGCCTCCGGAGAGAGTGCCAGCGATAGTGCGGGGGAGCCCTCGGGCAACAGCGATGGTGAAGGACAGGAGACCGAACGCGAGCGGGATGAGCAGGAGGAGGCGAAAGATATCGCCGAATTGATGCAAGCCCTGCGCGAAGCTCAGGAATCGGGGGACGAGTCTGCGGTCGAAGAAGCAGCAGCGGAGCTGCAGCAGGCGCAGGAGGCGCAGGAGACCGAACAGTCGCTGCAGCAATGGCTGCGTCGAGTTCCGGACGATCCGGGCGGACTATTGCGTGCGAAATTTCGCCGCCAGTATCAAAGAAGGCGGACCGACCAGGACGGCAACATGCTGTGGCCGGACGACCGGAGTGAGCCATGGTAGCGCGTGTCTTTGGCCTATTGCTGTTGTTGGCGATGCTCATTGGCGAGTTGCGCGCGGACGTGTACGCACTGATTAGCCGCGATGAGGTACAGCTCAACGAGTCGTTCACGCTGGTGTTGATCGCCGATAGGAATGAACAGGGTGAGCCAGAGATCGATGGTCTCTCGGACAATTTCGACATTCTCGGGCGTAGCCAGTCGAGCAGCATGTCGATCGTCAACGGTCAGCGAGAAACGAGTCGTCGATGGACGTACAGCCTGCTCCCTAAAGCGCTGGGGGATTTTGAGATTCCCGCGCTATCGGTGGGTGGTGTATCGAGCCAGCCGGTGCGTGTGCGTGTGACCGAGCCCGTCGTCGCGCCTGCCGGTGATCCAGACATTTTCCTTGAGGTCAGTCTCGACAGGAATCAGTCGTGGGTGCAGGCGCAGGTGATTTACACCTTGAAGATCTACCAGGGTGTCGCGATCCGACAGAATCAATTGGAGCCCCTGCGCGTTGATGGTGGTGAAGTCATCGCAACCCGCTTGGGCGAGGATCGGCGTTACGAGGCGACGATAGACGGTCGTCAGTTCGACGTCGTGGAACGGACCTACGCGCTATTCCCGCAGGAAAGCGGCGAGTATTTGATTCAGCCTGCGGTGTTTCGCGGCAGCCTGTATAGCCGCGGCCGGATCTCCGCACCGCAGGAGTTCCGATCAGAAGCGTTGCAACTGAGCGTCGAGCCGGCGGTACCGCCACCTGCGCAGTTCGCCGACGCGCTTTGGTTGCCGGCGTCCGAGTTGCAGCTCAGTGCATCGATGGAACCAAGAGACGGCATTCTCGATGAAGGTGTGCCCGCCAATATTGTGGTGGATACCGTCGTGCGCGGTTTGCAGGCCAATCAGCTGCCCGAGTTGGAGCTGGATGTGGATCCGGCTTTGCGTGTGTATCCCGATCAACCGGATTTTGCGTCCCGCGAGCTCCCGGATGGCGTTATTGCGAGACGTCAGCAGAGCTTCGCGGTGATCGCCGGTCGCGGAGGTGTTTATGACCTGCCGACCATTACTTTGCCATGGTTCGACGTTGATACCGGCGAGTGGAGAGTCGCGAGCGCAGCGCTTGGCAGCTTGCGCGCGGCGGGGCAGATTGTCAGTCAACCACCCCCAGTCGCCGTTGAACCTGAGCCCGAGCCTGCGTTGGATGCGGAGCGGGCGGCGCCGGTCACGGTCGCCGAAGACCCGGCATTGCGAGCAGCGCTGTTTCGTGCACGTTTGATCAATTACGGGTTGTTGGCACTGTGGCTGGTGACAGTGTTCATCATGTGGCGTGCGCCCATGAAGCAGCGGCGCAAGCGCAAACGCGCACGACGCGAAGCCGACCAGAATGCGACCTACCGAACGGCACGCAAGGCACGCAAGCTCGCGTCGCAGGCGGCACAGCGCGGCGATGCGAGTGCTGCCAGGAACGCTTTACTGGATTGGGCGCGTGAGGTCCTTGGTCCAGAGGCAGCCTCAGGCCTCGTGGCGCTTGCAGCGTTTCTGCCGTCCCAGGACGCAACGGCTGTGCTGGAACTGGATCGAGCTTTGTACGGGACATCGAAAGACGACTGGGATGGTGCACGCCTCGCAGCGGTCATCAACAACCTCGACAGACCGGGGGTCCACAATACAGGCCGCAAAAAAAACGACCTGCCGGCATTGTTCCCCTCAAGCTGAGCAGGATTCGGGTGGCGGCGAATCGAGCGGCCCGACAAACTGCATTCATGAATAGCCCAGCATTGAAACAATCCGACTACGAGCAGATGGGGCTGGTCATCGACTGGATTGCCGAGCATCGCCAAAGCCAACCTTCAGTTGCTTCAATGGCACGTGTCGCGGGCTCAAGCGAGGCACATTTTTCCCGACTGTTTCGTCGTTGGGCGGGAATCTCACCGCAGAGGTTTCTCGCGCAGTTGACTCTGAACGACGCGCGAGAGCTTCTCGCAAACAACAACACGGTCGAGACGGCCGCCTGGGAAGCAGGGTTGTCAGGGCCAGGCAGATTGCATGATCTCTTTGTCCGCATTGACGCCGTAACGCCAGGCGAGTTTCGGCGCAAGGGGGCAGGGCTCGAGTTGCGCGTAGCCTTCGGTATGACGCGTTTTGGTGAGGCGATGCTCGTCACTACTGATCGCGGCATCGTGACATTGAGATTCTGCGATCAGACGCATGAGCAACTCGTTCAGGACCTGCGCCGGGAGTGGCCGAAAGCTGAGCTGCGAGACGTGAGTCTGCCGGAGGGGTATCTCGGCGACTTGGTCGATGGCGCTGTAGATCCGGATGGTGTGCAGTTGCTTCTGGCCGGCACACCCTTTCAGATCAAGGTGTGGCAGGCGCTACTCGCACTGGCACCCGGCGAGCTGACCAGTTACGCCGATATTGCAAGGTTGATCGGTTCGGCCAGCGCTGTGCGAGCCGTTGGCAACGCCGTCGGCGCGAATCGCATCGCGTGTCTGATTCCCTGCCACCGGGTGCTGAGATCGAACGGCGCGTTGGGCGGATACCGATGGGGGTTGACGCGAAAGCGCTGCTTACTCGTTCATGAAACGTGCCGCCTCGAGGCGCCCAGACTGAAAACGGTGTTAACCTCCTGACGCCGGGCGCTGTTGCCCGCCCGATTTTGTGCTCGAGGCAATATGCGCCCCATCCACTGGCTATTGATGCTGGTCGTCAATCTGGTATTCGGATTAAACCTCGTCGCCAGCAAGTATGTACTGCTGGAACTGCCACCACTCACCGTTTCGGCACTCAGGTTCGCGGTAGTACTTACTGTCATGGCGCCGCTGCTGCGTTGGCAAAAAGGACAGATGCGTACAATCTTCGCCGTTGGTTTCCTCATGGGTACCGTGCACTTTGCGCTGCTCAACACCGGCCTTTCGCTGGCTGGAGACGTGTCGACTGTGGCGATTGTGATCCAGCTGGGGGTCCCGTTCGCTACCTTGTTCTCGGTCTGGTTTCTTGGTGAGACGATACGCTGGCGCAGATGGCTTGGCATTGCGCTCGCTTTTCTCGGCGTGATGGTCATGGGTTTCGATCCGCGAGTGTTCAACTACCTCACCGCCGTGATCATCGTTGCGATGGCCGCCGCTGCCGGTGCTGCCGGCATGACGCTAATGAAAGCCCGGATACGGGTCAACGCGTTCCAGTTACAGGGATGGTTGGCGGTCGTCAGTTGTCCATCGCTGTTGATCGTCGCCGCGATCGCTGAGCGAGATGCGCTGGCAGAGGTTTCAGGAATCTCACCGCTTGGCGCGGCGTGCCTCATTTTTTCAGGAGTTGGCGCAGGCTTGATCGGGCATGGCGGCACCTACATGTTGCTACAACGGTATGACCTTTCTTTGGTCTCGCCGTTGTTGCTGCTTGCCACTGTGTTCGGCGTGATTTTCGGAGTGACGCTCCTCGGCGACGTGCTGACCTTGCGGATGATCATCGGTGGCGTGATCACACTCGCCGGGGCGCTGGTCATCACGCTCAGAAACGCCCCTCAGGCTGGGGCAGTACCGGAGACCATGGTTCGATGATTCGTGTGATCTCATTTGATCTGGATGACACGCTGTGGGCGGTCAAGCCGGTCATCCTTGCCGCCGAACACACGCAATGGGCATGGATTCGAGAGCACTTCCCGGCCAGCGCAGGCGTTTGGGACAAAGCAAAGTTGCAAGAGATTCGTCATGGCGTCTGGGCGGCAAACCCGGACCGTCGATTTGACCTCACCTTCCTGCGCCTCGAGTGTCTGCGTCGGATCGCAGCAGTCTCCGGGATCGAGGACGAGAACGCCTTTGCCATGGGCGCTTTCGCCGCGTTTGAGTCCGAACGAAACCGCGTGTGTTTCTACCCTGATGCTCTGCCCGCGTTGGCCCGATTGGCACGCGACTTTTCGCTGGTTGCGGTGACCAACGGTAACGCTTCGCTCGAACATACCGGGATCGGTAGCTGGTTCAGCGCCAGAGTATCCGCACGCGATGTGGGTGCGGCGAAACCGAACCGCCGCATGTTCGATGCCGCGACATCAAAAACCGGTGTGCCAGCCGATGAGGTCGTGCATGTCGGTGATTCACCCGAGCTCGATGTCGAAGGCGCGAGAAGGGCGGGTCAGCATTCGATCTGGTTGAATCGCCATGGCATGGCGTGGCCTGAGGCACTGCCTGCCCCTGATCTTGAAATTCGGACACTGGCGGACCTCACCCGTCGCACCATTGCGGAGATCGGCACATGACCATGCCCAGGATCATTTTTGTGCCGGGCATGAAGCCGAAGCCGCCAGCCGAGATACATCGAGGCCAGCTGTGGCGATGCCTGCTGGAAGGTGTGAAGCGTGCCGATCCGGAAGTTGCCGAGATGTTGTCCCGACAACCGGAGGTGATGGAGCGGGCCAACTGGACCTGGGCCTTCTATGGTACCTACCGTGACATCGGGATAGATCTGCCCGGTATCGATGCGCTGTTGGAACAAGATGCCCCTTTGGCCGAAGACTTAAAGGCAGCACGATCCTGGCGTAACCGTTTGCTTCGCGGACTGTACCTGGTCGGCGATGCAGTGCCGTTCGTCGTCGATTCTTTAGCGAACGAAGATCTTCGCGTCACGCTCAAAGACGTGGCGCGCTACGTCACCAATCGAGACGGCATAGGCGATCAGGTTCGCGCCGATCTGCTCGACAGGCTTCGACTGTGCTCCGATCGTCCGATCATGTTGATTGGGCATAGTCTCGGTTCGGTGATCGCATGGGATACGCTGTGGGCGTTGACCCATGAGCTCCAGGACAGCTCGATAACGATCGACCGATTTGTGACGCTTGGCAGTCCCTTGGGCAACCGCGTGATTCAGAAGGGGCTCAAGGGGCGAAAAGCCACCGGCGCAGATGCCTATCCACACAACATTCGCCGTTGGACTAACATCGTTGCGGTCGGTGAACTGACCGCTCTGGATCGCCACATGGCGAACGACTACGGCGCGATGCGGAACCTGAAATTAGTCGAGCAGATCGATGACATCGACGTGTACAACCACTACCGCGAAAACGGCCGTCTGCACGTACACAGCGAGTATGGCTATCTGGCGAATGTGGCTACCGGCCGTCTGATCGCCGACTGGTGGCGTTCACACGCTCCCGGCTAGCCTGTCACTCAATCGAGTTGCGGTCGGATAACCACGTCGATTCGGCGATTGCGGGCGCGACCCTCAGATGTTTCGTTGTTGGCAATCGGGCGAGATTCGCCGAAACCTGTAGCGCGAACTCGCGAGGAAGGGATTTGCATGGCATTCAGCATGTACTGCATCACTGAGTCCGCGCGTTGCTGTGACAGGGTGACGTTGTTGCTGTCGCTGCCGTAACTATCCGTGTGGCCCTCAATCACGATAGAAGAACGAGGGAATACATCGATCGCGGATTCCACCTTCTCGAGTAACGGGTAGGCGCTTGGCTCGATCGTCGAGCTACCGCTCGCAAAACTCAAGCCGACCAATCGCATCGTCACGTTATCGCCTTCGCGAAACACAACGGCCTGGTTGCGATCAAACATGCCTTCAACCGTTTCAAACTGCTCCTTGATTCGTGTCTGGCGCTGGATACGCTGCATCAAGGCAGCCCGCTCGGCCGTCGCCCCGCCCAGCTTCTCATCCAGCAAACGGATTTCTTCATCCATTTCGGCTACGCGAAGTTCGCTGGTGGCAAGGTCCTGCTCCAGAGACTGCTTGTCGCTACGAAGGTCGGTCACGATGTTGGCGAGTTGTTCCGACAATTCTCCACCACCATTGGCCATCGCCGGCACGACATCGGCTGCCGCGGCCACCCGAGCAAGCTCCTGTTCCCACTCAAGCACCAACTGCTCTACCGACAGGTCGTCATCGCGAACCTTACGTGCGACCTCCGCGAGATAGATCGCATGCTGTGCCTCATAGTTGGCCTGTTGCGCAAGGCTGCGGGGACGATCCGTGTCGTAACGATTTTCGTTCAGTGCCTTCTCTGCCTCGGCAAGCAATTCGCGTGAGCGCTCTAACGTCAGTGGTGCAAACCTGCCGACTTTGGCACGCTCAGCCTCTGAGAGTAGTCGCCGCGTCTCCGACAAATAGCGTGTTTTGATAGCCCCGAGTTCCGCGTCACGATACAAGCTCTCCGATTCGGCGGCATTGCGCCGACCGTTGCGCAGGTCACCACGCTCCAGAACGCGGATCGCGTCCGCGAGTTTCTTCTCCGCATCTTCCCAAATCGGGCCGGATAGCGTCGGTGCGTCTGCTTTCTGCGCGTCCTCACGCGTTTCAAGGGCGACCTGGAGGGTCAACTTTGAGGTTGTCGCGGTCTCGGTCGATTCTTCAAATCGTTCACGGGCTTCGGTCAGGCGCTTGCGCACCGTCTCCACGTTGCGGCCGCGCTCCAGCGCCTCTTCGGCAGATGCATAGGCTTTCATTCCCCGTTCGAAGCTGCGGGGCGCCAAAGTGGCAGCATCTGCGGTGCGAGCCGCCTCTAGCGCCGCGTCTGTTTCGGCAAACAGACTGTCTCGCAGCGTCTGCGCGCTGGCGGAAACGCTCACGAGCACCAAAATCGTCGTGAGAATAGAGACCAAAAACCTTGAATTCATTAATAGTTTCTCAGATATGAGTTCTCAATATTGTGGGTCGGAAGGGTGTTCAGAGCAAGCAGCCCGATTTTTTCTGTGCTATGTCAAATTGTGCGGTGGGTCACAGCGGGAACTGTAGACCGGCGCTACAGTCGAACCATGGAGATGAAGTTCTACGCGCAATTTTCTGTCGATGACGCTGAGCTGCCGAGCGAAAGCTTGTTCAGTGGCATCGTTGAGCTGCGCGACGGTCAGCTCGAGAACGTCAGCCCAGCATTGCTGGAGCGGGTTCTTGCTGACAACTTCCACATTGATGCTGACAGCGTTCAGCTCGTGACCTGGTCACGACTCCACTGAACCCCTCTGACACTTATTTTAAGTGTTTTCCCCCTGATTGGCCCGGCTATTTGTCGGGCCTCTTTTTTTTATTCGGCCGTTACCTTGAGCTCGTAGCCCGTGTACTTGCGGATGTTCAGTACGCCTTCGGACAGCATCAGGTATTGCCCCTTGATGCCGCGTAGCTCGCCGCTGACTGCCGGTTGCTTGTCGAGATTCAAGGCTTTGATTTTTTCGGGCCACTCGCTGACCGGATAGCGGATCTCCAGAGTATCCACACCGGTGACTGCCTCGAACGGTCGGTCATCGGTAGCGCCTGCGAATTCCTCGCGGATCGCCTCAATGCCTGCGGCTGCGGCCTCGGTCAAAGACGCGCCCGATGCTGCGACATCCACGGGTTCTGCATTGCCCTTCAACATGCGACGCCAGTCTGTGCGATCGGAAACATGCTCCCCGATCGCTTTTTCGAGCTTGCCGGCAATATAGCGCGAACGTGTTTTGAACAGGGGCAAGGCCTGCGTTGCGCCCTGGTCAATCCAGCGCGTGGGCAACTGGTCCTGTCGGGTGATTCCGACTTTCAATCCGGAAGAATTGGCCAGATAAACATAGTGGTCCTGAAAACAATGCTCGAGCGCCCAATCGGGCTCGCGGCAGGTGCCCTTGTCGAAATGGCAGGTATGCGGTCTGACAATGCACATATCGCATTGCGCGAGTCTCTGACTACAGGGAAAGCAATACCCCTGGCTGTAGCTCTTGCGAGTTTTGCGTCCGCAGTTGATGCAGTGGATGGCCCCGCTGAAGCTTACAGTCAGAGTCCGGCCGATCAGATCGGTCATGCCCAGCGCCGCGTCATCCAGGTGCAGGGTGTAGTTCACCGGATCGTTATGCTCGACCCGCATCTTGCGAGCGTGCCCCTGTATTTCGGTCATACGGACCCCATGTCTATGTAGTTGTCGAGACCCTGTTGGGCTATGTAGACCCAGCCTCGGCGTGACACAATAGCGGATTGCGTATTCGCTTGCAGACTAGAGGTAAGGATGTCCGAGCGACCCAACACCCTGCGCGGTATTCCCGTGGTCACGAGCGGTCAGAAATTCACGACCGACGCTGGCTTCAATGCAATCAAGAACGGTGTCAAGCAGCGTGCTGACCGGCAGGCGGCGGAGATTGGCCGCAAGCCAAAATGGTTGCGCGCCAAAATGCCATCCGGAAAGAAATTCTCCGCCGTCAAAGAAACGGTACGCGAGGGCAGGCTGTCGACGGTCTGCGAGGAGTCGATGTGCCCGAATATCGGCGAATGCTGGAATGCGGGCACCGCGACCATCATGGTTATGGGCAGCGTTTGCACAAGGGCATGTCAGTTCTGTGCAGTAGATACCGGCAACCCGAAGGGCTGGCTGGATCATGAAGAGCCGCTAAACACCGCGCGCGCAGTTGAGGTCATGGGCCTGAAATACGTGGTGCTTACTTCCGTGGATCGTGATGACCTCGAAGACGGCGGGGCAGGGCATTACGCCGCGTGCGTGCGTGCGATCAAGGCGCGAACACCAGAGACGGCGGTAGAGGCGCTGACCCCCGATTTTCAGGGCAACACTGACCACGTGGCACTGCTTCTGGATTCCGGCTTGGAAGTGTTTGCACAAAACGTAGAGACGGTGGAGCGGCTCACACATCCGGTTCGTGATCCGCGCGCCAGCTATCGCCAGACACTGGATGTTCTTAAGTTCGCCAAGCAGTACCGACCAGACGTACTGACCAAGACCAGCCTGATGCTGGGGCTTGGTGAAACGGACGAGGAGATCTTCCAGGCACTCGACGATCTGGCAGAAATCAACTGCGATATCGTCACGTTCGGACAGTATCTGCGACCCACGGTGAATCATCTGCCGATTGATCGGTACGTGACGCCGGAGCAGTTCAGGGCGTATCGGGAAGCGGGTCTGGAGCGTGGTTTCCTGGAGGTTGTCTCCGGGCCGCTCGTGCGCTCAAGTTACCGCGCCGAGCGCGTGCTGGAAAAAAACAACGCGGGTCTGGATTCGACTGCATGAGCGCGTTTTTTCTCGACTACGGGTTGTTTCTGGCGAAAACCGTTACGGTGGTGATCGCTGTTGGCGTCATCGTTGCGCTCGTGGCCTCAGCATCGCGGCGTGGCGGTCAGCGTGACGAGACGCTCAAGGTGCACCACTTGAACGCGCGCTTTCGTCGCATCAGCGATGCGCTAAAGGCCGCGGTGCTCGACACGGCATCGGCCAAGGCACTAAAGAAGCAACGCAAGGCTGAGCGCAAAGCCGAGAAGGGCGCCTCGAATGAGCGACCACGCACCTTTGTGCTGGACTTCAAAGGTGATATCCGCGCTAGTGCCGTAAATGCACTGCGTGAGGAAGTGTCTGCGATTCTTGCGGTTGCCTCATCCGAAGATGATGTGGTCGTGCGCATGGAAAACCCCGGCGGCACTGTGCCGGATCACGGTCTGGGCGCCGCACAATTGGCACGACTGCGTGATGCAGATCTGACGCTGACAGTTGTTGTCGACAAGGTGGCAGCGAGTGGCGGCTATCTCATGGCGTGTGTAGCCCACCGAATCGTCGCGGCGCCGTTCGCAATCATCGGGTCGATTGGTGTGATCGCTCAATTGCCGAATTTTCGCCGACTCCTGACGGACAAAGGCGTTGACGTTGAGCAGATCACGGCAGGCAAATACAAGCGCACCGTGACTATGTTTGGTGAAAACACGGATGAGGATCGGGCCAAGCTCAAAGAGGATCTCGAGCAGATTCACGCATTGTTCAAGGACGTTGTCGCACGTTATCGACCGGAACTGGACCTCGAGCGTGTGGCCACTGGTGAGTATTGGCATGGAACGCAAGCGTTGGAATTGGGTCTAATCGATGAGATTGGTACCAGCGACAGCCTGTTGATCGACGCTTGCGAGCAAAGAGATCTCTACGGGTTACACTACCAAGTGAAGTTGCCCCTGCAGAAAAAGCTCATGGGGGCGGCAGACGGCCTGATCTCGCGTTGGGTTGGTAGGCTGCGCGGCTTCGGGCAGTGACAGCAAGCAGGAGACGAGGATGAATCCGGAATACAAACGAAGAGCACTCGCGGGTATCGGCGCCTTGGCAGCCACGATGCTTGCTGGCTGTGCGGCGATGGTTTCCGAGGAGGGCCTCGAAGCGGACGCAGAAAAGGCGTTTCGGCAAATGAAACAACAGATCCCGCTGGTGCAGGATCCAGACATCATCGACTACGTCACCTGCGTTACGGTGGCGGTCGTAAACGCACTCGAGGGCCGACCGGCCGAGTATGAGTGGGAGCTCGTGATTTTTGATGCGCCCGAAGTGAACGCGTTTGCGATGGCGGGTGGCAAGATCGCGGTCTACTCAGGCCTACTGACGGTTGCGGAGAACGATGATCAGTTAGCTACGGTGATCGGTCACGAGATTGCGCACGTCACCGAGCGCCATGTTGCTGAGCGCATGGCTCGAGTGACGGCGACCAACGTCGGTGTCAATGTCATCGCGGGTGCTGCGATACCGGGACAGAACATTAATACCGCACGGGGTATCTCGACGGCGCTGGGTATGGGCGCCCAGTTTGGATTGTTGTTGCCGTTCAACCGCGGGCAGGAAGCGGAGGCTGACGAAGAGGGGCTTTACTTCATGGCCAAAGCCGGGTTTGATCCGCGCCAGAGCGTGAGCCTGTGGCAGAACATGCAGCAGAGCAAAGGCGGTCGCGAGGTTCCTGAGTTTATGTCGACGCACCCGAGCAGCGGCACGCGTATCGATAAGCTCGTCTCCTATTTCCCACGTGCGCTTCTTGCTTACAACGAGGCGCAGCAGGCTGGGCGTGACCCACGCTGCCTGCGACCGGCATCGCTGCGAGCCAAGCCGACAGGTGATCAGCCCTAGGCAGAGCGATGCCACCCTGCTGAAACCGGGCGCTGCAGGCCTCGCTTGCGAGCGGGGCGGTTTCAGTATCGACCCGATGCGACCCTGTGACCTCGCATTGATCACCCACGCGCACGCCGATCACGCACGCCGCGGCGCTGCACGCTACATCGCAGCGACACCGTCGGTACCCATTCTGAAACACAGACTCGGCGATGATATTTGCATCGAAGGGGTGGACTACGGAGAGACCATTCGACTCGGTGACACCGAGGTCAGTTTCCACCCTGCCGGTCACGTACTCGGGTCTGCTCAGATCGCTGTGTCCGACGGGGTTACGAAATGGATAGCCACGGGCGATTTCAAACGCGACCCGGACCCGACCTGTGCGCCCTTCGAAGTCGTACCATGCGATACCTTCATTTCTGAAGCGACCTTCGCACTGCCTGTCTATCGGTGGCCACCCGCCAGCGAGGTCGCAAACGAAATCCATGAGTGGTGGCAAGCCAACCGGAAAGCCGGTCGCCCAAGCGTTTTGTTCTGCTATGCATTTGGCAAAGCGCAGCGTGTGCTCGCGGAGCTAACGGCCTACACGGACGCCAGTGTGTGGGTGCACGGTGCAGTCGATGAAATCACCGAACTCTATCGTGCCGCCGGTGTGCCTATGTTGCCGACACGGCGCGTGGACGGGCGCGAAAAGCGCGACTACGCCGGTGAGCTGATCATTGCACCGCCAGGTGCGGCTGGGTCACGGTGGATGCGCCGGTTCCGCGACTCGCTGACTGGGTTTTGCTCGGGATGGATGCAGGTGCGCGGTAATCGCCGGCGTCGAGGTTACGATCGCGGGTTCGTGCTGTCCGACCACGCAGATTGGCCAGGGCTGCTTCGCACGATCGATGAGGTTAGGGCTCAAAGAATTCTCCTGATGCATGGGCACGCTGACACGCTGGTCCGATTGTTGCGCGAGCGCGGCGTGAATGCCGGCGTGTTGTCGGAGCTCCGCGATGCGTGAGTTCATCAAGCTCTACCACACACTGGATCAAACCAATTCGACGCGCGCGAAAGTGGCGGCGATGGTGAACTACTTCAACGCGGCAGATCCTGCCGACACCGCATGGGCCACGTTTTTCCTCTCTGGTCGCAGGCTAAAGCGCCTGGTGAGCGCGGCGAATCTGCGCCGTTGGCTGGTGGAAGCGTCCGAGCTCCCTGAGTGGCTTGTGGAAGATACCTACGCAAGCGTCGGCGATCTCGCTGAAACCATCGCATTGTTGCTGGCGGATAGGAACCGACCCGATGCACTCTCCGATCTCTCACTCGCCGAGTTCGTGACCAAATCGTTAAAGCCGATCGCAGCGCTGGACGATGCAGCGCAGCGCGACCTGGTATTGGCCTGGTGGCGCGAGTTGCCCTACAACGCGTGCTACATCGTCAACAAGCTAATGACAGGTGCCTTGCGCGTCGGAGTGTCGCAGGCGCTCGTCGCCAGTGCGCTTGCAGAGGTTGCGGGACTACCGCGTCCCGTGATTTTGCACAGGATGATGGGTCACTGGTCGCCGGGTCGCGAGTTCGCCGAACAGCTGCTGGCTGAGGATGACGGTGCCGCTGATTTGTCTCGACCTTATCCGTATTGCCTTGCGAGTCCGATCGAGAGTGAGCCGGGGGTGATGACGCCTGAACTCATGGAGCGTGAGCTCGGCGTGGTCGACGATTGGCAAGTCGAATGGAAGTGGGATGGCATTCGCGCACAGCTGATCCGACGCGGTGGCAACAGCTATCTCTGGTCGCGTGGTGAAGAGCTGATCGACGCGCAATTCCCGGAGCTGATCGAGGCATCGGCAGCGTTGCCTGAGGGCACCGTCATCGATGGAGAAATCCTGGCATGGCGAGACGATGCACCTATGCCATTCTCTGCTTTGCAGCGACGTATTGGTCGCAAGAAACCCGGCAAGAAAACACTGTCGGATTATCCCGTCATTCTGCGCGCCTACGATTTGCTGGAACTCGATGGGAGTGATGTCCGTGAGTGGCCGCTCAGCAAACGCCGCGCTGAGCTCGAGTCGTTGGCCGAGCATTTCCCGCAGCGGTTGCGTCTCTCAGAGGTTGTCGTTGCAGATGACTGGAGTGAGTTTGCACGTTTGCGTGAGTCTTCGCGTGAGCGACGCGTTGAGGGCTTCATGGTGAAACGGCGTGACGCTGGATACGGAACGGGTCGCACCCGTGGCATTTGGTGGAAGTGGAAAATCGAGCCGCACACAATTGATGCGGTCATGTTGTATGCGCAGGCAGGTCACGGCCGGCGTGCGAATCTGCACACCGATTATACGTTTGCTGTCTGGCGTGGTGAAGACCTTGTGCCGGTCGCAAAAGCTTACTCCGGCTTAACCAATGCTGAGATCGACGAGCTGGATAAGTGGATCCGTAAACACACGCGAGAGCGGTTTGGCCCCGTCCGCTCGGTTGAACCGGAGCAAGTTTTCGAACTGGCGTTCGAAGCGATTGCCTCCTCGACGCGGCATAAGTCAGGCGTCGCGTTGCGTTTTCCGCGAATCCGGCGCTGGCGGCGCGATCTGGCGCCCGCCGAGGCTGATACGATCGAGACGCTGCAGGGCCTCCTATGACCGACACTTTGATGCCGGCGGCAGAAGCGTGGTTCGAGTCGCAACGCTGGGACGTGTTTGCGTTCCAGCGTGAGGCGTGGGAAGCATTCGACGCGGGCGCCTCCGGGCTAATCCACTCACCGACCGGCAGCGGAAAAACACTCGCTGCGTGGATGGGGCCGCTGTGTCGTTTTGGTACGCAGACAGGTGGGTTGCGCGTGCTGTGGATCACGCCATTGCGAGCCCTCGCGAACGACACGCGCAACAGCCTCGAGGAGGCCGTCGCTGCGCTGGGCAGTGACTGGCGGGTTGAGATTCGAACCGGAGACACCGCCAGTAGTGCCCGCCAGCGCCAAAGAAAGACACCGCCCGAGGCACTGATCACCACACCCGAAAGCCTGTCTGTTCTGATGAGTTACGCCGACGGTGCAAAGCTGTTCTCAAAGCTCGAGGCGGTGATCGTCGATGAGTGGCATGAGCTCATGGGCAGCAAGCGTGGTGTGCAACTGGAGCTCTGTCTTGCGCGCCTGCGAACATTGAGGCCGGAGCTGTCGGTTTGGGGGTTATCGGCGACCCTTGCCAATCTCGATGAAGCAATGGCAGTTCTTTGTCCGCAAGCGAAAAACCGACGTCTGGTTGCCGGCGCTATACCCAAGGAGACCCGCGTGGATACGATCATGCCGCAAGGTCTTGAGCAGTTTCCGTGGTCCGGGCACCTCGGGCTCGGCTTGATCGACGATGTGGTGGCGCAAATCGAGCGCGCTGCAACAACGCTTGTGTTCACGAACACACGTTCGCAGAGCGAGCTGTGGTTTGAAGCGCTCATGCAAGCGCGCCCGGACTGGGTCGGGCGCATCGCCCTGCATCATGGCTCGGTAGACAGGGCACTACGACGCAAGATTGAGGCCGCGCTCAAGTCGGGTGATCTCATTGCGGTCGTGTGTACGTCATCACTCGATCTCGGCGTGGATTTTGCCCCTGTCGATCAGGTATTGCAGGTTGGCAGTCCGAAGGGTGTCGCACGATTGATGCAACGCGCTGGTCGCAGTGGTCATCAGCCTGGCGCGGTGTCGCAAGTCTGGTGTGTGCCGACCTACGCATTGGAATTGGTTGAAATTGCAGCAGCGCGCGATGCATGGGATGCCAGGCGAATCGAGGCTCGACCTGCAATGCGCCTCGCGCTGGATGTGCTGGTGCAGCACCTTGCGACCATTGCGCTCGGCGGCGGTTTCACTTCCGATGAGATGCTTGGGGAGGTTCGTTCGACATACTGCTTTGCTGCGCTAACCGATGAGCAGTGGGGATGGTGTCTCGACTTCATTACGCGCGGTGGACAAGCGCTGTCAGGCTATCCGCAATTCCGTCGTGTCGTGTTCGAGGACGGCGTCTATCGCATGACGGATCGTCGGATATCCCGCCAGCACCGCTTGGGTATTGGCACAATCTCAAGCGACACAACCATGCAAATAAAGTGGTTGTCAGGAGGCTCGCTGGGGCATATCGAAGAGTCATTCGTCGCGCGTCTGGACAAGGGTGATCGATTCTTGTTTGCGGGACGATTGGTCGAGTTGGTGCAGGTTCGTGAGATGGTGGCTTATGTGCGCCGATCGAAGCGTGGCAAGAAGACAGTACCGCGCTGGCAGGGTGGGCGAATGCCGTTGTCCAATGAACTCGCCGAGAGCATGCAAAGCGTGCTTGCAGATTTTGCATCCGGTACCCATCAGCATAAAGAACTCACACTACTCGCGCCGCTACTTGAGCATCAGGCGACAGTGTCGCGATTGCCGACCCCCGGCATACTGCTGGTCGAGGTCTGCAAGACTCGTGAGGGGATGAGCGTCTTCCTGTTTCCATTTGCGGGTCGCCTGGTCCACGAGGGCCTCGCCACGTTAGTGGCATGGCGAATCGCACGCGATACGCCGATTACCTTTACGCTTTCGATGAATGATTACGGCTTTGAACTGCTGGCAGCGACGCCGTTCGACATTTGCGAGCAGGATGTTCGATCGTGGTTGGAGCCAAGGGGTCTCACCGATGATCTGGTCTCCGGCGTTAACCTCTCTGAATCAGCCAAACGACAATTCAGGGACATCGCTCGGATCGCAGGTCTGGTTTTTCAAGGGTACCCGGGGTCGGGAAAATCGACGCGCCAGATTCAGGCATCGTCGGGCCTGATCTACGACGTGCTTTCCCAATATGACCAGGACAACCTCCTTGTGGATCAGGCGCAGCGTGAGGTCCTCGATGCGCAATTGGAATCGCAGCGCATGCGCCTGGCACTGGAGCGGCTACAAGCCTCGGAAATCTGTATCGTCGAGACCGACCGATTATCACCGTTCGCATTTCCGCTCTGGGCGGAACGACTCCAGAGCCAGATCATGTCGAGCGAAACATGGCGCGAACGCGTACAAAGGATGGCCGACCGTCTGAATGCGGCTGCAAGAAAAGGTAGTCGCTCCGCGTGATTCATTCAGACTCACAACGTGACTGCGAATTGACCTGCTGCGGCGAGACGCTGATCGCGACTCCTGAGCGCGCGCTCTATTGGCCCGCACAAAGCGCCTTGCTGGTTGCGGATTGGCACCTCGGAAAAGCTGAGGTTTTTGGATCACGTGGTTTGGCTATCCCCGCCGGCTGCGACGAGAGTGACCTAGAGCGGCTGGCGGCACTTGTGGAAAAGTGGGGTGCGACCAAAGTCATGGTGCTGGGTGATTTGATGCACGCGCCGCCACGACAGCGCGATGTCTGGCCACAGGCACTGGCCGATTGGTTACGGCAGTTCCCCGGAGTCGAGATGAGCGTCGTCGCTGGCAACCACGATCGAGTCACTGTCGACACGTTACCCGCGTCGTTGAGCACGCGCTTGGTGTGGCACGCGGAGCCGCTCAAGCTCGGACCGTTTGTTCTTGACCATGAGCCGGAGGAGCGTTCGGACGGGTACGTGCTCGCGGGTCATTTGCATCCCGTTTTTCGCCTGCAGGTAGGGCGCGATCGTGCCCGCGCACCGGTGTTCTGGTTTCGCGATCGCTATGCAGTACTGCCAGCGTTTGGCAGCTTCACGGGTGGCATGAACATCAAGCTCATGCGTGGTGAGCGGATTTACATGACCGGGCCAGATAGCGTCATCGAGGTTGTCGGATGAGCACGACGTTCAAGGATCACTTCTCGCGGCACGCAACGGTCTACCGAGATGCGCGACCGGGATATCCGCAAGCACTCTATCGCTGGTTGGTGCGTCAACTCCCTGCAGTTGCATCGACGCGCGCCTGGGACTGTGCGACCGGGAACGGTCAGGTTGCCGAAGTGTTGCGCTCGTATGTTGATGCGGTCATTGCTAGCGACGCGAGCGCGGCTCAGATCGCCAACGCACCCACCGATACCAAGGTCGAATATCGCGCAGCATCCGCAGAGGCGAGCGGTTTGGATGCCGGCAGCGTACACCTGGTCACCGTTGCGCAAGCATTGCACTGGTTTGATCAACCGCGCTTCTACACAGAGGCGATGCGAGTCTTGGACGTGCGCGGTGTGCTGGCGATCTGGACCTACCAGCAGGTAGCAGTCAGTCGCGCCGTCGACGCGGTTGTCGATCGGCTATATGGCGAAACACTCGACGCGTACTGGCCACCCGAGAGGCTTCATGTCGAGCAGGGCTACCGGGCTATTCTTCCGGATTGGCAGCGACTTGCTGCACCCCGTTTCGAAACGGCTTGCGACTGGACGGTAGCCTCTCTGGCCGCCTACCTGCGCAGCTGGTCTGCTACTCAGCGATTTATTCGCGCGAACGGCGTCGATCCGGTTGCTGCGTGCTATGGAGAACTTGTTGAAGCTTTTGGTGAGGGGCGTCGACGGGTGCGTTGGCCACTGGTTGTTCATGTCTTCCGGCGACCAGCTTCCGATTGAATTGCTACACTGGCGTCATGGGGAGAATTGCCAAGGTCTCAGGTCGCTCGCTTTTTGGTGCTTCGCGCTGGGCGATGCTGCGCGCGCGCAGCCGGTGGCGCGGCATCGGTATGGTTGTGCACGCATGGCTTGTGATCGCAGTGGCGGCGAGCGTCGCGATTGCATTTCCGAATCCCGCCGTTGTCGTCGGCGCTGGCGTTGTCATCGGTTCACGCCAGCTGGGGCTTGCGATTCTGATGCACGAGGCGGCGCATGGGCTGTTGCATGACGCCCACCGCTGGAACGACCGGTTGGGGGCTTGGGCCTGTGCATGGCCACTCGGTATTTCGCTGACCGAGTACCGTCAGTATCACCTGCGCCACCACACCTATGCACAGCAGGAAGAGGACCCTGATCTTGTGTTGTCATCGAAGTTTCCTGTGAGCGGTCAAAGCCTGGTCCGCAAGCTCTTGCGGGATCTCACTGGTTTGACGTTCCTGCGCCAGCGACTATTGCCGATGCTCTATAGCTTCGTGTTCGATCGACGGGTATCGCAAGCCGATGGTGCGATGGTGCTGTTTAACGTCGCACTGATCGGACTCGCCATACTGAACAACGTGCTTTGGGCGTACTTCCTGTTGTGGCTAGTGCCGTTCATGACTTGGTACATGGCGGTTTTGCGCGTGCGCAATATCGCAGAGCACGCCTGCGTCTCAACGGAGAACAACCCCTGGCGTGTCGCTCGAACCACGCATGCGGGTTGGATCGCGCGTGCGCTGGTTGCGCCTTACTTTGTGAACTACCACGCGGAACACCATTTGTTCATGAGTGCTCCGTGTTATCGACTACCGGCGATTCATGAAGCGCTGCAGGAGCAAGGTCGACTGGAGCAAGAACACACGCCGTTTGCGAGCGGCTACATACAGGTGCTGCGACAGGCATCAGGGAGCAACGCATGAGCCGTTGGCATGCAAGGCTAGTCACTGCGGCGTTTTGCGTGAGCATTTCCGGATGTAGCCTGCTGCAACCGCCGCCGGACCGCAGTCCCGTACCGGACCTTGCACCGACCTGGCCGGAGGAGCCGGCGGAGCCGGTCACGGAGCATCGCTGGCAGTACTCCGATGCGACGCAGCAGGTATTTGGCATCACTCAGGTGCTTCGTACGCGCGACACCGACACCATTTCTGATATCGCACGAAGCTACGACCTCGGCTATGACGAAATCCGGCAGGCTAACCCGGAGGTCGATCCCTGGCTGCCAGGCGTTGATACAGAGGTCCTGCTACCGACGCGCTTCATTCTCCCGGATGCCCGACGTACCGGCATCGTCTTGAATATCGCGGCGAAGCGACTCTATGTCCATGAAACAGCAGCGGACGGCGACGGATTTGTGCTGACCACCTACCCGATTGGAATCGGCCGTGTCGGCTGGGCGACGCCCACCGGTGAGGCGACCGTTATCGACAAGGCGACAGATCCTTCGTGGTATGTGCCAGCTTCGGTCAGAGCGGAGCATCGTGCAGCGGGTGATCCGTTGCCTGCGGTGGTGCCGCCCGGGCCGGATAACCCATTGGGTAGACATGTGCTCAAACTGGATATGCCAGGGTATCTGCTACACGGCACCAATCAACCTTACGGGGTGGGTATGCGAGTAAGCCACGGTTGTGTCCGCCTTTACCCGGAAGATATCGAAGTGCTGTTTGCATCGACCGACCGCGGTACCGATGTCACTATTGTGAACCAGCCGTTTGTCGCTGGACGAGAGGGTGAAGCATTGTGGATTGCTGCCTACCCGATACTCGAAGACGATGAACGTTCAATGGAACAGCTGTTGTCGTCTGCGATTGAGTATCTGACGGAGCGCCACGATGCTGTGCTCGATGAGTCGATGATTGCGGCGGTTTCGGCGGTGATCGAGCGTGCTGATGGGATGCCGATCAAGCTTGAGTCTGGGGCGTTGGTGGCCGACATGGCGGTGCCCGTGCGCAATATTGCGCAACTCCCTGAAGACGCGCCCAGTCGGGCTGAAGTGAGCGAGATGCTCGAAGCGCTGATGCAGGAAGCAAGCGACGTTAGCAACGCAGGTTCGCCATGAGTGAGCGCAATGAATGGTTGGAAGTGGTGCTGGCCGAGGCGCAGCGCAAGCTAAAGCCGGTTCGCAAGTCGCGCCCACAGCGCGCGCCCGTCAAGCCGAGCGACAAAGCGCCAGCAACGACTCGTAGTCAGGATTGAGCTCGCCAGCCGTCGCTGCGGGTCCGCTGTAGGTATGCCAGTAGAGCCACGGCGCATCTGATTCGCGTGAGTCCAGCTCATCCAACATGCAGGCCATCGCTTTTCCTGTGTAGGTCGTTTCAAGCGGCAATCCCCACCGTTCTCGTGCCGTGCTCACCGCAGCATTGGACGCGGGTGTTGGATCGGCGTAGTCGGCGCCAAGGTAGTCTGTGCGCAAGCTGACACGAGGCACTAGCGCCGTGTTGATTCGCGGTTCACAACGATGCAAACGATGCAGGATTTTTCTGCAGAGCTTGTGCATGCCGATGTCGTTGCACTGTGAAGGCGCAGTCACTCGAACAGCAACCACTTCGGTTGGCCAGTTGAGCAAAGCAAACCCGACGGCAAGACCAGCAGCCGTTCCCATCGTGCCCGCTGCGACGTAAACACGTTCGGGCGGGGTGCCACGCCATTGCGCGGCGAGTTCAAAAGCAGCATTAACGTAACCGATGCTCCCGAGCGGTGAGGTGCCACCGAGCGGCACGACCGCGACATCTCCGTTCCTGGCGTCTCGGAGTGTGCGCATGGCCTGGACACGCTCGGCGCGTTGGCGTGGCGATACGAAAAGGTCAGTCTGATTCCGTTGATGGCGCTGCAGCGTGCCGGCAACACTCGAAGTCATTCGCTGCTGCATGAGCCAGCACTGACACTCAAGGCCATGCACACGCGAGTGCAAGGCCGTCGCCAGCGCATGATTGGAGCCGACACCGCCGAATGTAACGACCTGTTGAATCCCTCGACCGCGTGCATCGGCGAGCAGGTATTCGAGCTTGCGAATCTTGTTTCCGCCGTAGAGGGCGTGCGTCTGATCATCGCGCTTGATCCACAGTCCGGTTACGGCATCAAGCGCCTCTAACGGAGTTGGAAACTGGCCGAGCGGTAGTCTGGGTAGTCGCGCGGCGATCCTTGGAAATCGCGCGCCGAGATAGCTGAATCCTGTGATCATGTTTGTGCCCGCAGTAGGGTATAATTGCGAAGGATACCAGTCGCACACGACAGGAAGCGAAGAGCGACAGGAGCAAGAATTGCTGCAGCATTCTGACCCGGGCATGACCGTTAATTCCGCACCGACTCGCGGAGAGGCACTCGACCCTCGGCAGAAAACGATCGCGGTGTTCCTGGGCCGCGCCCGATCCGGCCCACTGCAGCGCCCCGTCCCGATAACGAGCTTCGCCGAGTTTGAGCGTCATTTCGGCGAGCCGTGGGAACAAAGCACACTGTCAATGTCGGTTCGTCAGTTTTTCCAGCACGGCGGCCGGTCTGCCATTGTCGTGCGGGTCGCGGCCAACGCACGTGGTGGTACGCTGGAACTTCCGACGGCGCTTAACCCCTGGCAACTGACGGCGCGTAATCCTGGCTCGACAGAACGGCTTCGGGCATCGGTCGATGTGGATGGCGTCAGTGACGACACGCGATTCAATTTGACGGTCCAGCGCCTGGATGCTCGTAGCGGTCAGATAGTCGATCAGGAGTTCTTTTCGAATATTTCCTGGTCAGAGGGCGATTCCCGTTTCGCGCTGCATGCCCTGGAGCAGTCGCGATTGCTGGCTCCGCCGCGTTCGGCACCCGAAGCAAGACCGAAGCCATCGGCTGTTGACTTCATTACCAATGCCATTGGCTATGTGGACATGTCGGAGTTGGGAAATGACGGCGATCATCTCACTGACTACGATCTCGTTGGCAGCGAACGGCATGCGACCGGTCTGTTTAGCCTGGATGACGTTGAGCGGTTCGATTTTCTCTATGCCTGCGGTGCACCCGGTCGACCTGTGGCGGGCGCTGCGTTTATCGTGGCAGCAGAACGCTACTGCGCGATGCTCAATGCCATGTTTATTGTTGATCCGCCGGACGATTGTCGGGATGCCGCTAGCCTGCTCGGATGGCGGCGTCTCAGGCCGGTATCCAGCCCGCATTGCATGACCTACTTTCCCCCCGTGGTCGATCGAGAGTCGACCGACGCGGGGAGCAAGCCGGCAGCTGGTGCCCTGATGGGTTTGCTGTGTCGTCAGGATGATCGACATCATGTCTACCACGCACTGTCTGACGATATTCGACAAAACTCTGCGGCGTTGCATCGCGACTGGCAGCCTGCCTACGAATTGCAGCCAGACGACGCACTGGCCCTGTTGCGTAGCGGCGTAAACCCTCTCATCCCTGGTATGCAAGGTCGGTTGTTGTTTCCTGGTCTTGTCACCTCGGCAAACACACTCGATCGTGCGCAGGGTTCGTTGCCGCAACAGCGACTGACAAAATTTATTCTCGGCCAGATTGATCGCGGGACGCGCTGGGCCGTTTTCTCCGAGCCGGATGAACAGGTTTGGAGTGCACTTCGTACTCAGATTGCGGAGTTCTTGCGAGCGTTGGCGGAGCAGGGGGCGTTTGTCGGCAGTGCGGTATCCGACGGTTGGTGGGTTCAGTGCGACGCGGCAACGAACGCCAGTCTCGGTGATGCAGAGCATACGGTGCGCGTGCTGGTTGGCTTTCAACCGAAAGGCGCGCTGCAGCCAGTGATGTACAGCTTGCTTCTGCAACCGAACGGCACTCGCGCGACGCGCACCGCGCTGCAGCAAGTGGCCGCTGCGCTCTAGTCCTCAGATTTACCGAAACCGCCACCGCCGGGCGTGAGAATTTCGATGATATCGCCTGCGTCTAATTCGGTACTTGCTACCGCGGGCAATGTTTCCAGAGCGCCATCCGCCCGACGGATACGATTGATGCCGGCCGCACCGTTCTCGCCCCCGCTAATGCCCGAAGGTGTTTGCCTGCGATTGCCACTCAGTATCGATGCGCGCACCGGTTCGAGTACTTGAAGACGTCGCACGATGCCATCGCCTCCGGCCCACTGACCCGTGCCACCGCTGCCTTTTCGCAGTTCGAATTGCAGAACTCTCACCGGCAGTCGAGTCTCCAAGATCTCGGGATCGGTAGTGCGCGAGTTAGTCATGTGCGTCTGTACCCCGCCCACACCCGGAAAACCGGCGCCCGCGCCGCTACCACCCGCAATCGTCTCGTAGTATTGAACCCTGTCGTTCCCGAACGTGAGGTTGTTCATCGTGCCTTGTCCATGTGCCAGCTGACCCGACGCGGCGAAAAGCGCATTGGTGACGGCTTGCGAGGTTTCAACGTTTCCCGCAACAACCGCTGCCGGGAAGACAGGGTCGAGCATGGAGGCCTCTGGCACAATGATTTCGACGTCGGCGAGGCAACCGTCGTTCAGTGGGATATCGCGCTCGGCCAGCACTCGGAGAAAATACAAAACAGCCGCGCGCGTCACGGCCGCCGGTGCGTTGAAGTTTCCCGGGTGCTGAGCGCTGGTGCCCGTAAAGTCGACAATCAACCGCTGACTCTGAACCCGCAAGGCGACGTCAATCTGGCTTTGGTCGTCGAGAATCACGCTGGCGTTGCCATCCGGTAGGTTCGCGATGACACCGGCGATCGTCGCGCGCGCGTTCTCGAATACGAAGTGCATATAGCGATCGACCGTTGCCTCGCCGAACGCGGCTACGAGCCGATCGATCTGCCCACAACCTTCCTGCAATGCCGCAAGCTGCGCCTTTAGGTCGCTCACATTGCGCTCGGGGTTTCGCGCGGGGTATTCAGCGTTTGAAAGCCGCGACCGGAGTTCGGCTTCGCGCAGCACACCATTTGCAACCAGTTGAAAGCAGTCGAGCAGAACGCCTTCCTGGTCTATGGTCGTGCTGTCGGCAGGCATCGAACCGGGGGTCAGGCCTCCCACGTCGGCGTGATGCGCCCGGCTCGCGACGAAAAAGCGTAAATCACCCTCACGATTGAACCAGGGTCGCACCGCTGTGATATCCGGCAAATGTGTGCCCCCGGCATACGGACTATTAACGAGATACACATCACCGTCTTGCAGCGATGCCACTCGCTCCAGGACGTGTCGGACGCTGCTACCCATCGAACCGAGGTGCACGGGCATATGCGGTGCGTTGGCAATGAGGTTTGCGTCTGCGTCAAACAACGCACAAGAGTAGTCGAGACGTTCTCGAATGTTGACCGACTGAGCAGTGCGCTCCAACACGTGTCCCATGTGTTCAGCGACGAGCGTAAAGCGACGGTTGAAGACTTCCAGCAGCGCGGGGTCGACCGTGTCGTCGTTTGGGGCTGCAACGCTTGCCCGCGCAGTTCGATGCAACAACAGATGATTGGCGTGATTGCGCATTGCGGACCAGCCAGGTTCGACGACGAGTGTGGTGTGATCGGACACCATAATGAACGGACCGGCTGTCGGGGTCTCCGTGATCGCTGCGGGCGGGAAGACCGGCACTCGATGTGGCTTTCCGTGCATCCAAAGCGTGGACTGACCCAGTGCGGCTGCGCTGGGCCACGTCTCGTTCGGTAGGTGATTGTGCGTACCGACTACAATGCAATAACGGACGCCAACGAGTGTCAGCTCGCCGTCAGGTTCGATGCCGAAGCGTTGCTTGTGACGCTGCGCAAACAGTGCTCGAAGCGAATCGATATCACCCCACGGGATCTCGAGACTGCCGTCGGTGCCGGCGATTGCGATCAGCGCCGTAGTCTCCAATTGCGCGTCTGCTGTGAGCTCGCGTGCCCGGCCTTGCCGCTCGGCTTCAATACGGCGCCAACACTCAAGTAACGGTTGCTCGATCGAAACCTCCCGCAAGGTTCTGCGTTCGGCAAGGCCGATACCCAGCGCACTTAGCACGCCTGCACGGGGATGCAACCAGATGGTGCTCACATCGAGTGCGTCAGCTACGGCGCAGGCGATTTGTCCTGCGGCACCACCGAACGGCGCGAGCGCGAACTGCCGCGGGTCACTGCCATGCTTCAGAGTCAGCTGACGCCCGGCGTTCGCAACCTGCTCGACCGCGATCCGGAGCCAGCTCTCCGCGAGCGCCTCGAGAGAGGCGTCACCGAGTAAGTCATCGTTTTCGAACCTTAGCGCTTCGATAGCAGCTGCCGCTGCCTGTCGCTGGAGCGGTGAATCACCGTGTTCGCCAAAAACGGTCGGCAAAAACTCTGGCGGTAACCGACCGAGTACCACGTTTGCATCGGTCAGTGTCGCCGGACCCTGCATACCATAGGCGGCAGGCCCAGGTGATGCGCCGGCGGAGCCCGGACCCACCTGCAGTCGACCATCGGCGCATGACAAAACCGAACCGCCGCCACTGGCAATGGTGTCGAGTCGCAGCATCGGTGTATGTAACCGATATCCGCCGACCTCATTGTCCGTCTGCTGCTCAAAGCTACCGCGCCAGTGGCAAATATCCGTCGACGTCCCGCCCATATCCATGCCGATCACGGCGGAAAGGTCGACCGCTTTAGCGCCTTCCGCCAATGCGATCAGACCTCCGGCAGGGCCTGACAGTACGGCATCTTTCCCCCGCACAGTTGCGGCTGGTGCGAGGCCGCCGTGACTTTGCATGAACGCGATACGCCCAACGTCAGCAATGTCTCCCAATGCGTTCTCGAATTGACTGAGATAGTGATGGAGCACCGGCGTGAGCCACGTATCGACCAGCGTGGTTTCTGTCCGCGCGAGGTAGCCGCGAATCGGGGCGGTTTGATGACTGCAGGTTACGTGCTTGATGCCGACTTGCCGCGCAAGTTCCAGTGCGATTTTCTCGTGCGCCGGATGCTGCCAATTGTGCAAGAGGCTGATAGCGAGGTGTTCGATACCCTCATTCACCAAACTCGCGAGAGTTTGCTTCAACGATTCAACATCATGGCTATTCAACTCGCTGCCATCGGGTGCCACGCGGGCTCGCGTGGTCACAATTCTCGTCACGGGAATCTCCCGTGGAACGAGTTCAAGTCCGAACAGCTGGCGCCGCCGTTGATCCGCAATCTGCAACAGATCAGAGAAGCCTTCCGTCACCAGCAACGCGACGGGTGGCGCGTGCCCTTCGAGCAACGCGTTGGTCGCAACCGTCGTACCGATGCGAATGCTCTGCACATAACGTGTGCTGGCAGTCGAGTTTGCGAGGATCTGCCGAATCGCCTCGACCGCTGCATCGGCATACAGTGACGGCGCAGAAGAGCGTAGCTTCTGTACGTGTTCGGTACCGTCTGGACCCTGGGCGATCACGTCGGTGAACGTGCCACCGCGATCAATCCAGAACCGCCAGCCGGGTGAGTTATCGCTATCGTCAGACATGATCCGCTACCATAGCGCAATGACGCGCGATGCCACCGTACTGGCCACGCTCGCCGCCTACAACCTGCTGCTGCTGGGCCTGGGCGTCTGGGCTTCCGGTCGTAATCAGGATACTCGTGACTTCCTGCTTGCGGGAGGTCGCATGGGTGGTTGGATTGCAGGACTGTCGGCGAGTGCGAGCTCGTCATCCGCGTGGACACTCCTTGGTGTCAGTGGCAGCGCTTATCTTTGGGGTATGCAGGCGCTCTGGCTGCTGCCCGCGACGCTCGGTGGGTTCCTGCTCAATTGGCTGTGGGTCGCACCGCGTCTGCATCGGTTGGCGCGAGCGGAAGGTGCGCTGACACTCACGTCCGTGATCGCGCCCGTCTCGCTGGGTCGCGCACGTGTACCCCTGATGCGAGTGGCCAGCTTAATTATCGTGTTCTGTTTCGCTTTCTATATCGCAGCGCAGTTTGACGGTGCAGGAAAAGCGTTCGAGGAGAATTTCGGTTGGTCGACCCAGCAGTCGATCATCGTGGGCGCTGCGGTGGTCGCGATCTACACGATGATTGGCGGCTTTTGGGCAGTCAGCGTCACCGATGCCTTGCAGGCAGTGTTGATGGTCTTCGTCGCAGTAGTGTTGCCGCTGTTGGTCCTCGGGGCTGGTGTTGGCGGAAGTCAACCGCCACCACCTGCGCTAGTGCACGCAAGTATGCCAGCGGCGATTGGTTTTGCTTTGGGTACGTTAGGTATTGGTCTTGGCTACCCGGGACAGCCCCATGTCGTCAGTCGCTTCATGGCGCTTAAGGATGACACCGAGTTACGCAAGGGGCGCGCTATCGCATTGCTTTGGGCGGTGCTTGTGTACAGCGGCATGCTGACACTCGGTCTTGCTGCACGCCAGACGGGTATCGTGATCGGTGACGGGGAGGCGGTTTTGTTCGCGGCTGCGAGCAGTGTGTTGCCTCCGGTTGCGGCAGGATTGGTGCTCGCCGCGGTGCTCGCTGCGATCATGTCGACGGCCGATAGCCAGTTACTGACTGTCGCCGGTTCGCTCGCCTACGACTGGCAGGGCAATGCCGCCGACGCGACGCGCTCACCGACGACCACGCGGGTCGTGGTGTTGTTGGTGTGCATCGCGGCGGTAGCGCTGGCGCTATATTTGCCGGAGGACATCTTCTCGCGAGTCCTCTTTGCTTGGCATGCCGTCGGTTCCGCGCTCGGCCCTGTTTTGGTCATGCGCCTGATCGATCGTGAGCCGGGCCCCGGGCGTACGCTTGCATCGATGCTTACGGGTTTCACTTTAACCGTGCTGTTGCATGCGCAGCCGAGTGCACCTGGTGATTGGATGGAACGACTGTTGCCGCTGCTGGTTGCGTTAGTGTGTTTGATTGGTGCTCCGAAACGGGTGGACGCATGACGCTCGGTCGCGGATGGAGAATCGCGCTTGCGGTAGTGCTGTTCTGCGTATTCATATTTATGACGAACCTGTTATTGGGGTTGACCGATCGTGCGTTGGATCTTTGGGAGCGATTACAGACGCTACCTGCCGTTGTGCGATTGGGTGTGCTTGGAGGCTTCATACTGCTGTCGATCGGGTTTGTGGCGGTTTCCTGGAGATTGATGGCGCCGGGACAGCGCAAGAAGTCCAACCCGTCGCCTGTGCCCCGACCGGATGCATCGGCGCTCAATGCACGAGCTGAGGAGCTCGCAATCGCGGGCGTCGACACCGAAAAAGCACAAGAGACGCTGGCGACCATTGCCAATGCCGCACAACAGCAGACGCTCGATATTGTCCTGTTTGGATCGGTGAGTACCGGCAAGTCCTCGTTAGCCAAAGCCTTGTTGCCCGAGGCCATCATCGAAGTCTCGCCCTTGGCAGGTTCAACGACGCAAGCACGCCGTTTCCACTGGCAGGCAACAACGGGCGCAGAAATCCATATTAGTGATTTGCCCGGTCTCGAGGCCGTCGGTGGGGAGTTGGACGAGGCGATGATGGAGGAGGCGCGAAGCGCCCACGTAGTCGTGTTCGTCACGGATGGAGATTTGACGCGTCAGCAGGTAGATGCTTTGGAGCGATTGCGCGAAGCCGGGAAGCCACTGATCGTTTCCCTGAACAAGGCGGATCGCTACAGCGATGCGCAACGCGAGGAGATCAAAGCGTCGATCACCGAACGACTTGCCAGCGCGTCAGGTCCAGACGAAATCGCGCCGGTCCTCGTCGTGACGATTGCGGGCGGCGAGCGCGAGGTACTGCGGCGTGATGCGGCCGGGGAAGAACAAATGTCCACCGAGGGGCGACCAGCTGAGGTCACGGAGCTGGTATTGGCACTGGAAGAGCTTGTTGGTGGGAACCTCGCGGCTGTCAATGCGCTCCGTGAGCGTGCACTGCTGGAATTGGCCGATGATCAACTGAAGCGAGCTGAAAGTGCATACCGAGATCGCCGCGCCAGTGAAATCGTAGCGGCGACCACACGCAAGGCTGTGGTTGGCGCGCTTGCTGCGGTCACTCCGGGAACTGACATTGTGATCCAAGGCTATCTGGGATCCGACCTCACTCGCCAGCTTTGCCGCCTTTACGGTCAGGAAGCGCGCGATGTCGAAATATCGCGGTTTCTGGACCTCAGTCAGAGTCGGGTCGGCAAGGTAGTACCGGTCACATTGGCAATTGCGGGCAACGCACTCAAAGCGTTTCCCGGCGTTGGAACCATCGCTGGGGGTCTTGTTCACGCGGTTGCCTACGGCACGATCTTCGATGCAGTGGGCCGCGGTCTTGCGAAGTCCCTCGCCAAGGCGAATGCGTTGGATGCTGCGGCTGCGGCATCCGCAGTTTCCGAGGTGCTCGATTCTGATCTGCAAGCCGACGTTAATCGCATCGCACGTCTGGCTTGGTCGCAATGGCGAGATCGCGACTCATGAGCGAGCAGGGCGATCACAATCTTGAACTTGCGCGCCAGTCGCTCTCGACCCTGCTCGACGACAAGCGCTTGCCAAAAGCGGTTCGAGAGGCTCTGGCCAGTGACTATGAAGAGGTGCGTGCCATGCTCGACAAGATCGAGCGGGGCCACCTGCATGTAGCCGCATTTGGGCGGGTTTCAACGGGCAAGTCTTCACTCCTGAACGCGCTGGTTGGGACGGAGGTGTTCAGTGTTAGCCCGCTGCATGGTGAGACCAAGAAAGCATCGATTGCCCAGCTCGAAATGCGTTCGGCAGGCGGTGTGTTTGTCATCGACACCCCGGGTATCGACGAGGCGGATGGAGAGTCGCGCGAATCGATAGCCAACGAGGTGGCGCGTCGTGCCGACATTATCTTGTTCACTGTGGATAGCGATCTCACCGAGACCGAGTTTCAGGCTCTGGGTGAGCTGACGGCGTTGGGTCCTCCGGTCCTGCTGGTGCTCAACAAGATGGACCAGTACACCAGCCAGGAGTTGGAAATCCTGCTCGATGCATTGCGCGAACGTTGCGCAGAATTGGTTGCCGCAGATCGCGTAGTGGCGGTGTCGGCGCAACCGAAACCGATGTCGGTGCTTGTGCTGGACCCTGACGGAAACGAACGTGAGGAATTGCGCGAGCGACCGGCGGATTTGGAGGCACTGCGCGAGGCGATCTGGAAGATTGTCGAACATGACGGTAAGACTCTGGCGGCGCTCAATGCTTCGTTGTTTGCGGCAGATCTGTCGGACAAGGTTGGCGTTCGACTGGTTGCTGCCCGCAGCGAGCTCGCGGAACGCCTAGTGCGCACGTATTGCATTGGCAAGGGTATCGCCGTTGGTCTGAACCCGGTCCCGGTTGCCGACCTGCTTGCCGCGGCGGCGATTGATGTGGGCATGATCATGCACCTGTCGCAGGTGTTTGGGTTGCCCATGTCGCGTAACGATGCCGGTAAGCTTGTGAGTGTCATCAGCGGCGAGGCACTGGCCCTGATGGGCACGCTGTGGGCGGCACATGTCATTTCGAGTGCACTCAAGGTAGGTAGCGGTGGTCTTTCTACGGCGCTAACCGCGGGCGCACAAAGCGCTATTGCGTACTATGGCACCTACATCGTCGGCCAGGTCGCCCGAGAATATCTGGCGGCGGGAAAATCGTGGGGTGAGGCCGGTCCAAAACAGACCGTTCGTCGTATCCTCTCCAGCATCGATCGTGAATCGGTCTTGGCGACAGCGCGAGAGGATATTCGGGCGCGACTCGGTCGGTAGGTGGTCACTACGGGGAGGCAAACATGCACGTTGTTTTTTCACACGGTCTCGAGTCGGGTCCTTGGGGCAGTAAGATCACCGCAATGGCGGAAACCGTCAGGGAACTAGGTGCTGAGGTGACCTCGGTCGATTACCAGGGTATGCGCGAACCGCAACCGCGCGTCGACAAGTTGCTCGCGACGCTCGATGAGATCGACGATCAGTCAATCGTCCTGGTGGGATCGAGCATGGGAGGTCATGTCGCTACGGCGGCTGCGACACAACGGACAGTCGCAGGGTTGTTTGTGCTGGCGCCCGCATTTTTTATGCCGGGTTACGAGACACTCACACCATCGCTACCGCCATGCCCCATATCGATCGTGCACGGTTGGCATGATGACGTGGTGCCCGTGGCAAACAGTCTCCGTTTTTCAGAGGGTGGCACGGTGTCTTTGCACCTCGTGGACAGCGATCATCGGCTCTCCAGCGCGGTTCCCGAGATTTGTGATTGGTTGCAGAGCTTCATTCTGCGCAACGTCCAGAGAGGTGATTCATGAGATTCGCAGTGTTTTTGATGATGGGTCTTCTCGCCGGTTGTTTCGAATCAGGCGAGGTTGAGGTTCACAGCAAGGAAGAGACACAGGAACAGCCGCCGGCATCCGATACGCCTGTTGCGGATTCCGTCAAACGTCCGATCGACCGCGCGCAGGCGGTAAACGACATCGCAATGTCGAGAAAAGAGGAACTGGATGCCGCAATGAGCGATGCGGAAGGGACTGATGACGATCCACGCTGAAGCGGACTATGCCATCGTCGATGTCTTCACGCGTGAAGCAGGTGAGGGCAACCCTTTGGCGGTGTTTTTTGACGGTCGCGGTATCGCTGATGCGGCAATGCAACGACTTGCTCGTGAGTTCAACTTCTCAGAGACCACGTTTGTCTTGCCCTCCGATCGTGGCGATTGCGACTTCCGTGTGCGGATTTTCACGCCAACACGGGAAGTACCTTTTGCGGGTCACCCGAACATCGGCACCGCTTGTGCACTGGCCGCGCGCGGCATGCTGTCGGGGTCAGAGGTCAGCTTTGAGGAACTAGCCGGTCGCGTCGTGCTAACCGTCGATGAGGAGCGCGCAGATCAGGCCCGTCTGCTCGCGCCCGAGCCGTTCTCGAGAGGTGAGTCGTATTCGACATCGATGCTCGCATCGGTACTCGGTCTGGCGGAGCATGAGATCGATACCTCCACGCATCTGCCGTGTGAGGCTTCAACCGGCTTGCCCTTTAGCTGCGTGGCGCTAAGGAGTGAGGATGCATTGAAGCGCGCCAAAATCGATTTTCACGCATTGGATGTGGCGGTCGCTTCCGGTGTTAACCCGGACCTGCATTGCTATGTGCGCGATGGTCAGAACATCGAAGCTCGGATGTTTGCACCGCTTGATGGCGTGCCCGAGGACCCGGCGACGGGCAGTGCGAATTGCGCCTTGGTGGGATTGCTGGCGAGCCTCGATGCGAGCGTTCCAGACGCCGCTGACTGGCACGTGTCACAGGGGGTGCAAATGGGTCGGCCCAGCCAGCTGGAATTGCATACGGTGAAGCAAGAGGGTGCCGTACAGCAGATCTATCTTTCCGGGGCTTGCCGACCTTTCGCCACAGGCCGGGCAAGAATCGACTAATCGTGTTCGGACAGACTTCCTGCCAAGCCGGACAGTCCGAGTAACGCTGGCGTGTCTCTGGTGATCAGTCGGGTGGCAATGCGGTCGAGATACTCCCGATAGCGGCCTTTGTCCACAAACCGCTCACGAAAGCTCGATGCCTCGAACAACGCCTGATTGGCTGGTATCACGCCGCCGCCGATGTACACGCCGCCGTGTGCACCCATCGTGAGGGCGAGGTTGCCTGCGACGGTGCCGAGAAAGTCAAAGAACTGGTGGAACGTTGCGATGGCATCCGCATCACCATCGTGCGCGACGCGCGAAATATCTGCAGCGCTCAAGCGCGCGTCATGCAGAACATCGTGCAGGTGTTCCAGACCTTCGCCCGAAAGTACGCGTTCGGCCGACACGTGACCAAAGCGTTTACGAAACTCGGACAATATTCTCGCCTCGTCGTCGTTCATCGCCGGTAGCGTCGCGTGACCGCCTTCGCCTGGCACAGCCACATACCGATTGCCGGCCGGAATCAGGCTGGCGATGCCGAGACCTGTCCCTGGCCCGATCAACACCGCCGGTGCGGTTGGATCGCTTTGGCCGGCTCCAATTTCGATGTAATCGTCAGCGGCCAGCAGTGGTACAACGTGGGCGAGCGCCTCAAAGTCATTAATAACGACGAGTTGGGCGAGGTTGAGTTGTTCACGCAACCCGGCCACCGAAAACGACCAGTCGATATTCAGCAGCGATACATCGTCCCCGACTACAGGCCCCGCGATTGCGAGAATCCCTGCGGTAGGCGCTGGGCCCTCGTAGGCGTCCAGATAGCTGCCTAGCATGTCGTGAATTTCGACATAGGCATCGTTGCGCAGCTTCCTCTGCCCGATTAACTCACCACTCGGACTGCCGGTTTCTTGCCATACGGCGAGGCGAGAATTGGTGCCGCCGATGTCCGCAATCAGCCAGCGGTGCTTGGCGGTCGCTGCTTTCACAATCGATGTCCCTGGTCGAGTCTGGCCGCAATGATAACGCAGCTGCTGGCGCGTGACAGGCACCTGTCGGCGCGTGCTCAGGTAAACTAGGGATTGCGGCAACAGGGACCGGAGCCGGCAAGTAAGGGGCATAAAGACTTGAATTGGATTAGGCGTGTGACTAGCCGGCTGGTGAGCCGGGTCATTGGATTGTGGGTGCGACCGGAAGTGAGCTCCGAGCAAACGCTCGAAGCGCTTCGCGCGCTGCATAACGATCCCGCGGTGCGGCTTTGCTATGTGCTCGAAACCGGTGGTGTTGCTGACTCCGCCACGCTCGCCAGTACCTGCCGCAAGCTCGGCCTTCCCGATCCTGACGAAGAATTTATTTTCGGCAACCGCGAGCTAGGCCGGTCGCTAGTCATTCTACGACCCTCCAAGGGTTTGTTTCTGCGGCGTCGATCCCGCAGCCAGTCGCGGCGGCTCACAACCTTGATTGAAACGGCGACTGCCGTGCGCGACGCCGAACCAAAAACGGTGGAGGCGCTCCCGCTGTTCCTTGTACCGGTAGGCATTTATTGGGGGCGCGCTCCGGGCAAGGAGCGTGGCTGGTTCTCCATGATGTTCAACGAGGACTGGGAAGTGGCCGGGCGATTGCGCAAGGCACTGACAACCTTCCTGCATGGGCGCCAAACGCTGATGCAGTTCTCCGAGCCTATGGCGATGGCGCCGATTCTTCGAGAAAACCTCGATGGACCGCGAACGTTGCGGATGGCGTCGAGAGTGCTGCGCGTGCATTTTCGGCTCCGTCGACAGGCAACGGTCGGTCCGGATTTGTCGCATCGTCGCACCCTCATAAACGAGGTCATCAATGATGCTGCGGTTCGCGATTTGATCAACGACGCAGGACCAGCCGATTCGCGTGCGCGCAGGAAAGCCGAAGCAAAGGCGCAGGCGTACGCGATGGAGATCGCCGCAGATCTCTCCTATTCGACAGTACGTTTTTTTGATCGGCTGCTCACCTGGCTCTGGAATCGAATCTATGACGGCATTCGACTTGGGGGAACCGAACGTCTGCACGAAGTCGTTGAGGGCAGTGAGCTCGTTTACGTGCCGTGTCATCGCAGCCATTTCGATTATCTGTTGTTGTCCTATGTGCTCTACAAGCAGGGTCTGTCACTGCCTTACATTGCCGCGGGCATCAACTTGAATCTGCCTGTCGTGGGCGGACTGCTTCGACGTGGCGGCGCGTTCTTTCTGCGGCGCAGCTTCAGTGGCAACCGACTCTATGCGTCGGTCTTTCATGCCTACGTCAAGGCGCTGCAAACCCGCGGCTTTCCACTCGAATACTTCATCGAAGGCGGGCGTAGTCGTACCGGTCGACTGTTACCACCCAAGGTCGGCATGCTGGGCATGACAATTCAGGCGTTCCTCGCCGATTCACGGCGGCCGGTTAAGTTCGTGCCGGTGTACTTTGGCTACGAGCGTCTTATCGAGGGGACTTCGTTCATCAGCGAGTTGCGCGGTGACAACAAGCGAAAGGAATCACTATTCGGCCTGGTGAGATCGCTACGCCGGTTGCGGGAGACTTTCGGCGAGGTCTACGTCAATTTCGGCGAACCGATTGATCTCGCGGAGTACCTTGACGCTCATGCGGGCAACTGGCGAGAAGCGCAGCTTGAACCCGGTGAAAAGCCGGAGTGGCTATCCCAGACGCTGGATCAGCTCGGATGGGAGATTCTTGAGCGTATCAACAGCGCAACAGCGGTGACGCCGATCAGCATGCTGGCGCTTGCGTTGCTTGGCACGTCGCGTCACGCGCTCGCCATGGATGATTTGAAACACCAATTGATGCTCTATCAGAAGCTGTTCGCTCAGACACCCTACAGCGCAGCGACGACCATGCCTGACATGTCCGTTGATGACATCATTGCGCACGGGTTGGATATGGGCGCGATCTCTGTCGAAACCGACAAGCTCGGCGAGATCGCGGTGCTACCGGCGGATCAGGCGGTGCTGCTGACCTATTTCCGAAACAACATTTTGCACCTCACTGCTGTGCATTCGCTGGTCGCGGCCTGTTTCATCAATGAACGAGCCGTCAGCGAGGCTGACCTCGAGCGTTTCGCCGCATTGGTAGGTCCCTACATTCGTATGGAACTGCGTCTGCGATGGCAAGAGGATGACCTACCGAAACTGGTGAGAATTATCGTCAAGGTTTTCTGTAGTGCAGGCATGCTGATCCGCGACGGAGATATTTTGCGACGTCCACCAGCCGGCGCGCAGGAGGCACATGCGCTATCTCAACTGGGGCAAGCGGTCGTCCCGATTCTCCAGCGCTACTTCATGGCCATCGTGCTGATGCATCGGTATGGCAGTGGCACGCTCACACAAAGCAAGCTCGAGGCCTTGTGCCAGTTATGTGCGGAGCGCTTGTCGATTCTCTACGGTATGCGTTCTCCGGACTTCTTCGACAAGCGTCTGTTCCGTGCGTTTGCGTCAGTTCTGCGCGACAGCGGAGTCACCACCTTGAATGCGGACCGTTGTCTTGAGTATGAGATCGATTTCGATGCGATCGAACAACAGGCAAGGCGAGTACTGGGTGAGCCTTTGCGCCAGGCTATTTTGGTGGTTACGGAAGTGCCAGAGAATCTGATGCTGGGTGAGGAATCACCGGAGAGTGCCGAGTCATGACCCGCTGCAGTGTGGTTTCCTTCTATGAGTTCACTGAGGTGGGCGAACCGCGCGCACTCGGGGAGGCCGTGCGTGGACAGGCTCAACAACGAGGACTGCTCGGCACCGCCATTCTTGCCCCGGAAGGACTGAATGCGACGCTGGCTGGTGAGCGAGACGCGCTGGAGTCGCTTCTGGATTGGTTGGGTGACCAGCCGAACTTCTCACGCCTTCCCGGCCGATGGTCGGTTTCCGACACACCGCCTTTCCGGCGTCTGCGAATCAAGTACCGGGACGAGATCGTGTCCATTGGTCGCGCGGATATCAACCCGGCGCAGGGACAGGGGCAGCACGTGGACGCCAAGACCTGGAATCGGCTGCTGGATGATCCGGAAACTCTCGTGATCGATACGCGCAATGATTACGAAATCGAAGTGGGTACGTTTCCTGGCGCGCTAGATCCCAATACGACCAACTTCCGCCAGTTTCTCGACTACATCGAAAGCGATCTGGCTGCTGCTCGCGAAAGGCCAATCGCTATGTTCTGCACGGGGGGCATTCGCTGCGAGAAGGCGACTGCCGTCATGCGAGACATGGGGTTTGAAAACTTGTTTCAACTCGACGGCGGCATCATCAACTATCTGGATCAGGTGGCCGATGATGACGCGATTGAAAATCGCTGGCACGGCGAGTGCTTTGTCTTTGATGAACGCGTCGCCGTCGACAACAATCGTTCGCCAGGCGCGTATGTTCAGTGTCACGGTTGCCGGCGGGCGCTAGCGGCTGAGGATTTGAAGCATCCGGACTATGAGCCCGGCATTTGTTGCGCTCGCTGCGTTGATCGCATTACACCGCGCCAGCGGCGGCAATTCGAGGAGCGACGCAGGCAGGTAGCGCTCGCCGATTCACGCGGCGAAGCGCATATCGGAAAGGTATTTCCGGTCAGGCGTTCAGATCAGGAATGATGTTGGATTCCATCCGTGTGATGGCATCCTTCAACTGCAATTTGCGTTTCTTGAGGCGTCGCAACCGGATCTGATCCATGGTGGCGTCGTGCGACAAGCGATCGATCAGATCATCAAGGTCGGCATGCATCACACGTAACTCTTTGAGCTTGGCGAGCAGCGAAAGCTGCTCGTGCTCTAGAATTTCGGTGATGTTGTCGTCCATATCGCCTAGCCTAGCCAGTCCCGCCCGCGACTACCGATCACGATAAAGTGCGGGTTCAAAATTTCGTCTTTCGTATTGTACGCCAGTGGTAGGCCATCCAGCGTAACAACTGCACCACCAGCGGCTTCAACGACCGCTTGAGCTGCGCCGGTGTCCCATTCGGAGGTCAGACCTAGTCTTGGATAGACATCGGCCTCGCCTTCCGCAACGACGCAGAACTTTAGTGAGCTACCCATGGCGATGATGTCGTGTTCGCCGATTGCGGCTAGCCACTCGGCAACTGCATCGCTCTGGTGAGAGCGACTACCCACGATGCGTGCGGTTTGGGGCGTTTCGGTGGCGACGTGTATTCGGCTCGCATTGCCGTCAGCGTCGATTTTCCAGGCGCCGGCGCCGGCACTGCCAACGTAGGTGACGCCAGTAACCGGGACATGCACGACGCCGAACACCGGGCGGTGGTTTTGGATCAGGGCGATGTTGACGGTGAACTCGCCATTTCGCTTGATGAACTCTTTCGTCCCATCGAGCGGATCGATCAACCAATATCGAGACCATTCGCCACGTACCTGAAACTCGGGCAACCCGCCTTCTTCACTGATGATGGGTGTGTGAGCGTCCTGCCGGGCGAGGCCATCGCTGATCACGTGGTGTGAGGCAAGATCGGCGCGGGTCAGCGGAGACTCGTCGTCCTTCTCGGCAACATCGAAGTCGGTGTTGTAGACCTCAAGGATGGCGTCGCCTGCCTTTTTCGCAAGCTCGATAGCCCAAGAATAGGGTAATTGCATGGTGCGGCTCCAAAAAACAGCGGCGATGGTAGCAGTCGGCGATTTGATACACTAATGGGATGCGTCACGTCTTTGGAAACCGGGATACGCTGTTGCTCGACATGGACGGCACGCTCCTCGACCTCGCCTATGACAACTTCTTCTGGCAAGAGATGGTGCCAAAAGCGTTTGCCGATGCTAACCGCCTACCGGATGACGCGGCGCGCGAACAGGTCGCCAGCAGGATTGCTCGCGAAGAGGGCACGCTAAACTGGTATTGCCTCGACTTCTGGAGTGATGCTCTGTCGCTCGACATCATGTCACTCAAACGCGAGTGTAAAGACAGAATCGCTTTTCTTGAGGGCGCTGAGGGATTTCTTGAGCGGGCGAAAGCCAGTGGCTATCGCCTGGTGCTGGTGACCAATTCCACGCGTGCCTTACTCGAGCTTAAGGACACGCACACCGGTGTGACCGACTACATGGATGAGGTCTACAGTTCACACGATTTCCGCGCCCCAAAGGAGTCGCAGGCATTCTGGCAACGGTTCGCCCAGTCCAGTGGCATCTCCCGCGAGTCGTGTGTACTGATCGATGATAGTGCGTCTGTACTGCGGGCCGCCGAGGTCTTCGGTCTCGGCAGTACCATTGGGTTGACCCACCCGGATAGTAGGAGACCGGCACGTCCTGTGCCTGCGCACCACGTGGTTGATCGTGTTGCTAGTCTGCTGACGGAGGACTAGCGGGCCGGTCACCCGACGGCTTGCGGCGTCGCCGGCGACGGCGTTTTTTCTTCGCACCGTCCTCCGAGCTGCTGCTGGCGCCGGAGGCTTGTGATGAAGACTCACGAGGTGGTCCGCTGCCTCGTCGTCCACCACCACCACGAGGTCCTGCGTTGCGTGCACCGCCCTTTCTCGGCGGGCCTTTGCGCGGTCGGCGTGGCGGGATTTCGATTTCGGGAAGAGACTCGTGATCAAAGCTCGCCACCGGAATTCGAAACCCGATGTAGTCTTCGATATCGGGTAGCGACATCACGTATTGCTCGCAGCCGAAGCTCACGGCAACGCCGGAGGCGCCAGCACGCGCGGTTCGCCCGATGCGGTGCACATAGTCTTCACGATCTTGCGGCAGGTCGTAGTTGAAAACGTGGGTCACATCGTCGATGTGCAAACCGCGCGACGCGACATCCGTGCCAATCAAGACCTTGAGTTCCCCGCTCTGGAACGCCTTCAGCATACGAAGGCGTTTTCGCTGAGGCACGTCGCCAGAGATCGCCTGAGCGACGATGCCATTAGCATTGAGCGTGTCTTCGAGTCGCTCCGCCGCGCGTTTGGTGTTGACGAAGACCATCGTGCGATCGATCTCCAGATCGTTCATCAGTTGGATTAGGAGGGGAATCTTCTCGTCGTTAGCCGGGTAATAGATCGATTGTTCGACCCGATCGGCGGTGACTTTTTCAGGCTCGATTCGAACGAGCTCCGGGTCGTTCATGTGCTCCGCTGCGAGCTCCATCACCCGATAGGACAGTGTTGCAGAGAACAGAAGGTTGAGTCGGGCGTCGGCCGGTGGCAGCCGGCGCAGCAGATAGCGGATGTCTTTAATGAAGCCGAGATCGAACATACGATCCGCTTCGTCGAGCACCAGCACCTGCGCATCGCGCATATGGAAAACGCGTTGCTTGAAATAGTCGATGATGCGCCCGGGTGTGCCGATCAGAATGTCAGCGCCTTCGGCAATGCGGTTGCGCTGCTTCTCATAGTCGGTGCCCCCGTAAGCGAGCGCCGTGCGCAGTCCCGTATGCTTGCCGAGCACCGCAGCATCATCTGCGATCTGAATGGCGAGCTCCCGTGTTGGTGCCAGCACCAGAGCCCGGATGCCTGTGGAGCCGTCTGTCGATTCCGCTAGCTCCGCTTGCTCTTGCAAGAGCCGATTAAACATGGCGATGAGAAATGCCGCCGTCTTGCCGGTGCCAGTTTGAGCTTGCCCGGCGACATCGCTGCCTTCGAGCGCAATCGGCAGTGTCTGTGCCTGAATGGGTGTTGCGTTTTCGAAACCCGCGTCTGCGATGCCTTGCATCAGCGAGTCAGGGAGCGGCAGCTCGCTGAAATTCAAAGTGGAGAGATGTTCGTTTGCCATTCAGTTTGTCGTTTTTTGTTGTCTGGGGCCGCTGCCTGTCAGATTCTGAGCCAAAGGCACTTGCAAAATTTGTCGCGACGGGTTGAAATTAGGTCAACAACGCGCAACGACCGTTGCATTTAATATCTTGAACCCGTCCCGCCGCACTTCGCGCGCTAGCACCGTCAAACGCGGTACACCGCTGCAAGGCTTAAGAAACAGATCGCTGGCAGGGCAATATCAGGACCGACCCAGAGGGACGCACGGCGTCGTAAGGATCGATGGTTAATGCGCAATAGTGCCTGATCTGGCGCGTCACGTCATCATCGGTGGTTGGGGGCCATCAGAAACCGATAGCGACGTGCGCCACGCCGAATACTCGAAACCCAATCCACAACTGTTTTTCCAATCCAGCGAAACCTGAGGGTAGTCCATTGAGCGACCGAATCCTGCATACCACTGATGCCACCTTCCAGAACGATGTTCTGGACTCCGATGTACCTGTTCTTCTCGATTTCTGGGCCGAGTGGTGCGGACCCTGCAAGATGATTTCTCCGCTGCTCGAGGCGGCTGCAGAGGAATACGGTGATCGCCTGAAGATCGTCAAGCTCAATATCGACGAAAACCCAAACACCCCGCCGAAGTACGGCATTCGCAGTATCCCGACGGTCATGTTGATCAAAGGCGGCGACGTACAAGGCCAGAAGCTCGGTGCAATGTCCAAAGTTGCATTGAATGAATTCATCGACGGCAACCTGTGAGGTCGACTTGAACACGAGTACCCGTCCGCGTCCGCAGCAATCTCAGCGGAGCAACAACACGAAAAAGAAATCTCGCCGCAAGTCCGGTAGGAAGAGAACACACAGTGATCTTCCGTTTGATGACGGCGGCAGTCTCGAGGTCATCCCGCCGGAGGAGCTCGAGCAAAGCAAGGATGCAATGAATCTGACCGAGCTGAAGACGCGTCCGGCAGCGTCTCTGGTAGAGCTTGGTGAATCGATGGGTCTCGAAGGGCTCGCGCGTTCCCGGAAGCAGGACATCATTTTCGCGGTGCTCAAAGCACACGCCAAGAATGGTGAGAACATCTACGGTGACGGTGTACTTGAGATTTTGCAGGATGGGTTTGGCTTCCTGCGTTCGTCGGACAGTTCTTACATGGCTGGGCCCGACGATATTTATGTCTCACCGAGTCAGATCCGGCGATTTAACCTTCGTACTGGCGACACCGTTTCGGGTCTGATTCGTCCGCCGAAAGACGGTGAGCGCTATTTTGCGTTGCTCAAGGTCGGTCAGATCAACCACGAACCGCCGGAGAACACGCGCAGCAAAGTGCTGTTCGAAAACCTGACACCGTTGTTCCCGCGTGATCGGCTTAAGCTCGAGCAAGGTAACGGCAGTAAGGAAGATCTCACAGCACGTATCATTGATCTGGTTGCACCGATCGGTAAAGGTCAGCGCGGTTTGATTGTGTCGCCGCCGAAGGCCGGTAAGACAATGTTGCTGCAGAACGTGGCATCTGCGATCTCCGCCAACCATCCGGAGTGCGACCTGATCGTACTGCTGATCGACGAGCGGCCCGAAGAAGTCACCGAGATGGCACGCACCGTGCGCGGCGAGGTGGTCTCCTCGACGTTCGATGAGCCGGCGAGCCGTCACGTACAAGTGGCCGAGATGGTTATCGAGAAAGCCAAGCGCCTCGTCGAACACAAGCGCGACGTTGTGATACTGCTCGATTCCATCACGCGCCTGGCCCGCGCCTACAACACCGTCGTCCCGTCCTCGGGCAAGGTGTTGACCGGTGGCGTCGATGCCAATGCGCTACACAGACCCAAGCGGTTCTTCGGTGCCGCGCGCAACGTAGAGGAGGGCGGTAGCCTGACGATTCTGGCGACAGCGCTCGTGGATACTGGCTCGAAGATGGACGAAGTCATCTACGAGGAGTTCAAAGGCACCGGTAACATGGAAATCCACCTGGATCGACGTATTGCCGAAAAGCGGGTCTACCCATCGATCAACATCAATCGTTCCGGAACGCGTAAGGAAGACTTGCTCACCGATCCGGAGGAGTTGCAGAAGATGTGGGTGCTGCGCAAGGTGCTGCATCCGATGGACGAACTGGCGGCTGTCGAATTCCTGCTTGGAAAGATGCAGGACACCAAGACCAACGCGTTGTTCTTCGACGCGATGCGTCGCTAGCGCCAACCGTAGAACGCTACCGTGCGGCCGACCTCGAACACCGAGTCGGCCGCCGGCAGTTCTACGAACCCATCTGCGCCCGCCAACGCAGTGAAATCCCCACTGGTATTGGTTCCCAGAGGCTTCGCCCAGCTGACACCTGCTTCGTCGCTTGAGATGACGACGGGAACCAGTGCTGTAAGCCTCGGAGAAAACTGCCACTCGGCGCCCAACCTGACTGAGACAGCGCGCTCGCTGGCTTGGCCCATTAGTGTTATCAGGGCGGGTCTGACGTACCGGCAAAAACAGGCGAGCGTCGAGACTGGGTTGCCTGGCAGCCCGAACACCAGGCATCCGCCCTCGGTAGATCCGAACCAAAGCGGTTTGCCCGGTTTTTGCGCGACGCGATGGAAGTGGCAGGTGGCCCCCAACACCTCAAGGACCTCCGGCACATAGTCTGCCTTCCCGCGCGAGACGCCACCGGAAAGCAAGACCACATCATTGGCCTCAAGAATGGTCGCGAGTGCATCGCGTAACACCGGCTTGTCGTCGGGCAGATGGTGCCATTCGCTTTCGGTTGGACCGATTGCGTTTACAGCTGCGACGAGCGCCGGTGCATTCGACAATCGGATTTCGTGCGGCTGAATCGGGTCTCCTGCGGCAACGAGCTCGTCCCCGGTGGCGACCACGGCCACTTTTGGTAGGCGATACGTCCTGACAGAGGTTCTTCCGGCACTGGCAATGATGGCCACCTCGGCGGGACCGATACGAGCGCCTTTGTCGATCAACAGTGCGCCAACATCGTGGTCGCTGGCGCGCGCGTGAAGATGCTGTCCTTCGGTTGGCTGGTAACCAGACTCCAAAACGATCTCATTGCCAGCATCGCCGGATACCACGTCGTAGTGCTCGTTCGGGATGATGGTATCTGCGCCATGAGGTCGAACGGCCCCCGTCATGATCTCTATAGCATCGCCCAGAGTCGTGAGCTCGGATGGCGGTTGTCCGGCAAGTTGCCGGTCGACGAGCCGCCACCGCTTGCGTCCGCGCTCGTACCGCACCGCAATGCCGTCCATGGTCACGCGATCGAAGGGTGGCTGATCGCGCTCGGCGTGCACGGGTTCTGCGAGAATTCTTCCCGGCAGGTATTCCAGCGAGGTGAGTTCTGTTGGCAGCGGTTGTGCCCTGCCAAGTATCTCTGCGGCAGCTCTGGCGACATCAAGCATCGCGTTCTCTCGAAATTGCTCGGTGGCCGATATCGTCCCGGCAAAAAGCACCTTGCCAGGAGATTTTCTGCACGCCCTCATAAGCGGCGTGCGAGGCAGCGGTGATGTTGTCGCCAAGCGCGGTAATACATAGGACTCGGCCACCTGCCGTGACCAAAGAGTCCCCCTGCCGTTGTGTGCCGGCCTGAAATACCTTTACGGAGCCGAGTGCCTCTGCATCCGACATCCCATTAATGGTGTTGCCGGTCGTGGCGCTCGCAGGATATCCCTCGGCCGCCATGACTACGCCTAGCGATGCGCGCTCATCCCACTGAACCGTGAGTTCGGACAAGGTTCCATTGAGGGCCGCCAGGCAGATTTGATCGAGCGGTGTGCGGAGTCTGCGCATGATGGGCTGGGTCTCCGGGTCACCGAGTCGGCAATTGTATTCGAGCACTCTGGCTTGGCCGCCGTCGTCGATCATGAGTCCGGCGTACAGAAAGCCAACGTAGTCGATGCCGTCTGCGCGTAGTCCGGCGATTGTAGGTTCGAGTATCTCTCGCATTGCGCGGTCAGCCACCGCACCGCTGAGGACGGGTGCGGGCGAGTAGGCGCCCATGCCGCCGGTGTTGGGGCCACGATCGCCGTTGTCGCGTGCCTTATGGTCCTGCGAACTGGCTAAAGGCACGATATGGGTGCCGTCGGTCACCGCAATGAGACTCGCTTCTTCCCCGACCAGGAAATCTTCGATCACGATGCGCCGACTGGCACCACCGAATCGCTCATCGACCAGCATTTCTTGTGCCGCCAGGATGGCCTCTTCAGCGGTCTGTGCGACGACAACGCCTTTTCCAGCCGCGAGTCCGTCGGCCTTGACGACGCACGGCGCGCCGCGCTGCTCAATGTGAAGGCGGGCTGATTCGAAGTCCTCGAACGATGCGTAGCTGGCCGTCGGGATGCCATGGCGCTCAAGGAACGCCTTGGTGAACGATTTTGATCCCTCGAGCTCCGCACCCGCTGCAGTGGGGCCAAAGCAGGCGATGCCTGCGGATTGGCAGGCATCGACGAGGCCGTTCACCAGTGGCTGTTCGGGCCCGACAATGATGAGATCAATCGACTCGCGCTTTGCGATTGCAATGAGTGCATCGTTTCCGGCGATGTCGGCCGCCAGGTTTCGAACCTTCGGTTCACTCGCGGTGCCGGGATTGCCCGGCACGACGATTACCTCTTGTACGTGCTCGCCCTGCGCGCATTGCCAGGCCATCGCATGTTCACGTCCGCCGCTTCCAACGATCAGGATGCGCATCAGTGACGGAAGTGACGCATGCCGGTGAATACCATTGCCAGATCATGCTCGTTGGCGGCTGCGATGACCTCATCATCTCGAATAGATCCGCCCGGCTGTATCACAGCCGAAATGCCATGCTCGGCCGCGCTATCCAGTCCGTCCCGGAACGGGAAAAACGCATCGGAAGCCATGACGCTTCCCGAAACCTGCAAATCCTCATCAGCCGCCTTGATCGCGGCAATTCGGGTGGAATAGACGCGGCTCATCTGACCTGCTCCGATGCCGACAGTCGCTAGATCCTTGCAGAAAATGATTGCGTTCGATTTGACGTACTTGACGACCTGCCACGCAAACCCAAGGTCCCGCCACTCAGCTTCGGTGGGTTGGCGATCGGTGACGACTTTCAGACTGCTTTGATCCGGAATGCCGTCATCCCGGTCCTGGACGAGGAACCCACCGGATACTCGCTTGATCTCGACAGCAGGAGGTAGGGCTTTGAGTTCGCCCGTGGCCAGGACGCGGACGTTTTTGCGCTTGGAGAGCACAGCCAAAGCCTGCAAATCGAAGCCTGGCGCAAGCACGACTTCAACGAACTGTTGTTCGATGATTTGTTCGGCAAGTGCGCCGTCTACGGGGCGATTGAATGCGATGATGCCACCAAAGGACGAAGTTGGATCGGTCTGAAACGCTCTTGCATAAGCGGCCGCAACACTCTCTGCAATTGCTACCCCGCAAGGGTTGGCGTGTTTCACGATAACGCATGCCGGGCTATCGAACTGGCGCACACACTCCAACGCGGCATCTGCATCAGCGATGTTGTTGTAGGACAGCGCTTTTCCCTGCAACAGATCTGCGGTGGCAAGGCTGCTGGCGACTTTTTGCGCATCGGCGTAGAACGCAGCCGATTGATGTGGGTTCTCGCCGTACCGCAGCGCACTCGAAAGCTGGCCCGCCAGCGAAAATGCGGGCCCGATGCGCGGCTCATCGCACTCTTTGGAGAGATACTCGGTGATCGCGCTGTCATAGGCCGCGGTATGTGCGAACGCGCGCGCCGCAAGCTCTCGGCGCAGGGTCGCGTCGATTCCCGCTCCGCCCAACGCGTCGAGAATGCGCCCATAGTCCTCCGGGTTAACGACCACAGCCACATCGGCATGGTTCTTGGCCGCAGCACGCAACATCGCCGGTCCGCCGATATCAATGTTCTCGATGGCGGCGGCAACGTCATTGGACGGATTGTTGATGGTGTTCGCAAAGGGATAGAGGTTGACGACAAGCAGATCGATCGGTGCGATGCCGTGTTCTGCCATTACAGCTTCATCAGTGCCGCGACGTCCAAGCAAACCACCATGTATTCGCGGATGCAGGGTCTTAACCCTCCCATCCATGATTTCGGGGAATTCGGTGACGTCGCTGACGTCGGTGACTTTGGTACCGGCATCCCGAAGTGCGCGCGCGGTGCCGCCGGTTGAGAGGATTTCGACGCCTAGCGTCTCCAGAGCGCTAGCAAACTCTGTGATGCCACTCTTGTCAGAGACACTGATGAGTGCGCGCGAAACCGTACCGGTCATTGCAACGAGTAGTTCTTGAGCTTCTTGCGCAAGGTACCTCGGTTGATACCCAGTATTTCCGCAGCGCGGCTTTGATTGCCGTCGGTGTAGTGCAGCACGATCTTTAGCAGCGGAGGCTCTACCTCGCTCAGCACAAGGTCATACAAGTCACCGGGAGCGGTGCCGTCGAGCTTCTTGAAATAGTCCTTTAGTGCGCTTTCCGTCATGCGGGCTAACGGTCGATGCTTCTTGCTAAGCGATTTCTTCTTCTTATTCTTTTCGATTTGCGCTGAATGGACCACTGATTGTGCTCTCCCCAAAAATCAGTCTGACGATGATGCGCCCGCGACCTGCCTGTTAGTTCATTGTTATTTTGAATTCAGGCGGCCAGTGTTCGATCGCCATCACTCTTCACAGCAAACACTTCGTGTGCGAGTCCACGTTGAGACTCGATATCGGGAGCCGCAAGCATCCCGCGTCGAACTGCGTCGTCTACCCCTAGTTGACGGGCGTACCAGTTCAAGTGTTTGCGTGCCATCAAGACGCCTTTTCGCTCGCCATAAAATGCGTGCAGGTCATCGAGGTGGTCGCGGATAATAGCATGCGTTTCGCGGATTGAAAGTGGCTGTGTGATCGTTGCTTTTGATACCCAATCCGAAATTTCCTGCAAAATCCACGGCCTGCCTTGAGTTGCTCTACCGATCAATAAACCGTCAGCACCAGTCTCATCGAGGACTTGCTGCGCACGCCGCGGGGAGTCGATATCGCCGTTTGCGAAAACCGGAATAGAAACGTTTTGTTTAACCGTTGCGATGCGTGCGTGTCGCGCTGTGCCCTTGTATGCGCAGGCGCGTGTGCGACCGTGGATAGCAATCGCAGCGATACCGCATTGTTCTGCTAGCGCAGCGATATCGACGATGTTTTCGTTGTCGCGATTCCATCCAAGTCTTGTCTTCAGCGTCACTGGAACGGCAACGGCGTCTACCACCGCTGAGAGTATGTCGGCGACCAGTGCTGGGTCCTGCAACAAAGCCGAGCCTGCGAGCTTCTTGCAGACCTTCTTTGCCGGGCAACCCATGTTGATATCCACGATGTCCGCACCACGTGCGACGACGGCGATTGCCGCTGCGGCCATTTGTTCTGGTTCAGAGCCTGCGATTTGAACGACCCGGGGTTTGGCATCCAGGTCAATATCCAGACGGTGTTGCGACTTCGAAGTAGACCAGAGGCTCGTATCGGCGGTTGTCATTTCCGATGCCGTCAGTGCGGCGCCGAATCTGCGTGCGATGCGTCGGAACGGTGCGTCAGTAATGCCTGCCATCGGTGAGAGCAGGATGCGTCCCGGCAAGGTTATGTCGCCAATCCGAGGTAGGTCGCCACGTATGTCGCTGTCTTGGCGCTGGTTGTCTTGGGTCAGGGTGTCCTGCATTCCGCGGCGCACCGTAGCTCGTTCGGCCCATCAGGATAGCAAAGTGCGAGTCGGTATTGAGCGAGTGCTGGATCATCGACCTCCAGCGCAGCACGCGCGACGACCTGTGCCCCAGGCCGCAATAATTGCGATGCGGCCGCCGTGTCGAGGTAGCGATCCGGTGAGATGACATGCGTCGAGAGCGTTTGTCCCGTGGGGCCAGTCAAACGCACCTGGAGAATCGGCAGCGGCGGCGATTGCACACCGCGATTGATGATGCCGGTCTCCACCCGTAGCTGGTTGTCTTCGATGCCGACGTCATGTGCTGCAGTGCAGATCGCTCGCGGGTCCCAATTCGGTTGTAGCGGTGCCCCGATCGAGTTGTATGCAGTGGACACGTATTCGCCGACTTTCGGGTGTGTGGCCAGATCATTCCGATAGGCGTGTACCAACTGAATCGCCAGAACCAGCGTCGCAACGAACGCAAGCCAACGCCAGCGTCCTGCGGGCGGGTCGACATCCTCCGGGGCAAGCAGCATAGACTCGGCAAACGCCTGGTCGGCCGCTTCGAGCGTCAGGTCTTCTGTCTCGAGAACAATGTGTTCTGGCGCGTCTTCATCCGCCGAGCCGGTATTCTCGTCGCCGCCGAGAATCGAGGGGCGTTTGGCAAACACGATGTCCTGCTCGGGCGGTAGCTCTGATTCATCGTGAGACTCGGCCTCCGGCGGAATGGGCTCGGCATCGCTTTCGAGTTCGATCGGCGCATCCAGATCAAGATCAACGTCGTCCGCGGCGACATCGTCGCGCTCATCGAGCTGGAAAATATCACTGGCTTCGAGCATCGACGCCATGGCATCCGCATTGAAATCATCGGCTGCAGGTGAGTCCGAAAGGTCCATATCCAGCGCCGGTGTTTCGGCGGGCTGTCCGTCGTGCGGCAACTCGATGGTGCCATGACTTCCGGACAAATCGAGGTCGAGGTCATCTGCTGAGCCCGGAGCGTCGTCGTCGGCGAGTTGAAAGTCGAGAGGTTGTGCCTCGGGAACCTCGACTTTTTGGCGCAGTGCGGAGTCCGCAAGATCAAAAGCACCCGAGTCGTGGTCGGACTCCGGTAGCTCGCCAAATATCGACACAGGCTCTGGTTCCAGCGAGAGTTCTGGCTCTGGCTCTGGCTCTGACGCCGTGTCCGATGCCTCCGACTCGCGCGCCTGCGCGGCAGGTGCGATCTCGCTTAGCAGGTCATCCCAGTCGGTATCGCCGAAATCCACATCCTCGCTGTCGGCCGAATCGAGTTCGATAACCTCGATGTCACTGTCTTGTGTCTCGACGAACTCGGGTTCGATGATTTCGTGTTTTCCGGTGACCGCTTCCAGTTGCGCCGCGAGCGTCTCCTCCGGCATGCCATCTTCGAAACGCATCTCGGAGACTGGTGTGATCGCGCCCGGGTCCGCAGCCTGTTCCTCTGCTTCCGGGACGGGTTCAGGCGGCTCTATCGGCAGCAGATGTTCGCGAGCGTCAAAAACTGTGAGGCAGTCGCCACAACGCACCCGTCCATCTGCACGCGCGAGCTCCGCCTCATCCACCGAGAAAACGGTTTGGCATTCAGGACAACGGGTTTCGAACTGATCAGACGCCATCGCGTCGCGTCCCCTCGAGCATCACCCAGCCATCCTGCCGCGCGATGGGTGCAAACTCAATCCAGGGCTCATACGCGCTTGCGACACTCGCGGCCTGCGCCTCGAGGATGCCTGAGAGCAACAGCCTGCCCTCTGGGGCGACGCTGGCACTGATCCGCGGTGCAAGCGCAATAAGCGGGCCGGCGAGAATATTGGCGACCACCAGGGGCAGCGCGCCTCGCGTATAGGAACCGTCATTGGGTGGCAGTGCGACCGACAGGCGGTCGGCGACCCCGTTTGCGGCTGCGTTATCGCGCGAGGCAGTCAGAGCTTGCGGGTCGATATCGAGCCCTGTCGCTTTAGCAGCCCCCAGAAGCAACGCGGCGATTGCGAGAATGCCCGAGCCACATCCAAAATCCAGCATCTCAATACCGCGCAGCGGCAATTGCGCGAGCCTGCCGAGGCACAGTGCGGTGGTCGCGTGAGTGCCGGTGCCAAATGCCAGACCGGGATCGAGACGGAGCACGACGTCCCCGTCCTGGGTGTCGAACTCGACTTCGTGAGGCGCGACCCAGAAGTGCTCTGCAAATTGGCGCGGTGCGAAGTGTGCAAGCCATTCGCGCTCCCACTCGCGCTCTGGCAACAGTGCGATCTCAAGCTCAGGCAGGTTGCCGAATTCGCCGACCAGCGATAGCCCGATGCCCTCGAAAGGCAACGTGTCGGGAAACAGTGCGGTCAGTCGGGCATCCGCCCACAGAGGCACCTCACCCGGTTCCGGCTCGAGAATGGGTTGGTCAGCCGCATCGGTATAGCTAAGAGCGGCAGCGCCGGCATCCAGCAGGACACGTTCAAGTGCATCGGTGTCGTGGTCGCCGACCCGCAGAGTGATTTGCTGCCAGCCCACGCTGCAACTACAGCCCCAAACGCTTTTCGAGGTAATGGATATCGGTGCCGCCGGCCTGAACCGCGCTGTGCTGCAGAATCTCCTGGTGTAGCGCGACGTTCGTCTTGATGCCTTCGATCACGAACTCATCCAGTGCCCCGCGCATACGGGAGATCGCGACGTCGCGATTGTGCGCGTGAACGATCAGCTTGCCGATCATCGAATCGTAATTCGGTGGCACCCGGTAGCCGTTGTACACGTGACTATCGACGCGCACGCCCGGACCGCCCGGCGGATGCCACTGCGTCACTGTGCCCGGCGATGGCATAAACGTTTTCGGATCTTCGGCGTTGATGCGGCACTCGATCGCATGACCGCGGATTCGAATGTCATCCTGGCTAAAACTCAGCTTCTCGCCAGACGCGATCTTGAGCTGTTCGCGCACGATATCGATACCCGTCACCATTTCGGTTACAGGGTGCTCCACCTGCAGGCGCGTATTCATTTCGATGAAGAAGAACTCGCCGTCCTGAAACAGAAACTCGAAGGTGCCTGCATTGCGATAGCCCATTTCCTGGCAGGCGCGAGCACAGCGTTCGCCCATCTCATCGCGCAGTGCGGGGTCCAGGCCAGGCGCGGGTGCTTCTTCGATCACTTTCTGGTGACGCCGCTGCATGGAGCAGTCGCGTTCGCCAAGATGCACAGCATTGCCATGCTCGTCGGCGATTACCTGAAACTCGATGTGACGTGGGCGTTCGAGGAACTTCTCCATGTACACCTGCGGGTTTCCGAATGCGGCTTCGGCTTCCGCGCGAGTCAGGTTGATCGCGTTGATGAGTGATGGTTCGTTATGAACGACACGCATGCCGCGACCGCCACCGCCGCCGGCTGCCTTAATGATGACTGGGTAGCCGATATCGCGTGCAATACGGATGTTTTCATCCGGATCGTCACCGAGTGGGCCATCACTGCCAGGCACCGTCGGTACGCCGGCTGCTTTCATCGCCTTAATCGCGGCAACCTTGTCGCCCATCGTGCGGATCGCAGCCGCACGCGGCCCGATAAATTTGAAGCCGCTCTTCTCGACGCCCTCGGCGAAGTCGGCGTTCTCAGAGAGAAACCCGTAGCCGGGATGAATGGCCACTGAGTCCGTGACTTCGGCTGCGCTGATGATGGCCGCCTTGTTCAGATAGCTATCGGTAGAAGGGGCAGGCCCGATACAAACGGTTTCGTCAGCGAGCAGCACGTGTTTCAGATTGCTGTCTGCGGTCGAGTACACAGCAACCGTCTTGATGCCGAGCTCGCGACAGGCGCGCAGCACGCGCAGCGCGATTTCGCCGCGGTTGGCGATAACAATTTTTTCCAGCATGAGTCCGACTCAGCCGCGGGTGTCGATGGTGACCAATGCCTGACCATACTCGACAGGCTCACCGTTCTGAACGCGGATCGACTTCACGACGCCGTCCACGTCACATTCGATCTGATTCATCATTTTCATCGCTTCAACGATGCATAGCGTGTCGCCCGCTTTTACCCGGTCACCGATTTGCACAAATGGTGCCGCGCCAGGTGCGGATGACGAATAGAACGTGCCGACCATCGGTGCAGACACAACATGACCTTCATCTTCAACAGCCGGTTCCGGAGCTGCCGCTGGTTCCGCAGCCGCTGCCGCCGGTGCGGGTGCTGCCGCGGGCGCGGTCATCGGAATGGGCTGGGGTGCGATCATCGCCGGTGCGCCGCCCTGCGGGTATCGGCTGATGCGAACGGCATCGTCGCCTTCGGTAATCTCGATCTCGGCGATGCCCGACTCCTCAAGAAGCTCGATCAGCTTTTTGACTTTACGAATGTCCATTTAGGTTCTCCCCCTCGATAACCTGGTCTGTAGGTCAGGCAGCTTCGTCGAGCTGCCGCGCAAGCGCGGTTAGCGCTGCGAGGTAGCCGTAGCTGCCCAGTCCGGATATCACGCCGATCGCGAGATCCGAGAAATAGCTGTGATGACGAAATGGCTCGCGGGCGTACACGTTGCTGAGGTGCACCTCCACAAACGGCTTGCCGACAGCAGCCAGTGCATCGCGCAGTGCGATGCTGGTGTGCGTGAACGCAGCCGGGTTCACGATCAGGCCGTCCGTCCCGTCGCTTGAACACGCATGCACTCGTTCGATCAACTCGGCCTCAGAGTTACTCTGGAATGCACCGATCTCGATGTCATGGGTCGAAGCCGTGTCTCGTACTTGTGCGACGATGTCGTCGAGCGTTTCGTGTCCGTAGTGCGCAGGCTCACGAGTCCCCAGGAGATTGAGGTTCGGTCCATTCAAAACCAGTATGTGGTGTTGCGTTGTCCCCAATGTCTAAGCCAGATCGCCGAAGTTGGGCGCAATTCTAATCATCTTTGCGCTCTTTTGACAGTATCGAGGCCCTCGATTTAGCGGCTTTCTGTTCAGGTGTTGTTGATCTGCACAGAGATCTGCTGCGTCGATAGCGTGTCTAGGATCAAAAAGTGTCACGTATAATTGACGTCAACTTCACTTGATGGTTACATGAACCTATGAGGTTTCGTTGCGAGAACTGACGTGGGGGCTGACGGAGCAATAAAGACGCCAACGGCTGCCGTGCGCGTTGCGATCATCACGATGGACACGCACCTCGCCACCGCGACACAGCTCGCAGCGGCGGATCTCGCGCGCGAGTGTCCTGGCCTACAGCTCACGATGCATGCCGCTTCGGAGTGGTCTGCGAGTGAGAGCAAACTCAAGCATTGCCTTGAGGATATCGAGCGCGCAGACATTCTTCTGGTCACGATGCTATTTATGGAATCGCACTTCGAGCCCGTGCTCGATGCGATCGCGGATCGTCGCGCGCACGCCGACGCCGTGATTTGTGCGATGTCGGCTGCCGAGGTGACGCGCCTGACGAAGCTCGGCGATTTCGACATGTCGAAACCCGCAAGTGGGCCGATGGCGTTGTTGAAAAAGCTCAAACCAAAGCCCTCAGCGAACAAGAGCTCCGGGCAGACGCAAATGAAGATGCTGCGGCGATTGCCGAAGCTTCTGAAATACGTGCCTGGCACAGCACAGGACGTTCGCGCTTATTTTCTGACTCTGCAGTACTGGCTCAGCGGCTCGCGTGACAACATGGCGAACCTCGTGCGCTACCTCGTCGGTCGCTATGCGAAAGACCAGAGGGCACAGCTGGCAAAGGCTCTGTTGCCTGCGGAGCCGCCGATGGAGTATCCGGAGGTGGGCGTTTATCACCCCCGAATGCAGCCGCGAATTGCTAGCGACACCAAGTCCCTGCCGGCGCCGGACGGTGCGACCGGGCGCGTCGGTGTGCTGATGCTCCGCTCCTATCTGCTCGGCGCGAATGCCGGACACTACGATGGGGTGCTCGCCGCACTGGAGTCGCGAGGACTCGCGGTTGTACCGGTATTTGCCAGTGGGCTTGATGCCCGGCCTGCAATCGAACAATTCCTGAAACAAGACGGTAAGCCCGCGGTCGATGCGGTCGTGTCGCTGACCGGGTTCTCACTGGTAGGTGGTCCGGCCTACAACGATGCGGCCGCTGCTGAGGCGGTGCTTTCAGAGCTCGATGTACCTTATATCGCCGCCCATCCTGTTGAGTTCCAGACGCTGGAAGAGTGGGGCGGCTCGGAGCGTGGGCTGAGTCCCGTTGAAAGCACGATCATGGTCGCGATTCCCGAACTCGACGGTGCGATCAGTCCGATGGTGTTCGGCGGGCGCGCGGGTGCGCCGGGTGTTACCTGCAGCGGTTGTCATCACGGTTGCACATTCTCAACGGATGACAATCCTCAGGACATGCACAGTTGCCCGGAGCGGGCGCACGCACTCGCTGAACGCGTCGCCAAGCAGATTTCCCTGGCTAAGACGCCGGTCGCGGACCGCAAGGTGGCGACGGTTGTATTCAACTTCCCGCCAAACGCCGGTAACACCGGTACCGCTGCGTTCCTCGATGTGTTTGGCAGTCTGCACAACACGCTCTCGGCGATGCGAGACGAGGGCTACAGCGTTGAGGGGTTACCCGACACGGCCGATGCGCTGCGTGACCACTTGTTGACCGGCAATGCAGAGACCTATGGCGCCGATGCGAACGTCCACACGCTAATTGATGTGGATGATCACGTGTCGCGTGAGCCCTGGCTGGCGGAGATCGAATCGCAATGGGGTGCTGCACCCGGCAAGCAGCTCGTAAATGGTCGCTCGTTGATGGTCCTCGGTCAGCAATATGGCAACGTCCTCGTCGCCGTGCAGCCATCGTTCGGCTATGAGGGTGATCCGATGCGCTTGCTGTTCGAGCAGGGCCTGGCACCAACACATGCGTTCTCGGCGTTCTATCGCTATCTGCGTGAAGACTACGCCGCGCACGCGGTCCTGCATTTTGGAACGCACGGTGCGCTCGAATTCATGCCGGGTAAACAAACCGGGATGTCGGGCAAATGTTGGCCGGAGCGTCTGATCGGCGCGCTGCCGAATTTCTATCTCTACGCGGCCAACAATCCATCGGAAGGCGCCATCGCCAAGCGGCGATCCGCCGCAACCTTGATCAGTTACCTGACGCCTCCGATATCTGAAGCCGGTCTGTATAAAGGGCTCCAGGAGTTGTCCGATTCGCTGGATCGTTGGCGGCAACGCGACCCTGACGCCAAACCCGATCTCGACCTTCTGGCTTTGATCCAGGCGCAGGCGCACGAATTGGAGCTGGCTTCTGCCACGCCTGAGTGGACGCTGGATGTCGCTGACAGGGAAGTGAATGCGCTGCAACAGCGGTTGCATGAATACGAGACCGCGCTGATTCCGCATGGCCTGCATGTTGTGGGTCGACCGCCCAGTACGACGGAACGCGTCGATTTGCTCTCGTGTATGGCTGATGCATCGCATGGCGTGCGCCCCGCTAAAGCCGCACTGGAGGGCATTGCCAAGAAATCGCTGACGCCAGCGAAAGCGGCGCAGCTAGCTGGCCTTCCGCCTGGCGTGGATGGTGTAGATCTCATGAAGTCACTGCAGGCGTCGAACGATCTGCTCGGGCAGGATGCAGAGACGCCGGGCCTGTTGCGTGCGCTCGACGGTCACTACATTGCGCCTTCGCCGGGTGGTGATGTGCTGCGCACGCCGGCTGTGCTGCCAACAGGACGCAACCTGCACGGTTTTGATCCGTTCCGAATTCCGAGCGCTTATGCGGTCAAGGACGGTGCCAAGCAGGCGCAGCGTCTGCTCGACTGCCATTTGGCGGAAGGCAATGGCCTGCCAGAGTCGATCGCGATTGTTCTCTGGGGTACCGACAACCTGAAGAGTGAGGGTGGTCCGATCAGCCAGGCGCTTGCGCTGCTCGGGGCGGAGCCCAGATTCGATAGCTATGGCCGAATTGCTGGCGCGCAGCTGATCGATCTGGAAGCGCTGGGTCGCCCGCGGATTGATGTCGTGATGACGCTGTCAGGAATCTTCCGGGATTTGATGCCCTTGCAAATCAAGATGCTCGCAGAAGCAGCGTATCTTGCCGCGTCTGCTGATGAGCCGATCGATAGCAATTTTGTTCGCAAGCATGCACTCACCTATCAGGCAGAGCACGGCTGCACTCTCGAGGTTGCCGCGCTTCGAGTCTACGGCAACGATGAGGGCGCGTACGGCTCCAACGTCAACTATCTCGTCGAGAGCGGTCGCTGGGACGACGAAGATGAACTGGCGGATGTCTATTCCAAACGCAAGGGCTTCGCTTATGGTTGTGACGGTCGCCCACAGGCACAGCAGGCGCTTCTGAACAGCGCACTGGCTAATGTCGATTTGGCCTATCAGAATCTAGATTCTGTGGAACTGGGCATCACTACGGTTGACAACTATTTCGACACGCTCGGCGGCATCACAGGCGCGGTCAAGCGGGCCCGCTCAGGCGATGCACCGCCGGTCTACATCGGCGACCAGACGCATGGTGAGGGCACGGTGCGCACGCTCTCCGATCAGGTGGCTTTGGAAACGCGCACGCGGATGCTCAATCCAAAGTGGCACGAAGGCATGTTGGAACACGGCTACGAAGGTGTGCGCCAGATCGAAGTGCATATGACCAACACGATGGGCTGGTCTGCAACGACAGGTCAGGTACAGCCTTGGGTCTATCAAAAGCTCACCGAGACTTTCCTGCTCGATGAAGATATGCGTCGGCGCATTGCCGAGTTGAATCCAACGGCTTCGAGTCGCTTTGCAAATCGATTGCTGGAAGCGTCCGATCGCAACTACTGGCAACCCGACGACGATACGCTAGCGGCGCTCGAGCAGGCGAGCGAGGAACTCGAAGACCGCGTCGAGGGCGTTATTCCCAACGCGGCTAGCTAGGCAGACAAAAACCTTGTCGAAGCTGCGTTGATCGAGAATTCCATAAAATTTGGGGCGGTCAAGTTCTTGTCGAAAAAAACGATCTGTACCATCGGTTGACGCGAATAATTGTCTACATCACACTCCACGTCACAGGGGGGAGGCCTTAGTCGGGCACAGGTGATACGTGTTGATAGAGCGCTTCCAGTTGGTACCATTAGATGAGAATGACTCTCGTTTTCATTCTTAATTCTTTTAGAAATTTTTATCGGAAGGTTTATTTGATGCGTAAATTATTAATAACCGCGTCCTGCCTCGTGCTTGGCGCGCTAGCGGGATGCGAAGGGGACGACGGGGCTATAGGGCCTGCGGGCGCAACGGGCGCCGCTGGACCAGCCGGACCACAGGGCCCGGCTGGAGTACCTAGCGCGGTTACGCGAGTTGATGTCGTGACAACGAATGCGAACATCGCATATGCGGCGTACAGTGATTCCTGGATTGCGGCAATTGCCATTCAGGGTGCGGTAGAAGCTTTGGTTGCGAACCCAACCCAAGAGAATTTTGATGCGGCTAAGGCCGCGTGGTTGGCGGCGAATGAACCCTACGGCCAGACTGAAGTCTACCGGTTTCGTGTCGGGCCGATCGATGCGTTGTTAGACAACAACACGGATGGTGGCACGCTCGGTCAGGAAGGTGATGGACCCGAGGGGTCAATTAATGCGTGGCCGCTTGGCGAAGCGCTGATCGATTACGTTGCTGCCGCGGTAGATGGCGACGCGGGCCCGGAAATTCCTAACAGCACGGACACCGTTACCGGCAACATCATTTCGGATACGACGTTTGCGATTACGGAGCAAAACCTTCGTGACAACAACGAACTTGGCGGTGACGAGCGTAACCTTACCATCGGCTTTCACGCGATCGAATTCCTCCTCTGGGGGCAGGATCTGAATGCTGACTTGTCGGGTACCGGCGCGCGTGACACCACCGGTGGTCAGCGTCCGGTGAGCGACTACCAGACTGGCGGCGCTTGCACTAGCGGGATTGGAAACGGTCAAGCTGACAGCGTTTGCACCCGACGCGGTGAATATCTGGTGCTGGTCTCTCAGCTTCTGGTTGACGACTTGAAGACTTTGGTCGACGCCTGGAATCCGAATGGCACCGGCAACCACTACGCAAATTTCGTTGCTGGCGGAGACGTGTCGTTGGCGAAAATCCTGGAAGGTATGGGTCGCCTCGGTTTTGGTGAGCTCGCAGGCGAGCGCATGAATATCGCGCTGCTGACGAACAGCCAGGAAGACGAGCACTCTTGCTTCTCGGACAACACCCATCGCGACATCGTTACCAACGCGATGGGCATCGAGAACGCATACTTTGGCCGATATGTTCGCGTCGATGGCAGCGTTGTCGAAGGTGCAGGCATCGATGACCTTTTGATTGCTGAAGGCTTCACCGGCACGTCCAACGCGTTCCGTGCCGCGCTTGAGCGCACCATGATCCGCATCAGCACGATCGATGATATGGCGAAGGCGGGCATGCCGTTCGATACCCAAATTCAGCTCGGCATCAACGAGCCAAACATTGCGGGTTCGATCCAGGCTTTGTCAGCACAAACCGATGTGCTCGAGACGGTTATTTCGGACCTTGGCGTCACTGTTGGTGACCTGAGACAGGATACGGAAGAGAACATTTGATCGAACAGGTCCGCAAACCTGAAAGCGCACGCCGCCTCCAAGGGCGGCGTGCGTCATTTTGTACGGTGGCTTTGTGCGTGGCGATCGCCGGTTGTGGTGGCGGCGGAGGTGGCGGTTCCGCACCTCCCGACCCGATCGGTACACCACCACCACCGCCGCCGGAGCCCGTTGTGCCTCCGCTAACCAGCGTTGAGCGATTCTCGGGTGATCAAGCAGGCACTTCTGTATCGAACGATCAGGCGTTCAGCCAGGCACCGCCCGCGATCCAAAGAGACTTCGCTGCTGACGCGAACTTCAAAGGCGGCAACGCACTGTTTCGCAACGATCAGGAAGGGCAGGGGCCATTGATGAATGCCCCTACCTGCCAGGGGTGTCATATTCGCGACGGGCGCGGCAGTGTTCCGGCGAGTACGTCAGTTCCCTTTGATGCCATGTTTATGCGGATCAGTCTTGGAAACGATGCAAACAACAATGTCGTTCCCGATCCGATCTACGGCACGCAGCTACATACTTTCGGTGTCGCGTCGTTTCAAGGGAATGATCCGGATGCGGGCTTGTCTTCTTTCGGTGGTGGAGCCACTGCTTCCATTGGAGAGGCTTTTGCAACTGTCGAATATGAGACCGTTTCAGGCACATACAATGATGGGGCGCCCTACGAGCTGCGGCGCCCGATCTACAAAATTAAAGAACTGAGCTATGGTGACTTTACCGACGGCGTGATGTTCTCACCGCGACTCGCTCAGCAGATGATCGGGTTAGGCCTACTGGGTGCAATACCTGAAGCGTCCATCCTCGCAAATGAGGATCCGAATGACGCGGACGGTGATGGAATCTCCGGTCGAGCCAACCGAGTCTTCGACCAAACCACGGGCACAGAGGGCGTCGGACGTTATGGCCACAAGGCAACATCCTCCAGCGTATTGCAACAGACGGCTGGCGCCTACCGCGGAGATATGGGTGCGACATCCTCGTTCGCGCCTGAGGAACCATGTACGGCCGCCCAAAGCTCCTGCATTAACGCCGCGTTGCTGGAACCAGATCGGTATGTAGACGGCGTTGACACGTCGGATATCGAGTTGGCGCTGGTCGAGTTTTATGCCCGCCTGTTAGCGGTTCCGGATCGTCGTGGATATGACGAGAATACGCGAAGTTGGGATGCGCAGATTGTCGAGGGGCGCGCGCTGTTCTTCGAGTCCGGTTGCAACAGTTGTCACCAACAACGGTTTACAACCGGTGTCGCCGCAGGCAGCGTCCTGGGCGATATCGATATCAATCGGTTGGTGCCGGACGCTGGACCGATTGAAGTGCTATCCAATCAGGATATTTATCCGTACACGGATTTGTTGCTCCACGATATGGGTGGCAGTTGCTTGCCCGTCTCGAGGGAATTCGAGAATGGCTCGGCTTGCCCAGCTGGTGAAAACTGCACGTATGTCCTGCGCTGTGATGGTCTCGCTGACGGTCGGCCTGACTTGTTAGCGGATGGCACCGAGTGGCGAACGCCACCGCTCTGGGGTATCGGGCTTGCCCAAACGGTTAACCCGGCGGCCACGTTTTTGCACGATGGACGCGCGCGCACGCTCGAGGAAGCCGTGCTCTGGCACGGTGGTGAGGCAACAGCCAGCCTGAACGCGGTACTTGCACTGACAGAACCCGAGCGCGATGCGCTGTACGCATTCCTGGAGTCACTGTGAACCGGGTTAGCCTCGCGTTGCTGGTGGTTATGGTGTCCGCGACGCTCGGATCCTGTAGGCAAGATGCAGTCAATGAACTACCTTCGCCGGGGGCGAGCTGGACGACCCAAAGGCTAACCGGTGCGAGTTTTGTGAAACCGGCTCCGGTGATGAGCCGCGTCCGCGAGCTCGACTTTTGGACAGGATTCGCGCTGTTCCGTGATCCATGGGTAGCTTCACCTTCATCTACAACGGCTCGAGACGGACTTGGCCCTCTGTTCAGTGCGCGATCCTGTTTGGCTTGCCATGAGGATGCTGGCCGTGGCGATAGCCTCCTCAAGAATGCGCAGACCTTCTCGACCGTTTATCGGATTGCCGATCATAGCGAGCTGCGCGAAGTCTTCGGTACGCACTTGCAGCCGCGCGCAACATTCGACGATATGCAGCGCGGCACGCGATTGACGGGTTTCTTCGAAGGTGAGCCGCGGCCGTACGTGGAGATTCGACAAGTGCCGGTGCCGGAATCCTCTTATGTGCTGAAACAAATCCATGTCGCATTGGGTGATGAATTGGTCGCACCGAGAATTGCCCCAGGCATCGTTGGTCTAGGCTTGCTAGAAGCGATTCCTTCGGCGCGACTTGAGCAGCTGGACGACCCCGACGATCGGGATCGCGATGGGATATCTGGACGCGTAAATTGGGTCGACACCAATGCGGGAGAGGTGATGCCGGGTCGTTTTGGCTGGAAGGCGTCTCAAGCAACCGTGGCCATCCAAACCGCTGATGCATTCAGAAATGACATCGGCATCACGAGCGCACTTGAACCTGAAGAGAATTGTGAGCGCAATCAAGCGACTTGCCTGCAGCAGTCAAGCGGCGCAGGACCGAGGGGTGATCACGAGATCAATGCGCCGTTGTTCGATCATGTAGTGACGTTCACCGCATCTTTGGCTGTGCCGGAGGCGAGGGAACTGACAGCTGAGCGACGATTGGGGAAACGGCTGTTCGCGGGCGCAGGTTGCGACGCCTGTCATGTGCCATCACACACGGTAAACGTCGGTGGCAATGAAGAAACGATCTGGCCGTACACCGACCTCTTGCTACACGACATGGGACCGATGCTTGCCGACGGTGTCGTTGAAGGCAGCGCTTCAGGCAGCGAGTGGCGTACTCCACCCCTGTGGTCGCTAGGTATCGCGCTTGAATTGAATCCGGATTCGGGATTGCTCCATGACGGTCGTGCAACAAACGTTCACGAAGCGATCTTATGGCATGGCGGTGAGGGCGCGCGCGCTGCCGCACAGTTTCTAGGACTTTCCGAGGCTGAACAGGATGCTCTGGCGTCATTTGTTCTTGCCCTTTAGACAGGAGAAGACGATGTATCGTGCTATCACTCTTACAAAACACGTTTGCCTACTGGTGCTCGCAGTGGTGTTGGCCGCATGCGGCGGCGGCGGCGGTGGTGGTGGTGCGGCACCGCCGCCACCGACAGGAACGCCTCCGCCCCCAGCAGATCCGCTGGGTGCCGTGGGGACGCTGGCACAGGAACAAGAGCGGCTGTTCGAGTCGCTCGGCACAGGAGTGATTGCCCCTCGTTATGAGAACTTCGCTTTGGCTGCGACAGCACTTGAGACCGATATGGCTGCATACTGCGCAGACCCCGCAAGCGGAATGATTTCGACGTTGCAGTCCGCTTGGCAGGATACGATGCTCGCTTGGCAAGGCGTGACCATTGTCCGCATTGGACCGGTTGAGGAACAGAACCGGCGTTTTCGAATTCAGTTCTTTCCCGACCCCAATAACGCGGTTTTCAACAACGTCAGTAGTCTGTTAAACGATGTTCAGCCGATCGACGAAGCAAGGGTCTCCAACAGCCCGGTTGGTGCGCAAGGATTGCCGGCGCTTGAATATCTGCTGTTCGAATTGGGTGGTCTCGACGACGCTACTGACGGTCAGAGACGCTGTGGTCTTGCGGTCGCAATCACTGAGAATCTCGACACGATGGCGCAGGAACTCTCAGCAGCGTGGGCGCTGAATGGTCAGTTGCAGAGCGATTTCGCGACGGGTTCAGGGACTTTCATGGATCGCACGGAGGTTCTGACCGGTATCCTCGAGAGTCTCGCGCAGGAGACTGAGTTTGTAGCCGACGAGAAAGTCACGCGGCCTCAGCAGACGGGGCCGCTGACCACCGAGTCATTCCGTTCAGAGTTTTCCCGTGAAAATCTGGAGGTGAACGTTGCTGCGATCCGTGCATTTCTTGATCGCGGTCCCGCCGACACCGATTACGGCTTCCGTGATTATCTCCGTCGCGCGCATGATTCCGAGTCGATTGCGGATCAACTGGACGCTCAGTTGGCACAGGCCGAAACCGGCATCGACGCGCTAAATTCATCGCTCGAATCGATCCTGATGGGAACGAGTACAGGTGACATTGATACCATTCGCACATCGTTACAGGATTTGGCGGACCTATTCATTGACGCGGCCGTTGCAGCGGATGTGAACCTTGGCTTCAACAATCAGGACGGCGATTGATGCGATTCACCCGTCGCGACATCGTTGCCGGACTTGGCGCACTACCTCTCGGCGCCTGCTCGATAGGTGTTCGGCCGCGGGCCGCGCTTGTTAGCGCTGCAAAGACCGCCGGTGATCAATATGTGGCTGTCAGGATCAGCGATCGGGATGAGATCGACTACGTCGTCCCTCTACCTGAGCGCGGTCATGATGCATTGGTGTCGCCCGATGGCCAGGTACTCACGGTTGTCGCGCGGCGACCAGGGCGCACTATTGCTCAGTTTCGCTGGAGCGACGGGAAACTGTTGGGCGTCATGGAGGCCGCAAAGAATCGCCACTTCTATGGTCACGCAATCTACGGTCCAGGCGGGCGCACACTGCTGACGAGTGAAAATGATTTGGAAACGGGTGATGGTGTGATCACTGTTCGAGATGGCACGACGCTCGAACCGATCACAACCTTCCCAAGTTTCGGCATAGGCCCACACGAGATGGTTTGGCATCCGGACAACGGCAATCTCGTGGTGGCGAATGGTGGCATCGCGACGCATCCCGATTACGGTCGAGTGCCACTGAATGTTGGTGCGATGACACCGAGTCTTGTGCAGATTGATGTCCGGCGCGGGATATTGATCGATAAGCGAACACCACGATTCAATGAGAGCAGTGTCCGGCACATCGATATTCTCAACGATGGAACCACCCTTGTTGGTTTGCAGCAGCAAGAAGGGCTTGCTGAGGATGCTGCTTTGGTTGTGAGCGCCAATTGGTCGACGGGTGAGGCGCGAGAGCTCGAAGCACTAACGGCGAACTCGGCTGACCTGAGGGCGCTGGAATCCTACACTGCAAGCGTGTGCTGCGAGCCGCGCAGCGGCATATCCGTCGTAACAGCGCCGCGCGGGCACCGCGTGACGTTTTGGAACGCCAGGAAAGGTACGCACCTCAAGACGGTACGAATCTCCGATGCGGCGGGCGTGACGTTCGACGCCAATAGTCACGAGTTCGTTATCAGCTCAGGGCGCGGCATTCTGCGTCGCTACGCCGCGGACACACTTATCGAAAACACCGAACGTCGAAAGCGATTCGACGACCTTCGGTTTGATAACCACATTACGATTGCTTCGATCTAGATACAGGCCTTACCCATGAAATTGATGAGACTAACCTTGCCGATCGCGGTGGCGATTGCATGCAACGGAGCGCACGCGCAGAAAGCGGACGAGAGCGACTCTAGTGCAGATCACGCTCCACTCGCCGAAGTGACGATCGTCGGTGATCCTGATGCACTTAGTGAGTTGACCGGGGCGGCCACGCTGATTTCTGCGGAAGAAATTTTGCGTTTCAATCAAACGGATATTCAGAGAATTATTCGAAGCGCGCCTGGCGTCACAGTACAGGTGGAAGATGGATATGGCTTGCGGCCAAATCTGAGCATCCGAGGGACCGCTTCCGAGCGAAGTGCGCGGGTCACGCTATTGGAAGATGGTATCCTGATCGCGCCCGCTCCTTACGCCGCGCCCGCCGCATACTATTTCCCAACTGCGGGTAGATTGGCAGGCGTAGAGGTCCTCAAAGGCCCCGCGACCATCACCGAGGGTCCTTATACCGTTGGTGGTGCCATCAATCTGTTATCGACGCCAATTCCCGAGGAGCGAGCCGGATTCGTGAACACTCAGATCGGCGAAGATGCGACCTGGAGGGTTCATGCACACTATGGACAAAACGACGGGAAATTCGGATGGTTGGTAGAAACCCATCAGTGGGGCAGCGATGGCTTCCAGACCTTGGATAACGGCGGAGACACGGGTCTGTCCAAGCAGGACTACATGGTCAAGTTGCGTTACGAATTTGATGAGCGCGGCGGTTGGGCCCAAAGCCTAGATTTGAAGCTTCAACATGCGACTGAGGATTCTGATCAGTCTTATCTCGGACTTACCGATGAGGACTTCGTGGCTGACCCGGTTCGGCGGTATGGGATATCGGGACTCGATAACATCGACACTACTCACGATCAAATCTTGATACGGCATAGACTGTCGCGTGGCGACTTTGAGTTGACGACATCGCTCTATCACAACGAGTTTGAACGCGACTGGTTCAAGACTGAAGGCTACGACGTGACAGGCTCAGCCGATGCTCAGTCCTTCAACGGTGTCAGCTGGTTTCAGTTTATTCAGGCAGCGAATCGCGGCGTTGCCATTGGTAACGAAATGGCGGTCGATTTGCGAGCCATTCTAAACGGCAGGGATACCCCTGATGGTGCAATCCAAATCCGCTCCAACGCGCGTGAGTACTACTCGACGGGTGTGGAATTCGACGCGAAGTGGATTCTGGGCTGGGGCGATGCAACGCACAACCTTGCGATGGGCTTGCGTTTCCACACCGATCACTCGGAACGTCTCCAACGCAACAGCACCTACACGCAAACCAATGGGGAGCTGGTGTTGGATGATCTGGGGTTGCTGGGCAATGGTGGTAACCAAGAGCAGGATGCTGATGTGATCGCACTCTATGTTCGAGACGAAATCGAAGTAGGTAACTGGGTTATCGCGCCGGGGGTTCGATTCGAGAGCATAGCGCAGGATCGTACGCGCTGGGAGACTCGACCTGGGTTCACGACTGACCCATCCTCGCGCGCAGATTCCAATATTCGGGACCAACGCGAAAATGACATTGAAGTGGTCATTCCGGGAATTGGTCTGGCCTATGCTGTCAACGATCAGTGGTCCCTATATGGCGGTGCGCACAAAGGATTCTCGGCACCGAGCAATGCGCCTGGAGTTGATGAAGAGGAGAGCATCAACTACGAATTGGGCGCGCGTTTCTTCGGTGAATCAACCAGCCTGGACGTCGGTCTGTTTCTAACGGACTACGATAATCTGGTCGGCACGTGCACATCATCTTCGGGGGTTGACTGTGAGGTTGGTGATGCGTTCAATGGCGACGCCGCGACAGTGGTCGGTATTGAGCTTGCAGCTGAGCATGTTTTTGCAGCTGGAGAGCGGATCGAGTTTCCTGTCCAGCTGACGATGACACTGATCGATGCTGAGTTCGATAGTGATATTGCCGATACCGACTTCTTCGGAGCGGTAAGCGCTGGGGACCCCTTGCCATATGTACCGGAATACCAGGGCTTGCTGAGTGTTGGTGCAACCTCGGAGAAATGGAGCGCGTTCCTTTCGCTGAACTTGCTGGGCGATGCCTGCGCACGAGCGAGTTGTGATGCCTTCGAGGAGCTTGAAGCGAGCACGATCGTCGATACAGCATTCCAATATCGCTGGTCGGAGAAATTGACGCTGACGGCGACCGTGGAGAATCTAACGGATGATCTGGAAATCGTAGGAAGAACACCCTACGGCGCGCGCCCGAACACGGCGCGCACCGCTACAGTTGGCGCGATCTATTCATTTTGATCAGATAGCAGACGCACTACCACTCGTAGTGCGTTTGCAACTTCTCGGCGATGTAAGCCTTTCCAACTTCGGAATCGTAGATTTCGATTTCGCTCGAATACACCAACATTTCCATCAGCATCGGCATGCCTTCCACTTCGAGTTTGGTGACTTTCGGGTTTTCGGTGAGTAGTGCATCCCACGCACCACGAACGTCTGACCAGAACGCTGCGGATTTTTCCCAATATTCGTCGCCGCCGGAAAAGTCATGATCGGTGATGAGTTCATATCGGTTGACGCCGGCCTCACGTGCAAGAAACGCAACTGGCTCGTCGGTCATTTTTGCGTCTTGCATCAGCACCGCTTTCAGGTTGTCTTCCTCATGCAACCAGCCAGTCGGCAGAATGGTATGACGGTTAGTGCCGATCAAAGCGTGGTAATCAGAACGGACACTGAACTCTCGACGCGGTAGTGGGCGCCACGTTTCGCCGCTTTCCCATGCAGAAAAGTTTTGGTCGTGGGTCCAGTTTCCGACGGCTTGATAGCGCGGTGAGTCATCGACCTGATAGACCGCCTGGCTCCAGGTCCCCTCGACGTCTGAGGCAGACAGTTGGCGTTGTTCCCAACGATCATGACCCGTATAGACGTTGATTTGCGTGTCTTCGTACTGCCAGTCCTGGCGCCAGTGCTTGACCACCGCCGGGCCTTGCACCTGACCGTCCTCGTCTTCGAAGAACATGACGAGAATATGCTGCAGGCTGACAAATTCGGGTGAGTCTTCGACGACGTAGACGTGTTCAGTCCCCCACGAACGGTAGGGCTTTGGCGGTTCATAACCTTCCGTAAATCCTGCGGTCTCCAGAAAATCAAAACTCGTTCGATAACCGCCTGCCATCGCGAGGATCGCCCGTCGGTCTTTCTCCTGTTTGCTGAGTCCGGGCTCCTGCAATGCATCCCATGCCGCCGAAGTGCCAGAGATGGGGGTGACGGAAGGTCCTTTGGTTGTGCCGCCCCGTGGCTCCATGTCCGACGTGTCCGCAAACATCCAACCGAAAATGTAAGGGCGCTCCTGTTCAGTCTCCGCAACGGGCGCGCGTGCGGCGTCATCCTCAACCGCTTCGACCACCGTATCTGGCGCCGCGGCGCAGGCTGCACACAGTCCAGTCAACGCTGAAACCGCCAAAAGTCTATGCCGAAAACTGCCCATGATTGTCCCGCTCCCAAGCTTTCAAAAAAATCGAATTTACAAGCGTGCCGGATTCAATTAGCCTTTGCAAATGGGAACCATTCTCATTTGTTTTTCCATTTGAACTGTCGATCTATTGTCGAAAATCAGTGACTTATATTCTGAGTGGCTGGGTATAGAAGACGCTTTTCCAATCTGGAGCAGTGCCGCGGAGCGTGTGGGCTGCGGAATTTCTGGAGCACCAACCGATGATCAAACACGGCTTCGTTATCGCTCTGTTCGGGCTACTTTTTCCTATGCATAGTCAGGCTCAACAGTGTCCCGAGATCAGCGCTGACACAGACAGCAGCCGCATTATTGTGGCGGGCGGATCGATCACTGAGATCATCTATGACCTCGGAGCTGGCGACAAAATCGTCGCTGCGGACAGCACCTCAAACTACCCAGCGGCGGCCCGCGAGTTGCCACAGATCGGTTATGTCCGTGCCTTGTCGGCGGAGGGCGTGCTTTCGCAGGAACCCACTTTATTGCTAGGCGAGGACGATACCGGCCCGCCCGAGATTCTCGACCAGCTGCGAGCCGCTGGCTTACCAATTGCCATTCTCGGAGAGCAGCACGATTCGCAGGGCATCATTGACAAAGTCCGCTGCGTGGGCGACCTCATTGGCATGCCAGAGGCCGCAGAAGCCTATATCGCTGAGCGCTTAAAACCGGCTGCCGATACGTTGTTGGCGGTTCAATCCTCGGACAAACCCAGTGGCGCTATCTTGCTGGGCATTCGTGACGGTACGCTCATCGCTGCAGGCACTGAGACATCGGGTGACGGCCTTCTGGAGATGATGTCTGCGAGCAATGCGCTGGAGCAAATGTCTGGATGGAAGCCAGTATCCCGAGAGGCGATGATTGTGGCTGACCCGTCCTTTCTTGTGATCCCCCAGCGTGGGCTTGATGCGGCAGGCGGTGTGGAAGGTTTGCTGGAACACCCAACCTTGAAATTCACGAGCGCTGCCAAGAATGGTCGCGTGTTTGCCATGGACGGTATGGCGATGCTCGGCTTCGGGCCGCGAACGCTCAACGCGGCGGCGCAGCTGGCCGACGATATTCGCGCCGAAGAGGGCACGGCGAGCGAGTAATGGCAGACACGGTGGTGGCAGACGCGTCACGTGAGGTGACGAAACCCGCGTTCGGACAGCGACCACCGCTGATTCTCGCGCTGGTTGTTGCGCTGGTCGTAGGCGTTGCACTCGCCATTTGCATCGGTGCGATACCGCTGTCGCTCGCCGGTGTGCTTGGCTTTGCTGAAACCAGCGCGATGGAGCAAACGGTGCTCTATAGCATTCGGTTGCCACGGGTCGTGCTCGCAGCGCTCGGTGGTGCAGGTCTGGCGGCAGCTGGCGCCGCGCTTCAAGCGTTGTTCCGTAATCCGCTTGCCGACCCTGGGCTCATCGGTGTCTCGGGCGGTGCTGCCGTAGGTGCGATTTTCATGATCGTGTTCGGTGCCGGCTTTGTAGCAGAGGCACTGATGCCGTATTTCATTCCGTTGGCGGCGATTACCGGCGCAGCTGCCGTGACCGGCATGCTCTATGCATTCGCGCGCTGGTTCGGCAACTTTGAAGTCAGCACAATGTTGCTAGTGGGTATCGCGCTCAACGCGATGTCCACGGTAGCTATCGGTGGCTTTGAGTTTTTAAGTGACGACACGCAGCTGCGAACGCTCGTGTTCTGGACGATGGGCAGCTACGGTCGAGCAACCTGGACAACAGTTTTGCCCGCAGCAACAGTCATCGTCATGGCAGCGGGGATTCTTGTGTCTCGAGGACGCGCGCTCGATGTACTGCAGCTCGGTGAGGTTGAGGCGCGCCATCTATCGATCAACGTAGATTTGTTGAAAAGGGTGACCGTTATCAGCGCCGCTGCGGCCGTCGGTGCCGCAGTAGCCGTTTCAGGCATCATCGCTTTCGTCGGTTTGATCGTGCCACATATCGTTCGGTTGATCCTTGGACCTAGCAACCGATGGGTGCTCCCCGGCTCGCTATTGTTGGGCGCCACATTGAGCGTGCTTGCGGACTTGGTTGCTCGGATTGTGATTATCCCTGCCGAGTTACCGGTTGGGCTCGTCACCAGCGCGCTCGGCGCACCGTTTTTTCTCTGGCTAATCGCATCAGCGAGGTCACGCGCATGATTGAAGTCCGCGGGGTTAGCGTTCGGCGTGGCAAACGCGTCACGTTGGACAGTGTCAATGCATCTGTGCAACGCGGGCAGGTGGTCGGCATCGTGGGGCCGAATGGCGCGGGTAAGTCGACGTTGCTGCATGCCATGGCGGGTTCATTGGGGGTCGCCGGTGGTGAGGTTCTGGTCGACGGGCAACCGCTAAACGATCTATCTTTAGCAGAACAGGCGCGGACTCGTGCGGTGATGAGTCAGCACGTGGATATGGCGTTTCCCTACCCGGTGCATGAAGTCATCGCAATGGGGTGGGAGCCGTTCCGCGGCCTGCAACCGTTGGACACGAACCGCCTCGAACGCATCGCGAGTGATTGCGGGGTCTACGGCCTGCTGTGGCGCCGCTTCGATCAGTTGTCCGGTGGTGAGCGCCAGCGAGTTCAGTTCGCGCGCACCTGTCTACAGGTCGACGGCATCCTAACGTTTAGTGATGGCGGCGTCTGGTTGTTGGATGAGCCCACAGCGAGTCTTGATATTGGCCATGAATTGCTGGTGCTCAGACACCTGCGTGAGGCGGCGACGCGCAATGTGGGCGTGTGCCTTGTTGTACACGACCTCGAGAAGGCAGCGCGATTCTGTGACCACACAATATTGCTGGATCGTGGCCGCGTGGCCGCATCCGGTGCGCCTCGAGAGGTTCTGTCGGATCACACTTTATCGGAGGTCTACGACACTCCGATCACCACCGAGTGGCACTCCGGGTTGGAGCGGCTGCTGGTACATGCTTGAGTTTACAAACAGGAGAGTGACATGTTCATTGCGATGAACCGATTCAAAATCACACCGGGAATGGAAGAGGGATTCGAGACGGTGTGGCGGGAGCGCGATTCCTACCTATCCGAAGTCCCCGGTTTCAAGGAATTCCATTTGCTTAAAGGGCCATCTCTTGATGACCACACGCTGTATGCGTCGCATTCGGTGTGGGAGTCGCGCAAAGCGTTCGAGGCCTGGACGCAATCTGAGGCATTCAAGCTCGCACATCGTCAGGCAAGTGCGCCTAGTGGCACGTACTTGGGTCATCCCGATCTTGAGACTTTTGAATCGGTAATGGAAACGCTCGCCTGAGCGTTATGCGCGACTGGAATCGGGCAGGCGCGGGTCGACGGCGGGCCGCCACTCCGGGTCGACGTCGGTTCCGCGTGCGTTCGCGTTGATAACGGCGAGCAGTGTTGCGATGGCGCCCCAAGACAGCCCGACAATAACGCCAAAGTCGAGAATGCCCCGCCAAGGCTGGGGGAATGCTCGGTAAACCAACACGATCGCGACGATGCCCAGTGTCAACGCGATCGCGCCGATGACTCGGCGCATGGGTGCATGGAAAAATCCCATCAATGCCAGAGGCGCAAACACAAAGCCAAGTGGCGAAGGGTTGCGCTTCAAGGAAATCGCGCGCGCTGCGAATCGTGGGGAGAAGCTCTGCTGGAAGCCTCGATACCCCTCAACCCAGGCCATCATGACCGTGTTCACAATCAGCAGTGCGTAGTGGCTGGTGGTCCAGGAGTAGGAGAGGCTATCCAGCGCAATGCCCCACATGCGCTGGATGCCGACAACGAGCAAGGCCATGAAGCCCAGGGTGCCCCACCATAGGGCCGCTGTTCCGAGTCTCATGGCTGCGCGCTGGTCTCTCGGACGATATCTTCTGGTGTCAGGAGATCGTGAACGTGCCGTTCATTAGACCTGTATGGCCAGGGAACGAGCAGTAGAATGTGTAGCTCTCGCCAGCATCAAGATCTGACAGGCTAAAACTCACGCTGGTTTCTTCTCCACCGCCAATGATTTTTGTGTAAACCAGTACACGAGCATCATCTGCAGGCAGGTAATTCGCGTCAAGGCCGGCGGCCATTCCATCGTTCGCAACGGCTTGATAATCAGCGGTCTTGGACAGGACCCAGTTGTGACCCATCGCAGCGGCAGGCAATGAACCCGTGTGTTTCAGGTTCACCGTCACAGTGTCGCAGCTGGCTTCTACAGTGATGCTGCTTTCGCTAAAGGCCAGTGAGTCGCCGACCTCAACATTCACCTCACAGGCAGCGTTCGCCATTCCTGCCGCAAACATCAATGCCAGGCCAACAATCAGTTGTTTCATTTCGATCTCCAAAAACTGGTTCACATTTATTACAAATGATAATGATTCTCATTGATAATAACAATGAGAATCATTATCATCACGGTGAAAACCACATTGGAAGTATCTCACAAGACAGCGGTTACGCAGGGGAGTGTTGTGCAATGAGACAGACCTATCGATTCGATCAACAGCCGTGCAGCGACACGATGCGGGTCCAGCATTTATCGGCTGGAGCGCAGCTATTGTTGATCAGCGTGAGGCAGTGGACTTTGTCGTTTCAGGGCAAGGAGTGCGCCTGCTGTGTACTGCGACCTTTGTATCGCCACCACCGTGCCGAACCTGCTTTGCCCGTGATTAATGAGTTGATGTGCTTTGCCTCAACGACCGGGATGCGCCAGCTCGCAATAAGGACACCCGACGATGATTTGACGACTGCCGACGAGATGCAGTTGACGAGAATGTTCCGGGCGGTCGAACAGGGTGATGCGGAGCTTGGATACCGTCTCGCAGAAGATCTGTTCCCTGGCAGTCTGGCAACGACGTTTTTTCGGATTGCACGTGCATACATAGACTTCCTCTCGCCTGTTGGGCTGAGTTTCAACGACTCAAGGCGATTGCACTTGGTGGTGAGTAACGATCTGCCACCGAATGTCGAATGTTCGAAGGCTGAGGACGGCTCGTGAACCCATCAGGTAATCATCGGTTTCTAACCCAGTTTGTTAGGTATCTGTTGGCGCTGGCCATATTGCTCGGCGCGTACGCAGCCAGCTGGGTCTGGTTGTTGAGCGCTACGGAAATGTGATCGCACCTTGCGTGCGAGTAAAACGGGAATTAGAACGATGTTGGATCACACAATCGGCTACCATTTTTCCAGCGAGAGTCCCGGAGACACCGGGATCACGGAGATGAAAATGGCCAACAGACCTGTGGTTGAATTCATGCAGCACCGACGATCGGTGCTTGCGGCGAATCTTGTCGAGCCGGCGCCCGATGCGACAGAACTCGAAACCATTCTGGCGATCGCAACCCGCGTGCCAGATCATGCGAAATTAACGCCTTGGCGTATCAAGGTGTTGTGCAAGGAGGGTCAGCAGAAGCTGGCCGACATCTATCGCGCATCGTTCGTTACAGAAAACCCTGAAGCGAACGATGTCATGGTGGACGCAGCGCATGCGCGCCTCACACGCTCGCCGCTATTGCTCGCGGTAATAGCGACCCCGAATATGGAAAAAGCTGCACGTATTCCCGTGATCGAACAGCACCTGTCCGCCGGTGCGGTTTGCACGAACATCCTGATCGCGGCGGCTGCGTTGGGTTTTGGGGCGCAGTGGCTCACCGGCGGTCCGGCATACGATGGACCGGTGCATGCGGCGCTTGGCTTGTCTGAGCATGATGCGATTGCAGGATTCATGCATATTGGCACACCGGTCGAGCCGCCCAAAGAACGACCGCGTCCCGAATTGAAAGATGTCGTGGAGACCTGGACCGGGTAGCCCTCAACAACCATCTAGCTAACACGCTGGAGAGCGCGTAACTTAAGTACATGCGTGTTCGAGTCACAGCCAGTCTGATTCTTTTTAGCGTTTGCCTGAGCGCGCTCGTGCCGCGCGGCTTCATGCCGGGTGATCTGACGCGTGGACAGTTCCTGATCGTTTGCCCAGACGGCCTCGAAGGTTTTTGGCAGCATCATAATCATTCGCATGGCCATGCCCATGGCCATGCCGAAGCAATGGCGCCGGTGCAGGCGGGCGCTGATAACTGTGATTTTGCAGATACCCTGACGCCGGTTCTACATCTGGGTTCGGCGTCTAGCCTCGAGCCCGTTGCGCCGCTTTCGCAGGGCAGATACGAACGCAATCATGCCAACGTTCGGCCTTCTCAACCTCTATGGATCACCCGAGCCCGAGCCCCGCCCGTCATCGTCTGAATCTCGCTTAACACTAGAGTGACTTGCGTGCGCCTGAACGGTGTGCGCCCAATCAGATTCAGAGGGTTCCAATGAACAAGACCAGATTAATGCTGGCCACGTTGCTCGTGGCTGCACAGTTTGCCCATGCCGATCACGATCAGACCACACGCGCCGACGCTCACGCTCCGATCGGGGTGATGGGTGATCACACACACGATAAAGGTGAGTGGATGTTCTCGTATCGATTCATGTCGATGCCGATGGAGGGCAACCTTTCAGGAAGCGATTCCATCTCTCCCGATCAAATCGCAACAACCGTCCCCAACCGGTTTCTCGGTAATCCAGGGCAACCGCCGACGCTACGTGTCGTGCCCGTCGAGATGAACATGGATATGCATATGTTCGGCGTGATGTTTGCACCCACGGACCGTATTACCGTGATGGGCATGGTGAACTATATCCAGAAGGATATGGATCACCTGACGTATCAGGGTGGCATGGGTACCGCGGTGCTCGGCACCTTTACGACGGAGACATCGGGAATCGGCGACACCACCGTTTCGGCGTTGATTGATATCGGCACCAACCCGGATCACAAGCTTCACGGCATCGTGGGACTGTCTGTGCCCACCGGCAGTATCGACGAGACCGATGACATCCTCACGCCGATGAACATGCGCCCAACGATCCGTCTGCCCTATCCGATGCAGCTCGGTTCTGGCAGTTGGGATCCAATTCTCGGTCTCAGCTACTCCGGATTCGCCGAACACTTCAACTGGGGTACGCAGTGGCGCAGTACCTTCCGGGTGGCCGATAACGATGAAAACTATCGCTTGGGCGATCTTCATCACCTGACGGGGTGGGCGGGCTACAGCTTTAGCGATGCGGTGAGCGTTGCGTTGCGTTTGGCCTATTCGGATCAAGGCGAGATATCGGGTCGCGATCCGCTCATCGCAGGTCCAGTACAAACCGCCGACCCGGACCGCTTCGGTGGTTCGCGCTGGGATGCTGGCGTCAGTCTCAACATCGCCGGACAAGGTGATCTTGAGGGTTGGCGACTCGCCATTGAGTACCTGGTGCCAGTTGAGCAGGACCTAAACGGGCCTCAGCTTGAGACGCAGGAGATGCTGACCTTCGGTATTCAGAAAAGCTGGTAAACCAATGCAGAGGCGGGCGGCCTCTTGGTCGCCTGTCGTTGTCTTGTTTTGCACCCTTCTCCGGTAGAATTGCGACCATGAACAAACGCGCGCTTTTCATTGGTTCGATTGGTGTACTCGCTGAGACTTCCGATATACAACGGCGAGCCTACAACTCAGCCTTCGCTGAGGCTGGCATAAATTGGCACTGGGATAAGGACACCTACCGTCAATTGTTGAAAGACGCCGGTGGGCAAAAACGTCTGTCCACGCTCAGTGATGCGGCCGGCGGCCTGCTATCCGATTATCAGGTTAAGGACATCCATACACGCAAGACTGAAATTGCGTGCGCTGAAGTTTCACGAGGCGTTGCACTCAGGAATGGCGTCGCGGAAAGCATCGCACTAGTGTTGGACGCTGGTTTGTTGATCGCGCTGGTCACCACCACCTTCAGGGCGAATATCGATGCGATTGCGAAAGGTGCGTCGCCGGAGCTGCCGATCGACCGATTCTCGTCTGTGCTCACGCGCATGGATTGTGATAATCCAAAACCGCATCCGGAAATTTATGAGGTTGCGCTGCAGCGATTAGGGCTACCTAGCGAGCAGGTTCTGGCGATTGAGGACAGCGCTGCCTCCGCAAGCGCGGCTACTGCCGCAGGTATCGAGACGTTAGTCACGCCTGGTGCTTTTACACGTGGTCAGGATTTCAGCTCAGAGATGGAATTGCTCGATACATTGGATCCTGACGTGGTCGCCGCACGTATGGGCGTAAAACGCTGATCGTTAGTTCGATTGTCGCGCATGTTTAACGAGTTCCACTAGCGTCGGTCTTAACGCTGCTGCGGTTTCCAGTGGGGTTTGGTAGGTGAGCCGTTCGTGAAATTCACCGCACGCCATATCGATGCCTTCAGGATCGAGTCCTGTGATACGCCAGTCGCCGGTGGGTTGGTTACACAATACGGTCGCATACAGCGCTGTCGCATCAGCATGATCATCGTTCATGTGCTCGACAGCACCGTGCTCCATGAGATGCCATGCTTCCCAGTTCTCGAGATCAACAAGAAGGTCGGCGCGCTTTAGTTCGCGCGGGCCACTTGTTCCGCCTGCCAACGTCGCATGACTGATCTCCAGACGCCACATCGAATGGTTCTTGAAAAAATCGGAAGGCAGCGTCGTGTGTTTGCGAGCAAACCTCGATTGGACACGTTCAATGCTCTGTGTACCCACCGGAAAAGCGGAGCCGCGGATGGAGACTCGCTGGCGACGGTCGAAGTCGCCACTGACCAGCGGTTCTACAAGCAGCCCACATTCAGGTCGTGTCTGAAGCTGTGAAAACACTGATGCATCGCGCTGCAATGCGAACACAGGCGCGCCGTTGGTATCAGTCGCGATATCGACACTATCTACAATCGGGGCGCCGTGTTTGTTACAGATCGCGAGCGCACCGGACTGACCGAGTCGGATTAGCTCTCGCGCAGAGTATTCACAGCGCGTGCTACGAGTCGGCGTAGACACTGCGCTCATCTGTAACTCCGATCGAAGCTTCGCGGGACACACTTTGCGACCACCAGACCCGGCGCGAGTCGACGACGCAGAAATCCAACTCGGGACAGCTTGGCGAGCACCGGTGTTCGAGAAGGGAAAGCCTCTCCGTAGGTTAACGCGCGCTCGCAAGCGAGGCCCGGAATCTGTGCAATGAAGTCGCGTACATCGTCAATCGCGATGCCCCAAGGCATGGCCGGCGCTCGGTAACGCGGGGTCACAAAAAAACCTTTACGAGTTTTGCGTGAGAGGATCTCAGGAATGGTGTCGAAGAAAACCGTCGCTTGCTGAAACTCATCTGCGATCGTCGTCAGAAGCCGTCGGACATCGGACTCACTGAAATACATCAATAATCCTGCTGCAGAAATAAACGGCTTGGAGTCCCTCGGTACGGCCTTCAACCAGATTGGATCCAATGCCGATGCAGCGATGTGTTTGATACCTGGGTGCGCGGGCAACAGGTCGCGCCGGCAAGCGATCGACTCAGGAAGATCCACACTGACCCAGCGCACGCGCTGATCGTCAATGCGCCAGGGCTGAGTTTCGAGTCCATCACCGAGTGACACGACTACCGGTTTTCCTTCACTAGATGCGATGTGCTTTCGCACGAGCTCATCCGAGAGCGCTGCTCGGATCACGTGGGCCGCATTCGGCGGGCCGAACGCGCCACGAAAGTCGTAGTCGATCGTATCGACCAGGTCTGCAGCTAATGGATCATTGATTAACGGATTGGAACGCTTTTGTTCGGATGCGCGATGCCAAAGCGGCCAGAGCATCGTCTCAGGGACGCCAGTAAGGTTGGGTCTGTGCACAGGGCGCGAGACGCTGTTAATGGATTGCACTGTCTTTGTCATGCCGTTACGCGGGAGAAGGTCGAATATGGCAATCTACGCAACTAAATGCAAATGATTCTCATTTGTCGAGTGTGAATTCAAGACGATCGCTTGAAATCCGTGAATGTCTAAGTGCTGACAATATGCTGATACCGATCGTCTATGCCTGTGCACTTGAGAGGTAGCTTGTGATCGCGCGGCGCAGTTGCAATAATTTGGGTATCTGTCGAACAAATGAACCTGAAGGATATCTAGACATGGTTTCAACACGACTGGCGGCGCTGTTTGGCGCCATGATGTTTGTATTTGCATTGAGCGCGTGCGGTGGCTCGGATGATAGCGGTAGCTCAGCGACAGCCGCTGTTGCGGAAGCCGCTGAGGACGCTATGGATGAAGCGGCAGAAACCGCATCAGACGCCATGGACGCCGCAGGCGAGATGGCTGACGAAGCAGCTGACGCGGCCGGTGAAATGGCCGACGACGCGATGGCAGCAGCGGGTGAGATGGCTGACGATGCGATGGAAGCGGCTGGCGAGATGGCCGACGACGCTATGGAAGCAGCCGAAGAAGTGGTTGAGGAAGCGACTGAAGCCGTTGCAGCTGCAACGGGTGGCGAAGGCTGCACCTTCGACGTGAAAGTCGGCGATCAGCTCGCATTCAGCACGTCTTCTATCTCTGCACCTGCTTCTTGCGGTTCGGTCACCGTGAATCTGACGCACACCGGCAACCTGCCGAAGGCGGCGATGGGCCACAACTGGGTCTTGATTCCGAAAGACCAGGTTGAAGCGGTAGCGACTGCTGGCATGTCAGCGGGCGTCGACGGCAACTACCTGGCGGAAGGCGAAGATCGCTACATCGCGGCGACCAAAATCATTGGTGGCGGCGAGTCCGACAGCGTCACGTTCTCGCTTAGCGACCTGGATCCTGATGCAGAGTACATGTACATCTGCACGTTCCCGGGCCACTGGTCAGTAATGCGCGGAACCTTCACGATCAGCTAAGCAGCTACTGTTCGCGATCAAATAAACCGTGCGGGGCCATGTGCCTCGCGCGGTTTTTTTTGCCCGCGTGCCGCGCGACGGGTTTTTGCCGCAGTCGCGTATACTCGCGCGCATGGAACACGATCGAAAAACTTCCCTGGAGACTTGGTTGGCGAACGGGTTACATACCCACGATCAGTCGACGGGCGCCGTGATGCCGGCGATCCATCCTTCGACCACATTTGCGCGCACGCCCGATTATGAGTTGATCAATCCCGCGCATATTTACGCGCGTGCGGAGAATCCAACCTTTCGGCTCCCGGAACGAATGATCGCTGAGCTGGAAGGTGCGGCCGACGCCCGGATCTTCGGATCCGGCATGTCCGCAGCAAGCATCGTTTTCCAGACACTTCGATCCGGGGATCACATCGTGCTGCCGCGCGAGATGTACTACAACCTGCGCGCTTGGGTTCACGAATTCGCCGAACGCTTTCAGATCGAGATCACGAGTGTACCGGCGGGTAATCTCGACGCGCTGCGGAATGCGATGCGCCCAGGCAAGACGAAACTCGTCTGGATCGAGACGCCGAGTAATCCTGTCTTTATCGTTACATCCATCGCCGATGCGGCCCAGATTGCCCATGCAGCGGGTGCACGCCTCGCTGTCGACGGGACGGTTGCCACGCCGTTCCATACTCAACCGCTATTGCTCGGCGCGGATATCGTGATGCACTCGACGACAAAGTCGCTCAACGGTCATAGCGACGTTTTGGGCGGCGCGTTAGCAACGCGCGAGGATGACGACCACTGGCGGATGATCCTGCGTGAGCGCGAAAACGCGGGCGGCTTGCCCGGACCGATGGACGCGTGGCTCCTACAGCGAGGCCTGAGAACGTTCTTTGTGCGCATGCACAAAGCGAGTGCCAACGCGCTGGCTCTGGCGCAGTTTCTCGAATCCCATCCATGGGTCTCAGCAGTTCACTACCCGGGGCTCGAGAGTCACCCGGCGCACCGAATTTCTGCCCAACAGATGCAGCGTGGATTTGGCAGTCTTTTGGCGTTTGAAGTTGTGGGTGGCGCGCCGATGGCGCTGTCCGTGGCAAGGCACTGCGAAGTCATCACCCGCGCGACATCACTCGGTGGGGTTGAGTCCTTGATCGAGCACCGCGCATCGATCGAAGGACCGGAAAGCCCGGTGCCCGAGAGTCTGCTGCGTGTATCGGTAGGGATCGAATCGGCTGATGATTTACGCGATGATTTGATCAATGCGTTGGCGCTTGCAGGAGAAGCAGCATGAGGTTGTATGGCGAGATCACTCGCGAAATCGATGAGGGTCCGTCGGGGCCGGAAATCGGTGCGCTGTTCGATTTCGACGGCACGCTCATTGCCGGTTTTTCCGTTTTTTCTTTTTTGCGAGAGCAATTGCGCCAACGAGAACTGACGCGCGAGCAGGCGCTTAAACTGGCAGCAGCCGGTGTCGGCTATGGAGCAGGCAATCTGGGTTTCTCCGGCTTGTTGGTGGCGAGTGCCCGACTGCTCGGTGGTATGAGCGAGTCACGACTCGAGGACCTCGGTCGGGACACGTTCGAACGTCATATTGCCAAGGTTATCTACCCCGAGGCGCGCGGGCTTATCGAGGCTCATCAAGCAAAAGGGCATACGGTTGCGATCGTCTCCTCCGCGACGCGATACCAAGTCGAGGCCGCGGCTGCAGAGTTAGGTGTCGAGCATGTGCTTTGCAGTGAGCTTGAAGTCGTCGATGGCCGGCTGACGGGAGAGATCATTCGTCCCACCTGTTTCGGACCCGGGAAAGTCACCGCCGCCGAGCGGCTCGCCGAGCAAACCGGAATCGATCTCGACAAGAGTTATTTCTACTCGGACAGCTCCGACGATTTGCCGCTGCTCGAGCGCGTGGGTCAGCCCCGTCCGCTCAACCCGAATCCGCAGCTGGTCGAAGAGGCGGAGAATCGTGGATGGCCGGTTCGTCGCTTCGCGAGTCGTGGTCGACCGCGTCCGACCGACTTGCTGCGCACCGTCGCCGCGACGGGAAGCATGGTGCCGTCGTTTCTTGCCGGTCTACCCATTTGGGCGCTCACGGGTTCGAGGAATGCAGCGCAGAATTTCACGATGTCGTTGTTCGCGGATGTCGCGAGCGCGCTGATCGGTTTGAACCTTGAAGTTACGGGCGAGCACAATCTCTGGATCCAACGACCCGCGGTCTTTGTCTTCAACCATCAGAGTCAGGCCGATGTTGTGATCATGGCGCGGCTGTTGCGTCGCGATGTTGCGGGTGTCGGCAAAAAGGAGATCGCCAAGGTGCCGGTCCTTGGGCAAATCATGCAGATGGCGGGCACGGTGATGATCGACCGTAGCGATGCGACGAAAGCGATCGAGTCGATGAAGCAGCTGGTGAACACGATCAAGGTTGAGCGCAAGTCTGTCGTGATGGCGCCAGAGGGCACGCGTACGGTGTCCACGCGTCTTGGTAAGTTCAAGAAGGGCGCCTTCCACCTCGCCATGCAGGCTGGTGTGCCGATCGTGCCCGTGGTGATTCGAAACGCCATAGACGTATCGCCCAAGGGCGACTTCATGTTCCATCCGGCGACGGTCGCTGTCGATGTACTCGAGCCTGTCGAAACCGACGACTGGCAGTCAGAGACCATCGATGAGCATGTCGCCCATGTACGAAATCTGTTTCTCGAGTCTTTGGGTCAACTATGAGCGCATTCACAGAAGGCAATCTTTCCTCCGGTTTGTATCACGCGAGCTGGATGCCCGATTCATCGACCGATGAGCATGTCGTCATCGTGCACGGTCTCGCCGAGCATATCGGTCGCTACCCCCATGTTGCGGCGCGTCTGAATGCCGCGGGCTTTGCGGTTCACGGTCTCGACCATATCGGACACGGACGGTCGCCCGGGGTACGTAATCTTGTCGATTCGTTTTCTGACTTCACCGATGGCATCAGCGAATTGCTCGATATGCTGCTTGCCACGCATGGCGCGAATCGAGTGCATCTGCTCGGGCATAGCATGGGGGGTCTGATCGCTGCGACCTGCGCAGTCCAGATGCCTGAGCGACTGAAAACGCTGATGTTGTCGGGACCTGCGATTATCGCCGATCCACCCCCACCGTTCTTGCAGGTGTTTCTCGGGCGGGTCTTCTCGAAGATTGCGCCGAAGGTGGGCGTGTTGGCATTGGATGCCAACGGTATCAGCCGCGACAGTAAGGTGGTGACCGCATACCTCGAGGACCCATTGGTCTATAACGGAAAGATCACGGCGAAGCTGGCAGCGGAGTTACTCGACGCGATGGAAGCGATCCAGAAACGTGCCGCCGACCTGCGTCTGCCAATGTTGTTGATGCACGGGATGGCCGACACGCTAACAGCTCCGTCCGGATCAGAGTTGTTGCACAAGCGCTCGTCCAGTGACGACAAGACCCTGAAGCAGTACCCGGGTCTTTATCACGAGATCTTCAACGAGCCGGAACAAGACCAAGTCCTCGACGACCTGGTCAGCTGGCTCCAGGCGCGAGTCTGAGTTAGCTCGCGGCAACGGGCTCCGAAGCACCTGCCGCGGGTGTCGGAGACTTCGCTCGTTTCAACACGAGATAGGCACCAATTCCTGAGGCCAGTGACCCAAGGATGATGCCTAGCCGTTCGTCAAATAATAGGTTCACGCCGGTCTCCTCAAAGGCCAGCGAGCCGATAAACAGGCTCATTGTGAAGCCGACGCCGCAAAGTAGCCCGGTGCCATAAATGTGCATCCAGCTGAGCCCCTTCGGCAGTTTCGCAAGCCCGAGAAGAACGACCAGTCCGCAAGAGACCATGACGCCGATCTGTTTGCCAAAGAACAGACCGAGCATGATGCCAAGGGGAACACTATGCAGTACGTAATCGAGAGATACGCCTCTGAGCGACAGTCCGGCATTCGCGAACGCGAAAATCGGCAATACCCAGTAGTTCACGCTCTTGTGCAGCGCATGCTCCATCACATGCAATGGTGAGTGACCGTCTTCGCCGCCTTTGATGGGGATAAAGAACGCGAGCAACACGCCGGCCAGTGTGGCGTGTACGCCGGACTTCAGTACGGCGACCCACATCACCAGCCCAACCAGCAGGTAGGGCGTCTTTTGCAAGACGCCGAATCGATTCATTGCAAACAATATCGGTAAGCAAGCGCCGCCGATGGCCAGCGCAGTCAGGGAAATATTGCCGCTGTAGAAGATCGCGATGATCGCGATGGCGGCGACGTCATCAAAGATCGCGATGGTGACCATGAACACCTTTAGCGTCGGCGGTACACCGCGGCCGAGTAGTGCGATGATCGCCAACGCAAACGCGATATCGGTCGCTGCGGGAATTGCCCAACCTTGCAGCGCGATAGGATCTCCCAAATTGACCCACGCGTAGATCAGCGCAGGAATCGCCATGCCACCGACTGCAGCGGCACCAGGCAGGATGACTTGGCGGGGATCTCGCAACTGTCCCTCGATCAGTTCGCGCTTAAGCTCAAGACCAATCAGAAAGAAAAAGATTGCCATCAAGCCGTCATTGATCCACAGCAGCAATGGCTTGCCGATGCTGAAGGTACCAACACGAATCTCAAATTCGAGTGCGATCAGAGCATCATAGTAATTCGCCAATGGTGAGTTGGCGATGATCATGGCGAGCACCGCTGCAGAGAACAGAATGATGCCGCTGGCGGCCTCCAGCTTGAAGAAGCTGTTGAAGAAAGAGTGGATCACCTTGCGCTCCTCAATCCATGCACGACGCGAATATTGTTTCGCTTAGAGTACCAACTGCTCCTTGGCTTCAGCAGAAGTGATTTGCTGCTGATCCAGCTTCTGAAGCACGCCCACTATGTGCGCTGCCTCGTCTTCATCGATCTCACCGACGTGAGCGTTCAGCAATGTGCCATCGCGAGCGATGACGAGGGTAAACGGCAGCGCCATTAACTCGAGTCGATATTGATTGGCGATTTCCAATGCACCGACGTCGCCAACCAACACCGGATAGTTGAATTCGATTTCCGCGTTGTATTCGGCGACCGCATCCATCTCGTCCAGCGCGACACCAATCACCTGTAAGCCCGGTACCGCTTGATCGGTCTGCAGCGCTTTTAGCAACGGGATCTCACGTCGACACGGTGCGCACCACGTCGCCCAGAAGTTGATCAGACGAATCTGTCCGTCCCAATCATCGATGCCGCTATTGCCACCGCCAAGCGCGGGCATCTTGATGTCCGGTGCAGAGGGATCGGCGTCCGTCGCTGCGGCAGCGGCGGCAGCCGCTGCGCTAGATACTGCGCCCGCTTGGGCGATTTCGGGCGTTTCGCTATTCGCACGCAGGCTCGTCCCGGCCAAATAGCCGCCAAGAGAACTGATTGCGATTACCGCGAGATAGATCGGTGCGTGTTTCATCCGGGCAGGATATCAGTTAGCTGCCGTCTGAGTGCGGTTTGGCGAGGTGGCGCGATCGACATGTGCACTGAATTTCTCGGCGGCCATATATCCAACCACCTGATATCCAGGTCGCAATACACCGTCCGGACCGTAGAAGATGATCGACGGCGGGCCAAAAATACCGAACACGGCCATCAGGTCTTTGTCGTCCTGATCGTTCGCTGTGACGTCGGCCTTCAGGAGTACGGTGTCTTCCAATGCGGCGATCACCGTCTGGTCGGTGAAGGTGTATTTCTCCATCTCCTTGCACGACACGCACCAGTCGGCATAGAAATCGAGCATGACCGCTTTGCCTTCCAGGGCAGCGCTGGCGACGGCGTTCTCGAGATCGCTGACGGTCTTGATCTTCGCGAATTGCAGTTTGGGTGCTTCCGCTTGCAAAGCACCGCCTCTCGAGGCGAGCACGCTACCTTTCATTGGTTGCAGCGGATCTTCGCCTCCGGTCAGTGCGCCGACGAACAGCACGGCGCCGTAGAGCATTGCCAGCATGCCGAAGCCTTTGCCCATCTGCTGGGCGCCGCGCGGCGATTCAGGCAACGGCGTCAAACCACCGAGGAACACGCCCGCCATGAAGATCAGAACCGCCCACATCAACAGCACAACGCCTGGCGGCAACAGTCGCGCCAGCATCCAGATGGCAAGGCCCAGCATGATAAAGCCGAAGGCCTGCTTGACGCGTTCCATCCATGCGCCCGTTTTGGGCAACAAACGCCCGGCCGACGCACCGACAAGCAACAGTGGCGTGCCCATACCCATCGAGAGTGCGAACAGCGCGAGGCCTCCGCGCACGACGTCGCCCGTTTGGCCGATCACAGCGAGTGCTGCGACCAGCGGAGGCGCGACACAGGCGGTCACGACCAGCGACGACAGAGCACCCATCACAAAAGCGCCTACCGCAGTGCCGCTCTTCTGACCGCCACTGATGTTCGCAATACGCGTTTGGATCGAGGAGGGCATTTGCAGCTCGAAGAGGCCGAACATGCTCAATGAGAGAACCACGAACAGACCCGCAAACGTTGCAAGAATCCAGGGTTGCTGGAATACGGTCTGCGCCTGCTGTCCGGCCTTGGCGAACACTGCACCTGCAATCGTATAGGTCAATGCCATGCCCAATACGTACAAAAGCGCGAGGAAGAAGCCGCGCGCTGGCGTCACGTTGTCGCCGTCGCCTGCAATGATCCCGGAGAGAATCGGTACCATCGGCAAAACGCACGGGGTGAACGCCAACAGCAAACCCAAGCCAAAAAACGTGCCGAGTACGGCGAAGATGTTGCTGGTTGTGATCAGCGCGGCGAGTTTCGCCTGCTCTGAAACTGGCGCGCCCGCATCGGCAGAGCCCGTCGTATCGGCATCAGCCGCGACACCTGCCGATGCGTCACCGGCAGGAAGCGTGATTTCGAAAGACTGGATCTGCTCCGGATAGCAGATGCCGCCTTCAGCACATCCCTGATAGGTCAGTGTGAGTGTTTCGCGGCCCGCCGTCGTATCCGGTCGATCGATGGCCAACGTAGCGATGACCGAATTGAGGTAGATCTCGGTATCACCGAAATATTCGTCAAACTTCGGTTTGCCTGCTGGCAGGTCCAGCGCGACCGCGGTGGCCCGTTCGTTGCCGAGTTCCGCCTTGATCGAATGGCGGTAGAGGTAATAGTCCGGCTCGATCTGGAATCCAACCTCAACCTCGTTGCCACCCAGTCCAACGATCATCGGCTGGAATGCCTCCTCTGGCGCCAGGAAATCCTGACCGAGTGGCTCCGCCCCGAAGGGTGATGACAATGTGGAAGCGGCGGGCGTTGCCGCAGCAACTAGCGATACGGCAGTGCGCCATGTCTGCGGCGGGAAGCAGATGCCGAGCGCTTCTGAGCAGCCTTGCGATTTGATGACGAGCTCTGCGTCGCCTTCGCCTGAATAGGGGATAACGACCACGAAGTCCTGATCATAGATCGGCTGCTCGCCGAAAAACTCGTCAGAGTGCGGCGTAGCCCTCGGCCATAGCGGCTCGGACAGCTCTGCATCGCTGCCCTCGATAGCGAAGCTGATCTTGTCTTTATATAGGTAGTACCCGGGCGTGACGTTCCAGTCGACCACGAGCTCATCGCCTTCGACTACAACGGTGTAGGGGAAAGCTTCGTTCGCTGGGATCAGCTCATCTTGCGCGATTGCCACGCCGGCACCGCCAGCCGACAGCAGAAAAGCGCCGAGAACGGCGATCAATTTGGATATGCGTGTGTTCATGCGCGTAGTTGACCCGATTGAACGTCAAATTATCGCAGCAACTCTACCTTTCGTCAGTATTTGAGGCTGTTGTCGATGTCTCGTTTTTGCGAGGCCGGATTGTCGCTGTCGAGCGACGCACCAGAAAGGGGTCTGACCCCTTGAAATGTCACATATTGGCCCTATCATTAGCACTCCTTTCGGGCGAGTGCTAACAATTCGAGCATCGGCTCGATGTTTTTTGTTCGAAAAATCAAACATTTGGAAGAGGAGATCCATCGATGAATATTCGTCCGCTTCATGATCGTGTCATCATCAAGCGCATGGAAGAAGAGCGCACGTCACCTGGCGGCATCGTGATTCCAGACGCAGCTACCGAAAAACCGATCAAAGGCGAAGTCATCGCTGTCGGTAACGGCAAAATCCTGGACAGCGGCGAAGTCCGCGCATTGGACGTCAAAGCCGGCGACAAAGTGCTGTTCGGCAAGTACAGCGGTACCGAAGTAAAGGTCGACGGCGACGAGCTGTTGGTCATGAAAGAAGACGACATCATGGCGGTCATCGAGGGCTAAGGCCCGACGATCCGCAGATAGATCTATTCATAACAGCAAATTCAAGAAGGAAATCCGAGAATGGCTGCTAAAGAAGTACGTTTTGGTGACGACGCTCGTCACAAGATGTTCGCGGGCGTTAACACGCTGGCAAATGCCGTAAAAGTCACCCTGGGTCCGAAAGGCCGCAACGTTGTACTCGACAAGAGCTTCGGCGCGCCGACGGTCACCAAAGACGGTGTCTCCGTTGCAAAAGAAGTCGAGCTGGAAGACAAGTTTGAGAACATGGGCGCGCAGATGGTTAAGGAAGTTGCTTCCCAGACCTCTGACGTTGCTGGTGATGGCACCACGACGGCGACCGTTCTGGCGCAGGCAATCCTGCGTGAAGGCCTGAAGTCAGTCGCTGCGGGCATGAACCCGATGGACCTCAAGCGCGGCATCGACAAGGCTGCCGGTAAACTGGTTCAGGAACTTAAGAACTTGTCTAAGCCTTGCGAGGAAGATAGCGCCATCGCACAGGTTGGTACGATCTCCGCCAACTCTGACAGCGAAATCGGCGAAATCATTGCCGAAGCGATGCAGAAAGTCGGTAAAGAAGGCGTGATCACCGTTGAAGAAGGTTCCGGCCTCGAGAACGAGCTGGAAGTTGTTGAAGGCATGCAGTTCGATCGCGGTTACCTGTCGCCTTACTTCATCAACGATCAGGCAAGCCAGAGCGCTGACCTGGAAAACCCGTTCATCCTCCTGCACGACAAGAAGATCTCGAATATCCGCGATCTGCTGCCGTTGCTGGAAGGTGTAGCGAAAGCTGGCCGTCCGCTGGTCATCATCGCTGAAGACGTGGAAGGCGAAGCACTGGCGACGCTGGTCGTGAACAACATTCGCGGCATCGTGAAAGTGGCAGCGGTTAAAGCACCGGGCTTCGGCGACCGTCGTAAAGCCATGCTGCAGGACATCGCGATTCTGACCGGCGGTCAGGTGATCTCTGAAGAAGTGGGTCTGTCTCTTGAGAAGGCGACGCTGGAAGATCTTGGCCAGGCCAAGAAAGTTCAGATCAGCAAAGAAAACAGCACCATCATCGACGGCGCTGGCCAGGCTTCTGACATCAAAGGTCGCGTTGACCAGATCAACCGCGAAATCGAAGAGTCTGGCAGCGACTACGACCGTGAAAAACTGCAGGAACGTGTGGCGAAGCTCGCCGGCGGTGTTGCAGTGATCAAGGTCGGTGCTGCTACCGAAGTCGAAATGAAAGAGAAGAAAGCACGCGTTGAAGATGCGCTGCACGCAACCCGTGCTGCCGTTGAAGAAGGCGTGGTACCCGGCGGTGGTGTTGCTCTGATCCGTGCAGTTACGGCTGCTGGTGAGTTCACCGGCGACAACGACGATCAGAACGTTGGCATCAACATCCTGCGTCGTGCGGTTGAAGAGCCGCTGCGCCAGATCGTCAAGAACGCGGGCGGCGACAGCTCTGTTGTCCTGAACGCGGTTGCAGACGGCGACGGCAACTACGGCTACAACGCGGCAACCGGCGAATACGGCGACATGATCGAGTTCGGCATTCTGGACCCGACTAAAGTGACTCGTTTCGCGCTGCAGAACGCGGCATCGGTTTCTGGTCTGTTGCTGACCACCGAAGCGATGATCGCTGAAGCGCCTAGCGACAATGCTGCTGCACCGGCAATGCCGGACATGGGCGGCATGGGTGGCATGGGCGGAATGATGTAAGTCAGCTACCCCCAGGCACTTGCCTTGCGAAAGGCACCCAGGAAAAGCCCCGCTCTTGCGGGGCTTTTTCGTTTCACATGGACTCGGCGGCAATCTAGGTGAACAAGACCGCACCGCGCTCGATACACCAATGCGCACTCAAGACACCTAGAGCGAGTACGGCCGTTTGCCGCGCAGGTTGAACAAGTCCTAGGGCTGCTGTGTGAGCGAGCTTCGCGAGAATGGCAAGAGCGATAACAAAAGCGATCTGTCCGAGTTCAATTCCGAAATTGAAACACAGTAATGCAAAAGGGATGTTGTCGATGGGTAGACCGGCTTTGCTCAGTGCACCGGCGAAACCCATGCCGTGCAGTAGGCCGAAAATGCCAGCGATCCACCACGGATGAGCTCTCAATAACGACTGCTCCGGTGCGCGGGTGAGCTCATAGGCAAGAAAAAATACAGAGACTCCAATCGCAAATTCAACAAGAGACACTGGATAGTGAAACGAACCGAGGGTCACCGCAGCCAACGTAATGCTGTGTCCGACGGTGAAGGCGGTGATCGTCCAGACGAGGTTTCGCCCTGAACCCACCAACAAGAATACGCCCAGAACGAACAGTAGGTGGTCTACACCCCGCGCGATATGTGAGAGACCCAGCATCAAGTAACGAGAGGCAATCGTCGATGCGGTCGTAGTACTGTCGATTGTGTAGCTAGGTTGTTTCGATGTCAGAACAGTTTGCAGTTGCTCGCCTTCCCTTAGCTTGATCAGCAAGACTGCGGATGTCTGATTCTCCCCGAGGCCTTCAATGCGAATGGTAGACCCCTGGAGATTTGGCGAGCGACAGCGAGCGATAGTCTGCTGTATGCGCCCCGTCCCTTCCTGTATCCATGGAGAGCGCTCCACTGTCACACAGTCATCGGGCAGAATCGGCGAAACCGGAGTCACGCTAACGCTCTGAATTGGTGTCTTCCAGCGGAAGGTGTAGTCAGAAGTGGTCAGTTGTTCGACTTGTAGCAGCGACGGAGCAAAGCGATGCGCTTGAGCATTGCTCGTTGACGTTATGCAAAAGAACAGGAGCAATAATCTCAAGGTCTGACCTTCTGGTAGCCAGTCATCAATTTGCGAAGCCGCTCGTCAAGAGCCCGTTGTCTGGACTCCCGCGCGAGTTCCGACTGTAGCGCTGACCTCACCTCGTCGAGTGATAGAGACCTGGGTGTCGCATAGCTGCGGATGTTCACAAGGTGGAGGCCATACGGGGAGCTCAAGGGTCCGATCCAAGCAGTGGCGTTTTGCCCAATCGCGTCTTGCAGTTCGGTGCTGAATTCAAGACCCAGTCTTTCCGTGACCTCATCCCAAGACAGCTCACTGAATACTCGACCGGATAGAAATGGTCTGCCGAGTCTTGCGCCACTCGCTTCGTCGATTTCGCCGGCTTGCAGTTGCAGGAGAAGTGTTCTTGCTATCGCGGGGTCAGTGGGATCTAGGAGGATATGAGAAAAACTGACTTGCGCTGGCCGGCGAAGGTCCTGGGAGCGCTCCGCAAAGCGCGCGTGTAGTTGCTCTTCGGTGATTTGCTGCGCCGGTAGCATTGACTCGAGCGCTTGTTTGGCAATCTGAACAAGCCGTTGCCGTACCAATTCGTCAGTTAGGTGGAGATTCAGCGCAAGGGCTGCTACGCGCATCTGTTCGTCGCTGCGATCATCCTTCGGGTAAAGAAAACGCATATTACGAATCAGCTGGTTACTGACTATCGGGTCTGTTTTGAAGGACCCGGCATCGAGTGCCAATGAAAAGAGCATCTCTTCCTGCAACTGCAGGTCGATGATCTTCTCGATCGTTGATAAACCTGCGCGCGTGCCGGTCAGTGCTTCGTGTAACGCAACTTGTCTCTGGATACGCAGCGGATCTGGTGGGCCAAGCGTGGGGAGTGGATCCGGAAAGATGAGTTTCAAACTGAGGTTCAAGACAAGCCCCAGTGCTACAAAGTGCAGCCATGCCGGACCGGGAAGGTATCGACTACCTAGGTGGTGCTCGCGCTGAACTGCTGTTCGTTGCATAGGACTAGCGTCCCACCTTGTTGGGTGCGGTGTAGGTTTCTGTTCGGTCGTAGATCTCAGCCCAGTTAGCAGGGGGCAACGGCAAGTGGCGACTTTCGTTCTGGCGAGCAGGTTCCAATGCCGGGATAGGACTCTGCGATCGAACTTGTTCCAGCCAGAAAACACCATCGAATTCCCCGCTATTGCCACGGGGCGCGATGATATCGAGGTCGCCATCTCTATCCAGGTCGTAGCTGACGAACATGTCATACATGCCACGTACGCGACGCGATATATCGTGGCGGTACCACTCGCCTTCTGGGTTTCCCGGGTTCTGGAACCAAGCGATACGCCCAACTGAGGACGTCGCGTTGACAGAAGGCTCGTCGAAGTCACGCGACGCGCCTGAGTAGGTGCCGGCTAGAACATTGATGCCGGAGTATCCACCAGTGATGACATCCAGTGATCCGTCGCCGTCGATGTCGGTCAAATGTATACCGATTACCCAGTCAGGCAGCGTGTTTCCAATTCTGTAAAAAAGCCACGGATCCGATAGTTCCGCAGGCTGTTTCAGCCATCCAAGTCCGGCAGTCCGTCCGGCATAGTGTTTGGAGATCTCGATGACATTTAAAATCAGGTCCAACCGGCCGTCACCGTTCATGTCTGCCGCGTCGGCCTGAAAGGCATTTGCCAGTGCGCTCCAGTCCTCAGGCGCCTCGAATGCTGGAGCGATTCGGATTGGTATCGCCCGGTGCCGTAGTTCTCCGTTATCCTCGGCACCGAGATTTTCGATGATGATTAGTTGTTGCCGGACGCGCTTCGCGGCAAGTACGTCGAGATCACCGTCGCTGTCAAAATCCAGAGGTAGCGCCGTATTAGGTATCCCTTCCATGAAGAGGACTTGTTCTGCCCAAGCATCGTCGTCTAGTGGTGCACCGGTAATGGTGATTAATGACGTGGCGCCGTTTTTCGGCGCATCAACCCCAGGTCGCACGATGTCCGCGCCACCTTTATTGGCCGCGGTGAGATCTGGTTTTCCGTCGCCGTTGATGTCGGCTGCAAACACCCGCAGCCACGAGCCTCGCCCTTGTGTGATGGACGGTATGATGCTCGACCAAACGGTGCCCCTTATCGTGTCTCCTGGGTTTTCGAAATAGACCAAGTGAGCGTCTTCGCAGGCGGCAGCGATGTCGGGCCAGCCATCTCCATTCAAATCCGCGACAGCAATGTCTTCGATTGCGCCCACGACACTGCCTTCGGCGATGGTCTTGAGGATCCAGTTATTGGGATTATCGGTGCCGTACGCGATTCGAAGATGATTGGAATCCTCCTGAGCTGTGACAACATCAACGTGCCCATCACGATCAATATCGACCAGTGCTATGCCGTCTCCTCCGCGAATTCTCACGCCGCCATTGGTTAGTTCGTCATCGATAACGTGCTCGATCCAGAAGATGAACATTCCCTCTTCGGTCTGTGCCTCGGTCGGTGTTGAGGCGACTGTAAGCGCAGCGGGAGTGTTTGCGGATTTTTCGCAACCAGAGAGCATCGCACCGAATGCGGCTAGGAGCAGGGTTCGAGCAGCAGCGCGCAGTGGTACTGCTATCATTTTGAGACTTCTGCCTCATCCGCACGCATTCGCAGTTCGCGTCGAAGGATTTTACCCGCAGGAGATTTGGGCAGTTCGCTCAGAAAAACGACCGCCTTGGGTACCTTATAGGCGGCCAGCTGCGTTCGACAATACTCGCGAATCGTCGCCTCCGTTAGTTGGTCATTTCTCGTCGTCACAAAGACCTTCACGGCTTCTCCGGTCTTCGCATCCGGGACGCCAACCGTCGCACAATCAATGACGTCAGGATGACTGGATACCACCGCATCGATCTCATTCGGATATACATTAAAGCCCGAGACAAGAACAGTGTCCTTCACGCGATCAACTATCCTGACAAAGCCATTTTCTTGTATCACTGCGATGTCACCTGTACGCAGCCAGCCATCGCGATCAATCGCATCGGTGGTTGCATTGGGTTGTTGCCAGTAACCTTGCATAACTTGCGGCCCTCTGACCAGAAGCTCGCCTCGCGGTTGACCACTATCGTCGGCAGGTTGCGAATTGGCGAGTCGGATTTCGGTATCGTAGTGTGGTTTTCCAACGGTGCCGAGCTCGCGTTCAGACTTGGTGTTGACACAAATGGCGGAGCTCGTCTCGGACATCGAGTAGCCCTCGTAGACAGGTACGCCAGTCCGTGCCTCCCACTCGTCGGCCACAGATAGCGCAAGCGCCGTACCCCCGGCGAACGCGTACTCGAGGTGCGAGAAGTCAATGGTGTCGAAAGCGGGGTGGCGTAGTAGACCGTTGAGCAGCGTGTTGACGCCCGCGAGATGTGTGAACGGGTGGCTGCGCATAGCGTCGATCAGCGAGTCCAGATTCCGTGGGTCCGGTATCAAAACCGACGCTCCGCCATTCAGAAAGAAGCTGACGACATTAGTCTGGAAGCCGTATACGTGGTAGAGCGGCATCGGAGCGATCATTACCGATTGCTGTCCGGCTTTCGGTGGAATCGACTCAGTGAGTTGGAGATAGCTCGAAAAAAGATTCGAGTGCGACAGCATGCATCCTTTGGCCACGCCCGTGGTACCACCGGTATATTGGAGTACGGCGAGATCGTGTGGTGTAACTGGAATATTTGGTCTCGGGTATTGCATCTCATTAAGGAGTACCTCGTCCAGCGAACTTACACTCACGCCTGAAAGGGAACTCGGCAAGCCTGCAGGGCTTTTGCCCGTAGGGCTAGCAACCAGTGCGTACTCAATATGCGTTGTCGTTGCGATGTCTGCGAGGACATCAAGCGAGTTCGGCATGGTCACAATCACTCGTGCGCCTGAGTCTCTTAGCTGGTGCGCCAGCTCGCGTGCTGTATACATCGGATTGGTGTTGACGATGGTGAGGCCAGCCCGCAAAGCCCCCCAGGCCAAGATCGGATAATGGCTGATGTTCGGTAATTGCAGCGCAATTCGGTCCCCAGGCTTCAATCCAGGGATGTCTCTGAGGTATCCGCCGATTTTGCTGCTGAGTGATTCAACCTCATCGAAAGTCAGCCGCAGCCCAAGGCAATCAAATGCAACTTCATCCTTATTATGTGAGCAAGTCTCCTCAAATCGCGCGAGCAGCGGCGAACTGGTGACATTGTCTCCTTGAAGCGTCTTGGACCCCATTGTGGAAATCTCCTTGGAAATTAGTCGGATTACCTCACGTCAAATGACGTTTGCCACTACAAAGAAGTTGGCCGATATAATTTAGTTCAGGCGCGCAAAAACTGCGTCCGGACCGATCCGCCAGAACGCCATAATCCCCTTCCTTTGAGTACTGGCATTTGGAGCTCAACTGCTTTTTAATCATCAGTGCGTGCGGAGGCTGGGGCGGCTGCACTCTGGACTCAACTCGCGAGGGGGCGGGCAGTTGGATGTTGTGAGTTTCTTGTACGGTTTCGGCGCCCTTCAGGGTCTGGTGCTTGCCGGCTGTCTCGCACTGGTGCGCAGCGGTCACCGATTAGCGAATCAGGTAATGGCCTTGCTCGTGCTGCTGATTGCACTCCGCGTGCTCCAGAAGTTACTGGTCCATATTGATTTCTGGCAGGACGCACCAAATTTTGCGTTGGTCCTGTTTCCCTCGGTCTACGCCTGGGGGCCTCTGCTTTTTTTGTATGCGCTCCTACTTGTAGGTCGATCGGTGAGCATTGCCTACTCTTGGCACTTCGCCCTCATGGCAGCGATTTTTCTGTTTAGTAGCGTGCCCTTCTGGATGCTCTCTCATGAGCAGAAAGTGGAATTATTGAGTTATGCCTGGTCAGCACGAAATGACCCTGCATTGGAAGCGGCAGTCAAGGGACTCGGCGGCTGGTATTGGCTAGTGCTTAGCACTTCCGTGCAACATCTACTCCTGCCACTGCAGTTTTCAATTTATTGCTTATTGGTTCTGAGAGTGATCAAGCAGCACAACGTCCATCTGCGGCAGCAATTCTCGTCAGTCGAACAAATGAACCTGAAATGGTTGTATTTCCTGACAGCAACGATCTTCGTTTATCTCGGTTTGTATCTGGTGTCTTTCCAGTTTCCCGCCATGTTGATGGAGGGTTTCGACAGAACGGCCTTGAGTGCCAATGTCCACAATATTTTCTTGATTCTCATCATTTATGGCATCGGAGTTGCCGCACTGTTCCAGCCTAGTATCGTCAGCGGACTCTCGGACTCACAACCAGCGCGTCCCGCTATCGAATCCGAGATATCAGATCGACCGCAGACGTCGCGACGATCGCCAGACTCACGGGAGGTCATTGCCGATAATCGTTCTGCAGAGGGCAAGTATCAGCGTTCGGGTCTCAGCATGGAGGAGGCGCAGGGATTTCGAATACAACTGATGGATCTCATGCAGCGACAGCAGTTGTATCTAACCAACGATCTCGCCTTGTCCGACCTCGCCGAAGCTGCTGGTCTGTCCACTCATCAGGTGTCGCAAGTGATCAACTCACAGCTAAGCCAGAATTTTTTCAGCTTTGTAAACAACTATCGAATACAGCATGCAAAGGATATGCTGCGCGATCCCGCAACCCGGGATATTCCGATTGTAGAGCTGGCGTTTGAAGTGGGATTCAAATCTAAGTCGGCATTCTATGATGCATTCAAGCGGATGACAGGCGTGACCCCTACTCAGTACAAGCGCCTTGAGGAGAAACCGCTCGACGCGACCTGAGCGGGTCAGAAAATCCGTGAAATTCGTCCGGATCAATCGGTCAGGACGCATCCAGACACCCAAAGTCGTCATATTCAAGCCGTTGGAGGCTAGGACGTCCGTCTTTCGGACCAAGCCTCGAGTTGCAGTACCTAGGGGGGGTAATGACTATGGGCGTAAAACCTCGAGCGTTTGCATTCACCGCATCGGCGGTCATGCTTTCAGGCACAGCTAGTGCACAAGCAGTTCTTGAGGAAATCGTGGTAACAGCGCAGAAGCGCGCCGAGAGTATCCAAGATGTACCAATCTCCATTACGGCGTTTAGCGGCGATTTTCTGGAGGAGAACGGTCTGCAGTTGATCGAAGATGTAGCTCGGCTAACACCCAATTTCACAATCCAGTCATCTGCTCAGGCGACCAACAACCGTATTGTGATTCGCGGCATCGGTTCGGTAGGTAACTCAGGCATCGAACCGAGCGTTGGTGTGTATATTGATGGTGTCTATTATCCGCGGCCGGGCTCGGTAATCGGTCTATTGACCGACATTGACTCGTTCGAGGTACTGCGTGGACCGCAGGGCACACTGTTTGGTCGGAATACCCCGATCGGTGCTTTGAACATCAGAACTCGAAACCCAAGTGACGAAACAGAAATTCAACTTGAGGCGGGCGCAGGAAATTTTAATTCCTACGTGCTGGGTGCGACGCTCAATGGTGCATTGTCCGACCGTCTCGCAGGTCGCTTTTCCGTGCGTTACGCCGATCGCGATGGTTACGGCGAAAACACATTCGATGGCGAGGACTTTGGTGAGCGAGACGACCTAGTAGCGCGCGCCAAACTCTTGTACGACATCAGCGATCGCACTTCCGCAATGCTCACTCTCGATTATTCCGAGATTAACGCGGGTGGTCAGGGTATCGAGGTCCTTAACGATACGCTAACACCCACCTTTCTTGGCACTTTGAATGCGTTGTATGGCGATACTCCACAAACATCTGATTCCTTCGATTGGACGATCAACCAGGACCACGATGACCAGCTGACCGACCAACAGTACGGACTGTCATTGGATATCAGTCATGAGCTCAGTAACGGCCTGACGTTGCGCTCAATCACGGCATACCGGGATTGGGAGGCGCTCAACGCTAATATCGATGTTCGTCTTGCCACGGATTTATTGCCTGCATCGACGTTGTTTGAAACGGATACTTTCTCGCAAGAGCTGCAGCTTACTTCTAAAGGCGGAGAGACTGTCGACTGGCTGGTGGGTGCGTTCTTCTACGACGAGAACTACACGGTGTTTGAAGCACGCAGCGCAGGCTCTGCGTTGTGCATTCCAACTATCGCCGCGGCCTTTGGTGCCCAGCTTGGAACGGTATGCGCCAACTCGCAACAGGTAGACGCGTTGCAGGCCAATTTTGATCAGGGCCTTCAGAGTGTTGCTGCGTTCGGTCAGGCGACATGGAGTATCAGTGACACATTCAGTGCAACGTTTGGTTTGCGCTGGACCAATGATGAGAAAGAAGCCGACTACACCAACGAGGTCTTCAATCCTGTGTTGGCGGGTATCCGCCAGCCCGAGTCAACACTGGGTTTGGTACGCGATGACTCCAGAGTCACATGGCTTGCCAATGCATCATGGATGGCTTCTGACGAGACTATGTTGTTCGCGACGATATCTACCGGATATAAATCCGGTGGATTCAACTCCCAGCCAACAGCAACACCGTTAGGTCCTGAGCGTCGCGTTTTCGCGCCAGAAGACACCACGAACTACGAGGTCGGTGTGAAGAGCACGCTGCTCGAAGGCCGCATGACCGCGAATGCGTCAATTTACCGAACCGACATGGATGATTTTCAGGATCGAGCATTCGATGGCGTCTCTTTTGTGACGCTCAACGCTGGCGAGCTCAGACACCAGGGTCTTGAGGCTGACGTCAATTGGCTCGCGACCGATAATTTGAGACTGGTGCTTGGGTTGGCATATCTGGACTCAGAGTACACGGATTTTCGTAATGCACCTGGCCTGCCCGGAGGTGCGCCACAAGATCTGACCGGTGCGCGGCGGCTATTCTCACCAGAGTGGCAGGGATCTCTTGCGGCGGATTACAGTATTCCGATCTCAGGTAGTCTCGAAGCGTTTGCAGGTGCGAGCGTCAGCTGGATCGATGAGCAGATTGTAGGTGCGACCTCGAATGACAATCCTCAGACCATTCAGGGATCATACGCGTTGCTTAATGCGCGACTGGGTATTCGATCTGCTGACAATACCTGGGATGTCACTCTGTTCGGCTACAATCTCGGTGATGAAGGCTACTGTCAGGTGATTTTCGATCAGGCATTCGGTGCTCAACTCGGCGCTGTAGATCCGGTTAACAATACTTCGGTTCAACGGTGTGCTCTCGGAGCGCCGCGAACATGGAATGTGCTCGCAACCTATCGGTTCTAGGAATGCGCACGCCATCGGGCGTAATACCAGAGCATATAAAGGACATGAATAAACGCGAAATTGCTGTCGCACTGCTGTTGGTTGGAATGGGTCTTTCTGGCGCATCATTGGGCCAGGAGAGTGACTATTCGCCGAACATTGACCGCGCGTTTCCGGAACGCCTCTTGTTCGGCGATACGCATGTGCACACCGGCTTATCTGGCGATGCAGGCGGTGCGGGAACTCGTCTTATGCCGGAGGATGCATATCGATTCGCCAGAGGCGAGACGGTCACTTCCAACACCGGTGCAAAGGTTCGAATGTCTCGGCCGTATGATTTCTTCGTGGTGAGCGACCATTCTGACGGTATGGGCGCGATCATAGACGTGTTGCGCGGTGCGCCGAATATCATGGCGGATCCAGAGGCAAGGCGTTACCACGAGGAGTTCAAACAGGGTGGGGCTGTCGCAATGCAAGCGGCAAGCAGGCTCGTGAGGCAATTCGCACAGGGACGGTTACCTGAGGCCTTGAATTATCAGCCGGGCAACCCTGCGTTTCGGAAGGTTTGGGAGCGCATTGTCAAGGCGGCTGAGGACGCCAACGACCCAGGTCGCTTCACCACGTTCATTGCCTACGAGTGGACGTCCCTTGTGACCGGCGACAATTTGCACCGGAACGTTATCTTCAAGGATGGCGCTGACCTGGCACTTCAAGTTGAACCGTTCACGGCGACACCACCGTGGGGTAGCCAAGACCCAAAAGATCTCTGGAAATGGATGTCTGACTATGAGGCAAAAACAGGCGGAGATGTACTCGCAATACCTCACAACGGCAACCTATCGAACGGACGCATGTTTCCCATGTGTGATGAGTTTGCTGATTGTAAACCGCTCGATCGCGCGTATGCGATGAGTCGCCGAAAGTGGGAGCCGCTCTACGAGGTGACACAATACAAAGGCGATGGAGAGACGCATCCACTGCTTTCACCCGAAGACGAGTTTGCCGACTTTGAGACTTGGGATTGGACTAACCTCGATGCATCGTCTGCGAAGACCGAGGACATGCTCCCGGGTGAATACGCGCGATCAGGACTATTGCGCGGCCTCGAGCTCAAGTCGGAAATTGGCCTTAATCCTTTCCAATTTGGGCTGCAGGCGGGTACTGATACACACACGGGGCTTGCAACCGTTGAGGAGGATAATTTTTTCGGAAAATTTGCTCGCTACGAACCGCGACCGGGTAGAGCGGGCGATATGCGCGGTGTGAATCCAAAAGTAGGTTTTCAGGGTTACTTCGTAGGACAGTACAACAGCGGCGGTATTACCGGTGTTTGGGCGACCGATAACACGCGCGAGGCGATTTTTGATGCGATGGAGCGTCGGGAGACCTTCGCAACGACGGGGCCTCGAATCGCACTGCGTTTCTTTGGCGGCTGGGATTTCGAAGAAAGTGATGCCGCAGATCCTGATCTGGCATCAGTGGGTTATCGCAAAGGCGTTCCCATGGGCGGAGAGCTCGGTCAGAGCGATTCGGAGGCGCCTTCGTTTCTGATTGCTGCGGCGCGAGATGCGCTCGGTGCAAACCTGGATCGTATGCAAGTCATCAAGGGTTGGCTTGATGAATCAGGTCAAGGTCAAGAGCGCGTTTTCGATGTGGCCTGGGCCGGTGATCGCGAGTTGGACGCCTCGGGCTCGCTGGAAGCAGTCACGAGCACCGTAGATTTAACGGTACCGGAGTGGAAGAACACAGTGGGAGCTGCAACGCTGGAGGTTGTGTGGAGAGATCCTGATTTTGATCCGAGCGAGGAGGCGTTCTACTACGTTCGTGTTCTGCAGATTCCAACACCGCGCTGGACTGCCTATGATGCCGTTCGTCTTGGCGCGAGCGTTCCGGATTCGGTGCCGCTGGTCACGCAGGAGCGAGCTTATAGTTCGCCGATTTGGTATTCGCCTAGTTCGGGGGCAGACGACTAGTGCAATCGATACCGAGGTATTCGCCATGCGTCATTTAAAAAGCACAGTCTGTTTGTCGCTTTGCCTGACCATGAGTTCTGTACTCGCCGCTGAAAAAGACGCTTCGGAGCTATGCACTAGCGCAGATCGTTCGCAGATCACAGATAGCATTGCTGAATATGCGCATCGCTGGGATGCGAAAGACGCCGCCGGTGTTGCCGCATTATTCGCGGAAGACGGCAGGCTCGATGTCTGGAATGCAGGTGAACAGCTAGAGGGAGCGCCTATTGTTGGGCGGGATCGAATCTATGACTATGCGGTTGCAGCGCATACGGTGCGTTTGGCTGGCAAGCAATCCCGACACCATTTTTCCAGTATTCGTTTCGTTGAACTCGAAGAGCAAACTGCCACGACTGAGCATATTGCGATGGTCACCCATCAGGTTGCGGGCGAGAAACCGGTGCTCACCATGACGGGCACCTACCGAATTGCCTGGACAAAGACCGCCGATGGCTGGTTGATCGCTGAGAGAGTGCTCTTTATAGATCGATAGCCGAGGCCGCACAGAGTCACTATCAAGGAACGCTCGACCTCGCCGCTATCCAATTGATGAGCAGAGAACCGAAAACTACCAATGCCCCGACCGATCGCGGCCGACTCAGTCAAGGCTTCGGCAGAATCGCGATCATCGGCAGCGCACAGTACGTATTGATCTCAGCCTTGTTCGCGGTGCTTGTGGCTGGAAGCCCTGACACTTCTTTACTCGGGCCAATCGTGCATGCGATCGGAGGCCTTGCGAATTTCGCGATTGCCTACTTGCTCTACCAGCGTAATCCCGACACACCGGTCGTTGGTACGGTCTTCCAGTGTTGTGTGCACTTCTCGATTGGTATGGCAGCGGCATTGCTGTCTCCGGAGCTCGTGATATTCATCACTTACGGCGCTTTCTTCGTGATGGTGCCGGCGACCCGATGGGTGACGCCTCGCACAGCGCTCTTCCTTTTGCTGATGGCCGTCACCATCATCGGAGTCCTCGTTGGCTATCATGGGTTGGCCGGTCCTGAATTGTCGAGCCCACTGCAGGTTGCCGCGGCAATCGCGGCACTCGCTGTATACCTAAGCGCCTCGGTTGTGCTCGGGCTGGACGCGAGAAGTGTTCACAGCCGCTTAGAGCGTGCTCGCGGCAAGCTCTCCGCAACGGTCGATGAGTTGACCGATAGCCGAGCGGCTCTGGATAAAGAGCGGGCTCGACTGGAGCAGCGTGTCGAAAAGCGCACGCGTCAGCTGAGCAAGGCCAAGGAAGATGCGGAAGCGGCGAACGAGGCCAAGAGCCGTTTTCTCGCAACCATGTCACATGAGATTCGGACGCCGTTGAACGGCATCCTCGGGATGGGACAACTGTTGGATGACACCCCGCTCTCCGATGACCAACGTCGGTTACTCAATACGATGACCGACAGCGGTAAGTCTCTGCTCGCCATCGTGAACGATGTGCTCGACTTCTCGAAGATGCAGGCTCGCGAGATGACGGTGGTCAAGGAGCCTTTCCGACCCGCAACGGTCGCTGAGCAGGTTGTCACCCTGTTCCAGGGTATGGCGAGAGAGCAAAATCTTACGCTCAAATTTGAGATGCACGGTGACCCCGATGCCGGGACGCTTGGCGATTCCGGGCGGCTTCGCCAGGTGATATCGAACCTCGTCTCCAACGCCGTCAAATTTACTGAGACGGGCGGGGTCACTGTTCGACTGACGACACCCGAGCTCGCCGACAACATGTGGCACATCGAGGTGATCGATACCGGCATCGGTATCAAGCCGGAAAAAGTTCACCATGTTTTTGGTGCTTTCAGTCAGGCCGATGATGGCGACTCACGACGCTATCAGGGCACCGGGTTAGGGCTCGCGATTTCGCGCGAGCTTTGCTGGTTGATGGGTGGCAGTCTCACCGTCGAGAGTGAGTACGGAAAAGGCAGCACATTCATGATTGATCTGCCAGCCCGTCGAGTGGAAGCCACGGATAAAGTCGCCGCGACATCGACGCGGCACGCAAAGCGCTCTATCGGCGCCTCAGTGCTGTTGGTTGAAGACAACGTCGTGAACCAGAAAGTACTTGCTGCGATGCTGCGCAAACTCGACTGCGAAGTGCTGGTCGCGGATGACGGCTTCGCCGCGATCGAGCGGTTCCGGGAACACCCCGTGGATATCGTGCTCACGGATTGGCAAATGCCCGGTATGGATGGTCTCGAACTGACCCGCCGTTTGAAGGAGATGACCGACGTCGGTGGCGATGTTGTCCCCATCGTTGCGATCACGGCAAACGCGATGCCGGGTGACCGAGAGAAGTGTCTCGACGCCGGTATGGTCGACTATCTCACCAAGCCAATCACGATCGACGGACTCGCAACCACGATGGTGCGCCACACCGCACCGACCGCGCCCGTCGCCGTTGTGGTCTGACGCGTTTTTCCCGTCAGTCGAGTTCGTCGACGAACGCAACAAGCGATTTGGTTAGTCGTGGGTCCAACGGCAGCGCAGGATCCGAGTAGCTCGTTTGCGCCAAGGATGAGTCACCTCTGACGTCCTTCAACACGTGATTCATGCCCTCGATCGTTACCAGCGTGGCGTTCGGCTGTGCGGCTTTTAGCAGCTCACCATCGGTTGCCGGTACCTGTACGTCGCCTGTGCCATAGACCAGCAAGATCGGTAGTTTCAGCGCTTCGATTTGGGCTTGCGGGTCGTATTGAAACCACGATACGAGATACGGCTGTACGCTTTTCCTGAACAGAGCGTCCAGCAGCGGTGGCGTTTTCTCAACGAGCTGACCGGCGCGAAGTTGCTCCAGCACGCCACGACTTTCCTCGAGAAGCGGTCCTGGCAACTGTGCGGCCAGTTGCTTCTCGATGAGGTCCGCGGGATGTTGGCCCGGCCCCGCGAGCACGATCAGTGCGTCGGGTTTTGCTTCAGGCGCGGTGGTCAAGGCGATGTGCCCACCTTCACTGTGCCCGGCAATCAGCAGCGGAGTGTCCGGGAAACGCACGCGCAACACATTCAGTAGGGCGGCGGCATCGTCGGCGTAGTGATCAAATCGAAGCTCAGCTTCGGTCAGATCTGCAGAGACGCTCTTGCCCACCATGCGCTTGTCGTAGCGCAGTGACGCAATATCGTTGTCGGCCAATGCTTCGGCCAGATAGCGCAGGCTGTTGTTCGCGCCGGGAAGCAAGGGCGAGTTGCCGTCGCGGTCGGTCGGCCCGGAGCCTGCGATGATCAAGACGGCGGCTTTCGGCGTGTTCTCGTTTTCAGGCAGCAGCAGCGTCCCGTGCAACGTCACCCCATTGTGTTCGACGGATACATCTTCACTGCTCGCTGCAGCCGTTCCGAACGCAAACAGCGCCGCAACAAATAACGACTTACGAAGTGGCGTCATGATCGAACCCCTCCAGCTTGCGATAGGCGAAATAGGAATAGGCAACCGGGACCAAGGCGGCGACCAGTGGCAAGCCGGCCATCAAGATCACTTTCGCTTCGAACAGGCCGCTCACCATCATGCCGAGTCCAGCGGCGACAAACAGGTAGCCCGCCAGACGATGCGTGCGACTCCACACCTCATCACTGGCGAGTGTCCAGGGCGTACGGATGCCCACGAAGAAGTTCTTGCGCACTTTGCCCATGTAGTTGCCGAGCAGAACCAGAAGCGCGCCGACCGCGATGGGCACGATGTGTTGGACGGAGGGCTGATGACCAAGACCCGCCATTAGAATCATCGCGCCGATGCCGGCCATGAAAGCGACGAGCGCCACCTGGATGATCTGCAAAACATCACTGAACTCGCCGGTGCCGAAGCCCTTCGGCGAGATTCTTGGTATTACCCAAATAATCCCCCACGTGAACAATGCGAGACCCGGTCCGAACAGCGCACCCATGAGCTTGCTGCCGTAGCCGTCCACTTCGCCAGCAGCATTCCAGTGAATGGGTACCTGCTCCGGCAAACTGGGGTAGAAATACGCGCTGGCTGCCGTTGCCAACACAACGATTACCAGGCAAATCAGGTTTGCGGTCCTAGACGTCATCGCTCAACTCCTCGCTATTGGGCGTGCCTTCGGGCTGGATCATGTCCATCAGCATGCCGGCGGCATCCTGAAGCACGGTGGTATTCAGTGAATACACAATCTGTTGTCCGCGCCGTTCGGTGCGCACCAAGTCCGCCTGTTTGAGCAGATTGAAGTGGTGCGACAAAGACGCTTTGGTGATCGTGAACGCTTCGGCCAACTCTCCGGCGTTCATGGAGCCTTTCCTCAGCAACCGAAGAATTTCCCGTCGCGTGGGGTCGGCAAGCGCTTTGAATAGTGACTGTGTACCCATGGCAATAAGATAGTTAGATAAATATCTAAATACAAGTCTTGACCTAGGATTCCACTACAATCTCGCCTTCAGCTTCGCCGCCTCACCTCGATCCCATGCTCAAAAATCCGCGCCTTCGCCTGCTGCTCGGTGCTGCATTGATCAGCTTCTCGCCGGTCTATGTGGCGCTTGTTTCGGTACCTGCGACGACCAGTGCGTTCTATCGGGTCGCTTTCGGTGGTGCGGCGCTCGTGCTGTGGTTGCTCTTGCGCGGCGGTTTCCGGCTGCCGCGGTTGTCCGTCTCTCTATTGTTGGTCGCAGCAGCCGCGATGTTCGCGGCCGATCTCTGGTTCTGGCATCGAAGCATCATCTACATCGGTCCCGGGCTCGCCACGCTCATCGCCAATTTCCAGGTCTTCATCATGACGGTGGCGGGCATTGTGTTTTTCGGCCAGAAGCCGCATCTGCGTCAGGTCATTGCCATCCCGATGGCCCTCGGCGGGCTTGCCTTGATCGTCGGAGTGGATTGGTCCGCGCTGGCGCCCGATTACCGTGCCGGTGTCATTTTCGGCCTGCTGACGGCGGCGAGTTATGCAGGCTATTTGCTCTTGTTTCGCCAGGCGCAGGCCTATTCAAAGTCGAAACCGAGCGACGGCTTACCCACCCGGGAACTCGCGCTTGTGTCGCTCGCTTCTGCTGTGATGCTCGGCACCATGGCCGGCGTGGAGGGCGAGTCGCTTGCGATCCCCACCTGGAGCGATGGTGCCTGGTTGGTCGCTTATGCGGTCTTTGCGCACGTTCTTGGTTGGCTGTTTATCGCCAGCAGTCTTGCGCATGTGCCCGCCGCACTGATTGGGCTGTCGCTGCTGCTGCAGCCGCTATTGAGTTTCATTTGGGACATCGCACTGTTCGATCGACCGATCGTCACACGCGAGGTCCTCGGTGCATCGCTCGCACTGGCGGGTATCTGGTTGGGTTCACGCCGCACCGAATGACGCGCAGAGCTGTGGGATAATGGCGGCATGACAGACATCGTAATCAAGCTCGCGATCTCGTACGCACTCGGCAGCATCATGGGCAGTCTGTTGCTCGGCAAGTTGCGCCGTGTCGATATTCGCTCGATGGGCAGCGGCAACGCCGGCGGCACCAACGCGCTGCGAACGCAGGGCGTTGCATTTGCGCTCGGTGTCATCGTCATCGATATCGGCAAGGGCGCACTGGCTGCCGGCTGGGTTCCCGGGATTGCGTTGTTCGGCGATGCTGCGTCGCCCGACTGGTTGCCGTACGCTTGTGGTGCAGCAGCCGTCTTCGGGCATTGCTTTCCTGTGTTCTTCGGCTTTCGCGGTGGTAAAGGCGCAGCGACGCTCGTCGGGACGCTGCTCGTATTCGATGCGATTCTGTTTCCGCCGCTGTTGGCGTTCTTCATCATCGTCATCATGCTCTTTGGCTACGTCGGTCTTTCGACGATGCTGACCGCAAATATGGCGACGGCTGTCGTGTTATGGAAATACGGTACGAGCAATCCGGAGTTTCTCGTGTATACCGTGATCATGGGGATCGCGATGGTCGCAACCCACCACGAGAACATCAAACGCATGTTGGCAGGGACCGAGTCGCAAAACCGCAAGTTGATGGTGTTTCGCAAGTGACGACCGTTCACGGCATGCAGGACACACTGGATGCGGTTGCACAGACTTTGGAACCGCTGACAGAAGTCAACGTGTTCGAATCGCTGCCATCGACCAACACCTGGCTCGCCGATAACACGCCGCCAGAGATTGGCACGGCGCGAGCCGCATTGGCGTTACACCAAACTGCCGGGCGCGGACAGCGAAGCCGCACATGGGTTGCACCGCGCGGCTCGGGTTTGTGTCTTTCGATCGGCCATCGATTCGCGGCGATGCCCGAAGCCGCTTCAGCCCTGACGCTCGGATTGGGTGTAGCCGTCAACGATGCCCTGCGATCGCTTGGCATCCGCGATGTGCATCTGAAATGGCCGAACGACCTGGTTCGCAATGATAAAAAACTGGGCGGCATACTCGTCGAGTCGAGAGTGTTGCCGGACTCAAGCTTCTACGTGATTGCCGGGATCGGGATCAATCATCGATTGCCAGATGGATTCACCTTGCCCGACGGCGGCTGGGCGCGGTCTGCCACCGATGTGACTGCCTGCGATGCCTCTATTTCGCTGACTGATCTCGCGGCCGCGGTCCTCGAATACGCTTGCGTGTCTTTAGCACAGTTCTCGAAAGCGGCATTGCCAACCACCATGACTCGATTCAATGAGATGCACTGGCTGCGCGACCGCTGGGTGGAATTGGACGGCCGTCGGCTGCGGTGCGGCCCTGTCGATGCAACCGGCCGACTGGAAGTCACCGACCCCGAGCTCGGTGATCGTTCGTTCTTGAGCAGTGGCGAGCCTATGCCGCTATCGATGGCCGCGCCGTCATGAGTACGCTGTTGCTCGACATTGGCAACTCACGTTGTAAGTGGGGCCTGTGGAGCGAGGGTGCGATCACGCGCAGCGGCGCGCTCGCGCACGAAATCGTCGATGATCCGGCGAGGTGGAAATTCGCAAGCGGTGTCACGCGGGCGATCGCCTGCAACGTTGCTGGCCCGGATGCTGCGATCGCCATCGAGTCGGTGCTGCAAAAGGTAACGAACGTGCAGATTGAGCTCGTGCGCACCAGCGCTTCGCATGCGGGCGTGTCGTGCGCCTATCCCGAACCCTCTCGTCTTGGCGTTGATCGATGGATGGCGGTGCTGGCGGTCAGTCGGCGCCAGCCGCAGCCCGCTATTGTGGTGGACGCCGGTACGGCAATGACGGTCGATGCGATCGCCGATGGCAGCAGACACTTGGGCGGTTACATCGTGCCCGGTTTTCGATTGATGCAAAACACGTTGATGTCCGGCACGGCCGACATTCTCGTCGATGCGCCGGAGCCGCCAGACACCGAATTCGGAGAGAGTACGAGTGCCGCGGTGCGTAACGGTGCGCTGGCTGCACTGCAGGGCACGATTCTGCGATCCATAACCGAGCTTGCGTCCGTGACAGATGCATCGGTGAGCGAGCAAAATGTGTGGTTTACCGGTGGTGATGGTGCTTTGCTTGCTGAAGCGTTCGAGGTGCCGGCGCAGTTTGAAGCGAATCTGGTGCTTGAGGGGCTAGCGATTCACGCAGGTTTGATGCAGTGAGAAATCTCTTTCTTTTGTTGTTGGCAGCTAACCTGTTGTTCGCGGGCTGGCAGTATTTTGTCGGTCAGGACAACGAGCCCGGTATCGAGCGCGTGTCGTGGTCGCCTGAATCGCTACCGGCTCGCGAAGCGGCGGAACCATCGCAACCTGCGGTAGAGGAACCCGTTGCAGCTGCTGTGACAGTGCCCGACGAGCCTGCCGAAGCGCCTCAGTATGCGGCGCGTTGTGCATCGGTCGGGCCTTTCGAAACCGATGCCGAAGCACGCACCGAGCAGGGTGTACTGCGCGGGCAGGGACTTGAGGCGACCGGCCGTTCCAGAAACGGCCAGGTGTTCAGCGGTCGCTGGGTGTACGTCGACAACATTCGTAATCGTGCCCAGTCCGATACGTTTCTGCGCCGCTTGCAGTCTGGCGGTCTGGAAGAGGCTTATCGCATTCCGGATGAGGAAACCGGCGGCTATGTCATTTCACTCGGCATCTTTTCGACGGAGTCGGGGGCGCAAACAGTCACTGCACGCGCGGAATCGTTAGGTTTCGAAGTGGTGGTCGAGAATCGCTATCGCGATGTGCCGGAATATTGGCTCGACGTGCAGCTGGCGAGCGCAGATATGGAGCAGCAGCTGATGGACGGCTATGGCGAACAACTGGTTTCCCTGAGCCCCACGACCGACTGTGCGCCCTAGCATTGCGGGCGCCGCATCAGCCCTTTAGACTTCGCCCCAAGCCCGCATAGCTCAGTTGGCAGAGCAACTGATTTGTAATCAGTAGGTCCGCGGTTCGAATCCGTGTGCGGGCACCATTTTCCTATGACTCGGTCGAAACTTCGTTTCTCTCTGATTGGGCTTGCCGCTACGTTGCTCGTTGGTGCTGGCGGAAAATGCATGAACATCGTGTACGAGTTGATTGATTCGGTCGTTGCGGACGCGGTTGGCGAGGAGTATCGAGGCCTCGGTGCTCTCTCCGACTATTTCCATTGATTTCTGCTACCTTCAGTGAAAGCTAGATGGGAGTGAGAACTTTATGAGCGACATGGCGACTGCAAAGGCATTTTTTGATGCTTGCGAAACGGGTAAGGGTTGGTCGGCGTGCGAAGCTTACTGCCACGCAGATGCGACTTTCGCGGCGCAGTGCGATGCGCTGGCAGAAACGACGACGCTCGAGGACTACTGCAATTGGATGCAGGGCATCACGACCACGATGCCGGATGCGAGTTACGACCTGAAGTTTTTCGGGGTTGATGAGTCTGGCAACTTTGGTGCAATCGCGATTTTCAAGGGCACCCATACCGGAGAGGGTGGCCCGGTACCGCCGACCGGCAAATCGATCGCATCCGACTATGCCTATCACATCGTTTTCGATGGCGATAAGGTCAAGCACATGACCAAAGTCTGGAACGACGGTTTTGCGCTTCGTCAGGCGGGTTGGGCTTAGAGGCTGTCGACGTCTGAATCATCGGCTGCTGTGAGCGCCCGCAACATCCAGAGAAGCAATATGCTGTTCCGACGCCTCGCAAAGAGCATCGCCGAACAAAACTGGTTCACGGTCGGGGTCGAGCTGATCATCCTCGTCATTGGCGTCTTTCTCGGTATCAAAGTTGCCAACTGGAATGATGAAAGCAATGACGCGGTCCGCGAACAAAAGGCGTTGGTTGCGATTCTCGCCGACCTCAAGAGAGATGAACGATCGCTGACGAATTCGATCGATATGTCGCAGATCAACATTGAGACCAGCAACTACCTGCTAGAGCGTGCCGGCTTTGCGCCCATAACGACGCTCGAACTGCCGGTCGCCAATGCGGCAATGTTTGAGGAGCCGAGTATCCCGGTCGAGGTCGCTGATGCACCGATACCAGCGGATTCGCGGGACCTTTGGAAAAAGGCCACTTTGCATTACTACGCGACGCAGAATGATGCGGCGCTATCGGCGCTGATCACCTCCGGTGACCTGGATCTCATCAACGATCCGGCATTACTCGTTGAACTGCAGTCGTACAGCGCACAATGGTTTTCAATAAAGAACGCCAACAACACGACATTCCGTTCCTTCCGTGATCAGACAGTGTTTGTGGGACAGAAATTCGGTCTTAGTCCTTTCATTGAAATCGATGACACGGAACTGATCGACTTAATGAAGAACGAGCCTGAGTTGCTAGGCGCGGTTCGGACACTTCTGGAGTTTACGGTGCTACAAAAGCAGTCGCTTGAAACCGTTCGAATAGCAGCGCGAGATTTGATCGAGACGATCGAAGCGCAGGTCAATTAGGCGTCGCAGGCTGGCTTGAAACAAGATCAAGCTCAAGCGCACGCAAGCTCCGAAACCCCTCGTTATTCAGCGAGACGCCAGACACAACCACCCCGCGGCTCGGTATCACGAAAACATCGGTTCCCCAGAAACCGCTGTGCCCGAAGGCCGGTGCATCTCCTACCTCAAATTCAAAGAGTCCGATGCGATACGGACTGCCATCAGGATGTCCGGGAGCCTCCGTCATCAGCGTGAGCGTGCTCTCGCGGTCGAATACATCCCCATCGAAAAGCGCCGCGAATAAGCGCCCGGTCTGCTCGGCGCTGGCGATGATGCCACCACCACCGAAGCTATCGAGCGACCCATCGAAATGAAACGTATCGATGTCTCGGTACCACTGGTGTGCGCGCTGCGGAGTCAGACGGTCTGGGCGTTGCGTGCCTTCCCACAGGACATCCGCTAATCCAATTTCTTCGAGACGTGTTTGTTGCCGAACAGCTTCGGCCAATGCCTGGTTAGTAATCGCTTCGATGATCTCGCCGAGAAGAATGTAGCCCGTGTCCGAATAGGCATAACGCTCGCCGGGCGCGGACAGTGGATCGGTGGCGTCGACCAATAATTGAATCTGCTCGGTCCGGGTCCAGATGTGATCAGGCTGGCTCACCACCTTGTCGAGAAATGCTGGGGTTTGCGCGTGATCGGCCAGTCCGCCTGCATGCATCAATAGGTGGCGGACGGTGATGCGATCGGTCTCATAGCCATCGGTTTGCAGAAGCGCGGCGTGCGGCTCGCTGATGAGCTGATCGATGGGCGCATCCAGATCAATCTGGTCTTGCTCCCAGAGTCGCAAGACGGTTGCAGCAACCAAGGTCTTGGTAATCGAAGCCAGTCTGACAGGTGTGTCAGTTGACATGCGCCGACCCGTGGGTTCGGCAACGCCGGTCGTACCGGTGCTCACGCTGCCGTCATCGGACCTGAGCCAAATCGCGAAACCAGCGACGTCAGGAAGCTCACGCTGGAGTGCGTCGAGCCGCTCTTGAACCGATTCTGCAGCCGCTGGTGTAGGCGCGTTTTGTTCAGCGGGTGCGCAGGCGACCAGCGCGAACCCGGTAGCCAGCGCTGCGAGTACTGCGACCCGCGTCACTCGGACGGCGGCTCCCCGCCTGCGGCGCCTTCAGATTCGGGAATCGTCATGCCGATCTTGCTGATCTTCGGAATCCCGGGCGTCACGTTATGCCGTCGAACGAGCGTGTTCAGGTGATTGAGCGAAGTGAGCATCGCGTACATCAACAGGAGGAAGCTCGATTTACTGAAGCGTTCCAGCGTTTCGCCGTCGAGGTTCTTCAACCGCTCTTCATCGATCGTGTGTAGACCTCGAATCGTCTGAGTCGGTGCGTCTTCAAACTCGAGGCGGATATTCACGGGTCGGAGCAGCTGTGCCTTTTCGATTTCCGACAGGAAAAACTGTGTCTTCACCGCTTCCTTGATGTCGGTGTCGAGCAGGCCTGCCACGGCATTCGTGTAGTCGGTCGTGCGACCATCCTCATGGAACAGCGGCTCTCCGGTCGTCTCGCTGAAGTCGTCACCGGTAGTATCGATAGCGACTGCATATCCCGATTCGGTTTCCGCGTTGACGAGATACAGCGGATGACATTGGATCAGAGTGGGGATCCAGGTTGGTTGCCACCCATCCGTGCCGATGAACAGATTGCGTTCCGGTAGAAAACTCGTCAGCGCGGATAGGGCCCAGCGACCGCTGTGTTGGTTCTTGTTGACGAAGATCGGCATGCTCACAGCAGCGAAACCTATCTCGCTGGCGCGCATGTTCAATACGTGTTGGCTTTTAGCGAAGCGAAGCGCGGACTCAGGCGCGGCGCGCAGTTTCCCGTGCTGCTCGAAATTCAGCGGCGTTAAATTCATGATCTGGAGGTCCCGTTTTTTTCTATGATCGCAAAAAACGGACGCTCCGGCACCTGATAGAGGGTCAGATCGAGGGATCTTCTCCTTCGATGAAGGTCATGGGCAGCTCAGCGTAGTAGGTCGCCCCCGAGGCGCTGACGGCAAGCCGGATCCGGTCTGTCGCTTGCGCATCCGGGCCAAGATCGATCCACCAACGGTTGGACTCCGCGCTCTCCGGCACGAACGAGACCTCACGTCGATAATCCTGATCGCTGGTGCCACGCGCCGCGACGGCGCCGCTCAGAGTGTGGGATGCCACGAGCGATAGTTTGCCGTCAGTCGACTCTGCGTTGATGGTCAGTTCGAACTCTCCGTTACTGAGTTCGCACACACCGCTGGCGTAGCGACAATTGGATCGACCGACCAGCTCGTAGGCACCGCCCTTCTTGGCAGCGTGCGGCTGCTCTCCGACCATTCGGTCAACAGCGAACCATGCGATGACCGAGAGAATCGGCGCGACCAACATGGCGATGACGACGTGTTTGTTCTTCCACATAACCCTTTCCCCGAGTGCAAAAGAGGGCTGCGCTAGTCCCCTGCGCAGCCCTCACACCTTATCCCACTTCCTGAGATTAGTGGTCGGCTACCGCGTCACCCGCACCTGCCGGCACACGAATGTGGTCGACCAGGTCCTGCACCTCTTTCGGTGGTGCCGCCGTGACCGCGGACACCGCGAAGGCGACGCCAAAGTTCACGATCGCGCCGATCGCACCGAAGGCGTTCGGCTCGATACCGAGGAACCAGTTCGGCGGCAGATCGCCAAGGAACGCCGTGCTCTGGATGAACATGATGCCCTTGTGCTGGAAGACGTAGAGCAGCGTGACGCTGATACCGGCCAGCATGCCCGCAACCGCACCTTGCTTGTTCATGCGCTTGGAGAAGATCCCCATCATGAGCGCCGGGAAGATCGACGATGCGGCGAGACCGAACGCGAGGGCAACCGTGCCGGCGGCAAAGTCGGGTGGGTTGAACCCGAGGTAGCCCGCGACTGCGATCGCACCCGCCATAGCGACTCGACTGGCCATGAGCTCCTGCTTCTCGGAGATGTCCGGTTTGAGCACCCCTTTCAGCAAGTCATGCGATATCGCCGAGGATATCGCCAGAAGCAGACCCGCAGCCGTCGACAGTGCAGCCGCCAGACCACCTGCCGCGACCAGGGCAATCACCCAGTTCGGCAGACCCGCGATTTCGGGGTTAGCCAGCACCATGATGTCGTTGTCGACCTTCGTCAGCTCGTTAACCGAGTCGTCCGCAGAGTACTGAATACGACCATCGTTGTTCTTGTCGGTGAACTCGAGCAAGCCCGTGCGCTCCCAGTTACGAACCCAGGTGGGGCGTTCTTCGTAGAGCATGTACTCGCCAGCGCTCGGTTCGATCGTGTTCATCAGGTTCAAGCGCGCCATTGCTGCAACAGACGGTGCCGTTGTGTAGAGGATCGCGATGAACACCAATGCCCAGCCCGCAGAGCTACGCGCATCCTTGACCTTCGGTACCGTGAAGAAGCGGATGATGACGTGCGGCAGACCCGCCGTGCCGATCATCAGCGACATCGTGTACATGAACATGTTGGTCAAACTGATCCTGGCGTTGGTCGTGTACTCGGCAAATCCAAGATCCCTGACGACGGCGTCCAGCTTGTCCAGCAGGAATACATCGGTACCGGCCATCGTAGAGCCGAGGCCAAGTTGCGGTATCGGGTTGCCGGTCAGGTTCAGCGAAATAAAGATCGCCGGAATCGTGTAGGCAAGAATCAACACGCAGTACTGTGCGATCTGCGTGTACGTGATGCCTTTCATCCCGCCCATAACCGCGTAGAAGAAGACGATCGCCATACCTATGGAAAGGCCCACGTCATAGTCCACTTCGAGGAAGCGGGAGAACGCGACGCCGATGCCTTTCATCTGGCCGATGACGTAGGTCACCGAAGCGATGATCAAGCAGATGACCGCTACGATTCGTGCGGCTTTGCTGTAGTACCGATCGCCGATGAACTCCGGCACCGTGAACTTGCCGAATTTGCGAAGGTACGGCGCAAGCAGCATCGCCAACAGGACATAGCCACCGGTCCAGCCCATGAGGAAGACCGAGCCGCCGTAGCCCATAAACGCGATGAGTCCCGCCATCGAAATGAACGACGCTGCGGACATCCAGTCGGCCGCAGTTGCCATCCCGTTGGCGACGGGGTGGATACCGCCGCCGGCGACGTAGAATTCCTTCGTGCTACCGGCACGCGCCCAAACCGCGATACCGATGTATAAGAGGAAGGTAATCCCGACAACGATGTAAGTGAGTGTTTGCAGTTCCATCATCGTGCCCCTTTACTCTTCCACACCGTGATCGCGGTCGAGTTTCCCCATGCGATAGGCATAGAAGAAAATCAGGCCGACGAAGACGTAAATCGAGCCTTGCTGTGCAAACCAGAAGCCCAGCTTGTAGCCGCCGATGCGTATCGAATTGAGCGGTTCGACAAGGATGATGCCGAACCCAAACGACACGATGAACCAGATCACCATGCACACAGCGACCAGCTTCAGGTTTGCAGTCCAATAGTTATTTTTCGCAGACATTTTGCCCCCCAATAAAGTGCTTTTTGTCTGCTCGGAAATGTAGCAAAGCGAGGTGCTCGACCCTTACCGACTTTAGTCGTACGAGCCAGTGAGCCCATGCACTGCAACGTTGTCGAGCTTGTATCTTCGACACTGACTCACTTGCCAGACCTCGCGATTCGCCCGTGGTGCGCCTGAGTAGTAGACTGATCGCATCGCGCTGGTGGGGCCGGTGCGGGGGGACGATTCAAGAGGGGGACACCACGTTGATCAATACGTGGCTCTTGACGCTGGTTTGTATTGCCTATGTGGGCTTGCTGTTTGCAATAGCCCGCTGGGGCGATCGAACGTTGTTGCGTCGACAATCCAGTCGCGCCAGAGGCGTGGTCTACAGCCTTGCGTTGGCGGTCTATTGCACGTCGTGGACGTTCTACGGTGCGGTAGGAAGTGCTGCCAATGCGGGGTGGTTGTATCTGCCCATTTATCTCGGACCGATTCTCACCATCATCCTCGCCTGGCCGTTGATCGAGAGGATCATTGCGATCAGTCGACGCCAGCGGCTGACGACCATCGCGGATTTCATCAGTGCTCGCTACGGCAGATCACGTGGACTCGGGGTGTTGGTTACCCTGATTGCGACCGTCGGTTCAGTGCCGTATATCGCGCTACAGCTGAAAGCGATTGTCACAAGCTTCGCCACTGTCGCCGGTGAATGGTCGAGCACCAGTGCCTGGCTGGACCCGGCTCTGATCATCGCATTGGGTCTGGCGGCTTTCGCCATTCTTTTTGGTACCCGCAAGGTCGATATCACTGAGCACCACGACGGCATGATGCTGGCGATCGCCTTCGAGTCGGTGGTGAAACTGCTCGCGTTTCTCGCGATTGGCGCACTCGCGTTGTGGATGCTCGGATCGGGCGCTCCCGCTGCGACCCCAGCTGCAACGAGCGGTGTATTCACGAGCGGTGGATTGCCAGCGACCTTCCTGACGCAGGTGTTGTTGGCAGGTGCCGCGATTCTGTGCTTGCCACGACAATTCCATGCAGCCATCGTCGAGGCGCGGGCGGACGCGGATACGGCGATCGCCCGGTGGTTATTCCCGGTCTATCTGGTGCTGTTCAGTTTGGCCGTCATTCCGATCACGCTCGCTGGGCTGCGCGCTTTTCAGACAGCAGGCGTTGCCGCAGATACGTTCGTGCTGGCGCTGCCGATGTCGCTTGGCAACGAGCTGCTCGCCATGCTGGCGTTTGTCGGTGGGTTCTCGGCCGCAACCAGCATGGTGATCGTTGCGTGCGTTGCCCTTAGCACCATGATTTCGAACGAGATCGTCGTGCCCAGTATGGTTCGGATGCGTGCGGTGCAGGGCGATACGCTGACCGACTTCCCTCGACTGATCCTGACCGCAAGACGCGTTGCTATAGTCGCGATCGCATTGCTGGCGCTTGCGTACTTCAAGGTGACGGACGAGACGACAGCGCTCGCGTCTATTGGTCTTTTGTCTTTCGCGGCTGCTGCGCAGTTTGCACCGCTGATTGTGTTGGGTGTGTATTGGCCGGGCGCCAATCGCATCGGCGCACTCGGCGGTCTGAGCGCGGGGTTCGCGCTGTGGGCGTTCACGTTGTTCCTGCCGGCCCTCGCGCGATCGGGCGCATTGCCGATTTCGATTGTCGAGCAAGGCTTGTTCGGTTGGTCGATATTGCGACCGGAAGTACTGTTGTTTGATGCGGGTCTGCACCCGCTGACACACGGGGTGCTCTGGTCGCTCGGCGCTAACGTTGCGGTATTGGTCGGTGTTTCGCTATCGCGCCGTCAGAGCCTGATCGAACGCAGCCAGGCGTATACCTTCGTCGGGTTGCCGGACGTCGGGGGTAAGCTGCCTGACGTCGCAACGGCGGGTGTCACCATCGATGACTTGCAAGCGCTGGCCGCGCGGTTTGTCGGCGCGGAACATGCAAGACGTTCGTTTGCGGACCTGGTGGCACAAGGGGACATTGCCTACCACGGCGATCAGACCGCCGATATGGTCGCAATCCGGTTCACGGAGAAATTGCTCTCGGGGGCTATCGGTGCAGCGTCGGCACGAGTGGTTGTTAGCAGCACGCTACGCCAGAGCGGCAGCAATATCAGCGATGTTCTGATGCTGCTCGACGAGACTGGTGAGGCGATTCGCTTCAACCGGCAGTTGCTTGAGGCAACGCTCGAGAACATGTCGCAGGGAGTCAGCGTTGTTGATGATTCGCAGCGACTGATCGGATGGAATCGACGTTATCTCGAACTGATGAACTACAGCGAAACGCTGGTTTACGTGGGACAGCCCATTACCGAGCTGATTCGCCACAACGCCGCGCTCGGGCGGTTCGGTGATGAAGAACCTGATGCTGCCGTCGCCAAGCGTATCGCTTTTCTCCGCAGCGGCTCTTCCTACACCTACGAGAGCCAGTTCCTCGACGGCAAGGTGATCCAGATTCGGGGACAGCCGATGGCGGGCGGTGGTTATGTCACGACCTATACCGACATCACGGCATTTAAAGAGGCCGAACGCGAGCTCACCGAATCGCGCGATCAACTAGAGCAACGTGTGGCGGATCGCACAGCGGAGCTTCGTGATGCCATGGATCAGTTGGCGAGCGCAAAGCAGGAAGCCGAGGTTGCCAACCGGTCGAAGACGCATTTCCTCGCGGCAGCCGCACATGATTTGCTGCAACCACTGAACGCGACCAAATTGTTCGCAGCGCTGTTGCAGGAGAATAGCGCGCGACTACCTTCAGAGCAGCGAGAGCTGGTGGATAGAGTGCAGAGCGGTTTGGGTTCGGTGGAGTCATTGCTGACCGCGCTACTCGATATCGCCAAACTCGATGCGGCCGCACCGACACCGAAACTCAACGCGCTGCCGGTGAGCGAATTGTTCCGCGAGCTGGAAACACAGTTCGCGCCGCTATTCGAGAACGAAAATCTCGAGCTTCGATTCGTGACGTCGGACTACTGGATTCGCACGGATGCATCGCTGGTGCGGCGCATTCTTCAGAACTTTATTTCTAACGCGAGGCGCTACACCGATAGCGGTGGTGTACTGGTCGGATGTCGCTTGCGCGGGGATGAGCTCGCACTGCAGGTTGTCGACACTGGTTCGGGTATTCCTGAGGAGCATCATGAGGCAGTCTTCGAGGAGTTTCGCCGACTTCCCGGCAGTGATCAGTCGGCAAAGCGGGGACTAGGCCTCGGTCTCGCAATCGTTAGACGGATCGCGCGCCTGCTTGAGCATCCGATCGCGATGCGTTCGGTGCCGGGGCGGGGCAGTACCTTCGAAGTCAGTGTGCCGCGAGCACCGGCCGGTCGACTGCCAGAGCCGGTGTCGGATACCGTACGTCAGCCCACGACGATCATCAGTGAGCACGTCATCTGCGTGGACAACGAATCGGACATTCTGGACGCGATGGCCGGGCTACTCAGCAACTGGGGGGCGATCCCGACGACTGCCGCCGATCAGAATGAAGCGGTTGAGGCGGCGCTGGGTATTCGTCGACAAGCGCGCCGCTGGCCTGCGATCTTGTTGGTGGACTACCACCTCGATGGTGGCGTCACCGGTCTTGAAGTGATCGATGCGGTCAGGGAAGCGCTTGGGCAAGAGATCCCGGCGGTCGTCCTAACTGCAGATCACACCGATGCGGTCGCCGAGGCGATTACAGCGCGTGGCCACAGGATGCTGCGCAAGCCCGTTAAGCCTGCAATGCTGCGTGCCTTGATCAATAGTTTGTTGGGTCGCCGCTCGGCGGCCTGATCCACTCAGGCGTGACTGAGCTCGAGTGCTGCAGGGTCGCTGACAGCAAGCTTCTGCACGGCCAGCACCGCCTGCGTGCGGTTGTTAACCTTGAGCTTGCGGAACACCGCCGTAATGTGTGCCTTGATGGTTGCCTCGGACACTCCGAGCTCGTAGGCAATCTGCTTATTCAACAAGCCCTCGGTCAACATCATCAGCACGCGGAACTGATGCGGCGTCAGATCCTGCATCGCTGAGGCCACCGCCTGTTCCGACTCGTCGATCGGGCCGTCATCGAGATCGACACCCGCTGGCACTTGCAGCTCGCCTTCAAGGACCGCCTGAATACCCGCTTCGATGTCCTGAATCGAAGACGACTTCGAGATGAACCCGCTAGCACCATGCTGGATGGCACGTCGCACGATCATCGCGTCATCGGCGGCTGATACGATCACCGTCGGCAAGGTGTCGTAGTTGCTGCGTACATATGCCAATGCGGAGAATCCGCTCACACCCGGCATGTTTAGATCCAGAAGCAGCAGCTCGCACTCCGGATTTGCAGCGAGCGCATCCTGCAGCGTCGCGAGACTCTCTGCTTCGACGATGTTTGCGCCTGGGACACTCGCACGTATCGCGTGCATTAAGGCCTCGCGAAACAGCGGGTGGTCGTCAGCAACAATGACCGTCGAAGAGATGGCGGCGCTCCTTTAGCGATTCATCCGGTTTTCGATGAGATCATCCACGACGCTTGGGTCCGCGAGTGTGGATGTGTCACCGAGGTTACTGTACTCGTTTTCCGCAATCTTGCGGAGAATGCGACGCATGATCTTTCCAGAGCGCGTCTTCGGCAAGCCGGGCGCCCACTGAATCAAGTCCGGTGTGGCGATCGGGCCGATTTCCTTACGTACCCAGGTACGCAGGTCACCCAGCAGATCGTCGCTCGGCGTCTGACCGTCCATCAGGGTCACGTACACATAAATGCCTTGTCCCTTGATGTCATGCGGATAGCCGACGACAGCAGCCTCGGCGACAGCATCATGAGCGACGAGCGCGCTTTCGACCTCGGCCGTACCCATGCGATGTCCGGACACGTTCAGTACGTCATCCACACGACCGGTGATCCAGTAGTCGCCGTCTTCGTCCCGATTCGCGCCGTCACCGGTGAAGTAGTAACCCTCGAACGTCGAGAAGTAAGTGTCGATGAAGCGCTGGTGATCACCGTAAACGGTGCGCATCTGTCCGGGCCAGCTATCGGTTAACACGAGGTTGCCGGAAGTTGCGCCTTCCTGAATGACACCTTCGCTGTCGACGATGGCGGGTTGGACGCCAAAGAAAGGCCGCGTCGCGCTGCCTGGCTTCAGCGTGGTGGCACCCGGCAGAGGCGAGATCAGGATGCCGCCGGTTTCGGTCTGCCACCAAGTATCGACGATCGGGCAACGTTCCTCGCCAACCACGGAGTGGTACCACTCCCAGGCTTCCGGGTTGATCGGCTCACCAACCGAACCGAGCAGTCGCAGCGATTGACGACTGGTTTTCTCAACCAAGGCGTCACCTTCGCGCATCAATGCCCGGATTGCTGTGGGCGCGGTGTAGCAGATGTTGACCTCATGCTTGTCGCACACAGCCCACAAGCGGCTGGCATCAGGATAGGTTGGCACACCTTCGAACATTAACGTCGTCGCGCCGCTCGCGAGCGGACCGTAGACGATGTAGCTGTGTCCCGTGACCCAGCCCACATCGGCCGTACACCAGTAGATGTCGCCTGGCTGATAGTTGAAGACATAGCGGAACGTCGTTGCGGCATAGACCAGATAGCCACCTGTGGTGTGGAGGACGCCTTTCGGTGTTCCGGTTGAGCCAGAGGTATAGAGGATGAAAAGTGGATCCTCAGCATTCATCGGCTCGGGCTCGCAAGTTGCCTCGACCCCGACCTCCGCCTCGTGCAACCAGACGTCACGATCGGCATCCCAGGCAACATCACCGCCCGTGTTTTTTACTACCAGGACTTTTTCGAGTGTCGTGACGCCGTCAATCTTCGCGGCGGCATCCACGTTGTCTTTCAACGGGATCGTGCGGCCGCCACGACGACCTTCATCCGCGGTAATCACGACGTTCGACTCGCAGTCGATGATTCGACCGGCCAGTGCGTCGGGCGAGAACCCGCCGAACACGACCGAATGCACTGCGCCGATCCGTGCGCACGCGAGCATGGAGATCGCAGCTTCAGGAATCATTGGCATGTAGAGCGTGACCCGGTCACCTTTCTTGACGCCGATTTTCTTCAGCACGTTCGCAAACCGACACACGCGTTCGTACAGTTGCCGGTAGGTGATGTGCTCGTCAGTCGCGGGATCGTCGCCTTCCCAGATGATGGCCGTTTGGTCCGCTTTGTCGGCGAGGTGGCGATCAACGCAATTGGCGGAGACGTTCAGAACGCCATCTTCATACCAGCGAATGTGCAGATCGTCCTTGGCGTAGGAAACATCCTTGATTTGCGTGGGCGACTTGATCCAGTCGATATGCTTGGCCATGTCGGCCCAGAACCCTTCGTTGTCCTCGACCGAGCGCTGGTACATCGCCTCGTAGCCCGCTTCGTCGACGAGCGCGTGGTCCTTGTAGTAGCCGGAAACCGGGTAGGTCTTGGTCATTTCGATTGCCCCCGCAAAATGAGATGCTCTGATCATAGTCGTTTTGGCGGCTCGAGCGATAAGGATTAGACCAAGGTCTAGTCCTCGTTTCGGGGGTTTACGGGTTCACGCTAGGATGTCGCAATGAACGAGCTACCGGATATTTTGAGCTTCCTCGAAGACCTACCGGGATTCGAACTACTCGATGGAGAGGGTCGGGCGATCGCGGCCCGTAGTCTGAAGGTCAGCTATGCCCGCAAAGGCAAGCGGATTCTCAAGGCGGGAGGCGAAAACTCGACGGTGTACGTCGTTCGAAGCGGTGCGGTCGATTTGCTCACGGAAAACGGCGAGCTCCAGATGCGCCTGGGCGAAGGCGAATGCTTTGGGTTTCCGGCGGTTATGGAGCAACGAGAGGTTCGGCGCGACGCGGTCCCGATCGAGGATGCACTGCTTTACGAGTTGCCCGCGGACGCGTTTGGGACCCTGCGTCAGTCGTCGCAAGCTTTTGAAACCTTCTTCATTCGCCAATTGGCCGATCGGCTGCTGAAGGTCGATCAGTCGGCGGATTATCAGGGCGCATTGGATCAGTCCGTCGGCGCGCTGATCACCCGTGAGCCAGTCACAATCGACGCTGGTGCAACGATCCGCGAGACCACGCAGGCGATGGTCGCCGAACGCGTCTCCGCGATGCTGATTACCGGTGAATCGGATCAGTGTGTTGGCATCGTGACCGATCGGGACATTCGTTCCCGTGTCGTTGCAGTGGCCAAGGACGCGACGGCACCGGTCTCAGACATCATGACGGCTGCACCGATTGTGCTGGAGTCGGACGCCATGGCGTTTGAGGCAGCGCTCACCATGATGCAACACAACATTCATCACCTTCCGGTCGTTCGCGATGATCAGCTGGTCGGGATGGTGTCGCGCAGCGACTTCATGCGTCTTGAAACCGAGCATCCGCTTTATCTGATCAGTGATCTGGGTAAGCAGATGACCGCTGAGGGGCTGGTTAACACGTGTGAAAGACTGCCTGCCTTGATCGCGGGCCAAATCGACGCGGGAGCGAGTGGCGAGCAGCTCGGCAAGTTCATCACGACAGTCACCGATACGGCGACGCGCCAGCTCGTGCGCATCGCGATCAACGAGCTCGGTACGCCACCGTGCGGATTTGCGTGGGTTGCGATGGGTTCACAAGGGCGCGCGGAACAATCGGCCAAGAGTGACCAGGACAACGCGTTGGTGCTGGCCGACGATGCGACGCCTGAGATGGATGCGTACTTCGCCGCGATGGCGAAGATCGTCAACGACGGGCTGGACGCGTGTGGGTACGTTTACTGCCCGGGTGATGTGATGGCGTCGAACCCGAAATGGCGCCAACCGCTTTCGCAGTGGCGCAAGTATTTTCGCGAGTGGATCACCGTCCCCGAGCAAAAGGCACTGATGCACGCCAACATTTTTTTCGATCTGAAGTCCGTCGCCGGGGACTCACGGTTGGTGGACTCGCTCAAATCGAGCATCCGCGACATGGCGAAGGAAAACGAGATATTTCTGGCCCTAATGGCAAAGAACGCGATGACGTTTCAGCCGCCGCTCGGTTTGTTCCGCCAGTTTGTGGTGGAGCGCAGCGGTGAGCACCGCGATACGTTGGATATCAAATTGCGAGGCATCATGCCGATTGTCGAGATCGCAAGGATTCGCTCACTCGCGGCGGGTGAGATGCGCATCGGCACAAGAAATCGACTCAAAGCGGCGGCTGCCGCCGGCGAGCTGTCATCGGTTGACGCCGCGAACCTGCGCGATGCCCTCGATTTCATCGAGCGACTGCGTCTTGAGCATCAGAGCCAGCAAATGGCCCGCGGCGAAAAGCCCGACAATCACCTCGCGCCGAATCGCCTGTCCGCACTGAACCGACAGAATTTGAAAGCCGCTTTCGCACAGGTTCGGACCAGCCAGGCAGCGCTTCTGAATCGATTCCATCTGGCATGAGTCGGGCGTGGCTTCAATGGCGACGCTGGCGTGCGCGCAAACGCGTGACGGACGATGCTGTTAGTCGTCTCCTGAGTGCGCCATTGCCCGCTGCCGATGCCGCCATCGGCGACGTCGAGTTGGTGGCACTGGACATGGAAACCAACGGACTCGATACGCAAAACGCGAGTGTGCTCAGCATCGGGTGGGTCATTGTCCGAGAGGGGCGAGTCGACCTGTCGAGCGCCGAACGATGGCTCGTCAGTCCTGACGAGGAGGTGGGCAGTAGCGCAACGATCCATGGATTGACGGATAGCCATTTGACCGATGGTCGTAGTATCGATGAGGCAATGGCGCGGGTATTCGAAGTGATGGCGGGGCGCGTTCTGGTGGTACACCATGCGGGGCTGGACAAGGCGATTCTGGATCGTGAGTGCTGCAGACTGGGGGGTGTGCCGCTGCATGTGCCGGTGATCGATACACTGGCACTTGCAAGAGTGCGTGCAGCGAGACAGCATCACCTTGGGGGACCCCAGTCATTGCGACTGATGGATCTGCGCGCCGACTACCGTTTGCCCGCTTATGCATCTCACGATTGTCTGGTCGACGCGCTCGCAACCGCAGAGCTTCTGTTGGCCATGCTGGCGCATCATCGCGACGGCAGCGATAGCCGGGTCTGGAGTGTGATCAACGCCTAGGGACAAGGCCAATGCAAAAAGACAGACACGAAATCAATCTGGATCCGGAGGATTGGGAGGGTGCGCGGCGCAATGCGCATGAATTACTCGATGTTCTGTTTGATCGATTGAAGGATGTCGGTGATCGGCCCGCCTGGCAGCCCTTGCCCGACGAAATTCGTGATTCGTTTCGTGAGCCTGTGCCGCGGCAGGGGCAGGCACTGGATGCCGTCTGCGACCGTTTGCGGGACGCAGTCATCCCTTATCCAACAGGCAATATCAGCCCGCGCTTTTATGGCTGGGTGATGGGCAACGGCACCATCGACGGCATGATCGCCGACATGGTCGCGGCGGGTATGAATTCGCACCTGGCCGGCTATGATCAGAGTGCGAGCGAAATCGAAGACCAGACGATCGCGTGGTGTTGCGAGATCATGGGCTACCCCACCACAGCCGGTGGTTTGTTTGTAAGCGGCGGTACGATGGCTAACGTCATCGGATTGATCGTGGCCCGAAACGCGGCCGATCCGGAACACGTGCGGCACCACGGATTGAGCGGACTACCCGCATTTCGAATCTATGGTTCCTCGGTGACGCACAGCTGGGCAGAGAAGGGCTGTGATATCGTCGGTATGGGTCGCGATGCCATGGTCCGTGTGGCTGCCGATGATCAGCATCGCGTGGATTTGTCCGCGCTGGCAGAGGCGGTTGCTGATGATCGCAAGGCGGGAAGAGTGCCGCTGGCAGTGGTCGCGAATGTGGGCACTGTCGATAGCGGTGCGATCGATGATTTGCACGCACTAGCGGATTTCTGTGAGCGCGAGAAGCTTTGGCTCCATGTTGACGGTGCATTCGGTGCGTTGCTGGCGTTTTCGGAGGAGCTTAAGCACCTGACGGAGGGGATGGCGCGCGCCGACTCGATCGCGTTCGATCTGCACAAGTGGGGTTTTTTGCAGTATGAAATCGGCGCGGTTCTCGTGCGTGATCGAGCACTTCAGGAGGAAGCATTCGCGACGCAAGCGGCCTACCTGACACCACCCGGTCGCGGTATTCAGCCACAGGATTTGCACTTCGCGGCGATGGGACCCCAGCTCAGTCGTGGGTTCCGGGCCTTGAAAGCGTGGGTCGCGTTCCAGCATCACGGTATCAACAAGATTGGCGCTATCGTTGCGCAGAACGTGGAACAAGCGCAGCACCTTGCGCAGCGGGTGCGCCAGCATGAGCAGCTTGAGCTGTTCGAACCGGCGCCGCTCAACATCGTGTGTTTTCGATATGTTGTTGATGGTGTCGACGATGAAACACTCGACGGATGGAATCGTGAGATCTTGCTACGCATCCAGGAGAGTGGGCTCGCCGTACCTTCGAGCACGCGACGCGATGGGTGCTTCGTCATTCGGGTAGCGATCACCAACCATCGCAGTACCGTGTCGGATATGAATCTGCTGCTGGACGCTGTCGTCGAGCACGGTAACGCTGTTCGCGCTACAGCGAGCTAAACACGACGAAGAACTGGATCAATCGATAAAACGTGTGGATCAGTCCATAACCGATCAGGAACACCACGGTTGTCGGTACCACGCGCCACCACGGCAGCTGGAAAGCGGTGCGCAACATCACTGCCGCATACACATACATCAGCGCGATGACGATTCGAAATAACGGCGCATCAGGCCAGAACGGTTCGACGATTGCGCGTGCCAACGGCCAGAGCACGTGCGGCGCGATCACGAAAAACAGCATGATGAAGGCCATGTAGTGCAACGCCAGCACCAGGTGATCGGCGTAGGGCAGGCGCTTGTCGATGACCAACAGTGCGGTGAGCGCAGCCAGTAATGGCACATGCAGGATGATGATGGATTTCGAGATATCTGCGGCGCGCAGCGTGTAGAGGTTCGATAACCCGAGATAGGCAGGGTCGGCGTTACGGGACATGGCGATCGCGCCACCAGGGTCGACGCGAAGCTGATAGTCGACAATCGCCGCGGTCCATTTGCTATACGGTTGCAGTGTGATCTGATCCAGCAGTGAGACCTGAAAGTCATTCAAACCCGGAATCAAGAAATACAAGACGTTGGCAAACAGGAACAAGGAGATCGGTGCGAGAAAACTGCGTCTGCGCCCGATCTGATAAGCGCGAGCTAACGCCCCGGGTCGAAACAACAGCGTGCCGATCGACGGCAGCACACGTCCGCGCAGGTCCGTCATCTCTTCGATGCTCTCCTTCAGCAGACTGGCGAGCCGGCGATCCTCGGGAGACAAGACCTTTTGCCCGCACTGCGAGCAGAAGCGATCATGCGCTGCGAGCGGGTTTCCGCAGTTTGGGCAGTGCGTTAGCGGTTCAGCCATAGGCGGATCGTGGCATGAGGCAGAGCATCTTGAAAGCTTTCGGGCCTGCCTCGGGTCTGGATTCATGAGTACCTGATTCCGAGGTGATCCGATGATTCGAACCATTCTGGCGCTTGGCGCTATGCTTTTTCTCTCCGGTTGCGCAAACCAGTCCTTTACTGAGAGTGGTTTTCTCGAAGGCTACGAGCACGAACCCGTGCCGGGGTTCGACGACATGGTCGCGAGCGTCGACCGCGAGGCGCTGCAGCGTCATGAGCGAGTGTTCATTGCGAGGCCAGAGTGGCGAGTCAGTGAAGATGTCGAGGTAGACGCGGAAGCACAAGAGGCGCTTCGTGCGCACTTGATCGAGTCGCTTACGCGCGAAATCAGCCAATGCATGACGGTGACGGAAATCGAAGAGCCGGGCATTCTTACGCTGCGTACCGCGGTCACCGACATCGATGGTGTCAGCCGAGGCCTCAATCTGTTCACCAGTATCGTTTTGTTCGGTCCGGTCGATAACGGCGGTGCGACGGTGGAGTTCTCGTTGGAGCAAACCACCGATGGCGTATCCATCGCGTCCGGTGTGGGCTATGAAGCGGGCGGCATTGCGGAGGTCACCAAGAGCTTCTCGCAATACGGTCACGCACGATTTGCTCTCGATGAGATTGCACGTGGTATCAAGGCGTCACTCGAAGCTGCAGCACCCGAAGGCGCTGACGCCGATCGTGTTGAAAGCGGCTAGAGCCAGCCGAGTTCGCGTGCGCTTCTGAAGGCCTCGATGCGATTGGTCGCGTTCAGCTTGTGCATTGCATCGGTGAGGTAGTTGCGGATGGTCCCTACCGACAACGAGAGCTCCGCGGCAATCTGCTTGTTGGACAAGCCTGCCTCTGCAAAGCGCAGCACCTGTCGCTCGCGATCGGTCAACGGGTCGGGTGTCGTCCACGCGAGTTCCGCAAGCTCGGCGGGTACATGGCGCTCGCCCCGTGCCACTTTTCGCACGGCGTCGGCGAGTGTGCTGCTGGATGAGTCCTTGAGAATGTAGCCAAGCACTCCGGCTTGCAATGCGCGTTGCAGGTAACCAGGGCGTGAGAACGTGGTCACGATCAAAACGTTGGTATCGAGTTTATGCGTGCGAATTGCTTCCGCGAGGTCGATGCCGGTTTTTCCCGGCATTTCGATGTCGGTGACTAGGACATCCGGTTTTTGATCACGAACACACCGCCAGGCCGCGTCGCCATCACTCACATCACTTAGGATATCGATGTCGTCCTCGAGCGCCAGCAGTGTTGCGAGCGCCCCGCGCAGCATCGACTGATCCTCGGCAAGCACGATGCGAATCACGCAGAAGCCCCGCTGTGCTCAAAGGGCAGTGAGATCCTGACTTCGGTGCCGGACTGCATCCGAATCGCGGTTTTGCCACCGAGCGCACGCACCCGTTTGCGAAGTCCGCTCAGTCCAGCGCCTTCCTGCATATCTTCGAGTGCGCCTTGACCGTTGTCGCGCACCGCGACCTCGAGCGTTTCACCGTCATAGCGGAACGCAATACGCGCCTGGCTGGCATTCGCATGTCGCACGATGTTGGTCGTGGCTTCGCGGATCGTAAGACCTAACGTCTTGCTGACCGTTGGGTCCAGCGGCGGAATATCGTCACTGATTTCCAGTGCAACTCCGGCGGCGGTGAGCGCCTGTTCTGCGCGTTCGATTTCCTGCTCTACGGTGGTTGCGGTCATGTCGTAGACCGCCGCTCGAATCTCGGCGAGCGCGTTGCGCGCAGCTTCGGCGACCTCAGCGGTTTCGAGTTTTGCCCGCGCCGGGTCTTTGTCGATCAGCTTGTGCGCTACCTCGGATTTCAGTGCCACTGTGGTCAGTGTTTGTCCGAGGAGATCGTGCAGGTCATGAGCGATTCGCTCGCGTTCGGCCAATGCCGCACGCTGTCGCTCCAGCACCTGCGCGCGGCGCAAAGCGCGTCCGCGTTCCAGTCCGGCGGCCGCGGCACTGCAGGATAGTCCTGTAACGACACCCAGGAACATGCTGAACAAGACAGCCGGCCAATAGAAATCCAGTAGGAAGCCAACCGCTCCGTACCACACTGTGAGAGCGCCGAGCAGGATAAACCCGCGCTTGGCAGGACGCTGATAACCCGCCTGCACACATGCGTAGACATGGAACACGCCCTGAGAGCCACTGAACGGCGAAAGGCACAGCGCGATCACCTCAAAGGCAGCGATGTGCAGCAGATAGCGTGGTTCGTGCTTCTCGAATGACGAAAAGAAAATGGGCAGGAAGATGGCAATCGCGACGACGATCGCCACGACGTCCACGGTTGTCGGAGGGACAAAAAACCATTGCGTGAAATAAAACAGCAGGTAAACGAGGTTAAACGCCTGCCAGCGTTTGCGGCGCTTTTCGCTCTGATCGATGTCGATAACGTCGTCCATGATTCTAATTATGGCACCAGTTGCACGTTATCGACGGCAAACGTGTAGGCACCGGTCTCCAATGGGGTGACAATTGCGAAACCGATGACCTGGGTAGCGTCGAATTCTCCCGCATCGGCGAGCGCTAGAGAGACCGATGTCCATTCCTCAGAAACCGGGAATTCGATCGTTGGCGGTACACCGTAGGAGTCGGCTGTGAATAACATGAGCCGATAGCGTGCCGGCGTCCCGCGCACCGCAAAGTTCATGTGTGTGTACGGCGTCATATCTGCTGGCCCCAGACTGCTCGCGTCTAGGAAGAACCCTGCCCACGGGTAGGGGAAGCCCGCGTTGTTGCTGGCGACGATCTCGATCGCAGATTCCGAATCGTCTGCGCCCGGCGAAATCAATGACAGCTCTGCCTCGGAAGTGCCGCCCATCATGGCATCTGTTGTAGTCGTCCAGAGCAGATCGCTTACTCGGATCGATCCGTCCTCAAAGTCACCGAGGTCAGCGGGGAAGGTGGCGGCGTTGCCGACGGACACGACATCCAGTGTGCGATTCACAGCGTGGCCATTGCGGTAAACGTCAACGATATTGCGCGTGGCGAGAATATCTTCGGAAGGATCACCCTCGACCAACACCAGATCGGCACGGGCACCCGATTCAATGCGACCTCGATCGCGAATGAAGAACGTTTCTGCTGGGAGGCTGGTGGCAGCGCGCAGCGCTTCGGTCGGACTCAACCCAGCGCGGACCAGCAACTCGAGCTCATCGTGTTGCGATACGCCATGTGCGGTGCCCGGGTTCGGTGCGTCCGTGCCTGCGAGAATCGGTACACCGGCAGCGTGGAATGCTCGAACGCTCGCAAGTGCATGCTCAGTTGCGCGAATGCCTGGAAACTGGCCGAAGCTCTGTGTCAGTAACGCGCGCTGTGCACCGCTGAGCAGGGATCCGAGGCGCTCGTCCTCCAACCAGTGGGCGCCCGGCGCGTCACCGTTCACCACGCCGATTACCGTTAGCGTCGGAATGATGAAAATACCCGCTTCTTTAGCCTTGGTGACCAAAGCGTCGTCCGCAGCGCGATCGATGAAGATATGCACCAGCCCGTCGATGCCAGCATCGATCATGTCCTCGGCTGCACGGTAGTCGGTGACATGGGCCACCGCGAGTAGCTTGCGGTCGTGTGCCGCATCGATCACCGCCTTGGCGGTCGCAAGGTCGAGACTCGGCATGCCACGGTAGGGGTCATACACCAACTTGATGTAGTCGGAACCCTCCAGTGCTCGCGCATTGACCCACGATTCGGCTTCGTCAGGCCCATCGAGCGTGTCCACCTCGATGCCGTATTGTGTGCCGTGACCACTGGTAACAGTGGCGAGCATTCCTGCGCTGAATAACGCCGCACGATCGGAGGGCTCAGGTGAATCGCGATCAGAGCGGGTGTCCGTAAGCGTTGCAGGATCGGTGAACATATCGAGCACGGTGGTCACACCAAAGCGCGGTGCCTCGCGCAGCGCCTGACCGTAGGTATGCACGTGCGCGTCGATCAGGCCGGGCAACAACGTTTTGCCAGCGCCATCGATCACGGTCGCGCGCGCCGGGACTTCGACGTCCTGGCCGATTGCCTGAATGCGCGCGTCATCAACGATCACGGTTTGGTTGCGGCGCATCTGTTCGCCGTCGAAGACATCGATGTTCGTGAATGCGAGCCGACCCTCGATGGGCGGCGCCTCCGGCTCGGGGTTGGTCTCAGGTGTCGGCAAGGTCAGCAGAACCGTACCCAGCGCAACACCCAGACAGACGAGCGTACGAATAAAAACTCTACTCAACACTTCGGGTGTGCCCTCGATCAGCGTTTTCGCGACCAGGCCAGAAGCGCCATGCCGGCAAATACTGCGGTCATGATCGCGATAATGAGCAGGTGGGTGAGCGGTGCACCGTCATCTCTGGCGCCGACAACCCAAAGCCCGACTTCCGCGATATGAAACGAGGGCAGCGCTTGTGCGATGTTTTGCATGACACCGGGGAAGATTGAGATCGGAAACCACAGACCCCCCAGTACAGCGAGTCCGAGAAACACAATGTTGCAGACCGCTATCGCACCACCGCTGCCAAAGCTGAAACCGATCGTCAGACCGATGAAGGAAAACGGCGCAACGGCGAGTAGATGAGTTGCAAACAGCAGCACCCATTGTCCGCGCTCGAGCTCGACGCCCGCGACAAACCCGGCCAGTGCATAAATTGGGAGCAGGGCGATGGCCGCGAAGATGAGCGTTGTTAGCAACTTCGATGTTACGTAGAGCAAACCTGAGGTCGGGGCGGCCTGCGTCAACATCAGCCAGCCTTTTTCCCGCTCACTGGATACGTTTGCACCGAACCCGAATAGTGCCGGCCCCATCACAGCGAACACGCCGTAGGTCGCCAAAAGGTAACGGGCAACCTCTGAACCACCGCGAGTGATCGCGATTCCGAACAGCAAGTAGAAGGCCGAAGGCAGCGCCAGTGTCGGGATGAAAAACTCAGGCGCACGAAACGACTGCAGCAGTTCTGCACCGGTATCTGCCCGGAGGATTCTCAGCGAGTGACTCATGACAAGACCTCCGATTGCTCTGTTAGTGCGGTGAAAGCCTCACCCAGTGAAGGTTTGGATACGGTGAGGTCGGTGACGCTCGTATCGTCGGCGAGCAACGTGCGCAGTGACTGCGCTGCGTCTTCGCTCAGGATCTGCGCGATGCGACCGTTTCTGCGTACCGAGCGCACGCTCGGCATCGCGCCCAGTTGGCTATCGGACAGCGCCGTCTCACAGGTGATCAGAGAGCCACCCACACGTGCACGAATCCGATCGGCGTCGTCGTCCGCGATGATCTGCCCTTGATTGATCACCACGATCCGATCGGCAAGCGCATCTGCCTCCTCAAGGTAGTGCGTCGTGAGGATAACCGTCGTGCCTGAATCGGCGAGGCTCCGGACATTCGCCCATACGGCGCTTCGCGCGTCCTGATCCAGTCCGGTCGTGGGTTCATCCAGAAATAGCACGTCGGGATTCCCGACCAATGCCACAGCGAATTGCACTCGGCGCTTTTGGCCGCCTGAGAGCTTCTTGTAGCGTGTATGGGCGAAGTTCCCAATGTCGGTGCGTTCGATCAGTTTGTCGGTGCTTTCGGGTGCATCGTAGTAGCTGGCGAATCGTTCGATGTGCTCGCGAGCTGTCAACAAGTCGGGAAGGTCTGTGTCCTGCAGCATGACGCCAATGCGCTTGCGGGCTGGCAGGCTACCTGCATCCATGCCCAAAACACGCATCGCGCCGCGGTCGGCTTTGGTCAGCCCGAGCGCCGTATTGATGAACGTGGTCTTGCCAGCACCATTCTGGCCGAGCAGGGCACAAATCTGTCCGCGCTCGATGTTGATGTTAATGCCGTCGAGCGCGCGCGTCTGGCCGTAGTGTTTGTGCACATCCTCTGCGGATATCGCTGCCGTCGCCAAGATGAAGCTCCCTGAACGTTTCGATTCAACTTGGGCACATCATGGCGTAGAGGTTCGGGTCGCCGCTATTGGCAAACCGCCTGCGGCTAATGTGACTTTTGTCAGGGTCAGGCCGCGAGTTGCATCACCGCGTGGTAGAGATGGTCGGTAAGTGCATGTCGTGACTCGATATGGGCGACGCTGTCATAGCCGATCGGCTCGCCCAGGGTGACGCGGATTTGTTTACCGAGCTTGTTGCGCACCTCATGAATCAGCAAGGCCATTCTGAAGGTTTCGGAAACGTTCGAGGCGATATGGAACTTGCGGCTGTTTTGGCCATGGAAATAGATCGGCAGCACTGTGGCTCGGTGCTGCTGGATAAGCTTTGCGACGAAAGTGTTCCACGGCAACTCCTGAACTCGCCCGAAACCGAAATGACTTCGCGCGGTCGAGATGCCACCGGCCGGGAAGATCAATACCGGTATGTCGCTTGCCAGTGCATTGTGCGCCTCACGCCTCGAGCTGACATTGGTTTTCGCTGCTTCTCGAGTGCCTGAGAAATCGATGGGCAGAAAGTAGGGATCAAGATCCTGGTCGCGACATAGCAGGGAATTGATCAGGACCCGGAAGTCACCCCGCAGGCGCATGGCAAGGTCACACAATACCAATCCGTCAATCACGCCAAATGGATGGTTCGCGATGATCACCAGCGGACCGGTGCTGGGGACGCGATCGATCGGCGTCCCGGACCATGCAATATCGACATCGCCGTGACGCAAAGCTTCACCAAAAAAATGCAGCGGTGAGAAATCGCGCTTCAGATCATGGTAGATGCGCTCGACTCGACGTCTGCCCATGCTGGCCTCAATGGCGCTGATGAAAGTGCGTTTGATCCAGGGATCGTCGGGACCGGCGTAGCTGATTGTCGGTCTTGGCTCAGCCATCCAAAGAGAATCGCTTCCTCAGGAATCGTGCGATGCCATCCTCGTCATGGTGGCCGATGACCTCATCCGCCTGCTCCTTGACGTGTGACTTGGCATTGGCAGGCGCATAGGACTCGTCGGCTGAGGCGAACATGCTGAGGTCGTTATCACTGTCACCAAAACAGACCACGCGATCGATCCCCAGCATCGACTTCAAGGTATCGACAGCGGCGCCTTTGCTGGCATCGCTGTGGTGGATATCCAGCCAGCAGAGGTTGTCGTCCTCAACGGCGATGCCGGAATAGGCAACCAGGTGCGGCGCGTTGCGCACGCTACCGGTGATTGCATTGATCGCCTCGCCCGCGCCAATCGCACTGATATTGGATATCCGCGCGTCGCTCGACAGCGCATCAATCGGCATCGCTTTCAGCCCCCGGGGACCGGTATAGACGTTGATGACGAACTGTTCAGCTTTGTTTCTGATCGGCGCGTGGTAGACCGCGTGGTCATTCTCGCCTTCGACGGTGAACACGAACGGCGTTACCTCGTTCTGATAGCAAGCGCTCATGACTTGCGCGACCTCAGCGGAGGTCAGCGTGTTCACGTGCGAAAACCGATCGTCGTCGGGGTGCCAGATAACCACGCCATTCTTGAAAGCATGCGGCAGCTCGAAGGCATGACCCTCCAGCACCGCGCGTGAGGCATGCAGCGTTCGTCCAGTCGCTACGGTGTAAGCGATGCCGCGTCTTCGCAGCAAGGCCAGCGTCTCCTCGGTGTATTGGCTGATGGTTGATTTGCTGTCGAGCAGCGTGCCGTCGAGATCGAAAACTACAAGTTCCATCGCTTAAGTATACGGAATTGATATGACGCCGGTGCGACAAGGCCGCCACGGCGATCACCAAGAATGTTGTCAACCGAATTGCTCGGGGTGCGTTGAGAGGGGTGCGCGCACCTTTTTCTTGATGAGCCAGGAGCAATGGTGATGGAACAAATTATGTCGAGCGCTGCGGCATCGCCCGCGGCGGTAATCAAAAGATCCGGTTGGGCGGCGGTAGCCGCGGCAGCCTGGGTTCTAGCTGGCTGCGGTGGTGGAAGCACTACGGCAACCGATCCTGCACCCACACAGGATGTTGACAACGGGTTGGTCTATATCGGGCTGACGGATGCTGAGGGTGACTTTGCGAGCTACACGGTCGATGTCTTGTCCATCGCGCTGGAGCGAGCGAACGGGACGATCGTGGAGACGTTGCCGAACGAAACCCGCGTCGATTTCGCTGAACTGACCGAAGTCACCGAGTTCGTGAGTATCGCGACGGTGCCGTCGGGCAATTATGTCTCGGCGAGTATTCGTCTTGACTACACAGACAGCCAGATCATCGTTCAGGATGAGAATGGCGATACCGCGGAAGCACTGGCTGTCGATGAGACGGGTGCTGCGATCGGTGAATGGACCGCACGCCTGCAACTGGCCTCCAGTGACAACGTTGTGATCGCGCCAGGAATTCCGGCTGCGTTTTCGCTCGACTTCGATCTAGATGCTTCGAACGAAATCGACTTCGGTGCGATGCCGCCGATGGTGACCGTAGCGCCGCTGCTGCTTGCGTCAGCCGAACTTGAGGAAGATCGCGAACATCGTGTGCGTGGCCTCGTTGAGTCGGTCGATGCCGCCGGTGGTGAAATCGACCTGACGGTATGTCCGTTCTTTTTGCGTCGCGGCGGCTTCGGCACGTTGACGGTGACCGTGGACGATGAGACCGAGTATGAGGTCGACGGACAGGGCTTTGTGGGCCAGGCTGGCATCGATGCGATCGCCGCCCTCGGCGCTGATACACCGCTGGTTGCGAGCGGCAGCGTGTCGGAGCGCCAGCTGGACGCCGATGTCGTCTTTGCCGGCAGCAGCGTGCCTTGGGCTGACGTCACCGTGGTCAAAGGCACGGTGAAGTCTCGTGATGCGGATACCCTCACCGTCGGTGGTGCGCGTTTGGAGCTCGGCGATGGCACCGTGCGATTCGCGGGTGACCTCGTCGTTGAAGTTGGTCCGGAAACTGAGGTGTCCGCGCCCGGTGTCGATGCGGATACGCTGTCCGAAATGAGCATCTCCGTGGGTCAGAAGATCACGGCATTTGGCGAAATCGTCGATGACCAGACTTTCGATTCGAAGGACTCGCGCATCGTGATGCAGTACAGCCGGTTGTCCGCGGAGGTCAGTCAGGCACAGCCGTTGGTGGCCGATTTGTTCCTTCTGAATGGTCGCCGCCCGCAGGCGTTCGACTTTGCAGGTACGGGGAGCGCACCCGAGTTCGATGCGGATCCCGACGCCTATGAGATTGATACTGGTGTACTGGCGCTCGGTTCTCTGGAGCCAGGGGATCTCGTGCGCGTCAGTGGATTGATCGCCCCCTACGGCAGTGCGCCGGAGGATTTCGATGCGAAGACGGTCATCGATGTTGAAGTGTCGAATCGTGGTGGTGAACTCACCGTGCAATGGCCGGCCGATGCGCCTAGCGCCACGCCGTTCATCAGCGCGGACGCTTCGGCGATCAATATCGATATCAGCGAGTCGCGCGAGTTCCTGCGAGTTCGCGGGATACCGACGCTGTTCACGAGCGCATTCGATATGCTGACGCTGCTGCCGACGCAGACGGGAGAGGGCGCTTATGCTGTGCGGGTTCGCGGTAGCGAGGCGATTACGCTGTTCCGCAATTTCGATGATCTGGTCGAGGAGCTGAATGCGCAGTTGGAGTCAGGTGCAGAGCTTGCGCGGATTCACGCAGGGGTTCGCTATACTGGTGATACGGAAACGTTACCGACGGCACGGGCAAGCTTCGTGTTTGTGAGCGGCTCTGACAGCGAATGAGATGATGCGAACGGATGGACAACAGCGCTTTGGCATTGAACGAGTTCCTCAGGGACGTGGAGCAGAGTGCGTATCGCATGGCGCTGTTGGCCGTCAGTCATCGCGAGGATGCCCTGGATTTGGTGCAGGACAGCATGATGACGCTCGCAAGGAAGTATGCGGAGCGGCCGACCGAGGAATGGCGGCCGCTCTTCTACCGCATCCTGCAAAACCGCATTCGGGATTGCTACCGTCGGCGCAAGTCACGCGGCAAGGTTTTCTCGCTCTTCGGTGGACGTACCCACGAAGACGACTCGACACCGAGTCTGGAGGAAATCGCCGAAGCCCCGCGAGCAGACAACCCGGAAGTGAGAAGCGAGTTGGATACGTCGAGAGAGGCAGTCGAGACGGCATTGCAATCGCTGCCGGTTCGACAGCGCGAGGCGTTTCTCTTGCGCAGTTGGCAGGGGTTGAGTGTTGCCGAAACGGCATTGGTAATGGCGTGTTCCGAGGGCAGCGTAAAGACGCATCTTTCGAGAGCCATCAGGCGACTTCGCGAGTTGCTGGGAGATGAATTGACATGAGTGGCGACGACAAACTGACGAACGAAGAACAAGCGTTTGCTGACCGTCTCGCCGGTGTTCTGGAGCGTCCGCTAGATGACGCGACGCTGGCGCGACTGCAGGCGGCTCGTGAGGAAGCGGTGCATGCGTCAATGCAGTCGCGGCTGCCGCGCGCTGCTTGGTATGTCGGTGGTTCTGCCGGCGGCGCCATCGCGGCCGGTATCGCTTTGTTCTTCATGTTGCAGACGCCGACACTGCAACCCCTGCCAGACCTGGATGAGGCTGAGCTCGCGGCGGCTGCGGATATTGATTTACTAGAGTCGCTCGAACTGCTCGCCTGGCTTGATGATGAAATGCTGGCCGCGGAGGCTGCGGATGAGGGCTAGGGTCGCACTCTGGCAAAGCGGCATGATTGTCGCGGGTTTGGCCGCGGCTGAGTCGCTCGCCGATACCGAGCCCTATGATTTTTTGGATTTTCTGGGTGACATGGTCGAGATCGAAGACGAGATGATCGACGCGATGTCATTCGAGGATGTCGAGTTCGAGTCGACAGAGGATACGCCGGGAGCTGCGGACACACGCGCTCTCGAACAGGAGCAAGCGGTCTCGGACACCGCCAAGGCAGAATGATGACTCACGCATTGAAGATGATCTTGGTACTGACATTACTCCTGCTGACTGAGGTGGCGGGTGCACAGGAATGGTCTGCCTTGTCGGATGATCAGCAGTCGGTACTCGCGAAGTACGAACAGGAATGGTCCGAAATCGATGCTACGCGTCGAGAACGGCTGGTGCGGGGTGCGGATCGGTGGCTACAGCTTGGCGATGATGAGCGCGCCCAGTTGCAGGAGCGATTCGAGCGCTGGCGTGCCTTGCCAGAGTCTCGTCGTCAGGAGCTGCTATCGCGTCTGCAGACGTTCCGAGAGATGTCTCCCGAGCAGCGGGCACAATTGCGCAGCCGATTGCAGCGTTTCAATAGGCTTTCGCCGGAGCGTCGTGAAGCTTTGCGCGAGCGGTTCCGAAATCTCAGCCCTGAAGAACGTGATGCGGCGATGCAAAGACTGCGCGAGCGGGTGCAACAGCGCCGTCGTCGCACCGGTGGCGGTTAAAACGAACCATAGAACAGGTAGAAGATGCTGAGAAAGACGGTGTCGCCTTCGATGCCGTCAGCGCCTTGAGATACACCCACTGCGATATCGAGGTCGCCGCGTTGTCCGATTGGTGTCAGGAAACCAGCCGAGTAAGTATCTGCACTCCCGAGATTGCCCGCCAGTTCGTCACGACTGACCGACAGATTGATCGCACGAAGATCTTTAAGTGGCCATTCGACGGTCACTGATGCGCTTTGATCGAGCAACGAGGTCGCGAGTGTCAGTGAGGTCGGTGAGAGTCTTTGCACGATGACTCTGCTACCCAGAATCTCAAGATTTCGATCGTAGTCGAAACGGCGTGCGTTTGCGCTCACCCGAAATCCGGATTCGGTGCGGTAGCCAAGGCTCGCCCTCCAACCGGTTGCTTCGAGTGGTACCGAGATATCGTCGAGGCGATCGATGTTGGGTGTTGAGAGGATCAGGTCAATATCGCGCGTCAAATATCTCGCAGACCAGCTCCAGTGATCTCCGTAATGGAAAAAACCTGCGGACAGATCCTGTGCATCGAAGTCGTCCGGATCACCCGACTGTCCGCCAAAGGCCTCGATGCCAATCGGCCCAAAATCGTAGTGCGCACTCAGTTCCCAATCCCGAGTCTGGATGTCGTCAGGGAAGGCGTCAGCTTGTGTGCTCGCGAAGTTGGCGGACAACAAAAGCTCATTGTTGACGATCAGGTTGCCGACAATCGTTCCTGTGAAACCGTCGCCATTGTCAGCGGCGACGCCGACACCGAGGGCATAACCCGGATCGTCTGCGACAGCTACCGCGCAGAGCAGCGAAGAGAGCACTAGCCCGCCAATCCTGTTCATCAGTTGGACCTGTCTTGGTGTTCAGCTGCGTCAGACCCTATCATGGCAGGCCAGAAAGACGAGGGGATTGTGTTGGCAGAAACCGAAGTAAATGGTGTTCGTATTGCTTTTGAGCAATTCGGGGACCCGAGTAATCCGACCTTTATTTTGTTGCAGGGGCTCAGCATGCCGTTGAACGCATGGCCGCCAGCCTTCATCGATCGACTGGTCGAGGCCGGATTCCACGTGCTGACTCCCGAGAATCGTGATATCGGTAAATCGCAGTTGTTCCGTTCGGCAGGCGTACCCAACCTGGTTTGGGAGCGTCTCAAGTTGAGTTTCGGATTGAAGGTGCGCGCGCCGTACACACTCGCGGACATGGCTGGTGACGTCGCCGGGCTGATGGCGAAACTCGGCATCGGGCAGGCGCATGTCGCCGGAGTATCGATGGGTGGCATGATCTCGCAACTGCTTGCGATTCGATATCCCGAGCGGTGTCTAAGCCTGACGTCGATCATGTCGACCACCGCCAACCCGCGCCTACCGAAGCCCGATGCACAGATGGTGCGCCAGCTATTGTCGCGTCCAAAGACCAGCGACCCCGAAGCCCGAATCGCGCACAGCATGAAGACGTGGTCGATGATTTCGAGCGAGGGTTTTGGTGTCGATTTGAAACATGTTGAGCAGCGTTTGCGAGACATGTATGCGCGCGGTGTGACTCGCGGCGGCGTCACCCGACAGATGCTCGCGATTGGCTTGGCCAAGAGTCGCGTCGCTGAGCTGAGAGAGCTGGAGGTGCCAACGTTGGTCATCCATGGTGAGAAAGATCGATTGATTCCTGTCGCCGGTGGTGTCGACACCGCCGAGGCGGTGCCGGGCGCCAAACTCGAGATTATCGAGGGTATGGGGCACGACTTGCCACCGCTGCTAATCGATCGGATTACCGGTTTGATGATCGACCATGCGCGTGAAAACGACACCTCTGCCGCGGCTGCCTGACGATGCGCTTTACAGAGACACATCACTCGATTCGTGAAGTGACCGAAAAGTTTGTGCACGAAGTGCTCGATCCGAACGCCGCTGAGTGGGAAGCAAGTGGACGCTTCCCAGCGCATGAAGTCTTCAAAGCGGCCGGCGATCGAGGGCTGCTCGGCATTGCGAAGCCCGAAGCCTATGGCGGTCTCGGACTGGACTACACCTACCAGATCGTTTTCTCGGAAGCACTCGGCTATACCAGTGCCGCCGGTGTTTCGATGGCGCTGGGCGTGCAGACCGACATGGCAACGCCAGCGCTGGCAAGGTTTGGCAGTGATGAAATCAAGGCGGAGTTTCTCGCGCCGGCGATTGCCGGAGATCGTGTGTGTTCGATTGCGGTGAGCGAGCCACACGCAGGGTCTGATGTTGCGGCGATCAAAACCCATGCGCGCAGCGATGGTGCGGACTACGTGATCAATGGCACGAAGATGTGGATCACCAACGCCACGCAGGCGGATTTTCTGTGCCTTCTGGCCAACACGGAGGATGGACCGGCGCACGCGAGCAAATCACTGATCGTGGTGCCGACCGATACGCCTGGCATCGAGTTCTCTCCGGTGTTGAATAAACTGGGTATGCGAGATTCCGACACCGCACAAATATTCTTTGAAGATGTTCGTGTGCCGCAGCGATTCACAATCGGTGAGCGCGGCCACGGGTTTCGTTATCAGATGATGCAGTTCCAGGAAGAGCGTCTGTTCGCGGCAGCGGCCAACCTGCGCGGTATGGAGCGCTGTATCGAGGCGACGGTCGATTACACCCGCGAGCGCAAGACGTTCGGTAAGCCGATCCTCGATAACCAGGTGGTGCAGTTCCGACTCGCGGAGTTACAGACCGAGGTCGAAGCGCTACGTGCGTTGGTTTACAACGCTGCCGAGAATTATGTGGCCGGAGACGATGTCACCACGCTCGCATCGATGTGCAAACTGAAATCAGGCCGGTTGTTCCGCGAGATTACTGACAGCTGCCTCCAGTACTGGGGTGGCATGGGTTTCATGTGGGACAACCCGATTGCACGTGCCTACCGCGACGGCAGGTTGTCTTCCATCGGTGGCGGCGCCGACGAGATCATGCTCGGCATCATCACCAAGCGAATGAATATCGCCTGAGCAGATCTACCCGTTGGTCTGCAGCGGTGTCTCTGTCTCAGAATTTGGTGTGCGCCGTCGGAAATACCAGCCGAACACGTCGCGGAACGCGCTCTTGATGTCGTCGGCAATCATGATGTTCACGGGCACCAACAGCAGCGTGATGAAGGTTGCGAACAGAATGCCGTAGGCTAGCGAGATGCCCATCGGGATCAGAAACTGAGCCGTCGTGGATTTCACACTCAGCATCGGTAACAGCCCCAGGAAGGTGGTAAGGGAGGTCAGCATCACCGCCCGGAAGCGCGCCACACCTGCCATTTTCGCGGCTTCAATCAGCGGCGTCCCGGCTCGGTGTTTCCGATTGATATAGTCGACCAGCACCAGGCTGTCATTGACAACAACCCCCATCAGCGCGATCAGTCCAAACACGCTGAGTATCGACACACTGTATCCGAGGAACCAGTGGCCCATGATGGCGCCAATGACGCCGAAGGGAATGATCGACATCACCAGAATCGCCTGGATATAGCTCTTCAGCGCGAGTGCCAACAGACAGAAGATCACAAACAGCGCGACGGTAAGACCCGACTTGAGACTCGTGAAGATTTCACCCTGCCGTCTCGCTTCACCTTCGAGTCGATAAGTAATGCCGGGGAATCGAGGCATCAGCCCATCGGCGAAGGCCGTAATGCCCCCCTGGATCAGCGTCATGTTGGCCGTCGACTTGTCGACTTCCGCACGAACGTTCAACGTGCGGTATCCATCAATCCTTGTGATTTGCGATGGACCCTTGCCGGGTGTCAGCGTCGCAACGTTGGCGAGCGGCACGTCCCGTCCATCCGGCGTTCGAATCAGGAACTCATTCAAGGTATCGATGTTCTGACGCTCCTGCCCGGAGAGCCGGATCAGCACACGGATATCGTCGCGTCCGCGCTGGATGCGCTGTGCTTCGAAACCACGGAACGCGCTGGATACCTGGCCAACCACATCGGCCCGCGTCAATCCGAGCACATATCCTTGCGGCGTGAGATCGATACGCAGCTCTTCCTTACCGTCAGACAGACTGTCATTGATTTCGAATACGCCGTCGTAGGTCGCGAGATGAGACTTCATCGCTTCGCCTACCAGGGAAAGCTGTTCGAGCGACTGCCCGGAGAATTGGATGTCGATGGGGTTACGACCGCCCGACCAGGAGGAGCGGATGTTGATAGTCTCAGCACCCGGTATTACCCCGAGTCGCTCGCGCCATGCGCCGGCGAATTCCAATGCTGAGACTTTACCGACACGCTCTTCCGCCGGCGACAGCTCAATTTGTACCCGACCGATATGGGATCCACTGCTGTCGCGACTGGCTCCCGTACTCGCCAGGATATTGCCAGCAACTTCTTCGTCGTATTGCTCGTTGTACCCGCGCTTGAGCTCGCGTGCGATTTCCAGCATCCGCTGAACATGACCGTCGGTGATTTCGTAGGGCGTGCCAACTGGCATGGCAAGCTCCGCCGTGATGGTCTCGCTCGGGACGCTCGCAAAAAACACCCAGCGCGTATAGCCGCTCGTCACCAGCGTCACCATGATCACCAACAAGCCAGCGAAACTCGCGAGTGTTGAGTAGCGGTGTTTCAGTGCGAAGCTCAAGGCGGGTCGGTAGTAGCGCAAGATTGCGTTCTCGAATCCATCTGCGAATTTTTTCTGGAATCGCTGGAACGCATTGCCGTGCTTGCTCACGCCGCGGATGGAGATGTGCTTCAAATGCGCTGGCAAAATCAGCTTCGACTCGACAAGTGAGAAGATGAAGACCGGGATGACAACAAGCGGGATATTCGAGAAGAAACGCCCGAAGCGACCTTCAAGAAACACGAGCGGTGCAAACGCAGCCATGGTCGTCAAAATGCCGAAGGTCACGGGGCCTGCGACTTCGCGTGTGCCTTCGATTGCGGCTTGCAGACCGTCCGTGCCGCGCTTGAGATGGGTATAGACATTCTCGCCGGTGACGATCGCATCGTCGACAACGAGTCCGAGCACCAAAATAAAGCCAAACAGCGTCATGATGTTGATGCCGACACCGAGCATCGTCATCAACATGAACGCGCCGAAGAAGCTGATAGGGATGCCGATGAACACCCAGAACGCGATCGCTGGGCGCAAGAAAAGGGTAAGCATCAGGATGACAAGCAACCCGCCTTGCCAGGCGCTGCTCACCAAAATACCGAGCCGATTCCTGAGTGTGACCGAGTCGTCGTCCCAGTAGTCCACAGAAAGACCAACGGGAAGCTCCGAACGCTTCTCGAGTACGTACTGACGTGCCGCCGCCGCAATGTCCAAAGCACTTTGTTTACCGACCCGGGACACCCGGAGTGTGGCCGCGTTGACGCCGTTGAATCGCGTCGTAACGGCGTCTTCCTCGAAGCCATCGTCGACCGCCGCAATGTCGCGTACGCGGATGATGCTGCCATCAGGGTTGGTGCGAACGACGATGTCTTCGAATTCCGTCTGTCGGTAGGCCTGGCCCTTGGAGCGCAACAGCACATCGCCACCTGCAGAGCGCAGGTTACCCGCAGAAAGGTCCTGCGAGCTTTGGCGAATGGCTGTTGCGACTTCCTCCAGCGTGATGCCGGTTTCGCGGAGCCGATTTTGCGATGCTTCGATCGCCACTTCGTAATTTCGTACAGAGTCGAGTGTGACCTGCGTGATCTCCGGGAGCAGCAGCAGGTCTTCGCGCACCTGTTCTGCCACGGCCCGGAGCTCGTCCTCATCGACACTTCCGGAGACCACAATCTCGATGACTGAAAACGCACGCTGCGCCAAGGCAATCACCGGGCGTTCGGCCTCTGCAGGCAAGCCGTTAATCGCGTCAACGCGACTCTTGATATCGGCGAGCAGCTCGCGTGGGTCGTAGCTGCTCTCGACTTCAATCGAAACTGTCGTCGAGCCTTCCACAGAACGCGAGGTGATCTGCTCAATCCCCTCGAGGTCGTTCACAGCTTCTTCGATGCGTACCGCAATGCCGAGTTCGACATCCTCCGGTGTGGCGCCTCGAAGGGGCACAGACACCGAAATCACTTCAGGGTCTGCCGGCGGGAACACTTCGAACACCATCAGATTGCGGATCGTGAACAGACCGCCAGCCACGATGCCGAACATCAGCAGGTTGGCAGCAACCGAATTTCTGGCGAACCAGGCGATCATTGCGCGGCTGCTCCGGCACTGCCCGGGCTGCCCGTTTGCCCTTGGCTAGCAGCTTCCCTTCGATCTTGCATAGCGGCGTTCATGATTTGCACGCGAGTTCCGGATGTCACCTGTCCAAGTTGTGTGGTGACGACCTGCTCGCCCGCTGCTATACCGCCTGCAACAATACTCTCGATATCGTTCTGCCAGAGCACATCGACCCGTCGGCGATCCAGTACGCCCTCATCAACGACAAAGACGAAAGTGCCCTGTGACAGCACTTCGTTTGGCACTACCAATGCATCTGCGATGGTTTTGCCGCGTACAGCCGCCGTTACGTATTGGCCAATCGTGATTGGCGAGCTACCCGGGTAGGGATCGGTCAACTGTGCGATGACGTGAAGCTGACGTGCTGTCGGATCGATCGCGCTTTCCGTTCTTACTAAAACAGCGGGCCATTCACTGTCGTCGCCGAGCGTTGACGCCAGAAAGACATTTGCATCACCGGCTTCATCAATCGCGACCTGACCGGGCAGATCGATGAACGGCAGATCGCGATCGCGCAGTGGCAGACGTACTTCGACGCTGTCCGTGGCGTAGATTTCACCGAGTGCGGTGTTCGGTGTGACGACCTGGCCGAGGTCGGCCAGTTGTGTCAGCACGCGACCGGCGAAGGGTGCGGTAATGGTTGCGCGCTCGAGGCTGAGCTCCGCCTTGGTAAGCGCCGCTCGCGCCGACGCGACGCGCGCTTCAGCGGCGCGTAGCTGAGGCATGCGGGCAACCAGTGCAGGCGGCTCGCCGTCGTTACCGAGTGCCTGCCAGTCAGCCAGCGCCTGCTCGGTGCGTGCCTCGGCTTCGGCCAGGGCTTGCTCTGCATCGAGTAACGTTGCACGGGCAATATCGACATCCGCCGAGAAATCGCGAGGATCCACCTGTACGAGCATGTCGCCCTTTTTGAATACGCCACCTTCGCGGAAGGCTGGGCCGATTGCAGTGATCTGACCGTTGACCTGACTGACGAGCTGACTCCGCGTGCGCGGCTGCACGGTGCCGTAGCTCTCGAGCATCACGGCGTAGTCGCGCGGCTCGACCTTCATCGTCTCAACCACGAGTTGCGGTCCATCGCCACCACCGCGTCGCGGGGCCTCCGGAGGGTTCGAGCCGATCAAGTAGGCGATGCCGAACAACGCGCCGATGATCGCGAGCGGGACCAATATCTTTTCGAGAATGGAAGGTTCGTTCGTCATGTCTTGGGTTCCGAAGGGCTATCGGCGTCGAATGGGCCACCGAGGGCCTCATACAGACTGATGCGATTGTTAAGCAGCGCTGCACGAATCTGCACGAGGTTACTCTGCGCATCGAATGCGCGCTGCTGTGATTCGAGGACACTGGTGTAGTCAACCAATCCCAGGCCATACGCTTCAAAGGAGCGTGTCAGTGCGTTGTCGGACGCCTCGATGTTGCGTTCGGCAGCCGCGAGTCGCTCCGCGAGTGCTTCTGCATTGCTGATTGCGTTTTCAACCTCGGAGAACGCGGTGTTGACCTGGTTCAAATAAATCAGCTCCAACTCTTGAACACGCGCTGCAGCGCGTCTCGCATTGGCTCGTAGCGCTCCTGCATCGAAGATGGGTTGGGTCAGGCGCGTCACGAAATTCCAACCGAGTGGACCGCCGTCCGCGGCTTCGGGCAGATTGTTACCGATGTCGCTCAATCCGGCACTGAGCACGATTGAGGGAAAGCGTTGGCGTTGCGCGACCGCAAGCGCCGCATCGGCTGAGAGAAGATTCAGCCACGCGATCTGGAGATCCGGACGTCGGGTCAACAGGTCACTCGGTACGCCGAGCCCCGGGCGCGCATCGATAACCGGCAGGTCGACCAGGGGGAGTTGACCGTCCGGGTACTCCGCGCCCAGCAGCTGCAGATTCGCCGCCGCGATGCGCACGCCCTGAACTCGGGCTGCGAGGATGTCTTCGGTCTGCGCCACGGTGGTCCGAGCCAGATACACGTCGAGTGACTCATTAATACCCGCGAGGTATCCGCGATCGACGATGTCCTGCGCCTTTAGCGCGATGTCGAGCTGGTCACGGGCCACCTGCTCCAGCGCCTGGGCCTCAGCCAGTGCGTACCAGGCTCTCGATACATCAGCAGCGAGTTGGCGGCGCGCATCGATGTAGGTCGCTTCAGCCGCTGCATAGTTGTAAGCCGCGCTGCGTGCTGATGCGGCGAGTTCACCCCAGATGTCGATCTGCCACTGCAAATCGAGGTTCGCAGAGGCGACTTGGTTAACCACGCCATCGTCAAGCGCGTCACCGGTAAAGTTTCGGACAATGCGGCGTCGGTTACGATCAAGCGACAACGAAATGCTGGGCAATCTGGGCGCCCGCGCGGAGACGGCAGTCTGGCGCGCCTGCTCCAGGCGGGCACGCGCGGCGCCGAGTGCATAGTTCTGTTCGACCGCATCGTTGACACGTTCGCTAAGCGCATTGCTACCCAGCGTTTCCAGCCACGCATCATCGGCATCGGTGTTGTCTTGCTCAGCGCGCACCCATTCCGCCGGTGCGGCTGCCGTCAATTCAGGTCGCGGACGGGCACTGTGGCAGCCGGCGACCACGACGCATAACGATAAGGCCAAAATGTAGAGGCGAAGACGCACCATGGGCTTCCACTGCGGTTGGTACAGGATGACGTGCAACGATTCGAGAACGGGCGCCGCTCGGATGCGCCGGCAAACCGCTGTTTCTGCGAGCAAATCGCAGTCCTAGAATAGCAGTCGTCTCGGTCCTGTCGCAAATTCAAAGCCGGACAATGCGAGTTTTGTCTAGGTTCTGGTCGCGCTCTTACATAACGTCGGGTTGATGAAGAATCCTGCGCACATGCCGCTAACGCTCTCACATGGCAGCAGATGGCGAGAGCGTGCGCGTGATCGAGACTTCGAATTCTTTCCTCCTGAGCATCCGACGGTTGGCAGCACCGATGCTGTTGTCCGTATTGGCGGCGTGTGGCGGCGGCAGTAGCAGCGTCGAGCCGCTGCAAAGTGCGGATTCCATGGTGGACGATCTCGCGATTGCACAAAGTGTTTACGACGCGCAGCGCAGAACGCCGCCGGGGTTTCTCTCCGATCCAACGGACTACCCAGGGCTGTCCGAGTTTCGCTTCCATGTTGTGGCGCAGGACGTGGGGCTTGCGGCCGCGACCGATATGCGGTTCGAAGCCTGCACCGATGATCCTGTGACGGCAGAAGTTTGGTCTGCGCAGGCGAGCGCTGCACGCGGACTGACCTCAACAATGACCACGACGCGCGATACTGAATGGTTCTTCCAGGTTGACCGGGTCCTCGATAGTGATCCTACCGCTGTAGCCGTTGTCCGTGTATTTCGCTGCGCGGCCCTTGATCGGGGTACGTTGGATGATGCGGGTTCGGCAGGTCAACTCAATCGCGCGCCGGTTACCGCAGATGATCTACGCTTCGTCAGTGAGTACCTCTGGCAGTTCAGTATTTTCAACAACGCACTTCAGGCGGTCATTTCGAGTCGTGCTGCGACCGGCGATGGTGTCCTGAACCACGACCTGGTCCGAGCGGCAACACAGGTAGGCGCCGGTGTTAATGGTTGCGACCGAATCGACCTGTATCGTTGGCGCCATTCGGTCGATCTCAGCGACGGCACACTGACCGAGGAAACGGTCTGGCTCCGGAGTTTCGACGCCGAGCAAACGGGTGGCAACGTCTCGCTTTGCCCGCAGTGAACGCAATCGACGCGTGAACCGCGTCACAGCCTCCCTGCGACGCCGCGTCTAGAATCGAGTTTTCCATAATCGTCGAGCAGGGTATTGGCACGGACCTCTCTCATCATGGCGCTGCCGGACATGGTTCTGGTGGTGCATCGCGACGGCCGTATCCTCGATTCACTCGGTGGACGTACGTTCAGCTTCGATCTCGGTCCGGAGGCCTGGGAAGGCCAGTCTGTCGAAGAGGTGCTACCGGCTGGCGTTGCCCAGCAATTGCAAAGTCATCTGGCGCGCGTGCTCAGAACCCGACAGCCCGTGACAGACATTACTCGTGCCGACGATGGACGTGACTTTGAGTTGCGCCTGAGTGTGCACGGTCGTGAGCGTGTCTTGTGCGTGGTGCGCGACCTTAGCGGCGAACATCAAACGGCGGCCGAGTATCTTCAAACGGCGTCCACGACCGGCGAGACGCTGGCCCGCGATACGTTTCTGCATCTTCTCAATGACGCGGTGAATACCAGTCGAATGAGCGAACGCCCGCTTGCCCTGCTGGCGATCGGTTTCATGGGGTATGAAGAGGTTTGCCATTCGATCGATGGCGAAGGTCAATCGATGCTCGCGCGCCAAATGTTGAGTCGCATCGACGAAGTGCTGGCTGACGCTTCGGAGCGTCTCGGTGCCATGGTGTCGACGCAGTTGAGTGTGGAGCAGTTCGCCGTGCTTGCGTCCTCAGTGACCGGTGGTGAGCAGGCGTTGGAGGTTGCACAACAATTGTCCGATGCGCTCGCAAAGCCTTACAACCTCGAAGCGCGTGAGATCACACTCCGGCCGGCAGTCGGTATCGCGGTGGCGCCTCAGGACGGGAACAGTGGTGAGCACCTGTTGCGCAATGCCATGACGGCGATGGAAGAGTCGGCGATGCTCGATCGCAGTGGCATCGAACGCTACACCGATACGCGTCGACTGCGAACCGAACGTCGGCAAGATCTCATCGAGGAGTTGCGTTGGGCGATTTCCGAAGACCAACTGACGCTCCACTATCAGCCGGTGTTTCAGCTGCGCGATGCGCGACCAGTCGCGATCGAGGCGTTCTTGCGTTGGCAGCACCCGTTGCGCGGTGTGTTGAATGCCGCGGAATTCGTTCCGTTAGCAGAAGCCACAGGCCAGATTCAAAAAATCAGCGAATGGGCACTCGCACAGGCCTGCCGTGATCTCATGTCGATCCGCGCATCGAGTTCGATGACGCTGTCAGTATCGGTCAACCTGTCACGCCACTATTTTTCGCGCCTGGACCTTCTGGACAGTCTCAACCGTGTGTTTGAGGAAACCTGTTTTGATCCGGCTTGGCTGCAACTCGATATCACCGAGCGCATGCTGATGCGACCGGAGCAGGTCGGTCCGGTTCTCGGCGCGCTCAAAAAACTTGGGATCGGGTTGCAAGTCGACGACTTCGGTAGTGGCTACACATCGCTCAAGCAGATGCGGCGCTTCCCGTTGGACGCCCTGAAGATCGATGGTGACTTCATCGGTGGCATCGGCCGTTCGTCGGATGATGAGGCGGTGTGTCGGAGTGTCATCGCCCTCGCGCATGCCTATGGCATGCGCTGCATTGCTGAGGCGGTGGAGACCTCAACTCAGGTGCGTTTCCTGAGAGATGCGGGATGCGACGATATTCAGGGCAGTCTGTTTAGTCGGGAGATGCCGCTGGATGCTCTGGAGGTGTTTCTTGAGCAATTTCACCAGGGCAGGAACTTCGAAAGCGCGGCTGAAGACACCGACGTCGCCGCGCTTTGAAAACATGCGGGCGACCTCATCCTGAGGCCGCCCGCCAAGAGCTCAGTCTAGGGCAACCGGTGTCTTGCCGCGCCCGGTGGCTTTCCACCATCCTTCTTCGACTTCTACCGCTGGCACCAGCTCACCGTCGATGCTGCAGGTGGCGCGATATCGCACCGATTTGGCCTGCTTTTCCGCTTTGTGGCGTACGGTCAGCCAGAACGTTGCCTCATCACCGGAATTGGTGCTGCGAATACGCTTGATGCGCGTGGAGCCGGGGCCAAGCTCACCACGGATGGCGACTTCGCAGCGTTCCATGCGTTTTGCGCTAGTGCGTGCCTCTGCATCCGCTGGCGCCGTTACGCCAGAAGCGAAAACCATCGTGGCCATTGTTGCTATCAGGACTTTCATTGCTCTCTCCTTGTAGCGCAGCGCGGTGGGGGTGATTGGGGTATTGCGCTGCGTTGGGAAGCAGTCTAGGGTTTGCGTATCTGCATCAGCAATTCAAATTAGGCACGCAATGTCTGCAAAAATGCATAACTTCGATTGGGACGATATTCGGGTGTTTCTGGCCATTGTCGACGCGGGCAGCGTTTCTGAGGCTGCGGTCGATCTGGGTATCAACCAAAGTACGGTGAGTCGTCGCATGACCTCTCTCGAAGAACGACTGGGTGTGAACCTTTTCGAGCGTGCGCGGGGCAGCCGCTGGATTCTGACGGCTGCCGGTGAACAGATGTCAGGTGCGGCTGGCCTGATGCAGGACAGCGCGAACTCGATCACTCGTGAGGTGCTACGAAACAGCACGGAGATCTCGGGGCATGTAACCGTCACGTTCTTTGACCACGGTTCTCGCTTTATCGGGGTGCCGACCATAGCCAAGATCGCGCGTGAGTATCCCGAGCTCACGATCTCGATGAATATCAGCACCGATGCCTTGGATCTCGGCTCACGTGAGGCGGACGTGGCCATCCGTTTTGCACCGAGTGTCCCTGACGACGTAGTCGCGCGCCGCATCTGTTCGGTGTCCATCGGTGTCTACGGGACACAGGAATGGTATGACCGATTCAAGGCGGGTGAGCAGGGCATCCCTCTGATTGCCTGGTCAAAGTCCAACAACGTCAGCGAATGGCTCGGCGCCGTCGTTCCCGGTGGTCAACTAATGTACGAGGCGAATCGTCCGCAGGCGATTTCACAAATGGCGAGGCTCGGTGCGGGTGTTGCGGCGATCTCTTGCTTCGAGGGCGAGCAGACACCCGAGCTGGTTCGGTTCGCAGAGATTCCGGTGATTCGAGAGTCGTATTTATGGGTTATTTCCCATGAGGATCTGCGAACGACCGCGCGTGTTCGGATCGTGCGTGATCAGATGATCAAGGCGCTTGAGGCCGTCCGGCCGCAGCTCGAGTACATGCCGGAAACTATCGCCTAGACGATTCAATAACGTTACTTGTTGCGAATGAGGATGTCATCGAGCGAACGCCGGGCGTCATGCAGTACGATGACGGTGGCTTCGCGATTCGCGGGGTCAGCCATCTTGGTGCCTCCGGCGGGACGACGTTCGGTAGTACGCTTTCGGTGTTCCTCGATGGTGTTCGCCAGACACCTGACGCAATTCGTCGCGATCCCTTCAACTTGTTCGATGCACAGCAAGTGGAGGTGTTCCGTGGTGGGCAATCGACCAGTCGCGGTGGCTCAGCGATGGTCGGGACCATTGAGATCCGCACGAACGATCCGTCCTTCGAGCAGGAGGCAGCGATACAGGGGGGATTCAAATACGGGGAACAACACAGTTCTAATGGTTATCAGGTGAATGGCATGGTCAACCAGCCGCTCGGTGACAACTTTGCGGTACGAGCTGTAATCAACCGCGACGATTTTGATGGCTACGTCATCAACACGACGCGCAATGATTTCAACAATCCGGAAGACCGCACCAACGGTCGATTCAAGTTGCTGTACACCACCGACGATTCATCGATCCGCGCGGTGACTACGTTCAATAGCAGTGAGACCTTAGAAGGCAACACCTACGTGTTGCGTCCGGAGTTTTTCCCGGGTGCATTACCGCTTGAAGTACGTAATCGTCCGACGGATGTTGAGGAGGTTCGCGAAAACCACGTGCAATCGATTGCTCAAAGTCTTGATTGGACCATCAGCGATCGCTACTCGCTGCGTACCACGGTGACCTATCTTGAAGAGGAAACCGATCTACTCAATGATTTTGACGGTACAGCGGCGCCTGGCCAATTTACGCGCGGAGACACTGATAGAGAAAACCTCACGGCTGAAGTGCTGCTGAGTTATCAGGGCGAGAATCAGGACTTTCTTCTGGGATTCTGGAGCGAAACCCAATCCTTCGAATCGGTCAACGATGTAGTCACAGACCCCGCTGCATTGGTTGCATTCGGGCTCATTCCGCCGCAATTCCTGCCGTTGTTCCCACCGGAGATCGTCATTGCCTCTGGCACTGACGGTGACCGACAAAACTTTGCATTGTTCGGTGAGTATGAGCGTGCGTTTGGAGATGTGTCGTTACGTATCGGCATGCGTGTGGATTCCGAGGACCAAGACATTACCGCCTCGACCGAAGCTAACACCATGCTGTTGCCGCTCATTCTCGGTGACATCAACGGCGACACCGACTTTATTGAGTTCCTACCGAGCCTCGCCGCGACCTGGCAGGTAAACGACAGCCACAATCTTAGCCTCGTCTACAAGGAGGATTATCGAGCGGGTGGCGTGGCACTCAGTATCGAATCCGGTGCATTCACCTATGACCCGGAATTCACACAAACCATTGAGTTCGCCTGGCGTGCCGAGAATCTGTGGGATTCGGTCAACATCATGGCGAACGTGTTCTACACCGAATGGGAAGACCAGCAGGTCAGCGTGCGTGAAGAGGGTTCGAACTTCAATGTGATCCGCAACGCCGGCACATCTACCCAGCGTGGCGTAGAAGGCATGATCGACTGGACGCCGCTTAATGACCTCAACGTTTATCTGTCGGCCGCCTATAACGACAGCGTATTTGACGATTTTGATGCGGGTGAGATCGGAGATTTCTCAGGCAACGTGTTCCCATTCGCACCCGAGTGGTCCGGCAACATCGGTGCTACGTGGTATGCCGCTGATAGTCTCGCGTGGGACTTAAACCTGAACTACCAGGATAGCTCTTTCCCCGGCGCCGCGAATACCTTCGAGAACGACGAGCGCGTCGTGTTTAACACCAGTGTCCGTTACGACAGTGAATCCTGGTACGGCAGTTTCTACATTCGCAACCTCGCTGATAATGACTTTGTTGTTTGGGACGGCCAGACCGTCAGCTACAGCGCGGCCCGCACGTTTGGGGTGTTGTTCGGTACTCGCTTCTGATCGCAAACGCGACCGCTTCGATCAGTCGATAAGATCGAAGCGGTCTGCGTTCATTACCTTGGTCCATGTGGCGACAAAGTCGCGTACGAACTTCTCTGCGTTGTCGTCTTGCGCATAGACCTCGGCATACGCTCGCAGAATCGAGTTGGAGCCGAATACGAGGTCTGTGCTGGTCGCGGTAAAGATGACTTCGTCATTGCGGCGATCACGAATCTCGTAGGTGCCATCTGCCACTGGTGCCCAGCGATACGACATGTCGGTCAGCACCGTGAAAAAGTCCGTGGATAGTTGGCCGGGACGTTTCGTGAAGACGCCGTGTGTACTATTGCCGTAGTTGGCGCCCAATACACGCAAGCCGCCGACGAGTACCGTCATTTCCGCAGCGGTTAATCCGAGTAGTTGCGCACGATCCAACAGCATCTCTTCCGGACTCACCGCGTACTTCGCTTTTTCGAAGTTACGGAAGCCATCTGCAGCGGGCTCCAGAGGACCGAACGACGCGACATCGGTTTGTGCCTGCGACGCGTCACCGCGACCCGGAGTGAATGGCACGACTCCGTTAAATCCGGCGTCGGCTATTGCCTTTTCAAGACCCACATTCCCGGCGAGTACGATCGTGTCTGCGATCGAGGCATTGTTCGCGCTCGCAATGGGCTCCAGTACCGCGAGTACGCGTGCCAGTCGCTCCGGTTCGTTACCGAGCCAGTCTTTTTGCGGGGCAAGCCGAATGCGTGCACCGTTCGCACCACCGCGATTGTCGGAACCGCGGAACGTACGCGCACTATCCCAGGCGGTACTGATCAGCTCAGCGACCGTGAGACCGGAGGCCGCGATCTGTTGCTTGATCGCATCGATATCGTAGTCGGTATTGCCGGCGGTGATCGGGTCCTGCCAGATCAGATCTTCTGCCGGTACGTCCGGACCAAGGTAGTTCGCGCGCGGACCCATATCACGGTGCGTCAGCTTGAACCATGCGCGTGCGAACGTGTCCGCGAAGTACTCCGGGTCCGCCATGAATTTCTGACAAATCACGTTGTAGGCCGGATCGATCTTCATCGCCATGTCCGCATCGGTCATGATCGGGTTGTGGCGAACCTCCGGATCCGTCGGATCCACCGGCTTGTCTTCGTCCTTAATATCGATCGGCTCCCATTGCCACGCGCCGGCGGGCGATTTGCGCAGCTCCCATTCGTAGCCGAACAACAAATCGAAGTAGCCCATGTCCCATTGTGTGGGGTGCTTGGTCCAGGCGCCTTCAATGCCCGAGGTAAACGCATTGGTCGCCTTGCCATCCTGGTCCGGGTTGGACCATCCAAGGCCTTGCTCGTGTACACCTGCTGCTTCGGGGGCGACACCGATGTTGTCACCTGCGCCGCGCCCATGTGCCTTACCGACGGTATGTCCGCCGCAGGTGAGCGCCGCCGTCTCTTCGTCGTTCATCGCCATGCGGCCAAAGGTCTCGCGAACATGCTGAGCGGTACGCGCAGGATCAGGCTGTCCGTTGACACCTTCCGGGTTCACATAGATGAGACCCATGTGGACGGCTGCTAGTGGGTTTTCGAGGCTGCTCGCGTCGTCGAGGTTCTCGTAGCGATTCTCGCTCGGTGCAAGGAATTGCTCCTCGGCACCCCAATACACATCCTCCTCAGGACCCCAGATGTCCTCACGCCCGAAGCCGAAACCGAACGTCTTGAGCCCCATGGACTCGTACGCCATGTTGCCGGCGAGAATGATCAGGTCGGCCCAACTTAGCGCGTTACCGTATTTTTTCTTTGCCGGCCACAAGAGGCGACGTGCTTTATCGAGACTCGCGTTGTCCGGCCATGAGTTCAGCGGCGCGAAGCGGATGTTGCCATGGCCCGCACCACCGCGGCCGTCGCCTGTTCGGTAAGAGCCGGCTGAATGCCATGCGAGTCGGATCATTAGGCCACCATAGTGCCCCCAGTCGGCGGGCCACCATTCCTGGCTATCGGTCAGAAGGGCGCGTACATCCGCCTTGACGGCCTCAAAGTCGAGTGCCTTAACCGCCGCTCGGTGGTCGTAGTCCGCATCCATCGGATTGGTACGAGAACCATGCTGATGCAAGATGTCGAGATTCAGAGTCTTCGGCCACCATTTGGTCACCGGTTTTTCAGCCGTCGTGTTCCCACCGTGCATCACTGGGCAAACCGCGTCCTTCACATTTGCGCTCATAGCAAGTCCCTCCTCCAAGTGTTGAGAATGAGCATAGAGCCAGATTTCCTGAGCGTGAAATCAGTTTTTCGAACCGTCTCCATAGTTTTTCTGAATCGAGCCTCGTTGCTTGCAGGCCGATCGGTGGGTGTTAGGATGGCCGCGGGGAAATTCGGGAGTACATCATGAAGACGGCTTTGGTAGGCAGATACGTGCTGGCCGTGCTGACCGCGTTGGCACTAAGCACCGTTCCAGTTCACGCGGACGATGAGCACGAAGAGGCCGACCACGCGGCGATCGATACGTTGTGGGCGAACTACGCGGCGGCGGCGAAGGCCGGGGATATCGACGCGTGGCTGTCTTTGTGGACCGAAGACGGGGTGCAGATGCCACCCAACGAGCCGTCTGTTTTCGGCGCAGAACAGCTGCGAGAACGCAACGGTGCAGCTCTGGCGATGTTCGCGGTTGATATGAGAATCTCGAACGAAGAGACGCAGGTCATGGGTGACTGGGCGTATTCCCGAGGCACTTACGTTGGCACGTTCACACCGAAAGATGGTGGCGCCGCGATTCCGGTCGATGGCAAGTTCTTGACGATCTTCAAGCGACAAAGCGATGGCGGATGGAAGATTCATCGGGACGCATTTAACTCGAACGTATCGCCGGGTGCGCAGTGATTCGGATCACGAAAGTGGCGGTAGCACTCGCCATTGGAGTTTGGGGTCTTATCGGACTCGTAAGTAATCTCGCCGCACTTTCGAGTGTTTACGCTACTGTTGAAAAAGTCACGAGCATGGCCGCTGTGCCGGAGGGTATGGGCCCTCCTTGGGCAACCACCAACGCGCTGGTGGTTGGCACAGGAGTGCTCGTCATCGTGCTCGGCAAACTCGCCGGATTGATTTGCGGTGTTGGCGGCATTCGAATGCTCGCGAAAACTCGAGCGAGCTCAGGTGAGTTTATTGCCGCGAAGCGCTGGGCTATCGTTGGTGCGGGTTTGGCGTTCGCGTTGACGTTCTTTGGCTTTAACGTGATGGCAGAAGGTGTGTTCTTCGCATTCTTCGGGCCTGAAGGAGGCGCAGGCCCATTGGCATTCCGATTCGCTGCTGGCTTCGCGCTCGCGGCACTGTTTATTGCTCAACCCGAAACCGATCCTTCCTGAAGCAGCTAGTTTGCTGCCAGCGATATGAGAACACTATGAAATCACGATTCCTATCGAAACGAATGGCGCTGGTGCCTGTGTTGATGACCCTCTCGCTTGCCGGTTGTGGGCAGCAGGCACAAGATCAAAAAGCAAAGGTGGTAAAGATGACGCCCGAGGAAACGATCACCACTGAAGCCATATTCCGCGATCGCCTCTACGATGCGGAGCAGCCGGTAGCATCGCGCTGGCATCCCGACGGCACCTCGTTCACGGTGCTGGAAACCAGCCCCGACTACGAAGACGCTGAGATGGCCGTCGATGAGAATGGTGACCTCGTTGAACATCCGAAGGATCTTGTTAGCTACGATTTTGAGACGCTCGAGCGCACCGTGATTCTTTCGGCCGCTGATCTCGTGCCGCCTGGTGGCGACAAGCCACTGGTCATTGATGATTACGCCTGGTCGAAAGATCAAAGCAAGATTCTGCTCTATACGAATAGCGTTCGCGTCTGGCGAGTGAAGTCGCGCGGTGACTATTCAGTGCTTGATCTCGAGTCTGGCGAGATCGTGACGCTCGGTGGACCGGATGCGAAGCCGAGCACGATGCAGTTCGCGAAAATCTCACCCGACAGCAACAAGGTCGCTTACGTGCGTGAGGCGAATCTCTTCGTTGAAGATCTAAAAAGCGGCGAGATCAGCCAGCTGACGCGCCGGGAAAACGACTCGATCATCAACGGCATCATGAGCTGGGCCTACGAAGAGGAGTTCAGTATTCGGGACGGGTTCCGCTGGAGCCCCGACAGCTCGCGGATCGCGTACTGGCAGTTTGATACCTCCGGCGTGAAGAATTTCACGTTGATCAACAACACGGACTCGCTCTACCCGACCCTGACCGAGATTCCTTATCCGAAAGTGGGCGAGACGATTTCTGCTGCGCGTATCGGTGTTGTATCTCTTACGACACGTAATACCGCTTGGTCTTATGTGCCGGGCGATCCTCGCGACAACTACATTCCTCGAATGCAATGGACTGAGAATAGTGATGAGTTGTTGCTACAGCACGTCAATCGCAAACAAGACACGAACCAGGTCTATATTGTTGAGGCGATCAGCGGGGAGAGCAAGCGCATCTTCGTTGATCAGGATGCGGACTACCTGGACGATTTCCATGACGTCGAGTGGCTGGATGACGGCGCCGCGTTCACCTTTATTTCTGAGCGCAGCGGATGGCGCCATGTGCACAAGGTTTCTCGTGACGGCGAGACGATCACGGATCTGACGCCGGGCGACTACGATGTTGCGAGTCTTCTGAAAGTCGATAAGGAGGGCGGTTGGCTCTACTTTGCGGCGTCCCCAGACAACATGACGCAACGCTATCTTTACCGCGCGCCGCTTGATGGCAACGGAGAGAAAGAAAGGCTGACGCCGGAGAACTACTCTGGGACCAACGCTTACAAGCTCTCTGAGGATGCTCGGTTTGCGGTCCACACGCATTCATCGTTCTTGCAGCCGCCGCAATACCGATTGATCGCGATTGACGATCATCGCGTGTTGCAGACGTTTGAGGACAATCAGGAGCTGATCGACAGACTCGAGCAGCTGAAACTCGGGAAGCATGAGTTCTTCCAGGTGGAGGCGCAGGATGGGCTTACGCTGGATGGGTACCTGATCTATCCCGTCGGTTTTGATCCGAAGCAAAAATATCCGATCGTCAACTATGTTTATGGCGAGGTGGCAGGCCAAACGGTTCTGGATTCATGGCGTGGTCTTGGCGGCATATGGCATTTGATGATGGCGCAGAAGGGATATGTCGTCGCCTCGGTCGACAATCGCGGCACACCTTCGTTGCGGGGTCGCGACTTCCGGAAATCGCTGTACGGTGGCATCGGTATTTTGTCGTCGCGAGATCAGTCGGATTCTCAGGCGGCAATGCACAAGAAATTTCCGTTTATTGATAGCGAACGGGTCGGCATCTGGGGCCATTCCGGTGGTGGTTCGATGACGCTGAATATGCTGTTCCGCTACCCGGATCAGTATCAGGTTGGCGTATCACGCGCGCCGGTGCCCGATCAGCGCTTGTACGATGCGATTTACCAGGAACGCTACTCGGGTTTGCTCGCCGATCATGAAGAAGGATATGTGCAGGGGTCGCCCATCACGCACGCGAAGAATCTGCAGGGCAAGTTATTGCTGGTTCACGGTACGGGTGACGACAACGTTCACTATCAGGGCAGCGAGCGGTTGATCGATGAGTTGGTGCGTCATAACCGACAGTTTGACTTCCTGTCCTACCCGAATCGCGCCCACGGCATTCGTGAGCGGGAGGGCACTCAGCTGCACTTGGCGACAGCGATGACCAACTACTTTGACGAGCATCTGGGCTTCAGCGACTAGCCGTATTGGTCAGTTGGTTTCGGAGCCAGGTTTCCTGCACTTCAAAATACCCGTCGGTCTTGACCTTCATCCATTGGGGCAGGGCGTTCATTTCTTTCATGCTGCCCGTTTTGGCGATGTTCAGTCCATGGTCTGCATCCGGAAATGAGTGAACAGAAAGCGATGCGTTCGGGTTCTGACCAATGGTCCTCATGTACAGGTCCCTGGTCTTACGCCAGTCGATACTCAGATCTTTTTCACCGAAGAGGGCAAGCACCGGGATATCGAGTGATGACAGCATCTCGTCGAAATCCTCGATCCAGACGTATTCGCAAAGGTCGTTATCCATCTTTGGGCACGACCCGTCTTTGCAGGTGAGTTGACGCAGCTCGTACTCCACGCGGTTCGGCCAATCACCTCGCATGTTGGTGATGTACTCGTTCGCTCGCAGTGTCTCGGTCGCTTTCAAATAGTCTGCAAAGCTACCTTGTGTTCTGAAAAGCCTGCAGCCTTCCCGCCACTCGGACTCGAGTTGCTCTGCAAGTTCCGGTGTCCCGCCTTCGTAAGGCAGATTCGATAGCAGCAGGTAAGTGTAGTTGTCTTCGGCGGAGGTGCCGCTTATCGAAATCCAGAAGTCGATGTCCGAGTCCTGCGATAGTGCGATGGGTGCGATCCATCCGGCACGGCTACCGCCCCAGAGTCCGATTTTCTGAGCCCCGGGCGCTTCTATTCGGCGAAGGTGAGCGATGGCATCTACTACTTCCTTAGCGCTCTCGTGTACCGGTTGGTTGATATCGAACTTGCCCTCGCTCCTACCGAGCCCGGGCTTGTCCCAAAGCACCGTGGCAATACCCATCTCATTAAACCGTTTTCGCTGGGGTGAGTACGAGATCCAGTTTCTAACGTCGGTCTCGCCGTAGCTGTGGACGATGACGATCAGTGCTTCAGTGTCGCCCTCTGGTACGTCAATGATGCCCGACAGCGTCACACCGTCAGACTCAAACGCGAAATCGACAGTGGTGCCGGGGGTGAAGGTGATGTCGCCAAGGCCCTCGCTATCGTTAGCCGACGCAGAGCATCCGCATAGCGTAAGAACAATTAGGCAAAGCGCGGGTACGATAGGTTTGTTCACAATAAACCTCCTGGGCAGAACTGAGCGTTGGATGTCTGTCCCAGTCAAAAGGTTTAGTCTGAACCCAATGCCTAAACGTTTGGTTTGGAACCGGCGTCTGATATCGGTAACTTCAAATGGAAGCAATCAGTTGCTAGAACAAAATTGGAAGGTGGTCCCGCTGTTCGCGTTCATCCTGCTGGGTGGACTCTCCGGCTGCGTCACTTGGTCAGGAGATACACCGCGCGTCGCAGTACCTGGGCCAGAGCCGCTCAAGGTCGATGTGCCGCCTGGCCATTCAATCGAGCTTGAGTTGCCGACGGGTGAAGCAACAGTAGTGTCGGCGGACATTGAGCATGTGGATATTTCCGTGACGGTTCGCTGCCCAGAGGACTCCTCGCGTTGCCGTACGAAAGCGAGTCGAGCCGAACTCGTGAGCACGATCTCATCGGAGCGCACACGGTTCTCACTCGATGGATCACTCGGATCAGGGGCCGAGGTGACGTCACAAGTACGCGTGCCCGAAGATCGAGTGCTCGATGTCCGGATGAAATACGGCACCTTGACGGTCCAGGATCATGCCGCTGATCTCGACGTTCGTATGACGGCCGGCGATGTCGATATTGTCAGCGCGGAGTCAGAGATCGGTTCGGTCGAACTCAAAGCTTCGGTAGGCGAAGCCTCGCTGCGCAGCGACGACGGTCGAGCGGACGGGCGTCGCCCGTTGTTGGTTGGCTCCAAAGTCGAGTGGGATGGCGTCGGGCAGAGTGCTGTAGATGCGCGCGTTCGCTTTGGGGATGTGCAGCTTCAACTGAAGCGTTGAAACATACCGTGTAATGTATAAGCTCGATCGCACAGGGTCGTGCGGTGCATCTCGATGGGGACCGAAAGATGCTTAAGAGCTTAGGGGTATTCGCTTTGGGCGCCTTAGCCGGCGCGGTTGCGTACGCGTTGATCGTGGAGCCGCCTGAACCAGAGGCGTCGTACGCGCGTCCTGTGGTGCGAGACTTGGTCAAGCCGGTAGCCCTCGCGACGGCAGTCGCTGAGAAACATCGTGAAGAGCGCTATCGGGATATTGTCACGGTAGAGGACATGCTCAGCCTTCCGACAGACTTTGCCCAGACCGAAGCGTTGTACACCATCGCTGGGCGCTCTAACTCAGCGCAGATTCAGGAACTGATCGACCAGACTTCACGTGTTAAAGAACGTATCGATCGCGTGAGTGGGCTCTTGATTTTGTTTAGTCGACTTGTCGAACTCGACCCAAAGTCAGCGGTTGCGATCAGTAGATCCACCCGTTTCCGAGGCGAACCACAGATTTTTTTCCGAGTCTGGAGCGACTGGGGCAGGGTTGATCTGGACGCGGCGATTGATGCTGCACGTGGAGTGTCAGCGGTCGAGCGCAGCACCGTTGCTCAAGCGCTCTATGACGCGCTTCGCGGTCAGAGTCCGGATGGGTTGGAAAGAATCGAGCGTGCCACCGGTATTGCACCGGATCCACAGGCGATCGCTGCGCGCGTCGCAGTGATCGCGTCCGAAAGGCCGGAAGAGGCAATTGCCTACGTTGAGGGATTGCGAAATCCGAACGTTGCAGAAGTGGCAACCACTGCGCTCGCACGGCAATTGATAACGGATTTCGGTACACGCGAAGCCAGCGCCTATGCAAACCTTTTCGAAACCCCTGCAGGCAAAGAGCGATTCCGGCGGATGATGACATCTGCTCAGTCCATTAAGGATCCGGAAGGCGCGCTCAGGGCTGCGCTCGAGTTGCCGAAGACAGCTAATCGAATCAACGTCGTTGCGACGGCGTTTACCAGGCTTGTGCAAACCTCGCCAGAAAGCGCGGAGCAGTGGCTCACACAGGTAGAGGACAGGGATACCAGGAACATAATGATGCAGGTGTACGCTGCGGCTGTCGCCAATACTGATCCTCAGCGTGCGATGGACTGGATTCGAAGTGGAGTTTCGGAAGAAGACCGTAGCATCGGTATTCTCTTGCTTGGAGTGGTCGCGCGTAACGAGCCTGAAGAGGCAATGATGTTTGCGAACGAGCTCGGCGACTACCAGGAGCGCAGTGAGGCATTTTCTACAGTTATTGCTACGGCCGCTCAGATTGACGCCGCCAATGCCGCTCGCCTGTTGGATCGGTATCCTGACGCGCCCGGCAGACTCAATCTGGTTACCAGTATCGCTAATGCATGGGCGCAATATGACTGGCAGGCTGCGTACGACTGGTTGTTGCAAGGTGATCCCAGCGAATCTCAGCCAGCACTGGTCCGGTTCGGGGATATGCTCGCGTCGTCGAATCCAGATGCAGCGCTACAGGTACACAACGCTTTGCCCGAAGAGCAGGCACGTCGTTTGCGTGGCAGCATTATCGATAGCATGTCGGCCCAGGGATCATTTGCCGAAGCGGAGCAGTTCCTTCGTCAGTATCGCGATAGCGCCGAGTATGAGTCGCTCGCGACTCAGTTGGCCATCAAGGCGGCACAGGAGGCTTCAGACGTTTCCTCCAGACTGGCGCGCACCATAAGCAACCCGGATCTCTCTGATCAAATTCTTTACTACCAGCTTTCCACGGCAGCGAAGTCTGATCCTCTCAGCGCGCTTGAGCGTGCCTCCGAGATCCAGTCTCAAGCGATGCGGGAGCAGGTCACGCCAATGATCATTCAGCAATGGCACCAGACCGATCCAAATGATGCGCTGCAGTACGCATTGGGTTTGTCGGAGGGCGCCGCAAGAGATACGTCGCTTCGTTATCTTATACCCCGATACGACCCGGATTCGTCCGAAGCACGTCGGATGCTCGCTGCTGTCTCGGATCCAGGCACACGACAAAACATGATGGTGCAGCAGGTGATGACCCTCGCATCCAGCGATCCTTCTCGCGCAGACCAGCTCCTGAGGACGCTGGATCTCTCTCCAGAGTACAAGCAGCAAATTCAGAACATGATCGACCAAGGATATTAGCGCGGCGTCTGAGCGAGCCCATCGGCGTCAGTGTCTCAAGCAAAGCCGATAGCTAGCGACTCGCCATCTGCACGTCACTGCTAGGTGATGTGACCGCGGTCGCTACGATCGTGCTCCAGTGGGTCAGCGCGGATTGCAGGTCTTTAGCAAATCCGGAATCCACGTCGCCCTGCATATCCGCCATGCGAACAATGGCGTTGCCAGTCTTTGCATCGATCAGTTCTGCCACCATGGTCACTCGACCAGGCGCGACGTCGAATTTGAAGCGACGCTGCCAGGCACGTGCCTGCGCAGAATCACGCGTGTCCGAGAAATCGAGGAGTTGCAGTCGAATGATCATCGCGTTCGTTGTCGAAGGCGTATCGGCGAGCTGTACGCCATCCTCAACCAGCGCCTGCTCAAGTTCATTCGCTGCATGCTCGCGAAGGGCATTGGCGCGTTCTAATGCACTTTCGGTTTCCGTTGGGTACCAAACAGAGACGGGCTCGATATAGGCGGTGTCGTAGCGGGAGAGATCGACGCCGACGCTTTTGAAGAGCATATCGAGCGTCGGGTGTTCGATGCTCCGCCATTCGTCTGCCGCCGCGTCAGGCGCAGAGCTTAATCCAAGCAATAACACAGCGACTGCTGCCACCGATTTCAAAGCGATTGTTCTCGTCATTGTCCTTCTCCGTAAGAGCTTTGCTCTAAATAACGAACGGGAAGGGGATCGGTTGACGCGCAATAGTGAAGAAATTCAGCGTTATGTTATGAGATGCGCGATACCGAATCACTCAGCTTCAAACCTCGAGGCGCTATGTCCGCAGGTGCGTTAAAAGTAAACTGGCTTTAGGAAGTGGCCTCAAAAACTATGTCTAGAAGAGCTGGTCTAAGAATTCTACTGAGTATGCTAGCTACGCTGATATGCGTTGTTGTTGTGCTGTACATAGCGCAGCGGCAGATTCTCTTTCCTGCGCCTAGCATGACTCCTCCGGCTGATTTGGGATTTGATACCGAGCTTATTCGCTTGCCACTGGGCAATGCCATATTGATGATGCCAGAGAGCCTTGAGAACCCCGCACCTCTCATTGTCTTCGCTCATGGAAACGCAGAAGTCGCTCACCTTTGGATTGAAGAATTTCGCTTCTTCCAGCGCCAGGGAGTCGCAGTGTTGCTCCTCGAATACCCGGGCTATGCGGGTTCGCCTGGAAGTCCAAGTGCCGAATCGATTCTCGCCGCGAGCCTAGACTCGCTGGATACTGTCCTCACGCGGCGTGAAATCGATGAGTCGCGAGTGGTGTTGTACGGTAGATCGCTGGGAACAGGTGTAGTCTGCGCAATGTCAGTTCAGCGTCCTGTGTCTGCATTGATTCTTGAATCGCCATTGGTTTCCCTGCATCAGCTTGTCACAGAGAAATCGATGCCAGCCTTTTTGCTACGAGATGAGCTCGACTGCCAGAGTCCAGTAGCTTCGTTCGAAGGTCCGGTATTCCTTTACCATGGCTTTAGAGATCAGGTGATCCCGCATCATCACAGCGATCAACTTGCAGAGTTGACCACTCGCGCCACCGTGGTTAAGCGAGAATGCTCGCACAATGATTGTCCGAGGCCGTGGAGTGAGATCTACGCATTCCTTTCGGAAATTGATGGCTTCTATCCGATGGTCTCTTCGACGTTCCGTTGAAGCTGACGGATTGAGGCTTCGGAACCCTCCATGAAAGACACGCGATTTATTGGTGCAGCTTCCTTAATTGAGGATTTCGTCGATCGACTCAGTTTTTTCTGGATACGTGAACTTAAGACTCTTCAGTTCGACCCTGACGTTTTTTCGCACCAACTCGTCACCCATTTCATACGCCTCCTTGAACAAGGCCACGACCTGTTCAACTCTGTTATCGTCGAGATTGCCAGCGGCCAGCAGGTGCATCGCCAAACCTCGCGCTGCCCACGCGGCGTCGCGCTTCGCAAGCCGGTAAGCCTTGCTTGAGTACTCCAATCGTAGCTCTGGCGGGGCGACGCGCGCTGCTTCTGCAAGCACGTTAGGGTCAGTCGGTGTCCGTCGGAGTCTCTCGTCGGATATGGTCCTTAGCCTCTCCTCATAAGTGGCCAACAGTTCGTCGGTGCGCGGTTCGTAACCGTACGCGAGGTTTCTATAGCCAAAAGTGAGGACTTCTAGAGACTCTGTTGAAGCGGATTCGATGGTCAGCAAGGACTCGAGCCTTTCGACAGCCTGCTCAAGCTCAACCTGCGTACCAGACATACAGTCAGCGCAGTTCCGGCTAATCCTATTCTCGGCTTCCTTGATGTATTCGAGACATCCCTGCGCTTCGACCGCGCCTGGAAGTGCGAACAGGGTGAGTCGTAGTATCCAGGATAGCTTTTCTCTCTTCATCGAAGGCACCTTCGGCTGTGGCTGAGCGTGCCTTCTTGCACACTGGAGTTTGGGTTCGGGTCGTTCTCACACTTTCAGTTAAAGCGGCTGGTCCAGTCAGAGTCTTCCTCAATTCTCGGTCGTAGCTGCTTCCAGTGGCTATTTGTATACCTGCGACCCCAGATTGGTCGGCGCTTTCCGAAGCGGTGTTTCTTAAGCACCCGGCTCTTTAGCCACTCGACTTCGAATCCACACCACTCTGGGATCGGGAACATAAAGTTGAACCGGACGGCGGGCATGACCTCATTAAACAAAATGGCTTCGATATCATCGACGGAGTACTTTGACGATCGGCATGTGTCGACGATACGGTCGTAATCGAGCGTCACATCGGTATCCATATACAGCATCTGAAGCGCATCCCAGATTGGTGTGCGATCCGCAATGTCGTTTTCTGGCGGTTTCATCCACTTCTCATGAATGGCCTGACCGCACAGGTTCGGCGACTCACCAGGGTGTGTCAATGGAGCGTGATCTCCATTTGCGGATCGCTAGACGCATGTAACACTCGTGCTTCTTGGTGTGTTTCACGGTAATAGGAACACCCATTTCGCCGACAGAGCCTTGAGAGACCTATGAGTAGAAAGCTACTAATCCTGACTCTGATCGCACCACTCCTAAGTGGTTGTATTAGGCACAGCCCGTACGCGTATTTGGTGGTTCTTGATGACGATGCGGAGATATTGGATGTTGGACCCAGATATTCAGAAGCGGATACGCAGGGTGAAATCCCACTTGAGTACCAGCTAGAGCGTGCTGGAATTCTTCTGCAAGTGCAGGTTCATGCCGAGGATAAAAACCCGACCGGAACGCTTCGAGTTGTGGGGGCGGATGGGCATCCACTTCCGTTTCATGTGGAGCGACTGGTTGCGTGCAGCCACTGCATTGAAGGCATGGATGCCCTAGGGCAATACATCGAAGATCCGGAGACCCTCGCAATGGGCTGTGTAAGCAGTCACAGCACAGTAATCACTCTACAGATTTCTGCCGACGAGACTGAACCGCTAATCCAGACCGAATTCATCCTTGGAATCCGATATGACGGCACCTACTCGTGGGTAGATTCACTGATCGGTGTTTAGTGCTTTGGACCGCCGATCCTCACTGTTGCGATGTCGGCGAGCGCGGGAGCGACTCTCGTTGGTATCTCGGGACGATGAAATGTCCGGTCCGGACAAACCATGCTCCCGTACACACTGGGTCAAGAAAAGAAAGGAGTGGTGGGCCCGCCAGGACTCGAACCTGGGACCAAGGGATTATGAGTCCCCTGCTCTAACCAACTGAGCTACAGGCCCGCCAGAGCGGCGGATTCTAGCAGTTCTCCACCAGCGTCGTGAGCGCATCGAAACGGTCTAGTGCCAGGGTAGGGCGGAGCTCGTCGGCGGTGGCGCCTCCGTGATACCCGTAGGTCATCCAGATAAATGGCATGTCGATGGCATGAGCGGCATCAGCATCATTCGCTGAGTCTCCGACCATCCAGCAATCCCGAGCGTTGACTCCGAGCGTCGCGCAGGTTTCCAGGAGCGGCTCGGGATCCGGTTTGCGAGCTGAAGTTGAGTCGCCACCAACCAGCACATCGAAAACACCGCGTATGCCCAGTCGCTCCAGCAGCTCGGGAACGAACCGGATCGGTTTGTTGGTGACCACCGCCAAGGTCACGTCGGACGCTTTCAATGCGAAGAGCGTCTCCTTCACCCCGGCATAACAGCGAGCCGCCTCTCCATTGTGGTCGCTGTAGGCCTCCAGAAAAGCCAGCAGGGTTTGATCGACGCCTACAGGGAGCAAGTCGGGACGTTTGCTGGCGAGGGCCCGTTCCACCAAGACTTTGGCGCCACGCCCGACCCAGCTTCGAACGTCGGCTTCGCTGCAAGTGACACCGAGGGGAGCTAGAGCATCGACCAGTGCCGCCGTTAAATCTGGTGCGCTATCGACCAGAGTGCCGTCCAAATCGAACAGAATCGCGCTGGGTCGTGTGAGATTGTGCACAGTTTTTCGTCCTTCAGAATACGTATTGACAATCAATAAATATAAAAAATAGTATATTTACTATAATTCGTAGCTAAGAACGGGAGTCAGCAATGCGGGACAAATTGGACGGTTACCTCGATCGATTATTCCGGGGTCCTATGGTGGACTGGTTTCAGACACCGCTTCGGCGACGTAGTGTAGCGATTGGTGTGATGTTGATACACGTCGCGACCGCGGGTTCGCTCGGACTGCTAACTCTCGACATTGTCTGGCCTTTGATTCCGGCTGGGATCGCGGCGATCTACCTGATGGGCATGCTGAATATGTCGACCCGGGGCATCTTCGAGCTGAAAGACGCGCGCCTCGATGAATATCAAATCGCGCTCCGCGATAGCGCGTTCCGTCGCGCCTACTACTTCAGCCTGATCTGGATCATCCTCACGGCACCGTTGATGGGGCTCGTGATCGATAGCGAGCACGCCCTGATGATCCTGATCGTCTACATCATGCTGGGGTTTTCCTGGGGAATGGCGCTGCCACGGGTCATCGTCGCCTGGACACAACCCGCTGATACCGCGGAGGACGAGTGACATGGCACCAAAGAAGCAGGTCAGCTACCACAACCGGGTCCGGTTGCTCAGGACCGAGCGTGGCATGTCACGCAAGGCGCTCGCGGAGCAAGTCGATGCCCATCCACAGACGATCGGTTACATCGAGCGGGGCGAGTACAACCTCAGTATGGATCTGGCGTTGCGAATCAGCGCCGCTCTGGGCGTATCGCTTGACGCATTGTTCTCAACGGAGCCGTTTGCGCCGCTCACCACAGCCCAATTGGTCGCGGATCGTAATACCTGAAACCAAAAAACTGCAATCGTGATGCAACGCTTTTGTCAGATGCGGCATCTAAATTTCAAACAACAGGAAATTGAGCCTGTTGAACCGTCGCCAGGGAGGCGACTCTGGAGTACCACATGAACGCACAGATCAATCGAGTTTCGCTGTTCATCTACACCGTGACGGGCGCTCTTGCGCTCACCGCCTGGATCGGCGGTGCTTTCTTTCTTGCCGCGGTGATTCTGATTCTGGGCACTGGCGTCGTGATGGCGCAGCCGACGATGGTTGGTCGGCAGCTGGTGCTCCGCGGTACTCCGGTCATGCTGATGCTCGGCGTCATGTTTGTTTCGGCAAGCGGCATGGTGTTTGCCGTTGATCAAGTCAGCGCATTGCTAGCGCCGGAGACTCCGACAAACTGTGAAGCACCCGCCGACCAGAACTACGATTTTGCGGCGTCGGTTCACTAGCTGAACCCTTTGCGCGGATTCCGCCACCCGGGAATGACTGGGTATACTGGGGGCGTGAATACCATCAGCACTGTTGGCGAACAACGCCAAGACGCCCTGATCGCGGTGACCGACAACATCGAACATGAGTTGCGTCGCCTCGACTTATGGACGAGTGAGGCTCCGCCCCATCGGGCGCTCTCAAGCATCGAACCTTTCTGTTACGACACGCTCAACTTCTCAGAGTGGATGCAGTGGGTGTTTCTGCCGCGCATGCGCGAGGTGCTGACCGACGTGCGTGACATGCCGGCCCAAAGCAATATCTTTGCTTATGCGGAAGAGGCGCTGAAGAACACGCCGTACGAGTCGGAACAGCTTTTGTTCCTGATCAAGACATTCGATGAGCTGGTCGCCGAGACCGGCGACCAGCCCGAAGTCTCGAACTGATCAGTCTTCCAGCAGGAAGCTTCGCAGCTGATCGGAGCGGCTGGGGTGGCGCAGCTTGCGCAGTGCCTTGGCTTCGATCTGACGAATTCGCTCGCGAGTGACGTCGAACTGTTTGCCGACTTCCTCGAGCGTGTGATCGGTGTTCATGTCGATACCGAACCGCATCCGCAGCACCTTGGCTTCACGCGGCGTCAAACCCGCGAGTACACCGTGCGTGGTCTCTTTCAGACCTTCGCTGGTCGCAGAGTCGATCGGGGAGTGCACCGTGGTGTCCTCGATGAAGTCACCCAGATGTGAATCTTCATCATCGCCAATCGGTGTTTCCATCGAGATAGGCTCTTTCGCGATCTTCAATACCTTGCGAACTTTGTCTTCCGGCATTTCCATGCGTTCAGCTAGCTCTTCCGGTAACGGCTCGCGACCCATCTCCTGCAACATCTGACGGGAGATTCGGTTCAGCTTGTTGATCGTTTCGATCATGTGCACCGGAATACGAATCGTACGCGCCTGATCGGCGATCGAGCGGGTGATCGCCTGGCGAATCCACCACGTCGCATAGGTCGAGAACTTGTAGCCTCGACGATATTCGAACTTGTCGACCGCCTTCATCAGGCCGATGTTGCCTTCCTGGATCAAATCGAGGAACTGCAGGCCACGGTTCGTGTACTTCTTCGCGATCGAGATCACAAGACGCAGGTTCGCCTCGACCATCTCTTTTTTCGCACGACGCGCTTTCGCCTCGCCGATCGACATCGCACGGTTGATCTCTTTGATCTGCGCGATGGTCAGAGAAGTGCGCTCTTCCATAGCGACCAGCTTGCGCTGCGAGCGCAGGATGTCGTTCTTCAGGCGTGAAAGGATTGACGAGTGCTTGCGCTTGGCGCGGATGTGCTTGTCGATCCACTCGAGATTGGTTTCGTTTTTCGGGAAGCTCGAGAGGAAGTCCTTGCGCGGCATTCCAGCCTGACGCACGCACAGATTCATGATGCTGCGCTCAGATGTGCGAATCGCGTGGATGGACATGCGCAGCTCTGACACCATTGCGTCGAACAGCTTCGGCGACATCTTGAGTTCCATCAGCTCATCAACGAGCTGGCGTCGAACCTTGCGAGTGGCCTGCGCCGGAGCACCGTGCTTCTCGATGTTGGTGAGAACGCGCTTGTGCAAGCGTCCGACCGCTTTCAAACGTCGATCGACTTCTTCCGGATCCGGGCCGGTGTCTGCTGGCTCGTCATCGTCATCATCCGAAGCGCGCGCGCCTGGTGCTGGAATTTCATCCGGCTCATTCGGGTCGATGAAACCAACGACAAAGTCTTGCATGCGCGTATCGCCTGCTTTTACCGCCGTGTAGGTGTTCAGCACCTGCTCGATTGCCGGTGGAAAGCCGCCGAGTGCGGCCTTCACGTCGTTCAAACCTTCTTCGATGCGCTTGGCGATTTCGATCTCGCCCTCACGCGTCAGCAGTTCGACCGAACCCATCTCACGCATGTACATGCGCACCGGGTCAGTGGTGCGACCAAATTCGGCGTCGACTGACGCGAGCGCCTCTTCGGCTTCTTCGGATGCTTCGTCGTCATTGGAGACGGCTGAATCCGACAGTAACAGTGACTCGGCGTCGGGTGCTTTCTCGTGCACCGTAATGCCCATGTCATTGATCATGTTTACGATGTCTTCGATCTGCTCCGGATCGACGATGCCGCTCGGAAGGTGATCGTTAACCTCGGAATAGGTCAGGTAACCCTGCTCTTTTCCGCGTGCGATCAATAACTTGAGTTGTGACTGTTGGTCGTTGGGTAGTGCGCGTTTTTCGCTCAAGGTGGCCACCTGTTCATACCGGGCTCTGGCAAACAAAGCCCTTACGCAATCAAAATACCGGGAGTTGTGACCAGCCGGGCGTGCTACCAATCAGGTTTCATCGCTCGGGCCCTGTCGCCGGTCAGCCGGTAATACTAGCATATAGTCGGCCCGAATAACGGATTTTCAAGCCCTTATGTCTACTTGCGCTGTCCGAGCAAGCGGGTCAATTCCTCGCGTTCTGAGGTACTTAGCGATTGCTCGGATGCTTTCGCTCTCAATATTTCGACTCTGTCGCTCCGCGCCAGTTCCTTCAGCTGATCCAGGCACCCGGACAGCTCGGCACTCAGATCAATCGCCTGGTCGGTCTCGGGCATCGCGGCGGCGAGCGACTGCAGGTGCCGGTAGTGAGGGTGCGGCCTAAAGCGCTCCAACAAGACCGACGGGAGAATGCTGGGTGTGGACTGGATCGTCTCGATCAGCGCTTTCAAGAGGGGCGTGCCCGGACGATCAAGGTCTTCGAGCTGCCCAAGGTCAAACCCGCCAACGGCTTCTGGTTGATTCAGGATTAGTGTAATCGCACGTCGCATGACGTTCTGGCGGGTGCCACTCATACGCCGCGTTCGCTGGGTATCGCGTTGCGCGACCGCTGGCGCTGCTTCTCCGAGCATACCGGCGAGCCTCGCAACCGGCAGACCGATCGCATCGGCCAGGGCTGCAATAATCAGTTCGCGATACACGCCTGCCTGCATCTTGCCGATCAGCGGCTTCGCCGATTCGACCATCTTCGCGCGTCCCTCAGCGCTCTGCGCGTCGACTTGAGAAGACAACTCATGCAAGAGGAAGTCCGAGAGGGGAAGCGCCCCGTCCAACGCTTGTTCGAAGGCAGCAACCCCGTGCTCCGCCACCAGCGAATCCGGATCATGGCCATCGGGCATGAATGCGAAGCGCAGCTCGCGACCATCCGACAGTCTTGGGAGTGCGTTCTCCATCGCTCGCCACGCAGCCTTGCGTCCGGCACGATCACCGTCGAACGAGAACACAACCTGATCGGTCAGGCGGAACAAACGGTCGATGTGATCGGCGGTCGTGGCGGTGCCCAGAGTGGCTACCGCGAAGTGCACTCCGTGTCGGGCCAGCCCGACGACGTCCATATAGCCCTCAACCACGACCAGCCGCGGAATATCTCGCAGCTTTTTGCGTGCCTCATAGAGCCCGTAGAGTTCGCGGCCTTTGTGAAACAGGGCGGTTTCGGGTGAGTTCAGGTACTTGGGTTCGCCATCGCCAAGCACACGCCCGCCAAAACCGATGATCCTGCCTCGGGTATCGCGGATCGGAAACATCAATCGGTCACGGAAACGGTCGTAGTGACCACCGGAATCACGCGCGATGATCAGCCCAGCGGCCATTAGCAATTCGACGTCGGCAGGACTGCTGCCCACCTTCTTAAGTAGCGTGTCCCAGGCGTCGGGCGCGTAGCCGATTTTAAAATCGGCAGCAGTCTTGCCATCGATGCCGCGGCCTTTTAAATAATCGATGGCCGGCTGGTGGGATTTGAGCGCCGTTGTGTAAATCGTGGCAGCCCGATCGAGCAGCGCATGCAGTTGGTCGAGTCGACTGTCGCGCTGCGGATTGCCTGCCTCGCGGGGCACCTCAACGGACATCATGCCGGCGAGTTCTTCAACAGCCTCGACAAAACTCAGGTGATCGTGCTCCATCAGGAACCCAAGCGCAGTGCCATGCGCCCCGCAGCCGAAGCAGTGGTAGAACCCCTTGGTGGGGCTCACCGTGAAAGAGGGCGTGGTTTCGTTGTGGAACGGGCAAAGCGCCTTGTACTCGCGACCAGCCTTGCGCAGCTCCAGACGAGAGCCCAACACCTCAACGATATCGGCCCGGGCGACCAGATCGTCGATGAACGATTGCGGGATGCGCCCCGCCATATCAGCCTAGGCGCGCTTTCACCGTAGCACTCACCGCTGCCATGTCGGCGCGGCCCGCAGCGGCGGCCTTGATGTGCCCGATCACTTTGCCCATGTCGCGCATGCTTTCGGCGCCCGTGGTCGCGATCGCATCGTCAATCAGGGCGGCGAGTTCCGCTTCGGACAGCGGCTCGGGCAGGTAGCGCTTCAGAACATCGATTTCCGCCTGCTCCACCGCGGCAAGCTCGGGGCGTCCGCCTTTTTCGTACTGCGTAATCGACTCGCGGCGTTGCTTCACCATTTTCTCGATCACGGCCAGCGTGCCGGCATCATCCAGCGTCTTGCGGCTATCCACCTCAATTTGCTTGATCGCCGCCATTGCCATGCGGATCACGCCCAGGGTGTCTTTGTCGCCAGCGCGCATCGCTGATTTCATATCGTTGGTGATGGTGTCTTTAAGCATGAGGTTCTCGTTAGGGGAAACAAAAACGGCCGCCAGTGGCGACCGTTCAAGTGCGAGCCACTGGCTCAAACATCGCGAGCGATTCGCTCAGTACAGGCGTACCCGGCGGTTGTTTTCGCGGAGCAGCTTTTTCGCATGGCGCTTCACAGCAGCAGCTTTCTTGCGCTTGCGTTCCTGAGTCGGCTTCTCGTAATACTCGCGGCGGCGCAGCTCGGTGAGCACACCTGCTTTCTCGCACGCGCGCTTGAAGCGGCGGAGGGCCGCATCGAAGTATTCGTTATCTCTGACTTTCACGCTGGGCATGTAATCGCCTATCCTTTTGACTCAATTGGTAAAAACCACGTATCGCCAGAGGTGCTCGAAAATGTTCGGAACCCATCTGGCCGGGCAAAGACGCTCAATAATATAGGTTTTTCCCGTTACTGCAAAGGCTTTGAAAGCGAATGAGCTATGTTCTCGGCATAGAAACCAGTTGCGACGAAACCGGGGTCGCGATCTACGACACGACCTCGGGCCTGCGCGCGCATCAGTTGTTCAGTCAGATTGCTCGGCACGCCGAGTACGGCGGCGTGGTGCCGGAGCTCGCATCGCGCGATCACCTGTCGAAGCTAGCCCCGATGGTTGCAGCGACGTTGGAAGAGGCGGGCATGTCGCCAGAGGCGTTGGATGCGGTTGCCTACACCGCGGGACCAGGTCTGATTGGCGCGCTGCTCGTCGGAGCCAGTTTCGCCGCAGGCTACGCGCGTGCGCTCGGCAAACCGTTGGTGCCGGTGCATCACATGGAGGCGCACTTGTTAGCACCGATGCTTGATACCGAGGCGCCGGATTTTCCGTTTGTGGCGCTACTCGTCTCGGGCGGGCACTCGATGCTTGTTGATGTTCGCGCACTGGGTGACTACGAAGTGATCGGCAATACACTCGACGACGCGGCGGGCGAGGCGTTCGACAAGACGGCCAAGCTGCTCGGGTTGCCCTATCCGGGAGGGCCGGCCCTCGCAGCGCTGGCAGAGGAAGGGGACGACACTCGCTTCGCCCTGCCACGCCCGATGATGTCGCGACCGGGTATCGACTTTAGTTTCTCGGGCCTGAAGACGGCGGTACTGATGTGCGTCCGCGATTTACAAGGCATCGCGCGCGATGCGTCGCCGCGTCCAGGCGATACTCTGGCCGCACAAGATCGGGCGGATCTTGCGGCTTCGTTTCAGGCGGCGATGGTCGACACGCTGGCGGGCAAATGCCTGCGAGCCTTGGATCAGACTGGGCGAAGCACGTTGGTGATTGCTGGCGGTGTGGGTGCCAATCGCAGGCTGCGTGAAACTCTGCGCGCTCGCTGCGAGGCGCGCGATGCCACGGTGTTCTACCCGCCGATGCAATACTGTACGGACAACGGCGCGATGATTGCGCTAGCGGGTGCGCTGCGCAGCGACCTTGCCACCCGCGACTACACGATCCGCGCGACACCGCGCTGGCCGATAGGAACCCCGATGCCATGAACCCCGACTTCGATATTGTGAAAGTGACCGGTCTGCGTGTTGCCGCGGTGATTGGTGTGTGGACTTGGGAACGTGAAATCGAGCAGACGTTGATCATCGATCTTGAGATGGCTACCGATACGCGAGCGGCGGCCGCTTCCGACGCTTTGGATGATGCGCTGAACTACGCTGCGGTTTCGGAGTCGGTTAGTGAGTACGTCCGTGCAGCGAAGCCCAAACTGATCGAAGTGTTGGCGGAGGGTATTGCTGACCTGGTGCTTGGCGATGAGCGTGTCTACGGCGTTGGTGTGCAAGTTCGCAAACCGGGCGCGGTCGCGGCGGCGGATTCCGTGGCTGTCTCCATATGGCGTCAGTCAGGGGCGTGATTGGCATCACAGATCAAGCGTTAAGGCGCTGTCGAGCCGCGTTTCGGGCCTGAATCGCGGTATTATTCTGTTCTTGAAGTTGCGTTTGGAAAGGGGCGGCCGATGAGACGGCAAGCAGCGAGACTTTTTACCATCCTGATTTCTGCACTCGGCGTTGTTGCCTGTGGCGGCGGTGGCGGTGGCGGCGGGGCCTTCGGCAACAACGTTGGCGGTGGCACGGCCGATTGCTCGGTTGCCGGGCAGAACCAGTTCGTTCTGAGCACGATGCAGGATGTCTATCTCTACGATGACCAACTACCGACGGTGAACATCGCCGACTTCACATCACCTGAGGCGTTGCTTGCACGTCTGGTGCGTGATGTCGACGTCACGCCGGAAGATCCCGGCAACCCGATACCCGATGCGTTCAGCTTTATTGACTCTGCGGCCGCGGACTCTGCGTTCTTCAACGAAGGCGAAACGGTGGGGTACGGATTCGTTGCCACGCGTCTGACCAACAATGAGCTGCGTATCTCACGCGTGATTGCGGGCAGCCCAGCGGCATTTGGTACGCTGTCTCGAGGCCAGCAATTCGTGGCCATCAATGGCCGCTCGATCGCTGAGATCGATGCTGCTGAAGGTTTCAGTGCGGCGCTCGGGCCCCAGGAGGTCGGGGTAATGCGCACGTTCAGAATGCGCCGGCTGGATGGATCTGAATACGATGTCGATCTGGCTCGGGAAGTGATCACCATCGACCCTATCCCGCAGATCAGAACCTACATCGTCGATGGCGCGACCTACGGCTACATCGAATTCACGACGTTCATCTCCACCGCTGCGGTCGAGCTCGAGGACGCGTTCAACCAGTTCAACAATGCCGGCATCACCGACGTCATTATCGACCTGCGCTATAACGGTGGCGGTCTCGTCAGCATTGCCGACCTGCTGGGCGACTACCTCGGCGGTGCGATCGCGGAAGGAGAAGTGTTCTCCGAGACTCGGTTCAACGACAACAACGTTGCAAGTAACTCGATCGAGTTCTTCCAGCGGTTAGCCAACTCGGCCAACCTGTCGCGTGTTGTGTTCATCACAACTCGAGGTAGTGCGTCGGCGAGCGAGTTGGTGATCAACAGCATGGAGCCGCACGTACAAGTCGACCTCGTCGGGACGCGGACCTTCGGCAAGCCTGTAGGTCAGATTGGTGCGATCTTCTGCGAGAAGATTTTGAGGCCGACAGCGTTTGAGACGGTGAACAGCCTCGGCGAAGGCCGCTACTTCAACGGAATTCCTGTCGATTGTGATGCGGCAGACGACTTGCTGTTGCCAACCGGTGACCCGCAGGAAGCTTCATTGGCGGCGGCATTGTCCCTGTTGTCGACGGGCGCTTGCCCGGTATCCACGACGGTGAATGAGGTGCAGGGTCCTATCGCACCGTTCGCACCGCCGGAGCCTTCGACCACCGCACAGCGCGAAGCCTACGTCTGGTAGACCGCTCGTGAGTCTTCCGGCAGGCACCGGTCTGCCGGTAGCTGACACTGCGACAGCGGAGCATTCGCGAACCGTTCAGGCAGCTATCGCGCAAGCGATTAACGATGCGGGCGGCAGTCTGAGCTTCGCGCAATACATGCAGTTCGTTTTGTACGAACCGGGCCTCGGTTACTACAGCGCGGGCAGCAGGAAGTTCGGACCTGGAGGCGATTTCACAACCGCACCGGAGTCGTCGCCGCTATTCGCCCATGTTCTGGCCACTCAGTGCGAACAGGCGCTGCGCGTGCTTCAAGGCGGGAGCATCGTCGAGTTTGGAGCGGGCAGTGGTGCGCTGGCGTCAGAGCTACTGGCCGCACTCGAACAGCCAGAGTTGCTGGAGCACTACTACATTGTCGAGGTGAGCGCCGATTTGCGCGAACGCCAACGCGGGCGCATTAGCCAATTGGACAGCGCGTTAGCGGACAAGGTCGTGTGGGTGTCCGATCCGGAGGCGCTGTCGGTTCGCGGCGTCGTGATTGCCAACGAAGTGCTGGATGCGGTTCCAACCGAGCGCTTTCGCATCGACGAGGATGGAGAGATCTTGCAGCAACGCGTCGCACTATCGGGAGCAGGTGACCTGAGTCCGGTCTGGGCGGCGGCGCCGTTTGAGCTTGGCCAGAGCGTGCGCGCACTCACCGAGGATCATGGCATCGCGCTTGCCGATGGTTACACGAGTGAAGTGAATCACCTCGCACCTGCGGTTGCCGAGACCATGGCAGCGACGCTGGAGCGAGGTGTGTTGCTGATCTCCGATTACGGCTACGGGCGGCGGGAGTACTATTCTCCGGAGCGCACGGACGGCACGCTGATCTGCTTTTTTCGACATCACGCACATGCCGATCCATTCATTATGCCCGGCGTTCAGGACATCACGGCTTGGGTCGACTTCAGTCGCATTGCCGAGACTCTCGATGCTCTGGGTTTAGCCTACTGCGGATTCACAACGCAAGCGGCCTTTCTGCTGGCGGGTGGCCTGCCGGAGCGATTCGCGCAGCTCGACGGCGCGCGCCAGGCTGCATTGTCGAATGGCGTCAAAACACTCACACTGCCCGGCGAGATGGGTGAGCGTTTCAAATTTCTCGGGTTCTCGCGCGACATGCCGGCGTCATTAAGCGGCTTTTCGGGTCGGGACTACGGTCGGCTGCTATGACTCTGGTCGAGATCATCATTCTTGCCATCGTGCAGGGCATGACCGAGTTCCTGCCAGTCTCGAGCAGCGGCCACCTGATTCTGGTGCCGGCACTGTTCGGTTGGGATGATCAGGGCCTTGCGTTCGACGTGGCTGTGCACGTCGGTACGCTACTGGCGGTTGTCGCGTATTTCCGTCAGGAGCTTGCGCACATGACACGGGCGGTTTTGGTGTTTGGGCGCGGTGATCAGACTACCCAGGAACACTTTCGACTCGCGCTGTTGATTGTGTTGGCAACCATTCCGGCCGGTCTTGCCGGTTTGTTCGGTCGAGATGCAATCGAAACTTACCTTCGCAGCCCGGTACTGATCGCGGCTACGACCGCGGTGTTCGGGGTGCTGTTATGGGTTTCCTCGCGCTGGATGGCCGGTTCGCGGAGCATTAACCGCATCGGTGTGGTCGATGCGTTGGTGATCGGCACCGGGCAAGCCCTCGCGTTAGTGCCAGGTACGTCACGCTCGGGCATCACGATGACGATGGGCATGGCGAGAGGACTGTCCGCAGATGCGGCGGCACGGTTTTCGTTCCTGATGTCGATACCGGTCATCGTGCTCGCTGGCGGCTGGGAATCGCTCAAGCTTGTACGCTCGGAAGTGCCGGTTGATGTGACCGCAATTGTTCTGGGCACTTTGGTTTCAGCGGTGTTTGCCTACGCAACAATCGCCTTTTTTCTGAAAGTGCTCGCGCACATCGGCATGCTCGGGTTCATGGTCTACCGTCTCGCGCTGGCCGCAGTCATTCTCTACGTGTTTGCCTGACGGTACGCCCGCAGTTTCCGGATTCGCTCTGCCTGCAGCGCCTCGCCAAATGCAGCCCCCGTAACGCCAGTTTTGGCAATCTCCGCCGTGTCTACGTCGCTGACAGCATGTAGCGCGCCGCGCAGGAAATCGGCCTGCGGGTACTCCCGGTTTTCAAGGCCGGTTCGACCTCGTGCGTCTGCGACGCATGCCTCCAGAAATCGCTCTAGATGATCCGGATCTCGCAACGCCCCCAGCTCGGTCAGCAATTTGAGCAACGTCTTTGGGCGGAGTTCCTGTGCCGTGTGCGCGTGCAGATGGAACCGTGCGACGTTCGTGGCGAGCGTGATCCACTGTTTGGGTGCGCGAAGTCGCTCACCGACTTTTGCGGCGAGCCGAGCGCTGCTCGCTTCGTGGCCATGGTGTTTGGGCAAGAGCTCAACCGGTGTCTCCGCCTTACCAAGATCATGTAGCAAGACCGCGAATCGGACGGGCCCACTGAATCCCTGATCTGCCGCGTAGTCGAGTGCAAGCTGCGTATGCAATCCCGAGTCGATTTCCGGATGCCACTGTTCAGGTTGTGGCACGCCGAACAACCCATCGATTTCTGGCAAAAGCACTTTCAATGCACCACACGTGCGCAGTGTCTCGATAAACACCGACGGCGTGCTGCTCATCAGCGCGCGACTGAGCTCACTCCACACGCGTTCGGGCGAGAGCGAATCGAGCTCACCACTCTCGGAGATCTCCCGCATCAGTGCTTCGGTTTCCGGTGCCAGCGTGAACCCCAGAGGTGCGAGTCTCGCTGCAAAGCGCGCGACGCGTAGCACTCTCAGCGGATCCTCCGAAAACGCAGGCCCGATATGTCGCAGCACGCGTGCCTCGAGGTCCGCTTGCCCACCGCACGGATCGACGAGACCACCGTCCGGTGTTTGCGCGATCGCGTTGATGGTCAGATCACGCCGCGTGAGGTCCTCTTCGAGCGTGACAGACTCTGACGTGTCGAACGCGAATGCCTGATGGCCGATGCCCGTCTTGCGCTCGGTTCTCGCCAATGCGTATTCCTCGCCGGTCTTCGGGTGCAGGAACACCGGGAAGTCATTGCCCACTTGTTTGAACCCGCGCGTGAGCATGTCTTCGGGTGTTGCACCGACGACCACCCAATCACGCTCGACGACGGGCTGCGATAACAAAGCGTCACGAACGGCGCCGCCCACGAGGTAGACATTGAGGTTGTCGAGTACAGACATTCGCGAAGTGTACCCATTTGGGCGGAATGCGGTGAGCTTCACGCTACACTGGAGACATGACGTCGCACCCATTCCAGCGAGTACTAAGAGGGCTATTCGTCCTGTCGCTGCTCGGTCTTCTTAGTGGTTGTTACTACGTGCAAGCCGTGCAGGGTCAGTGGGCGATTTCCAGAGCTGCGGAACCGGTTGAGGTTGTGATCGATGATCCGGCAACACCCGAGGCACTGCAGGCGCGGTTGCAGCTCACGCAGGAGGCCCTAACATTCGCGCACACTGAGCTCGGACTGCCGGACAACGGCAGCTACCGGCGCTACGTTGATCTGGAACGCGACTTCGTTGTCATGAACGTGTTCGCAGCGCCCGCGATGTCGCTGGACCCCAAGACTTGGTGCTACCCGTTTGTGGGGTGCGTGGCCTATCGTGGTTACTTCAAGGCCGAAGCGGCTGAGCAGTATGCATCCCGACTGTCGAACGACGGCTACGATGTGTTCCTGGGTGAGGTCTCGGCCTACTCGACATTGGGGAAGCTGAAAGACCCCTTGCTGAGCACCATGTTCCGACGTAGCGACGATAGCCTGATCTGGTTGTTGTTCCACGAAATGGCGCACCAGATCATCTTCGTCGACAACGATACGGCGTTCAACGAGTCATTTGCCTCGGCCGTTGCTGACGAAGGTCTGAAGCGCTGGCGAGTCTCGCGTGGCGAAACACCACCGCCTGTCGTGCCTGAGCGAAGCGCCCAGCGCACTGCCAAGCGCCAAGCGATCGAGCTTCTAAAGGCGGAGCTCACCGAGCTTTATGCGCGCTCACAAGACGAACAGGTAGTACTCCCCGCCAAGCAAGCGCTGTTTGCAAGGCTTGCTGACCAATGGCAAAAGGCTGGGTGGAGTGGTCGACCGCCCGATAACAATGCCGCTTTGGTCCCCGCGCAGCTCTATGCCGATCTGAGACCCGCGTTCGCGCGGTTTCTGAAGGTGCAATGCGCTAATGATCTTGAGTGTTTCTATGAGCGCGTGATCGAGATGGGTGCACTGGAACCTGAAGCGCGGCTCGCGACGCTGAATGGAACCGCTCCGGACTAGTGATTGCGCCGCAGTCGGGCCAATCGGGCTTTGTCGTTCTTGCCTTGCAGGTAAGTCGGCACGATGGTTTCCATCGGCGTTGGACGGATGCCCAGTCGCTCAAGGCCGTTATCGTCGCAAATGCTATGCACCATCAGCGATCGCAGATTGTCGGTTGATAGGGGCTTGCCCGGCACAAAGTCGAAAATGGCCGCCTGTATCTTGGCCAGCGAATCGGGGAGACCGACAATCCATCGCGTCAGCCCGAGTTGATCCCGCACATAGGTCACCAATTCCCGGAGTGAGTACACCTTGGGTCCGCACAGCTGATAGGTCTGACCGATCGTGGAGCGGTCATCGAGTGCCTTCATGAATGCCTCGACGACATCTTCAACAAACACGGGCGCAAAGCGTGATGCCGGACGCGCCAGTGGCAGGAAAGGGGAGATTTTCAGCAGTTGCGCGAAACGATTGATGAAAGAGTCACCCGCACCGAAGATCACTGACGGTTGGAAGATCGTCCACTCAGGGGCGTCCTGCATGGCGCGGATCGCGTCTTCCGCGAGTCCTTTGCTCTTCAGGTAATCCGACGGGCCCTTTTTCGAATCTGCTTTGAGCGCGCTCATCTGCAGATAGCGTTTGACCCCAGCCTGCTTGGCGGCATCGAGTGCGGTCTTGGTCAGCGCTTCGTGCGCTTCGTAGAAACCCTTGCCGCCATGATGGCCCTGCTCGTTCAGGATGCCGACTAGATTGATGACCACGTCCGCGTCGACGAACAGTGGTGCCAGCGCGTCGGGTTCATGCACATTCGCGGTAACGAGTTTCACTCTCGGTGTGACCGCCATGCTGCGCGCACGCTCGCGGTTGCGTGTGGGCACAATCACATTGTGGCCGCGCTCCGCTAGCCGAGCGACCAGTGACTGTCCTACAAAACCGGTGCCACCCAGCACCACGCACGTCGATTCTTTCACCATGATTCCTGTTAGCGGCAAATCGGCCGGGATTATAAGCGACCTGTCTCTGCAACGCGCTCTTGACGCGGCAGCGGTTTCAGGTAGTGGATCAGTCGCTCTACGGGTTGTTCGTTGCGCCACTGAAAAACGATGCTCGCGAACAGCACTTTTTGCACATAGTTGCGCGTCTCGTCGTAGGGCAGGGTCTCGATCCAAACTTGGGTATCAATATCGGTCTCGGCCGTCCAGCGAACCACTCGGTGTGGACCCGCGTTATAGGCGGCGGTGGCCAATGCGCGATGACCAAATCGCGCCTTGAGCTCTGCCAGATGCGCTGTGCCGAGCGCGATGTTGATGTCGGGGTCGTGCAGCGCCTCGGCAGACGGTATGCGCGTCATGCCCAGAGCGCGGGCGGTTCGCCGTGCTGTGGACGGAATCAACTGCATGACCCCGCGAGCGCCAGCGCCTGACTTCACGGAAGGGTCAAATAGACTTTCGTTGCGCGCCAGCGCAAACACCCAGTTGGCATCGAGATCGTGTTGTTCCGCGTTCGACGCGACAAACTCTGAGTGGGCTAACGGGAATCGCAGCTCCAGGTCGTCGAGATGACCGCCTTCAACAGCAAGGCGCACCGCTTCATGGTGCCACCCGAGTTCGTGTGCCAGCGCGCCCAGCGCGATGAGATTGGGTTTCGTCTGGTTGCGCGAGATCACCGCCAGTTCATGGCGCGCCCTGGCCACCTGATCGACATGGAACAGCTCCACAACGCGCCGCCATTCAAAGCGCTGCGACCAGGATTGCTTCAGGTCGGGGTCGACTGGCAATCGTTCGTCGTCGAAGCGATAAGCGGCGTCGACAGCATCGGCTGCGAGGAAGCCGTGATAGCTGCGATCCTCAGCCAGTGCGCCGAGCAATGATCGGCCCGCTTCGAGCTGTCCGCTGCGGGTAAGCGCCACGGCTTCCCAATAGCGCCAGCGTGGGGTGCTCGCCTGCTCAATCGGCATGTCAGCAACGCCGCGCAGTACCTCGGGCCAATCGTCTGCTCGCAGTGCGGCGCGCACACGCCAGGCATGCCATCGCTCGTCGCGAACTGAGGCCGGTACAGGTCTGAACCAATCCTTCGCTTCGCTGAGTCCGTCCTGCGCGCCCGCCAGCGCCAGGAATCGGAATACGTTGGCTTGCTGTTCGCTGCTGGTGCGAGCGCGCAGCGTCTTGTCGGTATGCCATAGCTCATGTGCGGCGAGCGGATCGCGCAGCGCGAGCCGTCGGACCGCATGCTCAATCTGCGCTGGAGACAGCGCGGCGTTCAGACTCCGTTGGGTAAGTACATCCCGAGGGGCATTGTGCGTTCGTTTCCACAACGCCGCGGCATTTCGATAGTCACCATCAAGGGTCGATGCCAGATAGCTCGCGAGGCCGTAGTTGCCGCGCTCGACAGCAAGATCAAAGCGCTCTGCAAACTCGGCGGAACCAATAACACCCTCGCGCTTGAGTGCGTCGAACGCGGGATCGCATCGATCTTCCTGGCTGCGCCCGACAAGCCACAGCTTGCGCCCCAGTGCGTGCTGCTGTTCAACGTTCCAGGGCGACTTGCCCTTGACGGCGGCGGCGAGCGCTGTGCAAGCCAGCGCCGCGTCTGAATGATTCGAGTAGTGGTCTTCATATGCCGCGAAGAACTCGCGCCAGCGCGCGGTTCGCGCCAGTGCAGACACCAGGCGATAACGCAGGCGACGTGTCGGCGCCAAGTCAGGTGCGCGCTCCAGGAACTCCTGCGCGTTTGCGGTAACCCCTTGTGAGACCTCCGCCGAATATCGCGCAGCCTGCAGGTCGACCCAGAGGGGGTAGTCCTCGAGCAGGCGCTGCTCTTTGCGTGTCAACGCCCAATTGCCCTCCAGTACTTCTGGCCACGCGCGCTCGAAAAGCTCGCGCGCCTCTGTTTGTGCTCGAGCGTCTTTTGAGAGGGGCAGGGCAAACAAAAGGCTCGCCACCGATAAGGTGACGAGCCTCTGGACTGAGGTTGTCGCTTGAGTCGTCAACCGCGCAGCGACAGCAGTCGACGTCGACCGTCGCGCTCGATCTCGACGAAGATGCGGCTGCTGGAATTGGCTTCGGCCAGGTTCAGCAGTTCATCCAAATCCTCAACGGGCTGGCGATTCACGGCGATGATGAGATCCCCGTCGCGCAGACCGCTCAACTGTGCTCTCGAGTTGGGTTCGACACTGCTGACGACCACACCCGAGCGACCTTGTGCATTCGCAAGCTCTGCGCCGTCGAGTCCCGGATGCAGCTGCGATGCATCGGCTACTGCGCCGCCGTTCTGATCGTCCAGCGTGGCAGATAGCTCCTGAGCTCGGCCATCACGGACGGCCGTAACAGAAATCTGCTCACCACTGCGCAACAACCCGATGGTGTTACGAAGATCCGCAGCGCCGTCGACTTTGTTGCCGTTAATCGCGGTAATGATGTCGTTGACTTCGATGCCGGCGCGCTCAGCTGCGGAGTCCGGTGAGACATCAACAACGAGTGCGCCCGTGATATTGGTGAGTCCGAGCATGTCAGCTTCGTCTGGTCCTACAGTGTCGATGCGCACGCCGAGCAGGCCGCGGCGGACGTCACCGAACTCCAGGATCTGACTCATAATGCTCTTCGCCATGTTCGAGGGAATGGCGAAACCGATGCCGACATTGCCGCCACTGCGCGAGATGATCGCCGAGTTGATGCCGACCAGCTCGCCCGACAAATTGACGAGCGCGCCACCGGAGTTGCCGGGGTTGATCGAAGCGTCGGTCTGAATGAAGTCTTCGTAACCATCGCCGATGCCATAGCGACCGAGCGCGCTGACGATGCCCGAGGTGACCGTGTGGCTAAGGCCGAAGGGATTGCCAATCGCGATCACGAAATCGCCGACGCGTGCCTGGTCAGAGTTGCCAATACGGATTTCGACCAAGTCGCTGACATCTGCTTTCAATACGGCGATATCGGTACCCGCATCCTTGCCGACGACCTCTGCACTAAAGCTGCGGCCGTCTTGGAGCGTCACTTCGATTTCATCGGCGTTAGCGATCACATGTTCGTTCATCAGTATGTAGCCATTGGCCGCATCGACCACGACACCAGAACCCGCGGAGCGCATCGCGCGCGGCCGTGGCTCTGAAGGCATGCCAAAAAACTCGCGGAAGGGGTCGCCTTGGCCGCGTGAGCGGACCTGTCCGCTTACTTGAATGTTCACGACCGCGTCAGACACCTCATCCACGATCGGCGCGAGACTGGGAAGGGTCTGGCCATCGACCGACGCCGGCAGCGCAGCGTGGCCGGGGAGTGCTGAGAGCATCAGCAGGGCGGCTGAGAAAACAAGGTGTTTCATGCTTGATATACCTATTCTGGAAGTTCAATCGACGGCCGCGAACTATCCGCCACGTCCATCCTCGCACCTGCAGACGACAGGTGCCAGCCATTCAGACAGAAAGAATGCTCGCGAGTTCGCGGTCTCCGTTACTTCTTTAGGGTGTGACCGGGACCTTTTCAAGGGAGTTCAGTGACTTGAGAGCTCTTCATTAGCAAACACAATATATAGTGGTTAGTGCGTTATGTTACTGACACAAAAAAATTGAGAAAATTGTTGGACAGTATTTTTTGAAACAGAGTAACTCGTTGTTTTATATGAAAATACGACCATTTGCGGTGCCATTATTTTTTCTTGACAGCAGCTTGGCGCGAGCATAATCTAATGGGCCTGCGACACAACATCTTGTGTCCAGAGAAGCATAAAAAGGTAACGGCGAGTCCAGCCAGAGCGGGACCTGCCAGGGAAACTGTTGCCTCAAAGCTTTGGTTTTGGGGGTGATGGCTTCGACATCACGTAACGGACATGGTTGGTCTTCCGCGAGAACACCACCGTGACCCATTTTTTTTGAGGGGGTTGTATAACCAATGAGCATCGCTACGGACGCTGGGTCGACGGAATTGGCAGCAGTGACAAGCGTTAAGGAAATTCCGCTTCAGGACACGTCTCGGGACATCTGGGAGACGAAATATCGCCTGACATCCAAATCTGGAGACGTTATCGACGCAACCGTCGACAACACCTTCCAGCGTGTTGCACGTGCACTTGCCGACGTTGAGACAGACGCCGAGCACTGGTACGAGCGTTTTCTGTGGGCGCTGCGCTCGGGTGCAATCCCCGCGGGCCGGATCACCTCTAATGCCGGCGCGCAGGCGCACAAGCCGGCCACCTCGACGATCAATTGCACGGTGTCCGGCACCATCGCAGACTCCATGGACAACATTCTGAACAAGGTCCATGAAGCCGGCCTGACGCTGAAAGCGGGCTGCGGCATTGGTTATGAGTTTTCGACCCTGCGACCGAAAGGGGCATATGTGTCTGGCGCGGGCGCCTACACGTCCGGACCGCTTTCGTTCATGGATATCTATGACCGCATGTGCTTCACCGTTTCATCGGCGGGTGGCCGTCGCGGCGCTCAGATGGGCACCTTCGATGTGGGTCACCCTGATGCACCGGAGTTCATCCGGGCGAAACGGGAAGACGGTCGTCTGCGTCAGTTCAACCTGTCCCTACTCATCACCGACGCTTTCATGAAGGCGGTGAAGAACGATGACGAGTGGGCGCTGGCGTTCCCTGTGACCGAGAAAGAGCTCGAGCAGGACGGCATCGACGTCGAACTCGTGCGCTCCGGCTCGGATGCCGAGTACGTATGGCGTGAGTGGCCGGGTGAGGGCGACTTCGTCAAAGACGAGCAGGGTCTCGTCGCTTGCAAGATTTACAAAACACTGCCGGCACGTCGCCTGTGGGACATGATCATGTCCTCCACATACGACTTCGCTGAGCCGGGCTTTGTTCTGATCGACGCGGTTAATGAAATGAACAACAACTGGTGGTGCGAGAACATCCGCGCGACCAACCCGTGTGGTGAGCAACCGCTGCCGCCTTATGGTTCTTGTCTTTTGGGATCTGTGAACCTGACGCGTTTCGTTGTGAACCCGTTCCAAGACGGTGCTGAATTCGATTGGCAGGGTTTCCGTGAGGTCGTAAAGGTCTTCACGCGGATGCTCGACAACGTCGTCGAAATCAACGGTCTGCCGCTGCCACAACAGCGTAATGAGATCACGCGTAAACGTCGTCACGGCATGGGCTTCCTCGGTCTTGGCTCAACGATCACCATGCTGCAGATGAAGTACGGCGAGAACGACGCTGTCGAGTTCACGGAGAAAGTGGCACGCGAAATGGCGCTGGCCGGATGGGAAACCGCCCTCGAGCTGTCTCGCGAGAAGGGCCCGGCGCCGATCATGACCGAAGACTTTGAGGTCACCCCGGAAATGCTACGCAAGCGCCCCGAAATGGTGAAAGACGGCTATCAAGTTGGTGACCGTGTGCCTGGGCGTCTGCTTCATGCGCGCTACAGTCGCTACATGCAGCGGGTCGCGGAAGTCGCCCCCGAGCTGGCCGCCGAACTGGCCGAAGAGGGTGCACGTTTCACGCACCACACCTCGATTGCACCGACCGGCACGATTTCGCTGTCGCTTGCGAACAATGCCTCGAACGGCATCGAGCCCAGCTTCGCGCATCACTACTTCCGCAACGTGATTCGTGAAGGCAAGAAGACCAAAGAGAAGGTTGATGTGTTCTCGTTCGAGTTGCTCGCTTACCGTGCGCTCATGAACCCGCAGGCGATGCCGTTTGCTGAGGATGCTGATGCAGCATTGCCGGAGTACTTCATCACGGCCGATGACATCACGCCGCAGCAGCACGTGGACATCCAGGCCGCTGCACAGAAGTGGGTGGATTCCTCGATTTCGAAAACGGCGAACGTGCCGACGGATTACCCGTACGAGGACTTCAAGGACATCTACCTGTATGCCTACGACAAAGGTTTGAAGGGATGCACGACATTCCGTTTCAATCCGGAGGCGTTCCAGGGTGTATTGGTGAAAGAGCAGGACCTCAAGGACACCACCTATGTTTTCGAACTGGAAGACGGATCGACGGTGGAAGTGCGTGGGGACGAAGAGATCGAGTACGACGGTGAAATGCACACCGCTGCGAACCTCTTCGACGCGATGAAAGAAGGCTACTACGGAAAGTTCTAATGAAAATTGAGAAGAAAATCGTTGGCTTCTCGGTTAAGAAGCAGGAAGAGGCCGCTGCTGAAGAAGCAAAAGCAAAGGTGGTAGAAAAACCTACCGCTAAAGTGATTCGCATGACCGAGCAGGTCGAGCGCCCAGAGATGCTGGTGGGTTCGACTTACAAGGTGAAGACGCCGGTTTCCGATCACGCGATGTATGTCACGATCAATGACATCATCCTGAATGAAGGCACTGAGCACGAGCATCGTCGCCCGTTCGAGATCTTCATCAACTCTAAGAACCTCGATCACTACCAGTGGATTGTCGCGTTGACGCGCATCATCTCTGCGGTGTTCCGTAAGGGTGGCGACGTCACGTTCCTGGTCGATGAGCTTAAGGCGGTATTCGATCCGCGCGGTGGCTATTGGCAACCCGGTGGCAAGTTCATGCCGTCGATCATTGCTGAACTTGGCCACATCGTTGAGAAGCATCTAATCGCAATCGGCATGCTCCGCAGCGTCGGTCCGGATGAAGCACAGCAAGAACTCATTCGCCAGAAGCGCGAGGAGTACAACGCACTGCAGGCGCAGCAGAGCCTGATCGACAACGAGCCGGCCACCGAGCCCGTCGGTGAAGGTCAGTATCCCGCAGGAGCAAGCTTGTGTACCAAGTGCAACACGGCGGCCGTCGTCATGATGGACGGTTGCATGACGTGTCTCGCCTGCGGCGATTCGAAGTGCGGGTGATCGGATAGCATCGATGTGGGTGTGGGTTTGCGCATAAGTTGATATTCGGACCCCATAAAGTGATATTTCTGACCTCATAAGTTGGTATTTAAAATCACCGAGGTTTGAAAAGTGGGCTCCGCATACTTCGCGATGCCTTCCTCACGAATTGCGGTTAGCAATACGGTAAAGCCCGGAGACACCCTTTTTTTTAGGGATCCCTCTCCGGGCTATTTTTTTGTCTGAAGAGTGTGTTTAAAGTCCGTCAACGACCGTATTTTCGTGGATGGCCGCTTTGGCTTCGAGCAGTAGCTCATTACTCTACGGTCAACAGTCTCAATTCGGCCAATAGCGGTCGTTGGCCACCTTGCACCTCGTTCGGTCTTCTACAATTGTTACCATGAAAAGCGTCTAGGGTTACCAGGCCGCATCAGCTTGCTTCATACAGCCTTCGAATAATCCAAATGACTTACCGAAAAACACCGTTTGTTCTCTTCTTACTTTTAACAGTAAGCGTTCTCGCGGTTTATCTCACAAATGAAGGCAAGTCCATCCAATCCGCCGATTCTAAGGAAGTGGCTGCCGGTGACATCCAGAAAGACTTAGCAAGCAAAGTGACGGGCGTTAGAGATGCAGTGCAATACAGCAACACTGGCCCTGGTATGGAGCGCACAGCATTCTCTGTGATGAATCTTGAAGTCGCTAGTCAGGGAGCGAAATCATTCTATGAGAAGTTGATGGCTGAGCGAGAGGCCGGTTCGGAGCAAGCGAGTTTTCAAATAGCGCTTCTCTTGTCCCATTGTCGTAGAGCCCATTCGACACGAGATACGCCGGTCGCGGAGCGGATTTCCAAAAGCAGACGACCTTTGTCACCACAAATATCCAATGAGCTCCTAAGACTCGAGGCGGATTGCCACGACTTGGTCAAGTCACATTACTGGGGTAACTCGTTAACACTGATTGAGCGACAAATCTCCAGTTTGCTTGAAGAAGCGGCGGAGGGAGGAAACCAGTTCGCACGTGTCGTTATTGCGGAGAGACAAGTTGATAGTATTGAATCTGAAGAGATGCGTGATCAGCTCAAGGGATATATTTACGAAGCTCTTATCTCAGACGACCCGGCATTAATGGCTTTTGCCGCACAATCCGCGTACTTGTCTTGGCTGTCTGACGAAGATAGCTACGCGGTCGCCTCAATCGCATGTGAAAAATCGCCAACATGCAATCGCAGCGATTATCCGTATCCATATAACTGTGTTTTATTCTCAGATGATTGCAGCGTGGACTCCACAATCGTGGAGCGATTCGAGGCGATATTAAGTCCCGAATCAATACTCGCAGGAAAAGAACGCAAGAATGAAATTCTCCTGCAGCTACAAAACAACTCTGAAAACAGCAGTGTCGAATTCTCGTGGATAGAGGTTTACTGACAAGTATGAAAACAGGGCCACGCTTCGGAGACCGCTAAGTTAGCCGCAACTCCAAGGCGATTAGTGAAGAAAAAACGCCGCCAAATCCTTCCAGCACCGCTGTGAAGCGGAAAGTGATGAACAGTCTGTCGCTAGGCAACCATAGGTCGCGTTGGTCCATCCTCGCTAAGCTCTACCTGTACTTCAGTACTAAAGAGCTTCCGCAAACCCAACAGCAACAGTATTGCTCCGGATATTCCAATCGCTTCTACCAACAAAGTCGGGTTCGAAAGGGACAACTGCCGGGGAAAAAGTGCGAAACTGAGTGCTGAAAATGTCAACATGGAGCTGCCTACAGTAAGGCAAAAAGCGATCACGGTGTTCTTCATTACTTGCCCTCACTTGATCTCTTCTTCGAGCTTATCACGAGACGGAAAATGATCTCCGACCGATGTCACAATTCGATATTCCGTCGGTAGCATTATGGCTGATCCATCTTCACCCGCAATGAACCGTGAAGTCCAAACTCCGTGACTTATTTTGGTGTAAGTGATTGATCAGAGGTTTTGTCACCGGCTGGAAGGGATCAACGGTACCGGAAATAACAGTCGCTGATATAGCTGCTGGACTCGGCCAGGAGCAGCCGTTCAGGCACGATTTTCGACCGATACCGCTAGTCCAATACTCGCCAGCTTCTCCACTATCTCTTGACCAATATGCAACTCAACGAACTTGGCGCCGAGCAGACGAACGATTAACCAAGGATGGCACTTCTTGAAGGTTGCGAGGTCTGTGCAGATAACGTCGACGCGCGGTCCGCAGCTTCCAATACAACAGACTCAACATATCCCGTGATTTCTGGTTGAACCGCGAAGGTTATTCGGTTCTCGGTCCAAGCGCTCTTGCCTGTCTGCCCTCCCGGTTCGCCAATCAGATTCCGTTCAAGAATTTTCGTAGTCTAGCGCGTCCGCCAACCCTAGGACGCTGTCGTCATAGAATCGAAGATTCATGACTACTGAGAAAGTTGTTTCGTAATCCAAGGCGATGTTCTCTTCTTGGACGATCGGCCGGAACGAGTCATGAGCCGACTTGAACACAGGTTACGGCCAGGACCAGGCATTCAGTCTGGTATCTACTCTACTAGGCGTGATCAATGCTGGTTGGGTCTGGTAGTGCGGTAACTAGTTTCGCGTGCCACTCTGCGCTATTCAAAACCTTCGACGAGGCAATCATTGTATGTAACGCATCACGCCCGGGATCAGGATTGTGGAGGCCAAGAAATAAGTCCGCCTCAAAAGGTGGAACAGGAAATTTCCCGCTGTCCCTCAAACGTGCGAGGACATACACCCCTGCGTCAAGGAAAACGCGATTGAATCTCTCCTGTGCGACATCCCAGCTGACACTCTCATCGAGACCCTCGACGGCTCCATCATAAAACTTGTCGCTCAACTCATAGCTCAGGTCCAGGCTCTCGGATACGGCGTTTCCGAGGTAGTTCCACTCGGCACAGTATACTTCGGCCTTTGAACTACTCATCGCGGACTTGTTGAGCTCTTCTGTACGAGCGGCGAGACCTTCTCTGGAACATGCGGCAACACCCTGTACACATGGCCCATCAAAGCTTACGAGTCCGAACGCAAATATGGACTGGCCCTCAAGCTCCGCGAGTAGTGGCGGAATTGCAGCTCGAATCTCGTCATACAGCAGTGAAGTAATCTTCGCTTGATAGTCATCAACATTCATACTTTTATGTCACGGGAACGATAGCAACTTCAACGATCGTTATGGGTGAGCAATCGTCTTCGTAGCAGAAGAAATCCAGGTGTGCTTCACGGCCAATAACAGGCAGTCCGAGACAGCGAATTGGCTACTCTCTACCAACGACCGGCTTGTACAGAATCTCCGGAAAACCGCTCTTCTCCAATTTGTAGATCACAGCCTTATTGAAGTTCTGCGTATGGGAGAGTCGGCCGACCTCGTAAAACCCAGATATGATTCGACCTTCGATCATTGTGCAGAAATTGAAGTGTTGAAAGTTATACGCGTCAACTTCAACGTTTGGGTCGTGCCAGAACTGTCCTTCCGCGAGCCAAAAGAGCTTCAATGCAATCGCGAGGTCACATGCGGGATGCGTCGCAACCGCTGTTGGGACAGCCAAACCATCGTCCCAGTTGTAGTAGTCCATTAACTCGTATAGAGACTCCGCATATTCTATTTCACGAACAAGCGAAACAGCGTCTCTACGATGCTCGCAAGCGTATGCGATCCGTTGAATTCTCGCTTTGTCGTCCACAAGCTTCTAGCTAGCCATTAATAGGAAGAATTGGTCAGTGTCTGTTATGGGTCAGTGACCGTCATCGTAGCAGAATAGAGTCAGGCGTCGATTCACGGCCAGAAGCGGACTGTGGAGAGCTAAGTGTGCGCGACTGCTTCCGCTTCTTCTTCTGGCCTCCGCCACCGCAGCATCAGGACCCCTATCACGGTACCGATAGGAATAAACACCATCCAAGTCCACGCGAAAAAGGTGCTCACCGGCAAGAACCAAGATGGGCGATCGTTTTTGTTCCGCAGTACAAGCCAAGCTAGAAATACGCCTACAACCCCAATGACAGTGCCAATCATTAGATCAATAATGATCATTGATATTGCACCGGCTAATAACTTCGGATCGCCTGCGCCGTATAGGGACTCAACCTGAAACAGTTTGATCGCCGACGTAATAGCGCCGAGTAAGGTGAGTACGTAGATCAGTTGAATTGCGGTACTCGCCGCTGCTGCTAACGATTTCAATTCAATTCCTTAAGGAGATTCGCTACCTGCTGGTTCGGGTAGACCGCTTTGATGATAGCAGTCATTCTGTGAGCTGTCGGAGTCGGCCATTATCGGTCACTGAACATCGAAGCTATCGGACTCAAAACTAGCCAGAATCCTGTCAGTGGGAACATGTTTGTACGTAATCAGGCAACCGTAGATAGTGACCTCTATTGGGTCGTCTTCACCTAGCAGAGATAGCTCACGCACTAACGCTTCGGTGGCCGCTTTTACTTCCTGTGACGGGTCTGTGGTCCCGTCTCTTTGACACTTCAGTCGTACGGCCATGGCCTGTAAGAGAATAGATGCTGTGGTGCCCATAATGATCGGATGACCAAGTTCACTTAGGGTCAGAAACTGAGATGGTAGCAGACAAGAGCCGAACTGAAGCTGACGGCCAGAGGCTTACGGTTCTACCCCGCGACCACTGTTTAGCTCAACTCGAAGGATCTGTCTTTTTCGCTCAGAAGCGGTTGCCAGGAATCCGGGAAGCCGTTGATGTCATCAAAAAAGAACTGCGTTTGACCCTTCACCTTTGGCGGGTAAGTTGGGCCTGGCTCGCTCTCTGTGATATGCGTTAGGAGCTTTTTCGATCGAGTACCGATCCGGAATTGAATACTGTGGTCGATGGCGAAAACTATTCGCGAGAAGAAGAGTTCGAGTGAGTAAGAGACCAAGAAGAGATTCCGACCCTCCATGTCAACCAAGAGTACGGGTGAGAGTTCCAGACTTTGATCCTCCCACACGGCAAGAACTCGGTGAGCACCGTCACTGCCAAAGAAAAGAAACTTTTTGAAAACCGGCGGGAATAGGTTGTCTCTATCAACGACTTCTCTCGCTAGTCTTTGATACTCCTGGATGCTCTTGACGCCGAAGAGTTGGATGTCGAGTGCCTTTCGATATATCCCTGAATCCCAGAGACCATCAGACCACTCGAGGAGCATTTTGAGTTCGTTGGGGATAGAGCCAATCCTATCAATCTCGGGCGCAGGTGCGGCAGGACTGGTCGACTTGTATATCGCGACTGCAGGATCGTCAGTCAGTTTGTACTTCTGCTTGAGGTATTGGCCGCGTGGTAAGCCTTCAATCTTGGACATGCGTTCGTCGAATTTGCGACGCCCAGAATCTGCATAGTCCTTTAGGGCTTTGAGCCACTCCATGGCAAATCCTTATGTGGTGGAGCCGTAGATCGAGGTCTGTCTTAGCGAAACCAACATCGCATCACCAGAGTCCGCTATGGGTCAGTGGTTGTAATCGTAGCAGAAGAGCCCCGGACGTCGATTCACGGCCAGTACCTGACTTGAGGTTCACTGGTTTCTTTGGCCCGTCATTTGTATCTGAAGTGGCCATTGACGGCGTTTAAGTAGCTTCTTGTTGCGCGCTCGCCATCGTCACCATTCATTGTCTCGATGATCGATTGGCTGCCTAGCGCCGGGACCTTTTCGAAAATGAATGACGCAGCTTTATCCTTCTTGAATTGCTCAAGTTCGTCTTTTAGCCACTTGGGGAGACTCTCGAAGGACTCATATTTCTCCAGAAGAAACTCCTTGCAGGTCTGTCAAAGACTGACCGGTATGGGTCAGTTGCAGCCGTCGAGTATATCTCGATCGCGGGTGTCCTAGTTTCTGGTATCGCGTTGAGAGCGGCCGTCGAGTTCGGCAATCATTCCTGACCCGAAACTCACCTGGCGAAAATATCAGCTTATGGTCCAACCCACAGCAGCGAGCGCTTCCGCATAGGTTGCTCGCAGCAAAATCTGCCCACAGCCTAGTGCAGCAAACTTCACAACGCCATCATGTAGTTTCGGATCAGAGTCCCAATCCACTTATGCCCTAACCTGCAGCAAGAACAACTGTAGGTCACCGGGAAAGGAATGCTACGGAGCATCTCTACTCACATCGTCCCGAACAACCATAGGATCACCATTGGACCAGGCCTGCCCGCCAGGGCCTGAAAGGGCAACTGCACCGATCATCAGTGATGCTCCGGCATCTCCCCGCTGGACCAAACGCGAGTGGTTTCTCGTTCGATCTCCTCACCAATGGACCGCATTCGTGTGGGCGTACCGTCAGGTGCAAGGTCGACTGCCGTTAGTCTTGAGTTAGTCTCCATCGTGGCGGTTAAAGAGTCAGGAAACAGCTCGATACTCACGTTAGTGAGGTCGCTTGAATCTTCGAAGAACAAGAACTGCTCAAAGTTCATGTTCTTGGCCACGTTTCCCGCGAGTCCCTTCCTGGCCGTAGCGATAATTCCGTATTGAGACTGCAGCGGACCTTTGCTCTCAAAAACCAATTCGTAATTCTCATCGCCGAAAAAACCATCGACTTCCCAGTTCCCGGTCTCGCTTTGTTTCATGATCAGGATGCCTAGCGGACTCCCGTTTATGAACGAAGAGTCTGAGCTGGAGATTAGATCGCCATCAGGTGTGCTAGTTTCTTTGCGGCTAGTGTCCCAAGCGCCGAGGCTCGCTGATTCGTGGCTATAAAAACTCGCTGTTTTTGATTCCCATGAAATATTGCCGTCTTCGCGGTAGCTAAACGTGGCCTTTGTAAATCCTACGGCCTTACCATCTACCTTTGTGATAGCGAGATCCTCAAAAAAAGCCTGCGTACGCTCTTGCTGGACCTTTGCGTTGTCTACCAAGTTCACAAGTACTGCGAGAAATCCACGGAAGTCTCCGTCCCCGAAATACGCGCACGCAATATTGGTGCTGCCGACAGTCGTGACGACGACAAATAGATCGCCTTCAAACGGTGTGGCTGTTGGAGACGATGTCGCTAAATCCCAGTGAACAATCATGACGGGGCTCGCATTGATGTGATCAACCGTCAGTCCCAAGAGCTCTTTTTCAACAGATTCCAGCTCAAAGTCATCGGCAATCCGCGCAATCGTAATTTCAGAGTGACCCACCAACAAAGTACCAGACAACACTTCTGATACGTTTCGATATGCAGAGCACCTTGCTGGTGTATCGCCCTTATCAAAGAGAACTTCAAAGACGTCGCCTTCTTCGGTGACAGATAGGTTGGTTACCCGCTCCGCCACAAATGATGTCGAGACTGCGCCATCCAGCATTGACAGTGATTGACGCGTCCCTTTACTAGGATAATCTCTCGCAATCTGGGATATCGACCATGTAGCCACTTCATCTTTGACTGTGTTGGATTCAGCGGCACGCCCATGGCTGCTGATTATTAGTAGAGCGACGAGAACAAGTCTCGTGCACTTAAGCGGGGTAGATGGCATCTTAATATCCGTTTAAAGCTGAAATCATACGCTAAATGGCCTTTATCGATGGAGCCGCAAGGGTTCCCATCAAATCGACAGGTCGTCAGTAGACTTTCGACTAGGTAAAAGCTACCGCTGGCGTACACGTGGCCGCACCAAGCTATGGTATCCGGGATGCGACAATTTATGGTGTTCAGCGGAGCTGCTTTCTTGAAACGTGAATTAGGAAGGTTCGCTAAGCCTTTATCTTGGAGAAAGTCTGACCTTTGATGTGTTGAGTCTCATCTAGTTGCTTCTGCGCAAACTCTACAGATCGCTCTAGCATGCTCCGCACCTCTGCCGATTCCAGCCCATCTCCGTTTCGAAATGGGATATGGCGAACCTTGGCGCCGGTTCCCTTCAGAATACCGCTCGGGTCATCCAGCAAAGCCCCAGAGTTAAACCCGAGATTGATGTGCTTCGAGTACAGCGCGATGTGGCAGAACGCATCCTTGAGCTTTTCCGATAGCGAGAAAGCACAGGTCAAAGCATGGCTGTTATAGAGGAGCTCGTTGGGGTCCTCATGAACGCTCAAAACGAGCTTTCTGATGTCTCTATACAGATGCTGCAGCTTCGGTTGGTAATCCGACAAACACCGTTCAAAGTCTGGATGTAGCTCATCTGTGTTCATCATAGGTACCGAGAGGATAAATCCTTTACCAATAACCGCTATTGTCGCTTTAGCCCCGTCAACGGATACATCAGTTGTCCCCATACGGATTTCGGTAACTTCTTGGTGGTCCCGTATTCCGCCGGCCAATGCTCATCGGGCATGTGGTAGGTCCCAAACAACCAATCGAAGAGTACAAGATGCGCTGAGTAGTTGGTGTCGATCGCCGGTGCTTCAGAGCTGTGATGCCAATGATGAAACTGTGGTGTGACGAAGATGTAACGCAGTGGTCCGAAAGAGAAAGACAGGTTGCAATGAATGAGAATGGCCTGAAGCGCGGCGAATACGACGTAGGCGTTTAATGCCGCAGGGTCAGCGCCCAGCAAGTACAACGGGATCATGACCATCGCACGTTCCGAGAACACTTGGATGAAGTGGCCGCGAGAACCGGCCAACCAGTCCAACGTTTCGACCGAATGGTGCACGGCATGGATTGGCCATAGTGCTTTCACTTCGTGGTAGAGCCGATGCTCCCAATACAAGACGAAATCGGCGCAGACCACGATCACAGCAAACTGCAGCCAAAGCGGCGCTGATTGAATGAACGCCTGGACATCGGCGCTCACAGCCCAGTCGAAATGGCTCGCGTGGTAGTTGCCAAACAAAATGATGGCCGAGATCGCAAGATGGTTAAAACAGAAATAGAAAAGATCGAGGTCCCATTCGGGGCGAAGAATCACTTGATTCCGGTACTTCGGGAACAGCTTCTCCAAGGTCATGAAAACGACCACTGACCCAAGCAGTGCGAGGATCAACCAATCGATGCCCAGCGATAGGGCACGCGGCTCGACCGAGCCGACGGGAATGTTGTAGCCGCCGAGCAAGAAACCGACCAGGGTCAGTGCGATGCCTGCGCCACCCATTTTTCGGTAACGCCCTCGGTTCAGAACAAACGTCAAGAAACCGAACAACAACGACGTGTACATGCCGTACTTCAAGAGAATCTGTAACGACCCTGCGTCGTAGACCTGACGAAGCTCGGTGGTCGTGAGATACGAAGGGTAGCGGTAGGCCAGCACAGCGAGCACGCTGAGTATCCCAAGGCACAGCGAGAGCAATCCGCTGATCTTGCCGTCGCCAAAACGGAGCTCGCGTTTCGGATCGGGCGCTACCTGCCGCGGCGTGTAGTCATATTCCTTGTCCATATGCGCTTATCGTTTCTACTTGTCCCGACAGCATAATGTCGCGGTGCAGCACCAAAGTCCAAGCCAAACATCACACTAATTCCGAGAATTCACGTTAACCTTTTCTTCGGTCCTGTCATCTGAGAGATATGGTGGCCGTACTTAGGGGCGCCGGAGTGCCCACACAGGATGATTTTCACGCCGCGATCACCGCTCGCTCGGATCGCTGGTTTTCGGCGTGCCTGCGGATTCTGGGTGATGCCGCTGCGGCCGAGGACGCGGTGCAGGAAGCGCTGATGACGGCGTGGAATAAGCGCGCGCAGTTCAATCGCGAATCTCGCCTCGAAACCTGGATTCATCGCATCGCTGTGAATGCTGCGCTACAGGCTATCCGCAAGAATAAGCCGAGGCTGTACGAGTCGCTTGATGTCGAGCCACCAAGCACCGAGGCCGGGCCTGCCGACGAGCAGTACCGCGATGAATTGGACGACAAACTTACCACCGCGATGCGCCATCTCTCCGATATCGAGCGTGCCTGCTTTGTGCTCAAACACATCGAAGAGTGGCGCCACTCCGAGATCGCCGAGGAACTCGACACCACCGTCGAAGTGAGCAAGCAGGCTGTGTTTCGAGCCGTGAAGAAGCTACGCGGCGAGATGACTGTGTTAAAGGACGCGATAGCATGAACGACGACACTCTGATTCGGTATTACTACGACGATGCGGAGCTCAGTGAGGCCGACCGCAAGGCGCTCGAAACGGATCTGCAGAACGATGCTGAACTTCGAGAGCGCTACACAACGCTTAAGCAGGAACTCGATGCCCTGAAGTCGACACCGCCGGCGAAATTATCGACAGACCGGCTCGCACGCTTCCACGCAACGATTGACTACGCTGCGACGATAGAGCGACAGCACCAGGCAGAGCCGAGGCGAAGTAGCTTTCACTTTCTGTCCTTCGCTTGGGGCAGCGCGGTTTCGCTCGTGCTGGTCGCCGGTGTTGTGATCGGTTTACTGATTTCAGATCGTAGCCCGCAACCCGCGCCGACCACCGTCGCGACCGTTGCCGACTCGTCCGGCGCGTTCAACCGCGGCTTGCAGGTCCATCTCGCACGCAGCAATCAGACCCTTGCTGATCTCGACCCGACTGGCGCGGCAGAGCGCGAGATGATGATCCGACACATCATCCAGCAGAACCGCTTCTTCGAGCAGGCCGCCGAATCGAACGGATCTGACAACCTCGCTCGCGTCTTGCGCGCCATCGAGCCAGTGCTCATCGAACTCGCACGTGAAGATCTATCGGAACAAGAAGCCGCCGCGTTGCAGAGCAAAGTGCAGTTCGAATTGCACGTCGTGCTAACCAAATTGAAGAACAAGTCATCTCAGCAGGAAGAGACGATTTGAACCGGAGAAAGCCCATGAGACTGACCCATACACTTGCCGCGCTCACGATGTCCTGCGCGATCTGTAGCCCTGCAATTGCACAGGACGAAGATCGTGAGGAGCTGAAACTCTCAGCAATGGATGCACTAATTATGGCGCCGCCCGAGCGTGCGTTGCCGATTGCCACTCGAGTCTTGCAGGGCGACGGGAGCGATGAGCTGAAAGAACGCGCGCTGTTTATCTTGAGCCAGATCGATTTGCCCGAAGCCGAAACGACGCTCTTGCAGGTTGCTCGCGAAGGGACTGGTGATGTTCAGGAGGAGGCCATTCGCATGATCGGTATCAGCGGCAAGGCGGAGCTGCTGGGTTCGCTGAAGGCCCTCTACGCAAGTGGCGATGAGGACGTAAAGGACGCCGTACTCGAAGCGTATCTGATCGCCGACGATGTAGACGCGGTGTTCGCGATTGCCGAGCAGGCAGAGACGCCTGATGAGTTCGGTAATGCGGTTGAGTATCTCGGTGCGATGGGCGCGACCGATCGACTGCGGGAGCTGCGCAACCGCGCGGGAATGGAGAAAGAACTCATCGAGGCCTACGCCATCGCAGGCGATGTCGAGACGTTGCTGGATCTGGCGCGCGATTCGAGCCGACCGGATATTCAGGCGGAAGCGATCGAAGGCCTTGCGATCACTGATCTCGAGAACTCGCAGGAAGTCTTCATGGAGCTCTATAGAGGCAGTGCGAATGAAGATGTGAGGGAGGCTGCACTCGAAGCGTTGTTCATCTCAGACAACGACGAAGCGCTGGTGCTCCTGTATCGCGAAAGCACCAACAACAATGAGAAAGGGCAGTTGCTCGAGTATCTCTCTTCGATGGACAGCGATTTGGTTTGGGACCTTATCGAGGCTGCACTCGAGGAAGAGGAGTGAGCCTGCTCGCTGTCGCGGCCGCGCTCGGTCTGGTGAGCCTGCCTGACGGCTGGGTGACCTGGCGCGTCGCCGCGCAAGATCCGACGACCAACTGGTGCTGCGTCACTTGGAGTGCCGGCGGACTCGTCGAGAAGGCCTGCGAATTGGATAACAAACACCTTTCGGTTCGCAGCGACGACGAGCGCTTCCAGCCGACCGGCGAGATGCAGCTGTACGCCAGAATTCTCGACGGCGCGCCGCAGAAGCTCAGAGTCTTGAGCCCGCAATGCCCGATCGAGCCGGTTGCCGATCTGAAAGATCTCGGTCGAATTGAAACGTCGATGAGCGTCGATTGGCTGGGTGAGCAACTCACGCGGAATGATTCTTTGACGTCGGACGCCATCATTGCGATTTCTGCACATGAAGCTTCGACCGCAGCGCCCATGCTGATTGATATGATTACCAATAGGTCCTTGCCTCAAGATACCCGCAAAGAAGCTCTACGCTGGCTGATCCTTTCGAAGTCCGACGAGGCTTTTCGTTTCATGGACCGGCTGTTCGCAGACTCAGGCCCAACGCAATGAAATCATGGAAGACGCCACCCACAAGACTAGCTGTCGTTCTCGCGAGTCTGATTTGGCTTTCCGCTTGCGGTGATGAACCCAGTGTCACTGCCTCTGTTCCCACAGCTCCAAGCGACTCCGAACGGTGGGCAATGCTGGATTCAGCAATCCAGGAGATTCTGGAGGGTCACGCCATCAGGACCGCGGGCATAGGTCTCATCGAGAATGGAGAACTGACCTGGGCGGGTTACTACGGCGAGCAGTCACCGGGCACGCCTGCCTCCTCGGCGACTCAGTTCGATACCGGCTCGATTACCAAAGTGGTCTCGGCCGAGACCGTCTTGCGGCTTGCCAGTGATGGGCACGTCGAACTTGATGAACCGATGGGCGATTTGTGGATCGATCCCGATCTCACGGATGATCCACGTGCATTGCAGTTAACGCCTCGCATGGTTTTGAACCATACGACGGGCTTTCCGCACTGGCGAAATAAGACCGACAACGGGAAGCTACAGTTCTTGGCAGACCCTGGGACGGCGTTTGGTTATTCGGGCGAAGGCTTTGAGTACCTGATGCGTTTCGTCGAGGCGAAGCTTGGTTCTCCGTTCCCGGCGCTTGTCGAAGAGGAGGTCCTCGCGCCCTTGGGCATCACCGAAGCTTCTTTTGCGTATCGGGAATCAAATTTCGAGAACGTCGCTCTGAGTGTTGACCAGGACACAGGCGAGTTTAGAACCGACTGGGGTTACCACTGTTCGGTCGTCTCCAACTCGTGTGTTGAAGATGGCGCTTACAGCACGTCCCGCAATATGACCATGACGGTGGAGAGTCTCGCTGCTTTCGCGATCTCCGTTGCCAACACCGATGGTTATGACGCCGCTATGGCTGCGGATCGCAATAACGTCCAGTCGATTAAAGACCGACCAATGTTCTATTGCGATGAACCTGGTGTTGACGGCTGCCCTCTGAAGCAAGGCTACGGCTTGGGCTGGGAGGTTCTGGACTACGGCGATGCCCAATTCATCGCGCACGGCGGGCATGACTACTCAGTGCTTACCGTTGTTGGCATCAATACCAAGACGAGAGACGGAGTCATCGTATTGCTCAACGCTCGAGAGCTTCCCTCTTTGCGTGCGATGCCCAGAATTCTCGGGGTTCTGGATCCGTCCACACCGCTCAGTCAGCAGTATTGGGGATGGCTTCGTTACGAAGAATCACGGCTGAATATATAGACACAAGAGTAGGTGAGGAGCAACTAACCCACTAGTCGGATTCGACGCGGAATTTCCAGAACGAGAAACCCCAACGGTCTTCATGCGTATTCTGAATGGGTGATGCTACCGCGATGACGCCGTCATCCATGAAGGCGGCTGTCAAGTACTCACCGCCAGTGGAGGGGGTCTTCTCGCCAGGCGTCTCTGCCCAAATCTCTGGCTGAAAGGAGACGGGCGAGGAAATCAGCGGCGGATTGCTGTCGGCCTGTACCTCAATCAGCGCCACTCGCGCGCTAATCGCACCAGATTCCTGAACGAACCAGGTTGCGGCTAGTCTGCTCGCACCATCAGAAACCACGAACGGAAAAAACGGCTTGCCGTTGGACTCACTGACCTCAGCGATAGACCATGTTTTTCCAAGGTCCGTGCTGCTTGCCAGGAAGACTTTGCGCTTGTCTGCCCAGAGATAATGCAGGGTGTCATCTTCGGACCACGCAATAGGCTCGATCCACCGGGGAGTTGCCTCCTCATTGAACGTCCAGTCGATCGGTGTGGGTGTATCTCGGAAAACCCAGGTTTTGCCAGCATCACTGGAGACGGCGATTAGGTCTGTCTCGGCGTTGAATCGATTCGCCGAGGCGGACAACGGCACAATCCTCGCCGCCAGCAATGCATCTCCTCGCGTGGCGAAGTGGCTCGACCCACCGCTTTCGGATATTCGCTTGCGTTCCTTCAGGCTTTCGCCATCAACACTGCCCACGGCATGTCGCACGCCGGCACCGTCATTCCAAATCAGATGGACCGATTGATTCGGGGTTACCGAAATCCATGGCCGGTCATCGAATCGCGTGCTGGAGACTTGGTCCCACGACCATGTCTCTCCCTTGTCCGAAGAACGACCTACATGGATCTGCACACCTTCTCTCGTATCTCGATCAAAACCCATCGAGGCAAACAAGAGATGACCGTCAGACGACATGGCGAGATCAACATCGGAGTTGCCTTGTGCGTTGTCTTCACGGTTGCCGACATCGAGGCGCTCCCAGGCTTCTCCTGAGTCATCGCTGCGCCACAGCAGAGGCGGTGCGGTCCAGTCTCTGGCAGTTACCTGTGAACCAAAGCCGGCAAGAAAGAGTTCGCCATCCGGGTGAACTGCCAACATGGGTTCTCTCGCCAGCTGGCCGAGGTGATCGGTCCGACTGATGAGCCGCAACTCCGGTTTGGACTGCACGCCCTGATAGGCCGTACACCCGATTAGCTGCGTGGCGCAAAGACAGAGAGCACCGAGTCTGAACAGATTCATCACTCGAACAGTGCGTCAGTCGATTTGGCGTCGCGCTCGCGCTGCTCGCGCGCTTCTGCGGTCCTGACAATCTCGCCTGGCATTTGGCTGACCAACGCATCGATCTGCGGAATCAGTCGCTCAAACGCGTCGAGTTCGTCATAAGTTAATGACCAACGATCGCCTTTGAAGGTCGCTTTGCGTGGATCATCGAATACCTTGAAGAAAAGCTCTAGGTCGTTGTCACGTTCGTCTCGCAGCGCAACTCTAGTGTCGAAATGCGACATCGGCACAACATACATTTGCTTCTCAAAATCACTGACACCATTGTCCACGGCAGTCTGGCGCCATTCAGAAAATTTCGCATGAACGGCTTTGTAGTGTGAGACCAGCTCCATCAGTTCAGCGTTCGCGTTTTCCCCACGACTGGTGACGGAGGTGATCCAGCCTGCCAATAGAGGTTTGGATCCGTAAGTCTTTCCAAGGACCTGTCTGAAGGACAGTCTGTAGTACCCAGGCGCGCCATCCAGCGGTGGGAATGCCTGAAGCGTCAGGGCTGGAATACGGCTGCCGGATACGCGGGTGTCATGAATGACCAAGCCTGGAATCTCAGTACCGTCTCGAAGTGTTGTCGTGTAAGGAATAGGCCCAATCAATGAGTCATCCGTGTTTTGAACAATCTCACCAGGCGCGAAGCTCAAAGCGGTAGGCGTTGTTGCTGGTGAGCCGCTACCGACGTTCGCACTCGGCGCACTCGGCGCACTCGGCGCGGCAGAGGTCGAAACACGCGTCCACGCTGGAACGTGCGGGGAATCATCCTCGACGATTCCTGGCAGCGCCTTGAGTCCCGAGAACATCGAGCCATAATCCGATTCTTGGCGCATACCGCTATCGATCAGTCGGCCATTCGCATTCATCAACATGAACGACGGTTGATTGATCTGACGAACGGTTGGATGAAGCTGGCTAAACGTGTCGATATACCAATCGGGTCTCGGCGGCATCACTGCCGAGGCGCCAACCGTTTCATAGTGGTCCTGAAGTTCGGCCATGTTTCGATCGGAGCTGACGTAGATGACTCGGATTTTTCCTGGGTACTGCGACTGGAGTCGATCCACCGTCTTCACAAGATCCGGGGTGAAGCGTCCAGACCATCCGCAACTCTTTGATGAGTGGTAGAACAGGTAGAGGTCAGCTCCGGCGATTTGCTCTTGTGTCGCCGTCTTCAGGTTGCCGCCGCTCTTGACGTAGACCTGGCCTTCGAGCTGCTCGATCAGGCGCCCCTTGTAGCCGGCAGACTTTGCCTTGCCGCTGGCAATATCGTTCGCTCGTTGTACGAGGTCCGTGTACTCAACCGGCAGTGTGAACGTGTATTCGCCGTAATAGTCGAGGTGCGCCTCGCCGTTGTCGTGAATACCGAGGAAGCCCAACTCCTCGCCCTTTTGCAGCGTCAGTCCCCCTGAAAAATCGAGTGGTTCTGTCACCGCGATCTTGGCAGGCCAGATATCCTCGGTGCTGGCAATCTTGGCTAGCGAGAGTCGAGTGAAGTCGGGATTCTTTCTTTCAGGCGTAGGAGCGCTCGTTGAGTGTGAATCATCGTGTCCTTGATCGTTGCCAGAGGGGTCGATGCCCTGTTGACGGAGCAGCGCTTCCGCTTCTCGAAGTGCATCGTCATAGGCGATGCCCCCGGAGGGTTTTGATTGGCTGAATGCTGGTACGGCCGCTATGAGTGCAAAGATACAAAAGATGGAAAGAGGCTTGCTGTACATCGACGTGTCCCATTCTTGATTGTTATACCACCACTTGTTTATAGCGATGTTTCGTGACATTTGCCACCGGCGGTTTTTGCGGCCAAACCCGGCGCGCAGATGCCGCTTTGACACGCAAAATGGTGACAATTGATGATCGAGTTTGCTTGCTCAAAATGTGGCGCAGCGGGCACACTGCCGTATGGCTGACGACATCCGTGTTTTCGTGCTCGAGGACGACGCTCGCACGCGTGCGAGTTTGCTGCGTCGGCTCAATGCTGCTGCGTGTATCGAGACGGTTGGCGATGCAGGAGCGCTTGCCGAGGCGCGCGACGCACTTGCCGCACTCGAGGTTGATGTATTGCTGTTTGATTTGCAGCTCCCGGATGGCAACGCGATCGAGCTCATCAGAGAACAGCATTTGGCTAGACCTGACATACCGGTGCTCGTGATCTCGGTTTTCGGCGACGAGGAACGGGTGATCGCTGCAATCGAGGCTGGTGCGCGAGGGTACCTGCTTAAAGATGAGCCGGGCGAGGACCTCGCGGAGTCAGTACGTCGTGCTGTCGAGGGCGAGTCACCGATTTCGCCCGCGATCGCGCGCCACTTGATTCGACGGTTCCAGGTGGAGTCGGAAAGACGCGTCAACACGGCCGAAAACCCCCTGTCCGATCGTGAGTTGGAAGTGCTCCGATTGGCATCGAAGGGTTTGACCTACCAGGAAACCGCAGATCTGTTGGGAGTAACCGTCAATACGATTGGTACATACACACGGCGCATCTATCAAAAGCTCGCGGTCACCTCTCGAGCGCAGGCGGTTTTCGAGGCGCGGCAGATGGGCTGGATGGGTGATGGCCATTAGTCGCAGACAGCGATTGATAGGGTTGGGTGTGCTCTATCTAACCCTGCCATTGCTCGTACTCTTGCTGCTGTCGTGGCTAGACCGTCCCTACGATGTGCCAGGAGACTATCGTGTGCAGGCGACAGACTGGGCACGGAGTTTCTCAGAGGTGCCGCCTGAAGACGGATGGAGCCCGACTTCGGAGGGGTGGCCGGATGGTCGTCGAGACGGCGAGCCATTCACCAGTATTTGGTATCGGTTTGAGGTCCCCCAGTCAGTGCCGACCCCGGTACTTTACATCGCGTACGGCTACGGCAACTTCGATGTCTGGCAGGACGGGCAAAGAGTGTTCCGGACGGCCGAGGCCGTACAACCGCTACACTACAATCACTCGTCAATCAGCGTTCCGTTGATCGATAACGCCATAGGTTCATCGGTGTTCGTACGCCTAACGCGACAGGCGTCCGCCGCCCGCTATGGATTCGTCTACATCGCGCCCGCCGAGCTCGCAAAACGAGACGCGGAAGAACAGGCGTTCATTCAACAGCAAATGCCGACCACCGTGTTGACGGTAATGCTCAGTTTCGCTGTGGTCGTCGGTGCGATGTTCCTGATGCGTCCCCGTGAACGGCATTACGGTTGGTATGCACTCACCATCGCCTTGTGGGCGGGGCACTCGATTCACAATATGGCGGAGTCGATTCCGTTTTCGCATTTCTGGTTTTTTTCGCTCAATCATCTGTTGCTCAACTGGCTATTGGCGGAGCTGTTTTTTATCAACCGATATTTTGCGATTCCGGCGCCACGATTGGAGCGGTTCTGCGCGTGGGTTTGCATTGTGCTTGGCATAGTGCATCTCACAATTGCTAGCCAAGCGATCCATAGCCTGAATTTCGAAGGCTATTTCTTCAACTACTACGCAGTCCTCGAAGTCTGGTACCTCGTGCTCGCGATCATCGTGTCGGCGCGGTACTTCACGGCGGTGCGGCGCCAGCTGAACTTTGACAGTGCGAGCCTTTGGTTGGCTTCCGGTATCGTGATTATTGTCGGTTTTCGCGATTTTCTTTATGCGATCTTGCCGCCGGGATCGTTACCGGGCTCGGTGTTCTACTTGCAGTATGTCGCCACGATACCGCTGGTGCTATTTGGCATTCAGTTGATCCGTCGCTTCGCCCGCGATGCGTATACCGCCGAGTTACGCAATGAGGAGCTCAACCAGTTGGTTGAGGAGCGCACTGCCGCGCTCGAAAGCACGTATCGCAAACTCTCCGAGGAAGAGCGTAAGCGTGCGCTCGCTGAAGAACGCAGTCGTTTGATGCGCGATATGCACGACGGGTTGGGCGGTCAATTGGTACATGCGCTTGCGCTCAGTGAGCAAGTAGATGATGAAGATTTGCAGCGTTCGCTGCGTCTCGCATTAGACGATCTACGTTTGATTGTCGATTCGCTCTCGCCGAGCGCGAACTCACTGCAGGATCTGATGGCATCGTATCGCCACCGGGTCAGTAGGCTTTTGCAGCGCACTGGCTTTAACGTCGACTGGCACATTGGCGATGAGACCGACAGCGTGCAGCTCAAACCGAATGAGGCGCTCAGCGTGCTCCGTATTGTGCAGGAGGCAGTGACCAATGCCGTTCGCCATTCGGGAGGTGATGTCCTCTGTATCAGCGTCAGGCAGTTGGCGGACGGTCTGCAGCTAACTGTCCGCGACAACGGCGAGGGTATGCCCGAGGCGGTTGTCGAGCGTGGGCTACGCAATATGAAGGTGCGTGCGAGTGAGCTCGGTGCTGGGCTCAATATCCGTAGTGAACCTGGCGACACCACCATCACAATGCATCTACCGCTTTCTGGCGTCGCTCCGGCCTCGTAGAGCTACCGCGACAATCGATGGCGACGTCACCAATTCCGGTGTCACGCTCTCCAAGTAAGCGTTGCTAGCGTGTCTCCCAATAATGGGAGTGCACCGTCATGAAGAACGTCAGACTTTTCCTACTCGTTTTGTTGCTGGGTCTTGCGGGTTGTCCGGCTTCCAACGATACCTCGAACGAGGACTCGTCGGACGACGAGCGTGATCTGGGGATACTTAATGCGGATCCAACGGTGGTGGCGATTAGAGAGGACACAGAAACTCTCCTGATCACAAAAAACTTCCCGATCGGCGCAGGTACGAATTTTCCGGAGGCTACTTCAGGTGTCAGTATCGAGGTTGGCGCGACACCCGTTGATGAGTGCCCGGTTGGTGTTAACGTGTCTGGCAGTTTTGAGGTGACCGACTGCGAGCACTGGCACTTGACGGCCATTAATGCGGCTCCGGCAAGCTATGCAGTGAGCACTCTGATCCCGCAGTCACTGCAAGGTTTCGAAATGGGTGATGTGACTGAGGTACTAGTCTACCCAGAAGGGCGAGGGAGCGCCGCGATCACCAAGGCAACGGCTGACGGGCGCATCCTGCTCTCAAGAGATGGTGCGGTACTGACCGATTACGACGAAACGCTGGCTAAGGGCGAGCGCTTCTTCGGGCCGCGGGCTGCAACGATGACCGTTGAGGTACAAACCGATCAGCTGTCGCCCGATATTGTTGATGTCTCAGCGACGCCGATCGAGGACTTTCGGCCTCCCGCTCGATTCGAAGGCGACACGGAAGGTGATACTAGTGCGAGCTACGGGCTCGCACTGACGACAGACAATCGCATTTTCGAGTGGGGTTGGCGGCAGAAGCAGCCGGCATTCTTTGATGCCGATAGTGGCATTTTCGAACTCGACATCCGTCCCTTCAGTACGCGTGGTATTGAACCGAGCGAACAGGCGGTTGAGCGCGAGCGCCAACTGATCGGAGAGAATCTGCAGGCGACCACTCGCGAAATGAGCGAGCTCGCCGAGTTCGCATCTCGCAACAACGCACAGTGGACTCAAGTGGTTGCTGTCGACCGTCCCCCCATTGCTGGCGTAGAGACTGAGTATGGTGCCGTCTTGCTCGCCTTCCGTACGGGCGTCACAGGAATGGCGCTGGCGGCTGATGGGCGCGTCGCCATTTGGGGTGACCCGGTAAACACCTACTTTCCTGAGAGAGAGCTAGGGGATGACTTAAACCGTTTGCCCTTGTGGCTGGGACGCGCAGGCGACATCCAACAGATCAGCAGCGAGTCGGGCGGTCTGGTTGTTCTGAGCGGCGCTGGCCAGGTGGCATTCGACAGCGGTCGCTCGATCACGAATCGCGGACGTGCGATTTTCGTCGATGCGGTGCCTGGGTTGCCTGCTGGCACGACGGTTCAGATTGCGGGCATGCGCGCACGAATGCGTGATGGCAGTGTTTGGCAGTGGCGAATGGCTGCGGACGGATCTCCCACGGTTGCCCAGCGTGTTCCGGGTATCACCGATGCCGCGGATTTGCCGGACCCTAATCAGAATCTTGCGATCCTCGCTGACGGAACAATGATGAGTTGGGATTTTGAGGCATCGGAATCTGCGCCCTCTGGCGTTCGGCCGTTCCCGCTTCCCGGCGTAGGGTCGGTAGCTGCGGTTTCGGGCGATGTTGTTATCGATAGCGAATGCGGCCGCGGCTGGCACCGTCTGGTGGACTCTCAATCCGAGCAGGTCGAAATGATCCCGATTGTGGGTCTTGGCGGCGCGGATACGTGCAATGCCGGTGCGAGATCGCACATTGTGCAGGTGATCATCATGCGCGACGAAAAAACGTCTTTCCCACTCAATAGCGTATTCATTACCTCCCCAGACGGCCCCGTTACTTGTGCCGATACGGCGCCGCGTCGCTGCTGGTGGCTTGGCGACCCGAGCCAGAACCCGACGTTTGAGGTTCAAGTTGATTCGGACACATCGCGTGTACGCGACTGGCGATGGGATTGCGGGTCGATGAGCGAGCGCTCGCTACCCGTGCCCTTGCGACCAGACGGCGAAGCCGGCAGTGCCAACCTTTGTAAGGTGACAATCACGGGCGATGGTCCGTTCCCGTTTGAGAATCCACGCGGGACGCTATTCGTGGAGATCAGTGGTCGCGGGTCGGTGGTCGATTCGCTATCGGTAATCGATTGCGGCACAGACTGCACAGCAACCTTGACAGCAGGTACACGACTCACGCTGACCGCCACACCCGATACGGGTGCGGCATTCTTGGGCTGGGCTGACACAGGTTGCACCGATGACCGGGCAAACCCCGTGATCGTCGTGGCGGTATCCGGTGAGGTCACGTGTCGCGCCATTTTCGAGGACATCGTCGTGGGCAATGTCCCGCCGATCGCTCGGTTTACCGTTGATCCGATTACGATGGTATCGGTGGGTCAGACGATCACTTTGAACGCCAGTGCGAGTGCCGATCCGGATGGCTCGATTACCAGCTGGGCTTGGGATCTCAATGCGGATGGCGTCGCTGATGCGTCGGGCGAGGTCGTTGACGTGAGCTTCACGACCGCGGGGCAGCAGGAAATTACGTTGACGGTGACCGACAATGAAGGGCTTACGGCTTCATTGTCGCAAGGGTTGATCGTCAGTGCGGGCTTGAGTGCGCCACCGGTTGCGAGCTTCACGATTTCGCCTAGCAATCGCCAGCTGGTTGGCAGCACCTTCAACTTCGACGCGAGCGCCAGCACCGACGACGTCGGGATTGTCAGTTACGAGTGGGACTTGAGTGCAAATGGATCGTTTGAAGGATCCGGCGTGACCTACAGTGTGACGCTGAATGACGTCGGCATTCGGCAGATGCGTTTGCGGGTGACCGACGTCGACGGCCAATTTTCCGATCAACTTCAAGACGTGATCGCCGAGCCACCTCCACCACCCACCGGCGAATTCTCAGTGGTTGTGCGAGTGCAGGGCAGTGGCCAGGTGCAGGTTGAACCACTTGGTCGCACCCTGCTCGACAGTGAGTGCGACGGTGATTCGTGCTTCCTGACAGAAATTCCGAGTGGAACCACACTGACACTGACGGCTTCGCCATTTACGCCCGCAGCGTTTGCAGGCTGGACCACACCGCAATGCGACAATATCCCCGATCCCGACACCTGCGAGATCATTGTGACCAGCAATCGTGAGGTGGTCGCCGTGTTCAACTAGGTGCGGTGTTGGCTTAAGAGGCGCGTCTTACTTTCGGTGCATTGGCAGAGTTGTTCTTGGTCTTCATCGGTTCTGCATCGACCTGGAAGAACTTCATGAGCTCGGTGAGTGATGTGACATCGCTCATCGTGCGCTGCGTTGCCGCCGAAGACTCTGCCACAAGCGTTGTGTTTTCCCGAGTGTCGGCATCCAGTGAATCTAACTGAGATCGGATGGAGGCGATGCTATCGACCTGCGCGCCACTGCGTTCGCTAATCTCGCTGAAGATTGCGTTCACGCTGCGGACGCCTGCGACGATTTCGTGGAGCTTCTCTCCTGTGCGGTTGACCAGTTCGACGCCGCCGGCAACCTCCTCGCTGCTCTTTTGAATGATCGTCTTGATCTGCTTAGCAGCATCCGCGCTGCGGCTCGCCAGATTGCGAACTTCGCTGGCAACCACAGCAAAGCCTCGACCGTGCTCGCCGGCTCTCGCGGCTTCGACTGATGCATTGAGCGCAAGCAGGTTCGTCTGAAACGAGATTTCGTCGATTACCTCGATAATGGTCACGATCTGATGACTCGATGCGGAAATGCTGTTCATCGCAGCAACCGCCTCGTCGACAACCGCTCCGCCTTCCTCGGCGCCCGCGCGCGCTTCATCCACGAGCGAGCTCGCTGTGTCGGTGCGCTCTGCGTTGGAGGACACTGTGTCCGCGAGTACGCGAACTCGCTCCGCCGTGTCTTTCAAAACTCCCGAAGCTCTGCGGGTGCGGTTGCTCAAGTCTTCTGTGCCAGAGCTGATTTCTGCCGTTGCAGATTGAACGGATGTCGTCGTCGTCTGAATCTTCTCGACAACAGACTTCAACACCTGCATCGTATTGCCAACGCTGCCCACAAGCTCGGCGAACGCGCCTTTAAAATTGCGGTCTGCGGAGTACGAGAGATCACCATCGGCGAGCGCATGCAGTGAGTTGCCAAGTGCAACCGTGACGTCCTCCGTGACTTCGAGCAGGTTATTGATTTCGGTACTGAGCGTGAGAATCACGCCACTCTTGCCTTCGGTGGGGACGCGTGCGTTCAGATTGCCATTCGCCGCCTGCGCGATGGTTGCCGACACGTCTTCAACGACGCGTCGCTCTTCGGTGATGTCGTTAAGCTCGATCACTGTGCCGGCAATCTGGTCGTCGTCTCCGATCACGGTATTCGCTGTTAGCTTCAGTATGCGCTGGTCGACCGAACGCTCGATGACCCGCTCGCCGCGCTCGGCTGAAGTCGAGACCGATTCACCGAGCAGCACCGACGCATTCGAACCGATCGGGTCGCTCATATCAAAGCCCTGGAGCTGCGCGCGGAGGGCGTCGCCGTGGGCCTCGCCATAATGGTTGAATGCGGCGTTAGCATAGGTGACGACACCGTCGATGTCTGTGACCAAAACGGCAGTTGCGATCTTATCCAGCGAGCGCATCAATCGCGCGATGGTTTCGCTCTGTCGCTGCTCCTCCTCAGTGCGCTGCACCAGGATCGTTTGCATATTGCTCATTGATCTTAGAATGCCGGTCGACTCGCGCCGAACCGACTCGGGCCGATCTGTCCGGCCATCCGCAATATGCTCTGCATAGTCGATCAAGTCAGCAGGTTCGGCACCGAGATGTCGGTTGATCTGACGGATGATCAGCAACGCGAATCCGCCGGTGATGATAAGAAACGCTGCGCTGCCGCCGATGAGCAACATCAGTTTGCTGTCCGCTTCACCTTGTCGAGACTTGACCGCGCTAAGAAGATCATCTGCCAGTGAGCCCTCGAGCGAGCGCAATTGGTTGATCTTTCCGGTGATCGTCTCGAACCACAACTCGCTATCGACGCCGAAGTCCGTACGAAGGTCAAAAGCCAAATCGCGGTAGCGCTGCGTTTCGATGTAGTCAGGGTGTCTGCTAACTTGCTCGAAAGCAGAAAGCTGTGCCGCTGTGGCGGTCTTTCTGAACAACGTGAGAAACAGATCCTGCTCGTTGATCAACTGCAGAATGCGAAGCTCATTGGCACGTGTGAACCGATCGAGATTGAAGGTCACGGCGAACAGAGCGCGCTCGATACCGGCGCGCTCCTTGCTGCTGGCGAAGTTGCCGTAGACCACGGCCATACGACTGATGTCACCATTGGTCGCACGATGTGACAGCCGGAAGATGTTGGTCAGCAGGTCCGTATTGATGGCGGTGTAGTAGGCGACGGCGTCTCCGGTTTTCACCTCGAGGCCGGACACTCTGCCCCGCATCGACTCCAGTATTGCGAGCCGTTCGGAGGAGTCCGTTAACCCCTGCTGATAGTCACCTCCGACATCACCCAGGCTTTCGACTGCCGTTTTGAAGAGCGACAGCTTTTCATCCGTCAGCGCACGTTGGCTCGGCAGCGATTTTGCAAACTTCTGCCCCTGGCTGCTGATGAACCCTGCGGACATGCCACGCTCTTTTTGTAGCTCGTGTACAAGATTACCGCCTGCGACAGTCACCGCCGCCATCGCATCGAACTGATCGATCTGTTGCGCTCGCTCTAGCGCGATAGTGAATTCCTGCTGCGTTGCGATCACTGTAGCGATCGTCGGGATCGCGACCAGGATCAGCAGTTTGATTCGAACGGGTAATCTCTCGAGTCGTGCGTACCCCATGGCCACCAACCTGAAACTCATCGGAAAAACTAGCGACACACTTCGCCTTTCCTTTAGTCTCGTGTCCTGGAGATTCTTCCTCAGCTCGGCGATGCGAGACGTCGCAGCGCGCTGTCGTCCCCAAGTTCGGGCCATGTCTGGATGGCCTGTGCCGCTGCCTTGCGGGATCTCTCTGAGTTCCCGGCCGCCTCATAGCGACGAATCAGTGTGAGCACGTCTTCCTTACAGTCTTCGTCCAATATGTCGGCAACGTTGGCGCCAGTCAGGGTGGACACTTCTGTCGACACAATATGTCGATCAATACCGCCGAGGCTGTGCTTATAGGGCTCATTCCCAATGGTGAAATCGAACCGTTGCATACCATTCGCAATCGCCCAACGAATGCAGTGCGCCTGTAGCATCAGTCCAACCGAGAGATCGCGGACTCGCTCGTCGCGCCCAGATACGTGGAACAACACGTGTCGCTTGACCCGGTCCACGTAGTTGGCCTGGGCAGCGACGGGTTGGCCGTCTTTCCACAGGATGGCGAGATAAACCATGCCTTGCGCCAGACCGAGCATGACCACCTCTTTAAATAACTCTGCGAGCCGAGTGGCTCGCTTCTGTCCCTTCTGGTGCACATGCTTCTGATACCAGAGCTGCGAGAGGATGGTGACGTCACGGGTATAGGTTTCCGGACGCGACTTGTGGATCGTGAGCGCTGGCTCTTCATCGAGCTGGCGAAGCAGTCGCCGCAGCTTCTGTCTGGAGTTGGCGCTGAGTCCGGCAAGATAATCGTCGAACTGCTTTGGAAGCTCGATGTGCGGGCAAATGAGATTGTCGGTCTGCCCGTCGTTGATCAGATGCTGGTTGGCCTTGACCGTGAAAACACGAGCATCGAAGGCGTCCGTGAACAGGTTGAGTCGCCGCTCTGAACTGTTGAAGTAGTTGAGGATGATTCTGGCGAAGTCCATTTTGGAGACCTCGCGCGCGAACGCTTCGCAGACCGCTTGCTCGACTTCAGGGTCACACAAGATCCCCGTGTAGTCGGCATCGAACACATGCCCAAGCATATCCAGCACGTTGGTCAGACAAGCGGCGCTCTTGCTCCACTGCGTTGTGACCATCAGTGGGAGCAAGCCCACACAGCGCCCGTCATCCGACCAGGCGGTCAACACGCGAAAATTGCCCGCGACGCGAGGCGCGATCGCACAGAGAAAATCCGAGGACAGGTAGAGATGGGCGTGAGGGTCGATGCTGTAGAGCTCGTCCCAGGCCATTTCAATGTCGTGCAGCCGCTCAACGGTGGCGATGGTCTCGATGCGCATGCTGCAGTCTGGCATATCCAGAATAGTTCACGTTCAGAATGTAATGGTATAACATTACTCAGCTACGGGTCGTTCAGGGTGACCCGGATCCCCCCCTTTTTTAAGAAAACACCGATATCAGAGGGTTAACCATGAGAATCAGACGTAGACCATTGCCCGCCAGCTTGATGCTGCTGGGGGCAACGATGGCCGCGGCGCAAGCACAGGACACGAAAACCGATGAAGTGGACGAGGTGATTGTCCGATCTTCGCCGTTGCGTACCAGTGTGAATGAAATTGTGCTCGGAACAACGGTCGTAGGCCGGGAAGAAATCCGGCGTGATCTTGACGATACTTTGGGCGAGACACTGGCGCGTCAGCCAGGGGTCAGTTCAACGTTCTTTGGCCCCGGTGCTTCGCGCCCGATCATTCGTGGTCTTGGTGGCGATCGTATCCGCATCCTGACCAACGACATTTCATCATTTGACGTGTCGACGGCGAGCAACGATCACCTGGTTGCGACAGAAGTTGCGAACGCTCAGCAGATCGAAATCTTGCGCGGCGCCTCAACACTAAGGTTCGGCCAGAACGCGGTCGGCGGTGTCGTCAATGTTTACGACAACCGTATCCCACGCAGCCTGCCCGAGGGCGGGTTTGATCTCGAATTCAACGCAGCGCATTCCACGGCTGATGACGGCGACACGATCGGCGGCAGTGCGGACTTCGCGCTCGGCAGTAATTTTGTATTCCATTTCGATGCAAACGATCGCCAGGCGAACGAATACGAAATCCCCGGCTTTGCCAATGAAGAAGCTGAGGAAGAAGGCGTTGAAGGCATTGTTGAAAACAGTGCTTCTGAGGCGACCTCGGCAACCGCTGGTTTGTCTTGGGTTGGCGAGAAGGGCTACCTCGGCTTCGCCGTAGGCTTCCAGGAAGGCAAATATGGCCTGCCCGGTGGTAAGAAGGAAGAAGAAGAGGAAGAGGGCGAAGACATCGATGGATTTGTCACCGCTTTCCTCGAAGGTGAAGAAGGCGGTATCTCCATCGACTTTGAGCAGGTGCGTTTTGATATCGATGGTGAGTACAACTTTGACTCCGGCATCATCGAAACCGCCAAGTTCCGGTTTGGTCTGGCTGACTACGAGCACACCGAGTTCGCTGGCGACGAGCCTGAGACGCTGTTCACCAACGATGAGTGGGAAATGCGTGTCGAAGCGCTCCTTGGTGAATTCGACTACGGTCGTGGAACAGCAACGGGAACCGTCGGTTTCAACATGGCAGATCGCGAGTTCGAAGCCGATGGTGAAGAGGCGTTCGTGCCATTGAATGAGCAGTTCCGTTGGGGCGTCTTCGGGCTGGGCCGTTATTCGTTTGATAACTACATTCTCGAAGCCAGTGCTCGTATCGACAGCCAAGAGAATGAGACCACCAACCTGGCGTTTGAAGGTCGCAGCTTCAGCGAAGACAACACCACGTTCTCGGCTGCGTTCTCTGGCATCTACCAGATCGACGACGACACCAGCATCGGTTTGAACTTTGCCCGTTCTGAGCGTGCTCCGACGGCTGAGGAATTGTTCTCCAATGGTTTCCACCCGGCGACCAACACGGTTGAGATCGGTGATGTCAATCTCGAGACCGAGGTGGCGAACTCCATCGAGCTCTCCTACAAGACTGAAGTGGGTGCGATGGGCTTTGGCGCGAACATCTACTACATCGACTACACGGACTTCATCTTCCTGAGCCCTACTGGCGATCTGTTTGAAGAGGGAGAGCCGTTCCCGTTTGATGAAGGCTTCCCGGTATTCGCATACCAGCAGGCTAACGCTGAGCTCTGGGGCTTCGAGATGGAAGTTGACTATCTCGCCGTTGATACCGGCGACGTCAGAGTGACGATGGACGGCCAAATCGATTTGGCGCGTGGTGAGTCGACCGAGGCAACATCCTTTGGTGGCATCGAGAACGTTCGTGACGAGTTTATTCCGCTCGGCAGCAATGCAGGCACCGTCAGTGCCGGCGATCTACCGTTCTTCCCGCCGGTCCGCTTCCTCGGTGGGGTCAATGTGGATTACGAACCGCTGAACGCAAGCATTCGATTCGAGATTCAATACTCGGCGGATCAGAACCGTGTCGGCGAAATCCAGGAAGGCGCCGAAGTGGATATCGCCGGAACCATTCCGACCGATAACTTCACGTTCTTCAACGTCTACTTCGATATCGCGCCGATCCAGAGCGCAGAGAACGTGACCTTCTCGCTGCGTGCACGCAACCTCACCAATGAGTTTGCGCGCTCAGCAACATCGTTCCTGTCACAGTCAGCACCGCTGCCGGGTCGTGACATTCGTTTCGGGGTGAACGTGCAGTTCTGATCCGAGACGCGATGCGTCGAATCAGGCCTCTGCCATCTCGGTGGCAGAGGCCTTTTTTTTGGGGATCTGCATGCATCGATGGACATGAGCATTTGTTGCAAACGATTCTCGTTTCTATTAGTGTTCCGCCGGGTCAGGGGTCGGCACCTTGGGACACGTGGCTATTGGGGTGCGGCTTCGCTTTTTTCATCTGTTTCTTAGGTAATCGTCATGCGCAACTGTCGCTATTCGGTAGACCGTGGGCATCGCTCTTGGCTACGTCTGATCACACTGTTAACCGCGGGTCTGGCACCCCTATCCGGGTTCACCCAAGACTCGGAGGACGCGTCGGAAATCGACGAGGTTGTCGTCTCGGGGCAGAAGATCGAACGTTCTCTTCAGGACACAGTGACCAGTGTGGCGGTCTTTGATGAAGCGACAATCGAAGAGCAGAACTTCATAACTCTCGGCGACATTCTCAACCAAACCGCGAACGTCTCGACGGCATTCAATGAAGGGATCATCACGATTCGCGGTGTGCGGAACACAGGTGCAGGTGTCGGCGATAATACGAGCAACGTTTCAGCGGTCTACGTAGACGGGGTGTTTTTAGCACCCGGCTTGTTTACGTCCGGTGCATTGAACCTCTGGGATATCGAGAGTGCGGAGATTTTCCGAGGCCCACAGTCGACGGTGCAAGGGCGCAATGCGCTCGCGGGCGCGGTCGTGTTGAATACCGTAGATCCGTCCGATGAACTAGAGGGAGCGGTGCAGCTTCAATACGGTGAGTTCAACAGTCAGCGGCTGTCGGGTGCGGTATCGCTGCCAGTCAGTGATACTTTTGGTATTCGCTTGGCGGTTGACGACACCAGCACCGATGGGTGGATTACCAACCCGACATTGAATACTGATGAGTCTGATCGACGCGAGGCCACCACTTTTCGTGCTAAAGCCCTTTGGACGCCGGCTTCAGTGGATGGACTGAGCCTCTCATTGAACTACACCAATATCGATTCGGTGACCGGTGACGGGCGCGTCCTTGAGTCGGTATATCCGTCGCAACGAATCACTCGCGAGAATTTGCAAACACGGATCGGAAACGAAGGTGATATTGCTTCGTTGATTATCGATTATGAACTTAGCGACGTCTGGACACTGACCAGTGTCACTGCCTATACCGATTCTGCACTGGACTCGTTTATCGATACGACCCGAGACGAGACTGGTGGCGCCAGCGCAAGCCAGTTCAACAGCAACGATAAGATCACCAGTCAGGAATTGCGTGCAAGCTTCCAGACGGAGCGCTTTCGTGGATTGTTTGGCCTGTTCCTGTACAACCAACAGCGGGATACGGCGCAAGATGCAACGTCGATTGTAGGCACTGACCTTGCGCTGCCAGACCCCTTTACAATCGCACAGCTGTTCTTTATGACGCCTACACCAAGCGAGCTGCAGATTGCACAGGCTGCCGCGATTCGTCAGGCTACGGTTGGCCTACAGCCGTCGTTCCCGGTTGACTTCGATCGGACGAGTGATCTCGAGATTGATAACCGTGCGATTTTCGGTGAAATCGAATACTTCCTGGATGATCGCTGGACGCTGACGTTTGGTCTTCGCTATGACCAAGAGGATATCCGACAGAACATTTTCGACAGCACCTTCGTACCCCCGATCACAACAGGCGATGCACTCGTCGATCAAGTCTTAGGTGTCCTGGCGACGCAATTTACCAACGTCGTCGATATCCCCGACGTCGATAACGATTTCGATGCGTGGCTGCCGAAGTTCTCTGCGAATTACGCATGGACAGAAAATGTTTCTACGGCGTTTACCTACCAGCGAGGATATCGCGCTGGTGGTTTGTCGATTAACCAATTCCGGGGCGCACTGGCGCCACCAGATGCCGATCAAGCGACGCTTGAGGCCGCCGGAGTCGTAAACAGCTACGACCCAGAATTCACGAACAACTATGAATTTGCGTTTCGTTCTCAAAGCGAAGACGGTCGCCTGACGATCAACTCGAATATCTTCTACATTGACTACACCGACCAGCAGGTCGGCGTGCAGCTCACATCGAACCCGCTAGATGTTTTGACCGTCAATATCGGTGAATCCGAGTTGTTCGGATTTGAAGTGGATGTCAGCTACCTCGCTGCAGATGGTCTTCTCATCGGCGGTAACCTTGGTTTCGTTGAAACAGAGTTCACCGAAGGTCGAGGGGTGCTCGATGAAGTCGTTGGTGGCGGTAGAGATCTGACTGGCCTTGAGTTTGCCTACGCACCTAAAGTCACTGGCGGTCTATTCGCCCGATATGAGTGGGAAAACGGTTGGTTCTTGAATGGCCGCTATCGTTATTCCGACGAGAGTTTTGCGCTTCCGGAGAATTTCGCAAATGCGGTGAACGAGAGCTTTAGCGTGTTCGATTTTCTCGCGGGATATCAGGCGGAAACCTGGCGCGCGGAGCTCTATCTCAACAACGCGCTGGACGAAGAGTATTTCACCGCCAATCTGGGTCCGCAATCGAGCTCTGCCTTCAATGTCATCGGTCAGCCGCGCACTTTCGGTGGGCGCGTGATCATGAGGTTCTGAGCGGCTGGGTATTCTGGCCGTCACTCGCTAGCGTTGTTGTTGGCGGGTGACGGTATAATCCGGCCATGGCCATCTCGATACCTGATTTTTCCACCGGATCGGTACTTGTCGCCGGTGATGTGATGCTGGACCAGTACTGGTTTGGCGCAACACGGCGGGTGTCTCCCGAAGCACCGGTACCGGTTGTACATGTAGATGTAGATGAAGAGCGCGCTGGGGGTGCGGCGAACGTGGCGGTCAATCTCGCCATGCTCGGGTCCAGTGTTTCGCTCTTGGGCGCCGCCGGCGATGACGATGCGGCGCTCCGGCTCGAGTCACTTCTGCAATCGTCGGGTGTTGATACGAAGCTGATTCGTGACCCACACAGACCGACAACCACAAAACTGCGCGTACTTTCACGCGGCCAGCAGTTGATCCGGCTCGATAGAGAGGAAACCGGCGCACGCGCACTTTTGAAACCCACACTGGAGTCGCAGGTTGAGGGCCAGCAGGTCGTGATTCTGTCGGACTATGGCAAGGGTGCGCTTAGCGATGTCTCCGAGCTCATCGATGTCGCGAAAGCAGCCGGTGCGATTGTCCTTATCGATCCGAAAGGCAGCGATTTTTCGAAGTATCGAAACGCGAGTCTGATTACGCCGAACGAGAGCGAGTTTCGTGGTGCAGCCGGTGATTGGGCAAATGACGATGGGCTTGAGGCGAAGGCCCGGCAGATGGTTGCGGACCTCAACCTCAAGGCGCTGCTCGTGACGCGCAGCCAGCGAGGTATGTTGCTGGTGACGCTCGACGACGAGCCGTTCCACCTCTCGACAGAGGCGCGTGAGGTTTTTGATGTGACCGGTGCCGGCGATACTGTGATTGCGACGCTGGGTGCGGCGATTGCTGCAGGCTGCGAGCTACGAACGGCGGTTCAGCTTGCGAACCTGGCGGCCGGCAGGGTGGTTGGCAAGATCGGTGTTGCGGGTGTGACCCCGGCCGAGTTGCGGGTAGCGCTGCATCGGCGTGGAAAGGGTGGTCGTGAACCCGTGGACGCGGCCTCTCTGTTGGCGCTGGTCGATGAGGCTAAGCAGAGTGGTGAGCGTGTAGTCATGACCAATGGGTGCTTCGATCTGCTCCATGCAGGCCACGTTGCGTACCTTGAAGAGGCAAAGTCGCTCGGCGACAGGCTGATCGTTGCAGTCAATGACGATGCGTCGGTCGAGCGCCTGAAAGGCCCGGGCAGACCGATCAATACCGTCGAAGATCGCATGATGGTGTTGGCGGGTCTGGCGGCAGTCGACTGGGTCGTGCCGTTCTCAACTGATACTCCCGCGCCACTGATTGAATCCGTGCTGCCCGATGTGTTGGTCAAAGGTGGAGACTACGCCGTTTCCGATATCGCCGGTGGCGCTGCAGTGCTCTCAAACGGTGGTGAGGTGCGTGTACTGAGTTTTCGTGAAGGCCGTTCGAGCACCAGCATTATTGAACGCATCCGCAATTCCCTCTGACACCCCGTGCGTCTTTTCTACAATATCCTGGTCATTGTTGGACTGCCGTTTGTTGCGATCTACTGGCTGATTCGCGCCATCTCAGACCCCGAGTATCGATCCGGTTGGTGGCAGCGGTTCGGCTTTGGCTATCCCCAACGAGATAGCGGGCGCTACGTTTGGTTGCACGCGGTGTCGGTGGGCGAGGTCCAGGCGTCCGCACCGCTCGTTCACGCGATTCTGAAGCGGATGCCGGATGCGAAGGTGCTGATGACGACAGTGACGCCGACGGGTCGCGACCGGGTGGCGCTGCTGTTCGGAGATTCGGTGACACATGCGTATGTGCCGTACGATATCGGCGCCGCGGTCAGGCGCTTCTACCGACACGTGCGACCGGACCTCGCGATCATTATCGAGACAGAGTTGTGGCCCAATCTCTACCACTATGCAGGGGCGGCGGGCATCCCGCTGGTGCTCGCCAGTGCGCGAATTTCGCCTCGCTCGATGCCTCGTTATCGCCGCCTGGTCGGTCTGTTCCGGGATGCGTTGTCCAACGGCATTATCATCGCCGCGCAAAGTGAGGTGGATCGGCAAAGGTTCGTCACACTTGGTGCGCCAGAACAGCGCACGTTCGTCAGCGGCAATATCAAGTTCGATGCGGCGTTCGACGATTCTGTGAGCGCGCAGGGTAAGCAGCTTCGCGAACAGCATTTCCCGCGTCGTCCGGTTTGGGTGGCGGGCAGTACGCATGAGGGCGAAGAAGCGATCGTGCTCGATGCACATCAGCATGTGCTGGCCCAGGTCCCGGATGCGCTGTTGATTCTCGTGCCACGCCATCCGCCGCGCTTCGACGAAGTCGCCGACCTGTTGAGTCGACGTCAGATGTCTTTCTGCCGACGGACGGAAATGTTCGGTTCACTGGAAGGCTCTCAGGTATTGCTCGGCGACACCATGGGCGAGCTCACGCAATTCTATGCGGCTTCCGATATCGCCTTTGTTGGCGGCAGTCTCGTGCCGATCGGTGGTCACAACTTACTGGAGCCCGGGCGCCTCGGGTTGCCGATCCTCACGGGTCCCCATCTGTTCAATGCTCAAGACATTGCCACGATGTTCACCGAGAGCGGCGCCGCGAATGTTGTGGTCGATGCCGAATCGCTAGCGACCGAAGTGATCACGCTCCTTTCAGACACGGACGCAGGCAGGAGTATGACCAACCACGCGCTTACCCTTATCAGCGACAATCAAGGCGCCGTGGAGCGTCTGCTAAACGCCCTCGAACCGATTTTGTAGCGGTCGATTACTACTCCGACAGCAGGTTGTTGACGACCTCGAGATCCTGCACCCGCAGGTTGCCCGCCGCCTGTTTGAGGCGCAGCACGTTGATCAAATAGTCGTAACGTGCACGCAGGAATTGCGTGCGTGCATTGAACAAGTTGCGCTGTGCGTCCAAAACATCGACGGTGGTGCGCGTGCCGACCTCAAAGCCTGCTTGCGTTGCTTCGAGTGCGGTTTCTGCCGAGCGCAGGGCCTGACCCAAGGCTTTGGTGCGAGAGATTTCGGTCAGAACGCCAAGATAACTGTCACGTGCGAGCCGCTCGGTTTCGCGCGCGAGTCTTTGCACCCGTTCGCGTGCCGCACGGTGCAAGTACACAGCCTCCTTCACGCGAGAGCCATTACGCAATCCCGTGAATAACGGCACCGAGAATTGCAGTCCGATGCTCTCTTGGTCAGAGCCGAAAGCCGTGTCAAAAAACGGCGAGCCCGCGTTGGAGCGCTCACCGATCGAGTCCTGATTGGTCCTTTGAACGACCAGGTCCAAGGTGGGGTAGCGGGCGCCGCGACGCACGCTGACTTCCTTACTGGCCGCCTCGGCATTGATGCGTCCCGCCACAAGATCAAGATTCTGCTCAAGAGCCAGTTTTACCCAGTCTTCTTCGATCGCTGGCTCGGGTTCGAGCAAAGGTATTTCACCCTCAGGTTCTGCCAATGTGCCGACGGTGGTACCGGTGATTTCAGTCAGCAGGTATTTCGCGGTCGCCAGCGTTCTCTTGGCAGCAATTTCATCGGCTACCGCTTGGTCGAAGGCCGCCTGCGACTCTTGCACATCCGTAATTGCGATCAGACCGACCTCAAAACGCTTTTGCGACTGATCCAGCTGTTTTGCGATCGCCTCGCGGTTGGCCTGGCTTGCTTCTAGAGAGTCTTCAGCCGCGAGTACGTCGAAATAGCGCTCGGCGACGCGGAGCAAGAGACCCTGCTGCGCCGATTCATAGGTCACGCGCGCTTCATCGACACGCTTGCCTGCCTGCTGCAGCCCTGCGATCTGCTGCCAGTTAAAAATGGTCTGCGTGAGCTGGATTTGCCATTGGGAGAACTCGTTGTTTCTGCTCTCGAACGGCGCTGTGACGTTGACAATCTGCATGGTGTCTTCATCTGCCTGCTGGAAGAGCTGGTCACCGTTCGATTCCGAGCGCTGCTCGAAGGCCGAGGCTGTGATTTGTGGGAGAAGAAGTCCACGTGCCTGCGGCACCAGCTCTTCATTAGCCAACCGGTTGGCTTCGGCTTCGCGGATCGTGGGGTCGGATTGCAATGCCTGCTGATAGATATCCATCAGATCTTCGGCATATGAGGATTGCGCAGCAGCGCAAAAAGCGAGCAGCGATACAGTACGAAGTGCTTTCATCGGTGTTTCCGGCTCGTGAGCGGCCTAGTGTTATAGTCGACTAACACACTATATCGGCGCCCCCCCGGATTGGTCAATACCTGTTCAGGCTTTCGTCCACGGTCAGAGCCCATCGATCCACGCCGCCTGCGACGTTCACGGTGTTGGTGATGCCTTTGCTGGCGAGGTAGGCCAGCGCCTGCGCACTGCGACCGCCATGATGGCACAACAACGCGATGGTGCGATCGGTCGGGATATCCGCAAATCGCTCCGTGAATTCGCTCAGGGGGAAATTCACTGCGCCGTTGATACTGACAATGGATAGCTCTTCCGGTTCGCGCACATCTACCAGGGTCCAGTCTCCGTTCGAAAGTGCAGCGGCGGCATCGGCGGGTGAACATTCTCTCATGTCGTTATCCTCTAAAACTCAAACGCTGGGGCGGGTGCGAAGCCCTTGAGAAACGGCAGCTCGGTTTCGAACAGTGCTTCTCGTTGCCAGTGATCTTGAGACAATCGCTCGATGCGGTATGCGGTTTGTGTGGGGCCTTGGCCGGAGACCACGAAGAGCCTGCCACCCTCGCGCAGCAGCGTTTCGAAAACCGTAATCGAACCCGACACCGCACCACCAACGACTATGACGTCATAGGGCTGCGACGGCAGCTCGCTCGAAGCGTCTGCGTTCACCACCGTCACCCGCTCGATCTCAACTGCTGAAAGCGTCGCTTCGGCCTGCTTCGCAAGATCCGGATCGATTTCAAGTGCGGTAACCGTGCCGCCGAGGTGCGCAAGGCAGGCGCTCAGGTAGGCACTGCCGGCCCCGATTTCCAACACGTCATCGCCCATTTTCACCCCGACTGCTTGCAGGATCCGGCCTTCCATTCGCGGAGTGAACATGCGTTGTCCAGATCCGATGGGTATCGGCAAATCTGCATACGCGGATTGGCGCCATTGTTCGGGGATGAACAGCTCTCTAGGAAGCTCGCTCATCGTCTCTAGTACCCGGTCGTCAACCACATCCCAGGTACGGACTTGCCCCGTCACCATGTGCTCGCGAGCAGCGTCAAAATTCATTCGATTGTGTCCCTTTGCGTCCCGATTGGAATTATTCCATAGTCGGTCAGGCTGCGGTAGCAACGGCAGCGCTCGCGTTATGGTGAATCGGGCCGTTCTACAGGCTGCGGATCAGCTACTCTTTTCATATAAGAAACGTTACGGCAAGGCGGCATCTGAGACCGCTTAGCCGGGCCCGTGAAAATGGGGTGCACGGACGCTGCACGAACTCTGGGGCGCAAGATCGGCCATGCATTGGAAGCAGGGTCAACATACGACCAGTGCAGGTCGTCAGAGGTGGTTACCACGCATGCCAGGCATGTACGCTTTGCTGACAGGATTGTTGGCGACGATTGTCGTTGTGCTGTCGATCGTGCTGGTGCTCAACCTGCGACGGTCGCGGCATCTGCGATCGCGCGTGCATGCGCTTCCCGAGCAGCTGCGGGAGGTTGCCTCCGACGCCTCGGTGGGGCGCCGGCTCGACGCTGCGGATGACGATGCGCTTGCACCCCTGCATACAACGCTGAACCAACTCTTCGATACATTGCAGTCACGCGATGAGGCGCTGACAGAACGTGAGAACGGGGCGGCACGCCTCGCCCAGGCGTTACCGGATATCGTTTTCATTCACACTGACCGGATTCTGTTTGCGAACGCGGCGACAGCCGCTCTGATCGGCGTTGAAAGTAACCAGCTCGTCGATAAGCCCATCACCGATTTGGTGAAGCCACCGTACCGGGCGTTGCTCAGAGAGACCACGACCCGCCGGTTGGCTGGTGGTGAAGCCCCGGCACGTCAGCAGGTGCAGCTGCTCAGTGTTGAGGAAGGCGCGATCTGGGTCGAAATCAGCTCCGCCTTGACGACCTATCGCGGCACCCAGGCGCTGATGACGATCGCGCGGCGTATCGATACAGAGCGTCGCACGTCACGTCGCGGGATGGACGATGATGTGCGCATGGACCTTGCGCTGGAGGCGATGGCCGAGAGTGTGGTGATGACCGACCGCCAGGGCGTCATTACGGCGCTGAACAGTGCGGCGGAGGCCACGCTAGGCGTGCGCCGCCGTGACGCCATCGGTGCGCCTTTTGGCCGGTTGGCGACGCTGGTGGATGAAATCGATCACAAGGCGCTTGGTGATCCCGTCGAGCGGTGTCTCACCCAGCGCCGCCGGATCAACATGGGTCGTCGAGCGCTGCTGTTACGACCTTCCGGGAATGAGCAGGTGTCGGTCGAGCTCACTGCATCGCCGATTGAAGACGAGAACACCGTCAAAGGCGTCGTGGTGGTGTTCCATGACGTCGGAGAGATTCGTGGCCACGCGAGAAAGATCAGCTACCAGGCGAGCCACGATGCACTCACGGGTCTGATCAATCGTCGGGAGTTTGAGCAACGCGTGCAGATTGCTGTCGATGAAACGAGATCCGGCACGGCGACACATATGCTGGCGTATCTGGATCTGGACCGATTCAAGATCGTGAATGATTCCTGCGGTCATCAGGCCGGCGACGATCTGCTGCGCAAGGTCGCTGCGATCTTGCGCGAGCAGGTGCGTGACTCGGACTCGGTCGCACGTATTGGTGGCGATGAGTTCGCGATGCTCCTCACGGGTTGCCCGCTCGAGAAGGCCATGGAGATTGCCGACAACACCTGCTCGGCGATCGCAGACTACCGGTTCGTCTGGCGCGACAGAATCTTCACGATCGGCGTCAGCATCGGCTTGCTGCAGATGGGTGACAACAGCGGGAGTGTTCAGGATGTGCTGGCAGCCGCCGATTCTGCTTGTTACATGGCGAAGCGCAGTGGTCGCGGTCAGGTGCATGTCTACGCCGAGAGCGATCAGATCGTCACGCGCGAGCGTGGCGAGATTCGCTGGCTCCAGCGACTCCAGGCGGCGCTGAAGGACGGTGGCTTTGGCTTGGCGGTACAGCCGATCATTTCAATGGGTGCACACAGTCCGCTTGGGCCGGCGTGCGAGGTGCTGCTGCGGTTGCGTCGGCGCCATGGTGAGTTGATCAATCCGGGTGAGTTTCTCGCTGCGGCTGAGCGTTACCAGCTGATGCCTGAGATTGATCGGTGGGTCGTGCGAGCTACGTTTGCATCGATCGCGAATCACGAGATCATTTTGCCCAAAGGCCGAAGTTGCGGGATCAACATCTCGGGTCAAACGCTATCGGATGCAGGGTTTCTTGAGTTTGTCGTTGATGCGCTCGATACCAGTGCCGTGGCACCGGAGTCGATTTGCTTCGAGGTTACCGAGGAGGCCGTTTACGAGCACTTCGCCAATGCGCAACGGTTTATCGAGGTCTTGCATGGCATGGGTTCGCGGTTCGCACTCGACAACTACGGCAGTGCACCCGGTGCGTTTTCGCGACTGCGAGACTTGCCAATCGACTTCCTGAAAATCGACGGCAGACTGACGCGTAACCTGTCGGAAGACTCGGTCAACCAGGAGTTGGTTGCGTCAATGATTCGACTGGCTGACACCATGCGTTTTCGCACGGTCGCAGAAGAGGTTGAGGCACAAGACGATTTCGATACGCTGAGAGACCTCGGCGTCGATTTCGCTCAGGGCTACTTCATCCGCGAACCCGCTATGGTGGGTGGTAGTCAATAAAAAAGCCTGGCAGCGAGGCCAGGCTTTTCGACGATCAGGTGTCTGGCACGCCTTCGGATCAACCTAAACCTTGAACTTGTCGTTCAGGCGTTTTTTGACCGGATGGTTCTTGAGCGTCACGTAGGCAGGCAAGCCATTCTTGAATGGCGGGAAATCCTCGCCCCGAATCAGCGGCTCGAGATAGCGTCGTGCACGCGCGGTGATGCCGAAACCATCTTTGGTGATGTAGCTTCTCGGTACGTGTTTCTCCTTGTTCGCAACGCGTGACAGCGGTGCCTTATCGATCTTCCAGCGGTAGGGTTTGTCGGACGTGCGCTTGATCACGGGCATTACTGCCGTGTGGCCTTGCAGTGCTAACTCGACAGCGCGCTTGCCCACCGCGTAGGCCTGATCGACATCGGTCGCGGAGGCGAGGTGACGTGCGGCCCGTTGCAGATAATCCGCGACCGCGTAGTGATACTTGTAACCATGCGCGTCGCGCACCATTTGAGCGACAACCGGGGCGACGCCACCCAGCTGCGCATGGCCGAACGCGTCGCGCGTACCGCTCTCCGCCAGAAACTGGCCGTTCTTGTAGCGCGCACCTTCCGAGACCACGATAACGCAATAACCGTAATCCTGAACGCACTGCTTTACCTTCTTGAGGAAGGCTCGCTTCTCGAAAGGAATCTCGGGGAACAAGATGATGTGTGGCGCACTGCCCGCACCTTCGCCCGCTAGACCCCCAGCGGCCGCGATCCATCCAGCGTGGCGACCCATGACCTCCAGAATGAAGACCTTCGTTGACGTTTCCGCCATAGACGCCACATCGAGCGCCGCTTCCTGAGTAGACACCGCAATATATTTGGCGACCGAACCGAATCCGGGGCAGCAATCGGTCAGCGGCAGGTCATTGTCGACCGTTTTCGGGATGCCGATGCAGGCGAGATCCAGGCCTTTCTGTTTCGCCATGACCGACACCTTGTGCGCCGTGTCCATGGAGTCATTACCACCGTTATAGAAGAAGTAGCCGATGTCATGGGCGCGAAACACCTGGATCAGACGTTCATACTCTGCCTGATTTTCCTCAAGGCTCTTGAGCTTGTAGCGAGCGCTGCCAAACGCGCCGCCCGGCAAATAACGCAGCGCCGCAACGTTGCGCGCCGATTCGCGGTTGGTATCGATCATGTCCTCGGTCAGTGCACCGATAATTCCGTGCCGGCCCGCATAGACGCGCTTGATTCGGTCCTTGTGCTTGCGTGCGGTTTCGATGACGCCGCAGGCGCTCGCGTTGATCACGGCCGTAACACCGCCTGATTGGGCGTAGAACGCGTTTTTTCCAGACATAATCTTGCTCGTCTCCTGAAGCCGCGTGGATATGTGGCGCAAAGCATACCCAAAACTTGCTGGTCTCGCGCCCGCAGGGCGTTGACCTGCTCGCGCAAGCCCGTTAGGGTTGCCGGCTCTTCATTCAGCGCTGCTTGCAGCGTAACCATGATCAGGTGAGATTATGCGGCTTGTACTGCTTGGTGCACCGGGGTCCGGCAAGGGCACTCAGGCACAACGACTGATGGCGGATCGGGGAATCCCGCAGATTTCGACAGGCGACCTGTTGCGCGCTGCCGTAAAGGCGGGCACTGAACTCGGTCAGCGTGCGAAGTCGGCTATGGACGCCGGTGAGCTGGTTTCTGATGACATCGTGCTTGGCATGATTCGGGAGCGGCTTGCCGAGCCTGATACGGCCGAGGGCTTTGTGCTCGATGGCTTCCCGCGCAACACAGCGCAGGCTGAAGCGCTGGAAGGTGTTCTCGCCGAGATTGACCAACCGCTTGACGCTGCCGTGCTGATGCAGGTCGATACTGAGATCCTGATGAAGCGACTCTCTGGCCGGCGGACGTGCTCGAAAAGTGGCAAGGTCCTGAACATCCACTTTTCGCCAAAAGAAGATATTCAGGCAACGCTCGATATGGGCGGTGAGCTGCTTCAACGCGACGACGATCAGGAGGCCACGATCGCCAATCGCCTGAAGGTCTATGAAGAACAGACTTCACCTCTGATCGACTACTACACGTCTCAGGGCAAGTTGGTGGTTGTCGATGCTGTCGGTTCGATGGATGAAGTGCAGCAACGCCTGCTAGCAGCCGTAGCCTGACGTCAGACCGCCAGTGTGCCGTCAGGCGTCTGGCATCAGTGGCGTGAGAATCGGCTCCAGAAGTGGCCGACGCCAGCCCCGGAGGGCGCGCAAATCGTCGTTGCCAAGGGCGGCCTGTTTGAGTTCTCGTTGCGGCGCCAGAACCTCACTCTCGAGCTGTAAGGACTCGCCCAATTCGCGTACCTTTTTTGCCATCGCTTTCTGAATCGCCCGAGTTTCGTTGTCAGGCCGCTCCGAGGGTGCTGGCGGTTCCGGTAACTCGCCGCTAAGCATGCTGACCACCGACTTTCCGTGCCGACCTGCACTGCGTTTGTCCATGCCCTGAACGCCAGCCACTTCGGCGACTGTCTGTGGATTCTCAAAGCAGAGGTTGATCAGCGCTTCATCTCGCATAACCCACTGACGAGGAAGGTTTCGACGCAAAGCCTCTGTCTCGCGCCATTCGGATAGCGCCATTGCGCGCTGCTGTACCCGGTATGGGAGACGGCGTATACCACGAAGCCGTGTCCACGCCTGGGACGGCGCTACATCATATTTTTTGCGATCGAGAAGATCCTTGCAGTCTTCCGTAATCCAGTCAGTGCGACCGAGCGTCTGTGCACGCTCTGCGAGTGCTTCTCGCACTCGCGCCAGATACCGCACGTCATCCACGGCGTACGCGAGCACATCCTCTGCCAGAGGTCTGCGGCTCCAGTTGGTACGCGTGTGTGCTTTGTCCAAGTGCACGTCACAAAACGTCTCGACCAGCTTTGCGTAACCCACTTGAGGCGGGAGACCCACGATGCCCGCTGCGATCTGCGTGTCGTAGACCAAATCGGGTAGTCGGCCGGTCGCTTCCAGGAGCACCTCGAGATCCTGTCGCCCCGAGTGCAGGGTCAGCTCTTTGCCGAGTAGCATCGGCCAGAATCGATCCGCTTCAATCTCGCTCAATGGGTCGATCAGAAAGTGCTCGTCCCCGATAGCGAGTTGCGCCAGGCACAGGTTTGGGTGATAGGTCCGCTCGCGCAGGAATTCCGTGTCGAACCCTACGAGTTCGATCTTTTCGAGCTTGGATGACAGTGCATCAAGCGCATCCTGTGAATCGATGTAATGGATGTCGCGCCTCTGTCCGGGAGGAGGGGAAGAACGCGCAGGATGGCGCGGACTGTGGAACAATGTAGCAGAGCTGTCGCAGCAGCAGGGTTTTTTTGGAGTATCGCGCGGCTTCCGTGCTGCAACATCTAAGATGCACATCCACATACTTGGCATTTGTGGCACCTTCATGGGGGGCATCGCCGCACTGGCGCAGCAGGCGGGGCACCGGGTTACCGGGTGCGATCAGAACGTGTATCCACCGATGAGCACTCAGCTCGAGTCTCTCGGCATTGAGCTGATTGAAGGGTGGGGCACCGAGCAACTCGAATTGCAGCCTGACCTCTTTGTGGTTGGCAATGTTGTTAGTCGTGGAAACCCATTGATGGAGGCGATACTCAAAGCGAGATCGCCATTCACGAGTGGGCCACAGTGGCTGGGTGAGCACGTGTTGGCGGGTCGCAAGCCAATCGCCGTTGCGGGTACGCACGGCAAGACGACGACAACGGCGATGATCGCGTGGACCCTGCAACATGCCGGACTTGCCCCGGGGTTCCTGGTCGGCGGAGTTGTGCCACAACTCAAGGCGAGTGCCGCGCTTGGCGATGGCGCCTGCTTTGTGGTTGAGGCGGACGAGTATGACACCGCGTTTTTCGACAAGCGTGCGAAGTTCGTACACTACCGTCCGGATGTGGCGATTCTGAACAATCTCGAGTTCGATCATGCCGACATCTACTCGAGTCTTGAGGATATTCAGTGGCAGTTTCATCAATTGATGCGCATTGTGCCGAGTGACGGTTTGGTGATTCACCACCACCACGATGACAATGTCGCGACGGTGCTCTCGCAGGGTTGCTGGTCACCGCGTCGGTCGGTGAGTGCAATAGCGGCGTCTGGTGCGGATGTCGTCGCCACGATTCAGGATGGCGGTGTACTGCAGATCCGTTCAGGCGAAGCGGTTGTGACAACACCATGGAATTTGCGCGGTGCGTTCAACGCCGCCAATGCTGCTGCTGCGACCGCAGCATGCTTGCACGCGGGGCTGACACTCGAGCAAGTCGCAGATGGACTTGCGAGTTTCGATGGGGTGAAACGACGGCTGGAGCCGTTGACGGTAATCAATGGCGCGACTGTGTATGACGACTTCGCGCATCACCCGACAGCGATTCGTGGAACACTTTCGACGGTGGCCGGAGACACTGCCGGCAGGGTTATTGCAGTTTTCGAGCCGCGTTCCAACACCATGCGGGCGGGGGTTCACAAAGACACGCTGGCAGCAGCATTCCAACATGCCGACCATACGATCGTGCTGTCCACCACACCGCTGGAATGGGACGTCGCTGGTGCATTTGAAACGGCGACCGGAGAGACTTTGTTTTGTGACAACGCCGCTCACGTTGCTGATCACCTGAAAGGTCTGGCGAAAGCGGGTGACACGGTGGTACTGCTCAGCAATGGCGCGTTGGGTGGTCTCAGGGAGATTCTGTCTCGGGAGGAGGCTGCATGAGCGCGTTTGAGGTGCCACTCTTTCCTCTCGGAACCGTCTTGTTTCCTGGCGGCCCACTACCGTTGCGAATTTTCGAAACGCGATATACCGACATGATCGGCAAGTGCATGCGCGAGGGTAGCGTTTTCGGCGTGGTGGGAATTCGGGCCGGACGCGAGGTGGGTCCTTCCGAAATTCACGATATCGGCACTACCGCCCGCATTACCGATTTCTATCAGGGTAGCGATGGACTATTGGGAATTACGGCCATCGGTGAAACTCGATTCCGTATCCTCGAAGAGCGGATGGAGCCCGATGGTCTGCGTGTAGCTCTGGTTGAGTCGTTGCCCGCTGCTGAGACCGAGCCGCTCCCTGACCGCTTCTCGGAGTTGGCCAGTATTCTCGACTCGGTGCTCGACGACCTCGGCAAGCTTTATGCTGACCTGCCGCGGCAACTCACAGATGCAACCTGGGTAGGCTATCGCTTCTGCGAGATTCTCCCTGTCGGCGTCGCTCGCAAACAGTATTGTCTGGAAGAGGCGACGCCCATCGAACGTCTCGAATTTATCGAGGCTGTCCTCAGTCAGGCACGCCAGCAAGCGTCACGCGACGAGGACTGACGCCTCAGGCGGCCTTTCGCAGTTTGCGCATCGCCGTATCTGCGCGCTCGATCGTGGTATCGATATCCTCATCAGAGTGAGCCGCAGACACAAACCCTGCTTCGAATGCCGATGGCGCGAGGTACACGCCCTGGTCCAGCATCGCGTGGAAGAACTGCTTGAAGTACTCGATATCAGCGGCGCAGATGTCGTCGAAGCCGGTAACCTCGGGTCGGTCGGTGAAGACAAACCCAAGCATGCCGCCCTGGGCTGCTGTCCACATCGGAATGCCATTGTCGGCAGCTACCTGCTTGAAGCCGCTAAGCAGGCGATCACTCGTGCGGTGGAGTCGATCATGGAAACCGTCCGTATCGACGCGCTCCAGTGTGGCGAGTCCTGCCGCCATGGCAACCGGGTTGCCCGATAGCGTGCCCGCCTGATAGACCGGTCCCACCGGTGCAATGTGTTCCATGATGTCGCGACGGCCGCCGAAAGCGGCAGCCGGCATGCCACCGCCGATCACTTTCCCGAGCGTCGTCATGTCTGGCTTCACGCCGTAGACCGATTGGGCACCGCCTGCCGCAACACGGAAACCTGTCATCACCTCATCGAAAATGAGCACGCTGCCGTATTCGTCACACACCTCACGCAACGTTTCGAGGAACCCGGGCTTCGGAGGAATGAAGTTCATATTGCCTGCGATGGGCTCAACGATGATGCAGGCGATGTCCTCACCACGGTCTGCGAACAGATCACGAACCTGCTGCGCGTCGTTGAACGTCAGGGTCAACGTATGATCAGCAAGCGCTTTTGGCACACCTGGCGAGCTGGGCACGCCCAGTGTGAGCGCGCCGGATCCGGCTTTAATCAATAGTGAGTCCGAGTGCCCGTGATAGCACCCCTCGAACTTGACGATCGTCTCTCTGCCCGTGAATCCACGTGCCAAACGCAGTGCGCTCATCGTGGCTTCGGTACCGGAACTGACCATGCGAACGAGTTCGATCGACGGCATCATGCTGCAGACTTTCTTGGCGAGCGCCGTCTCAAGTGCGCACGGTGCGCCAAAACTCAAGCCGTTCTCCGCGGTCTCCTGCACGGCTGCAATGACGTCCGGATGTGCGTGGCCGAGAATCATTGGTCCCCATGAGCCGATGTAATCGATCAGTTCCCGTCCGTCTTCGGTCCACACGCGTGAGCCTTTTCCACGCTTGAAAAATAGTGGCTCGCCGCCGACACCGTTAAATGCACGTACGGGCGAGTTCACGCCGCCCGGAATAAATTGTTTCGCTTGTTCGAATAAGCCAGTCACTGCTTTGCTCCGTGTTCCCCGGCCATATTGTATCGTGCATCTACCGTTATCGCTCACGCTTGGTATCATTGCGCGCCCAGGTGATGCGACCGGAGATGTTGTCTTGAAAACGTATATGTGTCTGATCTGCGGTTACATCTACGATGAGGCGAAAGGCGATCCTGACGCCGGTCTTGAGCCCGGGACGCGCTGGGACGACGTCCCGCTGTCATGGCGCTGTCCAGACTGCGGTGCGGGCAAGGAAGACTTTGAGATGACCGAAATCTGATCGGTCAAATCCAGCGCTACGGTGCCGCCGTGATGCGCCGCAGCTTGTGACCGCGCTTTTCCAGCATAGCGTTGACGCTGTCCTCACCGACCAGGTGCGCAGCGCCGACCAGAATCATCACGTCGTCCTCGCCCTCTAGCTGCGCTTCGATGGTTTGAATCCAGTTGCTGTTTCGGTTGGTCAGCATCGCGTCGTAGACGTCTTCGTTCTCGTTCATCGGTGCAATAAGGTCGTTCACCATGGTGTCGATGTCGCCCGACCGCCACGCACCGACCAGCAAATCCACGCCCTCGGAGATCTTGTCCATTTCCTCAAGTGTCATGAGCAGGAATTCAACCTGGTCATCCATCTCCATGCCGGATAGTGCACCGATTTGTTCATCGATGGTTTCAAGTCCCTCGATCGGTTTCTGGTCGGCGGTTGCCATCTGGGTGATATGCATCTCGACGCCTGCCATCGGATCGAACCCCTCGCTCATCATGGCCATTTGCGTGACGGTAATCGCAACGAGCCAAGGCTGAAGCATGTCCAGTCGTTTCAAATCCAGATTGATCAAAGCAGCCTTCTCGCTGGCCGCCTCATAGTCATCGCCGAGCAGACTGGTCAGGCTCTGTCCCTGAGGTACACGACCTGCCTCCATCATAATTCGTGCCATCGACATTTGGTCGAGGTCGTCCATGTCGAGCTCCATGTAGAGGCGCTCGGCGTCCTCGTATGCGGTGTTGATGCTCGGTGGTAGCGGATAGTCTGACTGGCGCAAGAGGTGGATGGAGCCGACCAGGTAGACCGTATTCTGTTCACCTTCGATCGCCCATACCAGTCCGTCTTCGTCAGCCCCTGCCGTCGTTGAGACGCCGAGTGACAAGAGTGCTGTAGTCGCGCACAGCCAATTCTTCATATGTAACTCCAAAAACAACAAAGGCTCCCGAAGGAGCCTTTGTAAACCTGCACTGCCCTTTAAGGCAAGCAGAGGATACTCAGTATCGGTAAGACTCGGTCTTGTAGGGCCCGCTAATGTCGACACCGAAATAGTCGGCTTGTTCGTTCGTGAGCGTGGTCAACTTGGCACCGATACGTTCGAGGTGCAGCGCTGCGACTTTCTCGTCGAGGTGTTTCGGCAGTACATAGACTTCTTTTTCGTACTTGTCGCCTTCGTTCCAGAGATCCATCTGAGCCAGCACCTGGTTGGTGAACGATGCGGACATCACAAAGCTCGGATGTCCGGTTGCGCACCCGAGATTCACCAGCCGACCTTCTGCCAGCAGGATGATGCGGCGGCCGTCGGGCAGCACAACATGATCAACCTGGGGCTTGATGTTCTCCCACTCGAACTGGCGCAGGTGCGCCACATCGATTTCGTTGTCGAAGTGGCCGATGTTGCAAACGATCGCCTGGTCTTTGCAGCGCTCGAGCAAAGCACCGCTGATTACGTTGTAGTTGCCCGTTGCGGTGACCAGTATGTCGACTTGTTCGATCACTTCGTCCAGACGCACGACGCGATAACCTTCCATTGCCGCCTGCAAGGCACAGATCGGATCGATCTCGGTTACCCAAACGGTCGCACCGAGGCCGCGCAAACTCTGCGCACTACCCTTACCAACATCGCCGTAGCCGCAAACCACCGCGATCTTGCCGGCCACCATGACGTCGGTGGCGCGTTTGATGCCATCGACCAGAGATTCGCGACAACCGTAGAGGTTATCGAACTTCGATTTGGTGACGGAGTCGTTGACGTTGATGGCCGGGCAGGCCAGCTTGCCCTCGCGCGCCATTTCGTAAAGGCGTTTTACGCCGGTGGTGGTTTCTTCGGAAATACCGCGTATGTCTTCGAACAACTCGGGGTATTTGTCGTGCACGAGTCCGGTGAGGTCGCCGCCGTCATCCAGAATCATATTCGGCGTCCAGCCATTCGGTCCGTGAATGGTTTGCTCCACGCACCACCAGTACTCCTCTTCGGTTTCGCCCTTCCAGGCAAACACCGGAACACCGCTCGCCGCGATCGCAGCCGCCGCGTGGTCTTCGGTCGAGAAAATGTTGCAAGACGACCAACGCACATCGGCACCGAGTGCAGTCAGTGTCTCGATGAGCACCGCGGTCTGGATCGTCATGTGCAGGCAGCCTGCAATTCGTGCACCTTTCAGCGGCTGCGCCTCGCCATATTCCTTGCGCAATGCCATCAAGCCCGGCATTTCAGTTTCGGCGATCGTGATTTCCTTGCGGCCCCACTCGGCTTTTGCAATATCCGCGACTTTGTAGTCGTTGGTGGTCAGCTCTGTTGCTGATGTGCTCATGTCGTATGCCTCAGTTTATGAATCGATGGTGGCGTGGCGATCGCTGCTTACGCAGCGCGTTCGGCCGCTTGTCTCAGTGTTTCTGCCTGGTCGGTGCGTTCCCAGCTCAGGTCAATGTCGGTGCGGCCGAAATGCCCGTAGGCAGCGGTCGGCCGGTAGATCGGTCGAATCAGATCGAGCGATGTCAGAATGCCGTAGGGCGTCAGGTCGAAGTGTTCCCGAACCAGACGCGTCAGCGCTTCGGGGCTCAGTTGACCTGTGCCGAAAGTCTCGACGCTGATCGAGGTCGGTTCGGCCACCCCAATCGCATAGGAAACCTGCACTTCGCAGCGATCTGCGAGTCCGGCCGCAACCAGGTTTTTCGCCACGTATCTGCAGGCGTAAGCGGCAGAACGATCAACTTTTGAAGGATCTTTCCCGGAAAAAGCGCCACCACCGTGGCGTGCCATGCCACCGTAGGTGTCAACGATGATCTTGCGTCCTGTCAGACCGCAGTCACCCACCGGGCCGCCTGTTACAAAGCTGCCGGTGGGGTTGATGTGGTATTTGGTCTCGCTGCTCAGCCAGTTTTCGGGTAGCACCGGGGCGATGATGTGCTCGCGCACGGCAGCGTGCAGGTCCTTCTGGTCGATGTCCGGGTCGTGCTGCGTGGACAGCACAACCGCGTCGATTGCTACTGGCTTGTTGTCTTCGTAGCGGAACGTGACCTGACTCTTTGCGTCCGGGCGCAACCACGGCAACGTGCCTGCCTTGCGCACCTCGGCCTGTTTGCGCACGAGCTGGTGGGCGTAGTCGATCGGTGCGGGCATCAGTGAGTCGGTTTCATTGCAGGCGTAGCCAAACATCAGGCCCTGGTCTCCCGCTCCTTGTTCGCGCGGATCACCGCGATCGACGCCCTGCGCGATTTCGCCCGCCTGTTTGCCGATGGCGTTCAGGACGGCACACGACTGGCCATCGAAGCCCATATCCGAGCTGTTGTAGCCGATATCGAGAACAACCCCACGAATGATCGCTTCGATATCCACCCACGCTGAAGTGGTGATTTCGCCGGCCACGATCACCATACCGGTCTTCACCAGCGTTTCACAAGCGACCCGCGCCTGGGTGTCTTCGGTGAGAATCGCATCGAGGATCGCATCCGAGATTTGATCGGACACCTTGTCCGGGTGTCCCTCAGAAACGGATTCTGAGGTAAATAAGTAGCTGTTTGGCATGGATATTTTTCACAAGTTGCGCGTCGGGATGACGAGCGTGGGTCGGCGCGCCGACAAAGCGCGGAATTATAGCAATTGGCAGAACCGACTGCGACGTCAACGGCTTGCCCGGTCAAGCACAACGCGCGACAATGCGCCGGCTATCTCAGACCGGACAGAACATGACAACAACGACACCGGGCGGGGGCGCTCTGGATAGACGCGAGCTCGCCAACGCGATCAGGGCGCTTTCGATGGACGCCGTGCAGGCGGCTAACTCCGGGCATCCTGGGGCGCCTATGGGCATGGCGGAAATCGCCACCGTGCTCTGGCGCGAGTTTCTCAAGCACAATCCTGCCAACCCCGAGTGGGCTGACCGTGACCGCTTTGTGCTGTCGAATGGGCACGGCTCGATGCTCCTGTACTCGCTCTTGCATCTGACCGGTTATCCCTTGCCGATGGAGCAAATCCGCAACTTCCGGCAACTCGGCGCGCACACCGCCGGGCACCCCGAGCGCGATTTGCATATCGGTATTGAGACGACCACCGGACCGTTGGGGCAAGGCATTACGAACGCCGTCGGCATGGCGATTGCCGAGCAACAGCTAGCGGCGACCTTCAATCGGGAAGGTCACAACATTGTTGATCACCGCACCTGGGTATTCCTGGGCGATGGTTGCCTGATGGAAGGGATTTCCCACGAAGCGTGCTCGCTCGCCGGGACCCTCAAACTCGGCAAGTTGATTTGTCTCTACGACGACAACGGCATCTCGATCGACGGTGATGTCGAGGGCTGGTTCACGGATGACACGCAGAAGCGCTTTCAAGCTTATGGCTGGCAGGTCATCGCTGGCGTTGATGGTCACGATCCGGAAGCGCTGGCTGAGGCCATAGGCCGAGCTGAAGCGGATGCCTCGCATCCGAGTCTCATCATCTGCAAGACCACGATCGGCGCCGGCGCACCGAACAAGCAAGGCACCGCAGCGACGCACGGAGCGCCACTTGGTGACGACGAAATCGCGGCAACCCGCACTGCGATCGGCTGGCCGCATGAGCCGTTCCATATTCCCGATGACATTGCGTCGGCATGGAACCAGACGGAGGCCGGTGTCGCCCGTGAGGCCGAGTGGAAAACCCGGTTCGGCGCCTATGCTGCGGCATACCCCGAGCTCGCCAAGGAATTCGAGCGCCGGATGGCACAGTCATTGCCCGAGAACTGGACGAGCGTGGTTGTCGATGCCATCGAGGCGGTGCAGACCGCGGCGGCTGACATGGCAACCCGAAAGGCGTCGCTCGCCGCGCTGAACGCATTGGCGCCGGCGCTGCCGGAGCTGATTGGCGGGTCGGCCGACCTGACCGGTTCCAACCTGACATTCCATAGTGACTCCGCGACGCTGGACGCGAGCCACCCGGGCGGCAACTACATCAACTACGGTGTTCGCGAGTTCGGCATGACCGCGATCGCCAACGGGTTGCTGCTGCACGGTGGCGTGCGCGCTTACACCGGCACCTTTCTGACCTTCTCGGACTATTCTCGCAACGCCATCCGAATGGCGGCCTTGATGGAGATTCCGAATATTTGTGTCTTCACGCACGACTCGATCGGGCTCGGCGAAGATGGCCCGACCCATCAGCCCGTGGAGCACGTCGCCAGTCTGCGTCTGATGCCAAACCTGAACGTGTGGCGCCCTTGCGATACTTTGGAGACGTTGATTGCGTGGCAGCACGCGCTGGAGCAAACCTCGACGCCCAGTGCCCTCGTTTTCACGCGTCAGGGCCTCCCGTTTGTCAGCCGCAGCGCAGAGCAGATCGCCGGCGTGGTTCGCGGCGGATACGCCATACAGGGTGGTGATGCGGTGCCCGAACTTGTGTTGATTGCGACCGGCTCTGAAGTGGCACTCGCGCTATCGGCGGCGCAGCGTTTGTCGGAAGACGGCATCGCGGTTCGAGTGGTTTCCATGCCGTGCGCCGAGGTGTTCGATGCGCAGGACGAAACGTATCGAGGCGCGGTGCTCGGTGCGCCGGGCACGCCTCGCCTTGCAATAGAGGCGGGTTCGCCTGATGGCTGGTGGAAGTACGTGGGTGACCGGGGGGATGTACTCGGCATGACGAGCTACGGCGAATCGGCACCGGCAGGACAGTTGTTTGAAAAGTACGGATTCAGCGTGGATAACGTGGCGAAAAGGGCGCTCTCGTTGCTCGGTCGCTGACACCCGATACGAAATTGAAATCCAAGAGGGACGAGTTATGACGATCAAGGTGGGGATTAACGGTTACGGTCGCATCGGGCGCAATGTGCTGCGCGCGATTTACGAGAGCAACCGCCGCAGTGAGCTGCAGGTGGTTGGCGTGAACGACCTCGGTGATGCCGAGACCAACGCCTATCTGACACGCTTCGATACCGCGCACGGCAAGTTTCCGGGTGAGGTAGAAGTCGACGGCGACCACATGATCGTGAATGGCGATCGTATTCGCGTTACCGCCGAGCGTGACCCTTCGCAGCTGCCGTGGGGCGAGCTGGGCGTCGACGTCGTGCTCGAGTGCACCGGTATTTTCCGAACCAAAGAAAAGGCAAGCGCGCACATCGAGGCCGGTGCCAAGAAAGTCGTGATCTCTGCGCCGGCGGGGAACAACGTCGATGCGACCATCGTGTACGGCGTTAACCACGACACGCTCAGCGCAGATGATGATGTGATCTCCAACGCATCGTGCACCACGAATTGCCTTGCACCTTTGGCCAAGCCATTGAACGACACCATCGGTATCGAGCACGGCATCATGACGACGATTCACGCCTACACCAACGATCAGGTGCTAACCGACGTATTCCACAAGGACCTCCGGCGCGCGCGTTCGGCGACGATGTCGATGATCCCGACCAAGACCGGTGCCGCTGCTGCCGTTGGTCTTGTCCTGCCCGAACTGGCCGGTCGATTGGACGGGTTTGCGGTGCGTGTCCCGACGATCAATGTCTCTATGGTCGATCTGTCATTCGTTGCAAAGCGCGAGACCACCGTCGATGAAGTGAACGAGATTGTGAAGTCGGCCAGTGAAGGTGCGATGTCAGGCGTGCTCGCCTACAACGACGGACCGCTCGTCTCTATCGACTTCAACCACGATCCGGCATCTTCGACGTTCGACGCCACCCTGACGAAGGTCATGCAGGGCACGCTCGTAAAAGTGTGCGCCTGGTACGACAACGAGTGGGGTTTCTCGAATCGTATGCTCGATACCGCGCAAGCGCTGGTGAAAGCCGCCGGCTAACGCCCCCGGGCAGTCTGACGACATGAAAATTCTCACCATGGGCGAGGTTGATCTCGCCGGTAAGCGTGTGTTGATTCGCCAGGATCTCAACCTGCCGATCGATGATGGGCACATCACCTCAGACACGCGCCTGCGCGCTGCGCTCCCGACGGTCCAGCAAGCGCTGTCGGCTGGTGCGGCGGTGATGGTGATGTCACATCTGGGGCGCCCGCAAGAGGGTGTCTTCGAGCCGTCATCGTCGCTGGCCCCAGTGGCCGATGCGATGTCGGCAATGTTAGGCAAGCCCGTGCGTCTCGAGCGCGACTGGCTTGGCGGCGTTGCTGTCGAGCCCGGTGAGGTCGTTCTGTGTGAGAACGTTCGCTTCAACGTGGGTGAGAAAGCGTGCGATGAAGCACTTTCCAAGCGCATGGCAGCGTTAGCCGATGTGTTCGTCATGGATGCTTTTGGCACCGCGCATCGTGCGCACGCGAGCACTGCCGGGGTTACCCAGTTCGCGCCGACCGCCTGCGCAGGACCGCTGCTCGCTGCAGAACTGGAGGCGCTGGCCACTGCAATGCAATCACCCGCGAAGCCGGTTGTCGCTATCGTCGGTGGTGCGAAGGTGTCGACCAAGCTCACGGTGCTCGTGGCGCTTGCCGACAAAGTCGATTGCCTGATTGTCGGCGGTGGCATCGCGAACACATTCCTGGCGGCGTCGGGTCAACCGGTCGGTAAGTCACTGGCGGAACACGACATGCTGGACACCGCACGCGCGCTCATCCAGTCGGGGGCTGAGATTCCATTGCCCGTGGACGTTGTCGTTGGCCAGGAATTCAGTGCAGAGACTCAGGCGGTCACAAAGACAGTGGAACAGGTGGTCGACGAGGACATGATCTTCGATATTGGCCCCGAGACCGCCAGAGCTTTCGCGGACAAGCTCGCTGATGCGGGCACGATCATCTGGAACGGGCCGGCCGGGGTCTTTGAATTTGATCGTTTTTCCGGTGGGACTCGTGCATTGGCCGAAGCCATTGCCGCAAGCGACGCTTTTTCTATAGCGGGGGGTGGTGACACGCTCGCAGCCATTGAGAAATTCGGCGTCGAAGAGGGTGTCAGCTACATTTCTACGGGCGGCGGAGCATTCCTCGAGTTCGTCGAAGGTAAGACACTGCCCGCCGTGGCCGCTCTGGCGAAACGCGCCTAAGCAAGCGACCCACCAATCACCGGACCGCCGTGGCAGAATGCTCGGGGCTTTACCGGGTACGAACCCACCTAGAATCGCGACGTGCAGGGGACAGCATGCTAAGACGAACCAAGATCGTGGCCACGATGGGGCCCGCTAGTGACACCGATGAGGTGTTGAAGCAAATGATCGCAAACGGGCTCAATGTCGCTCGTCTGAACTTTTCTCACGGTTCAGCAGACGAGATGGAAGCACGTTGCTCGCGCATTAGGCGGGTCGCTGCTGAGGCGGATCAACAGATCGCGATTCTGGGCGATCTGCAAGGACCAAAGATCCGTATTCGACAGTTCGTTGAAGGGCGCGTGACGCTGGAGAATGGGCAGGCGTTTTTCCTCGATCCGGAGTTGGACGCTAACTCGGGCACGACCGAAGGCGTGGCAATTGCGTACGAGGCTCTGGCCGACGATGTCGCTCCCGGCGATATCCTGCTGCTCGATGACGGACAAATTTCATTGGAGGTGACGGGAGTCAGTGGCCAACGGGTTCTGACTAAAGTCATGAACGGTGGCGAGCTTTCAGATCGCAAAGGCATCAACAAGCAGGGCGGCGGTCTGTCAGCGTCTGCACTCACGGAGAAAGACGAAGAGGACATTCAGACCGCAGCGAATCTGGGTGTGGATTATCTTGCCGTTTCCTTCGTACGTAATGCTTCCGATATCAGGCGTGCCCGAGCACTGTTTGAAGCTGCCGGTGGGCATGGTCGGATCGTCGCGAAGATCGAGCGCACGGAAGCGATAGATAACATCGAGGAGATCATCGAGGCGAGCGATGTGATTATGGTGGCACGCGGCGACCTCGGTGTTGAGATGGGCTACGCGGAGCTCACCGGTTTGCAAAAACGGCTCATCCGTCAGACGCGCTACGCGAATAAAGTGGTGATCACTGCGACGCAGATGATGGAGTCGATGATCAGCAACCCAATACCAACACGCGCGGAAGTCTCCGATGTGGCGAATGCGGTAATGGACGGCACCGATGCGGTAATGCTCTCGGCCGAAACGGCAGTCGGTGCGCATCCGGCGCGGGTGATCGCCTCGATGGCGGCAGTCTGTGAAGGCGCAGAGAAGTACCAGACGCATCGGTATCGCGCTACGCATCGGATGGACGACATGTTCGAGCACGTCGACGAGGCCATCGCGATGGCGACGATGTATACGGCGAACCATCTGGCGGTTAAAGCGATTATCGCTTTGACGGAGTCAGGCTCGACCACGCTGTGGATGTCGCGTATCCGTTCGGACATTCCAGTCTTTGCTTTCACGCGACATGACAGGACAAGCAGGCGGGTCACGTTGTATCGTGGGGTGTATCCGGTGGAATTCGATATCACGCACACCAATTCCGTGCGGGTCTACAATGAGGTTTGCGCACGGCTCTACAGATTGGGTTATGTGCAACCGGGTGATCGGGTGATCTTTACCAAGGGCGATCTCAGCGGCGTCGCTGGCGGCACCAATGCCATGAAGATTATTGAAGTGCCCGACGCCGATATCATGATCACGAGCTGAACAATGCAGGAACGCGTATGAGCGACAAGAAGTTTGAAGGTACCGACCAGTACATCGCCACAGAGGACTTGATGATGGCGGTCAACGCCGGCGTCACGTTGCAGCGTCCGATACTCGTCAAGGGCGAGCCGGGCACAGGTAAGACGATGCTGGCGGAAGAGGTCGCTCGATCGTTGGGGATGCCTTTGTTCGAATGGCACATCAAGTCCACGACCAAGGCTCAGCAAGGGCTGTATGAATACGATGCCGTTGCGCGGCTTCGTGACTCACAACTCGGCAACGAAAAAGTGCATGATATTGCCAACTACATTCTCAAGGGCAGCCTTTGGCGTGCCTTTGAGTCGGACGTTCAGCCGGTGCTCCTCATCGACGAGATCGACAAGGCCGATATCGAGTTTCCGAATGATCTGCTGCGCGAACTCGATCGCATGGAGTTCACGGTGTATGAAACTGGCGAGACAGTTCAAGCCAAGCATCGCCCAGTCATCATCATCACGAGCAACAATGAGAAGGAATTGCCGGACGCATTCCTGCGCCGCTGCTTCTTCCACTACATCAAGTTCCCGGATGAAGCGACGATGCAACGGATCGTGGACGTACACTTCCCCGAGCTCAAGAAGGATCTGTTGCGGGAGGCGTTGACGCGCTTCTTCGAAGTCCGGGAAACACCCGGTCTTAAGAAAAAGCCATCGACCTCCGAGTTGCTCGATTGGATCAAACTCTTGCTGGCCGAAGATCTACCCGCAGAAGCGCTGAAGTCGCAGGACTCGAAAAAAGCGATTCCGCCACTCTACGGTGCGTTGCTCAAGAACGAGCAAGACGTGCATTTGTTTGAACGACTTGTCTTCCTGGATCGCAGTCAGCGCAACTAAGCGTCAGTACTATGCTGATTCGATTCTTCTACATGCTCCGAGAGGCTGGACTAAAAACCTCGCTGACCGAGTTGTTGACGCTACTCGCCGCCATGAAGGAAGGATTGGCAGGGACCAGCGTAGATCAGTTCTACTTCCTGGCGCGCGCCTGTCTTGTAAAGGACGAGACGCAATTCGATCGTTTCGATCAGGTCTTCGCTGCGCACTTCAAAGGCATCGAGGAAGCGTTCTCGACGCTGATGGCAGAGATTCCAGCCGATTGGCTTGAGCAACTCAACCAACTCGAACTCACAGATGAGGAGCGAGCGCAGATTGAAGCGATGGGCGGCCTTGAGGCCTTGATGGAAGCCCTGGAGGAGCGACTGCGCGAACAGGATGAGCGACACGAGGGTGGCAACAAGTGGATCGGTACCGGGGGCACTTCACCATTTGGCGTCGGCGGCTACAACCCGGAAGGCGTGCGTATTGGTGAGCAGCGCGGCGGCGGTCAGCGCCGCGGGGTGAAGGTCTGGGAGAAGCGCGAGTATCGCAATCTCGACGACTCCGTTGAGCTCGGCACACGCAACATCAAGCTCGCGCTACGAAAGCTGCGAAAGTTCGCGCGTGAGGGCTCGGCAGACCAGTTGGACCTGCCGGACACGATCTCAAGCACTGCACGCAACGCGGGTTACCTCGATATCAAGATGGTGCCGGAGCGCCACAACGCAGTAAAAGTGTTGCTGTGTTTGGATGTCGGCGGCTCGATGGATGATCACGTTCGTGTCTGTGAAGAAATGTTCTCCGCGGCGAGCAGTGAGTTTAAACATCTCGAGTATTTCTACTTCCACAACTTCATCTACGAAAGTCTGTGGAAAGATAACCGTCGGCGACATAGTGAGCGCATCGGCGTCCAGGAAATCATCAACAAGTATGGCCCTGACTACAAACTGATCTTTGTCGGTGACGCGACCATGTCGCCCTACGAGATCATGTATGCGGGTGGCAGTGTCGAGCATTGGAACGACGAGCCCGGCTCGGTCTGGATCAACCGACTGCTCCAGGTTTATCCAAAGTCGATTTGGCTAAACCCAGAGCCCGAGCAGCGCTGGCCGTATACGCCCTCGGTCAAGTTGACTCAGGAGATCATGTCCGAGCGCATGTTCCCGCTGACTGTCGGTGGATTGGATCAGGCCATCAAGCGATTGCAGTGAGCGCACCGGATGACGGACAGGCCAATCCAGTCTGAACCGTTTGCGACCGAGCGCACGGCGCTCGTTCTGCCTGGAGGCGGTGCTCGTGGTGCATTTCAGGTAGGCGTTCTGAAGGCGATATCCGAACTCTTGCCAAAACGTGCACGCAATCCGTTTCCCATTGTGAGCGGCACATCCGCGGGTGCGATCAATTCCGTGGTGCTCGCGAGTCGCGCACAGCGATTCCGGTTCGCCGTCGAAGAGATGGAGCGCGTCTGGTCGAATTTTGAAACCTCCATGGTGTATCGCAGCGATGCCTTAACCATGCTCAAATCGAGCTTGCATTGGTTGGCTGCTGTGGTCTTCGGTGGACTGGGCGTGGCCAATCCGAGATCACTCTTGGATAACGAACCGCTGCGTGCGCTGTTGTCGCGCAACGTCAGGTTTCCGATGATCCAGCGCAACATTGAGCGCGGGTTCGTCGACGCGGTCGCCGTTACCGCCGCGGGTTACAGTACCTCACGTTCCGTTACCTTTTTTCAGGCTGGCGAGTCGAGCCGGGGCTGGAATCGAACACGTCGAATCGGCGTCCGTGAGCGCATCAACCTCGACCATCTCATGGCGAGTATCGCGGTGCCCATGATCTTTCCGCCGGTGTCGATCGGCGGTGAATACTATGGCGACGGAGCGATGCGTCAGGCAACCCCGCTGTCGCCCGCAGTCCATCTTGGGGCAGACCGAATACTGGTGATCGGCGTTCGGGATGAGAAGGCGGACCATGCATCGGCGCTGGCAGAGGCCAGTTATCCGGGTTTCGGACAGATCGCGGGGTATGTGCTGGACACACTGTTTCTGGATGGTCTGTATTCGGATCTCGAAAGACTCGCCCGCATTAACCGTTTGCTGGAGTCCATCCCCGCGGAGCAGCGTCAGGGGTTCTCGGCGCAGATGCGCGTGATCGACACAATGGTCGTCTTGCCGAGCATCGATCTTCGACGATTGGCGCTTCAATACGTTCGTGAACTCCCACGACCGGTAAGACTGTTGTTGGGAGGGATTGGTGGCAAGGAAGGACGCTTGCTCAGTTTCCTATTGTTCGAGTCCGGCTTTACCCGAGCTTTAATTCAACAGGGTTATGACGATGCCATGCGAGTGAAAGACCAACTGCGCGCCTTCGTCACTGGCGCACCAGTGCCGGCATTGTCAGCACCAGATGATGTTGCCGACGATCTGACGGGCACCTACCGAGTTTGAGCGTCTAGAGTAGCAACCAGGCGCCCAACCCCAGAAACACGCCATAGCCCACGACGTCGGTAATGGTGGTCAGCACCACGCCACCGGCGAGTGCCGGATCGATATTGAGCCGCTTCAGCGCCATAGGAATCATGAAGCCACACAATGCGGCGACGATCAGATTGCAGGCCATGGCGATCGCGATCAGCACGCCGATGATCCAGGTGTTGAACCACATCGCCGTCACGACGGCCACCAGCAATGCCCAGAAAATGCCGTTCAGAATTCCGACACTCAGTTCGCGCCGCAACGCCGAGATCGCGTTCGATCGTTCGATTTGTCCGAGTGCCAGTGCGCGGGTGATGATCGTGAGTGTCTGGGTTCCGGCAACCCCGCCCATGCTCGGCACCACCGGCATCAATACGGCGAGCAGTACCACCTGATCAATCGTCGCCTGAAACAGATCCACCACGCTGGCTGCGAGGAAGGCGGTCAGCAGATTGATGCCGAGCCAAACGGCCCGCCGGCGTGCGCTCTGGAACACGGGCGCGAACAGGTCGAAGTCCTCATCGAGTCCCGCGGCGCCCATGATGGAGTGCTCCGCTTCGTCGCGCACGACATCCATGACGTCATCCACCGTGATTCGGCCCACCAGGCGGTTGTCGTCATCGACCACCGCAATCGATAGCAGATCGCGATCCTCAAACTGGCGCACGATTTCGTTGGATTCTGTGAGTACGTTGACCGAGATTTCACCGCGCTCGATGTATTCGTCGACGAGTGCCGATGGATCTGCCACCAGCAGTCGGGTAATCGGTAGCGCGCCGAGCAAGTGATCGTCGCGATCAACAACAAACAGAAGGTCTGTCCTATCCGGCAAGAAGGCGTGCGCGCGCAGATAACGCAGCACCACTTCGATCGAGACATCGGCTCGTATCGAGATGGTGTCGGTGTCCATGAGGCCGCCGGCGCTGTTCTCAGGGTAGGCCAGAACCTCACGCAGTCGCTCTCGCTCCTGGCTATCAAGAGACTTCAGGACCTCCCCGGTGATCGCCTCCGGGAGATCGACGATCAGGTCAGCAAGGTCATCTACCGCCATTCCTTCTGTCGCGGCGACAACCTGATCGGCGTTCATTGCCTGAAGCAGGCCATCACTGACTTCATCGGCGAGCTCAACGAGTACCTCACCCTCGATATCGCGATCAACTAGTTCCCAGACGACACGGCGTTCGGTAACCGGAAGCGACTCAAGCAGTCTTGCGACCTCACCCGGGCGCAGGCCCGCTATCATGCGTCGAGCTGAACGTAGTGTTCCGCTCTCCAGCGCATCGCGGAGCGAGCCTAAGGTGGTTTTTTCGGTAGTCGTCGCGTCCATCACAGACTGCCCAGTTGATTCGCCGGGCAGTGTAGCGCGCGACCGGGCTAATTTCAGGCGCTGGTGTGTCCGGCAGCCGTTAGTAGCTCGTTATGACGGATGGTGATGTTGAGGTCTTCGCTATTGAGCGCTCTCGCGATTCGCTCTGCCATATAGACCGATCGATGTTGCCCGCCCGTGCATCCAAGCGCGATCGTCAGATAGCTCCTGGAGAAATTCTGAAACTGCGGCAGCCATGTCTTGCAAAAAGCGATGATGCTATCGCGCATCTCGGCAACCACCGGCTGGCTGTCGAGATAATCGATGACGGCGTGGTCCAGCCCGGTCTGTCTGCGAAGATGCGTCTCCCAGTAGGGGTTCGGCAAACAGCGAAGATCGAAGACGTAGTCGGCGTCCGGCGGCAGCCCATGCTTGTATCCAAACGACTCGATCAGAACCGACAATCGGTGCGACTCGCGCGGCGCAACGCGCTCGCGAACCAAATCTCGCAACTCGTAGACACTGGTGCGCGTGGTGTCGATGATGAGGTCTGCGAGCACGAGTACCTCGGTGAGTCGCCGTCGCTCTTCATCGATCGCGTCACGCAGGCTCATATCGTCAGTCGCGAGTGGATGTCTGCGTCGCGTCTCGCTGTAGCGCTTCAACAGCACCTCGTCGGAGGTTTGCAAGAAGAGTATCTCGACCGCGATGTCCTGCGACTTGAGGCGCGAGACTTGCTCGCTCAGTCGGTTCAGGTCGGCTGCCTTAGTGCGCGCATCAACACCCAGAGCGATTTTGTCGTTGGCCGGCTGGTCACCGCTCATGAAGTCTTCGGTGAGCTTGTCGAGCAGTGTGATCGGCAGATTGTCGATCGCGAAGTACCCGAGGTCCTCGAGCACATTCAAAGCCACGGTCTTTCCAGAGCCCGACAAACCGCTAACGATGATCAGGCGCTTCACCATGGCTATGACTTATCCCTGCCCACTCGCAAGCTGGCTCGCGGCTAAACGCTCCGCCGCGTCGTCATCATGTTTCAGGACATCGAAGAGCGCCATAGGCTCAGGTGCTTCTCGCAGTGCCTGGATGAGGCTCGAGTCGAGTATTCGCTGTGTGAGCAGGCGCAATTGCTCGGTCACCGTCTCATCGGCATCGTCGGCGACGATGAAGCCGAACAGGATGTCGACCTTCTCGTCTTGTGGGCTGTCGAAATCGATGGGTGCACGCAAACGCAGTACGCAGGCACAAGCATCGATGACACCGGCGAGGCGCGCATGAGGGACTGCCACACCGCCTTCAGTCGCGGTGCAACCCCATCGTTCGCGTTCGAGTAAGGCGTCGAAAATATCGTCGGAGGAGATCGCGGGTGCAGTATCGGAGAGCCGCTGGCTCAGGATCTGCAGTGCGTGCTTCTTGCTGCCGGCCTCGACGTCGATGAAGACATTCTCGGTGCTCAGCAGGCTCTGGAATGTGAGTGGCATTGTGGTTTGTTCTGTCACGGCAATAAGCGCCAAAAAAAAGCCGGTGGCTCCACCGCCACCGGCTCGCGTCGCGATTATGCCATGGGCAATGCCCGAGGCAAATCTGGCTTAGTCAGGCGTCGGCACCCGGTTTCGCGCCGCCGCGCGGGTGATGATTACAACGCTTTTCCTTGTGTTTCAGAATTCGCCGATCCAGCTTGTCGGCAAGGCGGTCAATCGCAGCATACATATCAGGTTCAATCGATTCGGCATAGACCTGTGCACCCCTGAGATTGGCGGTCGCTTCGGCCTTATGTCCCTGTTTCTCGACGGTGAGAATACAGTGCACCTGACTCACGTGGTCAAAGTGCTTCTCGATGCGATGCATCTTGGTGCCGACATACTCCCTGAGTGCGGCGGATACATCGACGTGATGTCCTGTAACGTTTAGCTGCATGGGTTGCTCCTTGTTGCTGCTGCTGGATGTATTGGCTTTTCTGAAACCTCCTTACTAAAGCCGAAAAAACAATGACTTACACTGAAGTGAACGCGCTTGAATCGGCTCACTTCGACAAAGTTACTGCACTCGATAATGCGCCTCTACGCGCCCACCTGCAAGCTCGGGCTGAGACTTGTGTCAAGGAAATGACCGAACCCCTTGGGGGGCGGGATTCTCAGCGTGCAGGGCGTTGGCGACGCTCGCTCGAGGAGGGGATTTGCATGGCTTCGCGGTACTTCGCGACGGTCCGCCTGGCCACTTTGACGCCGTCGTCCTTGAGTAAGGCCGTGATCTTGCTGTCGCTCAACGGCTTTCTTGGGTCCTCGGCCCCAATGAGTTTGCGAATCTTCGCACGCACTGCGATTGACGACTGGTCGTCGCCATCCGTTGAGGAGACGTGAGATGAGAAGAAGAACTTGAATTCGAGCACACCCCTTGGCGTGTGCATGTATTTGTTGTTGGTCACGCGCGAAACCGTTGATTCGTGCATTTCGATCGCCTCGGCAATGTCTTTCAAGATCATCGGTTTCATCGCCTCTTCGCCGTGTTCGAAAAACTCGACTTGGCGCTCGACGATGGTGCTGGCGACCTTAAAGAGCGTGTCATTGCGGATCTCAAGGCTGCGTACGAGCCAGCGCGCTTCCTGAAGTTGTGCGCGCAGCACCGAATGATCGCCCTTGCCTCGTACGAGAGCCGCATATTGCTGATTGACACGGATACGCGGGACACCGGAGGGCGATATCTCGACTACCCATTGCCCGTCGACCTTACGCACGAAGACATCCGGGATGACATATTCGGTGCGAGCACCGCTGACCGCCTGGCCGGGCTTCGGGTGGCAGCTGCGGATGAGCGCCAGTGCGTGATCGAGTTCGTCATCGTCGATCGCCATGCGCCGTCGCAGTTGCGTGTAATTGCGTTCGGCAACCAGATTGAGGTGTTCATCCGCGATTCGTCGAGCGGCCTGCAGCCCGGGCGTCTCTGGAGGGTAGGGCGCGAGCTGCAGCTCGATACACTCGGTTAACGACCGTGCGCCGACGCCTAGCGGATCAAATCTCTGGATGCGCACCAGAATACGCTCGATAATCGAGACCGATGGTGCATCATCGCCGAGCGTCTCCTGAATCTCCTCGAGACTCTCATACAAGTAACCATCATCGTTGATGGCGTCGATCAGGGCCTCGCCGACGATTCGCTCGTCGTCAGTGAACTTTTCCGTTTCCAGTTGTTCCAGCAGGTGCTCGCGTAGCGAAGTTTCACGGTCGTCGGCAAAGTCCGCCATCGACCGACCTTCGCCGCCGGAGAATGAAGTGTCCTGGCCGCGCCCGACGTCTCGCCACGAGTCCTCTGCCTGCAGTACGCGAATTTCGGCGGTCGAAGACGTATCCATCTTCGGCGCTTCGGGCAGCTCCTCCATGTCGAGCATGACATTGCTCTCGAGTGCCTCGCTGATTTGTTGGTTCAGATCCATAACCGGCAGCTGCAACAGCTTGATGGCCTGCTGCAATTGCGGCGTCATGGTCAGTGTCTGACCTAACTTCAGTGTAAGAGATGGTTTCAGCACGCGAGCGGTCCCTTTCGCATACAATAATCATACCAGAGCTGCGGGATGCAGCTGTGACGATATTCACACGAGTGTGCGCTCAGCTAGAGTCGGAAATCCTCTCCGAGGTAGACCTCACGTACATGCTGGTTCTCGAGAATTTCGTTGGGGGTGCCCTCGGCGATGAGCACCCCATCAGACAGAATATAGGCGTGTCCGCAGATACCGAGTGTCTCGCGCACGTTGTGGTCTGTGATCAGAACACCGATTCCGCGTTCTGTCAGTTCGCTGATCGTTCTCTGGATATCGATGACCGAGATCGGGTCTACGCCTGCGAAAGGCTCGTCCAAGAGGATGAATCGCGGTTCGGCGGCAAGTGCCCGGGCGATTTCCACGCGCCGTCGCTCGCCGCCGGAAAGACTGATGCCAAGACTGCCGCGGACATGGTTGATGTGCAGTTCCTCGAGCAGCTGCTCCAATCGTTCATCACGGTCAGATCGGCGCAGGTCTTTACGCGCTTCAAGGATCGCCATGATGTTCTGTTCCACCGTGAGCTTGCGGAACACAGAAGCCTCTTGTGGTAAGTATCCGAGCCCCAGTCGCGAGCGCACGTGCATCGGTTCATGGGTCAGGTCCTGACCATCCAGAAGGATTCGCCCGCGGTCCACGTTGACGAGTCCCACGATCATGTAGAACGCGGTGGTCTTGCCGGCGCCGTTCGGTCCGAGTAGCCCGACGACTTCCCCGCCCTTGATCTCAAGAGAGATATCGCGAACCACTTCGCGGAACTGATAGCGCTTGGCGAGACTCTGAACGGACAGGATGCTCATGGGCGATCGTCGCGCTCCGACTCGGCGGCTTCGGCCGCTTCTCTGACCTGCTCGCGAGCACGCTCAGTCGCCTCGTCAATGGCCTCCGCGTCTTGTGTATCCGGTGGTGGCTGAATCGTGATCCGCACACGCTCACCGCTTTGTTCATCGCCCTCGAACACGATGTTCTGATTGACAAGGTCGTACTTCAACAGCCGTCCGGTCACGGAGTTTCGCGAGTCTCGGATGCTCGCGTTATCTTCGAAACGAATCACCTGATCCGACAGGTTGTAGACGAATCGGTCTGCCTGACCTTCGGTGCGTTCGCCGGTTTCTGCATTCAGATCGGAGAAGGAGGCGGGCCCACCCTCGACTTCGGCTCTGACGAGTTCGTAGTTGATGAACTTGAGGTCAGCCGCTTCAGCACGGATTTCGGCATTCTCGATGTCGATCTCCACGTTGCCTTCAAATTCCCAGCTACTCTCCGAGAAATCCGTACCCGCCTGAGTGGTACCCTTCTCAGCCTCGATTCGCATGTTGCCCTGCGTAATTCGCAAGCGGTAGAACACCGTCCGGTTTTCGGAAACGATGGTGTTGCTGTTCGCCGCATCGAAAAAGATCGTCTGCGCCTGCTGAGCACAAACATCACCGCTTGCGCCGATCAGGCATACACTCAGTGATGCAGCTATTGCGCTACGGAACATACTTGCCTCGAACGTTGGTCTCCAGCTGAATTGTGTCATCCGGAAGCGACGCTTGCATACCAAGCGCGGTTAGTTGGCTGTCTCCAACCCGGAATACCACGGTGCTTGTGGATGCGATGCGTTCCTGATCAGGCTGGAACAACAATTGGTCCGTCAGCAGATTCACGACACGCTCGGCCGCGTTACCGGAGCGTCGCGCCACGACGTTCCCGGTCATGTTGATCGCCTGAGTGGTTGGGTCAAGCTGCGCTTGGTTGGCGGTAATCTGCCATAAAGGCTCTTCGATACCGGTATAGCGAACCTCGATGTCACGCATTTCGATCGGTCCATCGCGATCACTCTGGTGCGCCTCGGCGGCATGGATTTCATACCGCGGCTCTCCTAACTCGTTGCTGCCAAAAATCACTGCATCCAGTACGTAGTATCCGGACTCGACCGTGGTTATCGCATTTGCATCGCCTGCCTGATCGTCCTCGTCGCGTGCGGCGATCCAACTAATTACTGCGACAGCGCAGAGCACGGTGGCGATCAGTGTGGAACGCGGGGTCACGGCGATCTCAGTCGGTGCGGCTCTTGACGATCAGGTCCGCAAGTTCACGTATCGCACCAGCGCCTCCGCTGCGCGCTGTAATGTAGTGCGCGCGCTCCTTGAGCTCGGGCACCGCATTCGCGACAGCAACACCAGTAGCAACGGCTTCGAACATGGCAAGATCCGGAATATCGTCTCCAACGGCGAGCGCCTGTCCTGATTGGATGCCGGTTTCCGCCAACAGTTCCTCGATGGCGATCGCCTTGTCTCTCGCACCTTGTATGACCGGTGAAATGCCGAGCTCGCGTGCTCGATGTTCCACTGCGCCCGAGCGACGACCCGTGATAATAGCCACCGTGATGCCGGCGTCGATCAGGCGACGAATGCCGTAGCCGTCCTGCGTATGGAAGGTCTTGGTCTCGTTACCGGCGTTATCGAGCGTAAATCGACCGTCGGTGAGCACGCCGTCGACATCCAGAATAACGAGGCGGATCGCGCGCAGCGCTTCGAGCAGTCCTGGTGGCAGTGCTTCGGCCATCGCTACATCACACCGGAGCGCAACAAATCATGAATGTTCACGGCGCCAACGACCTGCTGGTCATCATCCACAACAGGCAGCGCTGAAATTGCATGGGTTTCCATAAGACGTACCGCCTCGGCTGCCAGTGATCTCTCGGCGATCGCGCGGCAACGGCTGGTCATGACCTCGGCTACAGTGAGGTCACGGATGCGGGTGTCACCATCGAGTAGTCGACGTAAATCGCCGTCGGTAAAAATCCCCGCCAGGTTGCCGCGCTCATCCGTGACGATGGCGATACCGAGTCCTTTGCGACTCATGACAACCAGTGCCTCGGTGAGCAGGTCATCCGGTTTCACGAGCGGGATTTCATTGCCGGAGTGCATGATATCGCTGACCCGGAGTAGCAATCGCTTGCCGAGACTGCCTCCTGGATGAGAGCGGGCAAAGTCCTCGGCGGTAAAGTCGCGGCTGTCTAGCAGGGCTACTGCGAGTGCGTCGCCGAGAGCCAGCGTGGCGGTCGTGCTGGCGGTCGGGGCCAGGTTGAGCGGACAAGCCTCTTCCGGCACGGCGACATCCAGATGGACTGCGGCACGCCGCGCAAGCGTCGACTGTGCGTTGCCGGTCATGCTGATCATCGGCACATCGAGCCTTGCGATCAGTGGCAGGATCGTGACCAACTCTGCCGTCTCTCCAGAGTAGGAAATTGCGAGCAACACGTCATCTTCGGTGATCATGCCGAGGTCGCCGTGGCTGGCCTCGCCGGGATGGAGAAAGAACGCGGGACTGCCGGTACTCGCGAGAGTCGCAGCAAGCTTGCTGCCGATATGGCCGGATTTGCCCATGCCGGTCACTACGATGCGACCCTTGCACGCGAGACAGAGCTGACATGCTGCCTCGAACGCCTCGCCAACGCGGTCGCGAAGCCCGGAGACTGCGGCGGACTCGATATCCAGCACTCGCAGCGCTTGTGCGCGTCTTTGTTCTGCGTCAGCCGGCATAACCGAAACTCTGCGCCAGCACGTAGATGTGATAGCTGAAGAATGCGATCAGAAGCGCGCTGCCCTCGATGCGGTTGATCCTTCCCGCGCCACTGTAGTTGTAGGCCATAGCGAACAGCACCAACGTCAGCGCTATCATCACAAAGAAATGCAGCGAGAGCACCTCGGGCGCCACACCGGTGGGTTGGATCACAATAGCCGCGCCAATCACCGCCAAAAGGTTGAACATGTTCGACCCGATGATGTTGCCGATCGCCAAACCCTGTTCGCCTTTAAGCGCCGAGATGAGTGAGACCGCGAGTTCGGGAAGGCTGGTGCCGATGGCGACGAGCGTGACGCCGATCACAAGCTCGCTGACGCCGAAGCTAATCGCAATTGCGGTAGCGCCGCGGACCAATAACTCGGCGCCGAGCAGCAGTACAGCGAGTCCCAGCAGGAACCAGCCAACCGCGACGATCATCTTCATGTTTTTCGGAATCTCGGCGTCGTACTCCGCCTCGATAGGATCGTCGGTATCGGTGCGATAGCCGAGCCGTACGATCCAGTACATCACCACGACCAGGGCGACCAGCATAACGAGTCCATCGGTTCGGCTGAGCTGCGCGTCCAGCACGAGCGCCACTGCCAACAGTGTGACCGCCAGCAGCGCAGGCATCTCCTGTTGCAGGGTGCTCGATCGCACAACGATGGGCTTGAGCACGGCGGTGGCGCCCAAGACCAGTGCGATGTTCGCGATGTTCGATCCGAGTGCATTGCCGATCGCGAGGTCAGGCTGATTTTTGAGGGCGGCCATGATCGACACCAGAATCTCTGGCGCTGAGGTGGCGATACCCACCACGGTGAGACCGATCAGAAGCGTCGGCACCCCGAGGTTGCGTGCCATGGCACCGGCACCAACGACAAATCGATCAGCGCCCCAGATGAGCGCCGCAAGACCGATCACCACCAGTGTGCTGTTTGCCGCAAGTGACACGTTTTTCCAGATCTCCGAAGATGCGCGGTCGGGCCGAGTTGCCCGCCAACGCCCGCGTTCCACAGTGTGCGCCGGGTCGCGGGTAGCCGCGAATCATACACCACTGCACAAGGATGCGTAGATACAGGCTTTCAGCCGCCTTGGGCTGTGTACTACCATGGTCGGAATTTATGTCATAGGAGTGGCCGCGTGACCCCTCAAGAGATCACCGACCTGATTCAGAGTCAGCTCGAAACCACCCACGTCGAGGTGCTGAGTGACGACCATGTTCACTTCGAAGCCGTGGTCGTCTCGCCCGCATTCGACGGCAAGCGCCAGGTTGCTCGCCATCAGATGATTTACCAGACACTGGGCGATCACATGCGAGCGGATATCCATGCGCTGTCGATCCGCGCACTGACGCCGGCAGAATTCGAAACTGCTGGCTGAGACTGTATGGACAAGTTAGCGGTAGTTGGCGGGCGCCGCCTGAATGGCGACGTGACGATCTCGGGTGCGAAGAATGCGACACTGCCTATTCTCGCGGCTACCTTGCTGGCCCGGGACAGCGTGACACTGGGGAACGTGCCGCATCTGCGCGACGTCACCACAATGATTGCGCTCCTACAGAGGATGGGTGCCGAAGCGACCCTCGAAGAGCATATGCGTCTGTCGGTCAACACCGGCACGGACATCGAGCCGGTGGCGCCCTACGATCTCGTTAAGACTATGCGTGCGTCGGTGCTGGTACTCGGCCCTCTGGTGGCAAGGTTTGGCCGCGCCGACGTGTCTTTGCCGGGTGGCTGTGCGATCGGTGCACGTCCCGTCGATTTGCATGTAGCGGGCCTGCAGGCATTGGGTGCCGAGGTGTGGGTCGAGAACGGCTACATTCGGGCGAGAGCCGATCGTCTGAAGGGTGCCCACTTCGTTTTCGACACGGTCAGCGTGACGGGGACAGAAAACCTCATGATGGCGGCTGCACTCGCTGACGGTGAGACCGTTTTGGAGAATGCAGCCCGCGAACCAGAGGTCGAGGATCTCGCCAATTTCCTGATTGCGCTGGGTGCGAAGATCGAGGGGGCGGGTACACCAACGATTCATGTGCAGGGCGTTGAGTCCTTGGGCGGCACCGACTACCAGGTATTGCCCGACCGCATCGAAACCGGCACCTATCTTGTCGCCGGTGCCATGACGGCAGGGCGGGTGCGGGCGCTCTGCGCAGCGCCGCGACACCTCGAGGCGGTGATGTCGAAACTCTCCGATGCTGGCGCAGAGGTGACGCACGGAGATGACTGGATCGAAGTTGATATGCGCGGGTCACGCCCGGTCGCGGTCGACGTGCGCACCGCGCCGCATCCCGCCTTTCCGACGGACATGCAGGCGCAATTCTGTGCCCTCAATGCTGTCGCGAGCGGCCAGGGATCGGTCACCGAGACGATTTTCGAAAATCGCTTTATGCACATCCCCGAACTGCAGCGTATGGGCGCGCAGTTTCAGGTGCACGGCAACACCGTGTTGTCGAAGGGCGTCGCATCGCTCACTGCAGCGCCGGTCATGGCGACGGACCTCAGGGCGTCAGCGGGTCTGGTGTTGGCGGCGCTGGTGGCAGGCGGCGAGACTGTGATTGACCGAATCTACCATCTGGATCGCGGCTACGAACGCATCGAGGACAAGCTCCGCGGCTTGGGAGCCGAGGTGCGCAGGATCACCTGAGCGCATTCTCCGCGTCGATCCTGTCGCCGGCATAGGCAACGGTTTGCACGGCGCGTCCGCCGCGAATGAGCTCGAGATTCAGTGCAGTGCCTGGTTGATAGCTGGCTACCGTGAGCAGCGCTTGCTGACCGGTCTTAACCTCGCGGCCATTGATCGACACGAGCACATCGCCCCTTTGAACCCCCGCGTTCGATGCGGGGCCATTCTCGTTAACGCCGGTCAACAAGACACCTGAATTGGGCGGCAGGCCCAGTCGTCTCCAGTCGGCCTCACTAATGTTGGTCATAGTAAGACCGAGCCAGCCACGCTTAACCCGACCGTCGCGCTTCAACGCCTGAACAACGCCATTCACGAGATTGACCGGTATCGCAAAACTGATTCCCTGGATATTCACTTCTCGCGAAATCACGGCGGTATTGATCCCGATCAGTTCGCCACGCGCGTTGACAAGTGCCCCACCGGAGTTGCCGGAATTAATAGCAGCATCGGTCTGGATGTAGTTCTCGAACGTCGTGAGATTCAAAGCGCCGCGACCGGTTGCGCTGATGATGCCTTGCGTCACCGTCTGGCTAAGCCCGTAGGGGTTGCCGATCGCGAGCACCACGTCTCCGATAAGGAGCTGATCGGATCTGCCGAGCCTGATCGGCTGAAGATCCTCGAGATCGATCTTAAGTAATGCGAGGTCGGTGTCGCTATCTTCACCAATGATGACAGGCGTTGCGACACGATCGTCGGCGAGCAGGACATAAATCTCGCCAGCGCCCTCAACGACATGGTGGTTCGTGACGACATAGCCATCCGAATCGATGATCACCCCGGAGCCGAGGTTGAACTCGCGGCTGGTACTCGCTACGCCGCTGCCGTCCACGTCGGTAACGAGGCGTGTGGTGTAGATGTTGACCACGGAGTCGGCGCTGGCGGCGACGGCCTCGGCATAGCTGGTCGGCGCGCCGGCGGTTGTGCCGAACGGGCTCTGGGTACCGCGTCGCACGAGGAACACCAAACATGCGATTGCGAGGCCTATGACCACGCATCGAGTGACGAATAACAGGCTTTGTTGGACGGAGTGCCTAGACATACGATGGACTGATATCTCGATCGAGAAATTCGAAGTGTTTCAGTTAGACAAGTTTAGATAACCGATGTATACAAATTTAGGACGGAGCGCTTTTCGAAATTAGACAGTAGGCACCAGGGTATTGATTCCTGTATTATTCCTGGCTGATATCGAACCGGTTCGCAGCAAGTTCGACGTATCGGGAAGCATAAGGCTTCGTCCATAGGCTAACAGCATCGAGTGCTGCGCGCCTCACTACAACATACAGGCGCCAATCCGCCAGTCCTACCGGGCTGCGGCGGGTGTGTGTTCGCACTGAACGCAGTGCTGCCTGATGAGTCCACTGACGCGAGTTGAGCGAATATGAGATTTGAACTAGAGATGATTTCGGAGACACGTGATGACTGACAACGTGATTACGGACGAGACCTTAAGCGAAGACATGGATGCCAGCCGGCGCCGTTTCATCAGCATCGCGACTGCCGGCGCAGGTGCGGTGGCAACGGGGCTGTTCGCCGTGCCGTTTCTGGGCTCGCTGAAGCCGAGTGCGCGAGCGCAAGCTTTGGGCGCACCGGTCCAGATCAACATCGAAAGCCTGCAGCCTGGTCAGGTCGCACGCGCCCAGTGGCGTGGGCGTACCGTCTACGTCGTACGGCGAGATGAGGACATGCTCGAGCGCGTTGCCAAAATGGAACCGCAACTTGCGGATCCGGGCTCGGCCGATTCCGACCAGCCGGAATACGCAGTGAATGAGTTCCGGTCTGTGAAGCCAGAGGTTTTGGTTGTCTTCGGCCAGTGCACGCACTTGGGTTGTGCTCCAGCACCGCGGTTTGACGTTCAGCCTGCAGATCTTGGCAGCGAGTGGTTCGGCGGGTTTTTCTGCGCCTGCCACGGATCGAAATTTGATATGGCAGGGCGCGTACTCGCGGGCGTACCTGCGCCGAAGAACCTGGAAGTGCCGCCTTACCGATTTGTCGGTGAAAGCGTCATTGAAGTTGGAACAGACACGGGAGCAGCGTAATGGCACGTGCAGAGTCTGATTTGCGTGTAGGCCGCGACAGCGGCGGTGTGATGGGTTGGATCAAGGATCGTTTTCCCCTTGATTCATTGTTGAAGGATCACATCACAGAGTACTACGCCTCGAAAAACCTCAACATCTGGTATGTGTTTGGCGTCCTGTCAATGGTCGTCCTGGTCATCCAGCTGCTAACCGGCATCTTTCTGACGATGAACTACAAGCCGAGCGCGGCCGAGGCGTTCGCGTCGGTTGAGTACATCATGCGAGACGTAGAGTTCGGGTGGTTGATCCGCTACATGCACTCTACGGGAGCGTCGGCGTTCTTCATCGTTGTCTATCTCCATATGTTCCGCGCGATGCTGTACGGCTCGTACCGCAAACCGCGCGAGCTCGTATGGATCATCGGCATGTTGATTTTCGTGGTGCTGATGGCCGAAGCGTTCTTTGGGTATCTTCTGCCGTGGGGGCAGATGTCGTACTGGGGTGCACAGGTGATTGTGAGTCTGTTCGGCGCTATCCCCGGGATCGGAGAGCCGCTCGTTGATTTTATACGCGGCGACTTCTCGATCTCCGATATCACGCTGAACCGCTTCTTCGCGCTGCACGTGATCGCGTTGCCGTTGGCATTGATCATGCTGGTGGCCGTGCACATCCTCGCGTTGCACGAAGTGGGATCCAACAATCCGGACGGTATTGAGATCAAAGAGAAGAAAGATGCGAACGGCGTACCGTTGGATGGCATTGCATTCCACCCATTCCATACCTCGAAAGATCTGGTGGCGATTGTGGTGTTCATGGCGGCGTTCTTCGCGGTCGTGTTCTTCGCCCCGGAGATGAATGGCTATTTCCTGGAGCACGCGAACTTTGATCCGGCTGACCGGTTGGTCACGCCCCAACATATCGCGCCAGTTTGGTATTTCACGCCGTTCTACGCGATTCTGCGGGCAGTCCCGAGTAAGCTTTTCGGTGTGATACTGATGGGTGCCGCGGTGGTACTGCCAGCATTCCTGCCATGGCTGGACAAGTCGCCGGTCAAGTCCGTGCGCTACAAAGGCATGATCACGCGGATTGCACTGGGCGCGTTTGTGATTTCGTTCCTGGCTTTGGGATACCTCGGTATCCAGCCGGCAACGGACCTCTATACTGCTCTGGCGAGATTTTTCACCGCGGTCTACTTCGCTTTCTTCCTGCTGATGCCAGTATGGTCGAAAATGGATGACACGAAACCGGTACCGGAAAGGGTTGTATACCATGCGTAGGTTTTTGCGAAGCACAGCGCTAGCTGCGACGCTTATACTAGGCGCCTCGGGAGCTGCATTTGCCGCAGGTGGTGACGTGGAACTGGAAGCCGCTAACAACAACGTCGGCAACCAGGATTCACTGCAGCGCGGTGCGAAGTACTTCATGAACTACTGCTCCGGGTGCCACAGCGCCAAGTACGTGCGTTACAACACGCTCGGCGCGGGTCTCGGTCTCTCGGATGATCAGTTGATCGAGAATCTCATGTTCAACGCGGAGAAAACGCACGAGACCATCGACATCTCAATGCGTCCCGATGACGCGAAGAATTGGTTCAATAAGACACCTCCGGACCTGTCGCTGATCGCAAGATCGCGCGGCACGGACTACCTCTACACGTTCCTGCGTGGCTACTATCAAGATGAGTCGACGCCGACTGGCTGGAACAATACCGTTCTTGCCGGCACGAGCATGCCTTATCCGTTGTGGTCGCTCGAGGGCATCAAGGTGCCTGTGCACCACGATGATGAAGACCATGGCGGTGAAGCCGACGGTCACGCCGAGGCGAGTGATCACGGCGAAGACGCGGGTCCTCGCCCGGGCTTTGAATATGTGACTGCAGGCAGCTTGAGCGTTGATGATTATGATCAGGTAGTGCGCGATATCGTCAACTACCTGGACTTCATCTCCGAGCCGGTGCAGCTCCAGCGTAAAACGATGGGCGTTTGGGTTATGGCGTTTCTGGTAGTCTTCTTCCTTCTTTCGCTGATGCTGAAGAAAGAAATCTGGAAACCGGTCAAATAGTTCGTACCAGCGTTCAGTCCAACCAGCGCCAGCGGTCCTTTGGGGAGGGTCGCTGGCGTTCGCATAAGCGGCGTTGCCGCAAGATAATAACTTCCTGAGGGAGAGCATCCATGGCAGTCATGGCAAATCGTCGCTCGATCATGAGTCTTTTTTCACGTCCGACCTGTATGCACAGTCACCGCACGCGACTCGTGCTCGCGGAGAAAAGCATCAACATCGATATCGTCAATGTTGAGGGGAACGACCTGCCAGAGGACCTCATGGATCTCAACCCCTACCACACTGTGCCGACGCTCGTAGACCGGGACCTTGTGCTTTATGACTCCCGGGTCATTATTGAGTATCTTGATGAGCGGTTTCCGCACCCACCGTTGATGCCGGTCGATCCTGTGACGCGTGCCCAGTTCCGTCTGGCGTTGTTCCGCATCGAGAACGATTGGTACAAACTCGCCGAGCAGATCGAAGAAGCAGCTGAGAAGAAGCAGGCCACTCGAGCACGCAAGATTCTGAAAGAAGGGATTCTTGCGAGTGCCGAGGTGTTCGCTGCGAAAGAATTCTTCCTCGGTGATGAATTCTCTTTAGTGGACGCCAGCGTTGCGCCACTGTTGTGGCGACTGTCGAGCTACAACATCGACCTCGGAAAAGGCGGTGAGCCGATCGAAGCCTACATGGAACGGATGTTTGAACGACCATCGTTCCGCGCCAGCCTGACCGAGCTTGAGCAGGAAATGCAGCTCTAGGTTTGTCGTGGGGGAAACTGATGCCAGCGTGAGCTCGAAGCGCCCGTACCTGTTACGGGCGATGCATGAGTGGATGAGCGACAATGCTCAAACGCCGCACGTTTTGGTAGACGCGACGATAGCCGGCGTTGTCGTGCCCGCCGAGCATATCGACGAGGGTCGTATTGTACTCAACGTGAGCTACAGAGCGGTGCATGCACTGAGTCTCGGCAATGACCTGCTCACGTTCCGAGCGCAGTTTCAAGGGCGCCCCTTTGACGTCAGTGTCCCCGTCGCGGCGGTGATCGGCATATACGCCAAAGAAACCGGCCAAGGTATGGTGTTCGCCGAATCAGGCAGCGAGGAGCCCGAGCCGCCGGACGATACTGGCAGTGATCCCGACGCCACTCGAGCCCATCTCAAGGTTGTAAAGTAGCGCCGAGCGGCTGCTCTGTTGCTAGCCGAAGAGCGCCTGATCGATCGTATCGCACAAACAGTGGATCACAAGAAGGTGGACCTCCTGGATACGGGCTGTGCGCATATCGGGCACGCGGATTTCGACATCGTCGCTGGTGAGAAGGCCAGCCATTGCACCACCATCACGACCGGTCAACGCAACCACTCTGCTCTTGTTTTCATGGGCGGCATGGATCGCTCGACAAACGTTTTCGGAGTTTCCTGAGGTAGAGATCGCGAGCAAGACATCGACGTCTTTTGCGAGCGCACGCACCTGCTTTGAGAAAATCTCCTCGTAGGCATAGTCGTTTGCGATAGATGTGAGCGTGGAGCTATCGGTGGTGAGTGCCATTGCCGGCAAGCCGGGTCTTTCCATTTCGAAGCGGTTCAGCAGTTCTGAAGAGAAGTGCTGAGCGTCGCCGGCTGAGCCGCCGTTGCCGCAACTCAATATCTTGCCCCCGTCCTTCAGGCACTGAATCATTGACTCTGCGCCACTCGAGATCGGCTCGATCAAGGTTTCCATCGCTGCTCGCTTGGTCGCGATGCTCGCCTCGAAATGCGCTTTGATACTTGCCTGTGAGCTCATGACACCTCCCGTCTGGTGCGCGAAGTATAAGTCAATTGTGATTGGTCATCCTTCACCACGGTCGAAACGCATCCCGAATCCATCGAATGCGTGGTGCATCGATGCCACCTTCAATCGCCACCACATCGAACCGTATCGGCAGCGAGGCAAGCGTCTGTCTTCGACGCAGCAGTCCCTGTGTGGCGCTGATGAGTTTTCGTTGCTTCGCGGGGGAGACAGACTCGACTGCACTGACCATTGCGCCCGCGCGTCGGTGCCGCACCTCTACAACAACGAGTGTGTCCGCATCGAGCATCACCAGGTCGAGCTCACCGAACCGAGTATGAAAGTTCTCTGTGACGCATGTGAGACCGCGCGCCATAAGGAAGTCACGCGCACATTTCTCAATTCTCGAACCGAGCCGCTGGGACGGAGATGGCACGCTCAGGGTCGCATGTTCGCGATCGGTTGTTCCGTATCGAGTGAATCAAAGGTCTCAGTATCGGGAGTGTCGCGATTCGGATTGACACGCTGATCAAGGCTCACGGGTCGGCCGTTCTCGAATTTTGCCCACCCGGGTTGTCGTTCGAAGTTGCCTTGATCGTCAAGAATGAGGTGGCCGGTGGCTCCGCTGATTCCGTTGAGCGGCAGGTTTCGTGCATACACGGCCAAGCCGAGCGTCAACGCATCATGGCCAAGGGCAAACAGCCGCGGTTGTCGGCGCACATTGGTCAGTGTATCGGTGACGGCATCCAGTGGTGTCGTCTGGCCGCGCATGCGGTTGACTAACCAGGGAATCTCGGCGAACTCGATGCCATTTAAATCTGAAGCAGGCTCATCGCTGGCAGGGTTGTGAACGGACGATGTCGCGATCACGGGCAAGTCCCCGGCGTAGTGGAAGCGCAACTGTGGCTTTAACTGACGTGCATTCGCAGCATTGGCGCCAAGGAAAATCACATCCACGTCCTCACGACGGCGAGGCTCGAATTGCAGTGGTGCACCCAGCAGGTTTCGTGCGCGCCGGTAACGCGCGACGCTATCGGTGAGCAACATCAATCGCTCGATCTCGTTACTGTGATCTGCGGCTTCGGGTACGAAATTCTCATAACTCAGTACCGCGCCACCGAGTGCTGTGAACTGTTCGTTGAATGCGATCAACAACCGCTCACCCCGCGACCCGGTCGGCAATAAGGCGACTGCCCGTCTGTGACCCTCTTCGAAGGCCTGAACGGCTGCGGCCCGCGCTTCGTCTTCAGGCGCAAGACCAAACGCGTACATATCGCTCGAATAGTTCTCGGTAATCGAAGGGTAGTTCAGCAGGATCGTAGGTACTCGCGGTCCGGTGTAAGCCGCGAGTGCGTCGACGCTCGGGCGCAGCACGGGTCCGATAATCAGGTCGGCGCCCTCTAGTACCGCCTGTTCATAGGCGACGACGGTCTCTTTCTCGGCGAGATCGTACACCCGGATTTCCGGTGCATTGAGCATGCTCGAGTAACGCGCCAGGTAGTGCGAAATTACGCCATCGCGAATAGTGCTGCCAAACGCACCCGCCCGACCCGACAAAGGCAGCAACAGCGCAATGTGCTCAGGCTCGATACCGCCGGTCGCGATCTCCGGCGCGAAACCGCGGACGACCGATCGTAACGCTGGATGTCCCGGGTAGTTACGCTGCCACGCAACCACACCGCGATCCATTGCGTTATTGGTGGTGTTACTCGCAAGAATGCCGAGCGCCAGCCAGCCGCCCACATCGGCATCGGACGTATCCTGCAGCGCCGCCCGCAACAGGTCTGGGTCGGCGACCAGCAGGCCATCCCAGATCAGTTGATCGTTTCGGACGATCTCCAGTTCACTACCGAGCCACAGTTCGCGTCGCACCAGCAGCTGCACGGCGCCCGCCGGGTCGTTGCGCAGAAACAGGATCTGGCCGCGCACGGCGTCTGCGCGAGCGCGCTGGGCCAGCGTAAAGCGCTGCGGATCTGTGCGGCTAAGGGCTTGTTCAGCGGCGACAGGATCCCGATCAAAAGCACCGACCTCACCGAGGCCGAGGTAGTAGTCATTGGCGAGAGTCGGTGCCGGGGGCGTTGTGACCTGGCTCAATGCAGCCGTTGCGCGCAGTCGATCTCCATCGGCCAACCAGCTCTCAGCAGCACGCAGCAGGTATTCGTCGCGTTGTTCACCCGTAACGCCGTTGGCCAGAGCCATCCATCCACTGGCTGCGGCATCGTAGTCGCCCGCCTCAAACAAGCGCTCTGCGCGACCAACTGAATAGCCAGATCCGGGTGTGCCCGGCAGGCTGGAGCACCCCACCAGTGACAAGAGCGCGATCGAGACAATAGACGCAAAGCCAGCGCGCGCACGGATTGTCGGTCTGCACTCAGGTAAGGTGTATCGCATGCGAGATTCCAAATTCATGACGGTTCCTGTTGGGCCTCAGTATACCGCGCAAGTTCCCTGTACATCGTTGGGTGCACCATGAGTGGTGGGCGTCTTTCTATCGTTGCGACGCCGATCGGGAATCTCGCTGATGCATCCGAACGGATGAGAGCCGTGCTCTCGGCGGCAGATGTCGTGTTGGCAGAAGATAGCCGGCGCACCGGCCGGTTGCTGATGCAATTCGGTGTAGAAGCCCGACTTTTGTCCTTTCACGAACACAACGAGCGCGACCGTGTCGACGAGCTGGTGCGAAGACTGGTCGATGGTGAGCACCTTGCGCTGGTTTCCGATGCTGGAACGCCAGCGGTGAGTGACCCCGGATTTCGCCTCGTGCGCGCGGCACATGCTGCTGGTGTGCGTGTGGAGACGGTGCCGGGTCCGAGCGCCGTTATCGCGGCACTGAGCGCATCGGGTTTGCCGACGGATCGTTTTGTGTTCGAGGGATTTCTGCCGGCCAAGGCACAAGCACGCAAGACGCGACTATCGGCACTCTCGCACGAGCCGCGTACCCTGGTCTTTTATGAGGCGGTACACAGGATCTCGGACTTCCTGTCGGATGCGGAATCTGTTTTTGGTTCTGAACGGATGGCATGCATCGCGCGCGAGCTGACCAAGCGGCATGAGCAAATCGTCACGACGACGCTGACCGAGCTGCGCCGACAGGTAGATACAGGGCAGATTGTTGCCAAAGGCGAATTCGTGGTCCTGATCTCGGGTGCCGAGGCTGCGGCGACAGCGGGCGCGGTTGATCCGGAGTTGCTTGTGCGTGAGCTGCTCGCTGCGGGTGTCCCGGTGAAAGCGGCGGCCAAGGCCGTTGCTGTGGCGACTGGAACGCCGCGGAACAAGCTCTATCAGTTTGCGATCGATCTACAGGATTGAGGTACAGTGCACGCGGGAGTCGGCCGGGTGATCGCTGCGCATTGCGTGGAGGAAAGTCCGGGCTCCATCGGACAGGACGCCAGGTAACGCCTGGGGGGCGCAAGCCCACGGAAAGTGCCGCAGAAAATATACCGCCACGCCAGTGGTAAGGGTGAAATGGTGCGGTAAGAGCGCACCGCGTTGCTGGTAACAGCAATGGCAGGGTAAACCCCGTCCGGAGCAAGACCAAATAGGGGAGTGTTGACGTCGGTCCCGAACGTGCTCCCGGGTAGGTCGCTACAGTGCATCGGCGACGGTGCACGCAGATGAATGATTACCCTCGACAGAACCCGGCTTACAGGCCGACTCCCACCCCTCATCTGCGCAAGTTGAGCGCTCCTAAACCAATATCTGCCCAAGTCGCTGAATCACGACGATGAGCTAATCCAATCGTTAGCAAAGACGCGTAACGCTCTGATATTTCATTTCTTCTGCCGAAAAGATCTCGGGCAAGGATAGTCCGTTATGAGGCTAAGTGACTGTCTTTTATGGATTAATCACGTTTTTCTGTTGACGCAAAAAACTGCCCTACCTATAGTGTCGAGAAGTGGGGAGATGTGGGAAATTCTGGTTTTTCTCGGCGGTTTTAGAGCATGTTTCGCGGTGCAACCAAAGTCACGCTGGATGCCAAGGGCAGACTGGCCATTCCGACCCGTTACCGGGAGCGGATCGCTGCGCGTTGTGCAAACCAACTGGTGGCTACGGTCGATCGTGATTACTGCCTCCTTATTTATCCATTGCCCGACTGGGAGGATATCGAACGCAAGCTCGAACGTCTGCCCAGTCTCAACAAACATGCTCGGCGCCTTCAGCGTTTGATGATCGGCCATGCCAGCGATATGGAGTTGGACAATAACGGCCGTGTATTGATGCCCCGGGAACTGCGGGAGTTCGCCGGCATCGAGAAACATGCGATGTTGGTAGGGCAGGGCAGAAAGTTTGAGCTCTGGGACGAAACGCGCTGGTTGGAACGTCGCGACGAGTGGCTTGCCGACGACGACGAGGCGCTGGAGTTGTCCGCAGAGCTGGAAACCCTTTCACTCTGATGGTCGCCCACGAGCCCGTAATGCGCGACCAGGTTCTTAACCATCTGGCCGTGCGTGCCGACGGTTGTTACGTCGATGCGACCTATGGCCGTGGCGGCCATAGCGATGCGATCTTGCGCGCTCTCGGTGAGCAGGGACGTCTGCTCGCGTTTGATCGTGACGCGGCGGCCGTCGCGGCGGCACGCGAGCGGCATTGCGAAGACCCCAGATTCACGATTGTCCACCGAGCATTCGGCGCGTTGGCCGATGTGTTGCGCACCGAGGGGCTGCTCGGTCGCGTCGATGGCATGTTGTTCGATTTCGGCGTGTCTTCGCCTCAGCTCGATGAGGGTGAGCGCGGGTTCAGTTTTTTGCGAGACGGTCCATTGGATATGCGCATGGACCAGTCTTGTGGCGAGTCCGCGGCCGAATACATTGCGCGAGTCAGCGAGTCGGAGTTGCGCCGTGATATTTCCCGATTGGGAGAGGAGCGTCTCGCTGCGCGTATCGCCCGGGCGATAGTGGCGGCTCGCGATCGCGAACCTTTGCTTCGAACGCTTCAACTTGCGGCTGTTGTTGAGTCCGCGGTGCCCGCCAAGGTGCGTGAGCGCGGACGGATTCATCCGGCAACGAAAACGTTCCAGGCGATTCGGATGCGCATTAATGATGAGCTCGGCGAACTCGAGCGTGCGCTGGCGACCGTTGTCGACGCACTGGCGATCGGTGGTCGAGTGGCATTCCTGACGTTTCACTCGCTGGAAGATCGGCCGGTCAAACGATTTCTGCGTGATGCGAGTGCTGAGGATCCGGTCTACCGCGGCTTGCCAGAAATGCCGGACGCTGCGAAGCCGCGCCTGCGGATTGTCGGAAAGTCCGTGGTTGCCAACGATGCTGAGCTTGATCGCAACCCGCGCGCTCGTAGCGCACGTCTGCGCGTTGGGGAGCGATTGAGATGAGCGTTCGGACGACGCAAAGACGTGGGTTCACATTGATGGTGATGTTGCTGCTCGCGATCGCTTTGTCCGCGGTTGCGCTCGTCTACACAAGGCACGAAGCGCGTGTTTTGCATATGGAGCAAGAGTCGCTATCGCGCAAACGAGACGCGCTGAACACCGAATATCACAGGCTTCAGCTCGAACAAAGCGCCTATGGTGCGTATCACGAAATCGAAGCGCGCGCGCCCAGGGATTTGGGGCTGCGCGCACCTTCGCCCGAGGAGATCTACCTGATCGGTGATCAAGGTGGATATTCGTTCACCGGGCTTGAACTGAATACGACGGCGCCGGTGGTGCAAAACGGTTTGCCGGTCGATGCCACGGAGCGGCAAGAATGAAACGTCGAGCGGAAAAGCGCCAATTGTCACAACAACGCTTCCGCATGCGGGGCTCGCTACTGACGTTTGTGTTCGCACTGGGATCGGTTGTGCTGGTTGGGCAGAGCGCATACCTGCAGGTCATCGACAGCGAGAAGTTGGTGATGGAGGGCGAGAAGCGCCACATCCGAGAGCGCGTGATCTCCTCTCACCGAGGTTCCATCACCGATCGAAATGGTGAGCCGCTGGCGATCTCATCACCGGTAGACAGTGTCTGGGCGAATCCCAGCGAGCTGCTACCGAAGACTGAAGAATTGCCGAGGCTGGCGCGAATTCTTGATCGCGATCATGTGCAGTTGCTCAAGGTACTGAATCGGAATATCAACCGGGACTTCGTTTGGTTGCTGCGGCACGCAAGGCCCGATCAGGTTGCTGCGATCAGCGAGCTTGGGCTGCCCGGAATCAACGTGCTGCGAGAGTACCGTCGTTTCTTCCCTGCAACCGAGGTTGCCAGTCATGTCATCGGCCTCACCGATATCGATGACAACGGTCAGGAAGGGCTCGAGTATGCGCATAACCACGAGCTCGCCGGTGCGCCGGGTTCCAAGCTCGTGCTGATGGATGGTGTTGGAGAGGACTTCCGCGATATCCGCAGTATTCGCGCAGTTCGCCACGGTCAGGACTTGGTGACCAGTATCGATCTACGCATTCAGCATTTTGCGTATCGTGAATTAAAGCGTGCACGCGAGCTGCATGATGCGCAGTCCGGATCGATGGTGATTCTCGATATCCGCACCGGGGAAGTGCTGGCGATGGTGAATCAGCCCGGATACAACCCGAACAAGCGCTCGCAATACACCGCAGAGCGTGCGCGCAATCGGGCAGTAACTGACATCCACGACCCCGGCTCCAGCATCAAACCGATAACGCTGGCCGCCGCGCTCGAACATGGTGTGGTCGAACCGGACTCGATGATCGATACAGGCAATGGGTCTTTGGAGGTTGGGGTTAAGACCATCACCGATCCCAATCCGCTGGGCACGATCGATCTCAAAACACTTCTGGCCAAATCCTCGAACGTTGCGACGACTCACGTCGGTCTGCTAATGGAGCGCGAGGACTTTTGGGATTCGCTCAGTCGATTCGGGTTTGGCAGTTTGACGGGAAGCGGCTTGCCCGGAGAGTCGCGAGGACTGCTGACGCACTACAGCGACTGGCGACAGATTTCGCAGGCAACCATCAGTTATGGCTATGGCATCTCTGTGACGCGCCTTCAGTTGGCGCGCGCCTATGCGGCGCTGGCCAATGACGGAGTGTTGATGCCGGTGTCGTTGCTGAAAGTCGATCAACCACCGGAGGGCACGCGCGCGGTGTCCCCCGAGATCGCTCGGCATGTACTCAGCCTGATGGAAGGCGTGGTCGAGAGCGGGACCGGTTCGCGTGCAGCGATTCCCGGTTACCGGGTCGCCGGCAAGACCGGAACTGCATGGATGTATTCCGGCGACGGAAAATACGACGATCAGCGTCACCGCGCGATTTTTGCGGGTGTCGTGCCGGCCTCCAACCCCCGTCTTGCGGCGGTGGTGGTGATTGACGAGCCAAGGCGCAGCAAGCTGCATGGCGGTGATGTGGCAGCACCCGTCTTTTCGGCAGTGATGCGCGAAGCGCTCCGCACACTCGCTATCCCGCCCGACGCGCGACCGACACTGATGGCGGGGATCGCTCAGGGTGACGCTCAGTGATGGCGGTCTCGGGACAGCATCTGCCGACGCTTGCGAGTCTCCTGGAAGGTATGACCGTCGCCCCTCGGTTGCCGGTCAGCGACATCGCGATGGACAGCCGACAGGTCACCGAAGGTACGGTATTCCTCGCCGTGCAGGGTCAGACACGGCACGGGATCGAATACGCAGAGCAAGCAATTGATGCGGGCGCTATCGCGATCGTCACCGATCTCGATCCGGCAGACCCACGGGTCCGTTCTATCAGTGCCGTGCCTGTCGCCTGTGTGCCGGGACGCGAAGGTCTCGAAGGTGCGGTTGCCGCACGGTTTTTTGGCGCACCGACTGCGTCTATGGATCTCGTTGCGGTCACAGGAACCAACGGCAAAAGCAGTGTCAGCTGGTTGGTCGCGCATGCGCTTTCCGCGCTAGGTCGGCGACCTGCGTTGATGGGTACCCTCGGTTGGGGTGCGATTGACTCATTGGATATGAGCGCGCTGACGACACCGGATGCAGTGACTGTACAACGACAGGCCGCAGCGATGTGCGATCAGCATTGCGACGTCATCGCGCTTGAAGCGTCATCGCATGCATTGGACCAGTATCGACTGAGCGGATCGAACATCGACGTTGCGGTGTTCACGAATCTGACGCGTGACCACCTCGACTATCACGGCACGATGGACGCCTACTTTGAGGCGAAAGCGCAGTTGTTTGATTGGCCGGGTCTGCAAGCGCGGGTGATCGCGGTCGATGATGAATATGGCATTAAGCTCGGCGAGCGATACCCCGATGCCTGGTTGGTGGGTTCAGCGCAGCGCGCCGCGCGCGCGCATTCGGTGCAGGTTGCCAACGTTGATTTGAGTGCTACCGGGCTCACGCTCGAGGTGGTTACGCCACTGGGTGATGCGACCCTGCGGAGCGATCTGATCGGTGCGTTTAACGCACAGAACCTTGCGCTGGCGCTCGCCGTGTTGCTGTCGTTGGAAGTGCCACTTGATCGGGCGATAGAAGCTATCGGTGCCGCAAAAGCTCCACCCGGGCGCTTGCAGGTCGTCGGCAATGGCGTGCCTTTGACTGTTGTTGACTATGCACACACGCCGGCTGCGTTAGGCGCCGCCATCGATGCACTACGTGCGCATACAGAGGGACGGCTTTGGTGCGTCTTCGGTTGCGGCGGAGAGCGCGACCACGGCAAGCGCCCACAGATGGCGTTAGCCGCCACAGCTGCTGATGAAATTGTCGTGACCAGCGACAATCCGCGGGGGGAGTCCCCTGAAGCGATCATCGCAGATATTCGTGCCGGTCTGTCAGGGGTTGAGCATCATGTCGAGATCGATCGCGCACAGGCGATCGAACATGCGATTCGGCATGCAGCGCCGAACGACGTGATACTCATTGCCGGCAAAGGACATGAGCAGTATCAACTCATCGGCGATGAGGTGCGTTCGTTTGATGATGTTGCGGTGGCTGCTCGTGCACTGAGCGCGCTGCCGGTGAGCGCATCATGAAGTGGTCGTTAGCCGCTATCGCATCGGTCTTGGGACTGACGGCGCCAGAAAGCGCAGTCGAGTGTTCCGGTGTATCGATCGATTCACGCACGCTCGGCAAGGATGAGCTATTCGTTGCGCTGAGCGGCCCTAACTTCGAAGGCGCAGATTTCATTTCAGACGCGACGCATGCAGGGGCATGCGCGGCCGTAACGACGCGTGCGACCGACGACCCGCTGCCGCAGCTGGTTGTCGACGATGCGGTTACTGCGCTGCACACCCTCGCAACAGCCTGGCGCGATCAGTTCACTCCACTAACCGTTGGCATTACTGGCAGCAATGGCAAGACCACGATGCGGTCGCTTATTGCGGCGCTGTGCGGTCCCGACACGCACGCGACAACGGGCAATTTGAACAACCATCTCGGCGTGCCATTGGTTCTGTTCGGGTTGAACGAATCGCACCGGTTCGCAGTGCTTGAAATGGGTGCCAATCACGTCGGTGAGATCGCCACATTGGCCGCACTCGGTCGGCCTGATATTGGCATTGTGACGAACGCGGGACCCGCACATCTCGAGGGTTTTGGCGGCATTGAAGGCGTTGCCCGAGGCAAGGGCGAAATGTTCGAAGCACTCGGGCAGGGACAGACTGCGGTCATCAATCGCGACGATCACTATTTTGATTATTGGCTAGGTCGTGCTGCACCGGCTGACATCCTGACGTTCGGCGCCAACAGTACCGCGGATGTTTGGTACAGCGATTATGTGGCGAATGCGGACGGGTGTAGCTTCTCGATCAATCACGGCGGCAAGGTCCAGAGCATCGAGCTTCGGCTATCCGGTGCGCACAATGCGATGAACGCCGCTGGTGCATGTGCGGTTGCACTGGCCGCGGGTATCCCGTGGGAGCGGTTCGCCGAACGCCTGAAAGCGGTTTCGCCTGTGGATGGTCGCCAGGTTCGTCACCGATTGAAGAGCGGCGCGACGCTCATCGATGACTCCTATAACGCCAATCCTGCGTCCATGCGTGCGGCAGCCGATGCGCTTGTGGCGCGCTCCGGTCAGGCTTGGATGGTGGTCGGCGACATGTTCGAGCTTGGGGATGACGCCTACGAGGCACACCGTGAACTCGGCGCCTATTTCGAGCGAATCGGGGTTGCACGCGTATTTGCGCTTGGCGAGTTTGCCGAGGCGTTTCGTGCAGGGTTTACCAACGCGCAGACGTTCACGGAAGTCGACGATCTCAACGGCGCGCTGTCAGAGCGAATCGAGTCTGACGTCGCGATCTGCGTCAAAGGCTCGCGCAGTGCCCGCATGGAGCGGGTAGTGACGTACCTGTTGGAGGCGAACTGACATGTTGCTCTGGGTTGCCGAGTACCTCACTCAGTTCGAGAGTGGCTTTAACGTCTTCAGCTACCTGACGATGCGAGCGATTCTCGGCGCGCTCACCGCCTTGATTATCTCCTTCGTGGTTGGGCCGATGATGATCGATCGTTTGGCGCTGCGACAGATCGGTCAGACAGTGCGGGATGATGGTCCCGAGTCACATCTGCAAAAAGCGGGCACGCCCACAATGGGCGGTGCATTGATCCTGACGGCAATCGCGATTTCAACACTACTGTGGGGCGATCTGTCGAACCGGTTTATTTGGGTCGTGGTGTTGGTCACACTCGCTTTTGGTGCCATCGGTTTCTACGACGATTGGAAAAAGCTGGTCCTTAAGGACAGTGCGGGTCTTGCCGGGCGCTACAAGCTGATGTGGCAGACCATTTTCGGATTCATCGCCGCGATAGTGCTCTTTCAAACCGCTGCCAGTCCGGTGGAAAGCGAACTGATCATGCCGTTCCTGAAGAATGTGGTTTTGCCGCTCGGGATGCTGCAGGTGCTGTTCACCACATTCATGATCGTTGGCTTCAGCAACGCGGTAAATTTGACAGACGGACTGGATGGGCTGGCAATCATGCCGGCAGTGCTGGTCGGAGGTGCACTCGGCGTATTCGCCTACGTCGCGGGTAACGTCAACTTCTCCGAGTATCTCGGTGTTCCTTATGTCGCCGGGGCAGGTGAGGTCCTCGTTTTCTGCGCTTCTATCGCGGGCGCAGGTCTTGGGTTTCTCTGGTTCAACACCTACCCGGCGCAGGTATTCATGGGTGATGTCGGTGCGCTGGCACTCGGCGCTGCGTTAGGTGTCGTCGCCGTCATCGTTCGCCAGGAACTCGTGCTCGTGATCATGGGCGGTGTGTTTGTCGTCGAAACTCTGTCGGTCATTATTCAGGTGACGTCGTTCAAGCTCACCGGGAAGCGAGTCTTCCGCATGGCGCCGTTGCATCACCACTATGAGCTGAAGGGTTGGCCTGAGCCCAAGGTCATCGTTCGCTTCTGGATCATCACTGTCATCCTCGTTCTGGTCGGCCTCGCGAGTCTGAAAATTCGATGAGTACGATCAGCGACATCAACACGAGCGAAACGCTGGTACTCGGCATGGGTCTGACCGGCGCATCCATCGCGCGTTGGCTGAAGCGGCGAGGCCGCAGTGCGGTGTTCGCAGATACCCGTTCGGCGGTAGACGCAACTGCGATCCGGGAGAGCCTCCCGAATGCAACGGTGATCACCGACGCCGATACCCGTGTGCTTGATGGCAAGACGGAGGTAATTATTTCGCCAGGTGTCTCTGACCAGGATCCGATCGTCTCAGAAATCCGTGCGCGAGAGATTCCGACGCATTCCGACATCACGCTATTCGCTCAGGATGCCGAGGCACCGATCGTTGCGGTTACCGGCACCAATGGCAAGAGCACCGTAGTCAGTCTGTTGGCGCACATGTGTCAACAAGCGGATGTCGTTTTCGCAGCGGGTGGCAATCTTGGCGTGCCGGTACTTGATTTGCAGGAGCCTGGCGAACGCGGTTTCTATTTGCTCGAACTTTCGAGTTTTCAACTGTCCAGAACCGCTGAGCTGCCGCTGCAGTGTGGCTGCGTTCTGAACATCGAACCGGATCATCTCGACTGGCATGGGGACTTTGCGGCGTATGAAGCTGCCAAGCTCTCGATTTATCAGAACTGCGCATATGCCGTATTGCCTGCGGGGCATGCATGGCCGTCCGACGCAATCGATGTCGATGCGGTCAAACTTCGCTTTGGTAAGAATCCGCCCGAAGATGCCCGTAGCTTCGGCGTGGTCGAGCACGACGGTCGCCGGTATTGGGCTAACGGGTCAGAGCGTATCCTGGCCGTCGAGGAAGCGGCGATGATTGGCGAGCACAACGTGCTCAACATTGCAGCCGCGTTGGCGATCGGCAGCAGCATTGATTTGCCGTTGAGTGCCATGGTTGCGGCGATTCGCAGCTTTCCGGGACTTGATCATCGGCACCAACTGGTGTCCGTACTCGACGGCGTGCGCTACGTGGATGATTCCAAAGCGACCAACTGCGCAGCAGCGCTTGCATCGGCCGAGGCGGTCGCTGGGCCGGTTGTCATGCTGATCGGCGGACTGGGTAAGGGCGAGGACTACAGTGCGTTTACACGGCACCTGCCAACGCGTGTGAGGTTTGCTGTTGCCTATGGAGCGATCGGCGCGGAAGTTGCGACGGCGTTGGCGGATAACGGTCTTGAGCACGATACGGCGAAAGACTTGCCTTCCGCTGTCAGGGCTGCACAAGCGATGGCGCAACCCGGGGATACGGTGTTGTTGGCGCCAGCTGCGGCGAGCCAGGATGCTTACCGCGATTACAAGGCGCGCGGGCAGCACTTCCGCCAGTTGATCGAGGGGCTTGCCGCATGAGTCGCTCGGTATCCAACAACATCCAGATTCCACTGCCGATCCGACCGGTCAGTGCATTTCATTGGGACTTGCGCCTCGTCGGCCTCGTTGCGGTCCTGCTGACGATCGGTCTCGTTGTGCTGACCTCGGCTTCGTTGGGCATTGCGCAGGACGATTTCGGCAACCCGTTCGCCTACGTGGTCCGACAACTTCAAGCACTGACCGTGGGCGTTGTAGCGCTCGCGTTCATGCTGATTGTGCCTAGCGAAACTTGGTTCAAGTTCAGTCCGCTATTGCTACTGCTTGCGCTCGTCTTGCTTGCGGTCGTGCTGGTGCCTGAAGTGGGCGTCGTCGTAAACGGCAGTCAGCGCTGGGTGAACCTTGCAGGTATTCGTGTGCAGGTTTCGGAACCGGCGCGACTGGCATTAATCATGTACATCGCGGGATACGCGGTACGCCAGCAGGAGACGCTGGAGACGAGATTTCTCGGGCTTGCCAAGCCTTTCGCTGTGCTGTGTCTCGCCGCTGCACTACTGCTCGCCGAACCTGATCTTGGCGCCGCAACCGTCCTTATGGCAACAGCACTGGTCGTACTGTTCTGTGCGGGCGCACGAATCCGCGATCTGATGGTATTCGGTGTGCTTGCCTGTGGTGCATTTGTGGCACTGATTTTCGATGGCAGTTATCGCGAGAGTCGGATCTTTTCTTTCCTCAACCCGTGGGCCGATCCACATGGCGACGGCTATCAACTCACGAACTCGTTGATGGCGATTGGCCGGGGCGAGTGGTTCGGCGTGGGTCTTGGAAACAGTGTGCAGAAGCTGTTCTACCTGCCTGAAGCTCACACTGACTTCGTCTTCGCGGTCTACGCTGAAGAGTTTGGGCTCGCAGGTGTTGCCGTCATGGTTCTGGTGCTGTTGTTGCTCGTGCTGCGAATCCTCGGAATCGCGCGCGATGCGGCGTTACTGGAGCATTGGTTCGCTGCCTACACGGTGCTCGGTGTGGGCGTTTGGTTGGGGTTGCAGTCTTTCGTCAATCTCGGTGTGAACCTTGGGATCCTGCCGACAAAAGGCCTGACACTGCCTTTGGTCAGTTATGGCCGCAGCAGCATGATCATCGTGCTCGCTGCATTGGGGTTTGTACTCAGAGTTCACCACGAGAATGTTATCGCCGCGGCCAAACCCAAGGCCCGCAAGCGGAGGCGCCAATGACTCGCGCGCCGATCCTGATCATGGCAGGTGGTACCGGGGGACATGTCTACCCGGCGCTCGCGATTGCCGATGAGTTTCTTGATCGCGGTCAGCCGGTGATTTGGCTCGGCACGACGCGCGGACTCGAGTCGCGAGTCGTGGTAGAGCAGGGCATCCCAATGGAATGGCTAACGATCAGCGGGCTGCGCGGACGTGGCGCTGTTGGCTGGCTGCTGGCGCCGTTCCGAATCAGTCTCGCCATCGTGCGGTCGCTGCGCATCATGCGTCGGATTCGCCCGAGACTCGTAATTGGCATGGGTGGATTTGTCAGCGGCCCGGGTGGGATTGCTGCTTGGCTGATGCGTATTCCACTGGTGATCCATGAACAGAATGCCGCGGCCGGAATGACAAACAGATGGTTGGCGCGTGTTGCCACTCGTGTGCTGCTCGGATTCGAGGGTGCCATTCCCGGCGCAACGATAGTGGGTAATCCGGTTCGTGCAAATATCCGAAGCATTGCATCGCCGGATCGACGCTTCGCTGGGCGACAGGGTGCCTTGCGGCTCTTGGTCATTGGCGGCAGTCAGGGTGCACTCGCTCTGAATGAATGGGTTGCCCCGGCAGTCGCATTGCTCGCTGAGGACAGTGTGCAATTCGACGTGCGTCATCAGGCAGGACCGGCAACGCTCGAGACCGCGCAGGATCGTTATGCACAGCACCGCGTTCGTGCCGAGGTCACGCCGTTCATCGATGATATGGCGCAGGCGTTGTCCTGGGCGGATCTCATTGTTTGTCGCGCCGGTGCATTGACTGTCAGCGAGCTGATCAATGTTGGTTTGGGGGCGGTCTTTGTCCCGTTGCCTAACGCGGTTGACGATCATCAGACGCGCAATGCAACAGCGCTGGTCAACGCAGGCGCGGCACTCGTGATCCAGCAGCACGGCATGGATGCGCAGTCATTGGCAGCGTCGATTCGCAGTCTGGGCACCGATCGTGACGCTCTGCTGGATCGGGCACAAAAAGCACGCGCGCTGCGTGGTCCTGATGCTGTCAGCCTGGTGGTTGCGCAGTGCGCCGAGATTCTCGAGGACCCGGCGTTGGAGGTCGTGTCATGAACCTGCGCATGCGCAAGATTCATTGCATCCACTTCGTCGGTATCGGTGGCGCCGGAATGTGCGGTATCGCCGAAGTGTTGTTGACACAGGGGTACGAAGTCCAGGGCTCGGACCTTTCGGCATCGGCGGTCACCCGCCGCCTCGAAACGCTCGGCGCTAAAGTGATGATCGGGCATGCCGCACAACATCTTGGCGATGCCGATGTGGTGGTCAGCTCAACGGCTGTGCCTGCAGAGAACGTTGAACTTGCCGAGGCGAAGTCGCGTCGGATACCGGTGGTTGCACGCGCAGAAATGCTGGGCGAACTGATGCGCTTCTCGCGTCGTTCGGTGGCGGTCGCCGGGACGCATGGCAAAACCACCACAACGAGTCTCGTCGCTGCGATTTTGGCGGCGGCAGGCGTTGACCCGACATTCATCATAGGTGGCCGGCTAAAAGGCGCCGATACCAATGCGCGTCTGGGTGAGAGTCAGTACCTGGTGGCCGAGGCGGATGAGAGTGATGCGTCGTTTCATCACCTGCAGCCTCTGGTTGCGATCGTGACCAACATCGATGCCGACCATCTCGGTACCTATGGTAACGATCTGGATCGCCTGCATACGGCGTTCGTAGAGTTCCTGCACAACCTGCCGTTCTACGGTGTTGCTGTTTTGTGTGTTGATGATCCGGGCGTTGCCTCGATCCGCGCCGCTGTGCCGCGCTCCCAGGTTACCTATGGTCTTCATGAGCGCGCGGATGTGCGCGCAGTCAACGTCAGGATCGACGGACATCGCAGCCACTTCGATGTCGAGCGGCATGATCGTGAAACGCTGTCGGTGACGTTGAATCTTCCTGGGCTCCACAACGTCCGCAATGCACTCGCCGCGATCGCCGTGGCGACAGACTTCGAGGTTCCGGATAACGCCATCGTAGAGGCGCTTACGCAATTCTCCGGTATCGATCGACGCTTCCAGAGTCATGGTTTGTTGCCTGTCGATGGTGGCGATGTATTGCTTATCGACGACTACGGTCACCATCCCACGGAGCTGGCAGCAACGATCGAGGCAGCAAGAGCGGGCTGGCCCGATCGCCGATTGGTGCTCGTGTTCCAGCCGCATCGCTACTCGCGGACCCGCGATCTGTTGGATGACTTTGCACAGGTGCTGAGCGGCGTCGATGTGCTCGTGCTGTTGGAAGTGTACGCAGCAGGGGAGTCACCGATTACCAATGCCGATGGTCGCGCCGTCGCGCGCGCAGTCCGCAGTCGCGGGGGTGTTGAGCCGGTGTTCATTGAGAACACTGAGGAGCTCGCTAGCGCGCTGGCGCCGCTACTGAGGTCCAATGATCTTCTGTTGACTATGGGCGCTGGCAACGTTGGCGCGTTGGCTCAGGCATTGCCCGCGCAGTTGTCTGAGTTGTTGCGCGAGGAAGGTGCTGCATGAGTGCTGTGCTGACGTCGACACTCAAAGAACAGCTTCGCGATACGTTCGCATCGGGCATCAAGCTCGATGAGCCGATGGCGGGTCACACGACGTGGCGTGTCGGTGGCCCTGCTGAACTGCTGTTTCAACCGGTCAACGAGAGCGAACTGTCTTCGTTTCTCAAAGCACTGCCATCGGAGTTGCCGCTGCACTGGGTGGGATTTGGTAGCAATCTGCTGGTCCGCGATGGTGGCGTTGAAGGCGTGGTGATCAGCACCCGAACGCTTGAACGCACGCTCGAGCGCGAAGCCCCACATGGGGTGTACGCGAGCGCAAGCCTGCCTTGTGCGACGTTAGGTCGCAGTCTGGTTCGCTGGGCGATGGGTCCCTCCGAGTTCTTCGCGGGCATTCCAGGCTCGCTGGGTGGTGCGTTGACCATGAATGCGGGTGCGCACGGTACCGAGACCTGGGATGCGGTGCGTGACGTGCGCTTGATGCATCGCGATGGTTCAGTCGAAACGCGTGAAGCGGCGCAGTTTGATGTTGGTTATCGGCGCGTGTCCGGTCAGGGCAACGCCTGGTTTGTCGGTGCACATTTACAGTTCGATCCGGCGTACAAACCGAGTCTCGATCGCTTGCGCGAATTGCAGGCGCGCCGTCATGCAACGCAACCGATTGGGCAGCCGAGCTGCGGATCTGTATTCGCCAACCCCGAAGGCGACCATTCAGCGCGCCTGATTGAAGCGAGTGGGCTAAAAGGTTTTCGGATCGGTGGCGCTGAGGTTTCACCCAAGCATGCCAACTTCATCATCAACACGGGTGATGCAACGGCGGCCGACATTGAGTCACTGATCGATCACGTGGCGCAAACCGTAGCGCACAAACACGGCGTAGCACTGCGCCATGAGGTGCGCTTCCTTGGCGAGGTGGCAGCATGACGCCGGTTGTCGATCGATACGGTCGTGTCGCTGTCTTACTGGGTGGCAAGTCCGGCGAACGCGAGGTGTCTCTCGACAGCGGACGCGCGGTTGCCAAAGCGTTGCAGCAGGCGGGACTCGACGTTGTGCCCTTCGATCCTGCAGAGCGTGCGCTACATGAATTGCAGGCAGAGGGTGTCACCCGCGTGTGGAACGCGCTTCATGGTGGTGATGGCGAGGACGGCACGATACAGGGTGCACTGGCCATCCTGGGCATTCCGGTCACCGGTAGTGGTGTGATGGCAAGTGCCCTCGCAATGGACAAGGTGCGCAGCAAAGCCGTCATGGCCGCACACGGTGTGCGAGTGGTCGGCGGTCGTGTGCTTCGCAGAGGTGCGGCGTTGCCCGTCGACTTGGATTACCCCGTATTCGTGAAACCATCCAATGGCGGCTCCAGTCTGGGTGCGCTCCCTGTCGCTGATGCGGATGCGCTGGCGGACGCGGTTGCCGTCGCGCACGCGTTGGACGACACGGTGCTGATCGAGCCGTTGCTGCCCGGTCCGGAATACACGGTAGGCGTGCTTGATCAGCGTGCGCTGCCCCCGATTCGCATCGATGCAGGCAACGAGTTCTATGACCACGCCGCCAAGTATACGTCGGAGGAGACACGGTTCGTTTGTCCTGCTGTAGCCGCGGATTCAGAACTAGGGCAGCGATTCGCCGCACAGAGTCTCGCCGCGTTCAACGCGCTCGGCTGCCGCGGCTGGGGACGCGTCGACTTCATGATGGATGGCGAAGGCGTGCCCTGTGTGCTGGAAGTGAACACTGTGCCGGGCATGACATCGCACAGCCTCGTGCCGCACGCGGCCGGAGTTGCTGGCATTGATTTCCAGTCGTTGTGTCTTGCCATTCTCGATACCAGCTTTGCCGGTGAGGTGCACTGATGGCGAGGCAAGCACGCAGACAGAAGGCGCGTACGAAGCGGCCAAACATGGTGCTGCAGCTCTCGCGGGTCATCGCGCGGCGATTTGTGACGCTCGTGATTGGAGTGACCGGGATGGCGGCGACGGCGCTGGCACTCGGCATCACGCTGGATAGGCCGATCGAAGAGATTTCCGTCAAAGCGCCGTTCAACAGAGTGACCACTTCGCAAATCAGCGCCGCGGTTGGCGATCTTGAGGCTAGCGGTTTCCTGAGTGCTGACCTCAGCGCAATGCGCGCGCGCATAGAAGCGCTCGAATGGGTGGATCGCGCGAGCGTTCGCCGGCTATGGCCTGATCGATTGCACATCTCGATTTCCGAACAGATCCCGGCTGCGCGCTGGGGCGACTACGGTCTGCTGAATACACGTGGCGAGTTATTCGTCGAACGCTCTCGCTTCGAGTTTCCGGAATTGCCACGCCTGTCGGGGCCCGACTCACGAGTCGCGGATGTCGCCGCGCAATACCTTGCGATTAACGGACCAACCATTGAAGCGGGTCTCGGCGGACTGCAGGCACTGCGTCTCGAGGATCGCGGCTCATGGCATCTGATCTTGATGAACGGCATCGAGGTAAGGCTGGGTCGCAAGGATGTGGCTGAGCGAGTTGAGCGGTTTTTGCGGTCGGTAACACCCTTACTGGTTCGCAAAACAGACCAGATTCGATATGTCGATATGCGCTACACCAACGGCTTTGCAATCGGCTGGGCTTCTCCGCAATTCAAAGAACAAGCATTGATCGAGGCGTCAGCGATGGCGCGTAGTTCAACGGAGTCACGATAAATGTCGCGCAAGTCGGAACAAAACCTGATCGTCGGACTGGACATTGGCACATCCAAGGTGGTCGCTATTGTCGGTGAGGTTGCTGAGGACGGCACCATCGAGGTAATCGGGATTGGCAGCCACCCGTCGCGCGGTCTGAAGAAGGGCGTGGTGGTCAATATCGAATCGACCGTTCACTCGATTCAAAGAGCGGTTGAAGAGGCGGAGCTCATGGCCGGTTGCGAAATTGCGGCCGTCTACACCGGCATAGCCGGAAGTCATATCCGCAGTCTGAACTCGCATGGCATCGTCGCCATCAGCGATAAGGAAGTGAGCCAGGTCGACGTCAATCAGGTGATCGATGCCGCCAAGGCCGTGGCGATCCCCGCGGATCAGAAGATTCTGCACATCCTGCCTCAGGAATTCATCATCGATAACCAGGAAGGCATCCGCGAGCCCGTCGGTATGTCGGGGGTTCGGTTGGAGGCCAAAGTGCATATGGTCACCGGTGCCGAGAGTGCCGCGCAGAACATCGTCAAGTGCGTGCAACGGTGCGGTCTCGAAGTCGACGGAATTGTCCTCGAGCAGTTGGCATCGAGCTATTCCGTTTTGACCGAGGATGAGAAAGAGCTCGGCTCATGCATCGTCGACATCGGCGGCGGCACAACGGACATTTCCGTATTCCTCGGTGGTGCGATTCAGCACACCGCTGTCATTCCGATTGCGGGTGATCAAGTGACCAACGACATCGCCGTGTCGATGCGCACACCGACTCAATACGCCGAAGAGATCAAGATCAAGTACGCATGCGCGTTGTCGCAGCTCGCCAACGCTGACGAGACGATTGAGGTGCCGAGTGTCGGCGATCGACCGCCACGACGGCTTGCGCGCCAAACGCTCGCCGAGGTGGTCGAGCCGCGCTACGAGGAGCTGTTCACGCTCATTCGGGATGAGCTGCGCCGCAGTGGATTTGAAGAGCTAATCGCCGCCGGTCTCGTGATCACCGGCGGAAGCGCAAAGATGGAAGGCGCGGTGGAACTTGCTGAAGAAGTGTTTCACATGCCGGTCCGTCTCGGCGTGCCGCAGCACGTCACCGGTCTCTCAGACGTCATCAGGAATCCGATCCATGCGACAGGCGTGGGTCTGCTGTTGTACGGCTATGAAAACCTGCAGCAAGTCGATGTCGCAGGACCTGTGAGCGGCAAGCTGGGAGAGGTCCTCGCGAGGATGAAAAGTTGGTTCAGTGGTGGCTGGTAGTCACGACCGAATGAAATTGGAAAACAGGCAGGCGAAGACCTGTCACATCGTTGAATTTGAGTTGTCAAAAGACAGAGGTGAGCAAAATGTTTGAACTTATGGATGCACACAGCCAAACGGCGGTCATCAAGGTAATCGGTGTTGGCGGCGGCGGCGGTAATGCCGTTTCCTACATGGTTGATTCGGGTATCGAAGGCGTGGACTTCGTCTGCGCGAACACGGATGCGCAGGCGCTGAAGAATGTGCAGGTACGCACCGGCATTCAGATCGGCTGCAACATCACCAAGGGTCTCGGCGCGGGCGCGAACCCGGAAGTGGGCCGACAAGCGGCGATGGAAGATCGTGATCGCATTCAGGAAGTCATCGAAGGCGCGGACATGCTGTTCATTACGGCCGGTATGGGCGGTGGCACAGGCACGGGCGCGGCTCCCGTTGTCGCTCAGGTTGCCAAAGAGATGGGCATTCTGACCGTCGCGGTTGTGACCAAGCCGTTTTCTATGGAAGGCGTGAAGCGCGCGAGCATTGCAGACCAGGGGATCGCTGAGCTCGGTAAGTATGTTGACTCTCTGATCACGATTCCCAACGAGAAGCTGTTGTCGGTGCTCGGCGCCGAAACAACGCTGCTGGATGCTTTCGGTTCTGCCAATGAGGTGCTGCAAGGTGCGGTTCAGGGCATCGCCGAGCTGATCACGCGCCCCGGTCTCATCAACGTCGATTTCGCCGACGTACGGACCGTCATGGCCGAAATGGGCATGGCGATGATGGGTTCAGGCACCGCCTCCGGCGAGGATCGTGCTCGCGAGGCCGCTGAGAAGGCGGTGTCCAGCCCGCTACTCGAGGACATCAACCTGGCAGGTGCGAATGGCATTCTCGTCAACGTCACTGCCGGTATGGATTTGTCGATCGGCGAATTCCAGGAAGTGGGCGAGACGATCAAGGCATTCGCGTCCGACGAGGCAACCGTCGTAGTCGGCACGGTTATCGATCAGGATATGAGCAACAGCATTCGCGTGACGGTCGTGGCGACTGGTCTCGGGCAGGGACAGGCACAAAAGGCACCGATGCGGGTTGTGCGACGTGACACCCACGCTGTAGCGCCGACCGCGACACAGGCACCGGCAGAACCCGCGGCAGCGACGCCGCCGTCAGCACCGAACTACAACGAGTTTGATAAGCCGGCGGTGGGCCGAAGCAAAGCCAAGCGAGCCGTCGGAGATGGCTTTGGCGACGGGATGCTGCAGGAGGATTTGCTGGATATCCCCGCATTCCTCCGACGTCAGGCTGACTAGTCCGATGTGTGGCCCAAGGCCGCGGCTGCTCACCGCTGCGGCCTTGGTCCCGTCTCGGGTCGTTTTTCGACCCGATTGCATGTCCGTTCAGGGCATGCCGGAACGTTACAGATTCCTTGCGTTCTATGAATTTTTCGTTACTATCACCTCCCAACTTGTTGATTTTGCAAGTCCGATTGGGAAGTTGCACTGCTTGGGCGCAGGCGCGGAACTTGGCGCAAAAACAACAGTCACAAGACAAATTGGGGCGTCACTGACGCCATGCTGGGGGGCTGCTGTGCCAGGGAGGCGCAGTATATTTGTGCAAACAAAGACTTGCGCGTGCCATGGTGGCCTGTAGGACAGACCAACCGGCGTGTGCGTGTGCCAGCGAGACGTGTGGTAATGCTACGACAAAGAACACTCAAAACCGCGATTCGGGCAACCGGGGTTGGCCTGCATACCGGCGACAAGGTGCTGATGACCTTGCGCCCGGCTGCGCCGAATACGGGCGTCGTGTTTCGCCGGACCGATCTGACTGATCCCGTCGATATCCCGGCTGACGGTCGACGCGTGCGCGAGACCATGCTCGGGACCAACCTGTTTGAGGGTGAGCACAAGGTGGGCACCGTCGAGCATCTGTTGTCAGCGGTTTGCGCACTCGGGATCGACAATCTTTACGTCGACGTCACGGCGCCTGAGGTTCCGATCATGGACGGCAGTGCAGCGCCGTTTGTATTCCTGATCCAGTCTGCGGGTATCGAGGAGCAGGAAGCGCCGAAGAAGCTGATTCGGATCAAGAAGAAAATCCGTGTGGAAGATGGCGACAAGTGGGCCGAGCTCACGCCTTACGATGGGTTTCGCATCAATTTTGGGATTTCTTTCAACCACCCGGTCATCAACAAGCAGCGCCAGCAGATTTCTCTGGATCTGTCTTCCAGCGCATTTCTGCGGGACGTAAGCCGAGCTCGCACCTTTGGTTTCATGCGAGATATCGAAACGCTCCGCGAGCTGGGGCTAACTCTGGGCGGGAGCATGGATAACGCGATTGTTCTGGATGACTATCGCATCCTGAACGAAGACGGCTTGCGCTACGACGACGAGTTTGTGAAGCACAAAGTGCTAGACGCTGTTGGCGACCTTTATTTGCTCGGCCACAGCCTGATCGGCGAATACTCTGCCTACAAATCCGGGCATGACCTGAATAACCGGTTGGTGCGAGCGATTCTCGAAGACGCCAGTTGTTATGACCTTGCGACGTTCGACGAAGCCGACCATGCGCCGGTAAGCTACCCGTCGCCTGTATTTGCCTGAGGACTCACGCGGATTCGGCATCGAGCGGCGAGGATGCCGTTGGTTCGTGCCGCGGAGAGGAGCGTATCGGTGTGATAGCGCAACCTCGCGCCCATGGCGCTGGAGGATGTCGTCACGGTCAGCGATTGGTCGCTGTTGAAACTTGCGCCTAGCAAGGCACTTCGTAGGTCTTCGGGCAGTGCGAGCCGCAGAATGTCGACCAGCTCGACCATTTGCTGCGCGGTTTGAGTGAGTTTGGCCAGTCCGGACTTGTCGTCGGTCAGAACGTCATTTAGTTTTCTGGTCGGCATCGCTTGCGATTTTGTGACGTGTTTCGCAGAGTGGGCCGCGAATGGTATCACTTTGAGACCAGATCGGTGGTTTGACTAAAGTTAACCCGGCATAGTGCGACATCGATATAAGTCCCCGGCTTTGCGCGGGTTTTGTGAGAATTTGGCGGCGACGCCTCGGTAGCCTGAATCGATCAATGAATGTAGTCATCTTCAGCAACGGGTCCCGCGGACCGAAACAGTTCCGCCTGACTTCCTTCGGATTCGTTGCGGCGGCTTCAGCGCTACTTTGCATTACGGCGTTGGTGGTTTTCGCAGGTGGCTACACTCTGGCACTGAAGCACACGGGTGCTGTTGATCAGGATGAACTCACACAGATGCGCGCTGAGCTTCTGGAGCAGAATGAGCAGTTGCAGATAGCGAAGCGTGATGCGCAGGACACGCTGGATGCTCTGGCGATCCGGATTGGACAGATGAATGCGCACGTTGTGCGGCTTGATGCCCTCGGCCAACGCCTGACAGAAATGGCGGGTCTTGAGGACGGGGAGTTCGACTTCGAATCGGGACCACCGATCGGTGGTCCCGAAGAAACGGAGTTTCTCGACGACATGGACGAGGCATCACTGGTCCGGCAGTTGTCATCACTCGACGTTCAAATGGAAGATCGTGCGCGCCAGCTTGGCGTGCTCGAGAGTGTGATGCTGACCCGGAATCTCGGCGAGCGCATCATGCCGAAAGGCCGACCGGTACTCGGTGGCTGGATTTCCTCACACTACGGCACACGTACCGATCCGTTCACCGGCAAGCAGGCACGCCACAAAGGCGTGGATATCGCAGCCCGCGCGGGCGCGGAAATCCGCTCTGTGGCCTCCGGTGTGGTGACTTACTCCGGTAATCGATACGGCTACGGAATGATGGTGGAGATCGACCATGGTGACGGCTATGTGACGCGTTACGCGCACAATGCGGAGAACCACGTCAGTGTCGGTGACGAAGTGCAGAAGGGTCAGATTATCGGCCTGATGGGTTCGACGGGCCGAGCGACGGGACCCAACCTCCATTTCGAGGTCCTGAAAGACGGTAAGAACCAGAACCCTGTGGGGTACATTCGGGGTCGTACCCCCTGAACCTGACCCCGATTTTTGGGTCTCAAAGCCTTGAATAACGCACGATCGTGCCAATCTTGAACCGGATAACGGGGAAAGGCCTTTGGTGCTGCTTGCACCAGCGCCTAGAATAACGATCAATTTTTTTCGCAAGGAGCCTGTAAGGCTGTGTTTTCGCGCATCTTTGGAAGTCGCAACCAGCGACTGATCAAGTCCTACCAGAAAGTCGTCAAGCGCATTAATGCGATGGAGGACGAGCTCAAAGCACTGAGCGAAACGGAGTTGAAGGCGCGTAGCGCCGATCTGCGGGCCCGTGCTGAGGGTGGCACGTCGTTGGACGATCTTGTGCCTGAGGCCTTTGCGCTTGTGCGTGAAGCTGCAGATCGCACGTTGGGCATGCGCCATTATGACGTGCAAATGATCGGTGCCATGGTGCTCCACAACGGTGACATCAGCGAAATGCGCACCGGTGAAGGTAAAACGCTGATGGCGACTTTGGCGGCGTATTTGAACGCGCTGTCAGGGAAGGGCGTGCACATCGTCACCGTCAACGAGTATCTGGCGGCGCGTGACGCGGAGTGGATGCGCCCGGTGTACGAGTTGTTGGGTCAGACGGTCGCGGTCGTGCGCAGCGGCATGGCGACAGAAGAAAAACGTGCGGCTTATGCGGCTGACATCACGTATGCAACCAATAACGAACTCGGGTTCGATTACTTGCGCGACAATCTTGCCTACCGCCTTGAAGCTAGAGTCCAGCGCGAACTCAACTTCGCCATCGTGGATGAGGTTGATTCAATCCTGATTGATGAGGCAAGAACGCCACTCATTATTTCAGGACCGTCGGAACAGCGCACAGATCTGTACGAGCGCATCAATAAGCTCGTGCCGAGACTGAAACTCCAGGAAGTGGAAGAAGAGTTACCCGACAAGTTTGGATTGAAAGGTCCAGTCGAGGAGCTAACCGAAGAGGCCCGGGGTGACTTCACGATCGATCGTAAGTCGCGTCAGGCGTTCATGACCGAACAAGGTCACGAGCGGGCCGAACAGCTGATGACCGAGGCGGGCCTTATCGGGGAAGGCGAGAGCCTCTACGATGCCGGCAACATCAAGCTGGTGCATCACCTGACCGCAGCGATTCGCGCGCACCATCTCTATCAGCGCGACGTGGAGTACATCGTGCAGGAAGGTGAGATTGTCATCGTCGACGAGTTCACCGGTCGGACGATGCCAGGTCGTCGCTGGTCAGAAGGCCTGCACCAGGCGGTTGAGGCAAAAGAAGGTCTGTCGATCAAGGCTGAGAACCAGACGGTCGCGTCAATCACATTTCAGAACTTTTTCCGCATCTACAACAAACTTTCGGGCATGACCGGTACTGCAGATACCGAAGCATTCGAGTTCCAGCAAATCTACGGGCTTGAAGTCGTGGTCATTCCGACGCACCGACCGATGGTGCGGGATGATCGCAAGGATCTTGTGTTTCTGACTCAGCAAGACAAGTTCGAAGCGATCGTCGAAGATATTGAGGAATGCCGCGAACGCAAGCAGCCGGTATTGGTGGGCACCACCTCTATTGAGATGTCGGAGTTATTGAGCCGGGCACTCAAGTCGAAAAACATCAAGCACGAAGTTCTGAACGCCAAGCAGCACGAGCGGGAGGCAGGCATCGTGGCGCAGGCAGGGCGTCCGGGCGCGGTGACCATCGCCACCAACATGGCAGGTCGCGGCACCGATATCGTGTTGGGCGGCAGTCTAGAGGTTGAGATAGACGCATTGGGTGAGGATGCGACTGAGCGCGAAAAAACATCGGTTCGCGAGGCCTGGCAAAAGCGTCACGACGATGTCCTCGAAGCAGGCGGCCTGCATATCGTCGGCACAGAACGTCACGAGTCTCGCCGCATCGACAACCAGCTTCGTGGTCGTTCCGGCCGACAGGGCGATCCGGGGTCCAGCCGGTTCTTCCTCTCTATGGAAGATAACCTCATGCGGATCTTCGGTGATCCCGATCGCACCAAGGCACTCTTGCAACGCGTTGGTATGCGAGAAGGCGAAGCCATTGAGAGCGGCATGTTGACGCGTCAAATCGCGGGCGCACAGCGCAAGGTCGAAGGTCACAACTTCGATATCCGCAAGAATCTGCTCGAATATGACGACGTTGCTAACGAGCAGCGTAAGGTGATCTACCACCAGCGCTCCGAACTGATGGAGGCTGACGAGATCGGCGATTCGGTCACGGAGATCCGCGCTGAAGTGGTCGATAACGTGTTCGATGAGTTCTTCCCGCCGAACAGCATTGAAGAACAGTGGGATGCGAATGGTCTTCAACAGGTTCTGGGCGCTGAGTTCGGAACGCCAGTGGATGTGCAGCGGTGGCTCAACGAGGACTCTACGCTCAGCGTGGAGGGTATCCGGGAGCGCGTGCACAAGGCGGTCGATGAAACCTTCGTCGCTCGTGAGAAAGAGATTGGCTCCGAGATGCTGCGCCAGCTGGAAAAAGCTGTGATGCTGCAGCAGCTGGATTTTGACTGGAAAGAACATCTCGCCGCTTTGGACTATTTGCGTCAGGGTATCGGCCTGCGCGGATACGGTCAGAAGAACCCCAAACAGGAATACAAGCGCGAAGCGTTTGAGATGTTTGCGGATATGCTCGATACCGTAAAGCGCGAAGCAGTTTCGAAGTTGGCGCGCATGCGCATTCGAAGCGAAGAGGAGATCGCGAAGCTCGAAGAGGAGCGACGTCAGGCCGAAGCCCTGAAGTTCCAGCATGCCGCTGCGCCAGGACTGGGTTCGGATCAACCGGCGCAAGGTTCGTTGACGCCGGCGGCGACTCAGGAAACGTTCCGCCGCGATCAGCCAAAAGTCGGACGCAACCAACCGTGTCCTTGTGGTTCCGGCAAGAAGTATAAGCACTGCCACGGCAAGCTTTCCTGACCTTGGACGCAACGCCGGTCATCCGGGTGGTTGCCGGTATCCTTGAGCGCGATCGTGAGGTTCTGATCGCCCAGCGACCGGATGGAAAACATGGTGCGGGTCTCTGGGAATTCCCCGGCGGTAAGATCGAACCTGGCGAGTCCCCGGCTGAAGCTTTGGAGCGCGAGCTGAGTGAAGAGCTAGGCATCGAAACCGTCGAGCCACAATCGTTTCTGCAACTGGAACACGACTACGAAAAGCACAGCGTCCGTCTACACTTTCTGATCGTCGATCGCTGGCAGGGGGACCCTGCGTCGATGGAAGGGCAGGTCATTCGGTGGGTGCGTCGTGACGCGCTTAAGGATTATGAGTTTCTACCCGCCAACACACCGGTGATCGATGCGCTTTGCCGTCGCTAGCAAACGTAGAGTCTGAAAGAGACATCCTCAGGTGTCTGAGAAGGCCGATGCTCGATGCCCTGCCAGACCATAAACCGAATGGTGAAACGCTGTGGGCTGCCACTGACCTCAGGGTACATAGTACCGGCGTGCGCGAGTTGAACGCGCAGCATCCTGCAATTGGTATCGCGCGCGATTGCGTGTTGATACATCCCGGACTCGGCCACACAGTCCGACGCCGACGCCGTTTGACGGATCAACCACATGATGTGTTTGACCGCGCCGCAGAGCGGGCGCAGATCCCGTAACCAGGAATCGATGTCTTCGCGTCGCGCCTCATAAGGTCGTCGCAACCAATGGCTGAAGAGCGGCAGGTCGAACTCGCACGTGCCACCGGGAATGGCGCTTCTGTGCTTGATGGCACTCAGGAACTCGTTGTCCTTGAGTGGTTGGAGGTAGTGGGTTCCGATAGCGTTGACGCTGTCGCGAATGCGCGAGACTTCGTCGATGGACGCCTGCAAACGTCCGCCGTCGACATCCGGATTCCGGGCAAAGCAGCGCAGTTGGTCAATCTGGCGCTCGAGTTCCTTCATGACCTCGCTGCGCACGTCCCCACGGGCGAGGATTGCGACGATTTCCAGCAATCCGTCAATCGCCTTGCGTGCAGCCATGTCGGTGCTGTCAGCGACGTGATACTCGGCCTGGCGGTAAAGGAACTCAAGGCGCAAAAACGTCCGCATCCGCTCATTGAGCGGCTGTTCATAGGTCGCCACCGCTGCTTCGCGATGCGCGCCGGTCTGTTCCGCAGCAGTTACCATCCGTCGGTGCCAGGGTCCGAAGTTCAGCTATTCTGCGCCCCACGGCGCCCGCAGCGCAAATTCCCGAGGTTGGTTTCCGGTCAGACGGTGTCTGTAGTGGCCGACAGTTGACAATAAAAGCGATGGAGTGTGCCGCACCGCTCAAGCAAAGATTCGATCGAGCCACTGTTATCCAATACGTCGTCGGCAATGGCCAAACGGGACTCCCGGTCCGCTTGTGCCGCGATCATGGATAGCGCGAGTTGTGCACTGCCGCCGTCTCTGGCCAGCACACGGCGAACCTGTAGCGCTGGATCACAATCGACCACCAGAATGCGATCTAGGATGGCTCGCAGCGGTGAATTCGCCAATAAAGGCACAACGACGACAACATAGTTGCCGGATGCCTCAGAGAGTTGCGTGAGCACTTGTGCGCCGATACGAGGGTGTGTGATGGACTCCAGCGTGCGTCTCGCCTCAGGGTGTTCGAAGACATGCGCACGCAGTGCCGTACGATCCAACGTTCCGGATTCGGTAATGAACTCACGCCCAAGTTGGGTTTCGATGTCCTTCAGTCCGTCCGAACCCGGCGCGACCACCTCTCGTGCGATCACATCGGTATCGATGACAGATGCACCTGCGGCGCCAAGCGCATCCGAGACCTGTGTCTTGCCGCTCGCTATTCCGCCAGTTACGCCCACCTTCAACATGCGAGCAAATATCTCACAAGCCGATGAGTTGTTGATAGGCCTGTTGCAATTGTGTGCCACCAATCATAACCAGCCAACCGGCGGCGGCAAGCCATTGCCCAAATGGCATGGTCGCGCCACGTTCCTGTCTGCGCATCACGAGCTGAAGTACAGCGAAGACGGTGCCGGTCCCGGCAGCCAACAGCACGAGCAGCGGCAATGACTGCCACCCGAGCCAGGCACCCAGTGCGGCGAGTAACTTGAAGTCACCGTAGCCCATGCCTTCCTTGCCGGTGAGGATTCTGAATCCCTGGTAGATCGACCAAAGCGATAGGTAGCCCGCCAGTGCGCCAACGATCGCGTCGGTTGGAGATACGAAAAGTGTCTGGTACTCGGTCGGATGAAACAGTGACAACGTGAGGCCGATCCACAGCAATGGAAGGGTAAGGATGTCGGGCAGCAATTGTTGATCGATATCGATTGCGGCGAGTGGGATTAGATACCAGGTCAGTACAATGCCGGCGAGCGCTTCCCATCCCGGCCCCATGCGCCATGCCACCAGCGCCGTCGCTATCCCTGTCAGCAGCTCGACCAGCGGGTATCGGATGCTGATGGCTGTGCCACAGCCAGGGCACCTACCACGCAGTACTAGCCAGGAGATCAGCGGAATATTTTCGAGTGCTCTGATTGCGCGACCGCACTTCGGACACGCGGAACCCGGAGTCGCGAGGTTGAAGACCTTATCGTCATCGGCTTGCGCTATCGATACGCCACGTGCCTCTGCAAGGCCAGCAAGATCACGCGCCCACTCGCGTTCCAGCATGATCGGCAGGCGATAAATGACGACATTAAGGAAGCTGCCAACAACGAGGCCGAAAACACCGGCCCCCAGCGTGAACAACCATGCTGGCGCGTCAAATAGTACAGCCACGATGTTGGATCAGACGACCGAACCCATCTTGAAGATCGGCAGATACATCGCGATTACCAGTCCGCCGACGAGTACGCCGAGAATGGCCATGATCAGTGGTTCGATCAGACTCGACATGTTGTCTACCGCGTTGTCGACATCTTCTTCGTAGAAGTCAGCCACTTTTGCCGACATGGAATCTAACTGACCTGATTCTTCACCAACCGCGATCATCTGGATGACCATGTTCGGGAAAAGGTCGGTGTTTTCCATGGATTGTTGCAATCGCTGACCGGTAGCGACTTCGTCACGAATGCCGAGAACCGCTGTTTCGTAGACGATGTTGCCGGTCGCGCCTGCGACAGACTCGAGCGCTTCAACCAACGGTACACCAGCTGCGAACATCGTCGACAAGGTACGCGCATAACGCGCAATCGCAGACTTTTGCAGGATCGGTCCGATAATCGGCAATTTGAGCGAGAGCCGGTCGAGCCCTTCTCGCATCTTTTTCGATCGTTTCTTGAAGTACACAAAAGCGAATGCAGCGCCGCCGAAACCGACGAGCAATATCCAGCCCTGTGTCCTCACGAATTGCGATAAGTCGACCACCATGCGAGTGAAGGCAGGAAGATCTGCACCGAAGCCTTTAAAGAGGTCTTCGAACGCGGGGATCACAAAAATAAGGAGGATAATGGTGACCACAACCGCAACCACCAATACGGCGATGGGGTAGGTCAAGGCCTTCTTGATCTTTTTCTTGATCGCCTCGGTTTTCTCTTTGTAGGTGGCGATCTTGTCCAGCAGTGTTTCAAGCGCACCGGCCTGTTCACCGGCCTCAACGAGGTTGACGAACAGATCATCAAAATACAGGGGGTGTTTGGCGAGCGCTTCCTTGAGCGAGCTACCGCCCTCGACGTCGGACTTAATCTCGAGGATCAGCTTTTGCATCGCCTGATTGTCATGGCCATTACCCACGATATCGAACGCCTGCACCATGGGGATGCCCGAGGCCATCATGGTCGCTAGCTGACGCGAGAAAATCGCAATGTCAGCGGTCGTAATCTTTTGCGATCCCGCAAACAACTGCGATTGCTTGCGAATCTTGTTTGGAACAACACCCTGTCGGCGCAGTGCTGCTCTGACCTCGGCCTCGCTGGTTGCGGTCTGCTTGCCTTTGACGCGCTGTCCGCGGCTGTCGACACCTTCCCAGGTATAAGGCGCTTCTTTGGTTGCTGTTGCCATTGTTCAGGTCCTCGTGACGATCAGTCGACCGTTACACGGTTAATCTCTTCGAGACTGGTATGTCCGTCGATGACTTTCTGCAGGGCGGCCCGCCGAAGATCCCATACGCCTTCTTTCTCGGACTGCTCCGCGATTTGCATAGCGTTGCCGCCTTCCATGATGATGCGACCCATGGACTCGCTGACTTCCATGACTTGGAAGATGCCCACGCGACCTTTGTAACCCTCGTTGCAGCTCTTGCAGCCGACGGGTCCATAAATCGTGAGACCGTTGTCGATCATCTCTTCAGTGAAGCCTTCCTTGAGCAGGGCTTCTTTTGGAATATCCCGCTCTTCCTTGCATTTAGGACAGAGCTTACGCGCCAGTCTCTGGGCAATAATGAGGCTCACTGTCGTCGCGATTGCGTACGGTTTCACCCCCATGTCCACGAGTCGCGTTAGCGTCTTCGGCGCATCGTTGGTGTGCAACGTCGACAACACAAGGTGACCGGTTTGCGCGGCCTTGATCGCAATCTCTGCGGTCTCGAGGTCACGAATCTCACCAACCATGATGATGTCTGGATCCTGACGCAGGAACGCTTTCAGCGCAGAGGCAAAAGTGAGCCCGACTTTCGGGTTCACGTTGACCTGGTTAATGCCCGGCAAGTTGATCTCCGCCGGATCTTCGGCGGTAGAAATATTGCGGTCAGCCGTATTCAAGATGTTCAGCCCCGTGTACAGCGACACGGTCTTACCACTACCGGTGGGTCCGGTCACCAGAATCATGCCGTAGGGCTTGGCGAGGTGTTTCAGGTAGAGCTCTTTTTGTTGCTCTTCGTATCCGAGTGCGTCAATACCCAGTTTCGCGCTGCTGGGATCGAGGATACGCAGTACGATCTTCTCGCCGAACAGAGTGGGGCAGGTGTTGACGCGAAAATCGATCGCCCGGTTTTTCGACAACCGCATCTTGATACGGCCATCTTGCGGGATGCGTCGCTCAGCGATGTCGAGTCGCGACATTACCTTGAGGCGAGCGGATACTTTTCCTGCCAGCGCAGCGGGCGGCTGTGCAATCTCATTCAATACGCCGTCGAGACGCGTTCGAACGCGGAAGTACTTTTCATACGGCTCGAAGTGAATATCCGACGCGCCGCGCTGAATCGCATCGAGCAATACTTTGTTGACGAAGCGCACGACCGGTGCGTCATCCACATCGTCTTTGGTGACGTCGTCCGGCTCGGTCTCGCCGGATGTGACATCGAGGTTCTCGAGATCGAAATCGCCGTCGTCGAAACTCGACATGCTGGTGTCGACAGCCTCGAGCGTGCGCGACACGCGATCTTCGAGTTTGTCCTGTTCAACAACGACCGGATCCACACGGTAGGTCGACTGGAACTTGATCTCGTCGATTGCCTGCAGATTGGTTGGGTCTGAAACAGCGAGGAAAAGCCGCTTACCTCGCAGCGCTAGTGGCAACACCTTGTGTTTGTTGATCAGGTTCTGGTCAACGGATCTCACAACGTCCAGATCAAGGTCAACGGCGTCGAGATCCATGAGCGGAACACCGAACTCGTGCGCCGCTGCGACCGCGACGGCACGCGGGTCTGCGAGCTCGTTCTCGACGAGATACGCTACTAGCGGTGTTTTTTTCGAGCGCGATTCACTCAGTGCTTCCTGAATGGCGCTTTCGGCAATGATGCCGTCTTGTACCAGTCGCCGAGGCAGACCGGAAAGCACGTTTTGAGAGGCGGTTGCTGCCATTTAGGTGAGGCTCGAATTAAAAGGAATATGTTCAAACTCTAGTCTCACCGATCCCGACAGGGGGATCAACCGAAGAGTGTGTGCCAGGTCACAAAAAGCCCCGACACATCAAGAAACTGTGCGCTAGTTCGCTAGCGGCAGCTGGACGGCAGGAATCGATCATCGACCGTCGAGGCTGCGTATACGGAGACGTTGCCGCCCCCATTGGTGCCCATAGGCTGGAGGCCAGGTGGTGCTACCGACGAGCCGCAACGCCAGACAACGCTGCCGTCTGGTGTTTCGTAAGGCGTGAGGTAGATCAGAAGACCGGCGATCTGGATACTCGCATCGTTGCCGAAAGTCACGCCGACGCGGCCGTTTTCAACCTCCACGGCGCTCACGTATTTTCCGCTCGTATCCACTGCATTTGGGCTCATGCCCGCCTCGGCGCGGTTCACTGGCGCTTCGCCACGATCCACAAAGGCTTCGACGATGCTGCCCTTGGCGCTTGTCGCGACACGGATGCCTTCTGCGACCTGAGCGCGGACGGTATAGGTCTGGTAGGACGTGATCGCAAGTGCGGCCAGAATGCCGATGATTGCGACAACAATCATGAGTTCGATCAACGTAAAGCCCGATTGTTGGCTCGGAGCACGCCTTGTCATTGTATTTCGCACCATTTCAGTCTACCAAAAATTCTGGAAGCGTAGCTTTCGCATTAAGTTCATTTCATCCGAACCCAAAAAAAGCCCTTGCGGGCTTTCTTGGTGAGACCAATGCGGTCGGGACAAAGCCCCGACCGCAATGTTCTACATACCGATTAACGGCAAGATGAAGGCAGGTACTTGTTGTCGAGCGTCGTCTGACCAGCAGCCGGCAGTGAGTTGACAAGCTCTGCTACGCCACCGTTAAAGTTCGGTGCAGCGTTGCCGCACAACCACGTCACCGACTGATCACCGGTCTGCCAAGGCTGGATACCCAGTGTTCCACCCTGAATGAGCGCGTTAGCGTCGTTGCCATAGGTGACGGTGATCGTACCGTTGGTCACCTCAACCTGAGTGACGTACTTGCCCGACGTGTCGGTGGCGAGCGCTGACATGCCAGCCTCGTCACGAGTAACCGGTCCGGCGCCCGTGACGAGAACCGTCTCAGCGATGGCGGTCTTGGCAGCAGCTGCCAGGTTCAGACCTTCAGAAACCTGCGAGCGGATCGTGTAATCCTGGTAAGCCGGGATCGCGATAGCTGCGAGGATGCCGATGATCGCAACAACGATCATGAGTTCGATAAGGGTGAAACCCTGTTGGACTTTCTTCATTACTGTCTCCCTGGACATTCTTAATTTCAAAAATTGTTGGAGTGTCGTTTCCAATCAAGCGTTGCCGCCTGTCGAATACACAGGAGCAAGTGACGTGCCAGTTTTTTCAATGCACGTGTAAGATATTGAAAATAATGGAGAAACGAAAAAAAATGTGCGATGGGTCACACGCGTAGTGCGTCTCCGCGTTGTGACAGTGCCCCGAATCGCGTGTCAGCAAGTGACAAAAAATGTCACAAAGTGTCCTAAATTGCCGAAGTGTCAGTCGATGCCGAACTTTTTGATGCGGTAGCGCAGTTGTCGGAAGGTCAGGCCCAGCAATTTTGCCGCTGCAGTTTTGTTGTAGCGTGTCTTTTCCAAAGCCTCGAGGATCGCCTGCTTTTCCATGTCCTCTAGCTGCGGCGTCAGGGGTCCGGTCGCGATCTCGCGAGTCTCGCGGGTGCCACTGTCGGTGCCTTGCGTCGGGTGCGCAGGGCCCAATTGCAGGTCGCCACGATCGATGATTGCGTTTGGGCATAGGGTCACCGCACGCTCAATCGCATTCTCGAGCTCTCGCACGTTGCCGGGGAACGCGTAGCTGCGCAACGCCTCTCTCGCACTTTCGGACAGGGCTTTGGCCTGTCCACCGCGCCGTCCGGAGAAGCGTTTCAGAAACGCCTCTGCTAGCAAAATCACGTCTTCGTCGCGTGCCCGCAGCGGGGGCACGGGAAGCTCGATCACGTTCACGCGGTAGTACAAGTCTTCGCGAAACGATTGCGCTTTGGCCAGCGCACCAAGGTCCTGATGGGTCGCACTGAGTATGCGCACGTCGACGCCGATCTCTTTCGCCGATCCGACCGGGCGTACAGTCTTTTCCTGAATGACACGAAGTAACTTGACCTGCATGCCAAGCGGTAATTCAGCAATCTCATCGAGGAACAAAGTACCGCCATCCGCCGATTGAAACAGTCCTTGCTTATCGCTGACAGCGCCGGTGAAGCTGCCGCGCTTGTGGCCGAAGAACTCGCTCTCCATGAGGTCAGGTGGTATCGCGCCGCAGTTGACCGGCACGAACTCACGATCACGTCGCCCGCTGGCTTCGTGGATCATGCGTGCCACCAGTTCCTTACCCGTGCCCGATTCGCCTCGAATGTGGACAGGTGCCTGACTTCGGGCGACCTTCGCGATGATGTGGCGTACCGAGTCCATCGCCGCGCTCTCACCGAGCAAGGAACTTCCCGTGCCCTGCGGTGCATCGTGCAACTCGAGTGCCGTTGCAATAATGGCGCGCAGATTGTTCAGGTCCAACGGCTTGGATAAAAAGTCGAAAGCCCCGTGCTTGAGTGCGGTTACCGCGGATTCGACGCTGCCATGGGCAGTGATCACGGCAACAGGCATAGCGGTGTGCTGGTCTGATATATGCCTTACCAGATCAAGACCGTCGCCATCAGGCAGCCTCATGTCGGTAAGACACAAATCAAACTGCTGCTGCTGCAGCGCCGAATGGGCGTCGGCAATCGATCCTGCGGTGCTGGTCCTCAGCCCCATGCTGCTCACGGTCATATCGAGTAGATCCCGAATGTCCGGCTCGTCGTCGACGATCAGAACCTGTTTTTGTTGTTGGCTCAAACGGCTTCCTTGATGCTAGCTGATGCCGGTCCAGCGACTGGGGTCGGCAAATACGATTCTGAGGACACTGCCGTTCTGCGTCCCTTCCCGGTAGCTTATCGTGGCGCGGTTCAATTCGCACAATTCCTGACACAGGAACAACCCGAGTCCCGTGCCTTGTTCGTGACTCGTGAAGAAGGGCTCAAATACCTGCTCGTGGTGTTCCACCGGGATGCCAGGGCCATTATCGATGACGTCCAGATACGGACGGCGCGATCCCGCGACGCGCGCCCATTGCAGGCGAACCGGCGACTCCGGGCTTGCAGCTGCATGCAGTCGTGCGTTGTCGATCAGGTTTGTGAGCACCTGGCGCAGGTGATCGGGATCGAAGATCACCTCCATGATCGCTTCTTCCCCGTCCATGACGAGTGTCCCCGCTTCCGCGTCGCTAGTGGCGAGGTAGTCATTGCAAAAATCGATCAGCCACTCGCCGAGCTTCAGACGCTGCGGCCTGCCTGTATCGCGTCGCGACATCTGCATGATGTCTTCGATGATGCTTGATATGCGGCCGGTGTTGCGCGCGATGATATCGGTCAGCTTCCCCGTCTGCCCCGGGTCGCCTTGTTCCGATAGTAATTGGGCAGCGTGACTGACGGCGCCCAGTGGATTTCGGATTTCGTGCGCGATACTCGCCGACAATCGCCCGAGGGAGGCTAGCTTGCCTTGCTGAATTCGCTCAGCCAGTACGCTGATGTCCTCGAGGAAGATCAACAGGGGTGCCGAGGTTTTTTCTGCGTCACCGAACTGGGCAATGTGCACCTGAAGTCGAGACCCGTCCTCCCCCGGCATGCTGGTCTGGGTGCCGGGCGCCGCAATCGTGCCACCGCTGCGCCATCGATTGACCAATTCTGCTAGCGCGACCGATTGTATGCGCAATGGTCCCGCCGCTACCGCTCGACCCACCCCTAGGTGGCTGGCTGCAGCATCATTTAATAAACGGATGTTGTCATCGCCGTCGACCACGATTATGGCCTCGCGCAGGTGCTGGACCACATAGCGGTTCAGCTCAGCGAGATTGGCGATGTCGGCGGTCTGCTGGCGCGCTAGAGCCTCGCTCGCTGCCAGCCGTCGTGCTAGCGGGCCAATGGCGAGTACTGAAGCGAACATCACGGCTGAGAGCAGCCCCGCCGCCGGATACTGCACCAGTTCGGCGGCGCCAACCACGTTCAGGTAGGCCTGCACACCGAGCACACCAAGCGTCGCCAGTGCCGCGTAGAACAGGGCGGTCAGCGAGGTGAGAATAAATGCGCCGCCAGCCATAAAGATAATTAGCAAACCCGCAACGCCGCTGCTGGCGCCACCGCTGGCCAAAGACAGAATAGCGATGGCCACGATATCGATCAGCAACAACATCTCGGTCTGGGAATCGACGGGTAGAGCGCGGCTCGCACAAGCGTAAGCGCCAATCACACCCGCAACGAACCACATCAGGACCGTGACGATGAACGCCTGTGGGAACAGATCGCCGAAAAAACGCGGTGAGTCGCTCGACAGAAATACTCCGGTCAGCAATACCGCGATCAGGAGTCGAAATACGGCGATAGCCGCCAGAGCGCGCCATCGGATGTCCTGCTCGGGCGCTACGGGGAGCGATTCCAGATCTGGTGCGCGCACCAGTGGCGCTGAGACCAGTTTGCGTATGGTGTCGTCGGACATGGCGAACCAGTGTACAGACCGGCGTCAGCAGTACGAGGACTTCTTCACGGTTTTGCGCCCAAAGTGGCTTTGCTCCACAATACGCGCCGGGACAGATGCGGCGCCCCGCCGCATTCATCAACAGATAGGGACAAGCATGAATTTGCATGAGTATCAGTCCAAGAAAATCTTCTCGGACTACGGCATTCAGGTACCCAGAGGACAGGTCGCCGAGACCCCGGAAGAAGCAGTCGCTGCAGCAGAGGCGCTCGGCGGTACGTTGTGGGTGGTCAAGGCACAGGTACACGCGGGTGGGCGTGGTAAAGCTGGCGGCGTGAAGCTCGCCAAGACGCTGGATGAGGTTCGCGATTACGCGGCAGGTATGCTCGGTCAACAGCTGGTCACGCCACAGACCGACGCTGAAGGCCTGCCCATCGAGAAGGTCTATATTGAGTCGGGATCAAACATCGATCGAGAGCTTTACCTTTCGATGGTGGTCAATCGGGACGCCCGCAAGGTGGCCTTCATTGTGTCTGCCGATGGCGGCATGGACATTGAAGAAGTCGCTGAGAAAACACCCGAGCGCATCACCACAGTCAATATCGCGCCCGAAGTAGGTCTGGCTGAATATCAGATTCGCGACATGGCATACGGGCTGGAGCTGACGAAGCCACAGATGAAAGCCTTCGCTAAAGTCGCTCGAGCGCTCTACCAGATGTTCATCGATATCGATGCGAGCCAGGTGGAAATCAACCCGCTGATCACGACCGGCGAGGGCGAGATCGTCGCGCTCGACGCGAAAATCAACATCGAGGAAAACGCACTCTATCGGCAATCGGCGATTGCCGAGCTGCGCGACCCCAGCCAGGAAGACGAAAAAGAGGCGCGGGCGGCAGAGCACGATCTCAACTATGTCTCGTTGGACGGCGATATCGCGTGCATGGTGAACGGCGCCGGACTTGCGATGGCGACCATGGACGTGATCAACGTGCACGGCGGCGAACCCGCCAACTTCCTCGACGTGGGCGGGGGCGCAACCGCCGAGCGCGTCTCTGAAGCGTTCAAACTGATTCTCTCGAACGATCGGGTGCGCGCCATCCTCGTGAATATCTTCGGTGGCATCGTGCGGTGCGATCTGATCGCTGAGGGCATCATCACCGCCGTCAAAGAGGTCGGTGTCGAGGTGCCGGTCGTTGTAAGACTTGAGGGTACTAACGTGGAACAGGGGCGTCAGAAACTCGCGGACAGCGGGCTGACCATCATTACTGCCGAAGACCTGACCGACGCCGCCAAGAAAGCGGTCGCCGCGGTCGCCGCGTGACAGGAAGAGATAATGAGTATTCTGGTTAATAAAGCGAGCCGCGTGATCTGTCAGGGCATCACCGGCAAGCAAGGTTCTTTCCACACCGAGCAGTGCATCGATTACGGCACGCAAGTTGTCGGCGGCGTTACGCCCGGACGTGGTGGTGAGCAACATCTTGGCGTGCCCGTATTCAACACGGTCGCAGACGCGGTCGGCGAGACGGGCGCGGACGTCAGCATGATTTACGTGCCGCCACCGTTCGCCGCAGATGCGATTCTGGAAGCGGCTGCTGGTGGTATCAAAACGATCGTCTGTATTACCGAAGGTATTCCGGTGCTGGACATGGTCAAGGTACGCGCCGCACTGGCGGACTATGACTGTCGCCTAATTGGCCCGAACTGCCCCGGGATCATCACTCCGGGTGAGGCAAAGATCGGCATCATGCCTGGCTTCATTCATATGCCAGGCAAGATCGGTGTCGTGTCACGCTCCGGCACGCTGACGTATGAGGCGGTGTTCCAGACCACCCAGGCCAAGCTCGGTCAGAGCACCTGTGTTGGTATCGGTGGTGATCCGATTCGTGGCATGAACTTCATCGATTGCCTCGAGTTGTTCGAGGCCGACCCCGACACCGCCGGCATCATCATGGTCGGTGAGATCGGCGGCTCCGATGAGGAAGCGGCCGCGGCTTACATTGCCGATCATGTCAGCAAGCCGGTGGTTTCCTACATCGCCGGTGTCACCGCACCGCCAGGGAAACGCATGGGCCACGCGGGCGCCATTGTTGCTGGCGGTAAGGGCACCGCCGACGCCAAGTTTGCGGCACTCGAGGCCGCCGGTGTGACCACCGTGCGCTCGCCGGCGGATCTTGGTGACGCGATGGTTTCGGCCCTCGGCAGCTGATTCGGGAAATGGCCGGGCAGTCATGAGCGGACCACTGACGCTGTGCATGGCGCAGATCAATCCGCTTGTGGGCGATGTGCCCGGCAACCTTGAGCGTTGTCTCGAGGCGGTGGATCGCGCAAAAAACGAGTTCGGCGCACGCATTGTTGTGCTCCCCGAGCTCGTGCTGTGCGGTTATCCGCCCGAGGACTTGCTGTTTCACCGCGATCTCGAACGACGAGTACTCCAGGCGCTGGAAGCGCTTGCCGGCGCATCGTCGGATATTGCGATCATCGCCGGAGCGCCGGATTACACCGACCGCGGTTTGTTCAACGCAGCCTACGTCTACGACGGTGGTCGGGAAATCGCGCGCTACCATAAGACGCTGTTGCCGAACTATCGGGTCTTTGACGAAGAGCGCTACTTCGAAGCCGGGAGCGACGCCTGTGTCGTCGACATCGATGGCTTCAACATCGGCGTGATTGTTTGTGAGGACGCTTGGGAGGAGGGCCCCTGCGAGGCCGCGGCTGCCGCTGGCGCTGAGGTCATTGTCGCGATCAATGGTTCACCCTTCGCTGTGGGGGCGCAGCAGCGTCGTGAAGAGGTGGTTGCCGCTCGGGCGCGCTCGACCGGACTCCCACACATCTACGTCAATATGGTTGGCGGTCAGGATGAGTTGGTTTTCGACGGCGGCTCGTTCGCCATGGATGCCGCGGGCGATACGCTGGGCCGCGCGCCTGCATGCGAGGAAGACTTCACGACCGTTTTGCTCCGGCGTGATCGGGACTCGGTGACGCTTGAGATCGAGGACATCCACACGGTCGCCGAGGATCTGCCCAGCATCTACGCCGCGCTCGTTATGGGAACGCGCGACTACGTCAGGAAGAACGGATTCCCGGGAATCATTCTAGGCTTGTCGGGCGGCATCGATTCAGCGCTGACTTTGGCGATTGCGGTCGACGCACTCGGTGCTGACGCGGTACGCGCTGTGATGATGCCCTATCACTACACCTCGGAAATGAGTAAGACAGACGCTGCTGAACAGGCACGTCGTCTGGGTGTGGAATACGATGTGATTTCGATTGAGCCGATTGTCACTGCGAGCATGCAGCAGTTAAAGGCAGCATTCGAAGGTACCGAGGAAGACGCCACGGAAGAGAACATTCAGTCGCGCGCACGCTGTGTGATCCTGATGGCGCTTTCGAATAAGTCCGGTCGCATGCTGCTCACCACGGGCAACAAGAGTGAAATGGCTGTCGGCTACGCAACGCTCTACGGGGATATGGCGGGCGGATTCGCGCCGATCAAGGATTGCAGCAAGACCCAGGTCTTCGCGCTTGCGAACTGGCGCAATTTGCAGTCGCCTGAGTTGCAGCCGATTCCTCAGCGCGTCATCGACCGCCCACCTTCGGCAGAGTTGAGACCGGATCAAGAGGACACGGATTCCTTGCCGCCATACGATGTGCTCGACCCGATTCTGCGAGGGTTCATTGAGCAGGACTTATCGGTTCGGGAGCTCGAGGCGCGCGGATTCGACAGGGAGACTGTGGTGCGCGTGTTGAGTATGGTTCGCCGCAACGAATACAAGCGCCGTCAGGCGCCCCCGGGCGTGCGCATTACGGACCGCGCGTTTGGCCGGGATTGGCGCTACCCGATTACATCGGGCTACGGATTCCCTGGCGACTAGCGATTTGTCCTGGTCAGCCGGCCGGGAAGTTGATGTCGAGCACTTCCTGGGTGGCGTTCGCGAGATCGGACATGCCGAGCTCGGTGTAGGCGTCGATCATGATCTCTAGCGAGCGCTCATTCGCAGGTGTGCCGTTGTAGGTCAACAAGGCCTCGCGCGCGCGCTTGAGCGCGGCGATGTATGCGCCCCGGCGCAGATAATAATCAGCAACGTTGTTCTCGTACTTCGCAAGGTTGTCCTTGATGAAGCGCATACGCAGCACCGCATCCTGAGAGTAGTCGCTGGCGGGGTAGCGCTCTACCAGCTGTCGGAATGCCTGAAAGGCGCGTTTGGCATCGTTCGGTGGTCGGTCGGCGCGATCAACACGAAACAACGAAAAGCGAGAGAGCGGCCCAGGCTCCGGGTCGAAAAACGACAGACCTTTGATGTACAGCGCGTAGTCCACGCGCGGATGCGTCGGGTTCTCGCGAGCGAACTGATCCGCCGCATCCACCGCCTGTTCCATGCTGCCGCTGCGGTAGTAGCAATACAGCAGGTCGAGTTGAGACTGTTTACCGACAGCGCTGAACGGGTATCGCGACTCCAGTTGCTCAAAAATGAAGATGGCTTCGCGGAAGTTGCCGTTGTTCATAGAACGCTGCGCACGCTCATAAATGTCAGTCGCGCCCCCGAATTCCTGGTTGCGAGCTGCCGGGTCGGACGCGCAACCGGTCAACAACACGGCGAGAAGCGTGATCAACAGCGCTGTGGAAGTCTTGAGATGCATGGAAAAGTCGTTGTTCTAATTAAAATTTTTTGAGCCAGCTGACGCCCGGCGTGGCGTTACTGCGCGCGCGAGTATACCGTATCCGACAACTCAGACTCGGATTGTTCCCCCGCCATGCCACGAATTGCGATGAATGCCACCGTACCCGACGCAATGGAAGGGCTGCGCCTTGATCAGGCGCTTGCAGAACTGTTTCCGGAGTATTCGAGATCCCGGCTGACAGGTTGGCTAAAGGCCGGCGAGATTCTGATCGACGGTTTGGTGTTGAAGCCCCGGACACGGGTAGCGGGGGGCGAGCAGATCGAAATCGAGGTCGATCTCGCACCGGTCGAACGTGATCGACCCACTGATCTCGGGCTCGACATCGTGTTTCAGGACGCCGATCTGATCATCGTGAACAAGCCCGCCGGGCTGGTGGTCCACCCCGGCGCCGGCAACCCGGATGGCACGTTGGTCAATGGCCTTTTGCACCAGTTTCCCGAACTGGACCTGCTTCCGCGCGCCGGTTTGATCCACCGTATCGACAAGGATACGAGTGGCTTGCTTGTGGTGGCGCGGAACCTGGAGAGCCATACCGAGTTGGTCCGTGCCATGGCGGAGCGCACCATTAGTCGCACGTATCGCGCGGTTTGCCACGGTGCATTGACCGGTGGCGGCACCATCAACGCGCCGATAGGACGTCATCCCAAGGATCGACTCAGGATGAGCGTTCGTCCAGACGGTAGACCCTCGGTGACGCATTATCGGATTCATGCTCGATTCTCGGCCGTCACAGCCATCGACATCAGTTTGGAGACCGGGCGCACGCATCAGATTCGAGTGCATTTCGCGCATCACAGACACCCGCTCGTCGGCGACGGACTGTACGGTGGTCGGCGGCGCATCCCGCCTGGCGGCAACGAGCAGCTCAATCGATTGTTGACAGGGTTCCCGCGTCAGGCGCTGCACGCCATGGCGCTCAGCTTTGCACATCCCCGAAACGGTGAACCCGTCGCGGTTAGTGCGCCCTTGCCGAGTGATATGGTGCAACTCGAAGAGGCACTACAGGATCTGGAGTCGTGAAGCCATGCAGTTGATCAAGCCGGGCTGGGCAGCGCCTGGCGGGCTGTTAGCAAGGCGCGTGCAGGCGTTCACAACGTCCCGCGAGGGTGGGGTTAGCGAAGGACGTTACGCGAGCATGAATCTTGGTGATCACGTGGGCGACGACCCGGCTGCGGTGAGCGAGAATCGGGAGCAGTTGATTCACGACGCCGGGTTGCCTGCGTCCCCCTTGTGGCTAAATCAGGTGCACGGCAACCATGTCATTGCTGATGGTCAGTGGATGCCGGGGGTCGAGGCTGACGCGATCATTTCGAAACGGCAAGACGTGACTCTGGCGATACTGACAGCCGACTGTATGCCGATATTGCTCGCCTCAGCGGCGGGAGATGAAATCGCAGCGATTCATGCGGGTTGGCGCGGACTCGCGGCGCGTATCATCCAAAACACGGTCGCGGCAATGTCCACCCCTGCGAGTGCGGTGGTTGCCTGGATTGGGCCTGCTATCTCGCAGGCGCACTACGAGGTGGACGACGCTGTACGCGAGGCATTCATTACGGAAGATCATCTTGCGACCAACTGTTTTGCGCCTAACGAGCGTGGGAGGTGGCAGGCAGATCTCAAGTCGCTGGCGGTGATCGCACTGCGATCGGTCGGCGTGCGACGGATTACCGACGCAGGTCTTTGCAGTTTCGCACTGGATGATCGGTTCTTTTCCCATCGACGCAGTGCCCCGACCGGGCGCATGGCGAGCCTTATCCGCTTGTTGCCCGACTAACCCGACGGCTTGAAAACCCGGTCGAACGTGCACATATCAGGGGAAGTTTAGTTTGATCTGGGGGTGTCCAGCATGCGAATGGACAAGCTCACTGCAAAGTTCCAGCTCGCGCTAGCGGATGCACAATCGCTCGCAGTCGGCCGGGATCATCAAATCATCGAACCCATCCATGTTCTGCTCGCCATGCTGGATCAGGACGGTGGCACCGTGCGCGGTCTACTCACGCAGGCCGGCGGTAACCTCAACCAACTTCGCGCGGGTCTCGGCGAGGCACTGGAAAGACTGCCGCAAGTCGAGGGCGCGGCTGGCGATGTGCATCTTGGCAATGAAACCGCGCGCGTATTGAACGTCACCGACAAATTTGCGCAAAAGCGCGGCGACAAGTTCCTGTCGTCCGAGTTGTTCGTGTTGGCGGCAACCGAAGACACTGGCGCAGCAGGGCGTGCGTTATCCGCGGCGGGCTTCACCCGCGAGGCGATCGCCAAAGCAATCGATGCGATCCGCGGTGGCGATACCGTGGATGATGCGAATGCAGAGGAACAACGTGAGGCGCTCGATAAGTACACGATCGACCTCACTGAACGCGCGGTGCAGGGCAAGATTGATCCCATCATCGGGCGCGATGAGGAGATTCGTCGGACTATCCAGATTCTGCAGCGGCGCACCAAGAACAATCCGGTGCTGATTGGAGAACCCGGTGTTGGGAAGACGGCTATTGTCGAGGGTCTGGCGCAACGCATCGTCAATGGAGAAGTGCCTGAGGGTATGCGCAATAAGCGTTTGCTTTCACTCGACCTTGGCGCATTGATCGCTGGAGCAAAGTTTCGCGGTGAGTTCGAGGAACGCCTTAAGGCGGTGTTGAATGATCTCGCCAAACAGGAAGGGCAGGTCATTCTGTTCATCGACGAGCTGCACACCATGGTCGGCGCGGGGAAGGCGGATGGCGCCATGGACGCGGGCAATATGCTCAAACCTGCGCTGGCTCGTGGTGAGTTACATTGCGTGGGTGCCACCACACTGGATGAGTATCGAGAGTATCTCGAGAAGGATGCTGCCTTGGAGCGGCGCTTCCAGAAGGTGCTGGTGGAGGAACCCACGGTAGAGGACACGGTAGGCATTCTGCGCGGGCTTAAAGAGCGCTACGAGGTCCACCATGGTGTTGAGATCAGCGACCCGGCGATTGTGGCGGCGGCGACTCTGTCGCACCGGTACATTGCCGATCGCCAGCTGCCGGATAAGGCAATCGACCTCATCGACGAAGCGGCATCGCGAATCCGCATCGAAATCGACTCCAAACCGGAATCGATGGACCGTCTCGATCGACGCATTATTCAATTGAAGATCGAGCGCGAAGCTCTTAACAAGGAGTCGGACGAGGCGTCGCGCAAACGGCTTGAGGACCTTGAGGCCGAACTCGACCGACTGGAACGCGAGTATTCCGATCTGGAGGAGGTCTGGAAGGCAGAGAAATCCGCCATGAAGGGTGCGACGCACATCAAGGAGTCGATTGAGCGCGTGCGCCTCGAGCTCGAGACTGCACGGCGTGCCGGCGATTTGGCGCGAATGTCCGAGCTGCAGTACGGCCAGTTGCCGGAACTCGAGAAGCAGCTCGAGGAAGCGTTGAATAACGAAACCGAAGCGCCGTCACTCGTGCGCACTTCGGTAACCGATGATGAGGTTGCTGAGATTGTGTCGCGTTGGACGGGTATCCCGGTCTCGAGAATGCTCGAGGGCGAGCGTGACAAGCTGCTGCGCATGGAGTCTTCGCTGGCCGAACGGGTTGTCGGACAAACTGAGGCAGTAACCGCCGTATCCAACGCGATCCGGCGCTCGCGCGCGGGGCTTGGCGATCCCGGCAGACCGATTGGCTCATTCCTGTTCCTTGGGCCTACCGGCGTCGGCAAGACAGAGCTCTCTAAATCCCTGGCGCATTTTATGTTCGACAGCGACGATGCCATGGTGCGCATCGACATGTCAGAGTTCATGGAAAAGCACTCGGTCGCCCGACTGATCGGTGCGCCGCCGGGCTACGTGGGCTACGAGTCTGGCGGATACCTCACCGAGGCGGTGCGGCGAAGACCTTATTCGGTGATCTTGCTCGATGAGGTCGAGAAAGCGCATCCGGATGTGTTCAACGTGCTGCTTCAGGTGCTCGATGATGGCCGCTTGACCGATGGTCAGGGACGCACCGTCGACTTCCGCAACACCGTTGTGATCATGACCTCGAACCTGGGCTCCGATCGCATTCAGGGAATGGGCGAGGAAGCCGATTACAACACCATGAAGAATGCGGTGATGGAGGTCGTGTCCAGCCACTTCCGACCCGAGTTCATCAACCGAGTGGATGACGTTGTGGTGTTCCACGCGCTGGCGAAGTCTCACATTCGCAAGATCGTGGAGATCCAGCTGGAAAGGCTCAAGCAGCGATTAGCGGAGCGAGACCTTACCCTGCAGATCGACACGGATGCGCTGGATCAGCTCGCCGAGGTTGGTTTTGATCCGGTTTATGGCGCACGGCCCCTGAAGCGCGCGATCCAGACTGAGATCGAAAACCCGCTCGCGGAGCGCATCCTGGCGGGCGAGTTCACCGACGGGCAGACGATTAACGTGCGGCCCGCGGACAGCGCTGTGGGTACACAAAACCTGGAATTTGAGGCGGCCTGACCGCGTTGCGGCGTTGTACGCCGCGAAAGATTACTTCACTATGCGGCCTGGCAGTGCGCCAGGCCGCGCTGTACTGGAGGTCACCCCAATGCCCATATACGAGTACGTCTGCCGCGATTGTGGCTACGAAATGGATGCGCTGCAGAAAATTGCAGATGCACCGCTCGTGGATTGCCCGCAATGCGGCAATCCGTCGCTCAAGAAAAAAATCTCCGCGCCCAGTTTTCGACTGAAGGGTCAGGGCTGGTATGAGACAGACTTCAAGACCGACAAGGACAAGCGACGCAATCTCGCCGACGGCGGTGACAAAAAGGCAGACAAGAGCTCCAGCGAAAAGAGCGAGAAGAAGTCCGAGAAATCTTCGAAATCATCCGGGAGTGGCGAAGCTGCCTGATTGGTTATGAGCTGGTTTCGTCGTTATCTCATTGCAGGATTGCTGATATGGCTGCCGATCGGCGTCACGGTATTCCTGGTACGCATCCTGATCGACCTGACGGACAGCAGTCTCGACGGGTTGTTGCGTTGGCTGCCCGACTCACCGTTGAAGGAGTTCCTCGGCGATATTCCGGGTCTGGGCGCGATCGTATCTGTGCTCATTCTCCTCTTGACTGGACTCTTCACAGCGAACATTGTCGGTCGGCGATTGGTGCTGGCGAGCGAGCAGCTGCTGAACCGGGTGCCGCTAATTCGAACCATCTATTCGGCGGTCAAGAATTTCGCCGAGGTCGTGTTTTCGCCGACGGGCGAATCGTTCAAGCAGGTTTTGCTGATCGAGTACCCACGAAAGGGGCTCTACAGCCTCGCCTTTCAGACGTCCTCGGATCTTGGCGAAGTCCAGGCAAGGACCGGCAAGGAGATGATCTGCACTTTCGTGCCGACGACGCCGAATCCGACCTCGGGCTTCATCATCATGGTGGCTCGGGATGAGGCGATCCCACTCGATATGGACGTTGAGTCGGCCCTCAAGATGATCATCTCGCTGGGCGTCGTTGTGCCCCCATGGGAGCAAGACCAGCTGCCTCCAGCGCTTGCGGGTGAGATAGACAAGCCCTAAAATCGCGCGGCTTTGCGTCGTGAATGCCACGACGCATCATCCCATTATTCCCTGGCAGGCCCAAAGCATGCGCACACACTATTGCGGACAAGTTGACGAGCAACTGGTCGACCAAACCATCACCGTTACCGGGTGGGTACACAGGCGACGCGATCACGGCGGCGTCATTTTCGTCGATTTGCGCGACCGCGAAGGATTGCTCCAGGTCGTATTCAACCCGGGCGACGATGCGCTGTTCGAGGCCGCTGAGCGGCTGCGCAGTGAGTACGTGCTGAAAGTCACCGGGTCAGTGCGACTGCGCCCCGAGGGCATGGCCAACCCGGCGATGACCAGCGGTAAGGTGGAGTTGGTCGGCAGCGAACTTGAAATTCTCAATGCCGCGGAGACGCCACCGTTCCATCACGATGAGCAGACCAATGAAGAGTTGCGTTTGCGCTATCGCTACCTCGATCTGCGTCGCGAGCACATGCTCGGCAACCTCCGATTGCGCCATGCCGTGACGCGCGCGATGCGTTCGTACCTCGACGAGGCGGGGTTTGTGGACGTCGAAACACCGATGCTGACGCGGGCAACGCCGGAAGGCGCGCGCGACTATATCGTTCCTAGTCGCACGCATCCCGGCAAATTCTTCGCGCTCCCGCAGTCACCACAGATCTTCAAGCAGCTCTTGATGATGTCCGGCCTCGACCGGTACTACCAGATCGTCAAGTGTTTCCGTGACGAGGACTTGCGGGCGGATCGACAGCCAGAATTCACCCAGCTCGATATCGAGATGTCGTTCGTCGACGAAGAGGACGTCATGGGCATGATGGAGGCGATGGTGCGCCATCTGTTCAAGACCGTCATGGATATTGATCTCTACGCGCAATTCCCGCGTATGACTTACGCCGAGGCAATGCACCGATATGGTTCGGACAAGCCCGACCTTCGGATCGACCTCGAGCTGGTTGAGGTTGCCGACCTGATGGACGGCGTCGAATTTAAAGTCTTTGCAGGACCTGCGCAGGATCCCGAAGGCCGGGTAACTGCACTGCGATTGCCAGGGGGGGCTGAACTTTCACGCAAGGACATCGATGAGTACACCAGTTTCGTCGGTCGCTATGGCGCGAAGGGGCTTGCATACATCAAGGTCAACGACGTAGACGCAGGACGTGATGGCTTACAGTCTCCGATTCTGAAGTTCCTGCCGGATGCGGCGGTCACCGGTATTCTTGAACGCACCGGCGCCAAGAGCGGCGACGTGGTGTTCTTCGGTGCGGATAAAGCACGCGTAGTTAACGATGCGCTCGGCGCGTTGCGCGTCAAGCTTGGCGAAGATCGCGGACTGGTCGCGGAAGGCTGGCGACCGTTGTGGGTGGTCGACTTCCCGATGTTCGAGAAGGATGCACAGTCCGGGCGCTGGACTTCTTTGCACCATCCATTCACCGCACCGGGCGTCGATGATGCCGATGCGTTACGCGAGAATCCCGGCGAAGCACCGTCGCGAGCGTACGACATGGTGTTGAACGGTTCGGAAGTGGGTGGCGGTTCGATCCGTATCCACGATCAATCGATTCAGGCGGCGGTGTTCGAAACGCTTGGCATCTCCGACGAAGAAGCAGAAGAGAAGTTTGGCTTCCTGCTACGCGCCTTGCAGTACGGCTGTCCTCCGCATGGTGGTATCGCCTTCGGTCTGGATCGACTGGTCATGCTGATGGCGGGCGCCGATAGCATTCGTGATGTCATCGCGTTCCCGAAAACACAGTCGGCGCATTGCCCGCTTACCGATGCGCCGGGCGCCGTATCTGCGCAACAGCTGCGCGAGACCGGTATTCGACTGCGTAAGCAGGACGCGTGACCGACGGCGAGACCTCGCATGTCGTGATGGTGCACGGGCTCTGGCTCAACGGCACCGAAGCCAGCGTGATGCGCCGCCGACTGACCGATCGATACCGGTTTGATACGCGCCAACTCCACTACCGCACCGTACGCGCGACGCTCGAGCAGAACGCCAAACATCTGCGGGAGTTTGCCGAACACGAGCTAAGGCCGCGTCCCGGTAGCCAGTGTCATTTTGTCGGCCACAGCCTAGGTGGTCTTGTCATTCTCAAGATGCTGTCTGAGTGGGATGCCGCACCGCCCGGTCGGGTGGTGATGTTGGGCACCCCGCTGGCCGGTGGCGTCGCCGCCGAGCGCATCGCGATGCTACCCGGGGATGGGAGCCTGCTCGGACAATCATTGGTTGAGGAAGTGCTCGCACAGGATGCATCGCGCTGGGCTCCCTGTTTTGACGTCAGGGAAATCGGGATGATCGCCGGCACGTTGGGCGTTGGTCTCGGTCGGGTCGTCACCAATCTTCCCGAACCCAATGACGGTACTGTCGCAGTCGAAGAGACGCGATCCCCATTACTCACTGATCACCTCAAACTTGCCGCAACGCACACAACACTAGTGACATCTCGCGAGGTGACCGATCAGGTCGCCGCGTTCCTGAACCACGGTCGATTCAACCGCGAGCGCAAGAAACTCCGCGAAATGTCGTGATGCTAGCGTTTGCTGAGCGCAGCTAACTGATAGATGAGTTCAAGCGCGTCGCGCGCAGACAGCCCGTCAGGGTCCAGACCGCTAACCGCATCGAGGATCGCCGCCTCGCTTTCGCTCAATCCCTCCGCTTCTGGCTCTATTGCACTGAAGTCCAAAGTGGCCTGGCCTGTATCGCCGCCGCCTTGATCCGCTTCCAGATGGGCGAGGTAACGACGGGCGCGCTTGACGACGGCACGAGGAACGCCGGCGAGCGCGGCGACCTGCAAGCCATAACTCTGATTTGCAGGGCCGGGTTTAACACTGTGCAAGAACACCAACCGCCCGTTGTGGTCCGTTGCATCGAGGTGCACGTTGGCGGCAGTGGGTTGGCTCTGTGGCAAGCCCGTGAGTTCGAAGTAGTGTGTTGCGAACAGCGTGAACGCGCGTACCGTTGAGGCCATGTGGTCCGCTGCTGCCCACGCCAGAGACAACCCGTCGAAGGTGCTGGTGCCGCGTCCGATCTCGTCCATCAGAACAAGACTGTGGTCCGTCGCGTTGTGCAGGATGTTCGCGGTCTCGGTCATCTCCACCATGAAGGTGGAGCGTCCACCGGCGAGATCGTCGCTAGCGCCGATGCGCGTGAACACGCGATCAATCGGCCCAAGACGCATCGCCGTTGCCGGTACGAAGCTGCCCATGCGCGCGAGGATCACGAGCAGCGCGGTTTGGCGCATGAAGGTTGATTTACCGCCCATGTTGGGCCCAGTGATGACAAGCAACCGGCGTTGGGCATCCATTCGCAAATCGTTCGGAACAAACCGGTCGCCGAGCGCGTGTTCCACTACCAGATGCCGTCCACCCTCGACTTCGATAACGGGTTGATCAACGAGTTTTGGCCGCACCAGTTGAAGCCGTTCGCGAACGTCGGCGAGATTAGCAAGAACATCAATTGCAGAGAGCGCGGCCGCCATCGTTTGCAAGCCCGGCAATTCGGCCTGCAATTCGTCGAGCAGCTGCTCAAACAATTCCCGCTCGCGAGCCATCGCCTTGTCACGCGCGCCGAGCACCTGGTCTTCGAAGCGCTTGAGCTCCGGTGTGATGTAGCGTTCGGCTGCCTTCAGCGTCTGGCGGCGCGTGTATTCCTCTGGCGCATCGACGGCCTGCGCCTTGCTGATTTCGATGTAGTAGCCATGGACCCGGTTATAGCCCACCTTCAACGTTGCCAAACCGGTGCGCTCGCGCTCGCGGACCTCCAAGGCCTCCAGAAAGCCGTTCGCGTTATCCCGTATCTCGCGCAGCTCATCGAGTTTGCTGTCGAACCCGCTCTTGAAGACATCCCCGTCTCGCAGGAAAGCGGGCGGCGTATCCTGAACTGCTTCGTCGAGGTGGTGCGCGAGGTGGGTATGGTCACCGAGCTGGGTGCGAAGCGAACCGAGCAGCGATCCGTCGAGCAGCTCGAGTGATTGCGCAACCTCGGGTAGTACCCCGAGGGTGACGCTCAAACGTGCCAGGTCACGCGGTCTGGCGCGCCGCAAGGCGATACGCGCGAGGATACGTTCGACATCTCCGCAGCGTTCCAATGCGGTGTTCAGTCGCGTGCGTGCGCTGACGTCCGCCAGTGCTTCGATCGCGTCGTAGCGGGCATTCAGGTCGGCATTGTCGGTCAGCGGCTCGCGCAGCCAGCGCCGCAACAAGCGGCTGCCCATGGCTGTTGCGCAGTGGTCAAGAACGCCTGCAACGGTCAGCGCAGGGTTATCCGACAGGCTGGTATCCAGTTCCAGGTTACGCCGCGTGGTTGCGTCCAGTTTGACATGCGTATCGATGTCTCTGACCCGCAGGCTCCTGACGTGCGGCAAAGCACGCTTTTGTGTGCGTTGCGCGTACTCGAGTAAGGCGCCGCATGCCATGATGCGCGCATCGGTCTCAACGAGACCAAAGCCCGACAAGTCGCGCGTACCGAAGTGCTCGACCAGTAATCGTTCGGCGGTTTCGGGATCGAAGTGCCAGTCATGGCTGGCCTGCCAGACCACACCGGGCCACTGTGTCTTCAGCGCGGTGAGGCGCGCTTCATCCGCTTCCCTGAACAAAATCTCTGCCGCGCCAAGTCGAGCGAGTTCCGAGGCGATATCGTCGAGACTCGTGCCGACCAGTGCCACTTCGAAGCGGCCCGCCGCGAGTTCCAACGCGGCAACGCCGACGCCATCCTTTTGCCAGCAAATCGCAGCCACGATGCTGGGGCGCGCATCGAGCAGGGATTCGTCGGTCAGCGTTCCCGGCGTCACAATACGCACGACCTCACGCTCGACGGGACCCTTGCTCGTGGCGGGATCACCCACCTGTTCGCAGATAGCTACTGACTCGCCCAGCGCGAGCAACTTTGCGATATAGCCGTCCGCCGCGTGATACGGGACACCTGCCATCGGAATCGGCTCGCCGGCGGATTTGCCGCGCGCGGTCAGCGTGATGTCGATCAACCCGGCCGCACGCACAGCGTCTTCGTTGAACAACTCATAGAAATCGCCCATGCGATAGAACAGGAGTGTGTCCGGGTAGCCGGCCTTTAACGCCAGGTACTGGCGCATCATGGGTGTGTGCTGAGAGGCGTCGGCCATGCGCTGGGAATCGATTGCTCGCGAAACGGTTCTGGATGCTAGCGAGATGTTCACGACAAGTCGAACGTGTCACGATGCGCCCGTGAAAATCGCCCACCTCGAATTCGGCCGGCATAACTACGGCGGCGCTGCGCAGGTGCGTTACCTGCTCGACGCTATGCGAGACGGTGACCACGAACACGTGCTTGTGACGCCCGAGAGCAGCGCCCTCCAGCAGTGGTCGGTGCGTCAGGGGCAAGCGCATCTGGCTCTGCGTTACGCAGGTGAGCATGATCTATTTGCGGTGCTGCGGCTTGCTCGATGGTTGCGCCGGGAGTCGATCGATCTGGTGCACGTGCATAGTCGGCGCGGTGCGGATTGGCTCGGACCACTGGCGTGTGCTTTTGCGCGCTGTCCGGCGATTTTGACGCGACGGGTCGATAACGTGCCGGGCGGCTTTCTGCGCTGGCTCATGCGTGGACGTTTCCGTCGAGTGGTTGCCATTAGCGATGCCATTGCGGATGTTCTGAAGGCAGCCGCTGTGCCGGAAGAGTTGCTGCTCACCATCCGCAGCGCGGTCGACAGCGACACACTCGGCGCGGCGCCGCAAACAGACGTCCGGTCCATCCTCGCGGATTGTTCCGAAGACACGCCAGTCATTGGTGTCGTCGCGCAGCTCATCGACCGCAAAGGGCACAGATTCCTCATCGAAGGCTTACCGGGTTTGCGTGATCGGTTCCCCGGGTTGCGTGTGGTGTTTTTTGGTCAGGGACCGCTTGAGTCGGAGCTGCGAGCGCAGGTGGCAAACCTAGGCCTTTCCGACACGGTGGTGTTTGCAGGATTTCGTGATGATCTAGTACAGCTGATGGGTAGCCTGACACTGCTCGTGCATCCGGCGCTCAAGGAGGGGCTGGGCGTGAGCCTGTTGCAAGCAGGCGCGCTCGGGGTGCCGGTCGTCGGTTTCAAGGCCGGTGGGGTTGTCGAGGTAGTGGCACACGAACACACCGGTCTGTTGGTCTCGCCAGGAGACAGCGTGGCTTTGGCCGCTGCAATCGGACACCTACTCGGTGATCCTGACCTGCGCGCCAAGATGGGCGCCAACGCGAGCCGGCGCGTGGCCGAATCATTCTCGATCGAACGAATGGTGCAGCGGTATGCTGCACTCTACGACGTGCTCGCAGGAGAAGTGACTTGACCGGAGTGTTTCCGAGGCCTGGCCAGCCGCCGCTGGTGCAGGCGGAGCGCGCAGTGCAGGGATTGGCGACAATGCTGACCGAGCGGGGGCAGACACTGGCGGCAGCTGAGTCCTGCACCGGGGGCTGGATCGCGAAATTGCTCACCGATCTGCCGGGCAGTTCAGCATGGTTCGGTTATGGCGTAGTGAGCTATGCGAACGCTGCCAAGATGCAGCTACTGGGCGTGAGTGAGGCCTCGCTGGACACTCATGGTGCGGTCAGCGAGTCGGTGGTCACACAAATGGCCGAGGGCGTGCGGTTGCTTGCCGGCGCCGATTATGCGGTTGCAACGAGTGGCGTCGCCGGCCCCGGAGGTGGCACCCCGGACAAGCCGGTCGGTACCGTGTGGGCGGCCTGGTCATCGGCGGAGGGTACGATTGCGCGCATGGAGCGTTTCCGTGGTGACCGCGATGAGGTTCGCGCCAAGACGGTTGCCTGGGTGCTCTGCGAGCTGGATCAACAGCTTGCACAGATCAGCTGAAACCAACTTTAAATCCAGTTCAGTCGTACAGAAACGCCACGCTGCATTTACCGCAGAGTTATGGAATAATCTGTTTATCCATACAGTAGTTTGATGCGGGAGCCAATCTCGCCGGAGCGATATCGATAATGGACGACAACAGAAAAAAAGCACTCGCCGCCGCCCTCGGGCAAATCGAGAAACAGTTTGGCAAAGGCTCGGTCATGCGGCTGGGCGATGGCTCTGCGAGCAAGAACGTCGAGGCGGTTTCCACGGGCTCCATCGGTCTGGACGTCGCGCTGGGTATTGGCGGGTTGCCGAAAGGCCGAGTCGTTGAGATCTACGGCCCGGAGTCCTCGGGTAAAACCACATTGACTCTGCAGGTTGTTGCTGAGGCACAGAAAGCGGGCGGAACCGCGGCATTCGTTGATGCCGAACACGCGCTGGACCCGCAATATGCCGAGAGACTCGGTGTGAACGTCGATGATCTTCTGGTGTCCCAACCCGACACGGGCGAGCAAGCGCTGGAAATCACCGACATGCTGGTGCGCTCCGGGGCAGTCGACGTGATTGTGGTCGATTCGGTGGCTGCATTAACGCCAAAAGCGGAAATCGAGGGCGAGATGGGTGACTCGCACGTTGGCCTGCAGGCGCGATTGATGTCGCAGGCGCTGCGCAAGCTGACCGGTAACATCAAACGATCCAACGCGATGGTGATTTTCATCAACCAGATTCGTATGAAGATCGGCGTCATGTTCGGCAGCCCGGAGACGACGACGGGCGGTAACGCGCTGAAGTTCTACTCCTCGGTGCGCCTGGACATTCGCCGAATCGGTGCGATCAAGAAGGGCGATGAGGTGGTGGGTAACCAGACACGCGTCAAAGTCGTCAAGAATAAGGTGTCACCGCCATTCCGAATTGCGGAATTTGAGATTCTTTACGGACAGGGCATCTCCCTCGAGGGTGAGCTGATCGATCTGGGTGTGGCCAACGGCATCGTCGATAAGGCGGGCTCCTGGTACAGCTACAACGGAGATCGCATCGGACAAGGCAAGGAAAATGTTCGCGAATTCCTCAAGACCAATCCGGATATTGCCAACGATATCGAAGCGCGAATTCGTGGCGTGCTCCTGCCGAATCCTGAGGCAATTGAGGCCGAAGAAGAGAACGAACCCGAAGAAGCGTGAGCGACCCAGATTCGTCGAGCCTGTCGCCGAACCAGTGCCGCAAGCGCGCGATGGACGCGCTGGCCCGGCGCGAGCATGGATTCGACGAGTTAGTAGATAAGCTCTGCGACCGGGGTTTCGAGCCCGAGGTCGTGGTCGCAGAGCTCTCTCGCCTGCGCGAGGAGGGGCTGCAGTCGGACAGGCGCTTCGCTGAAGCATTTGTGTCGAGCCGATTCCGGCAAGGCAAAGGCCCGCAGCGTATTCGCGCGGAGCTGCGTGCGAAGCGATTGAGCGATGGGCTGGTGGATGAAGCGCTGCGCGAGAGCGAGTTCGACTGGGGTGCGCTGGCTCGAGATGTCCGGGTGCGCAAATACGGCGAAGCCGTTCCCGAGACTTTCGAACTCAAAGCCAAGCAGATGCGATTCCTGACCTACCGAGGTTTTTCGCAGGAACAGATTTCGGTCGCTATGTCCTGACCGCTGCCTGTGGAATAATCCGGCGGCTATGAAAACTCTGACCGCCAGCGAGCTTCGCGCCGCATTTCTCGGCTATTTTGCCGAACAGGACCACACCGTTGTCCCGAGCTCACCGCTCGTCCCGGGCAACGACCCGACGTTGTTGTTTACCAACGCGGGCATGGTGCAATTCAAAGATGTCTTTCTCGGCAGCGAGCAGCGCGCATATCAGCGTGCGACGACATCCCAACGGTGTGTTCGTGCGGGCGGCAAGCACAACGATCTGGAGAACGTCGGCTATACCGCCCGGCACCTCACCTTCTTCGAGATGCTCGGCAATTTCAGCTTCGGTGATTACTTCAAGCGCGACGCGATTCGGTTTGCCTGGTCGTTTGTCACTGAGGTGCTGGAGATTCCTGAGGAGCGTCTCTGGGTGACTGTCTTCCGCGAGGATGACGAGGCTGCCGCAATCTGGCGCGACGACATCGGCGTCCCCGCCGATCGGATTTCGCGATTGGATGAGAAAGACAACTTCTGGCAGATGGGTGATACCGGCCCTTGCGGACCTTGCAGCGAAATCTTCTTTGATCATGGCCCCGAGGTTGCTGGCGGCCCGCCGGGCTCCCCGGATGAGGACGGCGATCGTTACGTAGAGATCTGGAACCTTGTGTTCATGCAGTTCGATCGAGACGCGTCAGGTGAGCTCACGCCCCTGCCCAAGCCTTCGGTTGATACCGGCATGGGTCTTGAGCGTGTCTCCGCCGTTATGCAGGGCGTCCACACAATTTACGACACCGATATCTTTCGTCGCCTGATTGAGGCGGTTGCGGCAGCTGTCGGAGTGCCATTCAGCGACAATGCGTCTCTCAGAGTCATTGCAGATCACATCCGGGCTTGTGCATTTCTCGTGACCGATGGCGTGCGGCCATCAAACGAGGGTCGCGGTTACGTCTTGCGTCGGATCATTCGTCGTGCCATTCGCCATGGATACATGCTCGGCCAGCGCGAACCATTCTTCCACAAGCTAGTTGCCGCACTGGCTAAGGAAATGGGCGAGGCCTACCCGGAATTGCTTAAGGCGGAGTCGAAGGTCGCAGAGGTGCTGTTGCGCGAAGAGCAACGATTCGCTGAGACGATTGAGCAGGGTATGAGCATGCTCGAGGCGGCGATGGCCGAGTTGGACGGTGCGGTGCTCGACGGTGAGCTGGTGTTTAAGCTCTACGATACCTACGGATTTCCAATGGACCTGACCGCTGATATGGCGCGCGAGCGAGACCTCAGCGTAGAGGAGGTCGGCTTTGAACGTGCAATGGCCGCGCAAAGAGCGCGCGCCAAGGCAGCGAGCAAATTCGGTGCTGCGGGCTCGGATGCACTTAACCTTGATGTTGCTACCGACTTCTCCGGTTACGAGTCTGAGCACGATGAAGGGCGTGAGGTCGTCGCCATCTATGTGGACGGCGCCGAGGTTCAAGAGGTCGAGGCTGGGCAGCCTGCGGTGGTGGTGCTCGATACCACGCCGTTTTACGCGGAGAGCGGCGGGCAGGTCGGTGATACCGGCGTATTGAAAGGACCGGATGGCCAGTTTGCCGTTCAGGACACGCGCAAGGACAACGCGGCGCATGTGCATGTCGGATCGCAGCGCATCGGTACGCTCAGTGTCGGCCAGAAGCTGGAGGCCGTTGTCGACGGTGAGCGTCGCGCATTGATACGTCGTAATCACTCGGCAACGCATCTGCTGCACTCTGCGTTGCGACACATACTCGGGGAGCATGTCGTACAGAAAGGATCGTTGGTAGACGCCGAGAAACTGCGTTTCGATTTCGCGCACGAACAGCCGGTGACGCGGGAAGAGTTGGACCTTATCGAAGATCAGGTTAACGCCGAGATCATCGCCAATCATGCGGCTGAGACCAAGGTCATGGCTTTCGACGATGCGGTCGAGGCGGGCGCTATGGCGCTGTTTGGCGAGAAATATGACGATGATGTGCGTGTCCTGCGACTCGGTAGCACCTCGATGGAATTGTGCGGCGGGACGCACGTCAGTCGCACGGGCGATATCGGCTCATTCCGTGTCGTCTCCGAGTCGGGCGTAGCAGCCGGCGTACGGCGTATTGAAGCGGTCACCGGATCCGCCGCTTTGTCATTCGCACGGCAGCAAGCCAAGGCGCTCTCAGAAGTGGCCGCTCGAATGAAAGCCGCGCCGGAAGAAGCGGTGATGAAGGTAGAGCAGTTGCTGGCTCGCGGTAAATCCCTGGAGAAGGAATTGGCGGTCCTGCGCAAGCAGTTGGTGTCAGGTGGCAGTACAGACCTGACTGCGTCGGCTGTGGCGGTCGGGGATATCAAGGTATTGGCCGTGCGCGTAGATGGAGCTGATGCCAAATCTCTGCGCGATGCGGTCGATCAATTGAAAGACAAGCTTGGGCCGAAGAGCGTGGTCGTTCTGGGTACCGCGGAGGGGGACAAGGTCCGTCTTGCCGCAGGCGTATCCAAGAGCCTGACGACATCCTTAAAGGCCGGAGAACTCGTCAATGTGGTAGCGAATGGCGTCGGTGGAAAAGGTGGCGGGCGCCCGGATTTTGCGCAGGCTGGCGGAAATCAACCCGAGAACCTCGATGAATCATTGGGTTTGGTTGTTGATTGGGTCAACGAAAAAACGCGCTAATTGTTACCAAAGGAACGGGTATACCGACTTTCCCTGAGTGCGGGAATAAATTCCCCAAAATTTCAGGGTGTTACAAGAGGGTATTTTTGAATTTTACCTTTGCATTATCCATTCCTTTACGATCTAATTCGGCGGTCTCGAGCAAATAGTGCTCAAGGTGTGTGCATTGTTAGCGCTGTCATAGAACAAGTTCGAAATTTTTAGGGACGACGTGACAGTACTAGCGGAAATAGACAGACGATACTCAGTGGGCATGTTGAGATGCTTGCCCGATTCGCGAGTCTGGAATGGTCGCAGCCACGGAGAGGCTGTAGCCGAAGAAAGGGAGAGAGCTTCATGTTGATTCTGACCCGACGGGTTGGGGAAACCGTAGTCATCGGCGAAGACGTTTCAGTGACAGTGCTGGGCGTCAAAGGCAACCAGATTCGCCTGGGCATCAACGCACCCAAGGACGTTTCCGTCCACAGACAGGAAATCTTCGAGCGGATTCAGAACGAATCAGCCGACGAAGGGCCCACAGCAGCCGCTTGCGAGTAATCAATTCGCGGCACATCTTTACCCTACACCCACCAGTGACTTAAACTCTGCGGCCGGCCGCGAGCCGGATGACCAGAACCGGAGAGATGGCTGAGTGGTCGAAAGCGCTCCCCTGCTAAGGGAGTATGGGTTAATAGCCCATCGAGGGTTCGAATCCCTCTCTCTCCGCCACTTTTTTCTGGCCTTGGATAGGCAGCACTTCTATAATGCGCGGCCTGTTCAGCGGACACATGTCCGGAACACAAATACGCGCCTGTAGCTCAGCTGGATAGAGTACCTGGCTACGAACCAGGCGGTCGGAGGTTCGAATCCTTCCAGGCGCGCCAAACAAGAAAAGGGTCCCTCGCGGACCCTTTTTTGTTTGCCTTCCTGGAAGTCTTGGTTCGAACCTCTCGGTTCGACAAAACGCACTGCGTTTTGGACGTTGCCGCCCTAGGCGGCAACGGGCCGAAGGCCCGAGCATCGGCCATAGCCGATGAGAGTCAATCCTTCCAGGCGCGCCAAACAAGAAAAGGGTCCCTTGCGGACCCTTTTTTGTTCTGGCCGTCTATATCCCAATCAGACCAGAGAGCTCACTCGAGCCGTCGATGAGATTGCGTTGTATCTCCAGTTCTCGCTCGATGCGTGTTCTTATCTGCTGCCATTCGTCCGTTAGAACAATGCCCTGAAGATACGGCGAGTGCTCAATCGCTCCGATATCTCGCCAACCCAGATCGACGGCGCGCGACAAGTAATCGAGTGTTGCAGTTCTATTCTTCATAGCTCCGTATATCTCGGCGAGGCTAATCCGTACGCCCGGCCAGGAGTTTCCGCTGATCATCGACGATTCCGCCGAACGAATCTGCTGTATCGCCAGTCGGTCATTTCCTTCGAGCACGTCTAGCGCCGCGAGGTCAAACTCACCCCAGCCCTTAGCAGCGCTGAAGTGGGTACGTGCTGTATCTCTGTCACCTAACGCAAGAAAAGCCCGACCCTTAATCCGAGCGAGTCGAAGAGAAGAAACGTCAGAACCCGACTCTTGCGAGAGAACGGCAAGCGCCGCGTTGGGCGCGCCTGAACGCAAGCGAGCACTCGCGACTTCGGCGAGGTATACGACTTGATTGCGAATCAGCGTTTCGGCACGAGAAAACCAGGGCTCCGCTGCGGGGTGGTTAACGAGCTCGAGTGCAACGGCGATTTGTATATCCGCATAACGCGAGTAGTCCCGGTCACTCATCGCGCGCGCCTCAAGACTGAGCGCCTCGAAGAATCGTCCACGCACGGATAACAAGTATGCTGCGCTTGACATGGCAGACACGTCAGCTGGGTTCAGCTCGAAAGCACGGGTATACGAACCCAGAGCCTCGTCGACACGTCCTTGTGAATCGAGCGCATAAGCCAACGCGTGCCAAGCGCCACTCACCCCGCTATCAGTCTGGAGTGCGCTGCGCGCCAATTGCTCCGCTTCCGACGCGTCGGAATCCGTCCCCCGGAATTTTGTAGCCCGTGTAGATAGCGCAAAGCTCAGCGAGACGATGACGTCGATATTGGACGGGTCGAGCTCGCGAGCTTCACGAAGCATTTCAATCGCCTGATCGGTCTCGTCCGCTTGCTGAGCCTTCATCAGGCCCCGAGCGCGCTCCAAAATAGACAGCGTCACGGGCGGAGGCGAAGCCATAGCAACATCGCTTCCATCAACAGGTGTTGTCGCTCGAACAAAATAAATCGCTGCAGCCAGAATAAGCGCCAGGGTCGAGACTCCGACGTTCCGCAGAACGGTCTTTCGGCGTTGCGGGGGTATTGGCGGGGTTCTGCAAATTGACTCTGCAGATGCTACGCAGGCATAGCCCGCGTTACGCACCGTTCTGATATATCGCGGGGACTTCGGCTCGTCGCCAAGAGCACGACGAAGTAGCCTGATGCGTTGAGCAACGGTCTCACTCGTCACATGTTCGGTTTTCCAAACGGTACGGGCGAGACTGTCCGCGCTAACGGCTGCCGGTGCCTTTTCAATGAGCGCCATGAGTACATCAAAGCTCAAATCCGGCAATCGCAGTGCTTCGTTATCCCGCCATACAGAGCGACGTCCGACGTCAATCAGCAAGTCGTCGAGCAAAATGCTGGTTTCCGGTGGTCTCTCAGAGTTTTTGAAAGCTGATTTCAATTAATTTCAAGAATATTTGTTTGATTGCGAAGGGTCCGGAGACCAAGCTTGCTTGCGTTACTAGCGGCGTGATGAAGCCAATACTCATGGATCATAATAACCCCCGCGGAACAATCGCGGGTATAGCGAGCTCTTTTATGGCCTCGACAGGAAGTTCCTGGAGAAGACTACCGCGCAGTTTTCGGTCTGTCTTGATGTGCCTGTTCCTAGCTTTACTACTTGTTGCTCCCAACGTGACCGTGGCTGATCAGTCTGCAAACAACACGCGTCTGCAAGCGCCTTCTCCTCTACGGTTTGAAGAGATCGGGCCAGAAGAAGCATTCCCTGTTGGCGTGCCGTCCGCCTTCGATTCAACGCTAGGTTGGCTGGTAGTCAAAGAAGATCGCTCCGATCCGCGCTCCAATGAGATCCAGCTTCCGGTCGCAATAATCCACACTGATGCGGAATCGCCCAAAAGCCCGGTCTTATATTTGTCGGGTGGCCCCGGTTCATCGGCCATGCGCACAGCGGCTTTTCCAGGCGCGTACCCGTGGCTTGCCGATCGAGACTTCATTGTCATCGGGCAGCGCGGTACCCACTATGCCAAGCCGGCATTGATGTGTCCTGAATTCCGTATGGCAATCGAAAGCGGAAGTAGCCGGATCACCTCTGTTGTCGCCTGCAGGGAAAGGCTTGAGAACGCAGGTATTGGGTTGGATAACTACAATAGTAGGGAGAGCGCTGCTGACCTGGAGGATTTGCGCACAGCACTCGGTATTGAGAGCTGGAACCTCTATGGCGGTTCTTACGGTACCCGCCTCGCGCTTACTTACGCCAGATACTTCGACGACAGTCTCGACTCGATGGTCCTGGATTCGCCACTCCCGCCGAATGCGATCTATGACGACCAAAGCGCTCGGAATCTGGAAGAAGCCATAAGGGGTATTGCGCGAGATTGCGCGCTACAAGCGTCTTGCGATGAAGCGTTTCCTAATTTGGAGCAAAGATTCTTTCAGACGCTTGCGGCTGTTTCCGAGTCTCCACTGGAGATCGATGGACTTGATGAGCCGATTACCGGCGTTGACCTCGTATCTCTGCTGCCGCTGAACTCCAGCGCGGATATTCGCCGCGCCCCACTGTATATGGACTATCTGGCGCGTCTCGATCCGTCCATCAAGGAGCGAATCTCTGGATCGCCCAAAGCGGCCGATTTTGCCTGGGGAATGCGCTTCTCGGTTTGGTGCTCTGAAGCACTACCATTCAGTAAGCGCAGCCAGATGAAGGCTCCCGGACCTGTTCTCGGCGGTTATGAAAGCGCCGCGGTGTCACCGGACATTTGTGAAGCCTGGGGCGTAGAGGCTCTTGACGACAGCGTTGTCGAGCCCGTCAGCTCCGATGTGCCTGTGCTTATTGTTGCTGGTGAGTTTGACCCGTTAACGCCGCCAGCCTGGGGTGAGCTGGCGTCGAGGACTCTACCAAACAGTCTGGTAGCGGTCGCGAGAGGCGACAGCCATTCTCCAACTCAACAATGGGGTGGTGACGGTTGCGCGATGAAGCTTGCAGCCGACTTCATAGAGGCCCCGGCTCGTGTCCTTGAGGCGCCAAAGTCAACCCACTGTCTGTTCGAAAGAGCCGCTCCGAACTACGCCTTGGAATAGACCTGTCTAATTCCCAAATTGAGTAAGTCGCCATGATCAGACAGTCTCTACACCATATGGTGATCGCTCTCTCGGCTGGCGTGTTGCTTACCGCCTGCGTGTCTTGGCCAGCCGATTTCCACCAGCCGCCTGTCAACAGGCCTATTGAACAGACTGCAATAGAGTCCGCGCTCATTGGGATCGTCTCGTTCATAGGTGAGGAAGCGAAGCGGCCTACTCTCGAGGAGCGAATGGCTGAGCTCGAGGTTCGATCGGCGTCCGTCGCGGTTTTCTCCGGGGGTGATCTCCATTGGGCATCCGCTTACGGTGAAGTCGATGATGTCGATATGCTGTTTCAAGCTGCTTCGCTGTCGAAGGCGGTAGCTGCAGTGGGTATCGTCGCGCTTGCTAAAGAAGTAGGGACAGACCTCGATGCGGACCTTAGAGGTTCCTTCGCTGTTCTACGCGACAAACATCTCAACCCCGGCGGGGTTCCTGTCACCCTACGAGGGCTTCTCTCGCACTCCGCTGGAGCAACGATTTCGGGCTTTCCGGGGTACAGTCCGGGAGCTGATATTCCGAGTACCCAGGAAATCGTTTTCGGTACTAACGGCTCGAATACAGCGGGAATCATCATCGAGCCAGATCGCGTAGGGCAGCGCAGGTATTCGGGTGGTGGTTTTCACCTCGCGCAACACTGGGCTGAAACGGTATCTGGTGAGTCTTTTCCCGCCTTAATGAAGCGGCTGGTTCTCGAACCTGTTGGCATGGAGAGGAGTACGTTTGATCTGATCACACCTGACGATGTGCGTGCGGCAAACGTGGCGCCCGGCAATGGCGAAGAGGGTCTTCCCGCAGACGGTGGATGGCTTCTTTACCCTCAAGGTGCAGCTGCGGGCTTGTGGACAACGCCCACGGAATACGGTCGATTCATATCGGCACTAATTGCAAGCGTCACTATCGGCACAGACCGTGGAATTCATCCCAATGTTGGGCGCGAAGTGCTGACTCCCGCAATCGGCTTCACCGCTCTCGGTGTCGGTTTCCAGATCCGTCAAGCTCAGGTTCGACTGAGCAACTCTGGCGATAATCGAGGGTATTGGAACCATACGATGTCGTTCCCGGCAGTCGGTGACGTGATTGTCGTGATGACGAATGGTCCAGGTGGTTTCATTTTGATGGGAGACATCAATCGAACGGCTGCCGAGGCGTATCAATGGCCAGCGCTTCCGTTAATCATTCGTGAGCGGATGACACTGTCGGCGGACGAGCAAGAGCAACTTGCGGGACGGTATGTCGATTCAAGCAGTGGAAACCCAGCATTCACTATTTCAGTCGATCGAGATTCGCGCACGATACTTTCGACCTATGAATCCGCTGACAGCATTTGGTCCTATAACGGAGCATTCGAGCTTGTGAGAACGGGTTCAGACACCCTCATTAATACGCGCTTCGGAAACGACCTGACCGTTAGATGGGCCAGTGACGGGACGACCTCAATCGTTCGGCGAGGGGTCACATATAGAAAATCGGCCGATTGAGGCTGACCGTCCTCGGCACATCATCCTCTTGATGTTCGCCCCATTTTGGCTTCCGGGTGAGTTCTTGAATGCCGAATTCAAGAATCTTCAAGAATATTTGATTGATCGCGACAGATCCCGAAACCAGGCTAGCGACATTCCTTGGTTGCGGTATGAAGCCCATGCTTATGAATCAAACTCGCCCTTACCGAATAATCGCAGTGACAGTGACCTTGTTGATGGCGTCGACAGGATGGGCTGGTGAGAGACTCCAGTGGAGTAACGAGGCCAGTGCCGGTCTGACCACGTCAATCGAAAATGGCGTCTACGGTAACGTGACCAGCGTGCTCATACTCCGCGACGGTGAGCGCTTGTTCGAGTACTACCGAGAGGGCATGGATGAGACAACTACCCACAACACTCGATCGGTCACAAAAACGATTACGGGCATGGCGATCGGTCTTGCCATTGATAGAGGCTTTGTAAAGGTCGACGAGCCATTGGCAGGTTTCTTCAGCGAGATCGCGCCTTTCAAAAATCCGGATTCCAGAAAACTGCAGATCACGGCGGAGGATCTGCTGACCATGAGCGGCCCGCTTGAATGCGACGACTGGAATCAGTTCTCGCGCGGAAATGAGGAGCGGATGTATGTTGTGGAAGACTGGTCGTCGTTCTTCTGGGATCTACCAATCCGCGGATTCCCCGCCTGGGCATCGAGAGCGCGCAGCGCCCCCTACGAGCGTTCTTTCTCTTACTGTACCGCCGGTGTTCAGGTGCTGGGGGAAGTCGTTGAACGAGCGTCGGGCATCCCGTTTACCGATTTTGTCGAGAAGTACCTGTTTGCCCCCCTGAGCATTGATAGTTTTCGCTGGTCCAGAAATGGGCTGGGTCAAGCCCATATGGGAGGTGGCCTTGAGCTGACCACGCGCGATCTGGCGAAGCTTGCGGAACTACAGCGCAACAACGGGATGGTCGGTGGCAACGTGATCCTTTCAGACAAATGGACTAAAGCTTCTGTGTTGCCGCGGACAGTCATACCGGAGTCTCCGTACGAGTACGGATACCTCTGGTGGTTACGGTCCTACGACATTGACGGAGAGACTTACCAAAGCACCATGATGAGTGGTAACGGTGGAAATCGAGTGATTGCGTTTGATGAGTTCGGAGTCACCGTCGTAATCACAAAGACCGATTTCAATACGCCTGGTATGCATGACAAGACTGACGCGTTCATTTCCGAGGAAATCGTCGCGCGCCTAGTGATCGACTGACGATGAGCGGGCGCCCTCACTCGGAGGACGCCCGCCGGTCGCCACCTACTTCCGGTTCGTTGCAATGCGTCGGACCATACCGACCAGCGCCAGTCCCAGCAGCATCACGATGCCCACGGAGCCGCCGCCACCTGTGCTCGGGCGCGGTTGTGTGTACATGGGTTGCGATTCATCCGCACGTCGGTTGACGGGACCGCGTTCGGCACGTTTCGCTCTTGCTTGACGCTCGTTGCTCACTCGATCGCGGTTCTTGCGCTCGATGTTCATCGCATCGAACACGTCGTCTCGCAGCACGATCATCGAGGTGTAGTCGGTAACCAAGCCGTACTCGATGGCGAGATCCCGTATCGCGTCGGAGACATCGGCGTCTTCACCGAAGTAGTCAAGCTGGCGCTCCAGCGACTCGATAGTCCGGTAGCCCCAGAGACGTTCAAGCTCGGGGTTGTCGGTGGCTGTGTCCGGCAGTCGGACTTTGGTCTGGTAGCGAACTTCCTGCCCGGCCACGTTGGCGGTCACCTCGACCGATGCTGTACCGCCTTTCCAGTAGTGCCCCATGAGCACCATCTGTTCGCCATAGTAGACGCTGCCCAGTCGTTGAGGTTGCATGTCAGAGACGCGGACGCCATCGATGTCGATGTCGACATCGTTCATGCTGTGGTGAACCAGCTTGTCGACGGCAAGCTTCAAACGACCGACGATATCGTCGCTGTTTGAGACCGACACGGCGAAGCCATCAGAGACCTCGGTCATTGCCTCGAGCAAGGGGCGGTTGGCACTGTTGCCCATGATGAACGTGAACAGACGGACGTCACGCGCTTCCAGCATCTCCAGGAACTTCCGTTTCTGCGTTACACCTACGTTGGCGACACCATCCGTTACGAGGACCACGCCACTCGGACGATCATCGTCAAGCTTCTTCAGGGCGACTCGTAAGCCCTCATGCAGATTAGTACCACCGCCAGCTGTCAACGCTCGGACCTGATTGATGTATTGCTGGACCGCTTCTGGCGTCGCGGCCACGAAGCCTGGCGTCATTTCGCGCGCGTTGTTGTTGAACGCAAATATTCGGAAGCGGTCATTTTGCTGAAGCTCCCCGAGCGCGCGTTCAACGCCCTCGGCAAGCGTGGCGAATTTACCTTGCATAGAGCCAGAGGTATCGAGAACGAAGGTCCAGTCACGCCCGTTCGTGATGACGGGTAAATCATCGCCGGGAGTTAAGGTGAGCATGAACGTGCCACGACTGTCCGCGTCAGGCTTGTAGGTGACAAGGTCGACGGAGCCCGGCAGGTTGGGGGTGTGTCGCCAGTAGACCACCACGTCGGTATCGAGTCTGACCTCACCTGCGACAGGTACGGGCGCTTCGGCTTCGATCGCGGCGATTTGTTCGTCGAAATCGGCCGCAGTGCCACCTTGTGATCCCAGTGCCACACGCCAGTGTCCTGCGTCCAGCTGTGTGGTCGTGGCGCCCGGTTGGTCGGGCACTCGAACCGCATCAACGGGGTACGAGGACTTAAGTTCAAGATCAAACGAGAACGTACCGTTGACTGCATCTCTCATTTCCCAGAACGAGTTCTGGACTTCGTCGACGCCACCCTCCGCGAGGGGATAGACGTATCGGCCAACGCCGGTATCGGTGTGCGCGGTTTGCAAGTACACCAACCGCGTGCGGACGTCTTGTCCCGCCCGCACTGGATAGACGCTGATCTCAAACGTCCTGTATTCGTTCTTTTCAACGAGCGCGGTTTCTCGCCCTGCAGACTTCTCGGCCTCGTAGATGTCCCGAGCTTGTTGTCGTTCGACAACCTCGCCGGTGACCGGTTGACCGTCGATCCAGTAGGTGAATTCACCCACCGAGGCGTGCTCGGGCACAGGGAAAGAGTAGATGGCCTCGACATCGTTGCCGCCCGCGTTCGAGAAAGTCTGTTCGACCTCGGTGACGACGTAGCCGTCTTCAACAACAACACGGACCGAATGGTCCTCAATGGCCAGGGACGTGTTCTGTCCGACTGGCGTCAGCAAGCCCGCAGCCTGTGCTGAGCCCAGCGTGAACAAAGACAGCAGGCCGCCGATCGCGACTTGCCAAGCAGATGGTTTTCTAATGCTAGTCATGATGCCACTCCATTTAATTGAACGACGTTCAATAAAGATTAAAAAAATGCCCGATTAATTGAACGGCGTTTAATAAACCTACCAGCGAATTTAACAGTGTTCAATAATTTGGTAAGCTCCTATTTTGGTTCGGAAAAATTGACCATGGGCCGGCGAAGTGACCACACACGCGACGAATTGCGCGAAATGAGCCTTCGAGCAGCCAGGGCGATCATCCGCGGCAAAGGCGTGCAGGCGCTGTCGGCTCGCGCCGTGGCAAAGCGAATCGGCTATACGCCGGGTACGCTCTACCAACTCTTCGATAGCTTCGACCACCTGATCCTGGCAGTGAACGTCGGCACCGTGGCCGAAATCCGCCAGCGTATGGATCGCGAGACAAAGGATCTGACCGATGCTGTCGAGAAGCTCAAGGTGGTCGCCCGCGTCTACACGGAGTACGCGATGGCACACCCCGGATTGTGGCGGCTCGCGTTTGAGCACACTATGCCCGATCCCGATAAACCTCCCGGCGCATTGACCGATCAAACCGACGCGATCTTTCTGTGGATTTCTGAACTGCTTAGCCAGGCGACCGACACACCGCGCGCCGACGTGTCGGCCGCTGCGCTTTGGGCGGGCGTCCATGGCGTCTGCCACCTTGGCGTCACGGGAAAGCTCAGCCTGTCCGGGACCGATGGGGCAACTCAGGTGACGGAACGGGTTGTTGAGAGCGTGATCGCCGGCATGCAGAGCTAGGGTAGGGAGCCTCAAGTGCTTGCCCGATACGGAAAGATCTTCGCATTCGTTGCTGTGCTGGTCTTTTCCACACTGATGCTTTACGAACCGCCTGCGGAACGGTCGCCCGCGGAACGGCCACTCGGCGCCAGTCCCAGCGAAAGCCCAGCGCTAGCGTCGGCAGACAACACACAGGGTGATCGCGGTGGGCCACGCCAACCGAATGACGCCGCCGCCGCTTCAGATGACTCACCGAAGTTTGTCCCATTCTCCGAGTTGCCAGAAGATGCACTCGCAGAGCTAGCACGGTTGCGAACTCAGTATGGATACCTATCGCCATCGGATGGATGGCGGCAGGACTATGGCACCTACGATGCCGATACACTTTTCCAGCTGGCGATGAATGGTGACCCGCAAGCAGAAGCCATGGTCGCTACCAATCTTGAGTTTTCTGTAGAAGCACGCAGACAAGCCGCAATCAATTCCGCGAGGCTGGGTCGGACTTATGCACTCAGTACGTTCGGATCGCAACCATTTGTCCCAATGGTTTCGGGCGAGGAGGTTGATAAGGAAGCTGTGATCATCGGTTATGCCTACATCCTTGCTGCGCGTGCGCTCGGAGATCCGTTTGTCCAATACGACAGCCCATCTATTGCTGAACGGCTAGAAACACTCACTGAAGAAGAGACTGAGGTTGCACGCAGGACCAGTGAGAAACTGATCTGCATCATTCAGCAAGGAGCTGGTTGCTGACGACGGCAAATACTTTGCTTTTCGACAACACGCAGGTCACATCGCAACCTGCTATCGGCACGACAACTCACTTAGCTTGCCGTCGGACATCGACTGAAACGTGGTTGTCATGTGCGTGTGTTGGTATGCGGTGTTTCACTAATGCCAGAGCGGACTATGAGCCAAAGCAACCGAACTCGTGATGTTGAGAAGGAATACTCGGACGATGAGAATATTCGCAAATTGGAGCGTCTGGTTGATTGCATGAAGACCGGTAAGCCCTTCGAAATCCAGGTAGCTGGCGAACGCATATATGTTCCAGTCAGGGCGCGCTTCACGATCGAGCATGAAGTCGGCGATGGCGAGGAAGAGCTGGAATTCCAATTTCGATGGTCGCAAATCGAGTAGTGCAGGACGCGCCCGCGATTAATGCGGGCGCGCTGCCTTTCAGTACGCTCGAAAGAGTGTCACTATCTCGCACCGAGGGCGCCCGGCGCTTCACGGAACAAGAATACGGATTCCGCCGAAGCGACTTGTTCACCGCCGCGGTAAGCTCGGGCCACGACGCGGTATTCACCGGCGCCCATTTGAGACCATAAGCGCTCGAGCTGTTTGCGCGCGGAACGATTGTCGCCATAGACGTTGACGGGGATTACGCCACCTTCAGGATCGCCGTCGAAAATATCGCCTGGAAAAAAGATGTCGCCTGGAAAGAATTGGATGCCATATGCATTGCCGGGTTTGGACGAGATGGTCACCGACTCCATCTTGATGGCTGCGAGCCCTTCCTTCTCGAAACTCAGGGTAAAGCGCATCGGTGCGTCACCACCGCGACCTTCATCGGTCCACATCAGCCAGGGGCTGCTTTTGCCTGTAGCCATTGCGAAGGCATCGATGTTTTCGAATTCCGAGGATCCCCCGGGTTCCTGCATGGTCAGCGAACCGCTGGCGAGCGCCGTCGAGGAAAGTGCAAGAAGAAATAGCGAGATAAGAGATTGCTTGAGCACGAGTGTTCTCCTGGTTAGTCCTTTTCTGTTCTGTCCGTTGCAGCAACGGTGCGTCGCTGCGACGGCTCTCACAGGAATAAACGTAATCAGATGAACGAAGAGCTCACACGTAACGACTTGTTTACGCTTGTCGCTGCCGTCGCATCGGTTGGAAACCGCCGTAGACTAATGATCGCCAGAGCCATTCCAGCGGCCCAAACCTGAACTGCCGCAACCACAGCACGGACCAGAGCAGCATGGCAGCGAACGTTGCAACAACGATGAACATCAGCGTGGTCAGGCTTGCCTCGCCATACAGGCCGGCCCCATGCCCAACACCCAGCGTAGTGCCGATCAGTGTGCACGCTATGTAATTGGTAAATGCCATGCGCCCTACGGCTTGAACGGCTTTGAATTTCACGCCCAGACTCGCGAGCACAGATATCAGACAACAAAAACCGAGGCTACCGAGATAGCCGTCAATAGAGGCCATCCATTGATTCAGGCTATAAACATCAAAGTCATAGTCGCTCGTTTTCAGTTGACTGATTTGCAGACCATCGAGCGCCCATGCGCCTGCCAGCAGCGCGATGGCCAGTGGCAGTGTCCGGCGGATGGGCCAACTGCCCTTCAACAATCCGGTTCGGTAGAGCGCCATCCCGAGCAACATCAACCCCAGTGTCACTGGCAGAAACCCGCCGAGCACGACGTAGAACAACAAGTAGTCCAAGCCTTCGAGAACGCGGTTGCTAAGCCTAGGCCATATCGGTCCGTTCTGACGCGCAACCTCGTCTGCAATCTGCTCGACCGAGGGCGCCCAGAAAATTGGTTTGAGTTCGGCGCGCAACGCTGGATCGAAAACCGGACCCGCTGAAAACGCGCACAACCAGAGCGTGCCCAGCAAAAGGACAATCAGTCCGACTACAGCAAGCGTCCGAGCGCGCATCCTGACGAACAAAATGGCCAGAAAGCCGGTCACTCCATAAAGGAAAAGGATATCCCCGGTCCACAGGCCGAACAGATGCACGGCGCCGAAAAAGGTGAGCCAGGCCGTGCGTCGAAACAAGACGCCCCGTGTGCCGCCGCGCGTCGAGATGCGGTCCCACATCATCATCAGCCCTGCACCATAGAGTGCAGTAAAGGTGGTTCGCCATTTGTCGTCGACAAGATATTTCTGAACGACCGCGATCAGCTGATCCGTCTGCGATGGCCACAAAGACGCGTTCATATAGAACGCGAAGGGCATCACCATCGCCTTGATGTTGACGATGAAGATCGCCATGACCGCGAAGCCACGAAGCAGGTCGAGGTAGCGGATTCGGTCGTCAGTGGCTACAGGCCCGACGCTGGGAAGGCTAATTTCGGATGGCGTCATCATCTTCTCTTCCGGACATTCAAATACCCAAAGTCTCTACATGGGAACGTCGGGCAGGCCGGGAGGATTGTACAGATTTGCTGTGGCTACTCACTTGAAAATGAGAATGAGTCCGATTATCGTTCCGCGACGCGCAGCGTGTCCTGCTGCGCCTTTGGGAACACAAATATGAACGTACAAAAGCCGAAGGCATCGGCCGGGAATCTGATGCTGCCCGCACTTCTTGCGTTGGCACTAATGGCACCCATGACGGGCGTCGCACAGGACTCGGACAGCGAGATCGAAGAGGTTATCGTTACCGGTCAAAAAATCCAACGGTCACAATTCGAAACGCCTGAGAGTGTTGCTGTGCTTACCGCTGAGGAAATTACGCGGCGCAGTCTGCAGACACTTGAGGATGTCTATAACCAGACGGCGAATGCCACGAGTCTTTTCAATAACGAGAACTTTGGAATCCGTGGCGTCTCGAGCAATAGTGCCTCGACTTCCGGCGGTGCAGGAGAGCTCGCAACTTACTTCATCGATGGAGTCGCTATCACGGGATTCGCGAAGCGCTTTGTGCCCATGGACATGTGGGACGTGCCCCAGGTTGAGGTGCTGCGCGGGCCGCAGTCGACGAACCTCGGGCGAAACGCGATGATGGGCGCCGTCATGGTCGGTACCGGTCAGCCCAATCTCGATGAGTTCGAGGCAGCTGTGCGAGTGGGTGGCGGTAACCCGGGCCGCTTCGAAGCCGCGGGAATGGTCAACTACGTTCTTAGTGATACGGTCGCAGTCCGGTTCTCAGGCGATTACTTGCAAACCGATGGGTTCATCTCCAACGCCACGCTCGGCATCGATGACTTCGATGCGCGTGAAAACTACACCTTTCGTGCCAAGTTATTGTGGGCCCCCACCGAAGATCTGGATTTCACACTGGGTTTTCAGGCACTCCAGTCGGATCGGGGGCAGAATCTGACGCGTTTCGATCTCACCGATCCAGGCGATCGTACTGCACTCGGCAATCTGGTCGATCGTGAGAATCTCGACGGACAGCTGGCGACGCTGCATGCGAATTGGTCGTTGACCGATAACATCACGCTGCGCTCCATCACTTCCTATCTCAACACCGACTACGACCGTTTTGATGATGATGATCAGGGTCCGGGAGGCGACAATGCGTTTCGGGGTCGTGAAGCCTTCGATCGGAACTGGGCGGAGGAGCTGCGCCTTGACTACGAGACCGAGACCCTGAGCGGGACGGTGGGTTTGTATTACATCGACATCGAGGGAGAGAACAACACGACTGGTCTTGTGAACATTCAGCCGGCCCTGCTGGGTGTGCCAGACATTCTGCTTCCGTTCTACCCGCCCGTGATATCGGTGAATATTGACGGCCCGGCGCTCAACGAAACGCGCAATGCATCGCTGTTCACAGATTGGGACTGGCAGTTCGCGGAGCGTTGGTCCGTGCAGGCGGGTCTTCGCTATGAGCAAGAGGATCAAAGCAACAGGATCGCAACACGGAACGCGTTAGATGAGTCTACGCCACTGCCAGATCCGGACGTTGCTGGGCAGCAAGCGGAAGCCTTGTTTGGACCTGATGTCGGTGCCCAGGTGCGCGCTGGTGTCGCTCAGGTCAACGGACTATTGCTTAGTTTCGTTGCGCCGACCGAGCAGCTTCTTGAGCCGGATTTCGATGCGGTACTCGGTAAACTTGGGGTGGCTCTTGACGTCTCTGATGATTTACGGCTGGCAGCGACCTTCAGTCAGGGTTACCGAGCAGGTGGTGCACAGCTCACGATCGTCGGAACACAGAGCGATTACGACCCAGAGCTCCTGAACAATTTCGAATTCTCGTTGCGATCCAGATTCCTGGACGGTCGCGCGACGTTGAACGCAAACGCCTACTACGGACTTTGGGAAGATCAGCAGGTAACACTTGGGCTCGACAGCAACACGCTGAACACCGTGATCGATAATGCCGGTGAGTCGACGATTTGGGGTGGCGAACTCGAGTTTCGTTACGAACCGAGTGAGGATTGGCTCGCGTACGCAACGGTTGGCTACGCGAATAACACATTCGACGAATTTGATTCGATCGATGGGGACCTTTCAGGGAACACGTTCGCATTCTCACCAGAGTGGACAGGAGCCGTCGGTGGCACTTATTACTTCGGCGATTTCTACGTTGGAGGCAACATCGCTTACCAGAGCGACGCGTTCAGTGACGTGCAGAACACGGTAGAGCTCGAAGGCTTTACCTTGGTCAATGTGCAAGCAGGATGGCAGACGGATCGCTACGTCGTTGGTTTCTACGGCAAGAACCTGACGGATGAGGAGTACGTGACATCAGAGGGGCCGGGTCTGATACCGGGTTCCATCATTGGTCGCCTGGGTGACCCTCGGGAATACGGAGTCGAGATTACCGCTTACTTCTAATCAGATCATCCGCAACAAAAAAACGCGCTTGCTCAACGAGCAAGCGCGTTTTTTCATTTGTTTTATTCGCTGTAAATCAGACTTTTCGGCGACGCAGTCCAAGACCAATCAAAGCGCCACCCAACAAAAGCAACGTACCTGGAGCCGGGACGCTAACAACGCTAACGCCGTCGAGGAAGTTGCCGACCGTGCCATCGCGCGGTGTTACTGAGGTAAAAGTCAGCGTTGTGGAGGTTGAATCAGCCGTGAACACGTAGGTGAATGTGCTCCAGTTGTTCACGGTGTGGTCGTCCATCAGACGGTCCAGCAGGCTGCCTGCGCCCGTCAATTGCACCTGGAACGACTCGTCGTCATTGCGGCGTGCGCCGTATGCGAAGAACAGCTCGTAGACCTGGCCTGGGTCGGTCGCAAACGTCTGGAAGATCGAGAATGCATCGCCGCTGCCCGGGTGTGCATTCAACTCAGCATGCTGGTTGCCTTCGTAAGGGCCGATGTTGCCGAAATCCTGCCAGATCTCGATGTTGCTGCCTTCCCAACCGTCAACGTTTGAGGAGTCATACCACTCCCAGCCGCCGTTACCGCCATTGACGTCGGTATCTTCAAAACCGCCGTTCACGATCAGAGATGCGTTCGCGGTCATCGACAGCGCGATTGCAGCGGCTCCAGATGCGATTTTCGTCAACAATTTCATTACTCAAACTCCGAAAAGCGTGCCCATGGGCAATTGATAGATTATTGTTTGTGAGGAAGCAGGTTTCGTGCCAGAAGCATAAGCGATTGAGTTAAAAGATAATTTGGATAGTGCGTCCGCGGCTGGTGGAGGAGAGTGTAAGGCAGTCCGACACATAGATTCATAGGTCGACCTTGGTCGTCGAGCGCTAGTCAGCAGGGATTTCGACCCGGATCGATGTCGCTCCGGCCGCGAAGAGCGCGGACTCGGACTGCCCACCCCGATCGACGTTCACGAGATTGACCTGATCCGGCCAGATGTCACGCAATGCCCCATGCGATATTTCGAGGGCGGTGATGTCCGAGGGTGCCGGTGCTTCGGCATACACCCAGAGAAACTTCCCCTCGATCTCATGCCCGACGCTGCGAAGCGTCAGTAGCTCGCCGTCCTGGTCTCGAAGACTGAAGTTCGCGTGGGCATAGTCCGCAAAAGCTTGTCGCGATTCCTCAGAACGCATTAGGTCGGCGTTGATGCCCTTTACCCGGCGAAGTGCGTGCTCAGCGTCATGCAACAAGAACCGGTGCATCACCTCAATGTTGCCCGTGCGCTCGTTGAACAGCACCTGGGTGACGGCTTCCTTCGCTTGATGTGCGAACGTGGTTGCAGCGATCAGTACGCCGACCGCTGCAACCACAAGGCGGCGAGTTACTCGTCGGTACACTCGCTGTCCTCGCTCTCCTCGCAGGTGTTCAGTTCTGTTTTGCTGTCTTGCATGATGTCGCGGTATTCGAACCCTTCGCGCGGCGGCGATTTGAACATCTCGATCCGGGACGGGACGATCTGACGCGGGTAGTGGTTGTTGTCCATATTTACGTCTGCGGTTTCCCATCGCGGGTCCGCCGTGACGCTAACCACTTCCTTATCGGTGACGATCAGCTTCTTAACCGCTCGCGCATTCCGTCTCCAGATTTCCGCCGGAATTTCATAGCGCATCGTGCTGCCGTCCTCGAACGTCAGTTCGAGCGGAATCGGCATGACCAGGCCCCCGATGTTGGAGAACTCGAGTACGTAATAATTGCGATCTTCTGCGACAGCACGTTCGATTGTGGCGCGTTCCCAATCATCGAGTCCTTTCAGAAACTCCTGATAAGCATTGCGCTCTTTGTTGGTGACGGTGAACTGATCGTTCTCATCATAGAAGTCATCACGACCGGGGTTACGTTCGACCCAGGTTTGCATGCCGGCTTCACGGTTGCGCTGCACCGTCAGCGATGCAGGTTTGTCGGCTTCTTCCTGTCGGCGTCTCGCGAAGTCAATATCCGGGTCTTTGGTATCCAGACGCAATTTCCAGATGCGGTCGAGTGAGATGTCGACATGGTCGGTTGTATAGAACCAGCCGCGCCAGAACCAATCCAGGTCGACACCCGACGCCTCCTCCATCGTGCGGAAGAAATCGGCAGGTGTGGGGCGACGGAATCGCCAGCGTCGGGAGTACTCTTTGAACGCGAAATCGAAGAGCTCGCGACCGAGCACCGTTTCGCGAAGAATCATCAGCGCCACGGTCGGCTTCGAGTAAGCATTCGGTCCGAGCTGCAATACGCTGTCGGACTGGGTCATGATCGGCACCTGTTGTTCCGATTTCATGTAGTTCACGATATCGCGAGGCTCGACACGCCAAGGCATATCCGGGTCCCATTCCAGGCAGGCCATAGCATCCAGGAAGCTGTTGAGGCCTTCGTCCATCCAGGTCCATTGCCGCTCGTCCGAGTTAACGGTCATCGGGAAATAGATGTGCCCAATCTCATGGATGACAACGCCGACCAGAAAGCGCTTCTCGGCGAGCGTGTAGGTTCTTGTGCCATCGTCCTGCAGATCGGTGCGCGGACCGTTGAAGGTGATCATTGGGTACTCCATCCCGCCGACCGGTCCGTTCACGGACTGTGCAGTGGGGTAGGGGTAGTCGAATGAGAATCGCGAATACACCTCCATGGTGTGGATGACCGAGGCGGTCGAGTAGTTCGACCACAGTGGCTCGCCCTCTTTGGGGTAAAAGCTCATGGCCATCACTAACGGCTGAACCGAACCGCCTTGCTGATAGCCCTGTGCATCCCAGATGAATTTGCGCGACGAGGCCCAGGCGAAGTCACGGACATTCTCGGCCTCAAAACGCCAGGTTTTTGTGCCGTCTGTGCCTTCCGCTTCGTTATCTAGGGCTTCTTCGGGCGTGACGATAAAGACGGGCTCATCGGCCGTGCGCGCCGTCTGCAGGCGCTGACGCTGCGTCGCCGTCAGTACGCCGTTTGCATTTTTCAGCTCGCCTGTTGAGGAGACCAAGTGATCCGCCGGAACGGTGATGTCGACCGTGTAGTCGCCGAACTCGAGCGTGAACTCGCCCCGGCCGAGGAACTCCTTATTGGTCCAACCCTCGTAGTCGGTGTAGGCGGCCAGTCTCGGGAACCACTGCGCGATCAGGAAAATATCGTTGCCGCCCTCGCGCGCATCATCCGGAAAGTGTTCATAACCGGAGCGCGCCGAGACCGCATCTTCTTCGACGATGTTATAGGCAAAGTTCATTCGGAAACCGGTTGACTTACCCGGTGCCAATGGGCGATTCAGATCGATCCGCATCAGCGTGCCGACGATGGTATAGGCAAGTTCGCGACCGTTGGTTTCCTGAACGTTGCTGATCTCGTAACCAAGCTCAGTGTCTGTCATGAACTGCTGACGGCGCAGCTCACCGAGGCTCATTTTCGGAGCAGCTTCGTCGAAGGTGACGGCCGGGCCGCGACGGCTTGGATCAGCGAATGCTGCCGACCGCTCGGCAAGAGAATCACTTCTGAAGCGATTCTGGTCCAACTGAAGCCACAGAAAACGCAGGGTATCTGGGCTGTTGTTGGTGTAGCTGATCGTTTGCGATGCGGTGAGACGACGTTTCGCCTCATCGAGTGTCACATCGATGTCGTAGTCGACTTCCTGTTGCCAGTAGCGGTGTCCGGGTTCGCCCCCAGCGGTGCGATAGACGTTTGGGGAGGGTAGCGACTCATCGAGTTGCCGGAACTTGTCAACAAACTCGCCTTTGGTCTGTACGACCTCCGCCAAGGCGCAGGAACAGGCCAGTGCGAGGCACAACGCAAACAACTTCTTCATCGGTTGGAATCCATTCAGAGGGGGACGGGAACTGCTATACTATAACGTTCATCGGTTGCTCTGTCGCAACCGGTCGCTTTTGTCGGCGCGATCGATCGCGCACATTTGCATGGGACTATAAACCAATGAAGCTATTTCGATTGCTAGCCATTTTCATGGCGGCGTTCGCCGTTGTTGCTTGCGGCGGCGAAACCGAGACCACTGTTGAAACCACCGAATCCGCGTCGACTGAAACCGATGAGCTGGCGGTCACCGACGCCGAGCTGGAAGGCAACCCGTTCCTCGCCGACTGGGACACGCCTTTCGGTGTGCCGCCGTTTGATGTGATTTCCGACGATGACTTCCTTCCTGCCTTCAAGAAGGCGATGCTCGAGCAGCGCGACGAAATCGAAGCGATCGTGGACAACCCGGATGCGCCGACCTTTGAGAACACCATCCTCGAGCTCGAGTCGGTGGGCGGACTTGCCATCAAGGTCGGCCTCGTTTTCGGAAATCTGACCGGCACCGAACTCAACGCGAAAAAGCGTGAGCTGCAGGGGATTATCTATCCACTGTGGACGCGGGAGTCCGACAACATCACGTTTAACGACACGCTCTGGAATCGCGTCAAGACGGTCTACGAGGCGCGCGATACGCTGGATCTCGATGAGCAGCAGGCGCGCTTGCTCGAGCTCACGCATCGTGCGTTCGTGCGTTCTGGCGCAGCGCTTGACGCCGACACGAAAACGAAAGTGGCGGCGATCAACGAAGAGCTGTCGGGCCTGACGACCAATTTCGGTCAGAACCTGTTGAGCTCAACCAAGGCGTTCAAGCTCAAGATCACCGACGAAGCGGACACCGCCGGATTGTCTGACTCTTTCAAGTCCAGTATCTGGAACGAAGACGAGAACGCTTGGGTGGTTACCCTCGATCGCTCGGTCTACGAGACCTTTATGACGCAGTCCGAGAATCGCGACCTGCGTGAACAGGCCTTCAATGGATATCGTCTGCGCGCGAGTGAGGGCGACGTTGACAATGGCCCCATAGCGATCAAGGTGGCGCAGCTTCGGGCGAAGCGCGCCGCCCTGCTGGGTTATGAATCGCATGCGCATTACATCCTCGAGTACAACATGGCGCGCACGCCGAAAGGTGCGGAAGACTTCCTGCTTCGTGTCTGGGAGCCGGGCCTTGCACGCGCGAAGGAAGAGCGTGCCGATATGCAGGCCATGATCGGTGATGCGTTCACCTTTGCCGGTCACGATTGGTGGCACTACTCCGAGAAGATTCGTAAAGAACGGTTCGATATCGATGAAAACGAATTGAAGCCGTATTTCGAGCTTGGCGCGGTCACCGAGGGCGCTTTCGAGATGGCAGAACGCTTGTTCGGTATCACGTTTACTCCGCTGGATGCGCCGGTTTGGAACGACGTTGTTACGGCATATGAAGTCAAAGAAGCGGACGGAACGCACCTTGGCGTTTTCATGTTCGATATGTACGCGCGTGACTCCAAGCGAGGCGGTGCGTGGATGAACAGCTTCCGTCAGGCTTCGAATTATGGCGGTTCGAACATCCGACCGATCGTCTCGAACAACATGAACCTGACGACGCCAGCGGCCGGAGAGCCGACGCTGCTTCGATTTGACGAAGTATCGACGCTCTTCCATGAGTTTGGTCACGGCTTGCACGGGATCATGACGAAAATCGATTACCCGACATTCTCCGGTGTTGACGGCCCGCGTGATTACACCGAGTTCCCGGCACAAATCCTCGAGCACTGGACTGCGGAACCGCAAATGCTGGAGCTTTACGCAAAACACCATGAGACCGGTGAGGTGATCCCGGAGGCGTTGGTTGAGCGCATGCTTGCGGCGGCAAACCACAATCAGGGCTTCAGCACGACCGAGTATATCGCTGCATCGTTGCTCGATCTTCGCTGGCACATGCTGACCGAGGAAGAGGCGGCACAAATCACGGACGCTTCGGCGTTTGAAGAGAAGGTCCTAAACGAATACGGGTTGATCGACGAGATTGAGCCTCGTTATCGCTCGCAGTACTTCAGCCACATTTTTGCGGGTGGTTATTCCGCCGGTTATTACGCTTACCTGTGGTCGGAAATTCTGGACGCGGATGGCTTCAATGCGTTTGTTGAAGCGGAAGACATCTTTGATCAGGAAGTCGCTGGACGCCTCAAGAAGTGGGTGTACGAGGCGGGCGGTTTGCAAGAAGCCGACGCGTTGTATCGCAACTTCCGTGGCGCCGATCCGAGTATCGAGCCGCTGCTGACTGGTCGCGGTTTTGAAGCGGGTACGGGCGGCGACTGATTCGAACACGCTTTGAGCTTGATTAGGGGCGAACGATCAATGGGTCGTTCGCCCTTTTTTATGCTAGCGCTACGCGTTCGATGGTCCACCACAGTCCGGTTAGCCCGATCAGCACGGACGCAGGTCGCGCAATCCAGCTCCGGTAGTTGCGCTCTACTACGGTTTTGTTGAATTTCATCCAAGCGGCCAGGCTGAGCCAGGCGAGCAACACGATACTCAGCTGACCTATTTCGACGCCGATATTGAATCCGATCAACCCGCTCCAGAATTGCCCCTGCGGCAATCCGAGCTCGCCAAAGAACCCTGCAAACCCAAGTCCGTGCAACAGACCGAACCCGAAGACGACAAGCGGTCGCCAGCTTGGCATTTCATCAACCAGGAGGTTCTCAATCGCGACAAAGGCGATCGTTGCGGCAATTAACGGCTCGACGATGTCAGCGGATGGAGAGATGACACCTGCGGCGGCTAATCCCAGCGTTACGCTGTGTGCCAGCGTGAAGCAGGTGATTTGAATTACGAGTGGCCTTGCTTTTGCCGAGGTGAGAAAGAGGGCCAGTACAAACAGGATGTGGTCCAGACCGCCGGGCAGGATGTGTCCGACCCCAATGCCAACGTAGAGCACCGCTGTGGACGAGGCACTGCGCGGCGCGCCCGTCGCATCAAGGATTGGCTGCACCGTTCGAGCTGAATTACCGTTGGCACTATCGAGAGCTGCCAGCTGTTCGCAAAGCGCTGGGTCCAGGCTGCCCTCACCAGGCACACAGAACTCGTCTTCCGGATGGGCATGCAAATTGGCCGCGCCGAGTAACAGAGTCGTGCAGGCGGCGACGAGCCACAGAAGCCGTCCTAGGTTGATGTAACCGCTATACTGTCGGCAACATCCCTGTAGTCGGCGCAGATGATTAATGGAAGACACTGACAAAAGAATTCCCGTTACGGTGCTGACCGGTTTTCTAGGTGCCGGCAAGACTACACTGCTCAACGGTCTGATCAAGCAACCGGACAGCCCACGCTTTCTGGTGATTGTGAACGAGTTTGGTTCGGTCGGCGTCGATCATGATCTGGTTGCGCAGTCAGATATGGATTCGAGTTTTGTCGAGCTCGCTAATGGCTGCTTGTGTTGCACCATCCGTGGCGATCTGACCAAGACGTTGCGCGAGGCGCCGTGGCGCTATTCTCGCGACGGGCAGCGTTGGTTCGATGAGGTGCTGATCGAAACCACGGGGCTTGCAGATCCCGCGCCGATTGTGCAGACATTTGTCGCTGACACTGCGATTCGCGACCGCTATCGCTTGAGCCAGATCATTACCGTGGTCGACAGCGTTAATGCCGTTGCAACGCTAAACACACAGCACGAAGCACCGAAACAAATTGCGGTCGCCGATTCGGTAATCCTGACGAAGTCGGATCTTGCGAGCGAGGCTCAATTGTCGGAGACGCGCGAATGGGTTCAAAAACTGAACCCTACCGCACGGCTATTTTCGAGTCAGCCCGATCCAGAAACGCTCGCGAGCCTGTTGCGCGGTTCCTCATTTAATCCGGAGCTTGTAGGGCTGTCTGTGGAAGCGTGGCTCGCCGATGATCAAGTGCCGCATCACGGCCATCATCATGAGCACGACCATCATCATGAGCACGACCATGACCACCATCATCATGATCTCAACCGGCATGATGAGCGGATTCGGTCGTTCAGTCTGACGTTCGAAACGCCCAAGTCGGCGAGGGTGTTTGATGCATGGTTTGCTGAGCTTGCCAGGTTGCGTGGGCCAGACTTGCTTCGTGTCAAAGGGCTACTGAACGTGAGTGAGCTGCCGGTGCCGATGGTCGTTCATGGCGTACAACACATTTGGCACCCACCAGAAATATTGTCGGCCTGGCCGAGCGACGATCACCGCTCTCGAGTCGTGTTTATTGTGCGCGACATCGCGCCTGCAGAACTGCTCGACGTGTTTTCATTGATCGCGCCCGACGACGAAGATCATGAGCTTCAAGGCTTGTCGGAGACGGAACGCCAAGTCCTGAGCGGCTAGGCTCCGGCTGGAGTGATCAATTTGGCATCGTGCAATCGGTAGACGGTGCCTTTTCCTCTCTCGATCGGTTCGAAGCGGCCTTCCAAGACCACAGGGTCCCACGACAATTCAATGCCGTCCGGCGCGAGCACTTCGACCGTGCCAGCGGGTCCGCCGGGAATATCGAAAAAGCAGTGTGGCGGGCTTGACGTCAAGAGAAACCAACGCTGCGCGGAATCGGCCTCAAGCGGGGTCATGAAACCAGTGATCTTGACCGTTTCGTCGGCGCGTTCCGCGATCGACGCCGGGAATGCAGCAAGCAATTCGCTGTCTTCATAGGTCAACCGCGCGGAGCGCAGTTCATCCCAGGTAACAGCCCCTTCCACAACGGGCAGCGCCGGTGCAGAGAGTGCCGCAAGGCTGATGATATTGATCGCGATTTCGGTTTCCGTATCACCGACTTTGGCCGTTATGACATCGAGGCCCATATCGCCAGCTAACACGACAAACTCGGTAATCCCGTAGTCATCCGTGACGTAGCCATTAGCCGAGGGGTCGATTGCACGCACCGTGCTGGTTCCCTCGATTTCGAAATTTGCTAGTGCGCCACTGACCGGAACGCCTTCTTCGCTCATGACCTGCAGAGCGAGGAACGTGGTGTTGCCTTCCAGCAGGTCGACAACCAGCCGGCCATCGGCATCAAGGTAACCGCCGCGTGCCATAGGCGTTACGAAAAAGGAGGACACCTCATCGGCGCTGGTTGCAGGCATCGAGGCATCGAGCGACAGAGCTGGGGTGCCGTCTTCCGGTGAGGCTTGCATTTCCTCCTCACTGAGACCGCCGTTCAAGGTGCTCGTGTCTTGCGCGATCACGGGCTGCTGGACAATACCCAACAGGCAAGCTCCGGCAAGAAAGACGTTCCGCGGGTTGATCATGATGACTCCGACAGGGTTTTAGCGACGTCTGTGCGATACGCCTGCATGGCAGGAATCACCGACGCCAGAGCACCTACCGCCAACAGACCCCCAATCAGACCCCATTCTACCGCTAGCCAAGTAAATCCGGTAATTGTGACGCCGCGCGTCGCTGCGAGCCACTGGCCCATGAACTCCACAGCGAAGTGCGCCGTCAGGAATCCGATCAGAATGCCCATGACCGTCAACAACAATCCTTCGAGCAAAAGGGCGATCAGTACTTCGACACGCGTGGCGCCAAGGCAGCGCAGCATTGCGATGTCACCGCGTCGCGCGCGCAGCGAGCCGTAGAGCGCCGCAAAGATCGACAGCCCAGCTGAAACGATCAACAGCCATGCAAAAGTCCGAAGACCGTCAAGGCCCGCGCCCACCAGACGCAGCACACGCGTGACTTCGATGGCCGGAGCCGCAGCGACGAGGGCGCTGTCGGAGTTTACTTGTCGTGGGAACGTGATCGCTGCGGTGGGAGAGCGATATCGGATGAGCATCGCCGTGATTTCGCGATCTTCGTCGGTGCTGTGATCTTCGTGATCGTGCGCATGCTCGTCATGATCATCTTCGTCGTGCTCGTGCGCTCCCTCGTGCTCTTCGTGATCGTGCGCATGCTCGTCATGATCATCTTCGTCGTGCTCGTGCGCTCCCTCGTGCTCCTCGTCACCATGATCGTCATGGCCATGTTCTTCGTCGTGCAGCAGCCAAACGCTTTCTACTGACGTCAGGATCAAACGATCCAACACGCTTCCGGTGGGTTCGAGGACACCCACCACTCGGTAAGGCTCCATCTCATGCTCGTGACCACCTTCGCCGAGTCCATGTGCACTCTCGAAGGTCGTGCCGACGGAGAGCCCTGAGGTCGCTGCTGCCGCTGAACCGACAACCGCCTCTAGCGGGGCGTCCCACCAATCGCCGGCACTGATACGTGCATCGTAGATATCCGCGTACGCAGGCGTCGTGCCGACGATTCTGTAGCCGCGAAAACTATCGCCGAGGGCCAATGGGATCGCCTCAGCGACGCGGCGGTCTTCGCCCCAGCGCGTTGCCGCCTCAAGCGGGATATTTCCCGTGGGTGCGTCAGCGTGGTAGACCGTCGCCAATACCAACTGGAGCGGGCTACCTTTAGCGCCAATCACAAGATCGATGCCTTTGGCATCGCGCGACATCGTGTCTGAGAACTGGGCACCAACCAGCAAAAGCGCAACGATGCTTGCAGTCCCGAGCGCCATCAAAAGGATGTTGACGATCGAAGTCAGGCGCGAAACGTTCAGATTCGCAATGGCGAGGCGCAGCCAACTCATGACGGCACCGGGAAATCGAAGTCGTAGTCAAGGGCGCCACGAACTCTCTGGTCGTGTGTTACCACCAGCAGGGCAGCACCGGAATCAGCTACGACCGCTTTCAACAGTGCGATGGCCTCTGCTGCGTTGGCGTCGTCGAGCGCCGAGGTGGGCTCATCGGCGAGCACGATGCGCGGCGAGTTAACCAGTGCTCTTGCGATTGCGGTACGTTGCGCCTGACCCTGACTCAGGGTCGAAGGTTTTTGGTGTGCTACGTTGGCGAGGTCGAGTCGCTCGAGCAGCGCATCGATCGTCGATGCAGGGGCATTCGATCTGCCGAGCTTAATGGCGAGCTGGATATTCTCGCGCACCGTTAGCGCCTTGATGAGGTGCAGGCGTTGCATGACCAATCCGAGGTTTGCGCCTCGAAACCGATCCGCAGCCGCGGCGTTCATCGAGGCTAGGTCCTGATCCAGCAGTCGGATAGCGCCGGCATTTGGTGACAGTAGCCCGGCTAAGAGATGCAGGAAAGTGCTCTTGCCGCATCCGGATGGACCGAGTACGGCAACACTCCTGCCAATCTCAAGTTCGAATCGATCAACCGCGACCCCCGGCTCATCGGCATATTGGAAACGTACGTTTTCTACCTGAATGGCGTGCATGTTGGAATCTGAAAATGCTGGAGACTACGTCTTGTTTGTTGCCGCCTTCGCCGAGCCACGTGTTGCTCGCCAAAGGTGCGCTGCGGCAAGCAATATTGACCCGGTTGTCGTCAGAAGTTCCTCGTGGGCTTCCATTATTTCCAGAAACGCTGCACCCAACAACAATGCGAGACCTGCTGTTGCGGTGACGATGAAAGCAGCCCGGCCGCCGCGCTTGGCGTCTGCGTAAATGGCGTACAGGCTGATTGGCAGGGCGATCAACACAAGCACCTTGTGGGTGAGTTCGCTCTCCACAAAGGGAATCGACAAAGACACCGCCGAAATCAGCAGTGGCAGCGCGAGGCAATGCAGTACGCACAGGGTGGCGACACCGATTGCGAAAAAATCGAGTGTGCCGTCTCTGCCGGCTTTACGCGACAGGGTGGTCTCTTTCATTGGGCATGTTGCCTATCTCACGCTTTGCAACAGTATTACATCTGTTCAAACCTGTCGCGACCCAAGCGTGCTTGTTGCTTGACGCCTTACCGGTCGGTAAGAGATGATGCCTTACCGATTGGTAAGTATGGGGGTGGCTATGGATCGTGTTACTGAAATCGCTCTGGCTGAGGAACTGCTCGGATTGCAGTCGAGTAAATCGGCATTTCTTGATCCCGAGGTGAAAAGTAGTCCCGTAGAGCACTACTTCGACGAGTCCCGGTTCAAGCAGGAACACAGTCACATCTTCCGCACCACAACCCAGCCGATTGTGCATTCGAGCGAGTTGCCCGAGCACGGTTCGTTTATTCGTCGGAATCTCGCCGGTCTGCCCGTACTGTTCACGAGGGACGCAGAAGGCGAAGTTCATGCGTTCCTTAACGTGTGCCGACATCGTGGGACTCGCTTGGTAGACGCACACAGCGGGTGTAAACGGCGTTTCTCCTGTCCTTATCACGCCTGGACCTGGGACAACCAGGGCAAGCTGGTGGGTGTGCCGCACGAGGCACAGGGGTTTCCGGGAATCGACAAAGAAGCGATGGGTCTGAAACGCATCGCTTGTGTTGAACGCAATGGGTGGCTGTGGGCAAATGCATCGAAGACCGAATCACCGGATGTTGCGTCATGGTTGGCGGGGCTCGACGATGATCTCGTCTGGTTCTCATCTGCGGATCACCGAGTGGTGCATTCCGACGAGCTGCTCTGTAACGCCAATTGGAAAATCCTGGTCGAGGGCGGCATCGAGGCTTATCACTTTCGAGTTGCGCATCGAGATACCATCGCGCCGTTCTTCTTCGATAACCTGTCCTCGTACCAACAATTCGGTCCGCATCTTCGCTCTATCCTCGCGAAACGCACACTGACCGAGCTAAGGGACCAGCCACAAGACAACTGGCAGATTCGTGACCACGCGCAAGTCCTCTACGGGATTTTTCCGCTCAACCAGTGGCTGGTGCAGTCGGATCATTTTGTCTGGGTGCAATCTGAGCCACTCAATGCACAGCAGACGCGACTGCGAATCAGCACGCTGGCGCCAGCCGACAATACACAGTCGGATGAGGATCTTGAGCATTGGCGCAAGAACCATGAAATCACCATGAACACGCTCAGAGAAGACTTTACGATCGGCGAGAGCATTCAGTCGGGTCTACAGACAGGCGCAAACGACGAACTCACGTTTGGGCGGTTTGAAGGCGCGCTGGCCGCGTTTAATCAATGCATCGACGAGACGTTGTCCCGTGCCGATGGCAGTGCATGACGGGAGACTAGATCGTGGTAGAAATCATCGACCGACAATCGTATGGGGATGCGGATCATGCGGGCACCCACAAACAACTAGAACCCAATCCTGAGCGTCAAAGCGACGAAATCGATGCGGACTTCGAGCGCTTGATGCAAGACGGCTACGTGATTATCGAACGACTGATTCCGGAGTCGTTGTGTGACGCCATCAAACAGGCGGGGAGTGCGTTGTTCGGTCATACGGGTCGCAACAGCTTCGAAGGGCACCAGACGCAGCGAGTCTATAACGTGTTGTCTAAGACGCGAGCACTGGACGCCATCGCGACGCATCCACGCATCTTGGGTTTGATGGATAAGTTGTTCCGGCCGGGTTTCTTACTCTCGCAGAGCCAGATCATCAATATCCTGCCAGGAGAGGCGCCACAGGCACTGCACACCGACGACAACTTCTATCGTTTGCCAAGGCCGCGGCAAGCACTCGGCGCTGCCACCGTCTGGGCGATCGATGACTTCACCGAGCAAAATGGTGCGACGGTGGTGATCCCGGGCAGTCATCAATGGGGCGACGACCGGTTCCCGGCCGAGGGTGAGGCGATACCGGCCGTGATGCCGCGTGGGTCGGTCGTGTTTTTCCTCGGCACAACCTGGCACGGCGGTGGCCAGAATCGTTCGGATAACGCCCGGTTTGCGGTCACACACCAATACTGCGAGGGCTACCTCCGCCAACAGGAAAATTATCTGCTGGAGTTGTCGAAAGATACCGTGCGAGCGATGTCGCCGGAGCTGCAGGCGTTGGTAGGCTATTCCATCTATCCGCCGTTTATGGGTATGGTCGAGGGCATGCATCCCTTGCGGACGCTGGATCAAGACTAGGTAACAGAGAGTCCTTGCAGATGGAGCTCAGTGAATACAATGAAGGTGGGGCAGAGCTGTTACCCGGGTTGCTCGGGATCGAGCTCACACATGTCGAACCCGGTGAAGCGCGAGCGCACATCGACGTTCAGAAAAAACACCTCGCCTTGAACGGCTACCTGCATGCCGGTGCCGTGATCACGCTGGCCGACACTGCCGCGGGCTATGGGTGTATGGCTACGCTGCCGGACGGGGCAACAGGGTTTACGACCATCGAGCTCAAGTCCAATCATCTGTCGACGGCTACCGAGGGCGTCGTGTCATGCGTTTCCGAATGCGTGCACCGCGGGCGGACCACGCAGGTCTGGACCTCGGAGGTGCGTTCAGAATTGACCGGTCGAACGATTGCAAGATTCACCTGCACTCAGATGATCCTTTATCCCAGGTAGCTACCCAAAACCGCCTACAAAACACGGTATTGAGTGCGTACACTCGGTGACAGGTAGATCGCGGGGCTGTCGCAAAACACCATGCTGGGAATTGTTCGAGAACTGAAACGCCGCAATGTGACGCGTGTTGCTGGGGCTTATGCGGTGGTGGGCTGGTTGGTGGCTCAGGTCGCCGTCACTCTCGAAGAATCGCTGGAGTTGCCTGGCTGGTTCGATGCGACCGTCGTCTTGCTACTGTTGATCGGGTTCCCGGTCGCGTTGGTGCTGTCATGGGCGTTTGACCTCACACCTGAAGGCGTGAAGCGAACACCCGATGCTGTGTCCGAGGCAGAGTTGCCACGAGCAGGTGCCGCAGACGTGGCGGTGGTGGTCGCGCTCGTGGCGGTTGTGGGTCTTGTCGGATACCAGTTGCTCTCTTTCATACAGGGTGACCAGCCGTCAGAGAATGCGCCCATCGAAAGGGCGTCTATCGCGGTACTCCCATTTTCCGATATGTCGGATACCGGCGATCAGGAGTATTTCTCTGAAGGGCTTTCCGAAGAGATTCTGAACGTATTGGCTAAAGTCGATGGCATGAAAGTCGCCAGTCGCACCTCCTCCTTCTCGTTCAAGGGTAGCGATGCGGATGTCACGAAGATCGGTGAGCTGCTGGGCGTGCAGCACGTACTCGAAGGCTCTGTGCGTAAAGCCGACAAGCGGTTGCGGATTACCGCGCAGCTCATCCGGGCGGATGATGGATTTCATGTCTGGTCGGAGACCTACGAGAAAGAGCTGGACGACGTATTTGCGATTCAGGACGACATCGCTAATCAGATTCTCACTGAGCTCAGGGGAAGAATCATGGGCGACACGCCGGTCGTCGCGGTGGCCCGCGCCGAGGTAACCGCTTATGACCTCGTGTTGCGCGCGTTCGATGTGAGCGATACCTATTCCATCCCGGGACTCGAGGCGGCGGCGGAGTTGTTCCGGCAGGCAATCGACATCGACCCCACTTATGCGCGCGCGTACGCAGGTTTGGCTTCCGTTGAACTGCTCAATTCCAACGCGGCGGGTGCGCAAGGCGAACGACCCATCGCTGATGTCCTACCGGTGGCTCAAGAGTTACTCGATCGTGCAATGGAGCTCGCGCCGGACGACGCGGCGGTCTGGTTGCGCGTGGCACTATTTCGCCAGTTTGGCGGCGATTTCGCAGGCGCCGAAGAAGCCTATGTGAAGGCGCGTGAGTTGCAGTCCAACATTAACCTCAATAACTACGCTGTCTTGCTCGGTCAACAGGATCGGGTGTTCGACAGCGCCGCACTTTTTGCGCAACAAAAGGAAGTGAATCCTCGAAGCTCGGCGATTCGAGGCAATTTGATCGCAGCGTATGCGCGGCTGGGTCAATTCGACGATGCAGACCGTGAACTCGCGGAGTTCAAAGAACAATTCCCGGATGCTAAGGGGCATTTTTCCCCAATTTACGTCGAATCCATACTTGAGATGCGTCGGGGCGAATGGGCACGTTCGGTGGAGATCGCTCAAGCCGCATTTGATCAGACATCCAATGTGCTGCCATTGGCCATGCAAGTCGGGTTTTCAAGTTTGGTGGTGCGAGATTACGACCGCGCGATGTCGGTCGGTAACCCGATACTCTCCGTGTTCGTCAACGGGTTCGCTAACGATGCGGGCGTGGCGCTCAACTTCCTGCAACCCTACCTCGAGTCGGGCAACATGCCGCCCATGATCCACAGCGCTGCCGTTCAGATGGCAGGCACCGCATCTGACTACGAGCGCATTGCCGATCGTCTTCTGCCTCTTTGGCCAAAGATGGGTGATGCACCGGCGTGTGAGAATTTCCAATACCCGCACGGCTACGCGGCGCTCGCTTATCTGGAGCTTGAGCGGCAGGAAGAATTCGCCGATACGATGGCCTGTTGGGACAGAGTCCTGAAGGCGCGACTATCGCGCGGCAGGAACGATGGGAACACGCACTACAGTCTGGGTTTCTACAAAGCGCTTGAGGGGGACATCGAGAGCGCGCTTAACGAGATGGAGATCGCGTTGTCCGACGGTCAGTATGACCATCCGTTCCTGGACACTACGCTAATCAATCTCGGACTGGATCGAGACCCGCGTGGGCGCAAGTTGATCCAGGATTACCTCGCGAAGCTAAACCGCGAGCGTGCCAAGCTTGATTTGCCACCGATCGAATCGCCGATCGCGATCTGATCCACACCAAAGCAACGGGTTGTCTACCTCCTGTTAAGTCCTGGCCGTCTCGGCCGCTACCCTAGTCAGGTTCGAAATGACATAACGCAGCGTCTGTGCACGAGGCGCGGCTGCAACCCGAGGTGAACAAGGAGCGATCACCATGGAAATCAATGACCTGACCAACGGATTGATCTTGCGCAAGCCGCCGACCAGCAGCTTGCAAACCGCACCGAAACTGGCGTCCACAACGCCCGAACCCCGCCCAGTTGCGGATACTCAAAGTCGAGCGGTCGACGTGCTCCGGCAAGAATTGCGAGCGGCACTCGATCTGAGGTTCTCCTCGAAACCCAGTAGGACGCAACCGGTTGTGCCTGGCTACACGGTCCCGGCGACGGCCGACGGCGTTCAATCAGAGACGCTCGGTCGGGCACGCGGGCTCGTTAGCGAACAGCCAGGTCGCGCGCCGTCGATTGTCGTGCGGTTTCGGGCGCAGGTATCCGAGACTGCATCGTTCTTGCGAAACACACTGTCAACGCGGCCCGATGTCGGCCAGATCGGCAGTATTGCCGGACTCATTGATGCCGGTCTAAGGGCGCTTGGCTCAGAGGTTGAAAACAATCGCGTCTCCACCGCGGAAGTGCTCAATGTCGAAAGCCGTACGCGTTCTTCATCGAACATTCAAATTCGGACGCAAGAGGGCGACGTTGTGCGCATCAACGTCGTGGACGCTGCCAAATTCAAAGCTGAAGACGCGTTCGCCAGCAACGAGTTTGGCGAGATTCGGGAGACCAGCGTCTCGCTCAAGGAACGTTCCGGACTTCGGATTACCGTCAAGGGAGACCTGAATGACGAGGAACTTGCCGCGATCGAGGATGTCTTCGAACAAGCGTCAGCGATCGCTGAGGACTTCTTCGACGGAGACATCGAAGCTGCGCTCGCCGAGGCGCAGGACTTTGGATTTGATTCGGATCAGCTACGCAACGTCAGGCTGCGCTTCCGCGAGTTCGAAAGCCAGACGGTGACCTTTGCTCGTGAGCGTATCGAGACCGGCGTACGGGCTACGCCGCAACCCGCATTCTCACCTGTCAATCCCAACGATTTCGCGCCATTCGTCAATCGACCCATCAGCGCGGCGGGTGGCGATATCGAGCCGAAAGCGGTAGCGCAGCCAGAACCGGTGGCATCCAAGCCGCCTGAGCCGGAAACCGAGGTGCTGTCCGATGAAGATACCGACGATTCGTCTGTCGCCGCAACGCCTGAGGCACCGGAGGTAGATGCAGCAGAGGATCCGCGCGAAAAATTCCTGAGTCTGATCGGCGATTTCCTGAGCTCGGTCCGAGAGGGATTCAATGGATCGGAGGCTGGCGAGTCGCGTCGCTTCTTCTTCTCGGAGACATTCAAGCTGAAGCTGCTTGCCGAGACTGTCCGCGTTCAGGCACCTGTCGCTGACGAAGCTGCCGCAAACCTCGTCGGTGATGCGATCGACGAGATCGCAGCGAGTCTGGACGTTCAGCCCAAGTTCGAAGAAAGCTAGTCCTGCATCGTCTCGAGCAGTTCCAACAGTGTGAGGATTTTTCGGGCTGAATAACCCGTATCGTCAAACCAGACGATAGTGCCGCTTCGATCGAGCACGAGCACCCGAGCGTTATTGCCGTTTTCAGTCCCCGTCAGCTCCGCGATCGGTTTCGCGGCTCCACCGTATACCGTGACGACGACTTTCCAATCCTCGCGAGGTATACCCGAGCGCATACCATCGTCGATGAACCCAGACGCCATGGATGCAATCGCGCCTGGAATCGTCGGTACCTCCAGAATCCGTGCGTCCACCCCGCCTTGCAACATACCTAGCAACCACCGATCGATGTCGAACTGGGTATCCTGAAGATAGCCGACCAGAAGAATGGCTGGGGCACCGGACAGATCTTCCGGCAGTGCGACGGTTTGCTCTTCAAGTGACTCGCCGACCACACTGGGGAAACGCTCACCGGTTGGATTGCGGTTGGTGATCGGACTTGAGCAGGCGCTCACAAGAGCAAGTATGACCGTCGCCGCGGTGACCTGTGACCAAAATCGCATGATGTCTCCCTGAAGGACTACCGCAGAAATGCTTGGAGGCATTACTCTACCAATCTCCACAGATACCAGCACGCCACAGAACGAAATGGTCGCCAACAGTCGCTGCGCTTCAGAAACGCTTCAGCGCTGGGCTTTTCTCCAAGATTGTCCAGTGCTTGCATACCTTTGAGAAGACCAAGATCACCCGGAGCGGCAGTGTCTGCTCGCTTGAGACCGAACATCAGAAACATCTGCGCTGTCCATTCGCCGATTCCCGGTAATGCGGTCAGGCGCTCGATAATCACCGCATCACTCTGCCTGGCAAGACTGCGAAAGTTCAGCACACCGTCATCCACCGCCCTCGCCAGCGTTTTCAAGTAGCGAGCCTTGGATCGGGACAAACCGGCAGATCTCAGTGATGCCTCGTTGGTCTTCAGAATTGCATCGAAACGCATCGGCTTGTTGCCGGTCGCTATTTCTACGCGCCCTTGGATGGTGCGTGCTGCTGCGGTCGAAAGTTGTTGACCAACGATCGCATTGGCGAGGCTGGCGAACAGCGGTGTGTGGCCGAGGTGCAGGTTGCACCGCCGCAGACGAGGAAGGTGTTCTGCCAAAACTGGGTCCACACGGCGCAGATGGCGATGCGCCTCCGGCATGATTTCGCGGGTGAGTTTCATAGAAGTGCGGTGTCCATTGAGGGGCAATATACAGGACTTGCTTTTGGTCACCGCGCTACCGACAATCCCGGGCCGCTCTAATCCCAGTCGACAGCCATGTGGTTCAAGAATCTTCGCGTTTACCGTCTGACTTACGATACCGGCATGGATCCGGACAAGCTCGAGGAGGCGCTCTCGGAGAATGAATTTGCCCCCTGCGGCAAGGTCGACAGGGAGCGCGCTGGCTGGGTACCTCCGATTGCTGCAGGTGGCACGATGCTCACGCACACGGTCGGCGATTGCACCATGATTTGCCTGCGCAAGCAGGAGAAGGTACTTCCCCCGGCGGCCATTAACGAACAGCTGGAAGACCGGGTCACCGAGCTTGAGTCGCGCGAGGGTCGAAAGGCTGCGCGACGCGAGAAGTTGTCGCTAAAGGACGAGGTGATGCTCGACCTGCTGCCGCGAGCGCTTACCCGATCCGAACGGATCTACGCCTACTTTGATTTTCGTCGCCAGTACCTGCTGATCGATGCGGCGAGCGCCGGCAAGGCCGAGATGTTGATCGACTACCTGCGCGCAGTCGTGAAGGTGTTGCCGGTCGTTCCTTTAGATGCGCATGGGGATGTGGCGGATATCATGACCCGCTGGATCAAGAGCCGGATGCCTGACGGATTCACGCTCGACCTAGATGTAGAGCTACAGAATCCACAGGAGTCACGCAATGTGGTTCGCTGTCGGCATCAGGAGATCGATAGCAAAGAGGTCCTTGGTCATATCGATGCGGGCAAGCGCGCGATCGCTGTTGGACTTAACTGGCGCGATGCTATTCACTTTCTGATGCACGCTGATTTTGCGATCAAGCGGCTGCGTTTCGATGATCGTATCGTCGACCACGGTGATGCATCGTCGGATGACGCGGCAGAGTCCTTCGATCAGGACTTCGCGGTAATGATCGTGCAGCTCGGCAGGCTACTCGATGAGTTGCTCGAAGCTTGCGGTGGTCCGGAGAAGATCTGACATGGGCAAGCGGGTCGTGTTCCTCTCGCAGGACTCAATGGATGGATTTGTCTCAGACGACGCGCTCGCGATCGAGCCGTTCGTGGACCAAGGTCTGGAAGTCGAGACGGTCAGCTGGCGTGCGGATGTCGATTGGTCTTCGTACGATGCTGTGATTGTGCGAACGCCCTGGGACTACATGCACGCGCCAGATGCATTCCTGACGACGATAGACCGAATCTCGGATGCCACACGACTGGCCAATCCAGCCGCGCTCATACGTTGGAATCTCGATAAGCGATATCTTGCTGAGCTTAAGGAGCAGGGCGTTCCGGTGGTGCCTACCGAGTACGGGACAGCGCTGACTGCAGATCGATTGGATGCACTGTGGTCAGCATATCCAGATGGCGCCGTCATTAAGCCCGTGATCAGTGCGGGCTCGAAGGATACCTTCGCGCTCAAGCCACCTGTCGACGCGCAGACACGGCAACAGGTGCTCGAAGCGCATCGTGAGTCTGCTTACATGTGGCAACCGTTTGTTCGATCGGTGGTGGAAGAGGGCGAGTATTCTCTGTTCTTTTTCTCTGGAGAATTCAGTCACTGCATTGTCAAACGTCCGAAGCAGGGAGACTTTCGGGTTCAGGAAGAGTTCGGTGGGGAAATCGTCGCGATTGAGGTCACACCGGAGCAATTGGCAGTCGCACGAAAGGTGCTGGACGCGTTACCTGAGACGTTGCTTTACGCCCGCGTTGATCTTGTTCGAGGTCAGCAGGATGAGTGGTGGTTGATTGAGCTTGAGATCATCGAGCCGTCGCTGTACCTCAGGACCGATGAGGCTGCAGCTGGACGATTCGCCCGGGCTGCGGCCGCGTGGCTTTTGGACTAACGCACCAGATGCCACTCGGTCTGGCGGTCGGCGAGATAGATCACCTCGTCGCCATCGAAATAGGCACTTTGCTCTAGCTTCATTTGAATCGGCTGATCGTCGAACTCCGGGATCTCGACAGTGACATTTCCCTCGATGGCATAACCGGTCATCGGATAAAGCGGCCAATCCCCTCGTACTGGCGTCGGCCCCTGGTTGTCCCACATTCCGATCGTCGGTCCCGGCGCATGTCCATAGACACCCAGAGGGTGGGTATAGATGCTGTCTTTGAGTCTCGCCTTGTCCGTCGCCTTATGTGCAGCCGCGAGAATTTCATTGCCTGTTCGCCCTGTCTTGAATTCACCGGTCAGAAGGTCTTGCCACCGGTTGCCGACGGCCATCGCGTCGAGAAGACCTTCCGGCGGTGCTTGTTCATTGACCTTCAGGACGTACCCCATCTCCTGCGTATCGGTGCATAACCCGAGGTAACAGAGTCCGACGTCGGTGTGCAGAATATCGCCGCGCTCGATCACCATCTCCTGGTCGTACTGACCCAGAAAGGGCGCATCTGGCTCATAGGTCACGCCCTCGCGTTGCAGATTTACGTCGGGATGGAACCAGGGTTCGAGTCCGAAGCGCTCGAACTCACTGCGAATAAACCACGCTACGTCGCCAAGGGTGGTCACACCCGGTGTGATGACCTCGCTCGAGAAAGCGGTTGCGATCGTTTGACGCGCAAGTCCGACAGCGCGCTGCCAAACGTCGACCTCAGCCTGAGTGCGCGTTTCCATCCAGCGGATAACAAGCGGTGCTGATGAGACCAGTCGTTCACGCTGCGACGCATCGAGTACGCCTGTGAGTCGCTGGTACAACCCGTGACTGAGCCCGTCCGCCACCGGCCAGTCGTCACTCACGTTGATCGCAATTTTCTTCGGGTTCAGTTCGCCGACGAGCTGACCGAGTCGCGCCCACTGTGCGTCGAGATCTCCACCTTCCCAAACGGGTTCGTAGAGCGAACCCAACGGATAGCGGCTCACTGTCATACGTTCCACGCCGGCTTCACCGCCTCGATCAAAAAACACGAGCACAGTCGTGCGCCTCGCTGTGAACCTTGGTTTGGGTACCAGTGAAAGAAATACCGGGTCGTCGTTGTACTCGCGCGCAATCACGAGCCACATGTCGATTTCCTGCTCGCGCATCAGTCTCGGCAATAACGTCTCGAGACGCGTCTCCAATAGACGATTCATGACGTCGGGTCGGTCTCGATAGTCCGCTACGATCAGTGAGTCAGCTTTGGCGATCGGGCTAAGCAGCAGAGCCATGATGGCGAGGAATGAGCGCATGATGATATTCCTGAGTGTTCCGAGTGCGAGTTTACCGATTGACGTTAGCCGGGGGTAATGCGCGCTATACTCGGCCGCATGGTTATCGGTCTTTCAGGTCAGTCGGCGACAGTCACCACGCCGGCACAGGTGGGTTCATGAAATTGGCATTTCTGGGTCTCGGCGTCATGGGTTACCCAATGGCGGGACATCTCACGACTGCAGGCCATTCGGTGACGGTCTATAACCGAACGCGCGAGAAAGCGGAGCGCTGGTGTAATGAGTTCGGCGGTACGCACGCCGAGACGCCTGCGGCGGCCGCAGCGGGAGCCGAGATCGTGTTTGCCTGTGTTGGCAATGATCAGGACATCGATGCGGTTGCACTCGGTGTCGACGGTGCCATTGCCGCCATGTCACCCGACAGTATCTTCGTTGATCACACCACGACTTCGGCCGATCAGGCCCGCAAGATGGCGACGGCAGCGCAGCAGGCGGGAGTCGGGTTTGTGGATGCACCAGTGTCCGGTGGGCAATCGGGCGCGGAAGCGGGTCGCCTGACCGCCATGTGCGGCGGCGAGGCAGCGGCGTTCGATCGTGCGGCGCCGGTCATGGCAGCCTACGCGACGAATTGCCGACGGCTGGGCGAGGCAGGTGCGGGTCAGCTCACCAAGATGGTCAACCAGATTTGTATCGGTGGGTTGCTGCAGGCGCTCTCTGAGGCCGTGCATTTTTCGGAGTGCGCCGGACTCGATCCGGAGCAGGTATTCGCGACCATTGGTGGCGGTGCGGCCCAGTCATGGCAAATGGACAATCGAGCGCTCACGATGGCCGAGAGAGCCTTCGATTTCGGTTTCGCGGTCGAGTGGATGCAGAAAGATCTCGGGTTTGCGATCGAGGCGGCCGAGCGCAATGGGGCGGCTTTGCCCGTGACAGAGCTGGTCGCTTCGTACTACGATGAGGTAGCCGCTGCTGGGGGGCAGCGTTGGGACACGTCCAGTCTGATCACGCGACTGGACAGCAAAGGGGACGGGTGATGGCGCTGGAATGGCTGACACCGGAAATCATCGCGCTGGCGGTCACCGCCGGCACCATCGGCATTTTGCATACCGCAATCGGTCCGGATCACTATCTTCCGTTTGTCGTGCTGGGGCGCGCAAGACAATGGAGTGCGCGTAGAACTGCGTTGACGACACTCGCCTGCGGCGCCATTCACGTGGTGGGTTCAGTGCTTCTCGGCGCGGTTGGCGTTGCTGCCGGCTTGGCTTTGCGCCGACTCGAATGGATCGAAGGTGTCCGCGGCGATTTGGCTGCGTGGGGCTTGCTCGCTTTTGGACTGGTCTACTTTGTCTGGGCGTTGAAGCGCGGGCAGCGTGCACATGTGCACTCGCATCCTCACGTGCATGCCGATGGTAGCGTCCACACCCACGTGCATGATCACAGCCAAGAGCATCTGCATGTCCACGAACGTGACCATCAAACTCTGGTGCCATGGACGCTATTTATTGTGTGTGCCTTCGGGCCGTGTGAGGCATTGATTCCGCTGCTGATGTATCCGGCTGCGGCCGCGAGCATCCCCGGGGCCGTTTTCGTCACCGCAGTTTTCGCCTTGGCAACGCTCACCACCATGTTGACGCTCGTGATGCTCGGCTACTGGGGAATCGCACGTTTCGCGGGCGGTCAGAAGACCGTTTCATTCATGACGCGCCACGCCCACGCATTCGCCGGTGCCGCTATCGCACTGTGTGCGACATTGATGCTCGCCGGACTCTAGACAACAAATCAAAAACGGGAGAGGGGCGATGGCACGATTCAAGATGCCTCATACGCTGACGTTGTTGTTCAGCCTGATCGTGGTGGCGTGGGTTGCCACCTGGATCGTGCCTGCGGGTCAGTTTGAGACCGCGGTCAACTCCCATGATCGAGAAGTGGTCGTGCCTGGCACGTTTGCTTATTTGCCCGACGCCGAGCCACCTTCGATTCTCAACATCGCACTGGTGATACCCAGAGCGTTGGGTGAAGCCCAAGGCATTATCTTCTTTTTGTTTATCGTTGGCGGTGCCCTCGCGATATTGCGCTCAAGTGGCGCTATCGATGCGGGTATGGGCGGGTTGTTGCGTAGCACTGGAAGTCGACCGGCGCTGTTGATCTTCATCGGCATGCTCGCCTTCACAGCAGGATCATCCACGATCGGCATGGCGGAGGAGTACATTCCGCTGACGGCGGTTCTGATGACGCTATGCGTGGCGATGCGTCTCGATGTTGTTGCTGCTATTGGCATCATGGTGGTTGGCTACTCCGTTGGATTCGGCACCGCAGCGTTGAATCCATTCACGGTGCTTGTCGCGCAGGAAGTCGCCGGTCTTGAGCCGACGAGTGGTGCAGGTTTTCGCCTTGCGATGACTTTGCCGTTCTTCGCGTTGGGTTTCGCGCATGTCTATCGCTACGCCTCACGCGTTCGCGCCAATGCGGCGAATTCCCTGGTTGCGGACGTTCCGGCGGCTCAACCACCCGCGCCGGGAGATGCGGTCCCGATGACCGGCATCCGACGGTTGGTGCTCATACTGACGCTGGCAACGCTTGCGCTGATGGTCTGGGGGATCAAGACTCACGGTTGGTATTTCACCGAACTGGGCGCTGTGTTCGTTGGGTTCGCGCTGGCCGTTGGACTCATCGCTCGCATGTCGCTCGACGACATGGCGCACCGGTTCATTGAGGGCGCTGCTGAGCTCACGGGTACGGCGTTGTTGATCGGGTTTGCGCGCGGCATCGAATTAATGCTGAGCGATGGGCAGGTACTGCACACGATCGTCAATGCGCTGGCTGAGCCGCTCGGGGCGATGGGTGCGATGTTCTCCGCGATTGCCATGCTGTTCATTCAGAGCCTGTTGAACCTTTTCGTACCGTCCGGTTCCGGCCAGGCCTACGTCACCATGCCGATCATGGGACCGATCGGTGATCTGGTTGGTGTGTCTCGACAGGTGGCAGTGCTGGCGTATCAAATGGGCGATGGATTCATGAACGCCATCGTGCCAACCAACGCAGTGCTGATGGGAATACTGGGCATCGCCGGTATCCCTTACAGCCGATGGTTCCGTTTCATTGCACCTTTGATGTTGCAGTTTCTCGCACTGGGTTCTCTGGTGATGATCATTGCGGTCTTTACTGGGTTCTGATTTCGAATTCGGTTACGCTACGTGCTCACCGGGGGTGGCCTTACGGCCTGAGATGCGGTTAGCACCGCGAACCCTTTAAACCTGATCCGGGTAATGCCGGCGTAGGGAGTGCTGTAATGCATCTATCGCTATCGCGTGCGGCCTGCGCGCTGCTTCTCGTTGCATCTTGTGACGCCATTTCTCAAACCGAATCGACCGACGGTCGGAGTATCGACGAAATCGTTGTCGCCGGTGCACTCCAGGAGCGGCCGCTGTCGGAGCTGCCGGTCAGCATCGCGGTGATCGATCGACATGCGATCGAGGATTCGACCGCGACGCACTTCGAGCAACTGAGTTTGCAGGTCGCAAATTTAAACTTCGCTGGCGGGAGCAATCGAGCGCGCTATTTCCAGATTCGCGGTATTGGCGAGCGCAGCCAGTACGAGGGTGCACCGAATCCGTCGGTAGGTTTCATTATTGATGACGTGGATTTCTCCGCGATCGGCGGCGTGTCATCGACGTGGGATCTTGAGCGGGTAGAGGTGCTGCGCGGGCCACAAGCGACTCGTTATGGTGCAAATGCATTGGCAGGACTCGTCTATCTGCAGAGTGTGGCGCCGGGTGAATCGTTCACGAGCCGACTTCGTGTGCAAGGCGGCAATGATGATCTGCAGGACATCGCATTGGCATTTGGAGGGCCGATCACAGACACGTTCGGTTACCGTATTGCGGCTCAAAGTACCCAGCAGAATGGTTTTCGCGACAACGCATTTCTCGGGCGCGATGATACCAACGGGCGTGATGAGCAAAGTGTGCGCCTGCGTCTGAGGTGGGCACCTTCAGATCGTACGACCGTGGATTCGACCGTCTGGTACGCCGATTTTGATAATGGCTACGACGCGTTTGTGCTGGACAACGGCTTTACGACTTTTTCGGATACGCCCGGCCGCGATGCGCAGCGCACGCGAGCGATCAGTCTGCGAGCGACACACAGTCCCTCGTCGAACTACACGCTGACGAGCGTGAGCGGCTACGCGAACTCCGACATCACGTTCAGTTTCGATGCGGACTGGGGGAATCAGGCGTATTGGGTGCCATTCTTCGCGCCGCCGCAGGACGCACCATTCGATCCCGAGTACGGGTTTTTCTCCCAGCGCGACCGGATTCGCGAGACTGTGAATCAGGAGTTCCGAATTCAGTCCGGTGAGACGGGACGGTGGTTCAATGACACGACAGACTGGATATTCGGTGTTTATGCGCTCCAGCTTAGAGAGTCGTTAGATACGCTCGACAGCGGTATTTTTTCCGATGGCACCTTCCCCGGAGAACTGGGCAGCGATACCTCAGCCAGCGATTACTCGGCAACGAGCATCGCGGCGTTTGGAGAGCTGAATATCGCGCTCACGGAACGCGATACGTTGTCGATCGGTGCTCGCGTGGAGCAGCGCGACATTGACTACGCGGACTCGTTTGGCCTCTCGTTGTCGCCCGACGAATCGGCAATCGGTGGTCACATCCGATGGTCGCGTACCATCAACGAATCATGGTCCGGGTTCGTCGGACTCTCCAGGGGGTTCCGTCTCGGCGGGTTCAATCTTGGCGAAGTTCCTGAGGGTCGGCGTCAATTCGATGCCGAGTTTCTCTACAACCTTGAAGCGGGCTTCCGCTTCTTCGGTGATCGTTCCAGCTTCGGTGTCACCGCCTTTTTTGCCGAACGCGACGATCAGCAAGTCGATACCTCATTCCAGCTGGACCCGAATGATCCGTCCACATTCGTGTTCTTTGTCGATAATGCAGCGAGCGGTCGTAACCTGGGATTAGAGTTCGATGGACGCTGGCAATTGAATGAGGCGTGGAGCGTGTCAGGATCGCTCGGATTACTGGACGCCGAATTCGATGACTTCGTATCGCCCGAGGTTGATCTGTCAGGTCGCGATCAGGCGCATGCACCTTCCTACACGGCGGCGCTCGGTGTGCGCTGGCAAGGACAGCGCGGCTGGTTTGCGAGCGCTGACGTCACCGCGAAAGACGAGTTCTTTTTCTCCAATAGCCACGATCGTGTCGCAGGCAGTCAGCAGATCGTGAACGCATCGTTCGGATTCCAGGCGGAGCAGTGGCAGGTTTCAATGTGGGCGAGAAACTTGTTCGATGAGCGCTATGCGACACGCGGCTTTTTCTTTGGCAACGAGCCACCCGACTTCGCGCCGACCGAATACCTGCGATTGGGCGATCCGCGTCAGTTCGGTGTCAGTTTCGAGTGGGCCTGGGAGTAGCACGTGCAAGCGAGAATCGACGTATCCCTCTATCCGTTACAGGACAACTACATTCCACCGATTGATGATGTTATCTCCCGATTCAAAGCGCATCAGGATATCGAGGTGCTCACCAATCGTATGAGCACGCAGCTGACGGGAGACTACGACCGTCTGATGCAGGTAATTTCTCAGGAGATGAAGTCCAGCCTGATGGCGGGCAAATCAGTCTTCGTCCTCAAAGTGCTGTCGGTCGAACTCTAGCGTTGTGACAGAGACTCTGTTGTCACAGCTTGTCGCGACGAGTCGGCTCGAGGTTGTCGCGGTAGTCCTGGCGATCGCTTATCTTACGTTTGCGATTCGTGAGTCGATCTGGTGCTGGCCTTGTGCGCTCGTGAGCACAGCGATCTATATCTATCTCTTCTATGACGTCGCTTTGCTTTCCGAGAGCGCGTTGAATGTCTTTTATCTGCTCATGGCGATCTATGGTTGGTGGCAATGGCAGCAGGGCACAAGCGCCCAACCGAACCGGTTGCCGATCTCCAGGCTGGCATGGCAATGGCACGCGGGAGCGATTGTGCTGATTGCATTGTTGGTTGCTGTCACCGGTTGGCAGATGGGCGAGCGCTTCGGAGCGGACTTCGCGTATCTTGATGCGGCGACCAGTTGGACTGCGGTTTGGGCGACCTGGCTGACAGCGAGGAAAGTACTCGAGAACTGGTACTACTGGCTGGTGATCGACACCGTGTCCATCGGGCTATACGCAGTTAAGGGTCTGGCGCTGACCGCGCTACTGTTCTGTATTTACGTGGTGCTGATTTTCTTTGGTATTCGTACTTGGCAGCAGAGTCTGGCGTCTCAAGCAACGTGACTGAAGGTGTGGAATTTCCTGCTGATGAGATAGAAACGCTGCTTGGCGAACGCGCGCTTGATGTTTGTTCGCTGCCGTCATCCCTGAATTTTGTCTGGCGCGCGAGCGTTGCCGGCGAGCAAGTGATTATTCGTCGCTCCGGGCAAAGACGACCGTCGGCGCCGATCGTGGATTTCAAGCGCGAGGTGCAGCTACATACCCGCGCGGCACAGTCAGGGTTGGCGCCGAAGATCATCGCTTATCATCCCGATGACGAAATTCTGGTTGCTGAATTCGTTGGAGAAACGATTTCAGTGGATGAACTCAAACAGCCACAAAATCTCGAACGACTTGCCGGACGACTGTCGGAGGTCCACGCGCTTAGCATTGTCGATTTGCCGGTTGGGCCAGCGAACGAAGTGTTACTGGAAACTTATTGCAGTCAGCTACCAGATGGCGGGTCGCCCACGTGGCAGATGCCGATGGACGATGGGAATTGTGTGATCTGTCACCATGACGTGCACGCAGACAATGTCCGTGATGCGAGTGCGCTCAAGTTCATCGATTGGGAGTACGCCCGGGTTGCGCCTGCAATGAATGATCTGGGTGTTATGTGCGAGAACCTGGCACTCGCAAAAACCCAATGTGTGAGGGTGCTGGAGGCCTATCTTGGTCGTGCCGCGAATAAGGATGAACTGAGGAGATTGCGCTCGCACCGCGAGTGGGCGCGAGTCCTGTTCTCGCTATGGTCCGCGCTGACCTACCAGTGATTTCGAAGCTCGCGTAATTTCAAGAACACCTGGCGCGGGCTCGGCTTCGCAGGCAGGTCAGGAAACGACTCGCGCAGTCGCGCTATGACTTCGGGTTGTTCCAGGCGAAGAAAAGTGTTGATCTCCCGTTCTTGCCCGAGTGTCAGAATCATATCCGGGGCGTCGGTTTGCGCTTTGGCTGCATCGATGAGCGCTCTGGCCGCGACATTGTCAGGCTCGCGGTCCAGTGTGAAGCCGAGGTTGCCGCTGAGGTATTCATGCCCGGGGAACAGCCGTATGTCGTCATGCAACCGAGACAACTGCGTGTCGAAAGTGTCGAAGAGCACATCCGGATCCCCGCCGTTATGACAGTTGCCTGCCCCGGCGTTGAACAGCGTATCGCCACTGAACAGAGCAGGGGCATCGCCATGCGCCAACAGACACAGGTGGCACATTGTGTGGCCCGGCGTGTCAAGACACTCGAGTTCCACGGAACGCCCAACGCGAACTACATCGCCAGCGCTCAATCCCACGTCCATGTCTTTGATCTTCGCGCCAGCGTCCTTGTGTGCCAGTAGCTTGGCGCTGGTTGCATTGATCACCGCCTTATTGCCACCGATGTGATCCGGGTGTTCATGCGTGTTGAGCACCTGCGTGATTTCCCAGCCGTGAGACTCTGCGACGCTGAGGCATTGGCGAAAGTCCAGCGGATCGATCGCGAGTGCCTCGCCGGTTTCCGGACAGGCGACCAGGTAATTGAAGTTGCGGTAACTGTTGGCAACCCAGACTTGTTCTATGAGCACAGTGCTACTCCGCTTGATAGACGCGTTTTCCGGCGACCCAGGTTTCGAGCGTCTTGATCTGCCAAATCTCCTCGGCAGGAATCTCGAAGTAGTCTCGGTCGATCACAATAAAGTCCGCCCACATGCCCGGTGTGAGTTGCCCGATGCGGTCGCCTTGGCCGACCGAGCGACTTGCCCAGATTGTGAACGCGGCGAGCGTTTGTTCACGCGTGAGCGCCTGATCAGGGAACCAGCCGTTGGGCGGTTCACCGTCTTTGCTCTGGCGCGTCACCGCGGCGAACAGGCCATCAAACATCTCCGGCTTCTCGACCGGGAAGTCTGATCCAGCGGCCATCTTGACGCCCGCTTCGAGCATCCGTTGCCAGGCATAAGCACCTTTGATGCGCTCACTGCCCACACGGTCCTCTGCCATGTTCTTGTCGCTCGTCGCGTGTGTCGGCTGAAAAGACGCAACAACGTCCAGCGACTTGAATCGCGGAATGTCCTCGAGCGCGACGACCTGCGCGTGTTCGATCCGATCATTGAAATCGCCCGACCCATCCCGTCGCGCGGCCTCGAACGCGTCCAGCACCGTGCGGTTTGCAGCATCGCCGATCGCGTGGATGTTCGCGGCAAAACCCTTTGCGTGCGACGCTTTGATGTATTCGGTCATCGTCACGGTGTCTTCGAACAAAAGGCCTTTGTTGTCCGGGTCGTCCGAGTAGGGTTCCATCATGGCGGCACCACGACTGCCGAGGGCGCCGTCGGCGTAAAGTTTGACCGCGGTTACCTCGAACAGATCGTCAGCATAATTTTGTATGGGGCCATCGAACTGGTTGAGTACCGGGATGCCGCCAAGCATTGCCGACACTCTGACCGGCATCTCTCCCGAGTCGGCCAAGTCCTGATAAAGCTCAACCTCCAACTTAGTGACGCCAGCGTCGTGAACGCCCGTAATTCCCAACGTGGCTAGCTCTTCCATGGCCGTCTTGAGGTAGTCGCGTTGGGTCTGTGCGGGCGGCTCCGGAATCACTGCCTCGACGAGGTCCATGGCGGAGTCAACCAGCACGCCAGTGGCCAAGCCCGAAGCATCGCGCATGATCACGCCGCCCGATGGGTCTGCCGTCTCACTGGTGATACCGGCAAGCTCCAGCGCCTTTGAATTTGCCCACGCCGCATGACCATCGATCCGATTCAGAAATACGGGTCTGTCAGGAGCAACCGCATCCAGATCCTGGCGTGTCGGGAAGCGGTCCTCTACCCACAGCACCTGGTTCCAGCCGCGGCCGAGCAGCCACTCGTCGTCGGAGGTCAGCGAATCCTCGAAGCCACCAATAGCGCTTAGCGTCGTGTCGAGACTGGTCATTCCTGCAAGATCCAACGTCTTGCGCAGCTTGCCGAGGCTCGATACGTGTCCATGGGCATCGATGAGTCCCGGCAGAATGCTCTTACCCTCTGCATCGAGCACGGTGCCCGGTTTATAGTCTTGCTCAAGTTCGACCCCACCGATGGCTACCACTTTGCCGTTGTCGATAACCAGCGTATCGAACTGCACAAGCTCGGTGTCCGACATCGTGTAGCCGTTGGCGTTGATCACCATAAGGTCGGCTTTGGGGAGTGCGGTTGTGGTGTCAGCACCGCATGCAACCAGCAACGTGCTGGCCATGATCGTCAGGATCGTGTTCTTCATTCTGCTTTCACCGTTGCTTGCCAGGCGATCGCGCGCCACTGGCCGTCTTTCTCCCGGAAGGTTCCTGTATTGAAGTAATAGTTTGTCGAGGCGTCCTCTGCTTCGGTCTGTGGAGTCGCGACCAACATGAATGCGACGACAGCAAACTCACCGTAGACACGGATATCTACGTTCTCGGCAGAGTAAACGAGGGAGGGGTTATCGGTGGGCGCAGTGCCAGCCATTGAATCGAGAATGCTTTGCTTATTGGTCCGCGTGCCAGCCGACGAGGTATAGACCAGTTCGTCGTCCCAGAATCGCTCGTGCACAACCACGTCGCCGCGGCTGGCGCCCGCAAGGAACGCATCCAGAAGGCTCCGAAGCTCACCTTCGGCAGCGTTATTGGAATCCTGCGACCAGGCGTTCATGCTCAGCATGGCGAACAAGACGACCGTCACCTTGGTGAATGACGGTAAGGACAAGGTTCTCATGCACTAAGCCTCCACTGTTTGACAGCCAAAGCATACACTGTGCGGCATGAGTACTTTATATGTCGTGCGTCATGGTCAGGCGCGCTTTTTGACCGATGACTATGATCGCTTGTCGGAAACCGGCCACGAGCAGGCACGCCTTGTTGGCGAACACTTCGTTCGGGAACGTATACAGCCAACGCATGTATGGTCTGGCACGTTGAAACGTCAGCGCGATACCGCTTCAGGTGCACTCGCGGTGCTGACTGCTGCTGGCGAATCCCAACCGGAGCAGGCAACGCTCCCCGGTCTCGACGAATATCCGGCCGATGAGCTCATGTCGTTTCTGCTACCGATAGCGCGTGAGACCGATCCTAAGGTAGAGCAAGATGCTCTGGACTTGCAGCGGGTGGAAAATGATCGGGAGCGTTACCGATTGATTCATCGACTGCTCGAGGCCGTGATGCGACTGTGGATTTCGGGCGACCATGACGTCGAAGAGGCGGGTATCGCCAGTTGGGCTCGCTGGAGTGGCGGCGTTCGCGACGCCCTGCGAGCAGCTATGAGTGTGCCGAGCGGCTCGACGGTTGTGCTTTTTACATCGGGTGGGCCAATTGGCGTCGTTGTTCAGACCATACTTGCGGCGCCAGATCTTAAGGCTGCGGAATTGAACTGGCGAGTCTTCAACGCGTCGGTTTCCCAGGTCACGTTCTCAAGTCGTCGTGCCTCGCTGGATTCTTTCAACGAGATCGGGCACTTACCTAAGACACTTCGAACCCACCGATAGCCGTTCGTCTAACATTTTTGGCGTCTGTCGAGGTTTTTTTGGTCTGGTGTCGAAATATTTTTGAAAAAATGTTTGACAAGAATCTACGTCTAAGGCAATGTTGGTCCTGCGAGTTAGTCATCGTCCCCACAGCTTCGCTGGTTGACTAACTTCGTTGTCCCCAATGGTCTCTTCTCCTCGCATTGGAAGAGACATCTGGGCCGGCCTCTCTTCTGAAGCCGGCCTTTTTTAATGCCCGCCTTAACGCTTCGGTCTCTCGGTCGAATTGCGGCTAAATATCGCCTAGCTACCGTCGCTAGACTTAATACGGCACGAGTCAACACGATGCCGTGTCGAGTCGGGGGCATTGATTGCGCTTGCGATCAGCCCCCTTTTTGTTGGTATTGTCTGTAGCGACAACAAACACAAGGAACGGAGATACGCCAACACGGAAGTAGAACAGGAGTTCAGGCATGAAAACGGGAATAGTTGCAATCGTTGTCGTCGCGCTCGGATTGTCGGGCTGCGCGGTATCGATGGAAGAGCTGGTAGCGCAAGCCAACGAGACAGGCGATTGGAGTGCGGTTGAGGCCAAGCTTGAGAGACAGGAGCAGCGCGCTGCTCGAGCAGAGGAGCGCAGAAAGAAATGCGCAGGCGGCACGGTGTCGGTGAAGATGCAGACCCGTGAAGCACGCTGCATGGATGCGCGCCAGATCGAGGCGATGTTAAGGCCGGCATACCAGCCATTCGGGTTCTAATCGGCTAAGCGCAGCCGCACGGGGCCTTTCGCCGTTGACGAATCGACGGGCTTTCCCTTCTGGGTGATCACGATCTGCCCTCGATTCTCGAGACGCCTCGCTGCGGTCCGCACCGTTTCCATCTCGGTCCGCCAGCCGTCGCCGAAGAAACGCTTCGCGACTTCGCTCGGACACGCACTGCTGGATCGAGGTCGCGACCGCAGCGTTTCAAGAATCGCGTCCTCCAGCTCGCGATCGCTGTCGCTGAGCCCGCGCTTTCGACAGGCATCCGAACAATACCGAACGGCATCCCAATTGCGCGCCCATTTCTTGCGCCAGGTCATGGTCCTGCCGCACACCACGCAGTCTTTTTCGGGCAGCCGTTTACTCATTAGGCATTTAGCTGTGAGCGCAAGATCAATCCGGCCGCAGCGCAGCCACTGAGCCAGGCGGACTCGATCTTGGCGCCGCCGCCGAGCCAATCACCGGCAACCGCCAGCCCGGTTTCGGCATCAAACAGTGCGCCACATGCTTCTGGATTGACGACGCGCGCATAGCGCCAGCGATGAACGTTTGCACTGACGATCGTGCCGACTTCCGAGGTTTCGCGAAGCGCTTGCGTCAGTAGCTCCGCAACCGCTTCATCCGCATCTTCGAGGTGCTGTCGTGACCATTCAGGGGTCGCATGCACAACCCACTGTTGATGACCGTTGTCGAGCGGGTGTGTCGCGAGCCAGCCAAGGACATTCGAATCGGCAAATGCACCGCGCCATGGCGGTGAGGTGTCGGTGTTGGTAACCGCCATCAGTGCCCAGCAGGGATCGTACGTGATGGCCTTAGCCATCTGTGCGAACCCATGGTGTACGGGACCTAACAAGTCGCCAGCCTGCGGTGCAGGGGCGGTCACGATCACGTTATCGAAAATGCGTTCACGCTCCGGCAGAGCGTCCAGTTCGTCGCAGAGGCGCCACCCCGCATCCACGCGTTCCAGCGCCGTGATTCGACAGGCGCGTCGCAGGTCAATGCCTTCAGCCAGATGCTTGCAAATGGCGTTCATGCCCATCGCACCCAGCCATCGGGTCTTGCCGGTCTTGCTGGTCCGGGTTGCAAGGTCATGAATCTGGCCGGGCCACTCTTCTACAACGCCCGCTTCCTCCCAGGCGTGTAGTTGCGCGGTGAAACGCGGGTCGCTGGACGTTGCGTACTGAGCGCCATGGTCGAAGCGAATTTCCCCAGCGCGGCGTGTCGCGGTTCGACCGCCGGGGCCGCGCGATTTTTCGAACACCACAACGTCGTGGTTTTGATCAGCGAGCGCTGCAGCGGCCGTCATTCCGGCAATGCCCGCACCTATGATCGCGACTCGGAGTCGCTCGCCCTGCGTGCGGTTCACATGTGCCTCGTACTTGGGCATGTCGAGCCGTTTGGCATGCGCGGCGACCGACCGCGGTCGAATCGTGCCCAACACAGGCTGCGGTGGATCAAACGGACGGTCAAAAAGGCCGAGTGCCCACAGTAGTCCGCCGTACGAAGATGGGTCGTTGCCATCGAGTGCGTACCGGTGATTCAGATCGAGTAGGGCGTCCAGTGCCGATTGTGGAGAGTCTCGCCACTCAACAAGAGCCTTTGCCCAAGTCATTCTCAGGTTGTTGTGTAACTCCCCATGCACCAGCAAAGATCGCTGTGCCAAATCCCACAGTTCGTGGCCACTGCGCCCGCGGGCAAGCGTATCCATTGAGTAGCTTTCGGTGCGTGGGTCGTTCGCGTGCTCCTCGAGGGTCTGCTGTGCCCAACCTGGCAGAGCAGAAAGGCTGTCCGGATCTTTGCAATGTGCACAGAAGTGGTGAGCTAGCTCGCGCCAGATCGTGAGCTCTTCAATGAACTTCTCACTACCGGGCAGGTTGAGCTCGGCAGCTTCTTTCGCAAGTCGGAAGGGCGACACCATGCCGTAGTGCAGGTAAGGAGACATTCGACTTACGCCAATCGGCCACTGGAGTGCTGCATCGTTGCGTTTGCGGTGGTAGCTCGCGAGTCCACGCTCGCAGAATGCATTCCAGCGGCGGTAACCAGCTTCGGTGCCCCCCGGTGTATCGAGGACAGGTCCGATGCGATGGTCGATCGGTTGATGCTCGATTGCGGCGCCTATGTCGGCATCGCTCATGTTCGCAATGTCCAGTGGTTCGAACACATCCTGCTCCGCCCTCATTACGCTGCAGTCGGGTAGTGCTGGCCAGCCCGCTGGTATGCGTTGTCGGAACTCGTGCTTGGTCTTGTCTTTAAATTTGAATGCGCGTGCCGGAGCTTGATCGAGGAACGACATCGGTACGATGCAGCGCGCATCGACTCTTAGGATCGCCGCCTTGGTACGCGATGCCAGGGTTTGCTGCCAACGGACAAACGGCGCGACCGGCATGTGCTCGGCGACAACGAGTGCAGCGCGTTTGGCGAGCGTCCCCAAAGGTGAAGAAACCCGGGCTTCCGGCAACGAAAAGGCATAGGCGATACCGCGCGCCTGCAATGCTCGGGCAACGTCGCGCGCGCCTTGCAGGATGAAGGTGTGGCTGCGATCACTGTCGTAGGCGTGGCCGCCTCCCAGTCCCTGATAGACCAAAAGCGGCTTGCCCAGACTGCGGGCACAGGTCACAGCCACGTCGAGAGCAGGGTTTTCGTCGGCTCGCATCGCGTGATGCATCCAGTACAGCACCCATTCGCCGTCGCTTTGGATGGTGCCGGTGCCAACGAGCTCGCAGCGCTCTTCTAGCGCAGTACCGAGTGTCAAAGTAGAAAATTGACTGTCTAGATTTTGCACAATAAAAATCCGCGAAAATTCCTCGATATTTTATAGACACATGGCGGCGGAGCGGGCTGTATTTCTGTACAGTATCGGAATGCAAAAAGCTCCGATCACAGTGGTTTGGTTCAAGCGCGATCTGCGGGTGCATGACCATGCACCGTTGGCAGCCGCGGCCAGCTTGGGGCGTGTGTTGCCCCTATACATTGCAGAGCCGAGTATTTGGTCCGCGCCGGACCTCGACTGCATGCATTGGGAGTTCGTTTCCGAAGCGCTGCTGGATTTGCGCTCGGAGCTTGCTGCACTCGGTCAGCCGCTGGTGGTCAGAACCGGCGAGGCAATCGAGGTTCTCGAATCGTTACGGCACAGATTCAACATTCACGCAGTCTACGCGCATGAGGAGACGGGCAACGCGCTGACCTATCAACGTGATCTGGCCGTTGCCGATTGGGCACGCAAGCAGGGTGTCGAGTGGCGTGAGTGGCCGAGCAATGGTGTCGTTCGGAGATTGGGCTCACGAGACGGCTGGTCACGCCACTGGTCGAAGCGAATGAATGCGAATCTTGTGGATATGCCACTGGGTATTCACGGTGTGTCGGGCATCGATCCGGGCTCCATACCCACCGACCGCATGTTGAATGTCACAGCCAACCATCCGGCGGTTGCCGAGCGACTTCAAAGCCAACCCGGCACGTTGGCGGCGGCGCACGAAACACTCGAGAGTTTTCTTTCTGGCAGGGGAAGCAACTACGCTCGGAGTCTATCGGCACCGGTGAGTGCGCGTCGTGCGTGTTCGAGGCTGAGTCCCTACCTCGCTTGGGGGCTACTGTCGTTGCGCGAGGTAGTGCATGCGACGGAGGACAGCGATCTTGCGAAGCGCTCACGCAGCGCGTTTGTGTCGCGGTTGCACTGGCGATGCCACTTCATTCAGAAACTCGAGAGCGAGCCTGAGATCGAGCATCGGTGCTTCAATCCCGCCTATGAGTCGTTGCGGGGCGATCCGGATGAGACTCGACTGCGCGCCTGGCGCGAGGGGCGAACCGGATTTCCGTTTGTCGACGCCTGCATTCGATCGTTACAGCAAACCGGTTGGATCAACTTTCGCATGCGCGCCATGCTTGTGAGCTTTGCGGCTTATGATTTGTGGTTGGATTGGCGAAGCTTCCGGGATTTTCTGGCGTGTCAGTTCATCGATTACGAACCGGGTATTCATATCTCGCAGATTCAGATGCAAAGCGGCACAACGGGCATCAATACGCCGCGTATGTACAACCCCATCAAACAAGGTCATGATCATGACCCGAAAGGCGCCTTTGTGCGTCGGTGGGTTCCCGAACTCGCAAACGTGCCCGACCTGTTCATTCATGAGCCCTGGAAGCTGTCGCCAATCGAGCGCAGCGCTATCAATTTTCGCGAAGGTGTCGACTATCCGGCGAGAGTTGTCGACCACACGGAGGCGATTCGTTTCGCTCGATCGAAGATCAGCGAAGTACGCAATGATCCCTCGCATCGCAAGCAAGCCGCCCGCGTCTTCGACCGACACGGTAGCCGTCGCAAGGCTTCGGATCGTATGACCCAAAAGCAGTACCGCGAACGGCGAGTAGGTGGTGCGGATGCCGTGCGCTTCGATGCACCGCGCGTTCGTGAAGACAACCAACTGAGTTTGTTTGACTAACGCTAGGCCTCGCGTACCCTCTCGGAATGCGTGTGATGAGTTTCAGTGTGGATGGGCACCAGTCCTATGGTGTCGTGAGTGCGGCGGGTGTTGTTGACGCCGGCGCTCGGTTACACGACTACGTGGATCTCAGGTCCGTGTTGGCGGCGGAAGGTCTGGATGTACTGCGCACGCTGGCGAGTGAGCATACCGCCGACTATGCGTTGGAGGATGTCACTTTTGAGCCGGTCATCCCCGCTCCGGACAAGATTATCTGCGTCGGGATCAACTACAAACCACACGTGTTGGAAACCGGGCGTGACATGCCCGACTACCCCGTGCTGTTTGTCCGATTTCCCGGAAGCCAGGTGGGTCATGACGAGGCGTTAGTGGCACCGTCGTTATCGCACCGCTTTGATTTTGAGGGGGAGCTCGCGGTCATTATCGGTCGTGCCGGTCGCCATATCCCCGCCCACGGCGCGCTGCGTCACGTGGCGGGATACAGCTGTTTCAACGATGGCTCGGTGCGAGACTACCAACGTCATTCACCGCAGTTTACGCCGGGCAAGAATTTCTCTCGCAGCGGTAGCTTTGGCCCCTGGATGGTCACTGCCGACGAGATTGGCGATCCTGCGACGCTCAGTTTGGAAACCCGGCTCAACAACAAGGTGATGCAGAAGGCTGAGTGCTCTGAGTTGATTTTTGATGTGCCAGCACTGATTGCGTATATCTCTTCCTTCGCGGAATTGTTACCCGGAGACGTCATTGTGACGGGAACCCCAGGTGGTGTCGGTTTCGCACGAAAACCACCGGTCTACATGCAGCCAGGCGATACCGTCGAGGTCGATATTTCCGGTATCGGCGTATTACGCAACTCGGTGACATCCGAAGTTGAGACAGTGACGATGCGTGCACTGCAATCACCGTGAAAAACGAATCGAACGTGGAGTCTGCTGGCTGGCGAGAGTGGGTGAGTCTGCCCGATCTGCCGATTGGACCGGTGAAGGCAAAGCTGGATACTGGAGCGCGCAGCTCGGCGTTAAACGCCTGGAATCTGCAGGCGTTGGAGATCGATGGTGTGGCTTGCGTGAGCTTTGATGTATTTCGCACGCATAAAGACACGACGGATATTGTTCGGTGCACCGCACCGATCATTGATCAGCGAGCCGTGAAAAGTTCTACAGGAGATCGCACACAGCGGTTCGTTATCGAAACGACACTACAGATGGGTGCGCATCGATGGCCGATCGAAATGACACTGATCGACCGACGCAATATGTTGTTTCGTATGTTGGTGGGGCGCACGGCGCTCAGTAATCGATTTACGGTTGACCCATCCAGCTCCTATCGAGTTGGTGCGAAACCTACAGGGAAGGGCATGAGCCAATGAAGATCGCGATCCTTTCGCGAAACGCAAATCTCTATTCCACGCGACGACTCAAGGCGGCTTGTGTCGAGCGCGGGCACGAGGTTCGCGTGATCGACCATCTGAGGTGTTACATGAACATCGCCTCGCACAAACCCGCGGTTCACTACAAGGGAGAAGAATTGTCGGGTTTCGATGCGGTCATTCCACGTATCGGGAGTTCGGTAACGTTTTACGGCACAGCAGTGGTGCGCCAGTTCGAAATGATGGGCGTGTTTCCGTTGAATGAGTCGGTGGCGATTAGTCGATCACGCGACAAGTTGAGATCTCTGCAGTTGATGTCGCGTAAAGGTATCGGCATGCCGGTGACCGGCTTTGCGCACTCCCCGGATGATACCGACGACCTTCTGCGTCTGACCGGCGGTGCACCGGTGGTGATCAAATTGCTGGAGGGTACCCAGGGCGTTGGCGTTGTGCTGGCTGAAACGCAGAAAGCTGCCGCCAGCGTGATCGAGGCGTTTCGTGGCATCAACGCGAATATCCTTGTGCAGGAGTTCATTAAGGAAGCGGGTGGCGCAGATATCCGATGTTTTGTGATCGGCGGGAAAGTTGTCGCGTCGATGAAGCGGCAGGCAAAGGACGGAGAGTTCCGATCGAATCTTCATCGAGGTGGTACAGCATCTTTGATTCGAATTACTCCAGAAGAGCGCTCGACGGTCACCCGCGCTGCCAAAATCATGGGGCTTAACGTGGCTGGTGTGGATATCCTGCGATCAAACCACGGACCTGTCGTTATGGAAGTGAATTCAAGCCCGGGACTTGAAGGCATTGAGAAAGCGACAGAGAAGAACATCGCGGGTCAAATCATCGAGTTCATAGAGAAGAACGCACGCCATGGGCGAACCAAGACCAAAGGCGCGGGCTAAGGCCTCACGGGAACGAAACCAACGCGTCATCCGCATTGGTGACCACGACATCGCGCCGGGCGAGCGTCGCTCGGTTGCGTTGCCGGTGACCGATCTCTACACGCACACGCAAATGAGCATGCCAATCGAGGTCGTGAACGGTAAACGCCCGGGGCCTGCGTTGCTCGTGAGTGCTGCCATTCACGGCGATGAGATCAACGGAGTCGAAATCGTTCGGCGCCTGTTGGCAGCAGCGGCGCTCGACAAGATCCGAGGTACGCTGATCGCCGTGCCGATCGTGAACGTGTTGGGCTTTCTGAACCTCTCGCGTTATTTGCCCGACCGACGGGACCTGAATCGGTGCTTTCCAGGGAGCTCACGAGGCTCTGCCGCGAGCCGACTCGCTCACCGATTTTGCGAGCAGATCCTGCAGCAGACTGATGTGGCGGTCGATCTTCACACCGCAGCGGTGCATCGCACAAACCTCGCGCAGATCCGCGTAACCGCCGGAGACGAACACGCACGCGAAATGGCGGATGCTTTTGCGGCACCGGTGATCGTAGCGTCTGAGGTTCGCGAGGGGTCGCTGCGTGCTGAGGCTGAGCGACGAGGGATACCCATCATCGTCTATGAGGCGGGGGAGGCCTTGCGCTTTGACGAGTCGAGCATACGGGCCGGGGTTCGCGGCATTCGGCGAGTGATGCGGCAGCTGAAAATGCTGCCCGGCAGACCGCCCGCATCGTTCGGCGAGCCGGTGTTGGCGCAGGACAGTGCGTGGGTGCGGGCGCCGCAGAGTGGCATTCTCGTCAATGCAGTGAAGCTCGGCGAGAGAGTGAAGACGGGACAAACGGTCGCAACAATTTCCGACCCTGTTGGGGCGGATCAAACGGCGGTGGCCTCACCGCACGATGGCATTGTCATCGGGCGAGTGCAGTTGCCGTTAGTGCATGCCGGCGACGCGTTGTGCCATATCGCTGAGTTCGAGCATCCGAAGCAAGCGGAACGCACGGTCGCAGCTTTTGTGGAGCATCAGGCCGGTGGCAGCAATGGCTAGCGGCATGCGGCGTTTGTGTTTGCTGCTCTGGACGTCAGTTCTTTGTTTCAGCGGCTGCGGGCAAAGCGATCGGGTCCCTGGTGAATCGGAGCAGCGAGTCCTGCAAGCGATTACCGTACTCTGCAAACAGGACGGTCATCCTGCTGGAGCGCCTTGTGACGGCGCGCCACCAACGCACCCGCGACGCAGCGTCATCCAATGGAGCCCAGAGGCCTTAAGCACTGCCCGTTCGTATGACCGTCAGCCGGCACCGGTATCCCCGCTTTCCGGTTGGCCCGTCCTGCTCAAGGCCAATATCGATACCGCCGATTCGCTCCAAACCACAGCTGGCTCACTCGCGATGTCAGGGTTTATCGCTCCGGCGGATGCACCACTCGTCAGCAATCTTCGAGCGGCCGGATTGATTGTGGTCGGCAAGACCAACCTAAGCGAATGGGCGAATTTCAGAAGCCGAAATTCTGTGAGCGGTTGGAGCAGCATTGGAGGTCAGACAGCACACGCGAACGATCCTGCATGGAACCCCTGCGGTTCGTCGAGTGGTTCCGCCGTTGCAGTTGCTTTGGGTATCGTCGATCTTGCTGTTGGGACCGAGACGGATGGTTCCATCATCTGCCCATCGTCAATGAACGGTATCGTCGGCATCAAGCCGACGCTGGGGCTCGTCAGTCAATCCGGCATCATTCCAATCGCGCGCAGTCAGGATACGGCTGGTCCGATGGCGCGCACGGTAAGTCAGGCAGCGCATTTACTGGCTGCCATGGCGGGCACAAGCGGAGGGCAAGATGTGCCCAGTGGTGTTTTGCCATTACCGATTTCACTCCGGTCGGACGCGCTGATCGGAAAACGGATTGGCGTCATACGCTCCTACTACGGAAGCGGTTCAAATCCTGAGGTGGAATCGATATACGAGCGCTCGCTTGCTCGATTGAGAGATGCGGGGGCGATACTCGTGGATGATGTTCGTGTCGACACTAGCGGCCTCGGTCGGGCAGAACGCACGGTGCTCCTGTATGAATTCAAAGCGGGCATTAACGCCTATCTTCAGGCGCGGTCCGCCCCGGTCTCGTCGTTGGACGAAATCATTGCGTTCAATACCGCGAATTCTGCCGAGACGATGCCCTTCTTTGGTCAAGACCTACTTGAGGAGGCCAACTCGACCAACGGTCTTGATGATGATGCGTACGTCGAGGCGCTCGAGCAAAGCAAGTTAAAGATGACCGCTTCGCTTATGGCGGCTTTCTCTGATGCCAACCTCGATGCGCTGGTCGTGCCGAGCAACGGGCCGGCATGGTTAACCGACTACGAGCGCGGCGATGACTTTTCCGTGGGTAGTTCTTCGCTCGCCGCAGTCGCGGGCTTCCCCTCGATCACGGTACCGTCGGGCAGTACAAAGGATGGTAAGCCACTTGGAATGAGTTTTATTGGTCCGCCGTGGTCAGATGCGGCAATGATCGAGTTGGCTTACGCGTTCGAGCAACTCGGATCGCGTTAGCGCATGGCTGTCTACGATTCATTCGGTTAGTCTCAACAAATGATGACGTTCCGGCAGTGTGCGGCCGCGATTTCGTTGGTGGTGATTTCCGCCAGTGTTGCAGCAACCCATTCGGACGCGGTCGTGCTTGACGCAGACGCGATGACTTCATATTCCCTGCCCGACCTCGTGGCGCATCTGCGCGAAGGTGAATTCGAGCAGTCTGATCAATTTGTCGGCGCACTAGAGCAGGCATTACAGCGATCGCGTGCCGAAGACGATGGACAATACTTCGCGGCGGTATGTGCGGCCCTGACGCGACTTCATTACCGCCGGTCAAATTTCGCCAAAGGTTACCAGGTAGTGACGGGGTGTCTGCAAGACCCTCTGGCCCAATTGAACGCGAGTGATTTCGTTGATCTGCGCGGCATCGAAGCCGTGCAACTGTTCTTGACCGGGAGGGCCGACGAGTCACGCGCGATCATGCAGCAGATCATCCGAGAGAATCCGGATGCGGTCGAACCTGCGGTCATGCGGCGTATTCGTGTCAACTACGCCAGCATAATGAAAACAGACGGCGAAGTGTTGGTCGCGCTCACCATGTTGACTGATCTGTTGCGCGAGGCGCTGCGAGACGGAACTGTGGCGGAGCAGTTGAGGATTGGAAACAATCTCGTCGTGACATTGCAGGAGGAGCAACTATACCGTGATGCCGCCTCCTGGATTGAGCGACTGCAACCTGTGATAAGTCGCAGCGATGATGAGTTTATTGTGATGTCTTTGCGGCTTCACGAGCTTCATCTGCAGGGAATGCTGGGAGATAGGGAGCGCGCTATCGAAAGGCTGCAGGCCTACATCGATAAGAACGAAGGTGGGCCTCCGGTAATGATTGGTAGTGCCTACGAGATGCTGTCGGACTTCCTGTTCGAGACATCGCGTTACGAATCATCTCGGGCGGCAGCCGCGAAGGCCGTCGACGTGCTCTCGACTAACCCGTTGGAGCTTAGCAATGCCACTCTGGCATTGGCGCGCGCAAATATCGCGCTGGGGGAATTGGACACCGCCGAGCAACAATTGGTTGAGCTGCGAGAGCAGGGGATCCAGGACGTCAACAGTTTGGAAAACCTTGAGTCGCTCGAGCTCAAGCTGGGCCTGGCGCGCTCAAGCGACCCCACACTATTGCAAACCTTCCAACGCTTGCTGGATACGAACGAACGTCGCCAGCGACTCAAGGAAGAACAACACACCCGCTATTTTGATGCGCAACAGGATGCAGCGGCCAATGCCGCGGAGCTTGAACGATTGGAGCGTGAGCAGGACTTACTGCTCGCTAAATCTGCCGCGAACGAGGCGCGTGCCGATTCGGTACGCCAGTCTCGTAACCTTACGTTTGTTAGCAGCGCGTCGGTGGTCGTTTTTGTCGGTTTGCTGGGCTATTTGTTGAGCCGACGTCGTTTTGACCGACGATTCCGTGACCAACAAGAGGCACTGACAAAGGAGTTGGAGTCGGAGGTCAAAGTGCAGTCTGAGGCTTTGGCCAGACGCGCTCACAATGAGGCCCTCGGCCAACTCACCGGTAACGTCGCGCACGACTTCAACAACCTATTACAGGTTATGAGCATCGCCAATGAACGACTCGCGACGGAGTCGATTTCTGACGCTTCTACGCGATTGCTGCAAGGATCTAACGAAGCGCTGTCGAGTGCTCGCGGGATCATTGGCCGACTGCTGGCATATGCACGCCAACAGGAGCTGGACGAACACCCGATCAGCATTCCGGATTTCCTTGACGATGCGAGGCCACTGCTGGAGGCAGCACTCGGGAAGTCCGTATCTCTCGAAGTGGTCAGTTTTTTGCCGCCCACGGTAGGTATCAAGGCGGACACCGCGCAGTTGACCTCGGCGCTCATTAATCTCCTGAAGAATGCCGCCGAGGCGATGACGGGTAGCGGCACGGTACGGCTTGCCTTCGAGTTGTTGGAGGTGCGTGAGGATGACACCAGTGGAGATCTCGACCTCGCTGTTGGTCGCTACATTCAACTCAGCGTCAGTGATGATGGCGTGGGTATGTCCGAGGATCAGGTTCGGCGTGCGATCGAGCCATTCTTTTCAACACGAACCGAGGTATCCGGGACGGGTCTGGGACTCAGTTCGGTATATGGTTTTGCGCGTCAGTCTGGCGGGGACTTGAAGATTACGAGTGTGCGTGGCCAAGGCACAACAGTGTCGCTGTATTTTCCCGTGGTGCCTGTGAGACTGGGCGAACGACGCGAGTCCGCGCCGGTTGAGATCAGGCATTCGGAGCTGGGTGCGCTGGTTGTTGAGGACAACGCTGTCTTGGGTGAGGCGCTCGTGGCAATGCTTGAGTTCATGGGTATCTCGCCGTATCTGGTGACTTCCGGAGAGGCAGCGATGTCGGAATTGACGGCGCGCGCTGACCAAATCGACTTCGTTATTTCGGATATCCGCATGCCGGGTCAGTACGACGGATTGATGCTCGCCGACTGGGTAGAAGCGAACTTTCCGACATTGCCTATTTTGTTAATGAGCGGATTCAGCGATTCGGAACGCATCGAGCGTCCAGTGCTGCGCAAGCCATTTACGCAGGCAGAACTCGAAGCGGCATTGGCACGGGTCTCGAGAAGTGATCAGTCTTTATCTGGCGGGCCGTTGAATGATGGTCGGGGTGAGAGGATTTGAACCTCCGGCCCCTGCCTCCCGAAGACAGTGCTCTACCAGGCTGAGCTACACCCCGACAAATCATTCACTCGATGCTGATTGCGATAGCTGGCCGGGAACTCAGCCGCAGATCTAGAATCGACGGGCCACCGAGAATTCCGCGATGGCCTCAAGTGCATCCCGGTAATCAGAAGCCGGCAACACACCTAGCGCCTGGATGGCCGCATCCGCAGCCTCCTGAGCGCGGACGCGAGTGTACTCAAGCGCGCCAGTGGATTCAATTGCAGAGCAGATATCCGCCAGACGTTCGATACTGCCTTCTCGAACGGCTTCCACGAGCAGGGTTCTTTCTGCGCCGACGCTCTCGCGAATGGCGTGAATGATAGGCAGGGTCGGCTTACCTTCAGCCAGATCATCCCCCAAATTCTTGCCCAGTTCCTGCTCGCTGGCACTGTAGTCGAGTGCGTCATCCACAAGTTGGAAGGCAACGCCCAACTCCCGTCCATAGGTGGCCAGCCCTTGACGCACTTCGTCCGAGGCACCGGTTATGATCGCCGCGATGTCACCGCCCGCTTCGAACAGGCGCGCCGTCTTGCGGTAGATCACCTGTCGGTAAGCCTCTTCGGTGGTATCGGGGTCACCAACGTTCATGAGCTGCAGCACCTCTCCGGCTGCAATCGTGTTCGTTGCGTCCGCGAGCACCCGCATGACGCCCATATCGTCGATATCGACCATCATCTGAAAAGCACGCGAGTACAGAAAATCGCCAACGAGCACGCTTGCCTGGTTGCCGAACACTGCGTTCGCCGTTGCCCTGCCGCGACGCTTTTCGGAGCCGTCGACGACATCATCATGCAGCAGAGTCGCGGTATGGATGAACTCGATGATGGCCGCCGCCGCGATGTGTCGCGTACCACCGAGGTCGGGACCCGCAATAGCTCGAGCCGCCAGCATTACGATCAGCGGTCTCAGTCTCTTGCCGCCCGCACTCACGATATAATTCGCTACCTCAGCAACCAACGGTACGTCGGTGCTGAGTGCTGAATTGATCAGGGTGTCGAGGGCGTCGAGGTCACCGGCACAAAGTGCCCGAATATCCTCGAGCGTTACGACCGGCGATGCGGTGGTCGCTGCATACATGGCCGGAATTGTGCCTGAAATCGGGTGGCTTAGCCACGCTCGACAACCCTTCATTCCCTGAAGAGCGGGCACCTCGACATTGACCTAGACGCCGCGGGTTCGTACCATTGCACGTCTTTTGTGCGGGTCGCTGTTTCCCGGTTTCCGGAATGCCCGTGCAAGTCCCTGTTTTTACTGGGGCTTTAGTTAATTTTGAGTATCGACGCTTGTCCGCCGTGGGCCCATGAGCCGCGCGAGGAGCGTCGTGGAGCAGTGAATATGTACGCGGTTTTTAAGAGCGGTGGCAAGCAATATCGTGCGACCAAGGGTGATCGTCTTAAGGTGGAGAAGCTGCCAGTAGAGGCGGGCGCTACGGTCGAGTTCGATGAGGTGCTGCTTGTCGGCGACGGCGCGAACGTGAAAGTAGGCGAGCCCACCGTTAAGGGAAGCAAAGTCAAAGCCAAAGTGCTGGACGTTGCGAAAGGCAAGAAAGTGACGGTGCTCAAGTTCAAGCGCCGTCAGAACTATATGCGTACCAAGGGCCATCGCCAGTGGTATACGGAAATCGAAGTGACCGGTATCACCGGAGCACCGCGCGCCAAGAAAGCGGCAGCGGCTGACGAAGAAGAGTAAGAGGTTAAAGCGGCATGGCACATAAGAAAGCAGGCGGCAGTACTAAGAACGGTCGCGATTCGGAGTCCAAACGACTTGGCGTGAAGCGCTACGGTGGCGAGCAAGTCATCGCAGGCAACATTCTGGTGCGCCAGCGCGGGTCGCATTTCCATCCTGGACCAGGGGTTGGAATGGGCCGCGATTACACCTTGTTCGCCAAAGTAGACGGTGCGGTTACCTTCGGCACGCGTGGGCCCAAGAATCGCAAGTACGTGAGTGTTGTTGCCGCCGGCTAACCCAGCGAGCGGCGCTTACGAGCTGAAAACCCCGCCGCTGAGCGGGGTTTTTTGTGCGTACGGTTCAGGAATCTTGAAAGCGTGAAATTTGTTGATGAAGCGACAATGCGGGTGCAGGCGGGCAGTGGCGGCAACGGCGCGCTGAGCTTTCGTCGCGAAAAGTACATTCCCCGTGGTGGGCCGGATGGCGGCGATGGCGGTCATGGCGCTGACGTGATTCTGCAGGCCGACGCCAGCATCAATACGTTGGTCGATTTTCGGGTGCAGCGTCGATTCAAAGCCCCAAATGGTGAACCTGGCGCCGGGAGAAACCGCACGGGTGCATCGGGTGAGCACTTGGTGATCGCGGTTCCTGTTGGCACGGTCGTGGTCGACATCGATACGCGCGAGACCATCGGTGACTTGACCGAGGATCATGCAACCCTACGCGTCGCTGCCGGTGGGCGTGGTGGTCTCGGTAACGCTCGCTTCAAGAGCAGTGTGAACCGCGCCCCGCGCAAGACCACCAACGGCACGCCGGGTGAGGCGCGCCATCTGCACCTCGAAATGCGGCTCATCGCTGATGTTGGTCTGCTCGGTATGCCCAATGCGGGCAAATCGACGCTGATCACAGCGATGAGTGCGGCTCGGCCTCGCATCGCTGACTATCCCTTCACGACACTTCACCCGAATCTCGGTGTGGTGTCCGTGGGCAATGCGCAGAGCTTTGTGATGGCCGATATTCCCGGGTTGATCCCTGGAGCTGCAGACGGCGCAGGTCTTGGCATCCGATTCCTTCGTCATGTGCAGCGTACGCGACTACTGCTGCACCTCGTTGATATCGCACCACCCGAAGGATCGGTCCCACCCGCGCAAGCGGTCCGGGACATTGCTGCCGAGCTCGCCAAGTTCGACGAAGCGCTCGCAGCAAGACCGCGTTGGCTCGTAATCAATAAAGCCGACCTTATGCCGAAGGAAGAGGTTCAGAGTCGAACAGCGGCTCTCGTTGATGCGCTGGGTTGGGATGGACCCGTCTACACCGTCAGTGCAGCAACAGGGTCAGGCACCGACGCACTCGGCGCAGAAATTATGGCGTGGCTGGAACAGCACGCTAGCGAATTTGCTGAGGAGGATAGCGCCGTCCAGAATGACGGCGCACAGGGCGAGTAGATGCGCTCGCTTAGGCGCCCATCGCCTTGACCATCTTGTTCAGACGGCTCTTATGACGTGCGGCCTTGTTCTTGTGAACAATGCCCTTACCGGCCATGTTGTCGATCACCGGCACAGCGTCTTTGTAGCTCGCCAAAGCGGCATCGCGATCACCACTTTCCACATCGGCGATGACCTTCTTGATGAAGGTACGCATCCGTGAACGCTGGGCCATGTTCGCCAGGCGTCGTTTCTCTGCTGTACGGGCACGCTTGCCCGCAGATTTAATATTCGCCACGTTTGTTACTCCGAAAGAACGTGTCAGGCACGCGCCAGAGCTGGGCGTGCGAAAAACAGCCCGCGATTATCGGGGGTGGGCGCCGGTAAGTCAATAAACCCGCAGGCGATTTCTGCCTCCGGTACACTTCGAGCGCCATGAGTCCCGCAACGCCCCGAACCAGCCCGCGCGAGTCCGATCGCAGTCTCCTGAAACGCACCCGCGTTGTGGGCATTATGACGTTCCTGTCGCGTTTCCTGGGCCTTGCCAGGGATATCCTGTTCACGCGATTGTTCGGCGCCGACTGGATGATGGATGCCTTCATCATCGCAAACCGAATCCCGAACATGCTGCGACGCTTTTTCGCGGAAGGTGCGTTGTCTCAGGCATTTGTCCCCGTACTGGGTGAGGTTCGCGAGCATGAGGGCGATGAGGCTGTCCGGCGGCTCTCCGCCAGAGTGGCCGGCACGCTCGGCACGCTGCTGTTGGTATTGAGTGTCATTGGGATCGTGATCGCGCCTCTGATCATCTTGGTGGTTGCCCCAGGATTTGCTCGTGATGAGGACACATTCTCGCTGGCAAGTCTCATGCTGAGGTTCACATTCCCCTACATCTTCTTCATATCGCTAACGTCTGTGTGTGCGGGTTTGCTGAATACTTACGATCGGTATGCGATCCCGGCGGTTACGCCAGTCTTGCTCAATATCGTTTTGATCGGTTTCGCGATGCTCGTCTCGCCCGAGTTTGATCGGCCAACGCTCGCACTTGCGATTGGCGTCTTTGTCGGCGGAGTCACACAGTTGGCCTTTCAGCTGCCGTTTCTGCTTCGCGCGGGACTGTTAAGCCGCCCACGTTGGGGTTGGCGCGATTCCAAGGTGCAGAAAATTCTGACGCTGATGCTGCCGGCGATACTGGGCTCCTCCGTTGCCCAGATCAACCTGATCATCGACAACATTTTCGCGACGATGCTTGGCGAGGCTCGGACGACCTGGCTCTATTATTCGGATCGATTGATGGAGTTCCCGTTGGGTGTCTTCGGTATTGCGCTGGCAACCGTGGTGCTGCCGAGTCTGACGCGCAGCTTTAGTCGGAACGATACGGACGCCTTTTCAGCAACGCTCGATTGGTCATTGCGACTTGTGTTTCTTATCGCACTGCCGGCGACAATCGGCCTAGCTCTGCTGGCAGGTCCGCTGGTGACGACACTTTTCTTTCGCGGTGCGTTTACCGCGTTCGATGTGCAAATGGCTCGGGCGAGTTTGTGGGCATTTTCGGGTGGCCTGACTGCCTTTATCACCATCAAGATTCTGGCGCCGGGTTACTTCGCGCGCCAAGATACCAAGACTCCCGTGAAAGCCGCATTGGTCGCCATGGTTGTGAACTTCCTCGGAAATCTCGCGTTCGTGGCGCTGCTGACCCGGTGGGAGGTTGCGGCAACGCATGCTGGACTCGCTCTCTCGATGACGCTCTCGGCCGTCGTCAACGCCGGTCTGCTCTGGATCGGCCTGCGCAAGCAGGGCGTTGTGAGATTGCGCCCGGGTTGGGGTGTATTTCTAATGCGCCTGTTCCTGGCCAATGCCGTACTCGCCACGCTTTTGCTAGTCGGGTCACCCGCTCTGGACTGGTGGCTTGCCGCGGATCTTGCGCAGCGACTGCTGAGACTTGGCTTGCTGGTTGTCGGTGGCGTCTTTGCCTACTTCGTTTCGCTGGCAATAGTTGGACTACGACCGCATCATCTGCGACTTCAATCACTGACGGAATCGCCTGGCCCATGAGACTGTGCCGTGATATTTCCAGCATGCGCGCCTTCCGCAATGGGCGTCGAGTGGTGCTCACCATTGGCGCTTTTGACGGCGTGCATCTTGGACACAAGGCACTACTTACCCGGGTTGTCGAATTGGCGACCTCCGAAAACCTGATGCCGGTTGCGATGAGTTTTGAGCCCACGCCAAAAGAGTTCTTCTCGAAAGGCGAGGCGCCGGCGAGACTGACACGATTCCGCGAGCGATATGAACTTATGCGCCAGGAAGGCATGGCGGCATTTTTTTGCGCTCGATTCAACAAACGAATGGCGGAAATCTCAGTTGATGGCTTCGTCCAATCGTTGTTGGTGGAGGGACTAGGAATATCACGCCTCGTCATCGGCGATGATTTTCGATTTGGGCATCGTGCCGCAGGCTCGGTGGCCGATCTTCGAGCCGCAGGTGATCGATTCGGTTTTTCGGTCGAGCAGATTCCAAGTGTTGAAGTGTTGGGCGTACGCGCGAGCAGTACACGCATCCGTGAGGCGCTGGCGGAAGGCGAACTGGAGTTAGCCACCCGATTGCTCGGGCGTTCATTCCGACTGTCGGGCAAAGTGATTCGAGGTCAACAGCTCGGACGTGCACTGGGCTATCCCACAGCGAATATTGCGCTGCACCGCCGGACCAGCCCGGTACAGGGTATTTTTGCGGTGCGAATTGATGGTATCGACGAGCAAACCTATGACGGTGTTGCGAGTATCGGTACACGACCGACGGTGGCGGGCGAAGGCGTGCTGCTTGAGGTGTTCGTATTCGATTTTTCCGGTGATCTCTACGGAAAGCGCCTCGACGTCGAATTGGTGAAGAAACTCAGGGATGAGCTCAAGTTTGACTCGCTCGACGCATTGACTGTACAGATGGACAAGGACGCAGCCGATGCTCGTGCCGCGTTGGCTGCTGTTACACTCTCGGGATGAGCGACACCACTCAAGCACAGACCAATGTGGACGAAGGTCATTCAGTGACGCATGGCCGCAGCAAGTTGGCATGGCTGTGGTTGTCGTTGAGCGTCATCGTCGTCGACCAAATCACGAAATGGGCGATCGTCGATAGGTTCGTTTTGTACGAACGCATCGAAATCAATGCTGTGCTGAACGTTACCCGACTACACAACTATGGTGCCGCGTTTAGTTTTTTGGGTGACCAGGGAGGCTGGCAACGCTGGCTTTTTGTTGTGCTCTCGATCGTCGTCACGGCAATCATTCTGGTGTGGCTGCGCCGGTTGCCTCGTGACGGACACCAGTGGCTGGCCGCTGCGCTGGCGTGCATTGTTGGCGGTGCCGTTGGCAATGTGATCGATCGTATCCAATACGGCTATGTCGTCGACTTTATTCAAGTGCATTGGCAGGACGCTTACTTTCCAACATTCAACGTCGCCGATATTGCGATCAGCGTCGGTGCGTTTCTGTTGATTGTCGACAGCTTCTTCGGAAGCGGTCGGACGAGTGACGCCTAGTCTGGCGGGAATGACCCTCTCGAGCGGATCTCGCTAGCGAAACCAGCACCGATCTGGATTGGCGGGGCCGGATGCGCGGTGGTGTGACTGGTCCACCGAGAACCACTGGCATTGGGTATCTGCGTCTGACGACACTCGTGTTGCTCGGATAACAAAGCCTCTGTTGTCGACCGACTCCATTTCGAGATTGAACCGCCCGCCTTCCGTGGTTGCGACGGCGGACGAGTAACCGAGCTCGGTCATGTCGGTTGCGTATCGTCCGTGCACGATGAAGTGATTGACCTGCGCGGTTGCATGGCGAAGCAGCGCCAAGCGACCTTCATTGCGCTCTGTGCGGATTCTGCTGTGAGAATAGGTAGGGAATGCGATCGCAGTGATTATCGCCACCAGTGCGATCGCGATCAGCAACTCCAGCAGTGTGAAACCGTGGCGACTTCTCATTCCGCTGCACCCCGCCAGGCAATCAGCTTACTTCGATGGTCTGGATCGCCGGGTAAACAGATCATTATCGTTTGAACGTCTGTGACTAAACCTCGTGCGCCTTCAGTGCGAAACTCTGCGCAAATGCCTGCCGGCCAAGACTCGGTTTCTGGACGAGATTCGAACAGAGTCATTGTCGTTTGTGTTCGAACGCCACTGGGGGTGTACATGACAATCGAGTCGATACGGGTGCGACTTGCGGCGAAATTGCGTGCGGCGTGCCGAAGGTGCCGCTCGACGATTTCCTCAACCAGGATTGCATCGGATTGCCAACCGACATCCAGTGCTGAAATCCCGGTGCCTCGCAGCGCACTTGCACTCATCAGCCCGAGCATGGTGAGCATGATCAGCGCCATCAACATCACCATGCCTTTCGGTCGTTGACTCATAGTCTCACCGATGAGTTGCGAACCCACACGGTCTGGCTGGCGACAAACCGGAGTCGGCCATCATCCGGAGGTAGATACGAGTGCCTGCCCAGCGCGAGCGGGCGTGCGGGGCCTCGCGACCATCCCCCCGTCTCGCTGCGAACCACAAGCCAGAAGCGCACGCCGACCACCACGAGTTCAGTCGTACCGTGTTCGTCACGACGTTCAAGTCGTGGATCACCCGTCTCCAACGTCATATCCGCTGCGCCATCCGCGTCGCTGTCCACCAATACAACGATTTGCATCGTCTCGATGCCTTGTGCGACCTCTTCGTCGAGTACATAGGGTCGTGAAGACAAGGAACTCAGCGTCATCCGTCGGAGAACAGGTTGGTCGGGGAACAGCGTTGAGCGGGCGGCGACGTAATAGCCATGTACGAGCAGGTTGTGTCGTTGCGAAGGCCTGTGCGCCAAGGGTAGGTCGCGATGTTGCGTTTGGACCATGCCATGCCCCGGCGCGGTGATGACTTGAAGCCGCGGCGAATCAGGTTCGACCGTGTTGGGGCCGAGACTGCGTAGTGCGATCGCGTCGGATAGTGGAACAGCATTGGCGCCGCATCCCCAGATGTCCGGAGCATCAGAGACCAGCACCGGTGCGCCGAGATCCAAAATGAAATCGGCGTGACATCGTCGCGGGAGCATCAGCCTTAGCGGATTTGCGTCGCCGGGAATACTGCGGCCTTCTATGTTCTGCGCCGACCCTGCGAGCCCCCAGTGTCCGGCCATACGAATATCTTCGGTGAGAAATCGTAGCGCGACGTCGGCCTGCTCCTGCATGAGAGCCAGCGCTTCGGAACGTCGATAGCCATCACTGGTCAGTGCCAGCGCCTGCGCTATGGTGCCTGTGATCGCAATGCCAATTCCCAAGGCGATCATGATCTCAATCAGAGTGATGCCCGCTTGCCGACCTAAACTCATGGCAAAACCTCCTTGCGGTAGACGCTCGATTGCAGCGCGTTTGGGGGCTGCCAGCTCACAGTGATTCGCAGTCGACCGTCCCCGCCGCTCGCGGCGGTAATAGCGCCGTTGGGCAACGCCCGGGATGCCCATCGGTCGTGTTGTTGTAAGGCTTGAGACAGCAGCGTGCGCAATTCGCACGCGTTCGTGTCACCGCTTTCGCATCGGCTCTGCAAGTTCGGCTGTATTGCGCGGATCGTGCGACACGACTCTGCAACGCTCGTGGCTAGTTGCATAGCAATTTGCCGGTGTCTTGTACTCGCATGCTCATGCAGCGTACGTGCGAACAATTGATACGTGCTGGCCATGGTCAGGCTCACGACCACAGCTGCGGCCAAAACCTCGAGCAACGTAAATCCGCGGCATGAATCTGGCCCAGTCATCAGCACTGTCCGCCCGGGAGTTCCGATACGCGCCCGCGGCCGGTATAGCTCACCACGAGGCTTCTAGGGCGGCTGTTTGCCGCCTTGTCACAAGCGGTAAATGTGCCGTTTGTAGAGCGCCGATGGGGCGGGGCGAAATAGAAAAATCGCCGGTTCGCATCGAGACGCACGCCCCGCGCGGGACGGCCTTCGATCAAAACGGGTTCTTGGTCATCCCGAACGGCAGGGCGATCGTCGTCTAAGTTGGCAAAGATCAGCCACCCATTCGAAAAATCGCCGGTTGCCGCACAACGTCGGTCACGATTCTGGGCGCAAAGCGCGATTGGCACCGATTGGCTCCTAGCAAGTCGGCGGGCGTGTGCTACATCCTGTGCGAGGTCGAATAGCGTAGTGCGCACCCGAGCCCGAGCGGACCATTCCGACCACGCGGGCGCTCCGATGGTGAGCAATAGCCCCGCAATCGCCAGCGTGATGAGTAACTCAAACAGGGTGAAGCCTGCCGTTCGTCTTTCGGAGTTCCTTTCCATGCGGATAATTCTCGCGGCGGAGCGCGCCGTGTGCGGCAGCCTAAAATCGCGGAAATTACTTAAAAGACACACTTCTCAAGTGCGACAATTGCGAATTGCGGTGGCGCTGGCGAGTACCTATAATCGCGTGCCCCACGAGGCCGATGTAGCTCAGTTGGTAGAGCAACGCATTCGTAATGCGTAGGTCCGCAGTTCGAGTCTGCGCATCGGCACCAATAATTACAAAGACTTACGCCGTTTTCATAATCTTCAAAATTCCGATGTGCCGGATTTTGTGCTAGATATTTGCAGCCCACTTCTGAAGGGTGGACGGGGCAAGGTGGGCATACCGCAGTACCATTTTCAGGTCTGACCAGCCCCCTAGCTCCTTGATGACTTCCAGCGGTGTTCCCGCCTGAACGTGCCATGATGCCCAGGTGTGCCGTAGATCGTGGAACCTGACGTGATCCAGCCCCGATTCCTTTACAGCCTTGCGCCATGCCTTGTTGACCATCTCCGGCCTCAAGGAATTGCCCTCGCGGGTAAACACCAATTCTGGATGATGGCCCTTGCATTCCTCGATGACCGCTAATGCGTTCTCGTTGAGCGGTACGGTCAATGCCTTGGCATTCTTCGCCTGTAGAATCGAAATCGTCACCTGGTCGCCTTGGATCTGATCCCACGTCAAGGTGCGAATCACACGGCTCCTGAAACCTGTATTGACGGCAAATCGGGCGCATCTGGATAGGTGCGGGGGTAGGTGTTCCACAAAACTCTGGAACTCCTGTGGCGTCAACCAGCGCGGCTCCTTCGGCTCTATGGCATACATAGGCACTTTGGGGGCTTTGTCCAGCCAGCCCCAATCCTCGGCCGCTGCTGTCAGGATCGAGCGTAGTAGCGCCATGTTCCGGTTTACCGTGGATTTGGTCGCCGTCTTGAGTTTGGCCTTGCGTAGCTCGGCTATCATGGTGCCGGTGATCTGGTCTAGCTGAATCCCTGGCATCTGATCCCGTAGCCAGCGAATAATCGCCTTGTCGCTGTGTATAGAGCGCTTCTCGGCCTTCTCCGTGAGCCATTGTAGACAGGCATCGTCGAATGACTTCTGCGCCACTCCTAGCCTGATCTGTCGCCATGCGTGATCCCTCAAACACTGCTCAAACGCCTCGGCTTTTCGCTTGTTCCGCGTTCCAGTAGAGCGTCTAATTTCCTCGCCGTTGATTTCGAATCGACAATAGAAATTACCTTCGGGCGTTCTTTTGTAAAGCGACATACAGGGCTGGCCTTCAAATACTCGTCTAGGTCTTCTCGATAAAATACCATCCGACGCCCACGGCGGTACGCCTGCACCTCTCCAGCCCTTGCGTGAGCCTTTAGGGTGTCAGGGTGGCAGTGGCAGTACGCCGCCGCTTCTATGGCGTCTAGTGGTCTCATATCTCTTTGAAGCTACACAGGCTCATCGCTGGAAATGTACTTTGCGACACGTGAGAGGTTAGGCCATCCAGATTCATCAACTACACGACCCACTAGACTGTCATGTCCTTTGTGCTTGTCGAAGTATTCAATCAGGGCGCGGGTTGCAGCTTCTTCCGTGTTGCCCGGAAGCACACGACCAGCGAACGTGCCGCATAGCCACTCGTTACTTGCAACCCATTCATCCTCAAACCGGTCAAAATAAACCACCTCAGAGCGCAAGCCTTGAAAATCAAGCCATTCGAGCAGTTGAGCGGGAGAAATCAAAACGGGATGTCCTCGCTTACTGGTGCTTGTTGTTTAGCTGGCTCTAGGCAAATAGAAATGGTTGGGCGCGTCTTGCCGTCCTTCGTGTTTCTCTCCGTGAGTTGATCTAGAAATGCTTCCAGCTTGTCAGGGTCAACACCGTTGATATATCCACTCAGCCAGTATTGCTTACCGTCGATCTCAATTGGCTTCCCCGCCTTGAAGTGGGGGTGCGTTTCTTTCTGTCGGTCTGCGTTTTTCCACAGTCCAAAGTTCTGGCGTTCGTTCATACCGTTACCTCTACTAATTCACGCACTGGTGTTATCGGTTGTTTGTTTTCTTTGCCGATAGCGCAGGCTGCGCGTATGGCATCGATGTATTCTTGTGCCAAGTCGAAATCAGCATCAGCAGCAGCAGCAGCATAAGCACCAGCAGCAGCAGCATAAGCACCAGCAGCAGCAGCATAAGCACCAGCAGCAGCAGCATAAGCACCAGCAGCAGCAGCATAAGCACCAGCAGCAGCAGCATAAGCACCAGCAGCACCAGCATCAGCAGCAGCAGCATAAGCACCAGCAGCCTTCGCCGCCACTCTCGCTTCACTTAAAGTCCTAGCGTTCGCCATTGCATCTACTAGCTTTTCATCGATCTTTCCGCGACACGCTCTAACAGCCCAATCATTGACGGCATGCATAGCCAGAAACGACGCACGAGCTTGCTCATGCTCCGGGGAGACCGTTCCAACAATATCCTCGAATACTACCCACAAGCGATTGCGTTGATCGCCTGGTAGGCTGTCGTTTGCTCTACGACAGAAAGCCGCAATGACAGGGCATGTACACTCTGGCTTATCCGAATGCGGCTCTCCCATAACGAAAGCCACCGCCTCCATCAGGCATCGCTTGCCGCTCGACTCTTCATGTGCGCCAGCAGATAACGTGGGTGTTGCGTCTATGATCTTTTGTAGGTTCATGCTGCTTCCTGTGTTTCTGCTAGTAGTTTCTTGAGGGTTGCGCACTGCCCGCTAGACAGCTCCCCCCAAATCTCTGTTTGCATTTCGGAGCGCTTGTTGCCCTTCATGCTGTCCCATGTTTTACGCGCCAGCTCGACATCATCCGTTGCTGCGGCATCCTTCAACGCCTTCCAGACTTTCGTTTTCATCTGCTTTGAGCTAAACGCGCTTTGTGTTGCTGCGTTGCCGTCATCGTCGATCTGGGGAATGCCCACAAAAGCCGAGAGCGCATAGCGTCTGCCGTAAGTAATCGCAGAGCCCATGCCGTGCGCGTCGCCTTTGCCTATAGGCAAAGAGAGGCACGATTCGATGTACTCGCCCGATTCATGGCCTAACCTGGTGCGAACTGTGATCGTCCCGTCTGGCCCATTCTCAGGCATCTGCATAATGCACAGCCCGTTATCGGTTAAGGGTTCTCGGCACGCATCCCACACGGCCGCTAGGTCGGCATAAGAGGAATTAAAGAACGGATTATTGGACGACTTGGCCGCACCCATAATCTGTGCTTGTGCCTTTGCCAAGGCCGCGTATAGCTGTGCTTTGTCGCGGGTGCCTGTCGAGTGTGGCAGTGGATTAGGTTCGCCAATTCCCGCCCATTCTTCTTTACGTGTTGTCATGTTGCCTCCTGAAGGCGCGCCAGCTCCATTGCCAGCGCGCCTCGTAGTTGTTCTTTGGTTAGCAGTGGTGGCTTCTCGAAATAGAAGTTCCCATGCAGTGTTAGCAATAAATTCGGGCGTTTCTTGGTCTGCCATTCGATGCAGTCCTTGATGCGGTCAATCGTTGGTTTGGTCGCTCTAGGGTGTAGGAAGATCATTCGATAACCTCCCGAACCTCTATGATTTCATCGCCGCCAAGTTTTTCCAGCAACTCCTCTGCCTCCTGCCGCGATTGGCAAACTGTCGGCCTAACCCAAGCGTATTTGCGGACAACCATCCAAAACGTTCGGGGTTCTTTGTCTGTACTCATCGCGCACCCCCTACAGCGTGGAATGCGTCCTGAACAGCCTCACGGTTGCGGCGTCTTTCATCGTGCGCCCAAATAGCCTCTATGCTGTCTGAGTAGTCCTCACGTAGACGTTTGGCTTCGTTGTCCAGCATCTCCAATACGATGCGGCCAATCTCTGCCTCATCGCGATCTGATGCGGCTTTGTCGAGTGCCTTGTACTGCTCATTGGTCAGGGTCATTAGGTCAGTGACAAAACCACCGCACGGCTTATTACCGATCCCTGTGATGATGTCGTCAGCATCAAAGAGACTCTGGGCGCAAGGCGCTTGCTGCTCGAATGCTTGGGCTAGGGCTTCTTCGATAGGGTTCATGCCACATCCCCACAAATCTGCTCAACAACTGAGCGAGCGTTGCGAATCTTTGCCGCATCGCGTGACGCTTTCTTGAGTGCTGCTGATACAGACCGTAAACGGTTCTCGTTGTGCTTGGTGTTGGTCTCGTACATGACCTGCTGGCCTACGAGGTCGTTGAGGTTGGCTAGGCCGATGATGACTTGATCAATAAGTTGGTCGGTTTTCATGTGCTGCCTCCTGATGTTGGAGACATTATTACGAAAGGTGGTAACTTTGTCAACCACCAATAGTGGCAATTTAGCTAGAAATTACCTAAGGTGCGGTTTTAGCACGATTTAATCTTGGTAGGAGTCGACCCGCTCTTGAACCATATTCATCTTGTGGCGGTACTCTTCCTCGCTGAGTTTGCCGCCAGCAATAAGGTCCGGAGTCATGCGCGCCAATGCAAATTGGCTATACACGTGGTACTTGACCTCAGGGGCCATGTGTCGCCACATCTTCAGAAGTTTGCGCTCTGTCTCTGATAGTTCAGAAGTGCCAATTTTTGGCCCGTTTCCAGTCATAAGCCAGTCAAGACTTACATTTAGCTTATGAGCTAACGCGATAGCACGGTCCATCCCAGGTAGCCCCTCTAGGCTTTTCCACTTAGCTATTAGGGACTGAGAGCATCCTAGCTTTTTGCCAAGTGCTGTCTGACTAAGGTCACCCCAACCCTTTTGCTCAACCGCCTCTCTAAAGCGATTGTGGAACTCGAGGCGTTGCCGCTGTATTTGGGCTTTATCCATGCACTAATTGTCGCAACTGCGGCTACCACTAATAATGATTGACGGATTGCCACTAATGGTGGTAGTTTTTTTGAATGAGCGCTCTAAGAACATATCTGGAAGGCACCACTCAATTGCAGTTTGGGAGAGAGATTGGCGTTAGCCAATCAGCCGTCGCGAAGTGGTTAAAGGACGGTGTTGTATCACCTAAGTACACGCCGATTGTGTCTGCCAAAACTGGTATTCCTCGTGAAGTGTTGAATCCGCTTTTTTCTGAAAGCCCGTCTTAGGCGGGCTTTTTTATTTGCCCACAGAAGGGCTTACGGACGTTACGGACAAGGGGGGCAATTTCCGTATGCAGACGCAAGGCAGGCTTTTTTTCGAGTCATTTCAGGAAGCTATGAGACATCAAGTAACAGAGCTAGGCGGTTTTGAGGCGGTAGGGGTCGAGATATTCCCTGCCAAATCTCGTAAGGCTGCGGGCAATTGGCTGTCCGACTGCCTGAACGATGAGCGGCCAGCAAAACTGTCACTTGATGAGGTTGTACAGCTTCTACGCATCGGCCGAAACAACGGCTCGATGGTGGCATTTGATCAGCTAGGCCGAGAGACCAACACCGAAATCAAACCGGCAACACCGCGCAGCGAGCGTGCCGAGCTATTGGACAAGCAAGCGCGTCTCATCGAGATGCAACGCCAAGTTCAGTCTGACATTGATCGGTTGGACGAGGGCGAGATTCTGAGGGCGGTGAGCGCATGAAGCAGAACCTACCCAAAAATGACTCCTACGCCCGCGACCGCATACGGCATGCCCGAATGCTGAAGCTACAGCAATGGCTGTATCAGATCTGGCCGCCGAGGTTGGGGGTTGTGACTGATGAGTAAGTCATTTGGCGCATTTTTGTTCGGCGTACTAGAGGCAATGAAGAAAGGCCCATTTGTAGTAGACCCAACACCAATGCTTGAGGCAGCGATGTTTAAGCGTACCCCACAAGAACTTCGAAGGATGATTCGGCGTGAGCAACTCAAGGCTGATTTGTGCGCGAGCTTTGAGGCTAAACAGATACACCTGGCAATGATGCGCAGGTATCGAGAGCGCCTGAATACATTACAGAAGGCACGCAACAACCCATGAGCAGGAAAGCTATTTCTAAAACGCTTCGTTTTGAGGTGTTTAAGCGCGACGAGTTTACATGCCAATACTGTGGGGCAAAGCCGCCTAGCGTTGTTTTGGAGTGCGATCACATTGTCCCGGTGAAAGAGGGCGGAACCAACGACATCGACAACCTGACCACCTCCTGCTTTGACTGTAATCGAGGCAAAGGCTCGCGAAATTTAACGAACGTTCCCGAAACACTGGCTAGCAAGGCGGAGCGTGTGAGGGAGCGCGAGCTACAGCTTGCAGAGTATTCGAAAATTATCAGTGACCGCCGTGAGCGCATTGATGTCGATGCATGGCGCGTAGCTGCCTTGTATTGCGAGCATTTCGACAAGGTGGAGGATGACGGCTGCCACTACATCAATAGAAAGCACCTGTCGTCAATCAAGCGATTCCTGCGGGAGCTATCTGCTGAGGATTTGATGGAGGCTATGGAGATAGCCATCGCTCAGCGCCCTCAAAGTGAGTCGTATTGCTTCCGTTATTTCTGCGGTATCGGCTGGAAATGGATCAAACAAGGCGAGGTTACGTACTGATGAGGGCGCGTAACATCAAGCCGGGTTTCTTTAATAACGAAAAAATAGCGTTATTAGCGCCTGAAATAAGAATCTTATTTATCGGGCTTTGGCTTATTGCTGACCGAGATGGGCGCTTAGAAGATCGCCCATTAAGGATAAAGATACTCTTATTTGCCCTCGATGATCTTGACATAGATGCGGGCCTTACGTGCTTACACGAAGCGGGGCTCATCATCAGATATAACGTTGAAGGTCAGGCACTTATACAGATCCCCAGTTGGGAAAAACACCAAAAACCTCACCCTAACGAGAAGTCGAATAACTACCCCGCACCGTTAAATTTAACGAGCGATCCTAAAAAGGGGCAAAGCGATCCGGCTGATATGAGGAATGAGGATAGTATGAATGATGAATCTTTAGGCGCCGCTAACGCGGCTGAGAAGATTCCGTTCACAGAAATCCTTCAAGCCTATCGCTCGGTCGATGGCTTCGCGCCAGTCCATCGCATGACGGACAACCGGCGCTCACACATCCGCGCCCGCTGGAACGATAACCCCGACATGCAGACCCCCGAGGCGTGGTCTCAATTCTGGGCGTGGATACCTACGGCGAACCCTTGGCTGATGACGCAGCCGAAGATGGCTTCGCTCGACTGGATTACCAAAAACGAAACGAACTTTGCAAAAGTGCGGGAGGGCAAATATGCGTGATACCTGTCTCGAAATGATTGGCGGACTCATACGCCATCCCGAACAACTTGCTGACGTTCTGGAACTGGTCAGATACGAAGACGTGCCGTTTCCAGACTTGGCGCAGGTGTACGCCCAACTCACAGGGCTAATCGCTGACGGCATTACCCCAACGCCTGCGGTTATGTTTGACCGCCAGCCAGAGCAAGCGGTGAGCACATACGAAACGGCGGTGATTGATTGCTTCGAAGCAATCCCTGCCGAACCACTCCCACGCGCCGAGATTATCCGAGAAGAGGCCGAGCGCGGCAGGCTGCGTCAGCAAGCCATAGACGCGCTGGACGCCGCACAGAACCAAGATTTCTACGGCGCAATGGCTGAGCTTCACACGTCAATCCAAAACGCGCTTCGGCCCACACACAAGCCTGTCTCCGTAACCGATGAACTTTCTCGCTGGCGTGATCGCTTAACCCAACCGCGTGAGGGCATTCGTACAGGCTTCGAAAGCTTAGATCGGCGTCTCACTGCGTTAGGCGCGGGTGAACTTTCCATCGTTGCCGCGCGGCCAGGGATGGGCAAATCAGCTTTTGCTTTGGACGTAGCAAGAGCGCAGCACAAGGACGTACTTTTTTTCTCGCTGGAGATGTCAGCGGATGAATTGATTAGCCGCGCAATGTCGGCATTAGCTCAAGTGAACTCACGCTCATTCCGTTCGCGAAACTTCAACGAAGCGGAGTTAGTACGCATTAACGGCGCTCAGCAAGCGTGGAATATCCCACTGCATATCGTGGACAACCCCGCTGTGACGGTGGAGGAAATCGAAGCACAGACAGCGAAAGCAAAGCCTTCACTGGTGGTGATTGATTACCTGCAACTGATGGAAGGCAAGGGAGACAACCGCAGCCAGCAGATTGGACACATCACACGGCGGCTAAAACGGCTGAGCAAAAAGCATAACTGTCACGTCATGTGCTTATCGCAATTGAATCGGGGCGTGGAGAACCGAACTAACAAACGCCCAACGATGGCAGACCTCCGCGAGTCAGGGGAGATTGAGCAAGACGCAGATCAGATTTTGTTCCTCTACCGGCATGGCGTTTACGTGGAGAACTTCCCCCACTACGACGTGACGGAAATAAACCTAGCGAAGTTTAGACAAGGCGAGCCGGGAACAGAGCACCTAACGTTTCACGGGGAACACACGACATTCAAAAATTCATCGGATATGGAAATCAGCCAATACAAGGGCGCGTTGAATGAGTCAGTCCAAGTTTTTAACCCGACAGCAGCCAGAGGCGTGTGACCGATGCGGAAAAGTGACAAAGGAAAAACTGCCCTATTGGAGAGACCGCCATATCTGGCTATGCGAATCATGCGCACAGATACAGCGGGAGTGGTGTCAGGGGAATGCCGATGATTACCGACGAGAGAGTAGAAAAAGCGCTTGAGTTCATCCGCGACAACGCAGGGGCAATCGGTCTAGCGGTCGCCAAATGCAAGCACTTGGAGCAGAAGCGCAAGACGGTAAAGGGCGTGGAGTTCCACAAAGCAGAGGGAACGATGGCAGAGCGCGAGCAAGCCGCCTATGCGTCCGATGCATTCAAGGAAGTCTCACAGGAGATAGAACACGCCTGGTATGACGCAGAGACGCTTAGAACGCGACTGAGGGCGGCTGAGCTAACGATTGAGATATGGCGAACACAGAGCAGTAACCAACGCTCGGGGGTGGTCTAGTGGAGCGTTTACCTATTGAGCTTGCGCAGTATGTTCTAGCGGTTTGCGGCTTGTTATTTGCGTCATCTGCGGGCTTCGCGTTAGGAGACGAGGAGATGAAGGCGTTTTATGCGCTTGGTGTACTCAGCATTGTTTGCGCTTTCTCTGCTGTGTTTTTGGGGGATGCGAAATGAATGCGCTTATTGCAATTCAAGTGATCTTTCTACTGCAAAAACTCTTCGGCGTAGTCACTTGGTCATGGTGGTGGGTATTTCTACCAGTATGGGGAACGGCGGCAATTTGCGTGCTGTTCATTCTCAGTGTGTGGGGCATCAGTAAGGCGGTGGCGTTGTGAACTTCACAAAAGAGCCACCAAAAGTTCCTGGCCTCTACTGGATTAGACTGCCCAACCAAGTTGCAGAGCCTGTGTTAGTTGATTGCTGGGATCATGTCTCTTTTCTAGGTCACCCCGATAAAGAGCCCATCCAATTTTTGAATCCCGAATTTGAATGGGGCGAGCGGATATGGGAGCCGTAATGACCTACGCGCTACTACTTGACGCATTTCTAATCTCCCTAGCTGGCGGTCTATTGGGCTGGGTACTGCTGAGTATGTTTGAAGAGTGAAGCGAACCAAGCATGACAAGGTGTTTTCGGATCTGGTCAGAGAGCGTAACGACTACGTTTGTGAGTCCTGCGGGATGGATTGCAGGCATAACCCCGGATACCTGCACTGCTCACATGTTGTATCGAGAAGGCATGCGGCAACACGTTGGCATCCTCTTAATGCTCATGCTCACTGCGCGTCTTGTCATAGGAAGTTTACCGACAGTCCCTTCGAACATTACGACTGGTGCAAAGAGAACATGGGCGAGGATGTTTTGGAGTTCATCAGGAAGCTAAGCCGCGAGGTTGTGCACTGGCCTAAGAACACGATCAGGGAAGAAATCTATCAGCACTACAAGCAGGAGTGGGAGCACATGAAAAAGCTAAGGGATAGCGGCGTTGCTGGTCGCATTGAGTTCGTCGCTCCTAGAGTCATGGAAACAGACCCGGAGGCATATGATGCGGATTGAGTGCTTAGGGCTTGCAGGCGGCAAGTCATTCTATCGCCACAAATTGCAGTGGCGCTATGAAGCGGAAGGAATTAGCGGGAATGTCTACTTGCACCCTCACGCTACAGAGCAGGAAGTTATCGAAGAGTGCAGGATCAATTTGAAGGCGGAAAAGGAATACCGCGAACGCGACGGAAAAGCTAAATCAATGGTTGGCCGAGTAATTGAGGTGAGCGATGGATAGGCGCACGTTCCTGCAAGGCATATTAGCCGCATCAACGACAACGTACTTTTTGCCGCCTCCGGGTGGCTGGCGAAGATCTGAAAGCGCAATTTTAGTCACTGCGCGCGATCAAGACGGACAGGTAGCGTTTAGCAAACTAATAACCCCTGAGCAGTGGGCGAAGGAGGCAACGATAACGCTGAACAGAATATACGCGGAGGTTTTGCGTGGCTAAGGACATGATCTGGCGCGCTGCTGAGCAGTGGGGGTATCACTGCCGAAAGTTTGAGCGCGAGGCATCTGGCGTACAAGGAACCATGCAGACCATCCGAGAGTATGGCGTGATGATCTCAACTAACGAACAGAGCGTGCCTTACACCGAGTGGCCCGAGTTCGTTCAAGCGTTCCATAGCGAGTGGGCTAGGCTACCCGATACGGACGCAGAGCTAATCCTCTGTAAATTCAAACGCAACTACAGCAGGTCACAAATGATTGACCGCTTTGGAATCCAGAAGTCAGCACTCAACAATCGCATACGAAAAATATTCGAACGCATGCTGATGCATCCAATGTCCACTTTGTCCAGTTTGTCCACCACAGAGCCGGACACTTTGTATAAGGTTCAGGTGTGATGGAATAGCTGACTTAGGTCGGCGACAGAATTAACGCGAGCCTCCCATCGTGTTGCGCTAGCGCCCGGTGCTTAATAGGGCGCAACTAACATCTGGTGCGGCTTCGGCCTGAGTGTGGGATGGGAACCCGGCGCACTACCGCACGGCACTCAAGCAACAAGTAACACCCCAAAGCGCGGGCACCAGATGCCCAAACAATAAACCCCTGAGCTTCGGCCCGCCACGTGCGGGCTTTTTTGTGTATGTCTGTATCTGTAAACATTGGATCGAGCACAATTCAGCCCCCAACCTCGGGCGGCATTGCGGATGGTTTCCCTTCTGAAATCCCGCTGCTTGAGAATTTTGTCATTAGCCGAACGACTACGCTCCCGGCTTTTGTCGATTTTGAGGCAGACGCAGCAGAGAACCGCTATACGCATGGCCGGTCAATCTATCCGGGCTTGGAGTGGCGTTACCGCGTAGTCTGTAAGGGGCTGTCCCTTCCGTATTTCGTGGAAATTCTGGAAGGCCCAACGGGTATGACTATCTACCCGTTCCTTGAGTTGGTTGGCGGGCAGTGGGTATGGGTTGATAACGCCTATGTGTTGGAGTGGCAAAACCCCATTCCTGGCACATACACCTTGAGACTAAGAGCTAGGGGGCAGAACCTAGCCTCTGTTGAATCTGTGGGCAGAACACTGCACGTAGAGACCGACAGGCACTACTTCATTGGCGGCGCGAACGCTTCAAACTCCAATGATGGTCTTAGCCCCTCGACCCCATGGCTCAATGACTTAGCCATCCACGGCGGATCATCTACTGCCAACTCGTTACCTTTAGGTGTGCTGCATTTGCAGTCCGGCAATATAGATATTCAGGGGCATACCGATACTAGCGTTCAAAACTACGAAATGAACGCCGGGAATACGCTGCTACGGCAGTGGGTAGGCGTTCCGGGTGAGACGCCCACAGTCAGGCTAACCAATGGGCGGATGCGAATCTTTGGCGCAAGCAATTGCTACTTCCAAGGGTTCGATATGGAAATGCTGAACCCTATAGCTAACTTCCAGGATCGCGGCTTTTTCTTGGTCAACATCGCTTGCGACAACATCCGCTTAGATTCGATCAACTTCACCAACTTTGTTGACGGCACAGTAACAGGGCAAGAAAACGGCTCGTGCTTCACTACGCGCTCTATTGATCCTTCGCCGGGTCGAACGGGCGTGGCGATGGTGAACTGCACACAGACCGGCGACTCTTGCACATTCTGGAACACTTACAGCTTAGACGGCGCGTGTTTCTACGGTAATCGCATGTTCAATGCGAGCTATGTCAACACTGACTCAGCCTCTACCGCTCAACAAATGCGCTGGAAGCGATACACCACCAATTGCACGATGGCTTATAACGAGCTGTTCGACAGCAACAATTGGGGCGGCACGGCTGGCGGCATTGGGTATAACTCGATCTGCTCAAATAGTGAGATTTGCTACAACACGGTCATTTGTGCCTCAACATCAGGGCAGATCCGACAAGCCGCGCTTCGCCTATCTACAGGTGACGAAGGCACGATAGGGAACAATCACATCTATCGAAATAGTGCTAGAGGCTTGGGCAACAAAGCCGCGCTTCGGTATGACTCGCCAGTATCAAACCCATACGCGACGCTTGATTACATCGAGCTTAATTTGCTTGACGGCACAACGAACGAGCAAATCCAGCCAGAACTAGGCCAGGATGCCGGAAACAACATTCGAGCAGCAACACCAGGGACGTTGATTGGTGTTGATGGGCAACCAATTGAGGGTAGTGCGGGTGACGTTGCGACCCACGGCGCAAGAATCCAAAACGTACTGAGGGCCGCTTAAATGGCTTGGACGTATGTTGGCGGAACCGGCATATCTCAGACAGGGCCGGGAAGTATTACTCACGGCTTGACGATTCTCGCGGGCGATCTGGTGCAGGTGGTGCTTAACCGCAACTCCGCTAACGCCTCAGTAATGTCAATGACTGCCGATGCGGGCGGCGCGTGGACTTCTCCTGTTGAGGAGCTTGGCAACAATACCAACCGGATATTGATTGCCCATAAGACGGCAAACGGAACAGAGCCAGCCTCATATGCATACGATACGGGGATTAACCAAGTCGCATCGATCTCAGTTGACGTGTGGCGACCTAGCGGGGCTTTTGCTACTGACGTAGCGCCCACAGCGCAAACAAATACTCCCGGCTCTGCTCTTTACTTGGTGCCGAGTATTCCCGTGGCGAGTGATGCACTTGCTATCAACGTTGTCACCATTGATGGGGCGCCCAACTTTGACGGCACTGTAGATAATAGCTTTACCTATCATCAAGCAACGCCCACGGCCCAATCTAGCGCGATTGCATCTAGGACTGTGGCGGGGGGCGGCGCTACCGGAATAACAACTTTCGGGCGCACCAGTAACGAGCAGTCTCGAACTTATGCGTTCTCGTTTGTTGAGACCGGAGGGGCGGACACCACAGCCCCGGTATTGAGCAGCCCTCAAGCTAATAGCATAACCAGCACGTCTGTCACCCCTGCGGTAACGACAGATGAGGGTAACGGCACGATCTATGCTCGCGTGTATCCTGATGGGGGTGCGCCGGGCGGTGGCACTGCGGCAGACCAAATCATTGACGGGACAGGGGCCACACCGGTAGCAAGTGCATCGCCTATCGTAGTAGGTGCTGCGGGGGTCATTAACTTCCCTGCGATTACTGGACTAACAGCGGGTACGGCTTACCAAGTCTTTTATGCACAAGAGGACGCAGCGGGCAATAGGTCGAATGCTGCGGGGTTCCCATTTGCTACCACGGTAGGCACCAGAACAGTTGCTCTTACAGGCGCAAATAGCACTGAGCTTAGAGACTCCACAAGCGCCCTGGTTAGTCAGACCTCAGTTAGTTGGGAGTGGTACGACAACGTAGCCGCTACCAGCGGCAACCCAACGGACAGCGGGACTGTGGATATTGTTAGTGGTGAGGCAACCATCACCCTGACTAACTCTAGCCGTCTTAATGGTGAGTTCGGTCAACTCTTACTGAGAGACCCTGTAAGTAACGAAACGCGCCCGAGGTATTACCTACCTGTAACGGTGGTCTAAATGGCCCTCAGATATGACACACAAGCCTTATCGAGTGGTCTGCTTTACGACACACAGGATGCCTTCGAGGGCGGTGGTACTGGCGTCATTCTCTCGGGGTTTGCCTACACGCTAGGCCAAGGCACGTTCAGTGGTCAAATTGCATCAGCTACTACGCCTGATGGGATCGCTTACACGTTAGAGCAAGGCACCCTTACCACGGCAGCACCAGACGCCAACGTACTGATAGATGGTATCGAGCTAACCCATGAGTTGGGGCTACTCAGTGTTACGGGTGACGGCGCAGCTCAGGCTGATCTAACAGGCATCGAGTACAACCTAGTTCAGGGTGATTTTGTCGATCGCTCTTCACAGATCACTTTAGACAGCATCGCATATACGTACGGTCAAGGTTCGTTGACGGTCAGCCCTTCGGATGGATCCGGAACCAACATCGTCCAGCCCTTAACCAACTTGGGGCCGATGGTCATGTTCATTGGTCAGTTGACGGCAGGAACAGAAAGAGACGCAAACCCGGCCATTACGGGGATTGAATACGGTTTAACACAGGGCGCACTTTCAGCAACAGGCGAAGGCGCCACATTACTAGATAGGGTAACGATTAAGGGTAAGTCGCTCTCTATCGTTATCACTGAACGGAGATAACTAAATGCCAATCACTACGGCAAGCGCAACCAGTTTCAAGCAAAAGATGCTGACAGATGTCGGTTTGGGTGTGGGTGGCGACGCTCACCGCATCGCTTTGTACACCTCAGCGGCTAACTTGGATGCCACGACTACGGCTTACACGGCAAGTAACGAGGCAACAGGGACGGGCTATGTGGCACGCGGTTTAGCCTTGACGAATAACGGCGTCACAGTATCGGGCACTACCGCCCTTGCAGACTTCGCAGACGTTACTTGGTCTAGCTCCACCATTGGGGCGGCGGGTTGCTTGATCTTTAACGAAACGGACGCAGATGCAGCGGTGCAGGTTCACTCATTCGGTGGAACGGTAAACAGCATTAACGGGGACTTCACGATTACGTTCCCAACTGCTGACGTGGCTAACGCGATTATTCGAATCGTATGATCCCACTGTCTGACGGCTCTATCTCTAACGCGCTGACAGGGCGTGTAGTGGATTATCTTGCGGTAGAGGGTCAGACGCTCATCATTCAGTTCAAAGACGGCCAGAAGGCGTCTATAGGCTGGTATGACGGCATAAAGAAAGCGAATGGTGAGCCAATCCTAGAACGATTGGATTTCAAGCAAGAAATAAGGCTAATCCCATGAACCGCACAATCTACAACGAAGAGTCAGCGGTGTACTTAGATGTTGCTTTTCTGAGTACGGAAGGGAATCAGTTTGTCCCCAACGACATCACTCTAACGGTGCATGACTCGGACTCTGGACAGTTGATGCAGAACACGCCTATTGCGCCATCGGCGACGCTAACGGCAATCATCAGCGCGCAGGCCAATGTGATCAACGATCCGAATAAGGCAATAGAGAACCGTACAGCCACGTTCACAGTGAATCAGGGACTCTCTACGGAGCACAACGAAGTCTATAAGTACGGGTTGCGTAACTTTGCGTTTGTTTAAAGGCGATCCTCAATTAGAGGAAGTAAAGAAGGCGGCGGAGTTTGTCGCCGAGAAGCATTACAAAGAGCAGGCGGGTATCGCTAAAGAGGTCAAGTTCAAGACCCAATACGGCGAAGTCAAAATAAGGATTACTCCAAACTAATGAGTAAAGGCAGTCACAGACGACCAAGCAAGATCGACCGAGAGGCGTTCGAGCAGTCGTGGTCTCGGATATTTGGTAACAAATCCGAATCAACGGTGAATAACGGTGAGAAACGAAGACGGAACATTCGGTCCGGGGAATCCGGGCAGACCCAAGGGAAGCCGCAATAAGTTATCAGAGGCATTCTTAAGAGTGCTGGCTGATGACTTTGAGGCGAACGGCTTAGAGGCTATCGAGCAGCTACGCAGGGACAACCCAGGCCAATACGCCAACGTCATAGCAAAGCTAATGCCTAAACTGATGGAGCTATCAGGGCCAGAGGGCGGGCCGGTGCCTATCGAAGAAATCCGGAGAACCTTTGTACGGTCTGGTTGATGTCCAGTACGCAGAGCATATAGAGCCGATCTTTGATGATTCTTATTGGATCAAATGCCTGAAAGGGGGTAGGGGCGGTGTTAAGTCATGGACTGCTGCTCACTATCATATAGAGGGGGTATTGCTACACGGCTGGCGCGTGCTCTGTGGTCGCGAGGTTCAGAAGAATATTCGAGAGTCTGTGCATCGGCTTTTACAGGACAGGATAGAGGCGTTAGGCCTGAGCCAATATTTCACGATCACTGCTACTGAAATACGCGCTAACCACAATGATGGCCTATTTAGCTTTACTGGCATATCAGATATGTCAGCGGACGGCATCAAATCCTATGAGGGCTATGACCGATTTTGGGGCGAAGAAGCTCACACCTTCACACGCAATAGCCTAGACAAGCTAGAGCCTACCTTTCGCAAGGATGGCGCTCAGTTGATGTTTACCTTTAACCCGGAGCTGAGCACTGATGAGGTATGGGTGCGTTATGTCGAGAGCAATGATCCAGAAATACTTGTTATCGATTGTTCTCTAGATAACAACCCTTGGAGGCCCGAGCGATTAATAAAGCAACGCGACAAGTTTCAAGGGCAGGTTAATCAGGGTAAGCGTGAGCAGTGGGAGTTTGATTGGATATGGGGCGGCAAGACTAAGCCTGCCGTTGAGGGCGCGATCTATGCCAATGAAGTTGCGAAAGTAATGGAGGCCGGTCGCCTCAAAGATGTGCCACATGATCCAACGCTGTACACGCACCTAGTGTGGGACTTGGGCTACAACGATGATATGACGATTGGGTTTGTTCAGAGGGACGGGCCTTCAATCAGATTCGTTGATTACATCGAAGATAACCAGCTCAAGTACGAGTCATACGTAAAGATGATTCGCAAAAAGGTAGAGGAGCACGGATACCGAATCGCTATAGATGGGCGAGAGGGGGGCAAGGCATGGCTGCCCCATGACGGCCACCAAGAGCGCGCAGAGGCCAAATCGAGCGCTATTAAGCAAGTGGAGGATCTTGGTCTTGAGGTTGGCGTCAACTCAGATGGCGATAAGGGGGTTCCACGATTAGCTATAGAGGAACGCATTCGGATGGGGAGGCAGATGTTCTCGAGAGTTGTGTTCGACTCCGAGAAGTGTCGCCCCCTGTTCAACAAGCTTCAACGATATGCGCGGAAGGTTAGTAAAGAGACCGGCCAACCCGCTGGCATCAAGAAAGACGGCAATGATCACGCGGGCGATATGTTCACGTATACGGCTGTCATCGAAAAAGAGCTGGTAAATGAGAGCGAAAAGTTCAAACCACTTGAGTATGACTTGCGCGGCATTGTATGAACGACTTTGACAAACTACTAAGCGTGATCGAGGCGCACGAAGCTACGGCTATCGGGCAGGATCGTGGTCGCTTGTCGCGTGAGCGCACCCGTAGCATTGATATGTACAACGGGCGCAATATTGAGCCAGCCCCAGAGGGCCGGTCTCAGGTTGTTGACTGGTCGGTGTTTGAAACGATTCAGTGGATCATGCCCTCATTGATCCGCATTTTCGCCAGTAAGGATGAGATTGTAGAGTTTGACCCCATAGGGCCAGACGACGAGGAAGCAGCCAAGCAGGAATCCAGCGTACTTAACCATCAGATCATGTCCAAAGTGGACTGGTTTATGACGTGCTACACGTGGTTTCAAGATGCACTGCTCACAAAGAATGCTTACATCTACGCTGAAATGGCGGAGGTGTTTCATACTGAGTCGGAGTATTACGAGAACCAGACAGAAGAGCAGATTGCTCTATTGCTGCAAGAGGATGTTCAGGTAACCGAGCAAGAGCCGGTGCCTACTGGTGAGGCGAAGGTAATGAACGGCCAGCCGGTTATTGACCAGTTCGGCCAGCCTGTCGAGCAGATCAATTACAACGTTACTATTCGACGTACCCGGCCGCAGAAAAAACTACAGTTCACAGTATTCCCGCCAGAGCGCTGCAAGGTTTCGTCAGATGACTTTGCGCTGAATGAGGCGGACTACTTCGAATACTCGTGTGAGAAGTCTCTGTCAGATCTTCGCAAGGAAGGTATCAACGTCCCTGATGACATATCGGGTGACTATGACTACCAGACAGAAGAGGAGGCCGCGCGTAACGAGCGTTACGAGGATTACAGGCACTCCCGAGACTTGCCCTCGCCGGAGTTGAGAGAGGTCACTGTGCGCTATGTATGGGTGCGCTATGACTTCGACGGTGACGGCATTGCCGAAATGCAGCACTGCATTGTTATTGGCAAGCAGATCCTCTTTAGAGAGGACTGCTCAACGATTCCAGTGGCCTGCATTGTGCCGTTCATTATGACGCACAGGCACGAGGGTATTTCAGTTGCTGATTGCTTGGCGGATATCACGCGGATCAAGACTAAGCTGCTGCGTGGTGGACTGGACTCATTAGAGCAGTCGGTTAACCCAAGGCACGCGATTAACGAAAACGTGCATGTCGATGACCTATTGCGCAACGTTCCCGGTGGTGTCGTTAGGACTCAAGGTAAGGGGCCTGTCGCCAATGACGTAATGCCCTTACAGACTGAGTTTGTATTCCCGCAGGCACAGCAAGGCATTGAGCATATGGATCGCATGATTGAGTCCCGAGTGGGCGTTAATCGGATGTTCCAAGGTATTGATGCGAGCGCCAGTAACGACCACGACCGAGTCGGTCAGTTGTCTACGATGGCATCTCAGCGCGTAGAAATGATTGCCCGCATGTTCGGGCATGGTGTGCAGCGTCTATTCAAGATCGCACACGAGCTTCTGATTAAGTCAGGGCACGAGAAAGAGACGCTTAAACTTAATGGTCAGTGGATCACTGTTAACCCCTCAGAATGGAAAACAGGACGCGACATGCGTGTTGTTGCGCCATTCTCAGCAGGCAACAAAGACGCACTGCTTAACCGTTTGATGATGATTGCGAACTTCCATGAGAAGGCATTGCAAGGCGGGCTGCCGATTGTCACAGCGCAAGACAGTTACGAGCTATCACTAGAGATAGCGGATGCTGCTGGCGTGTCAGGAGATAAGTTCTTTACCGATCCGAGCACCATCCCACCGCCCGAACCTGGCCCGGACTATACGGCCATTGCTTTGGAGGTTGAGGACAAGAAAGTCAATCAGCGAGAAGTTGACTCACAGCGCGATGCGGAGATGGCTAAATACAAGGCTGATCTTGACGCGGAGATGGAGCAATTCAAGGCTCGTCTATCTTCTGAAACGCAGCTTGCTATTGCCGAGCTTAAAGAGAACAAGACCACCTCTAGGGAGCGCATGAAGCTAGGACTAGAGGACGAGCGCGTGACTTCCGAGGCACTGGACAACGTGAAGTCAGAAGTGTCTGAGGAAATCTCACGCCAGATTCAAGGCCCGCTGATGGAGCTGTCCAACGCGGTTATGCAGATCGGTGAGATGGTGCATCGCTCTAACGGGCCAAAACGAGTTATTAGGGATCAGAACGGCGAGATGATCGGCGTGGAGTCAGTGAGCTAAATAGTGGCGGATCAAAAACTCACAGATCTACCGGAGGGTTCTCCAGAGGGTAACGATTGGCTGTACTTGGTTGATGAGTCTGACACTACGGATAACGCCGCCGGTTCAAGTAAGAAAATCAGAGTCAACTCTTTGCCATCAAGTGGCGGTGTTTGGGGTTCCATAACAGGAACTCTATCATCCCAATCAGATTTGCAAACTGCCCTAGATAATAAGGCTGATTCTAGCCACACACATAGCGCCTCTGACGTCACGTCTGGCACATTCGCCGATTCGAGAATCTCGGAGACTAGCGTTACTCAACATGCGGGCGCACTAAGTGTCACCGAGAGCCAGATTAGTGATTTAGAGGACTACCAACCACTTGACCCAGTGCTGACGGCGACAACTGCATCATTCACAACCGCTGACCAGGCAAAACTTGGCGGTATTGAAGCCGCAGCAACGGCAGATCAAACGGGCGCTGAGATTAAGGTTGCATATGAGGCGGAAGCAAACACTAACGCATTCACTGACGTCGAGCAGTCAAAGCTCGCGGGCATTGAGACCAATGCGACCACCGATCAGACTGATTTAGAAATAGAGGCCGCTTATAACAATCAGGTGCCTGAGGTATCTCAGTTTGAAGCGGAGGCGGGCACTTTAACAGACGTTCGCAGGTGGACGCCTCAGAGGGTGTCTCAGGCCATCTCTGCATTGGGGGGCTCGGGCGGAACTGACGTCGCAACAGTGCAGGCAATTGCGGCGGGTTCAACGTTGGGGCTCCAGCAGGGCCTATTGGCTGAGGCGGGTCAGCCGGGCTTAACCGTACTTGCTGTCGGTTACACGACATCTGGCAAGGTGCAGGGCGTATCTTTAGGAAGCGGGAATGTTGTCGAAGTCTATGCGTCAGGCGCGGACTTTAATTCTGGGGCAGTGCTATATCGAGAATTCATGTCTCTTGGTGAGCCGATAGCATTCACTGGGCTATCGAACGGCGCAATCATTACTAGCACGTCTGGCTTTTATGGGGTGTCCGAGCAAGTCGATGGGGGAGACGAGTCTCCTATGCCGTTATTGTCTTACGGCTTATCTTTTGACTTTACTTTCTTCTTCGGATTTAGAAACTGCAACAGCTATAACCCCGGAGGAACAGGCGCAAACCAAGGGTGGGTCCATGTTGTCAATGGTCCACTTGATAACACCATTCGCATTGCATTTGGCTCGGGCGTAACAGTTCAGGGGCAAGAGAACATACAGCTTTCTCCTTGGGAGTATAGAAGGCTCTATACAGACGGAAATACTGAGTACATCTTGGAGGGTACATCTCCGATGATGGCATGCCACAACGCCAACATGGATCTGCAGCCTGAAGGGAGATTCTATGATTCGCGGCTCATCATGCCGCTTACCAATGATGGTATTACGTGGCCCCGCTCCGGCTTTATCTCTGCACCATTCAATAACACTCAAGTTGATTTCTATGTGCGAGATGGTGCCGAGGGCAGGATCAACAGTACGCTAGGAACTGGCGTCTCTCCGGGCTCGCCCGTGGATTTTGACGCGGGTATTGGGGTCGGCACAGGAGCTTCGGATCAAGACTATGAGCCAAACGGAGCAACGCGTGTACAGGCCATTGGCCTAGTCTCTGCTTATTCCGGCGCTGACTCTGCTGGCTTAGAAGCATCACCGCTAATGCCTACCTCTGCGATGTCACAAATCGTGGCGCAGCCGTTTTTTGTTCGAGATACAGGTGATGGTGGTAACTCAGGGGTTGCCATTGCGTCTCCGTTTGTCGGTACTGCTGAAATTTACTCATGGAATGACTCAACAAACCAACTGGATTTGGCTTACACAGTACCCCTCAATAGAAGCGGTGTCACTGTCGCATCCGAAACCGATCAGAGACATCCATCGGCGGGCATGGTGGCAAACGAAACTGTAGGCGGCGCTGTGTCTTTAGTCGGGACTTTGAACCCTGGGGTAGTGATTGCGGACGTTCCTATAACTGTTGTTTCTCAGTCTGGTAACGGCCCTATAACGAATCAGACCTTAAGGTCTCAAAACGGCACAACGACATCAAACATCGGCCATGACGATGACGAAACCTTGATGCTTGGTGTCACTCCACCCGAGCGTGCGGTTGAGATCAGATTGGGCACTGATGGGATTTTGTACAAGCGCGTCGTGGGGTCTGGCGGAACGGAGACCTGGGCGGTCGCATGATCCTCTTACAGCCCGGCGGTTGCCTTGAGCTTCAGGCGGGCGGCTGCCTTGTTACGCAGAGCTTTGTTGCACGGCAGGCTGCTAGTGGTCGTGTACGCAAGAAGTCGCCCCGCATCTATGTGGAAGTGGATGACAAGCTCTGGTTCTTCGATAACAGAGCACAGGCTATGGCATTCCTTGCCCGCATAGCTGAAGAGGTCGAGGAAGAGTTAGAGCAGCCCGTTTCTAAAATACGGGTAGCCCCGGGACGGCCGGCACCAATTATCAAGACTAATGCGCCAAGGGCGAAGACAGCCCTCAAGAAAGCGCAGAAAGCGATCAAGCGACGCATCTACAGTGTTCTGCCTCAGATTGAGGCCCGACGCCAGCGCCGCGTGAGTAGGCGCAGAGACGAGGAGGCGTTGCTATTACTGATTTAACCGATGAGGTCATCCGCAAAGGGTTGCGATGTAAAGCACTCATTGAGGATGCAGACCTTAACGAAGCGTTCGAGGCTGTTAGAAGTCATTACCTAGAGGCATTTGCCGGGGTAAGGACTGACGACATCGAAACCATGAAGGCGATTAGAGCGCGCTTAGAGGCACTCGAAAACGTAAAGACTGACCTTCACCAAGCCATCAAGAATGGCAGCGTGGAGGAGTTCAACGTCGAGCAAACTACAAAGCATAGGAAGTGGATGGAATGGACGACGAAACGATAGCAAATCTTGTTATGGGTACTGAGGACTCTGGGGAACCCCAAGAGCAACCTCAAGAGCCACAACAAGAGTTAGAGGCTGACGAACTGGAGATTGAGGAAACAGAGGAGCCGGAAGGCCAACCCGAGTTTGCCGAGATTGAATGGGAAGGGCAGTTATACGACATCCCTGTGGCGCTTCAGGAAGCGTTTATGAAAAACGGGGATTACACGCGCAAGACACAAGAGCTATCACTTGCGCGAGACACGCACGATGCAAGCGTCGCTAACTTGGAGCAGATGAGGGCGCAATATGAGTTTGCACAGCAAGCACAGCCTGATGTTCTCCGAGCTTCACAGATAGACGCACAGATCGAGCAGTACCACGAATACCTGCGAACCAATGTCCATCAGTTGGGCAGTGGTGATATTGAGCGGGTACGCCTTGAGATCGACACGTTAAACCGAGATAAGGAAAAGATTGTCTCCGAGTTGCGAGGCAAGGCGGCAGAATTTCAGCAAGCGCAGCAACAATCCAAACAGGAATTGCTGAACCAAGGCACTGAGGTTCTGAAGAAACACATCCCCGGATGGGGACAGGAAAAGATGGGGCAACTCAGAGAGTACGCGCTTAATAATGGATTTACTGCGCAGGAAATCGACAACGTTATCGACCCCAAACAAGTATTAACGCTCTATAAGGCGTCGCAATACGACGCACTTCAAAAGGGCAAATCTAAGGCGGTTCAGCGCGTTAAGAGCGCACCGAAAAAGGCACGTCCAATGCCTAAGCAGACTCAAGACAATTTGAACCTACGCAAGAAACTTAAAAACCCCAACCTCTCGCAGACCGACCGGACGAAGGCTGCGGAGGCTATGGCGGCTAACATATTAGGACTTAAATAAAATGGCACAGATTGCAGGCACTACCGACACCTATGATGTCGGCGCGGCTGGAGGTAACTTTGAAGACCTCGCAGACGTAATTCACGACCTTTTCCCGGATGAGAACTTTTTGCAGGCCAACTTGGCTGCGGAAACGTGCTCAGCGGTCAACCCCGAGTGGATGGCCCAAGAGCTGGCAGCACCGGGAACTAACGCGGTACTTGAAGGTGATGACGCTCCGTTTTCGGATGCACCGCAGCCCTCACGTTACGGCAACTACACCCAAATCCTTCGCAAGACGTTCCTGATTTCAGGCACTCAGGAAGCGGTAGATTCTGCGGGTCGTCGCTCTGAGATTGCGCGCCAAGCTACTAAGCAAATGCGCGAGATTATGAACGACTTCGAGTGGGCGCTGGTTCGCAACCAAGCGGCTGTCGCTGGCGCTTCGGGCACCCCTCGTCAGATGGCGTCTATTGAGACGTGGATTGGCGGCACGCCTTCGGCTACGGCGGCGGGTAACGTTGTTCGCACGACCGGCTCAACGGGCGGCACGTTTACCGAGGTCACTTCGGGCTTCCCGACTACGGCGATTACTGATGCTGGCTCACCTTCTGCGTTCACTCAGGCGGCGGCAGAGCTTGCCCTTGAGGGTGCGTGGGATGAAGGCGGTAACACCGACACTATCCTGTGTTCGGCGTCGGTTAAAAACGTAGTCAACGGGTTTACCGGCATTGCGCAGCGTCAAGTCGATGTTGGGCGTACTGAGCAGGCATCTATTACGGCTGCTGCTGACTTGTTCGTTTCCAACTACGGCACGCACCGCGTTGTTCTGCATCGTCATGCACGCAACAACGTCTGCTTGTTCCTCGATACTTCCATGTGGAGCATTAAAACGCTTCGCGATTGGAGTCTTGAAGAGCTTGCCAAGACGGGTGACGGTGAGAAACGCATGATTACCGCGGAGAAAACCTTGTGCGCCCATAACTGGCGCGCTAACTCCAAGGTTGTGGGTATTGACCCGGCTGCTTAATCGGTAGCTAAAAAATGAGAGGGGCGGCATTCCGGTGCTGCCCCTTTTTTTATGCCTAAATTTATGGATTACAACCCCACATCGGGGACTTGGACTCAGACCGAGCAGCACGGCGACAAACTAGTGATTGCACGACAGCAAGACGTAGAGCCTTTGCTTGAGAAAATGCAGGCGATACGCAATAGCGGGATGAATGACAGCGCAAGGGCCGCATGGCACCACGTGTGCTCTATTCCTCCTGTAGTTGAAGTCGAGTTGAAGAAGCGCGGCTTGAGTCTTTATCGGGATGATGATTTGCCGAAGATCTACAAAATCATGCGGCAGGAATACCCCAAGCTAATGGCAACGAATCTTAAGCACGGATGAGTAAGTTCGCGCCAATAGTGACCGGCATCATTAACCAATTGCAGGTTAAAGATGTTTTGGATTACGGGTGTGGCGAGGAGATGGCGTTGCTTAACTCCATCAAGCCACAGCAGCCCGTCCGGTTGCAGGTCTATGACGAGAACATTCCTGATTACTCGGATACGCCAGAGCCATCTGAAATGGTGGTGTGCCTAGATGTTAAAGACGAATCAACACTAGACGTACTAAAACTACTCACCGAAAAGGTGTTGTTCTGCACTGTTGATTCTGATTTCGGCATTTCCTACTGGCTGCCACTGTTTTGGGAGCGGTTTGATATTCAGACGTACCAGTACATGGGTAATGGCAACTTCTACTTGATCGTGAGCGCTATAGATGATCATCCAAAATTACAGTGACTTGCAGCAAGCGGTAGCGGCGGAACTTGCCCGCAACGACTTACTGCCGTACATCGACGGCTTCATTCAGCGCTGTGAGAGCAAGCTATACAGAACGCTTAACCTTCGCCATGAGGAGACTGCGCTAAACGTTCCTATTATTGGTGGTGTTGCGGCTGTACCAGGTGACTTTAAGGCGCTTCGTCATGCGTACTACGATATGACGCCAGTTCAGTGGCTTGATTGGGTGCAGCCAGCAGATATCTACAAGGATTATCCGGACAGGGGTGTTGCACGTACGCCGTGTGTTATTTCCCGCGAGGCTGGCAATTTCATATTTGGCCCGACCGCCGAAGATGGGACGTTGAGGGGTATTTACTACGCCAAAACGCCATCGGTCAGAACAACGGGCACGAACTGGTATGTAATTAACGCGCCGGAAGTATTGCTTTATGGCTCTCTATTGGAAGCAACGCCGTTTATCCGCAACGATGAGCGCCTACCTGTGTGGCAGTCCTTTTACGTTGATGCTGTGGCAACGCTAGAGACCGAGGAACGTTTTTCCAAGCATTCACAAGGCCCAATCAGGCAGCGTAGCGGATGAGAAAGCAGTTCTCAGGCTATGCACCGGACTTGGATGATTTTGAGCATCCCGGCCTAACGGTTGCTGACAACGTGGTCTCAGATGTAGAGGGCTATAAGCCCATTACGTTGACGTCTACTGTCACCCCCACGGGCAACCTAACCAGTGTTGATGACATCTCGTTAGCGAATCTAGGCTCAGAGCCGGGGTTTAACCAGCAGATGTGCGCGTGGTTGTCGGGTGGGACTCTGCAAATCGGGATTAATGGCGTTTTAAGGCCATCCAATACACCAGGCTACCCCTTGTCATGGTCTGGCCCAATGCTAACGCAGGGCATGCAGCCGATAAACGTGGTAGAGCTTAACAATCAGCGTTTCTTTACGGCGTCTGCTTTCGGTACAACCGCTACATTCCTGCCTGAGCAGCTTTTTGTTACGGGGTACATGCAGTGGCTACCTAGCCAAGGCGCGCCTTACACGGCCCTAGCGGAGCCAATAGGCAGAGTTTGCGGCCTGATTAACCAGTTTGTCTTTGTGGGCCACCTAGAGACGCCAGATGACCCTTTTTCAGTGCAGTGGTGTGCTATTGGAGACCCGACAAATTGGCCGACACCGAACACTGATGCGGCTAGGGCAGTGCAGGCGGGGACTCAGCGCTTCCCGCTTGAGTTTGGCTTTGTAACTGCCATCGCGTCTAACGATTTCTTTGGCTATATCTTTCAGCAAAGAGGCATAACCAAAGCGACCTATGTTGGTGGTGACGTGGTTTTTGCGTTTGACACCTTCGAGGAGGAGCGCGGCTCTGTTGGGCCTGTTCTTCAAATCGACGATATGGTTTTCTTCGAGTCTGAGCGTGGATTCCACATGCTTCAGAATGACCAAATTATTGATATTGGTTTTGGCAAGGTAGACGCACAACGCCCGACCCTGTTTAACAACTCAATAACAAGCACAAGAGAGATTGTCGCTAACACTGAGCGCTGTTTAGTGTTTTTCCAGCAGACAGGGCTTGTGTACAACTACAAGACGGGCGAATGGACAAAAGTCCCCGCTTATCTCGCTCAAAAGATGTTCACCATCAATGATCCAGACGCAACGATTGGTCTCGCTAGGTCTGATTCATCAAATAACGTTGAGTTAGCCGTTCAGGTAGATGGCACACCCCAAGAGGCACTGTTAGAGACGGGCTTTTACAAGTTCGACCAGAGGCAGTTGGTAAACGGTGTGAGGCCATTGGTAACGAGCGGTGAAACAGAGGTAAGGGTCTGCACCAAGGGGCTGTTTAACGACCCTGTACAGGAATCTCCGTGGCAATACGTCGAATCCCGATCCGGTGAGGCGCATTTTCGCCAAGAAGGACGTTATTTGAAGGTCAAGACGCGAATTAACGATTTTGAAACCGCAATAGGGTTTGAGGCTGATGCTAGACCTTCCGGTTCGCTCTGAGCTTCGTTGTTTTTCCTCTAAAGAAGTGCCGCAGGTGTGGCATTTGTTCCGCGAGAACATTCAACGGGCATTAGATCAAGGCTCTGACTACACGTTGGCCGATGTGTATTCGTTATTGACCGAGAAACGCGCGCAACTGTGGACGTATGAGCGTTCGGCGGTTGTCACAAGTATCAACCACAACATGAGAGAGAAATTCTGCACGATCATCGCGGCAGGCGGGCACGATATGCACAAGTGGCTCAAGTACCTCCCGACATTAGAAGAGTGGGCCATGAGTGAGGGTTGCGAAACGATCAGAATCTACGGGCGCCGAGGATGGTCAAAGCTATTGGGCTATGACATCGACTACACACGAATGAGTAAGAAATTATGAGCAGTGGGCCAGACAACGTAACCAGCACCACATTAAGCGAGCCGCCGAGTTTTCTACGCGGCCCTATGGGGCAAGCGGCATCACAGGCACAAAGGCAGTTTACTAACGCCATGTTCCCTGTACCGGGGCAAGAGGGTGCGCCCGATTTGGTAGGCCAGTCTCAGAACCTCATCAGTCAAACATTGAATGGTGACTTTCTCACGCCTGACGCCAACCCATTCCTAGAGCAGACATTTAACCGAGCGGCAGACTTAACACAGACGCGCCTTGACTCGGAGTTCGCCGGATCAGGTCGGAACCTCTCAGCGGCGCAGCCTGCTAGGAGTGCAGAACTTCAAGATTTGGCCGCATCTATTTACGGCGGCAACTTCCAGGCTGAGAGAGATCGACAAATTACCGCATTGGATCAAGGCCAAGGCTTTGACCCGCTCAACCGATTTATTAACCAGATTGCTGGACTTGTTCCGGGTGCCGGTGGTGCAACCCAAAGCACGCAGCCAATCTTCAGAACAGGGCTTTTCTAATGGATCCAGCAACAATGATGGCGCTGCTAAGCCTCGGCCAAGCAGCTATAGGCACTCAGCAAACCGCCGCTCCCGCTCCTGCGATGAACGCTAGCCCACAGCCCACCGGTGGCTTATTGGGTGCGGGCGACTCTACTAGCAGGAAGATCCACAAACTCACACCTAACACGCCTACAAGCCCTTCACAGGCTGCTGGTCTGCTTGGGCCTGCCGGTGCATCGATGATGCCCGCTGATCCCATGAAAGCGGCCCTAGACGGCCCTGCTGGAGCTTCTATGACTCCCGAGGCAGCGCCCGGTGATAGCCCAATGAGCGGCTTCGGTAGCTTCTTCTCGAACCTTGACTCCAATCTCCAACGCCCTTCTATGCAGTTAGGTTTAGGTCTGTTGGGTCAGGCATCTAACAACGGTGTATTGCCTCTGGCGGCACTCGCAGGAATGGGGCTACTCGGTCAAAACAAGGTTTTCTAATGGACATTGACCAGTTTCTAAATTCTAACGGCGGGGCATTCTTAATGAACCTGCTGGCACAGTCTGGATACTCCACAATACCTGACTCTCCGTTAGGTGCTGTGGGTAGAGCACAGATTGGTGCTCAACAGCAGATGCAGAACCAAAGGCTGACGGATGCCGAAACGCGGTTCATTGAGTCACAGATTGGCGTGAACAATGCGCGGGCTGAGTCACTTGGAATGCCAGCCGCTGCGCCTGCGGAACCCTCTGCCGTTCGTGAATACCAATTCTTCAACCGACTGACTCCCGCACAAAAAGAGCAATATTTACGAGTCAAGCGGGCGCAAACAATCATCAACACGCCTGGTGGTGGGCTACAGACACCAGATGCCACTACTGGTGACCTACGAACGCTTACGCCGGAGGAGCAAATCGTTAGTGGCATGCAGGGAAGAGCTGCGGCGCAAGAAGCTGGAAGGCAAGGCGCGGTAACTCAGGCAATCCCTGACCAAGTGGCCGCGCGAGGTGAAGCGGAGCGTAGAGAGAAAGCAATTGACGAGCTAGGCCCGGCCATTCAGCGAAATGATGCGTTTAGAACGCAGGCACAGACTTTTATTGAAGTGCTACAGAATGGCGAGCTAGAGACTGGTTTTTGGCGTGGCAAGCTACCGGCATACACAACCGAAGAGCAGCTATTTGAGGCGTTCTCTGGTCAGCAGGTGCTTGACCAGCTTAGCAGCGTGACTCTTGGCGCTATCTCTCGCGATGAGTTGGACTTGCTCAAATCTACGGTATCGAACAGAGAGAATACACGCGAAGCCAACATCAGACTGCTGCAACAGAAATTGCAGATTCTTGAAGACGTAGAGCGCAGGCTTCGTGAACGTGCAGGTATGCCGACTCAAGAGAGTTCAGCGCCCGATTTTAGTCAGATGAGTGATGCTCAATTGCAGCGTTATATTCAGGAAAACGGCGGCTAAATGGCTACACCAGAGGAACTACAAGCAGCACGCCTAGAGCTGGCACGCCGAGAGCAAGCGCGCAGGGAGCAGGCTAGAGAGCCAGAGCGTCGGGGCAACCCTAATCCTGGTGTGCATCTAGGTATCGGGCCTGCTCTTGTATCAATGGCCGGCGGCGCTCTCTCGGACATCCCTGCTGGCTTATTAGGCCTTGTTTCTACGGTTCGCAACGGCCCCGATGCTGGCGCTGAGACTGTGAGAAATGTGCAAGATAGAGCGGCCGCGCTAACAGCGCCTCAAACTCCGCGCGCACGACAGATACTAGAGCCAATAGGCCAAGTAGGTGCATTTATCGAGGGCGGGGCAGACACAATTGGTGAGATAACTGGCGAGCCTACCGACACGCTCGGGGCTACTGGCGTCAAAACCGCATTGCTAGGCGGTGGTGTCCTAATGGGTAGGCCGTTGCTCTCCGCTGCTAGGCGCGCTTCGGCCCGCGTCTCTGCGCCGCCAGTCGAGCCGCCATCTACTAGACAGTTATTCCGCGACGGTTCGCAAGCATTCGATGAAGCCGCGGCACAAAACGTCGTCTTAAGTGAAGAGGGCGCATTAGGGCTAGGCACTCGCATCCTTGACCGTGTTGATGAGCCTGACCCTATCTTGCATCCCAAATCTAGCCGTGTAGTTGCTCGGGTTTTGGAAGATGCCGAATCTGGCACGCTCAACTTTGAGAACATCAGCAGACTGCGACAGATCGCCAATGATGCAAGAGCGGGCGATCCAGCAGATGCCCGTATAGCCGGACAAGTCGTCAAGGAGATAGACGAATATATGGCGAACCTTTCAGCGCGCCAGGTAATGAGTGGCGACTTTGAAATGGCTAATCAGCTAGTTACTAAGGCGCGGGACTTGTGGGCGCGTGGGCGTCGGTCCGAGGTTATTGATGAGGCATTCCGCAAAGCGGAGCTAGATGCCGGTGACACCGGAGGCGCGGGCTTTGAGAACAAGCTACGCATTCGCTTTAGGCAGATTGCCAGGAATGAAAAACAGTTCCGACAGTTCACGCCAGAAGAGCAAGCGGCCATTACTCGCGTAGCTCAGGGCGGGGCAATCGACAATACCCTGCGGAACATTGGGAAGATGGCACCTACTGGCATCGTTTCTGGCGCACTTAGTGGTGGCCTTAGTGCGGGCATCTTCGGCCCGTTTATGGGGCCTTACGGCGGCTTAGTTCTTCCGGGGCTAGGTTTAGTAGGTCGTGATCTTGCGACTAGACGCACGTTGCAGAATGCGAGCCGTGCCTCAGAAATTATACGCCAGCCAACCCGTTAGATCGAAAACAGAGAAGTACACCACAACAGCTATGGCGGCGAAGACTGCCATGTATCTCCCTTGCTCGTTTTTCTTGCGGCCATACACGTAGCCGAGCGCCATAAACGCAAAGATTAGGGAGAAAACACTCATTCCCGAAATATATACACCATGACAGAACGAACGCAAATGAGAGGCCAGTTATTGACCGCTGGCGGGCGTCCTGTTGACGCGGTGTTTAACGTATCGTCCGAGGATTTACCCTTGACACTAGCTACACAATCCACGATTGGGGAGATTCTATACCCCCGTTCTAGTGGTGAAATTCTTGCCAATGTAAACCCTACGTTTTGGCAGTACGTTCCCGGTGATGTCCGCAGGTATGGGGCTGTGGGTGATGGCGATACCGACTGCACAACTGCATTTCAGCAGGCAATCAATGCTAGCTCGTTGGTTATATTTCCAGAGGGTAATTTTTCCTGCTCTAACTTCGCGACGCTAGCATCTGATACGGCAATACGTGGCGCTGGTATCGGCAAGACTAGGATTACAAAGGCACAAGATACCACTCAATCTAGGGGAGTTCTGTACGCCCAATCGGAAAGTTCAACGGCGTTTATTGAGAATGTCACTATCTCTGGTATTGAGTTTGTAGAGCCGAACAACACCTTTAGCGAGTTCCAGCATTTGGTGTCGTTTAATGGCGTCCGGCATGTTCTAGTGACTGATTGCCGATTCACTGGCTTTAGGGGTGATGGGATCTATGTAGGTTCTCAAGATGGAGAGCGTCACAACGAGCGTGTGAGCATCGTTAACTGCGTCTTTGATGGCGTGAACAACGATAACCGAAATGCCATCAGTGTTATTGATTGCGACGGGCTTGTGATTTCTGAGAATCACTTTGTCAACTGTACCCGCTCGAACATGCCAGGGGCGGTTGATATTGAGCCTAACGCATTCGATTATCAGGTTAATCGCAATGTGACCATCTCAAACAACACCTTCAAGAACTGCGGTGGCAACGTTGCCAATATTGGCTTAGTCCTAAGCCAGACGACGTTCACAGAGCAACCAGAAAACTTCTCTATTTTCGGGAATGTCTTTGATGGAGTTTCTCGGGCAGTCGCTGTATTGACAAGCACCACTTATGCAAGGCCGCTGAATGTCTCCATCTTCGGTAACTCTGGCAAGGTGGGAGACTTTTTGTCTATTGGTACAAGCGTTGATGGTGTGTCTTTTAGTGGAAATTCCTTGTACGGAACTGGTCGCCTATTCCTCGGTTTTAATGATACGGACACTGCTAGAAGTGTTGTCGTCGCAGATAACACGCTTGTAGGGGATGGCACAAATACTAGGGGCGTTGTAATTCGTGGTGGAGAAGGTATTTCGATAACGGGTAACACCTTTGATGGGATCATCGATTATTGCGTCTTAATCGGTGGCACTACACCAACGGCTGACAATATTGTTATTTCTGGGAATACAGTCAAAGACTCCGATACCGGGGTAGAGTTTTCGTCGGGAACACTCACTAACATATCTATCACTGATAACAACTTTTCTGGCACTACTAGCCCGATTCAAGGAACGATCCCAGCGGGCACGCAAATAGCAAATAACGTGGGCTATGTGACGGAAAATCAAGGATTAGCCTCCGTATCAAGTGGTGCAACGGTAGCTCACGGGTTAGCGGGAACGCCCGAATTTGTATCTGTTACTAGCACCACTGCCACACCTACCGACATTTTTGTTAATGCTGCGAATAGCACCACCTTTACGGTCAACTTCACTGGTGGCGGTAGTGGCAGCTTTTATTGGCACGCAAAAACGGCTAACGCGTAATGCCATATAAGGAGCAGACATTGGCAAAGCTGGCTGACGGATCAGCAGCTACAAGTGCGGGCATGGGCGTGATTGCTGTGTTCTCTAACCTTGAGCCTATTGTCACTGGCATTGCTGGCTTAGTGGGTATCGCCGCAGGTGTATTTGCTGCGCTGTATCACTACGAAAAGTGGCGAGCCATGAGGGATTCGCGCCGTGGAAAGTAAGTGGACATCTCGTAAGTTTATCGCTGCTGGCTCCACCTTGATCGTGGCCCACGTTGCACTGTTCACGGCAACAATTGACGGCGGAACGTGGGTGGCCGCTATCACCCTATGCCTTGGTATTTATGGTGCTGCAAATGTCGGCCAAAGGCACATAGAGCGGTGAGCTACTCATTCTCTGGCAGATCGCAAAAGGCATTGAGCACTATTGATCCGAAATTACAGGCAGTGCTTAAAGAGGCAATCAAATACAAAGACTTCACTGTACTGGAAGGGCATCGAGGCAGAGAGCGTCAGGAGAAGATGTACCGAGAGGGCAAGAGCAAACTTCGGTTCCCTCAATCCAAGCACAACTATCACCCCGCTAGAGCGGTAGACATCGCGCCTTATCCGATTGATTGGAGCAACATTCGCGAGTTCGATTACTTGGCGGGTTTGGTTGTTGGAATCGGTGCTCAGATGGGCATCAACATTCGGTGGGGTGGTGATTGGGATAGAGACGGCGAGTTGTCCGATAACGGCTTTAACGATTTACCTCATCTGGAGTTAGTCGATTGACTTTGCTTTACATCACTTTGTTTCTATCAAGCCCCGTCATTGTGTTGGGGCTTTTTTGTATTTACGCAGGCTACAGGTTCACCCGTAAGACGACGGGCGACAAGACCGCCGCATTCTGGCACTGGCTCTCGATGGTGTGGATTCTCTCGACTCAAGCTGAGCAGATGGCCGAGAAGATCCCCGAACTACAGAAGGACTTGTCAGAGGTCTACGGGTTCGACGATGACGGAGAGGTGACTTAGGAAACGAACCTTTCCTAGCGCCATTCACTAAGAAAGGATAGTTGACTAACCTTTCTCTGATGCAGATGCATTGACAAACGGAGTAAGGATGACAGCCAAAATACAGTCAATCGAAGGCGGCAAAAAGGAGATGTGCCCACACTGCGGTTTATTCCCCGCCGACGAACACCCTGACGACTCTTGCCCAAGAATTGCGGCTGTCTCATACGATCAAGGCGCAGTCGCTTACACCTACGTTGACTTGCATGTGTGGGAACGCTGGCTAGAGGGCCATGATCGCTCTATTCCGGGCATCAAATGAAGTGGATTACTTCTGCTCGAACTGCCGTGGTTTTGGGCCTTGGCAATCTCGTATTAGCCGGTTTGCTCTGGCACTCCGTAAAGAACGGCATCGAGATAAGGGCGAAATGCAACCTAGAGAAGCAGGCATTAGCACTGCAAATCGGCGAAGCATCCCAAGCGGTAGCCCTAGAACTTAGAGAGGCCGAGAACGCTCGTTTGAGGGCTTTAGCTGAGCAGGAGAGGGCATTACGGCCTAAATACGAGAACGCTCGCTCACAAGCCTCACAGACGGTTACACAAGCCCGAGAGACCATAGGAGGGTCAGCAGATGCGTGCCTTGATATTGCTATCCCTGACGATCTGTCTAGCGTCCTGTACTAAGACAGTATACGTGCCTCAAATAGAGGTTCAGACGGTCACAGAATACGTTCCCATATCGCCTGATCTGTTAACCCCCTGCCTAGTCCCTGAAACACCCCTAGAGACGTATAGAGACGCCCTGTTAAGGCTGGCTGATCTGAGGCTAGCGGTGGAGGACTGCAACTCAAAACTGATGTTCATCCGGGACTTGCAGCCGTGAAGATTCTGCTACTCGATATTGAGACCGCGCCTAACTTGGTTTATTCGTGGGGCTTGTATCAGCAGAACATTGGCATCAACCAAATAGTAGAGCCTGGTTATACGATCTGTTGGGCGGCTAAGTGGCTAGATGAGAAAAAGGTTCATTTTGATTCGTTGCACCATTCGTCACACAAACAGATGGTCAGGGGCATATATGACCTAGTGTTAAAGGCTGACGCGGTTTGCCATTACAACGGCGATAAATTCGATATGCCAACTCTCAATCGAGAGTTCATCAAACTAGATCTGCCACCCCCACCCAAGTACGCGAAGATCGATTTACTCAAGGCGGTCAGAAAAGCGTTTAAGTTCCCTTCCAACAAACTTGACTACGTAGCGCAGGAGCTAGGACTAGGGGGCAAAGTAGCTCATACAGGCATGCAGTTGTGGATTGACTGCATGGCAGGGGATGAGGCGGCGTGGAAGCTAATGAAGCGCTACAACGTCCAAGACGTAAAGCTATTAGAGGTTCTGTATCACAGAGTCTTGCCGTGGATTGATAACCACCCGAGTTATGCGGTGATCCACAATAAGCATGGCCTAGTGTGCTGGAAGTGTGGCTCAGAGAATGTCGTCAAGAACGGTATAGAGCACACCAAAACCCACTCCTACCAGCGTTATAGATGTAAGGACTGCGGCACGCCTATGAGAGATCGTAAGAAGCTACCTGATAGCGTGACTACAGCCCTAACTTAATGACGCGCCCTTCGCAATCCCACAAGTCGCCACCATCAAGCTCAATTATATCGAGAATGACTGAGCGCCACATATTGCGGTCTATTGGCCTTCCAGCCTCTCGGCAGTGCTTGCTATAGGCGTTAACCATCCGCTCGACCATTCGCCACTTGTGCTGCTCAAAGCGCTCTGGCGATAAATAGATGACCTTTTCCAGAAGATTAATCCCCATTCGCTACTTCCGACTAAATAACCCACCGCGCCGCAGATTCAGAAACGCCTACCAGCGCAAAGTCTTTCAAGTAGCGGCCCCTGCCTGGCGTGCTTACCATTTGAAACGCAGGTATACGCGAAAGCGTATATTCGATAAATATACGCTAGTCCGTATTTAACGCCATAGCACACGCCTCAATCATCGCGCGTGGGCCGGTGCCTTCTACGGCGCAAGCGATGACCCCGCTTATCTCAAGGTTCACGTGCGCAGGCTCGTCGCCGTCTTTTGGTATAAATGCCAAGTCCCACTGATCCGGCCACCGCTCTTTAACTTTCGCCCACACGTACCAGCTCAGCTCGCCTGCCCATGAAGTCAAAAACTCTTCGGCAGAATCGGATTCGTTCGCGTACCCGTTCATCGAGTACCCAAGGTGGCCCATATCCACCAACACGCCTGACTTCACCAAGCTGTCGCAAATCTCAGTCGGTGTCATTGTGGCCATAGATTCAGCTCCCGCGCAGTCTGCTCACTGATCTCGCGCCCAACTCGAATGATTTCTAATTGCTCAAGATTGTCGAAAGCTTCATTGCCATAAATGTTTGGGTTGAGAGACTCAGAGTCAATCCAGTACATCCGGCCATTTCGCCACCAGTAAATAATGTCACTCATTGTTGGCCTCCAATTCTGCGATGCGGCGCTTCTGACGTACTAACTCCCGAGTCAGAGTACCTGTTATTTCCGACAGGTCTCGCCTCAACGCTCTAATCTCTTTGAGTAAAGCTTGGGTGTCGGAGTCTGTTGAAAAATTTACGCTACCCACACGGCGCATGTTGTCGCTCACTTGATCGTAATTACCCACTACTCACCCTCCAAATCTGCAACCATGATTCGCAACGCTTCGAGGGAGTCGGTGCGGAGTACCTCTCTCACTTCGTAATTTTCTAGGTCTGTGTGCGGATATTGTTCCCACCGGGCATACCACTTACGCCAGACTTGCAGCACAAGGGCGTCTAGTGCGGCGTACTTGCTGTGGTCCTTGCCTGCGAATACGCGCACTTCATTGCCTATCGGGTCAGCGTATCCATAGGAGCTGTATGTCCTCCAGCCCGCCAGCTCAGCAGCACGCCTGATGATGATGTCGGCTGTGTTAGTCATCTTGTCGGTACTCCGTTTCCTCTTGTGTCATTAGGCGAAACAGGACTGGGTTTGCGGGCCACATATCTTCGGCTTCGTAAATCCAGTACGTACCCTTTGGCCAATCCCCCATGTAGCTCGTTACCGCAATGCCGGTGCTGGTTGGGTGGCATGAGGCGAATAAAGAGTTGTCCTTGGGGCAATATTCGGCGCCCTTCCAGCCAAGCTCTTTGAGCCTCTTATACGCCTCATGCATCTGATTGATCGCGTCCTGCTCGGTTGGCATTTTCTCGGCACGCTCGGCTGCAGCCTGACCCGCTGCCTCCCATGCAGCCTGAGCCCAATCCTGATCACTCATCCATCACCTCCAGCGCGGCTTTGCGAATCGCTTCGGGGAGGGTGGGGGCAGAAACGAGACTGGCCTCGTCTTGCCAGCCCACAGTCCAATGGCCGTTGTCTTGCAAGCGGTGAATGGTTGCATCCGACATAACGCTATTGCCGTGCTGTGCAACTATCTCAAGCAGCGCCACGGTGGTAATCGGGTGTTTTAGTGCCTCAGCTGTATCGACAACATCTTCGAAGCAATAGTCGTCGATTAACCAATAACCGTCTTCGGGGTCGCATTGATCGTCGTGGTACCACCCGGCAGCCCGAAGTAGCTTCTCCTGTTCCTGCTCAGTCAGTGCCATAGAGCAGTGCCTCCCGTTCGGCGTAGTGGGTCCAGCCACGTCCTATAAAGTCATCAGGGCTGTCTTCGTTGCTGTGACAGACCATGATGTCGAAGTGTGAGTTTTCGGCAAACAACAGAATGTTCGTCGATAGCTCTTCAGCCTGACTGAGCGGCTTCCAGTGCTCGGCCAGCTTGCGAGGCTTCATGCGGTAGCGGATTGCCTGCGCGCCACCACGAAGAACAGACGACACAGAGCCTACGTAATCATCGCTATGCCACGCATGGTTCATGTCTTGCCACTGACACTCCAGCTCTCGGCTTCTCTCTAATGCGTCGGCAATAGCACACAGAAAATCCTGCGGCCTGCCTGGGTCTACGGTTATCCAGTCACTCACTGTCGTCTCCTGTCATGGCGTCTAGCGCTTGTCGGGCGACCGTTGCCATCCATATTCGACTGCCTCCTGCGACTATCCGCTTCAATGCGTCACGCGCGATGTCGAGGTCTGTGCAATCCTGCTCCGACGCTATTGGCGCATATTCTCGGTCACCATATACATGAGATTGCTCCGAGCATTTTTCTAAATACATGCGACCGGTAACTGTGTAAGAAACTGTCGCAATCTCCTCACGCTTGTACCCCTCTGCAACCAACGCGCAGAAGTGGTCTATGCCCTCGCCTTTCTTGTGCTCTAGGATTTTCATTCTTGCCGCTCCATAGCCTTCACCAGTTTGTCTTTTAAGCCTTATATGCGAAGCGCCCCAAGACGTGTGATTTTTGCCTTGTCCAAATCCGAAAACTTTGGTGCCCGCTTGTTGATAACGGCTTTACGGATAACCTCACAACGCCGTTTCCATACATAGTCCTTCCCGCCTTGCTTAGTTACTCGCAGCGGGCCGGTTTCGACACTGATAATCCCCGCGCGCTCGGGCACCAAATCAGTGCAGTCGATCAAATAGTCCGGAATCGCAAAATAAAGGCTCTTGATCCGGTAGTCCTGATGTTGGTGAGGCTTCTCAGCATCCTTCTTCAGATCGGTCTTGCTGACCTTGATCTCGACTTCTGTGGCATACCCCGCACGCGTTACAACCAAAAGGTCGCACTCGTGGATATCAATACCCCAACTCACGTTTGGCACAATGAGGTTTTGGCGGTAATTGAAATGACGCGCCAACGCACACTCCATCTCAATAGTCGTGATCTTGCTTTTACTCATCGCCAGGCACCTCGATGCGGTCGCCCCATAGGAAGTCGTCAGGAAGCTGCATCTCTTCTACACCAAACTGCCACACGCGAAACTTAACGAGGCCGCATAGAAGTTGGACAGGTTCCGGCTCGGCCTCCATTGCTACTTTCGCGAAGTAATAGCCCGGCTCTGTCGGTGGTGTGCTCTTGAAATCCATATCAATACCCCCTCAACATCTCTTGTACGGCTCGCTCGCTGTGGCACTCCCACTCAGATGTGTTCTCGTCGAACAGCTCCCAGTTGTCATGCTCGGGGATGTGTAGGTGCCCGCAATATGGACACCTCGCACCATCATGCTCGTACGTCTCGCCATCACTCACCGCGGCACCACAATGATGCCGGTCGCAGAGTCATTGCCAGCACGCCACAACGCCGTGCATTCGTACTCTTTACGGTCTGCTTGGCATGCCTCCATAAACGCCTGACGCTCGTGCATGTACGCCGAGCAAGCCACGGGCGTGCCGATTACGAAAAACGCGATCAGTATGAGAAACAGCCACTTCATGAAGAAGTCGTACAGCCATTCGTTCAGTGCATCTATCATTCGAAGTGCTCCTGCATTGCGATTGCCTCCTTGACGGCCTTGCTGACGTGCTCAGCGGCCTCACCGTCGAGCATGACCCCAGAAAACTCCGCGGTGGCACCTTGATGGGGCTTTGGCATATGCAGCTGTCCTATTAATAACTGCTTCTCGCCACTTTCCTGAAACCGATCCCACAGCCTGACTTGGGTATGCGCAAAGTCGAGATGAGTGATTGCGTTGTCCGCTATCGGCTGTAGTGCTAGTACGTGCTTTTCGACTTTCATATCAAGCCATCCGCTCTGTTAATGACCTCGCACAATTTCTGGTAAGCGTCGAACGCTTCACCGCCCATTGGCACGTCCTTAAATACCTCACGCACCTCCCTCAACTCTTCCAGCGTTACCGGATCAATGCGCCGTGTCGGTGGTGGTACTCGGGGGCTGTTGTTGTGTGGTTGGTTGGTCATGAGTCCCCCCGATCAAAGAATCCGAAAAACCACAGGGCCACAAAAACCAAGACCAAGAACCATCCAAGCTCTGTGAAAAAGACTTTGACCAGCTCAATACGATCCGCTTGGGACATTCTGTTATCTCCTATTAGGTGGAGCGGGCCGGACGTTACCCCGGCTGACAGGGATTACATGACACGGAGTACCCTGCAACTCTCTCACCGCTGCGTGTCTACTTTCCACGCCGCCGCTCCGTTGTTTGGCAGAGCGACCCGGATTGATTACCGGGCGTGCACAGGGAGGTACCCTTGCTGCCGCGTCCAGCCGCCGCTCTGTTGTTCGTTTGTGCCGGTTTTTGTGCACACACCACACCACCTGACGCGGTGTTAACCCGCCTCAAACCCTGATTTATTAGGTAAGTGGTTGTGCTATTTGCTACGGCTTCGGTTTCGTAATGCGTAGGTCCGCAGTTCGAGTCTGCGCATCGGCACCATTCCCTTTGCTCGAAATTCAGGATCAACGCCGGTCGATCGCATCCGTTACGTGCTTTGACGCGCCACGGCACGAACCGGCATCATCGCTCGCTTGAACACGCGACTCATCATTATGGGGGTGGTGGTCGGTTGCGCTATGGGGCCTTTCGCACGCGCCGCCGAAGCGCCTGTCCCACTGGAAGAAATTGTCGTCACGGCAACGCGTCACGCGGAGGACGCGGACGCTCTGGCGCAATCGGTGACGATCATTCGTCCCGGGGATCGTCCGAGTGAAGTCCTGATTACCGAAGCGCTTCGAGATTCGGTGGGCGTCTACATTCAGCAGACCACGCCTGGCCAGGGTGCGCCCATTGTTCGTGGGCTGCGCGGCTCGTCGGTGCTGCACCTCGTCGATGGGATGCGGCTCAATAATGCGATCTTCCGCAGTGCACCTACACAGTATTTTGCGTTGGTCCCGGCGAGCAGTATCGACCGTATTGAGGTACTCAGGGGCACCTCCGCATCGGTCTACGGCACCGATGCGGTCGCGGGCGTCGTGAACGCCGTGACCCGTCGCCCAACGCTACGAGATGAGGGTTGGCAAAGTCTGTCCTCAGTCGATTTACGCCTGGATAGCGCGTCACAAACGCGCGCAATGGCTGCAGGGTGGCGGTTTGGTGATGCGACACTGGCCGGTGATTTCAGCGCCGAATACCACAGCGCCGGCGATCGGCGTATTGGCGACGGGACTCGCGTTGGCCCCAGTGGTTATGAAGCGTGGGGCGGGCGTGCAGCGCTCTCCGGCGCGTTATCCAATGACTGGACGTGGCTCGCGGATCTACAGTTTATGGCGCAGCCATCGACGCCCAGAGTCGATGAACTCGTACCGGGTTTTGGGCAAGACGTTGCATCTTCTTCGGAGTTTGAATTCTCACCCAATCGACGCACGTTCCTCCACGCACAAGCGAGCAAGAGCGACGGTTGGCTGAATGCGGATTGGAGAATCGATCTCGCTTGGCAGCGCATTGACGATGATCGGAGAACTCGTGATTTTGAAGCGCCCACACGGTTGGTCGAGCAAAATTCCAGCGATTTGTGCGGCTTGTCGGTGATTGCGAACCGGGATGGCGATCGCGTTCGCTGGGTGGCGGGGCTGGATCATTACGAGGATCGGGTCGCCAGTGGTCGCTGGGAGCAACAGGTTAACAGCGGCACACTCCAAAGCGTGATGCCTCGATTCCCGGACGGTTCGTCTGTTCGCCAAACCAGTCTGTTCGCAGAGATGCAGATCGAGAACACCGGTCGTTGGCACTGGGGGGGCGGAGCCAGGTTCAGTAGTAGTCAAGCGGTGCTGGCACGCACCGAGACCACGCCTGAGACCACAACGAGAGTGAACGATCTCGGCGTTGATCTCTCCCTGCGTTATGAGCTCAGCGAAGCGCTGAACTGGGTGACCACATTGGGCGCCGGGTTTCGTGCCCCCAACATTTTCGATCTAGGTACGCTCGGAGCGCGACCGGGCAATCGTTTTAACGTACCGAATGCCTCGCTGGAATCCGAGCGAGTGCAACATCTCGATACAGGTCTGCGTTATCGCACGGATCGAGCACGCCTCGAGCTGGTCGGGTTCTACTTACACTACGATGACCGTATTGCGTCGGTGTTGACCGGTGAACAAACACCCGAAGGGCGTGACATCGTGCAGAGTGCCAATGTGTCGACGAGCGATATTCTGGGTATCGAGTTTGGTCTTGAATACACGCTCACGCCCGCCTGGCGTCTCAACGCAGTGCTCAACGCAACCCGTGGTGAACAACGTCAACGTGGCCAGACCGATGAGCCGGGCGATCGAATCCCTCCGGTCAACGCGAGCCTCGCGATCAATCGATACACCGACCACCATAGGGCAGAGTTAATGATTCGCACGGCGGCATCACAGACTCGGCTGAGCGCGCGCGACACAAGAGACATCAGGATTGATCCGCTCGGCACGCCGGGGTGGCTGGCGGTGGACTTCGGACTGGAGTGGTTCGACGTCGGCGGCTGGCAGATCAACGCGGGCGTCGAAAACCTGCTTGACCGCCGCTATAGAAATCACGGCTCGGGCATAGATGCACCGGGACGGAATCTCTATCTGTCGCTGCGGACGACATTCTGACGGGCCGCACCGATGGGTCGAATTGGCTATACTCGCCGCTCAACAAAAATCAGGGGGTCGATCTAATGCGCTACTGGATCACGTTCATTGCCAGCATGCTACTGGCAATGCCGGTGCTGGCACAGGATAAGGAAGACAGTTCACCGGGCTTCAATGAAGCAACCTTCAAGGGACTGGAATGGCGTTCGATCGGACCGGCACTCATGTCGGGTCGCATCTCGGATATTGCGATCCATCCTGACCGTCAGAGCACCTGGTACGTTGCGACCGGCTCCGGTGGCATCTGGAAGACAGAGAACCGAGGCACCACCTGGACGCCGATTTTCGATGATGAGGCGGTCTACTCGATCGGTTGCATCACGATCGATCCCAATAACCCGAACGTCATCTGGGCGGGTACTGGTGAGAACATCTCAGGTCGTCACACCTCGTTCGGCAATGGTCTGTATCGCTCCCGCGATGCCGGCAAGAGCTGGGAACAGATGGGGCTGGAGGAGTCCGAGCGTATCGGTATGATCCGCATCGATCCTCGAGATTCGAATACGATCTTCGTCGCAGCACAGGGGCCATTGTGGTCTGGCGGGGGTGAACGTGGATTGTTCAAGACGACAGACGGCGGCGAAAATTGGGAGAAGATTCTCGGCGATGGTCTCGGCAACACCGATGAAGACGACAAGTACACCGGCGTCTCTGAGGTCCATATGGACCCACGCGACCCCGATGTTCTGTACGCCGTATCCTGGCAGCGCATTCGCAGCGTTGCCGCGTTGATGGATGGTGGTCCCGGGACCGGCATTCACAAGTCTGAAGATGGCGGAGAGACCTGGCGCGAACTTAAGAGCGGCCTGCCAGGTTCCGTCAAAGGCAAGATCGGCTTTGCGATTTCTCCGCAAAAGCCCGACGTTGTGTACGCGACCATCGAACTGGCCAATCGTGAGGGCGGTTTCTGGCGTTCCGAAGACGGCGGTGAGAGTTGGGAGAAGCGCAACGATTACCTGTCCGGGGGCACAGGTCCTCACTATTACCAGGAAATCTTTGCCAGCCCGCACAAGTTTGACCAGGTCTACCAGATGGATGTGTGGATGCACATGACCGACGATGGTGGCAAGACATTCACTATGGTCAACAGTGATAACAAGCACTCCGACCACCACGCGATGGCATTCGATCCGAACGATCCGGACTACATTCTGGTGGGCGTCGATGGTGGCATCTACGAGAGCTATGACAACGCAAAGACCTGGCGTTATGCGGCGAACTTGCCGATCACACAGTTCTACAAGGTGGCTGTCGACTACGATACGCCGTTCTACAACGTGTACGGCGGCACCCAGGACAACAATTCACAGGGTGGCCCGAGCCGCACGATGAATGCCCACGGCATCACCAACAGTGACTGGTTCATCACGTTGTTTGGTGACGGCCACCAGTCGGCCGTAGATCCGAACAATCCCGACATCATCTATGCGGAATGGCAGCAGGGTAACCTTGTTCGCTATGACCGGCGCACCGGTGAACAGGTCTACATCAAGCCGCAAGCGGCGGAGGGCGAGGCGCCCGACCGCTACAACTGGGATGCACCGATTCTGATCAGCTCGCATGATTCGAAGACCGTTTTCTTCGCATCGCAGCGTGTGTGGCGCAGTGACGACTACGGTGATTCCTGGACTGCAATCTCGCCGGATCTGACCCGCAACGAGCGGCGTGTGGATGCGCCGATGATGGGTCGCACCTGGAGCTATGACGCCCCGTGGGATCTCTATGCGATGTCCGAGTTCAACACGATTGTGAATATCTCGCAGTCGCCGATTGACGAGAACATCATTTACGCCGGCACGGATGATGGCCTGATTCAGGTCACCGAAGATGGCGGTAAGACCTGGCGCAAGATCGATCGTCTGCCGGGTGTGCCCGAGCGCTTCTTCGTGAACGACATCAAGGCCGATCTGTTTGATGCAGATACCGTCTACGCCGTGGTCGACGATCACAAAAACGGTGATTTCGCGCCGTACATTCTAAAGAGTGAGAATCGCGGACGCCGTTGGAAGCAGATCACGAGCAATCTCCCAGACAACCACATCCTCTGGCGCGTGGTTCAGGATCACGAGAAGTCGGACCTGTTGTTCGTCGGCAGCGAGTTCGGTGTCTTTTTCACTGTCGATGGTGGGGACAATTGGACCAAGCTGAAGGGCTCGGTACCCAACATCTCGTTCCGCGATCTGGCGATTCAGAAGCGTGAAAACGATCTGGTAGGTGCAACGTTCGGGCGTGGCTTCTACGTGCTCGACGACTACACGCCGCTGCGTGATGTCACCACAGACATGCTCGAATCGGGTGGCACCTTGTTCCCGGTGAGAACCGCACCTTGGTACGTGCCAAAGCGTGGTCTGGGTTGTGCTTCGAATGGTTGTCAGGCGTCACAGGGCAACGCGTTTTACGTGGCAAAGAACCCTGATTTTGGTGCGGTATTTACCTACTACCTGGCCGAGGACATCCAAACCGCCAAGGAACAGCGGCGCGAGGAGGAGAAAGAGCTCGAGGGCGATAACAAGGATGTGAGCTTCCCAGACATGTCTGTGATCATCGATGAGGCGCGAGAAGACGCACCGGCGATCGTGTTTACCGTTCGTGATTCTGAAGGCAACATCGTTCGCCGCGTTGAGGGGCCAGCCAAGGCGGGCTTCCATCGTGTCGCCTGGGATCTTCGCTATCCCGCGCTCGATGCGTGGACTCCGCGTGAGGCCGAGTCCGGGTTCCAGAGCGGTCCTGGGGTAATGGTTGCACCAGGTCAGTTCTCGGTGGAGATGTCACAATGCATTGATGGCGTTACCACCGCAATGAATCAGTCTCAGACGTTTGATGTTGAATCGATCCGCGCGGAACCGGTACTGCCGGGTTCTTCTCAGGAAGAGCGCGTCATCTTCAACCAGCAGCTGGAAGAGCTGCTGCGTGTCGCTGATGGCACGAGCAGTTCCATGGATTTCATGGATGCCGAATTGAATGCTGCGAAAGCGGTTCTCAAGCGATTTGTCGCCGGCGAAGCACTCTACCAGCAGGCGGTTGCGATTCAGGATCGGCTGCATGATCAGGTAGAGCGAATGTCGGGTAACAGTACCCGCGACATCTACCACGATTGGGAGAGGATGACGGTCTACGATCGCTACTGGCATGCGCGTTTTGCTCCAGGTACCAACCTGTACGGACCTACGCCGGCACAGCGTGAGTCCTATCGCATTGCGCGTAAGCTGTTCGACGACATTGTGACCAATATGGACGCGATCGAACGAGACCTCGATGCGCTGAAAGCTGCGATGGATGCGGCGGGAGCGCCTTGGTCGCCGGGTCGCTAGACGAAAAACGGAGATCGGGTCGGCTAGAAAGTCGACCCGATCGCCCGAATTGTGCGAGGTTCCTGAAACAAGTTGCTGCTCCGTCGGTTCTACTTAACAGACATCAGTTCAAGGAACGTTCAAATGGGCACATCGAGACTCACTCCGTTGGCGGCAATGGCCGTCAGCACGCTATTCCTAATTGCAGCCTGTACCGGGCGTGCCCAAACAGACGAGCCGGAAACGATGAGCGATCCGATGACGATCGATCGGATCGAGACCATTATCGGCCGGCTGGACGACAACTACGAGCGCAACGGCAACAGCCTTGTCTTTGTGTTCGCCGAGTACGAAATTCTTCTGATTAGTGATCCTGCCGCCGACAGGATGCGAGTGATGATCCCGATCAATGACGCTGATGCATTGGATGAGCAGGAGCTCATGCGGCTGATGCAAGCGAATTTTGATTCGGCACTGGATGCCCGTTATGCAATCGCCAATGGGGTCCTATGGAGCACGTTCATTCACCGATTATCGACGCTGTCCGAACTGGATTTCCTATCCGGTATTGGTCAAACCATCAATACAGCGGAGACATTTGGTACCAGCTACTCGTCGGGTGAGCTGGTCTTTGGTGGAGGCGACTCGAATGCTATCCAGCGACGCGAGTTGATCGAGGAATTACAGCGGCGCGGTCGAGAAGCGATCTAACGCCAGCCAACAGGGAACGCTCCTAGAATCCGGTCAACGGTATCCCGGTCCGTCTCGTTCACTGCATTCAGTTCAGCGACCATCCCGTTTTTCTTGTCGTTGCTGACAGCGGTTGTTCGGTAGGGCAGGTCTGCGAGCCGCAGCGATTCGTCGAACACGCGTTGGATCGCCATTTTGCGCAGGTCCAGTTTCGAGACTTTACCCACTGCGGTTTGAGGCATGGCCGGCAGGATTTCAATGTGGCGTGGCAGGGCCGCTCTTTCCGCAATATTCTCGACGGCGAATGCGTGCAGTGCTTCGACGGACACGTTGTATCCTTCAAGTGTTGTGACGTAGACGCAGGGTACTTCGCCCGCGTGAGCATCCGGTTGGGCGACCGCAGCAACCAAATCGACCGCCTCGTGTGTCGATAGTGGTTCCTCGATCACAGAGGGATCGATGTTGTGTCCGCCGCGGATGATCAGGTCTTTTGCACGACCGGTAATCCACAGGTAACCATCGACATCGAGGCGACCCAAGTCGCCGGTCCGAAGGAGCCCTGCGTCCGTGGACGGACCGTTTTGTCCATTCAGAAAGAGTGCGTTCGGGTGAATGGCAGGGCCGGCGACACATATTTCGCCCACCTCATCGGTTTCGCAGTCTCGCCACGTTTCACCGTCATTGCGGCACACACGCAAATCGACGAACGGAAAAGGAATGCCGACCGAGCCAATTTTTTTGGTACCGCCAATCGGGTTCGCTGCGACCAACGCCGTTGCTTCGGTCATACCATAACCTTCAACCACTTCGATTCCCGTTTCGCGTTCAAAGCGTTCGTAAAGTGCTTTCGGTAGCGGTGCGGAACCGGACAGCACTAGGTCGACCGAAGAGACATCCGCATCTATCGGAGTCTGGAGCATGGCGGACATCGCTGTCGGAACGCTGATCACAAACGTGGCTTGCCAGCGCTCGATCAACTTCCAGAAATGGGTGAGAACGCCATCACCACGGAACCCGGCCGGCGACGGCAACACCACATGCGCACCAGCCTGCACAGCGCTCATCAGAACTGCGTGACAACCAAATACGTGAAATAGTGGCAGCGGGCACAGAGCGACGCTGTTTGCGTCGAAGAGCAGCTGGGCGCCCAACCAGCCGGTGAACAACACGCCTGATTCGACATGCTGGACAACTTTGGGGTTGCCTGTTGTGCCACCGGTGTGGAAACACGCAATCACACGGTCGGATTGCCCATGCACCTCGGGTGGTGTCGCCGGGAATCGCGAGAGCGTATCTGCAAAGTTGAGGCGAACGACGTCAGGTCGGTAGTGCACACGCGGTCTGGCGAGCATGACGATACTGCGTTTGAAGGGACCAAGATAAGGTGCGACATCCACCTCGATAACGGTCTTGACCGATGGCGCTTGCGTCACTGCAAGCGCTGCCTTTTGCGCAATCTCGATGCCTGGTATTGGTTTCAACGTGACTACCGTGCATGCGTTGGTTTCCTGAAGAATTGCGGCGATCTGAGAGGGTTCGAGCAGTGGATTAATCGGTACCACCGTGCCTGCCAACATCCCTGCCAGAAACGTGATGACCGTCTCGGGCAGGTTGGGTAGCAGATAAGCAACCCTTTGCGCTTCATCTACGCCGTGACTACGAAACGCAGCACCGCATCTCAAGGCTTGATCGGCAAGGCGCGCCCAATCGTAAGTCACCGCCGGACAGTTGGGATGTCCGTTGAGTTGGAAGCTAATCGCAGGACGACTTCCGTGCTGGTCTGCGGCGCTGCATAAACTTTCATAAATGCTCTTCGGCAAGTGATCCTCGATAGGGGTGTTTCGAGCTTCGAAGTATGATCTCGACTTAAATCCTGAAAAATCAGCGGTTTTCGATGAATTGAGCATGGATTTCCGTTTCTTTGCGTAGATTTCTCGCGGACTTTGTCACTAAAGGTATTGTATTGCAAGTTATAAGATGGTTCGATATCTGCACCTGAGATTCGGTTGATGGCATGACTTTCATCTATGACGCTGTGCGTACACCCAGAGGGCGCGGGGTCCCCGCGGGCTCTGCCAAGGCAGGCTCGCTAAGTACGTTGTCGCCGCAAGATCTGGTAGCAGGTTTAGTGAGCGCTATTGCAAAGCGGGCATCTCGCGCCGAGCCAATCGAGCCTGGTCTTTTGATGTTGAGCTGCGTCGGTCAGGTCGGCGCCCAAGGCGGGCACATCGCGCTTGTGTCGAAGCTGGCCTCTGATTTACCCGACGCGTGTGCCGCGCTGACGGTGAACAATTACTGCGCTGGCGGTTTGAGTGCGATCAATCTGGCCGGTGCGTGGTCATCGACGCAAAAACAACGGCTGGTGCTTGCTGGCGGTGTGGAGATGCTCTCTCGGGTACCGTTCCTGGCCGATGGTGCTGAGCTCTACACCGATGGGGCGGTGCGAGAATCACTAGGCTGGATGCCTGCCCCCATGGGCTCGGAGTTGATTGCAGCCCTTGATGGGTTTAGCCGGTCCGATCTTGATGAGGTCTCGCTACGCTCACATCGGCGGGCAGCGGCCGCGTGGCAACGAGATGGATTTGGCGCCAGCGTGATACCGGTGGCGAATCGGGCCGGTGACGTCATGCTCGACACCGACGAGTGTGTACGCGCGAACCTCAATGCTGAGCAGCTGGCTTCGTTGCCGCCATTGTTTCCGAATGACGAGTCAACACACTCGGCAAAGGCGCAAATGCATGCGCGATACCCCGAGCTCTCTTCGATCGACTTTGTGCACACGGTTGGACATGTTCCACCCCAAGCCGACGGTGCCGCATTGGCGTTGCTCGGGTCGCATAGTGCCGGTGTCGATGCGGGTCTCTCACCTCGTGCCGAGATACTGGCCAGCGCCGAGCTAGGTGGTGACTCGATCCTGCAGTTCGGGGCCGGCTTCGCCGCAATGGAGACGGTTCTGGCAGACACAGGCATGCAACTGAGCGACATCGACAGAATTGAATTCATGGAGGCATTCGCCGCAACGCCGTTGCGATTCGAGCGCCAATATCGTCCCGATATGGAGCGCGTCAACGTGAACGGAGGCCACTTGGCGATGGGGCACCCGATGGGCGCAACGGGCGCTGTCCTCGTGAGTAGTTTGTTGGACGAGCTGGAACAATCCGATGGAGAGATCGGGATGGTAGTGACGTTGGGCGCGACGGGCGTTGGGTCAGCAATCATCGTTCGCCGGCTTAAGAATCAGGGTTTGGAGGATTAGCGCATGGCGCAGCGAGTCAATCGGGTACACAGCACCTTGAGTGCAAACGACCATCCTTACAGGAATGGCGCGTGGACACCGAATTTCGATGAATACGATGCAGATGATCTTGAGATCATCGGGACCATTCCTGATGACATCGATGGTATCTACGTGCGCAACACCGAGAATCCCGTGCACGATGCGATCGGAAAATATCATCCGTTCGACGGCGACGGCATGTTGCATATGATGCAAATTCAGGATGGCCGAGCGCGCTACAAGAATCGTTTTGTGCGTACGCAGGGTTTTCAGGCCGAGCAGGAGGCGGGTGGACCACTGTGGATCGGCTTTACGGGGAATCCCAACAAGTCGACTCGTCGTGGCTGGGGTGCGCATGGTCATGTGAAAGACAGCTCATCAACTGATATCTGCGTCCATGCCGGTAATCTGCTTTCCACGTTTTGGCAGTGCGGTGACGGCTATCGACTCTCACCGCAGGACCTGGAAACGCTCGGCATCGAAGCATGGGTGCCGTTCGATGGCATTTCAGCTCATCCAAAGGTCGATCTCGAGACCGGCGAGCTTATGTTCTTCAACTACTCAACGCACGCACCCTACATGCATTACGGGGTTGCCGGCGCCGATAACAAACTGAAACACTACGTGCCGATCGACATCCCCGCGCCACGTCTACCGCACGATATGGGCTTTAGTCGGAAGCACTCCGTTCTGAACGACTTTCCGTTGTACTGGCCGCAGCACATGTTGGAGCAGGGCTTTTACGTGCCGTATTACGATCGCGAGTTGCCATCTCGCTTCGGAGTAATTCCAAGATTTGGCCAATCTGATGACATCCGATGGTTCGAGGCCGATCCCACCTACGTGCTGCACTACACTAACTGTTTCGAAGATGGCGATGAGCTTGTGCTCGATGGGTACTTTCAGAACAACCCTTGGCCACAGCCACTGGAGTCCATGCCGGATCCTTACAAGATCATCGGTGCCGGTATTGACCTGCATTCACTGCAGCCGCATTTGCATCGTTGGCGCTTCAATTTGCGCACCGGAGAGACAAAGGAACACCGTCTGTGTGATGCAGAGCATGTGGAATTCGGCACGATCAATCCGCGCTATCAGGGTAAGCCTTATCGATACGTCTACAGTGCCTCGGGCGAAAAAGGCTGGTTCCTGTTTAACGGTCTGGTGAAACATGATCTTGAAACCGGCGACACCGAGCGTTACGCGTTTGGCAGGCATCGATTCGGGTCTGAGGCACCGTTTATTCCACGGGCGAACGCGTGCGCTGAAGATGATGGTTACCTGATCAGTTTCATCACCGATATGGACGCAGACCGATCGGAGTGTGTCATTCTGGACGCTGCGAACCTTGACCAAGGCCCACTGTGCCGCATTTTTTTGCCGCATCGCATCTGCAGCGGCACGCACGCAGTCTGGGCAAATGCGGAAGAGCTCAACAAAGGAGTCTCGGATGAGTGAGCCGGTTTTTGTGCTCGGCGGTCATCAGACGGATTTCTCTCGAAATATGACGCGAGAAGATTTGTCGATCTCCGACCTGCTGAGTGAATCGATTAACGCAGCTCTGGAGCAAACCCAAGTCGCACCCTCGCAAATCGAAGTCGGTCACGTCGGCAATTTTGTCGGTGAACTGTTTACTGGGCAGGGCATGCTCGGTGGTTTCTTCGGCCATGCGCACCCAGAGCTTGCGGGTGTTCCTGTTTCCAGACATGAGGGTGCATGTGCATCCGGTTCTCTCGCCATCCTCGCCGCGATGGCGGATATCGAGAGCGGTCGCTATGGGTTGGCATGCGTCACCGGTATCGAGCTTATGCGCAACGTATCTGGAAAGACTGCGTCAGATTATCTGGGTGCCGCCGCCTGGGTTGGCGAAGAGGCGACCGATGTAGACTTCGTCTGGCCAGCACTGTTTTCGGATCTCGCCGACGAGTACGACCGACGCTACGGTCTGAAGCGCGAACATCTCGCCGCGATTGCACAAAAGAACTTCGCGAATGCGAAACGGAATCCGCTGGCGCAAACCCGGGGTTGGCAGTTGGACGAAGCACATTTCTCGGAGGACGATGTGGTCAATCCGGTCGTCGAGGGCTGGATGCGACGACACGATTGCAGCCAGATCACCGATGGAGCAGTCACCGTCTTTCTGGCATCTGAAGCGGTAGCGAAACGCTACTGCAACACGCAAGGTATTTCGCTCGACAGCGTGCCGCGCATTCTTGGCTGGGGTCACTCCACGGCACCGATGCGATTCACGACAAAGCTGGATTACAGTCGTTCGCATGAGTATGTTTTGCCGTGGACGCGTCGCGCGATCAGCGATGCGTATCGACGAGCCGGGATTTCAGGTGTCGATCAACTCGATGCCATTGAAACCCACGACTGTTTTACGATGTCGGAGTACATGGCGATCGAACACTTTGGGATCACACCACCGGGGCGTGCCTGGGAAGCGATCGAAGCGGAGCGCACTACGCTCGACGGCGATATCCCTGTCAATGCGTCGGGCGGGCTCATGGGTACAGGCCATCCGGTTGGCGCTACAGGCGTTCGTATGGTGCTCGATGCCGCAAAGCAGGTAACGGGCGCCGCCGGCCACAATCAGGTCGAGGGTGCTCGCCGCGTTGGGACATTTAACGTGGGTGGTTCCGGTACCACCAATTGCGCTTTCGTTGTAGGGGTCTGACATCAGCGACGCGCCACTATCGGGAAGCCAGCTACGCGCAGGCGCATTACGCGATGCAAAGCTTGTACGTACCTGCTCGATATGGCGGGCGCTCGATGTGGTGGGCGACTTGCCCACACTGCTCGTTCTTGAGTCGATTTGGCTGCAAGCCCATCGTTTCTCGCAAATAGCGATGCGTACAGGCCTCCCGAAAGCGATGGTCTCGAATCGTCTGAATAAGCTCATCGAATCAGATATCGTTCGCAAAAAGGCATACACAGACGAGGGTAGTCGATTCGACTATTTGCTCACCGACAGAGGCTTGGACTTGTACTGGGTGACGCTGATGTTGCATCGCTGGGAGCTCGAATGGGGCCGAGGCAGCAAGGCTTTTCAGGTCACGTTAACGCATCTGCGCTGCGGCAATACATCGACGCCCGTGCCGGTCTGTGGTCACTGTGGTGAAGCGTTTTCGGCCAGAGATGTCATATGGGAAGAAGGGCCTGGCATTGGTCTCATGCGCCCGCAGTACACGCGCCGCCGTATGCGCCGTGAGTTAGCAACAGCATCTGACAACGCACTGCTATTTACCGACTCCGCGGAGTTACTGGGCGATCGCTGGGTCGCGCTTGTAATGAGGTCTTTGTTTACGGGGTTGGATCGCTACGATCAGATCCTTGATGACACGGCGATGGCGACCAATATTCTGAGTGAGCGCCTGACCTGGCTCATCGACTTTGGTGTTATTGAGGCAGTGACTTCGGCACAAATCGGTGGGCGAAAGCGCTATCGACTGACCGAAAAGGGCGAAGCGTTTTGCCCTGTGCTCGTGATGCTCCAGGCGTGGGGCGACAAACATTTCAGCGCTCCTGAGGGTCCACCGGTGATTCTCAGACACAAAACCTGCGGGGCTGTGCTCCAGCCGAGAGTGGGTTGTTCAGAGTGTGATGATGCGATCACATTGGGCGACACGCGACCGAGAGTAGCTGCTCTTTAGAATGCGCCGTATGGCTTGATCGATGCTAAGCTCTCGCGCTATTGAGACGTCGGATGTCCCCCGCTATGGAATCCATTTTTTCGTTGGCAGCGACCAACCTCATCTCGCCGGTCATTTTGAGTTTCGTCCTGGGGGTGGTCGCGGCGGCTGCGAGGTCGGATCTCACAGTGCCGGAAGCCGTTGCGAAGGGCATGTCGATCTACCTGCTGTTTGCCATTGGCTGTAAAGGCGGTGTGGCCGTTGCGAACAACGGTGTCGATGCGCAGCTGGTACTGACTTTGTTTGCTGGCATTTTGTTGTCGGCACTCTTGCCTTTCATCGCATTTGCGATTTTGCGTACGGTGTCCTCGCTCTCACGTGTCGATGCGGCAGCTGTGGCGGCGCACTACGGTTCCATTTCGATCGTGACCTTTGTTGCAGCAACGTCAGTGATCGACGCGGCGGGTTTGGCCGCCGAGGGATTCATGGTCGCCGTCGCGGCGACGATGGAAGCACCGGCAATCCTCTCGGCGCTGTGGCTCGTGTCGGTAGGGCCGAAACGGTCGCCGGGTGAAGCGCGCATGGATCCGGTGCTGGCACGCGAAATCCTGCTGAACGGGTCCATTGTCTTGTTGCTTGGCAGCTTTCTTATTGGTGCGATTACCGGCGCTGACGGACTTGCCAAAATCGAGAGCTTTATTGTGTCGCCCTTCCAGGGTGTGTTGTGTCTGTTTCTCCTCGATATGGGGCTCGTCGCCGGACGTGGCTTGAGGGAGAGCCGCGGTAATCTCAGTGCACCCGTGTTCTTGTTCGGTGCGCTGATGCCAGTGATCGGTGCAAGTGCAGGTGCAGCGGCGGGCCTTCTGCTCGGTCTCTCGACCGGGGGTATGGCGCTACTGATGGTGCTGGCGGCATCGTCGAGTTATATCGCGGTGCCAGCAGCCATGCGTGTCGCGCTGCCCGAGGCGAAACCTTCGATTTATTTGACGTTGTCACTGGGCGTCACTTTTCCTTTCAACCTGACGCTCGGTATTCCGCTGTATTTGGCGGCGGCAATGACTCTGAACGGAGGCGGCTAGATGGAAACCTATTCTGCAAAACGTGTCGCAATCATCATCGAGCAGGTCATGCAGAGCAGACTTCTGGATGCGCTGGATTCGGCCGGGGTTAAAGGCTATTCCGTATTGCCTGTGTTAGGCGGTTCCGGACGGTCTGGCCAGTGGCTCCGAGACGGGCAGATCACTCGTGGGACAGGAATGGTGCAAGTCATTTGTGTCGTGCGACCCGAGCAGCTCGAAGCGCTTCAGGACGCTGCCTTCGCCCACATTGAGCACCACATGGGCATCGTCACGATCAGCGATGTTGAGGTACTGCGTTCGGCACGCAAATCATCGACCTGATGACCTCAGGGGCGTAGCAGCGCTTCTGCGCCTTTCTCTGCGATCATCATTGTCGGCGCATTGGTATTGCCGGCAACGACCTCGGGCATGATCGAAGCGTCGATCACTCGAATATTCTCGCAACCCTTTAGCGATAGCGCTGGTGATACCACCGTGAGCGGGTCGTCAGTGTCACCCATACGGCACGTCCCGACAGGGTGGTAGGCCGTACCGAGTTTGGAATACATGTAACGGGTAAGGTCCTCTCGGTCGGCCACATCTGGTCCCGGGGCGAGTTCAGGGCTACGCACACTGTCGAACGCATCGCTGGCAAGCAGGCGCCGCAAGAGCTCGAGCCCAGTCAAAAGGCGATCGTGGTCATCCGGATCAGACAGCAGATTCAGATCGATATGGAGAGTGCCGTCTGGGTTTGCCAGACGAAGTTGTCCGCGTGATTTTGGTTTGAGTAAGCAGACATCGCTGTAGTAGCCGCGCCCCCACACAATCATTCGACCTTCATGTCCCAGCCGTGCCGGAATGAAATGAAACTGCACGTCAGGCTCGACGAGGTGCTTTGCAGTCTTCGCAAACCCACCGCCCTCTACCGTGTTGGAAGCAAACATCCCCTTACGACGAAAAAGGTATTGGAAGGGCGCCAGTGCCATTTGTGCCAGCGTACCAAGGCTTAGGCCATAGCCTGACTTGCCTCCGCCATGAAAGACGGCAGTGGCTGGATGGTCGTGGAGATTCTGCCCGACGCCAGGACAGTCGTTGATTACGGGAATCTCCAGGTCTTGGAGGTGCTCCCCCGGGCCTACGCCTGAGCGCAGCAGTAGTGCGGGTGAGCCGATCGCACCGGCTGCTAGAACCAGCTCACGGTTGACGATGAACCGGCGGTTGCCACCGCGTCCATTTGCGATGACTGCGACGGCTTTTCGACCTCCGAATTCGATACGTTCGACTTCCAGTCCGGTAAAGACGTGGAGATTGTCTCGAGACATCGCCGGTCGCAGAAACGCATCTGCCGCACTCCAGCGGCGTCCCGAACGCATCGTTGTCTGATAGACCCCGAGTCCTTCTTGCGTTTCGCCATTAAAGTCCCGGATCTGCGGAATTCCGAGCTGCCTGCCGGCTGCCTGCAGTGTCCCGAGTAAGTCATGCGGGGAGGGTAGGTCCTGAACATGTAACGGTCCACGATCACCATGCAACGGATCGTCCGCCAATTCGCGATTGCACTCTTGGCGGATGAAGTAGGGCAGTACGCTTTCCCAGTCCCAGCCGGTCGCGCCGAGTTCTGCCCATCGATTGTAGTCGCTGGCTCGACCACGAATGTAGACCATCGAGTTGATTGAGCCAGAACCGCCGAGTGTTTTTCCGCGCGGAATCGACACGACTTTGTCGTCGAGGTGATGATGTGGTGTCGACGTGAACCGCCAGTCGAATCGCGGGTGGCTCATCAGCCCTACAAGACCGAAAGGAATCTTGATCCTTGGGTCGTTGTCTGGCGGACCCGCCTCGAGCAGCGCGACCGTATGCCGACCGTTGGCGCTCAGACGATCGGCGAGCACACATCCTGCAGAACCCCCACCTACAATCACAAAGTCGAATCGTGGTTCGGTCATCGGCGGATACTAAATCTGTAGTGTCTTTAGTTCGAGAAACTCGGCGAACCCATGAGGCCCCATTTCGCGGCCCAGGCCCGATTGCTTGTAGCCACCAAACGGTGCAGCGCCATTGAAAGCTCCGCCGTTCACCTCGACCGTTCCGGTGCGCATTTGTCGCGCTACCTTAAGTGCTCGGTTTTGGTCGGCAGACCACACGCCACCGGACAGTCCGTAAACTGTGTCGTTGGCCAGCTGGACCGCGGAGTCCTCGTCTTCGACCGAGAAAATCGACAAGACCGGTCCGAAAATCTCATCGCGTGCAATTGCATCATCGGGATGCACCCCCGCAAACACAGTAGGGCGGACGAAATAGCCAGCATCCAGACCCTCGGGTTTACCCGCGCCACCTGTAACCAGTTGGGTGTGCGGTAAAGCCTGTGCATCGGTGATAAACCCCTGAACCTTGGACCAGTGATCGTGCGAGATCAGAGGCCCCATTTTTGTTGTCGAATCAAAAGGGTCTCCTGGGGTCCACTGCTCGGCGAGTTCGCGGGCGACGCGAACGGCCTCTTGTTCTCTGGATTTAGGCACGATCAGTCGCGAGTGGGCGGTGCACGACTGGCCACTGTTAACAAAACAGGTATCCAGCACCCCCGCGATCGCAACGTTGAAGTCGGCATCGTCGAGAAGGATCGCGGCGGACTTGCCGCCCAGCTCCATCGCCGTGCGTTTGATGGTCTGTCCAGCCACTGCGGCGATCCGACGCCCGGCGGCGGTCGAACCTGTGAACGACACCATGTCCACGCCGGGATGACCGACGAGATGTTCGCCAATGTCTGAGCCTTCTCCCCAGACCATGTTGAACACACCCTTGGGCAGATCAGCGGCCTCAACGCATTGCGCGAGGAGTAGCGCATTAGTGGGTGCGATCTCCGATGGTTTGAGTACCACGCAACAACCCGCCGCGAGCGCCGGTGCGACCTTGGCAGCGATCTGCAGCAAAGGGAAGTTCCAGGGCGTGACACACGCTACTACGCCGATAGGCTCTCTCAGTACCGGGGTGTCGCCGAAGTGCTCCTCAAACTCGAAGTGCCGCAAGTAGTCTGCGTAGTAATCGAACTTGCTGATCGCTGCGCCTGCCTGAACGCCTCGTGACAAGCTAATCGTCGAACCGACTTCAGTTGTTATGGATTGTGCGATCGCCTCGGACTGCTCTGTCAGAGCGTCAAAGACGCGCTGCAGGTAGTTTGCTCGTTCGCCAGGTGTGACCGAGGCCCAACCGAGGAACGCACGCTGAGCTGCGGTAACCGCCCGGTCCACGTCCGATAGCGAGCTGCTGACTAGCGTACCGATGACCTCGGCGTTGGTGGGGTTCGTGATATCGAAGCGGCGTTCTCCGCCGGATTCAATCCACTGCCCGTCAATGTAGCTGTGCCCGAGTAACGTCATGAAATCGTCTCTGTATCAATCAGCGGTTGTTGTCAGGCCAATGCCAAGAGGGTTTGTCGAGCATACCCTGGCCGGCGACCTCGGTCTGGCCCAGTTGCTTTTGCAGATGAACCGAGTTGCATTCGTCCGCACGTTCCAGCGCGGCGATCAGGCGTGGGGCATGCGATACAACCCAGACTTGAGTTCCGGTTGATGCCCGTACGATCAATCTGCCCAATGCGGGCAGCAGATCCGGGTGTAAGCTCGTTTCGGGTTCGTTCAACACCATCAGCGGTGGCGGTCTCGGGGTGAGCAGGGCAGCAACCCACAACAGGTAGCGCAGGGTACCGTCCGACAGTTCGGCGGCGCTTAACGGTCTTAAGAGACCCTCCTGTCCTAGGCACAAATTGAATCGTCCGTCTTCCTGAATATTCACCGCCAGTGTTGCTCCGGGGAACGCATCCTCGATGGCGACATGCAGGGCGGGTTCGTCACCGATTTCGATGATGGTCTGGATTGCCGCTGCAAGATCGCGCCCGTCGTGGTGCAGCACCGGTGTGCGCGTCCCGAGTTGTGGTTGCCTTGCGGGAGCGTCGGCATCCGATCGAAAGTGATCGTAGAAGCGCCAGCCCTTGATCGCGTCTCGAAGGGTGACGATTTCCGGAGCCAGTTTTGGATCGATGCTCTGAGCAAACATGCTTTCAAAGCCGCTGGCGTGTTGTTCGATGACGTTCCACTGACGGCCATCGCGGACTTTGATGATCGCGCCATCGCGTTCAACCAGTGCGCTGGCGGGTCGATACGCTTCTCCCGCCCAGATGCATTCACACTTGATCTCCGGATCCAGAGAAAACGCTGTCGGCCCGAGACTGCCGGGTATCGGGATACCCAGCGAAATTGAATATCCAAAATCATCGCCTGAAAACCCGAGACGAAGTCGGGCAGCGTGTTGTTTCGGGCCACCCTGGATCGGCACACGCCCCTCGCGCATCGCCTTACTGATTTTCTCCGGTCCGGCCCAGAAGGTCGAGCTAAGGCCGCCTTCGCGTGCTAGCGAATTGACCACACCTCCCTGTGCTGTCTCCGACAAGAGTCGTAGCGCTTTGTAGAGATTGGACTTGCCGCTAGCGTTCTCGCCCGTGATCACGTTCAAGGGTCCAAACGGCACCTGCAGATCGCGCAGGGAACGGTAGTTGCCAACTGAGAGCGTCGTGATCATCCGTACTTGAGTTTCGTGAACCGTTCCAACAGAGTATGCGCCCATGAGCAAGCCCAACAAGAATTTGCAGTTATGGCGACGGCTAAATGGTAACGCAGCAGGTCGATGGTTATTCGGCAAACTGGTCGGCTTTGCAGCACCCTATTTTCGGACGATCAAGCCGAGATTTCTGACGCTGGAGCCCGGGCACGTCGAAATCCAAATGCGAAATCGACGTGCGGTACAGAACCACCTGCAATCGGTGCACGCGATCGCAATGTGTAACGCCGCAGAGTTGGTTGGTGGTCTTTGTCTCGACGTTTCGCTCGATTCTCGGTTTCGCTGGATACCTGTCGGTATGACAGTGCAATACCTCAAGATGGCCAAGACCGATCTGGTCGCACGCTGTAAACCGGGCAGCGCGCAATTTGATCAGCCCGGCGACGTTGTCATGCCCGTAGGCGTGTTCGACACCAACGGTGTCGAGGTCTTCCATGCGGACATCACTATGCGGGTTTCGCAGAAGAGGTGACCTGCGCCTTGCGAGCGTTCGTCTACTGGGTCACCGATACCGACTTGAAGACTTCGATACCTTCAGTCTGAATGACGGGGCAAGCCCGTTCCTCGCGCCCGTCAGGCATCAGGTACTCGCAGTAATCGATCTCGATCTTGATCGTTAACTCGCTGCAACTGCCTGAATGATTCAGCATGCTGATGGTGTCGCTGGTGGACATACCATTCATATCTGTTGAGCGGAATACGATCTGGAAAGGGATCGACGTTGTACCGGTAGGCATGATGTATTGCGTGTCGCCTCTCACCGCATAGAGATTGGAGTCGCCGATCATGGCACGGTCGAACCGCTTCGGTGTGCAATTTCCGTCGTCGTCTGTTGCCGCTTCAAACGAAAGCAAAATGCCCTCAAGCGGAGCTTCATCGTCCGAGATGGCAACCGCCGCGATAACGACCGCTACACCAACGACCAGAGGAATTAGCAGTTTCTTCATTGGATTCGTCCTGTTCTTGTTGTTTGACCCCAGGGCTTTAGTCTACCGGTACCCCGTCGCATTCCAACTGCGATGTCGTCGCAAAATATCCCGGTCTGCCCAGAGTGTCGACTTCGTCCGAGCATTCGCTCACACACTCTGGCTCAATACGGCCATGTTCAAACTCATCCGTATCTTTGTTTTGCTGAGTATCCTGGCGTTCGTCGCGATTGGTACTTGGTTGGCCCAGGTTCGTAGCACCGACTGGAACAACAGTCTGTGGATACGGATGGATCCAATCAACGCCGATGGTCATCCAGCAACACAACGCTATATCGACTCGCTGTCCGTGGAAGTGTTTTCGGGCGTAGAGGGATTTTTCGATCGTGAAGTTCAGCGCTACGGAGTGATGCTAGAGCAACCGGTACGCGTGGAGCTCGGCCCACAATTGAGCGAGGAACCACCGAAGCTGAGTGAGCAACGGAGCATCCTAAATACCATGTTGTGGTCACTCGAAACGCGCTGGTGGGCGAGCAGCGTGACTCGCGGAAAGGAAGACATTGCACCTGATGTACGCATGTTCGTTCGCTACCACCATCCCGATTCGCACTTCATTCTAGAAGATTCTCTCGGAGTCCAAAAAGGCATGTTTGGAATTGTGAATGCCTATGCCGGGCGCTCCTTCAAGGGCAGCAACAATGTTGTGCTGGCGCACGAGTTTCTCCACACCATCGGTGCTTCTGACAAATACGACCTTTCGACCAATCAGCCGATCGCACCTATAGGTCTCGCCGAACCTGAGCGATCACCTCTATTTCCTCAGCGTTTTGCGGAAATCATGGGTGGTCGCATTGCACTCTCTCCCAGAGAGGCAGTCATACCGTCAAGTCTGAGGCAGACGGTTATTGGTACCGTTACTGCTAGGGAAATCGGTCTGCTCGAAGAGTAGCGCGTGGAAAATGCGCTTATGATCAGATGTTCTCCAAACGTTCGAGCCAGTCAAGTCGGTTCGGGTAATGTGCCCGAACTTTGTTCAGTGTCACTTGACGTAACGATGCTGTGTCTTTGGTGTTCCCGTTTGCCGAAGCGATCTCGCTGGCCAGAATTTCTGCTTCGATACGTTCGAGTTGAGTGGGTTTAAGTATCGAAGTACCACTCGAGGCATTGTCCAACCACTTTTTTGCCGCGGTAAGGTCGCCGATCAGAAGCTCAAGCCTTGCAAGTCGCAACGCCGCCTCGGCTACGTCGATGTGATTAGGATCATTCATCGATAGCCGGTGTTCGTAACCCTTCAGCAGCCACTTGCGAGCTTCATCGAACCTCCGACTGGATTGCAGGAATTCCCCCATCGTCAACTCAAGAAAAGCCATCTTTGGATGGTCTTCACCGTAGCTATCTAAGTATTGCTTGTGAGCAATCTCGAGGAGGTCCACATCCACGTGTGATGTGTCTGCACGTAGCTGCGAACGCACGATTATCAGACGAGTACGAGCTGTCGAAATATGGTCTGAACCAAGCACGTCTACCTTTGTGGCCAGTGCTTCGAGTAGACGGGTTTCCCCAGCTGCAAGAAAACCTCGATCCACCATCAACTCACCGGAATTGTTGAGTAGAAAGGCGCGATTTCTTTGTGCGTTCTGTGTGTCCTCAGTTAGAGCAATGCCGCGCTCGTAGGTCTCAGCTGCCAGATCGAGGTCCCCTAAATCGCGGTGGGTGTTACCCAGGTTTACATAGAGTGCCGCAAGTGTTTGTGTTCCGGCCGGTGCCAACTTGATGAGAACTGCTTCACTGCGTCTCATGAGTTCAACGGCTTTGAGGTAATCGCCGAGGCGTCTGTGAGTCATACCCAGGTTCACTAAACCTGCAGCAGTCCGCAAATGGTTCTCACCAAAGTTCGCCAGCGCAACTTCTGTTTCCAGCTCAAAGTATTTTTTTGCGTCCTCGTACCTGCCTTCGTAGGCATACGATATTGCTATGCCACTGTAAGCCCGACCGAGTCCTCGATAGTTGGGCCCTTCAACCTGTTGGAACATGTCCACGGCTTTTTGCGACCAAAGCCTTACTTTTTCATCTTGTTCCAGTCTGCCGTAGATACCGCCAATCTCCACGTATGCTTCAGCCAGGGCGATAGTTTGCCTCTCAGGTTGGTTCTCAAGAAGTCGAATCGCTTGGTTTGCAAATTCCAATGCGGCTTCGTATTCGCCTAATTCTGTATACGTATGTGTCGCCACTGTATTCAAATTAGCGAGCAGCCGTTCGTCCATGGAATGCTTCGAAGCAAGCGCCATTGCACTATTGATTAGCGTTTTTGAGTGCTCATAGTCACTGTTGTCCGAGTGCAAACTCGAGAGCTCGCTCAATGTCCGTAGCTCACCAGCGATACTATCTGTCTCCCGGTGTAGCGTCAGTGAATCGGTTAATTGTTGCTCGGCGATATCAAAGCGATTCAATTGTCGGTTGATCGAGCCTTGGAGTAGTAGCAACTCTGCTCGTATGACGGGGTCATCGCTGGCTGTCTCATCAATCAGTGATTGGGTTCTTTCAACAACAAATCTCAGTGGTTCATCTTCGATTCGGTTTTCGCTGCCGTCCCCAGCCCGTTCTCCGCGGGTCTCAATCAACTCCGAATAGGCGCCTGCGATCAATCCAGACATGGCTTGTAGCAGTCGTACCGAGGTGGCGGCGCGCTCCTCTGCGAGGTCTCTAGCTTCTGAGAGCCTGAAGGTGTGGTAGGTGATACCTACAAGCATCATTGCGCTCGCAACGGCACTCGCCGCAACCAACAGTGTATTCCGCTTTATAAATTTTCGTACCCGATAAGCGGTCTTTCCTCGAGAGGCATGAACTGGGTACCCGTCCAGGTAGTTTTCAAGATCCGAAAGCAGCGCGTTTACGTCAGCGTAGCGTTCGTCGGGACTCGGATGCAGACATTGAAGGATGATTGCCAGAAGGTCACGAGGCAGTTTTTCTTTGACCCGCTCTGAGATTTCGTGATCTCGTCCGGAGGCAGCGTTTTGAATCGCCTGTTCGAGAGAGTCTCCGGATCGCGGCGTTTCACCGGTAAGCACCGTCAGAGACAGTATGCCTAACTGGTAGATATCGGATCCAGTTGTAATCTCCTTGCCAAGCAGTTGTTCCGGGCTTGCGTAGCGCGGTGTCATCGGACGGCTAGTGTTTGTGCGGCTGTCGACCCCGGGTTCAACGACTTTCGCTATGCCAAAGTCAAGAAGCTTAGGCTTACCTTTCTGATCAATAAGTACATTCGAGGGTTTGAGATCTCGATGGATGATCAATCGAGAGTGTGCAAATCGAACGGCTCGGCAGACACTACTTAGTAATCGGACACGATCTCTCAGTGAGAGACTGTTGGCCTCGCAATAGTCATCAATGTTTGTCCCATCGACCAGCTCCATGATGAAGTAGGGGGATCCGTCCTCCGTTTCCCCGGCGTCATAGAGTTGCGCAATAAACGGATGATTCAACTTACCGAGAATTTGAACCTCGGTCCGAAACCGGTCAATCAAGTCCACGGAACTAAAGGAACTGGAAATCACTTTCAACGCAGCTTCGCGCTCAAAGTCCCCTGCGACCCGCTTTGCCCGGAAGACATATCCCATGCCGCCTGCACCAATGGGTTCGGTTACCTGATAACCACTCAGAATTTGCGACTTGAGTCTTGAGGCGACGATCTCAGCGGGATCCGGAATTGCATCCAATGCACCTCCCGTCTGGAACCTGTCCTGCGTCATGGTCAGTTCTCCCAAATCCAGATATTGATACTCTTGTTCAGAGTATAGCGGTTAGCCCCAACCCGATATGGATCGTTCTGATATTACAGATTTGCTCGTAGATGCCAGTGCCGGAGACAAAAGCGCCCTCGATCTACTTGCGGCACGTCTTTATCCGGAGCTAAAGGTATTAGCAAGGCGAAGAGCGGCGTCGCATAAAGGCATGGGTGCGACGACTCTGGTCAATGAGATGTTTGTTCGATTGCTCACGAGCGGACAAATAGCATCATCGACTCGAGAGCAGTTCTTTGGCCTCGCTTCCACGATAATGCGGCGTGCCATCGTCGATGAAGTCCGCTATCTATCAGCCGAAAAGCGCGCTGGCGAGTCCGAAACTCTGGTGGAGAGCATGGTTGGCGGACATCCAGAACATAGTTTTACTTTCTTGCTTGATGTGGATGCATCTTTGAATACGCTAGAAATCTCCGAACCTCGTTTAGTCCGGGTTTTTGAGTGCCGCTATTTCTTAGGCTTCACGACGGCCGAGACAGCTCACTGCCTTGGTCTGTCTGAACGATCTGTAGAGCGTGACTGGACTCGCGCGCGGGCTGAGTTGTCACGAATCTTGGATAACGGTCCCTAAGCTTGACCCTCGCATCGCCAAAATTGTGGCGGGATTGTCTTCGGTTTTTCGATCTTTGTAATGAGGGAGATATTTCTTGCAGGTGTCTCTTTCGAAAATTACTTGAAAAATAGGAGTAGCAGTCATGGAGAGCAGAGTTTTCTGCGGTTTACTCGCCGTAGTGATGGGTTTGTACTGGAGTCCGACGGCTCATAGCGGCGATTTGACCGAATGGTCTGTGCCGACGATCGTGGAGGGGGTCGCTGGTGGTTGTCCGATTGAGTCGCCAGATGCAAAGACACTTTTCACCGCTGGTGGGTTTGACGGCACGCTCGATGTTTGGAAATACGAGCGCGCGAATAAGAGGTCTTCTTTCGGCCCACGTGAGAAGGTCCCTGGCCCAGTTAGTCTCGACGACGCGGGAGACTTTTGTCCTACACCGTTACCGGATGACTATCTTTTCTTTGTTTCAGATCGTGCAGGCGAAGATAGTTGTGGCGGCGTCGATATCTTTGTCACGCGACTTGAGGACGGTAATCCGATCGGTGTCGAACGGCTGCCCTGTGCTCCTTATGGGCCGAATACGGCCGGAAGAGAGCTAGCACCCTCACTCACCATCGAAAAGGATGGCGTCTTCCTGTATTTCTCTACAAACGGTCCCGGTGGCGATCAGGACATTTATCGCAGCAAGCTCAATTGGGACGGTTCCTTTGGTGTGGGTGAGCCTCTTGTCGAATTGAATACGACTTTCAACGATCAGCAGCCAAACCTTAGTCCTCGCGGTAATGAAATTGTCTTCAGCTCTGATCGCGACGGCACGGGCGGACAGGATGTGTTCACCGCCACCCGGTCGCGCGATGGCTGGAGTGAAGCTGAGAACTTGAGCACGGGCATTGGGTTCCCCACGATCGATGGGAACGAGACTCGAGCTTCTCTCTCGCGTGATAGAAAGCGCTTGTACTACGGAAGCGGAGGTACCATCTACGTCGGAAAGCGTAGCCGTTCTGCTCATTGATTAGGCGAGAAGAACCACCAGCAGTAATTGTCTTTGCTGTTGGTGGTTCATTTCCAACCGTTATGGAAGGCTTGTCACAGCTTTCGCATGACATTCGTCACTGACCCGACTCGGGCCGCAGGGACTACTGTGTTGACTCACGGCCGATACCGGCCACGACAAGGAGCAGCACAATGCGTCAGTCAGTTTTCGCAGCCCTCACATTCTTCGCGCTTGGCGCCGTCAGTGCCGAGCCTGCTGGCACTGAGGTCAGGATTAGCCTCACAGATCTTCCGAACTCGGAGGGCATTGTCTATGTAGGTCTGTGCGATGAAGCCGGATGGGAAACCTTTGAGTGTCACAACGCCATGGTCGAGCCCGATCCAGATGGCGTTGTTCACATCTGGACCGACATCACGCCAGGGACCTACGGTGTGACGGTTCTACACGACAAGAACCGCAACGGAAAAATGGATTTCAACTTCTTCGGTGCGCCGGAAGAGAAGTGGGGCTCGTCAAATAATCCGCCGCCACGCATGGGACGCTCCAAGTGGAAAGACGTGAAGTTTGAAGTCGGCGCTGAACCCATCGCGCTTACGATTCGGATGCAGTAGGAGCGATTGTCATGTGGGAAGAAATGGCAACGCTCGAAGCCTGGGTCGATTCTGCAGCCGGCATGATGCATTTTTTCTGTGCCTTATACGCGTTGGTCTCTGGTCCTTTCCTGTTCGTATGGCGCAAGCGCGGCGCATTACACCGCTTCGTCGGCTTCACCTTCATCCTCGCGATGCTGGCGCTAAATGTGTCGGCATTGACGATTTACGATCTCGGTCGGTTCAACCTGTTTCACTTGTTCGCGATCATCAGTCTCGTGACCTTGATTCCAGGCATGATTGCGATCTCGCAAGCGATCCGCCGTCGCAGCCGGCTCTGGTTCACGATTCACGCGCATTGCATGGCCTGGACCTACTACGGACTCGCGATGGCAGGGTTCGCTCAGATCGCCTATCGCACGATCCCGCAATTCACCGGGAGTTTCGAGAGCGTAGCCGCATTCTGGGATATCGTGATGCCGGTGGCCTCGCTGTCCACCATCGTCTTGACCTGGTGGCTGATTCCGGGCGTCGTAGATCGTTATGCACCCGGGGTACGCCGCCAGTCGAACGCCGTTCACGCCTGACACCTAAAGCGATTACGCAGTCTGCCGTTAACTCTGGCAGAGCGGGAAAGTGTCCCGCGACACAGGGATTAGTGACGTGCGATTGTCCGGTAAAAGCACTGCGGCCATAGCGCTGCTCTCCTTTCTGCAAATGGCTGCGGCGTATGCCGAAACAGAAGAGTTGGCCGCGGCCATAACGGGTGGGAAGGCCTACATCAACTTCAACCTTCGCTACGAGGGTGTTGATGAAAACAATGCGCTGGATGATGCAGCGGCGACGACGCTACTGACGCGCTTTGGGTACAAGACTGACGTTTGGAAAGGATTCTCCGCGCATGTCGAGTTCGAAGACTCGCGCATTGTCTTGGGTGGTGATCGGTTTTCCGTGCCGCCGACCGGATTTAACCCAGGTGAGTTTTCTGTCGTCGCAGACCCGGAGACGACCGAGCTCGATCAGGCGTACCTCCAATATGCCGACAAGGAGCGCGGTTACTCAGTTCGCTTAGGGCGTCAGATTATTTCCTATGATTCGCAACGATTCGTCGGTGCTGTGCCGTGGCGCCAGGACTGGCAGACCTTCGATGGTGTACACGCCGAGCTCACAAGCATCGAGAACCTCACGGTAAAGTTGGGTCATGTGTACAAGCGCAACCGAATTTTCGCTGACGAGCGCGATATCAACTCCAGCGATAACTTGTTGGATGTTTCCTACACGCTCCCTTTCGGCACTGTCGGTGGATATGCGTACTTGCTGGACAATAAGGATATTGCGGCGGGTGGTCTCGATACGGTAGGGGTTCGACTCAAGGGTAGCCATGCGCTGGAGTCTGCGAAGCTGAGCTACAAGGTTGAATACGCGACGCAGGAAGCCGAGCGTGTCGGTTCAGACTTCGATGCCGATTACCTCGGACTCGAAATTGGTGCTGCATTCGAACCGGTTACGGTCAAGCTGGGTCTCGAGGTACTCGGTTCGGATTCAGGGCAGTACGGCTTTGCTACACCGCTTGCAACGCTACACAAGTTCAACGGTTGGGCCGACCTGTTTCTTGGTACACCGGCTGAAGGGCTTGAGGATCGCTACATCTCCATCGGTGGAAAGCTCGAGAAATTTAAAGTCACCGTGATCTACCATGACTTTGCGGCCGATAATTCGGCGAACGGATTCAGTGACTTTGGAGATGAAATCAATCTTTTGATCACGCGTCCGATCGGAAAGCGCTATTCCTTCGGCTTCAAGTTCGCTGATTACAGTGCAGGAGATCCTGCTGCAGCCAGAGTCGACACCCGACGCTTATGGACCTGGTTCTCTGCGAAGTTCAAGTAGCGTGTCGGCTGGTTTTACAGAATTCAATTACTTAGCTTGTATTCCTGAAAATCCATGACAGAATGAAGGCCTGACCGTGAGGGGGTCTCCAAACCAGTGGCAGATGAGGATCTAGCAACCACAGGCGTATCGCCTGCGCTCGCTGCGCGGGCTGCGGGCATCGATCAGCCGTCGATTGATGCGCTGTTCACTCAGCTTGCCGTCGCGTTGCTCGAGATCGATCGCAGTGACATCGCCCGGTCCTTAATCGAACCCGTCAACATGCTCCGAGAGGCAACGCGTTGCGACGCGGTCTTTATTGCCTTATTGGATAGAGACGAGCAGTGTTTCGGTGAGGTGGTTGCTGCCACTGACAACTTCGTCAGGGTTCGACCTCAGGTCTTGCAGGGCAAGTCTTTTGAGGCCTGGCCGGGCCTGATAACACGGCTTGGCGAGTTGCGGGCAGTTGGCTTTACCGATACGTCGGCCTATCGCGGCCCCATGCAAGCCGCCGCTGCCGAGCTTTCCCGTATTCATGTAGGTTCTTGTTTGATGATCGGCGCCTGTTCCGCGCCCGATGACAAAGACGTGCCGTGCGCTGTGATCGGACTGATCAATGAAGCGCCCTGCGATCGGTGGTCGATGGACCTGACGCTTTTGCTGAAGCTGCTCGCGGCGAATCTGGGCGCCGGGCTTCGCCATATCAAATTCGAAATGGATATTGATGCGTTAAGCGAACGCGATGGTCTGCTGCGCGAGACAATGAACGACGGTACCTGGGATTTCGATGGCGATTCCAAACGCATCGAGTTTTCTCCGCGTTGGAAGGCCATGCTCGGCTATGAACCGGATGAAGAGGTAGCCCCTGACTGGTACCGACTAGTTCACCCCGAGGACATGTCCGCGGTCCAATCCAAGATGCGCGAACATCTTGAAGGGCGGACCCCGGTCTTTCAGAGCATTCATCGCATGCGCCATCGCAATGGCGACTGGCACTGGGTCGAGAGCCGAGCAAAAGCGATTACGGATGAGCGCGGTCGACTGTTGCGGCTGATGGGCAATGAGCTCGACATCAACGAGCGTAAGCTCTACGAAGAGGCGCTGTTCCGTGAAAAGGAAAGCGCTCAGATCACGCTGCAGTCGATCGGGGACGGCGTGATAACCACCGACGAAAACTACATCGTCGAGTACATCAATCCGGTGGCCGAAGAACTCACAGGCTGGAAGGTGGACGATGCCACGGGCCGCCCGCTGGACGAGATTTTCCGATCCTTCCACGAAGAGACTTGTGAGCCGTTAGAAAATCCGTTGGCCATCGCTGTACGACGCAGTCGTTCGGTAAAAACCAATCGACCGACACTATTGATCCGTCGCGACGGGAACGAGCTCTACATCGAGAGCACAGCTTCGCCGATCCGCGATGGCGGCAACGTGATCACGGGCGGTGTGTTGGTTTTCCATGATGTGAGCGAGGCGCGCGAGCTCAACCGTAAGCTCAGTTATCAGGCGAGTCACGATGTCCTCACCAGTCTTGTGAACCGGCGCGAGTTCGAGAAGCGAATCGAACGAGCTCTGCAGAGCGCTGAGTCTCGCGAGGTGTCGCATGTTGTGTGCTACCTCGATCTCGATCAGTTCAAGATCATCAACGATACCTGCGGTCACAGCGCCGGTGATCAATTGCTTCAGGAGTTGGGTCGACTGCTGAAGTCCAAGATTCGCTGGAAAGATACGCTATCGCGTCTCGGCGGCGATGAGTTTGGTGTGCTGCTCGAGCGCTGCACTATCGAAGACGCCATGCAGATGGCTGATGGACTGCGAGAAGCAGTCAGCGAATTCAAGTTTCTGTGGGACGAGCGCAGTTTCCGCCTGACGGCCAGTATTGGGCTGGTGCCGCTCTCGGGCGGTGAAAGCCAGGACGTCGCGAGCATTCTGTCCGCGGCGGATAGCGCGTGCGCAGCGGCGAAAGACGCCGGACGCAACCGAGTACATTCGTACCAAGAAAATGACATCGATATGATGCGGCGGCGGCGTGAAATGCAGTGGGCCGCGCGTATCAACACAGCACTCGAAGAAAACCGGTTCGAGCTGTTCCGCCAGACTATCCTCCCCTTGCAGGAAGCAGATCAGGGGGCACACTTCGAACTCTTGTTGCGTATGCGCGACGAGAATGGTGCGCTCGTATCGCCTGAGTTGTTTATTTCAGCAGCAGAACGGTACGGCATTACTCCAAACATCGATCGTTGGGTCATTCGCAACGCACTGACCTGGCTTGTGTCCGAGGCAGATGAGCGAGCGCGATTGTCGTTGTGCTCAATAAACTTGTCCGGTCAAAGCCTCGGCGATGAGAAGTTCCTACCTTTCGTCATCGAGCAGTTCCAGACGAGCGGTATCACGCCCGAGAAGATCTGTTTTGAGATTACCGAAACCGCCGCGATCCAGAGTTATGCTCAGGCGAACCGGTTTATCAATTCTCTGAAAGAGTTGGGTTGTCAGTTTGCGCTGGATGATTTCGGTACGGGTTTGTCTTCGTTCGGTTATCTGAAGCACTTCCCCGTCGATTATCTGAAAATCGATGGCAGCTTCGTCAAAGAAATCCTGCACGACCCCATCGATCGCGAGATGGTCCGCTCCATTAACGAGATCGGTCATCTCACCGGCAAGAAGACGATTGCCGAGTTTGCTGAGAACCCCGAAATCATCAACATGCTTCGCGGCATGGGCATCGACTATGCGCAAGGATACGGTGTCTCGGAACCGCAAAAGGTGTTGCAGGCGATCGCCTGAGATCGGGGTCGAGCGTCAGGCGAAGCGGAACCGCATCGAGAAGTCAGTTGCTCTCAGGTGTTTGGTCAGCGCACCAATCGAAATGAAATCCACCCCGGTCTGAGCGACCTGCAATAGGGTGTTCTCTTCGATGCCGCCAGAGGCCTCAAGCTCAACCGGATCGCCGCTGGATTTATTCATCGATACAGCCTTTTGCAGATCGTCGATGGAGAAATTGTCGAGCAGGAGACGCTCGACACCGACGCCTAGTGCTTCTTCCATCTGCTTTAGCGATTCAACTTCGATTTCGACGGGCAGGCGAGGATGGCTCGCACGGACGTTGCGCACGGCCTCGGCGATCGACCCCGCGGATGCGATGTGGTTTTCCTTGATCAGAATCGCATCGAAGAGTCCGATTCGATGGTTCTTGGCGCCGCCCATTCGCGCAGCATACTTCTGAGCGAGCCTCAGACCGGGAATCGTCTTGCGCGTGTCGAGAATTCGGCATGCGGTATCTTCGATCAGCTCCGCGTAGTGCGCAGTGGTGGTGGCTGTGCCAGACAGCGTCTGTAGGAAGTTCAGAGCGGTTCTCTCGCCCGTAAGAATCGACCGGGCTGGGCCACGGATTTCGCACACTGTCTGGCCGGACTCGATGCGATCGCCGTCTGCAGCTGCCCAAATGACCTCCACCTCACGATCGACGGCTGCGAAAACGGCGTCAAACCAGGCCACACCGCAAAGCACAGCCGATTCGCGGACGACGACGCGCGCTTCAGCCATTTGTGCGCTACCGACGAGGGAGGCAGTGACATCGCCCGACCCGACATCTTCGGCCAGCGCTTGCTGCACGGCCCGCTCTTTGTCGGCTGCCAAGCGCTCGGCCGTAACCTTTGCGTTAAAATGAGATTTCTTCATGCGGCGCGAGTTTGGCATACTTTACGGATGGTCAACACCGGGTCACCCCAATCTCCCTGCATCAGCATCTGCACGCTAGACGAAAACGATCTATGCGTTGGATGCCTGCGTACGCTGGACGAAATCATGGACTGGACCGTGATGGACGACTCGGCGAAGCAGCAGGTGCTCGACAATGTCGCAGCGCGCGTCAGCGAGCGTCAGAAAGCAGGGTAGGCCGCGGATCCGATTGAATTCAAAGGGACGACGATGGAAATCAACGAACGCATCAAGCAGCAACTGGACGAGCATCGAGTGATTGTCTACATCAAGGGCACGCCTGATTTTCCGCAATGCGGGTTCTCTTCGCAGGCGGTGTCGGCGCTCAAGGCCTGTGAAGTGCCTTTTGCCTACGTCAATATCTTCGAAGATGAAGAGATTCGACAGGGTCTTAAGGTGTATTCGAACTGGCCGACGTTTCCCCAGCTCTATGTCAACGGTGAGTTGATCGGCGGCTCGGACATCATCGTCGAGATGTACCAGTCCGGGGAGCTGAAGACGCTGCTCGACGGGGTTGCTGCCTGACGGCGAGCCCGTTTACTCAGGCGCCGGCGCTCGACCCGCGAAGAGCGGTGCGAACCGGTTGACGATCGTGCAAAACAGGTCGGCGGTTTTTTCGGCATCGTACGCTGCCGAATGTGCCTGAGACTCGTCCCATTCGATCTGCGCCGACTTGATGGCTCGTGAGAGTACCGTCTGTCCGTAGGCGACGCCCCCGAGCGTGGCAGTATCGAAACAGGAAAATGGGTGAAACGGACTGCGCTTGATGCCGCTTCGTCCGATCGCGGCATTCAGGAAATTCAGGTCGAAGAACGCGTTGTGCCCGACAAGAACAGCGCGGGTGCACTCCTGTTCGCGAACCTCTGCACGCACCTCCCGGAACACCCTCGTCAGCGCGTCTCTTTCATCAATCGCCGGTCGCAACGGATGATCCGGATCAATACCGTTGACTGCCAGGGACGCAGGTTCGAGATTTGCCCCAGGGAACGGCTTTACGTGGAAGCGATGCGTGTCGTGGCGGGACAGCGTGCCTTCATCGTCCATGCGCACGGTGACAGCTGCGATTTCCAATAGTGCGTCCGTGTCGGCGTTAAACCCGCCGGTTTCCACATCGACGATCACCGGAAGGAACCCCCGGAAACGGTGGCGCATTTCGACAACACTCATGAGCGCTGGAGATCCTTGAAATGCTCCGTTAACAAGCTCACTGTCCAAGCGACACCGAAGCCTGTGATGTCCGTCGACGCGGCGCCCAGGCCGCCCTTGTGCTCCACTGCCGAGAGGTCCATGTGCACCCACGGGATCGTTTTCGGCACGAATTCATTGAGGAATGTCGCGGCAAGGATATGGTCACCGCCGCCGCCCGGCGAGCACTGCATGATGTCCGCCGTCTTGCTCTTCAGCAATCTCAAAAACTCACCACCGATCGTAAACGGCCACACGCGCTCACCGACGTTGCGTCCGTGTTCCACGAGTAGCGGGTGCAGGGATTCGCGATTGGTGAATACGCCCGAGTAACGGGGCGTGACCGCATTCATGCAGGCGCCGGTCAGAGTGGCGAAGTCGAGCATCACATCAGGCTTTTCGCGTCCGGCTAGCGTCAGCGTGTCCGCGAGGACCATCCGACCTTCGGCATCTGTGTGAATGGTCTGGATCGTCTTGCCATTGAGCGCGGTCACCACATCCTGTGATTTGTAGGCGCGCGGCCCAGTGCGGTTTTCAGTGACACCTAGCCAGACATCGATGGTGTAGTTCGCGTCGAGTTCGTGCAGTGCGAGCAGCGCCCCCATTGCCACCGCGCTTCCGCCCATATCTACATGCATGTTCAGCATGCCGTCGAACGGCTTCAGGTTGGTGCCACCGGTATCGAAAATGATGCCCTTGCCCACCAGTGCGATGTGCCCCGCAGAGCGTTTGCCGGATGCAGATCGGCGCAGATGGATAATGCCTGCGCTGTCGTCCTCGTTGCCTTGTGCAACCGCGGTAAATGCACCAGCCCCCTTGCGCTTCAGACTTGCGGCAGAGTGGAACCGATATCGCCATCTGTTGTTCTCCGCAAAATGCTCGGCGATCACGCGATAACCATAGCCGTCGAGGTGGCTCGGCGGCATCGCTGTCAGCCAGCGTGCAAGGCTATTTCCGCGAGCGAGGGCCAGCACTGCTGAAGTGTTGGGTCGCGTTTCGGTGTAGAGCGAGATATCCGGGAACTTCGCCGCCGGTGTGCGCTTGCCTGTGTATTTGGGCAGCTGGAACGGTGCCAAGAGCAGCGCATAGGCGGCGTCTTCCATCAGGGTTTGCTCGTTCACCGCAGTACCGAGAACGGCGACCCCTACGCGGTTGGGTTTGCCGGCACAGGCGGTGGCCGCGGCCTTGCGGCAACGCTCCAATTGATCAAACCGATCGGTACCCTTTGCGACTTGGCAGGCGACTAGCAACGTGGCACGGCCGTTGGCGACAGCGGTCGAGGCTATCGTGGCTTCACCCTGGCGTTGGAGCAGCGCGATAAGCACATCTTTGCCGGGTATTGTGGAGTCACGAAGTGTGCTGATTGTGTCGAAAAACACGATCAGACTGTCGAGTCGTTGCAGGGTTTTTTCGCCCGGCGTCGTTCGATAACGCCGAATTGCGGCGCTCGGAAGTTTCGGAACGAGAGTTTTGATGTCTGTCATCTGTCCATGCTATCAGCCGCGAGCAAGCGCTGCAGTGTGCGCGCGTATATAATGCGTCGGCTTTTTGGGGACATAGCGAGATAGAGGCATGAGCGAGCACAGCCGCTTTGACGATCTGGACCCGGTGGAAACCCGGGAATGGCTGGAATCGATTGATTCAGTATTGAAGGCCTCGGGGCCGGAGCGAGCGCACTTCCTGCTCGACAAGATGATCGACTTCGCGCGCCGCTCTGGGGCTTACCTGCCCTACAGCCCGAACACTGCCTATCTGAATACGATTTCGACGGGTCAGCAGCCGGAGTACCCCGGGGATCGGTCGATTGAACGTCGGCTCGAGGCCTACCTGCGCTGGAACGCGATGGCGATGGTGGTGCAGGCCAACCGCGAGAACTCCGAGTACGGGGGCCACATTGCCTCCTACGCGTCATCTGCCACGCTCTACGAAGTAGGGTTCAACCACTTCTGGCGCGCCCCGTCGGACGCTCACGGTGGCGATCTCGTGTTCATCCAGGGACATTCCTCTCCCGGGATTTACGCGCGTGCATATTTCGAAGGCAGGCTCACGGAAGACCAGTTGAATCGCTTCCGAATGGAAGTTGGTGGGGGTGGTCTGTCCTCGTACCCGCACCCATGGCTGATGCCCGACTTCTGGCAGTTCCCGACGGTCTCCATGGGCCTTGGACCGATGATGGCCATCTACCAGGCGCGCTTCATGCGCTATCTCGAGCATCGCGGCATGATCGAGCCGAACGACCGCAAAGTTTGGTGCTTCATGGGTGATGGCGAGACCGACGAGCCGGAGTCGCTGGGCGCGATCACCATGCCGGTGCGAGAGGGTCTCGATAACCTTGTGTTCGTCATTAACTGCAACTTGCAGCGCCTCGATGGTCCGGTGCGCGGTAACGGCAAAATTATCCAGGAGCTGGAGGCGGCGTTCTCCGGGGCGGGTTGGAATGTCGTCAAAGTGGTGTGGGGTTCGCGCTGGGATTCGTTGCTCGCTAAGGACAACAAGGGACTGCTGCGACGGGTAATGGAAGAGACCGTCGATGGCGAGTACCAGAACTACAAGAACAAGGGCGGTGCGTACACTCGCGAGAATTTCTTCGGCAAGTTTGAAGAGCTCAAAGCGATGGTTGCCAACATGTCCGATGAGGATATCTGGCGCCTGAACCGTGGCGGTCACGATCCGCTCAAGGTCTACGCGGCCTACGACAATGCGATGAATCACAAGGGCCAACCCACAGTGATTCTCGCGAAGACCGTAAAGGGTTTTGGTCTTGGCGAGGGCGGTGGCGAAGGTGCCAACACGACTCACCAACAGAAGAAGCTCGATGAAGAGGCGCTGCGCGCGTTCCGCGATCGCTTCAATATTCCGGTGTCCGATGCGGAGCTCAAGGACGTGCCGTATTGCAAACCGGAGCCCGGCAGCATCGAGATGGAATACCTCATGGAGCGGCGCGCGAAGCTTGGTGGCTCGCTACCGCAACGGAGAACCAGTGCGCCAAAACTGAAGACGCCTGAACTCGATGCATTCAAGACGCAGCTTCAGGGCTCCGGAGAGCGCGAGCAATCCACCACGATGGCGTTGGTCCGGATGCTGACGACGCTCGTGAAAGACAAGGGAATCGGTAAACACATCGTACCGATCGTGCCGGACGAGGCACGGACTTTCGGCATGGAAGGTATGTTCCGGCAAGTGGGTATCTACTCCTCCAAAGGGCAGCTCTACACGCCGCAAGATGCCGACCAGCTGATGTTCTATAAAGAGAGCAAGGAAGGTCAGATTCTGGAAGAGGGCATCAACGAGGGTGGTGCCTTCTGCTCATGGCTGGCCGCGGGAACTTCCTACTCCAACCATGGCTTGCCCATGATTCCGTTCTACATCTACTACTCGATGTTCGGCTATCAGCGAATTGGCGACTTCATCTGGGCGGGCGGTGACATGCAGGCACGCGGTTTCCTGATCGGCGGGACCGCAGGCAGGACCACATTGTCCGGTGAGGGGCTTCAGCACCAGGACGGACACTCCCACGTACTGATGTCGACCATTCCAAACTGCCGGGCCTACGATCCCGCTTATGCCTACGAGCTGGCCGTGGTCGTGCAGGATGGCTTGCGGCGCATGTTCGATGAGCAGGAGAACGTGTTCTATTACATCACGACGATGAACGAGAACTACGTGCAGCCCGAAATGCCGGCGGACGTTGAGGAAGGCATTCTGCGAGGCATGTACTTGCTGCAGAAAGGTTCGCGCGGCAAGGTGCGCGCGCAACTGTTCGGCTCGGGCACGATCCTGAGAGAAGTGCTCGGTGCTGCTGAAATGCTGAAAGAGGATTTCCGTATCCCGGCGGATGTCTGGAGTGTCACGAGCTATAACGAATTGCGCCGCGAGTGTCTCGAGGTTGAGCGCTGGAACCAGCTGCATCCTGATGACGCGCCCCGCGAGAGCTTCCTCGAGTCGTCACTCAAGGACATCAAGGGGCCGTTTGTGGCGGCGACCGATTACATGAAGATTGTCCCTGACCAGATTCAGCGCTGGATTCCCGGTCACTACATCACACTCGGAACCGATGGGTTCGGACGCAGCGACAGCAGAAAAGCGCTGCGCGAGTTCTTCGAAGTGGACCGACGCTACATCGTCATTACGACGTTGAAGGCGATGGCTGACGAGGGTGCCATCGACCAGGCGACGGTCGCTCAGGCGATCGAGAAGTATGGCATCGACCCGGATCGCCCCGATCCGGTGACGTTGTAGGCGGAGGTGCGCGATGGCGAGTGAAATCGAAATCCGCGTGCCGGATATTGGAGACTTCTCCGACGTTGAGGTCATTGAAGTATTGGTCGCCGCGGGCGATACCGTCGCATTAGATGACGGTCTCGTCACGTTGGAGACTGACAAAGCTTCGATGGAGGTTCCGAGTACCGAGGCCGGCGAAGTGGTTTCCGTGAGTGTGAACGTCGGCGACACCATCAGCGAAGGTGATGTGGTTGCAATTGTGCGGACCGCCGCCGAAACCGTCGAAGAATCCGAGCCGACCACAGAGCCCGAGACATCCGCCCCTGCGGAAGAGGCGGTGGCCCCGGTTGATGAGGAATCGACACCGAGCACTGGCGTTGGGGTAGAAACAGTAGTCGTGCCGGACATTGGTGACTTTGACGGCGTCGATGTGATCGAGGTTAGCGTTTCGGTCGGCGACGAAGTGGCCATCGATGATGCGCTGATCACGCTGGAGACCGACAAGGCGTCGATGGATGTGCCATCGACGGTAGCCGGCACCATCACCGCACTGCATGTCAGCGTCGGTGACCAGGTCGCCGAAGGGGCGGTCATCGCGGAAATCCAGTCGACGGCAACAGCGGAGCCGGTTCCGGCTGCAGCGCCACCGCCCAAACTCGCCGCCGCTGCGCCGGTGTCAACGCCGCAGCCACCGGTCGAAAGCACGCCGAAAACTGCCGCGCCGGCCGCGAAATCCTCAGCTGTTGACGAAGCAGGCTTTTCCAAGGCGCATGCGAGCCCCTCTATTCGGAAGCTGGCGCGCGAGCTAGGCGTGGATCTGGTGCGTGTAAAGGGGACCGGACACAAAGGTCGCATCATTGCAGAGGACCTCAAGCGTTGGGTTAAGGATCAACTCTCTGGTGGTTCGGCAGGGCAAGGTGCATCGCTCCCCGCAGTGCCGACCGTCGATTTTGCGAAGTTCGGGGAAATCACGGAAACACCGCTCACGCGGATTCAAAAGATTTCCGGACCGCGCCTGCAGGCGAGCTGGATCAACCTGCCGCATGTCACGCAACACGATCTCGCCGACATCACCGATATGGACGCGCGACGCAAGGCGTTGAAGTCCACGGCTGCAGAGCGGGGCATCAAACTGACGCCATTGGCATTCATTATGCGAGCGGTAGTGCAGACGCTGCAGACTTACCCACGCATGAATAGCTCGCTAAGCGCGGATGGCGGTAGCCTGATCGAAAAGCACTACATGAACATTGGCTTTGCCGCTGATACCGAAAACGGGTTGGTGGTGCCGGTGATTCATGATGCGGACAAGATGGATGTCTATGAGCTGGCGCAGGCACTCGCGGAGTTGTCGGCGTTGGCAAGAGACGGAAAACTCAAGCCGCAACAGATGCAAGGTGCAACCTTCACGATTTCCAGTCTTGGCGGGATCGGAGGCACTGCGTTCACGCCGATTGTGAACGCGCCAGAGGTCGGCATTCTGGGCGTATCAAAGTCGAGCATGCAGCCGATTTGGGATGGTGAGCAGTTCCAACCCCGATTGATGCTGCCGCTCAGTCTTTCCTATGACCACCGCGTCATCGATGGTGCGTTAGCTGTCAGGTTTACGACGCAGCTCGCGCAGTGTCTCGCAAATGTGGATGGCCTGATGCAGGCCATACCCTAGGGAGCGCAACATGGCAGATACAGAGACGACATTCGATCTGGCTGTACTCGGTTCGGGACCGGGCGGATATACCGCCGCTTTTCGTGCAGCGGATCTTGGTTTGAACGTGGCCCTGATCGAGCGCTGGCCTTCGCTCGGCGGCGTATGTCTGAACGTCGGGTGTATTCCCTCCAAGGCATTGCTGCACGCCGCCAAGGTGATCGATGAAGCCGAGGAGATGTCCGCGCACGGCATTTCATTCGGGACTCCCTCGATTGAAACGGACAAGCTTAACCACTGGAAACAATCGGTAGTGAATCGATTGACAGGCGGACTCACGCAGCTGGCAAAGCAGCGCAAAGTGACCGTCATCCAAGGCACGGGGAAGTTCATCGATGCCCACAACCTGAGTGTCGTCGATGAATCACAGACTGAGACCAACGTTAGCTTCAAGCAGTGCGTCATCGCGGCGGGTTCGGAGCCGGTCATACTGCCTGGCTTACCGGACGATCCACGAATTGTAGATTCGACAGGTGCGCTCGAAATCGACCCGATGCCCGACAGTTTACTGATCGTTGGCGGCGGTATTATTGGTCTGGAGCTCGGCTCTGTGTACGCAGCACTCGGTTCGAAAGTGACCGTTGTCGAGCTCACTGATCAGCTGATGCCCGGTGCGGACCCAGACCTGGTTCGACCGCTCACCAAACGTTTCAAATCCCGGTTTGCAGATATTCTTCTGGGAACAAAAGTGACGGGCATGACATCGGAGAGCGATGGCATCCGCGTTTCGTTCGAAGGTAAGGCGGACATCGACTCTGCATTATTCGACCGTGTATTGGTTGCTGTAGGTAGACGTCCTAATGGCGCTGCGATCGCCGCGGATGCGGCCGGCGTGCATATCGATGAGCGAGGATTTGTGCCGGTCGATAAGCGTATGCGGACCAACGTGGACCACATTTTCGCGATCGGCGATATCGTTGGGCAGCCAATGCTCGCTCATAAGGCTACGCACGAAGCGAAGGTCGCCGCCGAGGTGGCAGCCGGCCACAAGTCGGTATTCGACGCTCGGGTGATTCCGTCGGTGGCATATACGGACCCGGAAATTGCGTGGGTTGGACTGACGGAGCTCGACGCCAAGCGTGACGGAATTGCTTACGAGAAGGGGCAGTTCCCCTGGGCGGCCAGCGGTCGATCGTTGGCAATGGCTCGTGACGAAGGTTTTACCAAAGTATTGTTCGATCCTACCGATGGACGCGTACTAGGCGGTGGCATTGTCGGACCAAATGCAGGCGACTTGATTGCTGAAGTCGCATTTGCTGTTGAAATGGGCGCAGATGCGTCGGATATTGGTCTCACAATCCATCCGCATCCGACGCTATCCGAAACGGTGGCGATGGCAGCGGAAGCTTTTGAGGGGACGCTGACGGACTTGTACATGCCGAAGCGGCGGGCGTAGCGTGTTCCAGTAACCTCGGTGAAACCACCGGGGTAACTGCCCACTCGAGAGTGACTTGGTACGCCGGAGTGTAACCGGCGCTGGAGAAGCTCTTGTCTGACTCTGAATTGAGCAGAAAAGGACCGCAACTCAGCACGGCGGTCAGCAGGCTCGCACGCAGCATCATGGTGGTGTTGTGTGTCCTCGGTGTGGTTGCCGCGATCGGGCACACGATCACCGGCATGGTTATCGACGTCCAGGAAGCGAACGCCACCACCGTCAATGTCAGCGGACGCCAGCGCATGTTGTCGCAACGCATCACGTTGATGGCAGAGCACTATCAGACAGAACGCTCAGAGCGCTTACGCGCTCAATTGGTTTCTGATATCGATTTGTTCGAGCGATCACACATCGGTCTGGTCAAGGGCGACGCCACGATGAATCTGCCGGATGTGTTACCCGAGGTTGCGAGTGAGGTGTATTTCGGCAGCGAACTACGACTCGATGCACGGGTGCAGCGTTTTCTGGAGCTGGCGCGGCGAGCAGCCGGCAGCGGTTCAGAGGCCAGCCAAGCCACCGTTGAGTTGACTAGCAAAGCGATCGGATCCATCAACGACCGCGAATCGCTTCTCTACGCATTGGATGCTGCAGTCGCTGCATTTGAGCGACATCATCGCAGTGAAATACAAAACCTGCGTCGGGCACAATTAGCGAGCCTGGTTGTGTTCTTGTTGACCTTGGCTGCGGGAACTTTTCTGATCGCAAGACCGATGCTGCAATCGGTCACGACGCTAGTCGATGATCTGGACCAACTCAGCGTCACGGACCCGATGACCGAAGTGCTGAACCGGCGTGGCTTTCTTATCAAGGGCAAGGCCTTGATCAATTCGGCACCAGACAGTGCGGTTCTGGTTATGGACATCGATCACTTCAAGCGGGTCAACGATAATCATGGGCACGCGGTCGGTGATGCCTGTATTCGGCATGTGGCAACGATTGCTTCGGAGGTGTTTCGATCGATCGATGTCTTTGGCCGTATCGGGGGTGAGGAGTATGCCGCGGTTTTGTCAGGGGTGAGTGTAGATCTCGCGGGTCTGGTAGCCGAGCGTCTGCGAAGCGCGATAGAGCGTACGCCTTGCGAAATCGTGGGGCACGACAACCAAGTGCTGACACTACCGATGACGTTGAGCGTTGGGGTTGCCCTGCGTATCGAGGGTGAGACTCTGGAGCAGGTGATGCATCGAGCTGATCAGGCGCTTTACGAAGCCAAGCGCGGCGGGCGCAATCGCGTAGTCACCAATTCGGCACAAAGCCCACAAGCGGTTCCGACGGAACCTGAAACCCCTCAGGACGTATAGAGCGTTTTGAGGTCGACCGAGAGCCCATCCTCTTGGACGATGCCGCAGTGCGTACGCGACAACTGACGGGGCTCGCTGACGCCGCATGAATGGGCGATGGTCTCGAGCTCCTTGTGCATGCCCTTTGCATACCGCGCCACTCGTTTCGCCTTGTCTTCGGCAACCAATCCTCGCTGGAGTTTCTTGTCGTGAGTGGTGATGCCCGTGGGGCAGGTGTTCTTGTTGCACTGCATGGCCTGAATACAACCCAACGACAACATATATCCACGTGCTGATTGGACGAAGTCAGCCCCCGCACACAAGGCCCAGGCGACATCGACGGGATTGATCAGCTTGCCGCTTGCGACCACAAAAATTCGGTCACAAAGTCCATGCTTTGTGAGCAGGTCGACAACAACCGGTAGTGACTGCTCGATAGTCAGGCCCATATTGTCCATCAGTGACATCGGTGCTGCGCCAGTGCCGCCATCACCGGAATCGATTGTGATGAAATCCGGCGCGCAATCGTCATCACGACTTTCAATGCATTTCAATAGTGATTCGAGATGCGAGGGGTTTCCGACGACCAACTTGATGCCGACGGGTTTGCCGCCGAGTTCACGCAATCGCACAACGAAATTCAGGAGTTCCTCATCGTTGCTGATCTCGCGGTGCCGATTCGGACTGATGGAATCTTTGCCGGGTGGAATACCGCGAATTTCAGCAACCTCTCGTGTCACTTTCGTCGCAGGCAGGATGCCGCCTTTACCTGGCTTCGCACCTTGCGCGAGCTTCAGCTCGCACATCACCACATTGTCATTAGCCATGACGTCCGCGAAGCGATTTTCGCAGAAGTTTCCGTCGTCATCGCGGACGCCATACTTTGCCGTGCCGATTTGAAAGACGATGTCCGCGCCACCTTCGAGGTGGTAGGGAGATAACCCTCCTTCGCCGGTGTTAAGCCAGACGCCGGCGTTCGCCGCGCCGTTGCTGAGTGCACGCACCGCCGGTCTTGAGATGGCGCCGTAGCTCATTGCGGAGACGTTGAATAGCGAGCGCGTGACATACGGTTTACGACAACCAGCTCCGATGGCGACCGCGGCGATGGGCTCGGCGTCCTGTTCGAGAACCGGGTAGGGGCTATTGATGAGAACACGGGCGCCCACCCGGTCCATCGGGAGCGTTGAACCAAATGCGACCGTATTGTCCTCACCTTTCGACGCGCGGTAGACCCAACTTCTTTCTGCACGATTGAAGGGCATCTCTTCGCGGTCAAGCGCGTAAAAGTATTGGCGAAAGAACTGACCGAGATGCTCGAACCAGTGGCGCAAACGACCGATCACCGGAAAGTTCCGTCGGATCGCGTGTTGCGTCTGCGTCACGTCAATCACATACAGAACCACTATCCAAAGGAAGAAAGCGCCGATCGCGAGCAAGAACAGGTTGGTGAGTAAATCTACGAATCCGTGTAGTGACACCTTTGATCTCCCAGTCAGCGCAAGTGGCGCAGTTTTTCGAGGTAACGAAACTCGTCGGGCAACACGTTGTCTCGCTGCGCTTCCCACAGGCTTTCCGCAAGACACTCCGACATCACATGCTCAGCCGCATGCACCTCGCCGTGCTTCTCGAGCATCTGTTGATAGACGTCTCGAATACCCGGGGGGCGGTTGGTAGAGACCTGCTCTCGAATCGCGAGATGCAGCCCCATGTGCAAAAACGGATTGGATTGACCACCTTCGACGGTAAAGTCTCGATCGACGTCCGCCTCAAGCATGGCATGGTATTCCGGATGGTCAGTGATGACTGCAGCGATTTGTTGCTCCAGCGCCGACATGGGCTGACCGGCGTTGGCCAGACGCCAGGCCTGCACATACATCTGGCGGAGCTCGCCGCGATCACTTCCGAACAGCATCGTCAAATTATCGCACACCGCGCGGTGATTCGGGGTGCGCGGTAGCGGTCAATCTGCTTGTCGTGAACCTTGACGTTTTACTCCGCCACTAAGCGCGAGGTTCCGTCAGAAGCGGACTGGAATACAGGTATAGGTATACTGTCGGCTTCTGACCCAAAGCAGTCCACAATAGACTGATATTTCGCTGACCTGCACGCCTTGCCGATCGGCTCCAATGTCCAACTGATATGACGACGCCCTTTCGCTGGAACATAAAAAAGAGAGAACAGCTCGGCAGCTTGATCGAGGACTTCACACACGATCGTTTCGAAGTAGCCTTGATTGACGATCTACGAGTTGCTGCCTCGCGCGTTGTTGCCCAGGCAGACAACGCGGCTCTTGCGTTCATAGGCCGGACCCCGGAAAACTTCTTCGACTACCTTTCCGGGGTATTCGACGGACTCACGCGCGCCCCAGATCTCCATCTGGTTCAATTTTCTCTGCGATACGCGGGAAAGAGTGGTCTCGAAAGTCTCGGCAATGCAAAGCTGGAGGGGTTTTTCGACTACTTAGGTGCTGAAGGTCTCAGCCCTGACTCGATAGCTACGTCACGTTGTCCTATAGCGCTCATCGACTTCGTTGCAGAAGGCGGGACAATGGAAAACCTGGTTCGACTATTAAAGCTAAATGCCGAACGAGACGGCGTTGACTGGAATGCCGTGCAGAGGCGACTCCGCATAATCGGCCTTAGAGTAAGGACCAAGAACAGTCCGAACACCTGGCGGTGGGAGCAACACCAGGACTGGTTCGACCTCATTCCCGACGTCAAGATTTCTAACGTATCGATGCCTCGGGAGTACATCTCCCATCTCGCGAACTACCAGAACAAGGTGACGGACGCCTTCAGGCCCGAATACTGGGATCGGTTTTCTGCCAAACGCGCAAATCCGTCAAGCGATGCTCAGCGACAGGCCTTGGGGTTTGCTTTGCACCTCTACGATCTTGGCCGGTCACGACACGAGCGACAACGCCTCGCGGAATCGATGGCTGGGCTACCGCAAATGCGTCAAGCGGCAACACGAGCATTGGTTGTCGAATTGAACCGCTGAGCTCGGTATTTTTCAGGACCGCCGCTCCTCACGGTAACCCGACACTCATCGAGTGTCGGCTATACTGATGGCTCCTGATCCCAAGTCGCCGTTCGCGAAATTGCCTTACTACCCCGAATGACCCGTACTGAGAGATACAAGGTCCAGTATTTTGCGAGCATCGCGGGCTATGCGGTGATCGCGGCAATTTTGCTTTGGCAGTTCGGCCTCAAGCCGACCACAATCATTTTTGTAGCATTGTTGTTATTTGTCCCCGGGCGTGTTCACGGTTTCCTTTGGCGAGACTTGTACACAGGCCGTCGTCTGCTTGAGAGTGGGAGTTTTGGGACCAGCATTACTGCGTCAAAGCAATTTATTCAGCGCGTCGAGTCGAAACCATGGTTACGTAAGCTGTGGTGGCTTCAGGGCGCAATCTACACACGTGATCCGGTTGCTATGGCGCTGAACAACGTTGGCGCCGCAAAACTCGAACTCAGACAGCTTGACGATGCTAGGCAGGCTTTTTCAGAGGCCATATCTTTGGACTCGGGCTACGCCGCACCACACTTCAATCTCGCGATGATAGCCAGTCTGGAGAAGGACGAGGCTGAAGCAAAACATCGGCTAGACCGTGCAGCGGCCCTCGGATATTCGCAGTCCACAATCGACAATTTTGTAAAGAATGCTGGATCTATCTTAGCGAGATTCGAGGGTGCGTCCGGAAGCTGATCTGATGCGGTAATCGCGCTAGTTCAGCGGCTGGTTTTGGCCGATAGCGATAACTAACGTGACTAAACAAGAGCAGAAATACCGGCGAATCGAGGAAATGAAGGAGCGGATTCGGAAAGAGCCATCGGAGAAGCTGCTCGAACGCTATAACTCCGGCTACATGGGAAACGAGGGTCAAATAGCACATCGTGCGGTTCTTGCAGAGCGTGGCGACTGGCCTACTAGACTGAACGGTCACAACGAGAATTGACCGTTCGCTTTTGGCTGCGAACCGACGTCTAGATCTCTTTTGCTACGATTACGGTCACCGACCCTTTGCAGTCGTTCCTAATTCGCACCGCAGAAGATCAAATATGGGGATACTCGCCGACCTTTTTGTAGCCGCACCGCCTGAGGCTGCGGTTTATGAAGAAACTCTTCTTCGCGATGTTGCAGCGGCAGAAGAGCAATATGATCCAGTTCACTTTCGCGGCCTAACTGATCTGAATTTTTCCATTCTTTGGGCGATGCTCGCGGACGAGGAATGGGACTTGAAGAAGCATGCGCTGACAACGATAAGACTCGAAGAACCAGGTGAGACATGGCTCTTCCGTTTTCCGCAGCCGTTCTGCGAGAAGCTTGCCGCATTGTCTGATGAAGAAGTACGAAGCGTGTCTCAAGCGTGGGCAGCGACTGAGGAATTGACTCTCGATCGGTGGGCGGTCAATGACGTTTTACCAGTGGTTGAGGGACTTCGAGAGTTGTCGAAGCGGGCGATCAATTCTGACGATGATCTATTCCTTTGGGGCTCGCTTTGATTCATTCACGACCGGCTGCTCCTGGCCGTGAATCGACG